>CAVRWY010000013.1:0-222634 GCA_963725045.1 uncultured Gemmatimonadales bacterium
GAGAACACCGCACTCCCGAGAGGCGCCGCATTCTCCGCGAGCGTGGACGCCGTGACGTGGACAGCGAACGCGAAATAGGCCCGGATCGCGCCGCCCCGGCTCGCGGCCGTGTTCCGTAGGAGGATGCACTCTTGAAGTGTGGGATGACTCACGCCGCCCGCGAAGATCGCCCCGCCGTCCAATCCTGCTGTGTTGTCGAGGAATTGGCAGCCCACGATGAGCGGCGTCGAATGCCAGATGCTGAGCGCACCGCCCGAATGGGGAATGGCGCGATTCTGCGAGAAGACGGTGCCGGAAATTTGCGGGGCGGACCACTCGGCGATGAGCATCGCGCCGCCCGTCTCGGCCGTGTTGCCTGAGAAGTTGCAATCGACGATCGTGGGATATGACCTCTCCACATACATTCCTCCGGCGGAGACCGACTCGTTGTTCGTGAAGGTGCAGCGCGTCAGAGTCGGCTGATCCGTATTGTAGGAGTACATGCCGCCTCCGCCGGCTCCGGAGCGGTTCTCCTCGAACGTGCAATCCGACGCCTCCATGGTACGAGGCGTCGCAGAAGACTCCGCCGCCATCTCCGGGAAGCGTCTGGGAGAACGCGGTATTGGAGACGAACGTGCAGTGACTCAAGACGGGCGATGAGCTCTTCGAAAAGAGGCCGCCGCCCGCCGCCCAGTTGGCGGCAGTCGCTTCGTTCGACTCGAAGCGGCACTCCTCGAGCTCCACGTCGGAATCGTAGCAGGCGATTCCTCCGCCGAACTCCGAGGCGTTGTCGACGAACACACACTGCGACGCGCGGATCACGGACTCCTCGCAGTGCAGTCCGCCTCCGCCGTTCGCGATTCCTGGATTCCCCTGCCCGCCTCGAATCGTGAGTCCTCGCAGGACGAGCGATTCTCCCACGCACACGAAGACGGGGCCGGCGCCTCCCGCGTCGATCACAACGCAGTCCGCACTCCCCGTCTCGCTGCGCACCACGACTTCGACAGTCATCGTGAGGTTGTGCTCGTAGTAAGTGCCGCACGCGACCTCGACCGTGTCCTTGGGTGCCGCGGCATCGAGTGCGGCCTGAATGCTGGGATAGTCGGCGGGGACGTGATGCATTCCCGCGTGCGCGGCGAGCGGAAGAGCGGCCGCGAGGAAGAGAAATCCCGAGACGAGCTCAGCGATCGAAAGGTGCAGCCGAGCATTCGGCTGCTGCGGAGCCGCGTGCGGTGGCAATGCGAATATTCCTTGGCCTCGGGACGACCCAAGACTAACAGGGACGGGACTGCAGGGGCAAGCCGAAGGCCGGCGCTACAGCCACATCCGAACGAGTCCGGCCGCCCGCCGTGCATCGGCCAGATTCCCGCGATGCATGTACCAGTGGTCGGCAACGTACTGCAGGCAAAGGCGGTAGGTGCCAAAAGTGTCTTCGAATCCCGCGGGTACGCTCGCGCTCACCCTGTCGAGATCGTCCTCGGAAAGTGAGTCGAGAAGCGCGATCGTCGAGTCGCGCACCTCACGACATTTGGCAAGGACGTCGTCGAAGGGAGGGAACTGTCCGATGTCGCCTTTCGTGTCTGCTCCGTCGAAGATCTCTTCCCACTCCGCCAACGGGTTTCCTTGTCCAAGCATGAACCCATGGACAACCAGGTTCTCGATGTAGGCAAGGTGCCCGAGCACCCACAGCGTGTGGCAGCCTCCCCTCGAGGTCGGGAATACGACACAGTGCTCTCGCATTTCCTCGATGCGAGCCAAGACGCGGTCCCTGCTCGTCACCAAGTTGTGGCGGATGAGATCGATGGACTGCATTTCTCGAGTATCCTCCGAAAACTTGTCCATCGAAAGATCTCCACCGCAAGCACCCACTGGAGCGACCGGAGACCCCTGCCCTTGAATCGCACCGAGCGCCTCCCTACAGTCCGGGATGCCGCCGGCTGTCTCCCCCACGAAGTGGCAGCCCAACGCGACCTTCACCCGATGGAGAATCCCCCCATGCGACATTTGTTACTCGGAATCGCCGCAGTCGCGCTCCTGGGCGACGTCGCTGCCGCTGAATCCGCCGGACCGCACATGACGCACATTCCCGCGGGTTACGTACCTGGGGAAGAGGGGATTGCAGGCGGCGGCCCCTGCGAGACTGTGCTCCGTTACGACGATCGAACTGATGACACCTTGGATTATGGCCCCACGCTGGGCTGGTATTCCTCGACGGAGTATCAGTATCTGACCGTTCGCTTCACTCCGCCCGACACCGGATCGAGCTACGAAGTCCAGAGCGCGAGCTTCTTTGCTGACGTCTGGGTTGCGCCCGGCAGCGTCGACATTCACGCGCAGGAGCAAACCAACGCCGCCAACCAGACCTTCGAATCGGTCGAGGTCACCGGCGCAGGAATTTGGGAAGTCGTATTTACCACGCCGATCTGCGTTCCTGCGGGCAGCGACTACTACATCATGCTGTGCCCCCCCCGCGGCGGCGGCTGGGGCGTGTGCGGTGAAGACTTCAGTGCTCCGGACAATCGCTCGTACTGGAGCCTGAATGGTCCTTGTGGACCGGAAAACGAGAACAGTCCCGCAGACTTCATGGTCTGGTCCTGCGTGAAGGCATGCGGAACCGTATCCACCACCGGGACGTCTTGGGGGAGCATCAAGACCGAGTATCGCTAGCTCACAGAAGACACATTCTGAAGTAGCCGCAGCAATTCCAAGAACTCTGCCGCAAACACGCGATGGAGTGACCGGGATCCGTGCCCTTGAATCGCACCATTCGCCTCCCCTACAGTCCGGGATGCCACCGGCTGTCGCCGCACCAAGTGGCAGCCTCACGCGACCTTCACAGGATGGAGGATCCCCAATGCGAAAGTTGCTACTCGGACTCGCTGCAGTCGCACTCCTGGGCGGCGTCCCTGCCGCTGAAGCCGTCGGGCCGCACGTGACGCACCTTCCCCAAGGTCATGTTCCTGGGGAACAGGGAACCGCGGGCGGCGTCCCCTGCGATGTTTCGATCCGCTACGACGATGGAACCGACGACACGCTGGACTACGGCCCCACGCTGGGCTGGTATTCCTCGACGGATTATCAGTACTTGACCGTTCGCTTCACTCCGCCCGATACCGGGTCGGACTACCTCGTCCAGAGCGCGAGCTTCTTCGCTGACTTCTGGGTTGCGCCCGGTCAAGTCGACATTCACGCGCAGGAGCAGACCAACGCCGCCAACACGACCGTGGAATCGGTCGAGGTCACCGGCGCAGGAGTCTGGGAAGTCGTGTTTGCCACGCCGATCTGCGTTCCCGCGGGCAGCGACTACTACATTATGTTGTGTCCGCCCCGCGGCGGTGGCTGGGGAGTGTGCGGTGAAGACCTCAGCGCTCCGGACAGTCGCTCGTACTGGAGCCTCAATGGTCGATGCGGACCGGAAAACGAAAACACTTCCGCAGATCTCATGGTCAATTCCTGCGTGACGACATGCGGAACCGTGTCCACGAGCGAGGCGACCTGGGGGAGGATCAAGACCGAATATCGATAGTCCCCGGCTTGCGCTGACGACGTCATCGTCCGCCACAAAGCGAAGCTCGAACACCAAAAGCCGCCCCCGTTGGTGCTCCACCGCGGGGGCGGTTGTGCATTGATGCTGCCGGTGCAGCGACTTGCCTGTAATCTCCCGCGCATGCGCTCGATGACCAAGGCACTCATTTGCGCCGGCATGGCCGTGCTGTTCCCGAGCGCGCCTTCGCAAGCTCAGGTCCTGATCGGCGTTCTCTTCGGGGAGAAGCTTTCGACGCCGACGTTCAACATGGGCTTCGAAGTCGGCCTCAACTTTTCGGACTACGAAGGTTTCGCCGACTCGGATCGAACTAGACACACCGTCTTCGGCCTCTTCGCGGACTGGAGGTTTTCCGAGAACTTCCACTTCGCGGGCGCCGTGCTTCCGATCGCCGGCCGGGGAGCCGACGGGCTCGCGCCGGTTCTCACCGGAGACCCCGTCTTCGACGGCCAGACGGCCGCGGCGAGCATGGAACGCAGCCTCGGCTACGTCGAGATTCCGCTGCTCTTGAAGTGGGCGCCGCAGCGCGAGGAAGGGTTCCGCATCGGCGTCGGCCCCTCGTTCGGCATCGTGACGGGCGCCAACGATCGCTACGACATCGTCTCCCCCGATGGGCTGCACTACGTTCTCGAGCGCGACATCGGGGACGATCTGCCCGGCCTCGACATGGGAGCTTCGGTGGATGTCGAGTGGCGCTTCCCCGTGCTTTCGATCGCCGCACGCTACACGTACGGTGTCACCGACATGCGGCTCGAGGGCTCACCCGACGAAATCCATTCGCACGTCTTGACCGGCACCGGCAGAATCTATCTGGGGAAGAAGAAGACTCCGTCCTGACGCGGCCGCCCAGGGCGCACTTCCCGCGCCGCCTTCTGCTTTACAACCCGAAGCGGTATTGCGTGCCCACAATGAGATGGGTTCGTGAGGTGAGGAAGCCCACTTCGGCGCGGATCATCCAATGCTTGTTGTACTGGTATTGGCTCCCCACCATGAAGTTCCACATGTCCTCGGGGCGCTTGTCGAGCGAGTACTCCACCGTGGAGCTCGCCGCCTCATCGATGGTGTGATTCGCGGAATCCAGGAAGATCCCGGCGCGCGCCAACGCCGCCTTCGACGCATCGTACTTCGCCCGGTTCACCGGATTGGCCTGCTCCGCCGGCGTGAGGCTGTTCCACCAAGCCTCGATCTCCGCGTCGAGTCGCGCCGTTTCATTCATCGCGTTGTTCACGCTGCTCTCCCATTCCTCGATCGGCAGTGCGTCGCTCAGCGGAATCGACCCCGTAGTGCCGGTGTTGATCTTGATTCGGAATCCGCCCACCCAAACATTGATGTTCTCGTCTTGCCTGCCAAGTCGGAATGCCTTGCCGATGCGCGGATCGAACACGAACGCGGAGGCCGGCTCGTTGAGCTGCGGAATGTCGGTCCATGTGAAATTCATGTCGAGCGCGACCCATCCTCCGCCGACACCGAGCGTTGGCGTGAGACCGAAGCCGAACGTGTTGGCGCTGAATTCGACTTTGCTGTCGAGCTCGAGCACCTGCTGGTTGTTTCCGCTCGAGTCCGGAAGCCAGATGCTGTAGCCGACTTCCGTGGACGCCGCCGAACGCCCGAGAATGGCGTACACGTTGAGAAACGGAAACAGCCAGATGTCAGGGCGCAGGGAAAGACCGTTGCTGACCGCCTCCGCCTTGTCGAAGCGAACCAGTCCGTCCAGGTCCTGCATCGTTCCGCCGTTGAAGCCGACCATGAGGTTTTCGATGACGAGATCCGAGCTCTGTCCGAAGTACTGCACGCTCAGCCCGGCGGAGTACGGCAGGCTGTAGCCGCGTTTGGTGGCTTTGTCGCCCCAGATGGGAAGGGCGTACGGGTACTCCGTCTGCTCCAAGCTGTCCGCGAGAGCCTGACCCTTCTCTCCGACTTCTTTGTTGCTGAAGACCTGGGCGTGAGCAGTCGCTGCGCAGAGCACGAACACGATCGACAGCAGCAGTCGCTGGCCATCGCGGCTCATGCCGATCCTCGATGTCGTCCAGAAACGACCCATGCCGGCGTCCCCCCGCTTCCAGGTCATCCCGCATTCGCAATGCCACGGTGGATCGTCTCAGATTCTCCGGAAACTGTCGCGTGCGACCGCGTGCCTCGGGAAGAGGTTCGCCCCTGCCCGATGATGGTATTCTCCGTCCCATGATCGGACGGCGAATCGCACACTACGAAGTCGAGCGGCGGCTCGGCGAAGGCGGAATGGGCGAGGTCTGGGTCGCGCGGGATACGCGGCTGGGACGCGCCGTCGCCTTGAAGCGCATGCACACCGACCGCGCCGACGACCGGATGCGCAAGCGATTGTGGCGCGAGGCGCGCTCGGCGGCTTCCGTGAACCATCCGAACGTGTGCCAGGTCTACGACGTCGTCGAGGTCGACGACGATCTCTTCCTGGCGATGGAGCTCCTCGACGGGGAGTCGCTCGAGCAGATCCTGGAGCGCGGCCCGCTTCCCCTTCGCGATGCGCTCTCCATCCTCCGCGAGATCCTGCGCGCGCTGGGCGCGGTCCACGATGCCGGGCTCGTCCACCGCGATCTCAAGCCGGCGAACGTCGTCTTGACCGCGCACGGAGTCAAGCTGCTCGACTTCGGTCTCTCCCGCCCTCCGCCGACGGGCATGACCGGAACGCATCACCATGATCACTCGCGAGGGGCAAGCCGTGGGCACGCCGCGCTACATGTCCCCGGAGCAGTGGGCGGGCGACGGCATCGATCCTCGCTCCGACGTGTTCGCCGCCGGCGCCATCCTCTATGAAATGCTGACGGGGCGCCCCGCAATTCTAGGGTCGACGATTCGAGAAGTGATGGAAGACGCGATCGCCGGCCGCCCTCCGGTGCTCCAGGGAAGCGGCGAGATCCCACGAATGCAGCGCGTGATTCGTCGCGCACTGGCGCGCCCGCTCGTGGACCGTTATTCGAGTGCTCGCGCGATGCTCGACGACCTCGACGAGAACGACCCGTCGCCGGTCGTGGAGGTGAGTACCGCGGAAGACCACTTCACGCGTCTCGCCGTTCTGCCGTTTCGTCTGCTGCGTCCCGATCCCGAGATCGACTTCCTCAGCTCCAGCCTTCCCGAGGCGATCATCGCGTCCCTCTCGGCGACGGGCTCGATCGTCGTTTGCTCTTCGATGCTCACGCAAGCCGCGAGCGCCGGCACGCAGGATGTCGCCGAGATCGCCCGGCGCACCAACTGCGACGCCGTCCTCGCCGGCACGATCCTGCGCGCGGGCACGCAAGTGCGCGTCACCTCGCAGCTCCTGCAGGCGCATACCGGCAACGTGATTCGTGCGCACACGTCGCAAGGAGCGCTCGACGATATCTTTCAGCTTCAAGACGACATCGTGAACGACATCGTGCGCACGCTCCCGACGGGACCAGATCGCAGTCCCACGATCGAAGGCGCACGGCAGCGGCCGTCGAGCGGAAGGGCCTACGAGCTGTACCTGCGTGCGAACCAGATCGGAACCAAGCGCCTCGGTATCCAACAGGCGAGCGAGCTTTACCGCGAGTGCGTCGAGCTCGACCCCGGATGGGCACCCGCATGGGCCATGCTCGGGCGAGTGCACCGCGTGCTGGCGAAGTTCTCGCAGCACGGGTCCGAGGAGAATTTCCAGCTCGCGCAGCAGGCTTTCCGCCGCAGCTTCGAGCTCGATCCCGATCTCTCGATCGCTCACAACCTCTACACCGCGCTCGAGGTCGAGGAGCTGGGCCGATCGCGGGAAGCGATGGTGCGTCTGCTCGAGCGGGCCAAGCATCGTGCGAACGAGCCGCAGCTCTTCGTCGGGCTCGTGCTGACGTGCCGCTTCTGCGGGCTCCTGGGGGCGTCGCTCGCCGCCGACCGCCGCGCCCGCCATCTGGATCCGGGCGTGCGGACCAGCGTGCACTACACGTATCTCATGATGGGCGACTGGAATCGCGCGATCGAGTACGACGACGACAACGAACTGCGATACGTCACGCGCCTCGCGCTGTTCGCGATGAACCGGCCCGAGGACTCGCTTCCCGGCGTCGCCGTGGATACGTCGGCATTTCCCGGGATCGAGCGCCACGTGATCGACGCCGGGCGCCACGCCAACGCCATGCGCCGCGAAGAGTGCATCGCCTCAAGCCGCGCAGTGCTGAGCTCGCGCTTTCGGGACCCGGAGGGGCGCTTCCTCATGGTCCGCAATCTATGCCGTGTCGGGGAGATCGATTTCGCAATGTCGCTGCTGCGCGAGTCCGTGGAGCGTGGCTTCCAGCCGCGAGCCATGATCGACGCGGATCCCTGGCTCGCCCCGCTCGCCGGCGTTCCGGAGATGCACGAGTTGAAGCTCCGCATGGACGCGGCGATCGAGGCGGCGCGAGCGAGCTTCGCCGAGGCCGGAGGGCGAGAGCTCTTGGGTGTGGGGTGACCTTCCTCTAGACTGCTGCCGCCGTCCTCTTGCACTCGAGTTCAGCCAGTGACATCCGGAGCTCGATGGAATGAGCTCTCTGAGCTCGGACTCTTGATGCCGGCGATGATGAGCCAGAAGGCGGTGGTGATCTCGGCAATGCCGATCGGGGCCCACCCGTACTGCATCGTGCCGGCGTGCTTCGGGAAAATCAGCGCGCCGAAGTTCCCGAGCAGCATCACCACCGAACCGAACATGCCGAGCGCGGCCAGGGCTCTCGGGATGTATCCCGACTTGTAGAACAAATAGAAGAAGAGAAGGGAGCCCGGAGCAAAGAACGTCCACGCGACGTAGAAGCCGGTGTCCGTGGCATTCGCGGTGACTCGGATCAGCGCCTGCAGCTGCTCATTTTGCAGGGCCTGCTCACCTTGGGCCGAGGTGTAGAGCCGCAGCGTCGCAAAACTCCAAAGGACGGCCGCACCGCCGACGAACGCTTCCCCCAGCCGGAAGAAGAGCGCGAGCTGAGCCAGTCGCTTGTTGACCGGCTCGAGGACGACGAACAGCGCAAAGCCCAGGATCACGATGGTGACCCAGCCAATCGTGGCGCTCGTCAGAGCGCTGCGATAGAGCTGTTCGGAGTCGATGACTCTCTGAGCTCTCTCCGCGAAATCGGCGACGTCCTTGATCTTCAAGGGCGTCAGCACGCCGAACACATTGACCGCATAGTTGAGAAGGAACATGAAACCGGCGAGCCGCGCATACGTGCGCTGAGTGCCGTCGGTCAATGGATCCTGCACCACCGCCTCCGGTTCGTGTGCATCGGCAATCGCACCGCGAATCGAGCAGGGAGCGCGGCGCCCCAGGGAACCTGTGGGCCACTACGGTTTCCTCGGCGATTGAGTTTCATGCACCTCGGCGATGAGGGCAAATATTTCTACCTCGGCCCGATCGCGATGAAATCGAAGGAGTCGTCGACGGAAGTCCCACTTCCGTTCGTGATCCGCACCCCCGCACTGATGGTGGTGACGCCGTTCGTCTGGGCGATGAATGGACCACCGGTGGCGCCGACGGAGCCCGAGACGGTGAGAACCGGTGTGCTGGGGAATGAGGTCGTGAACGTGATGACGTACACGCCGGTGCTGGTGCGGGACGACGTGAATCCTGACCCGACTACTGGCGTTCCGTTCGGACGAAGACTTTGCCGCGCACGATGCGCAGTTTCTCGTCGCCGCTCGTTGCGTGGAAGCTGTCCGGAGGGACCCAGCTTGATGTCGCCGCGGACGTCGAGCTTCGCGCGCAGGAGACGACGTTCCGATACCGACGTTTCCCCCCGGGAAGTAGGTTGATGTCGCCCCCCGTGAAGTACGTTCACCACGGAGAAGTCCGGATTTCCCGTCTGAAGCCGTAGCCGACATCCAGCCCGTCTCCGCGGACAACGTTGTTCCAAAACCCGATGTACCCGGCCTGATTCGACGCGCTCGCTGGGTCCTGAAGGACCATGACGGGCGCGTTGCCTTGGACATGAACCTGCATGGCCGGCGTCGTGGTTCCAATGCCCGACCTTCCCGGCGTTGTCGACGAACACCGCGTTCGCCGGCGACCCGTCCGCCGCGTCGAGCGCGAACGCGGACTTGGCGTGGGTCGCCATCGGCGCGGCCGTGAGCAACTGGCGCGGGGCCAGGACGACCATGCCCGTTCCGTCGCCGCAAGTGAGTCCCGTGTCGCGACGCAATTCGATCTCGAGGTAGCGCTCGGCGGTGGTGGCGAACTGCTGGCCGAAGTCGATCTGCGCGGTGAACACTCCGTCGACGACTTCCACGTCGTCGACGCACTGCGTCAGGCCGATCTGCGCCCCGCCCGCCACCGCGTCGTACAACCGGAAGACGATGTCGTGCAGGCCGTTCGTGGGGACGCCGGCGTCGTCGAGTGCACCTTGGTAGGTGAACGCCGTGCTCTGAGCGCGGGCGGCCGGAGGCAAGAGCGCGCTCGAACCGAGCACAAACGAAAGAGCGACGGCCCCAATCAGTTTCCTGGATGTTCTCGACCGAGCGAACATGAGTCTCTCCCTCGAATGCATGAGCCGACCTCTGGACCGATGGATGTGAAGTGACATGGTTCAGTGCGTGAAGACGATCTTCCGCGACTCGACGCGGCCGGCGCACTCCAGGCGCGCAAAGTAGACGCCCGATGGCACGCGCCCCCCGCCGCCATCGCGGCCGTCCCAAGTGGTCGCGTATGCCCCCGCGTCGTGAATCCCGTCCGCGAGCGCCGCGACCTTGCGACCCCTCACGTCGTAGATCGCGAGACGCACCGGCCCGCGCTCGGGAAGTGCGTAGCGGATCTGCGTCGCCGTGGTGAACGGATTCGGCGCGCACGGCGCGAGCCACGACGCGCCTGCCGCCGCCGGCGCTTCAGCGACGCTGTGAGCGCGGAGAAGGTGCGAAGATCCGCCTCGGTCGCGGCGTTGCCGGCGAGCGTGAGCCACGGCGAGCTCGGGAAGAACGGCGCGTCCGAGACGATGCGAAGCCGCCAGTGGTAGAGCGTGTGGTGAACGAGCCCGCTCGCCAGATCGGAGAGCGAGACGGCGCTGCCGATTCCGGGATTGGGGACTCCGGTGTCGAACGCGTCGCCGGTGACGAGGCCCGATGCCGTTGAAGGGCACCCCGAACGGCTTCACCTCGTACTGCAGCCGAACATCTCCGCGCCCTCCGGCGGTGCGCCCGCGCGCTTTCAGAGGAACGCGGTCTCGGAGTCGGATGTGCCAAGCATCGAGATCGGTGCGGTGTCGTCGGTCCGTGCCTGGCGAGCGATGCGGTCGAGCCCGTCGCCCCCGTTGCCGTAGAAGACAAACGTCCGTCCTTCGGTCGTCTCCCCGTCGTCGAACGCCCAGGCGCCGACGATGACGTCGGAGAACCCATCGCCGTTCACGTCGCCAGCGCTCGCCACCGACTGGCCGAAGAAGGCATTCGCCTGTTCGCTTTCCGCGATCCAGTCGGAAGTGAAGATCAAACCATTCGTTGAGCCGAGGTAGACGTACGCTCGCCCTTCGTTGTCCTGTCCATGGGTGTAAAGGTCAGCGCCGATGATCACGTCACTGTAACCGTCGCCGTTCACGTCTCCCGCTGTGGCGACGGACGTTCCGAAACGCGCCTGCTGTTGATCGGCTTCCACGGTCCAGTCGGGATTGGGACTCAACCCGGTGTCTGAGCCGTAGTAGGCGAAGGCCTTCCCTACGGACCCAGAAGGCGCGCCGACGACGACGTCGGAGAAAGCCGTCCCCGTTCACATCTCCCGCGCTCGACACCGATAACCCGAACAGGTTGACATTCTGGTCCCCCTGCGCGGTCCAAGCCGGCGAGGTTTGCAGGCCCGCCGGCGAGCCGTGGTAGACGAACGCCTTTCCAGTATGTCCCTGCTCATTGTCGTAGGTGCTTGCCCCGATGATGACGTCGGAGTAGCCGTCTCCGTTCACGTCGCCCGCTGTCGACACCGTGGAGCCGAAACTTGCGGAGGCCTGGTTGCTCTCCGCGGTCCACGCGGCGGAGGTCGCGAGCCCTCCCGCCGAGCCGTGGTAGACGAATGCCCGCCCCTCACCCTGCTGTCCATTGTCATAATAGAGCGCTCCGATGATGACGTCGGAGTAGCCGTCGCCGTTCACGTCGCCCGCCGTCGACACCGTGGAGCCGAAAAGTGCGGATGCCTGGTCGCTCTCCGCGGTCCACGCGGGGGAGGTCGCGAGCCCCGCCGCCGAGCCGTGGTAGACGAATGCGCGTCCCTCGTCCGACTGCCCATCGTCGAAGTCGTATGCTCCGACGATGATGTCCGAGTAGCCGTCGCCGTTCACGTCACCGGCCGGAGGCCACCGAAAGGCCAAAGAGGGCGAGTTCCTGGTTGCTCTCCCCGATCCAGTCGGGAATGAGGCTCAGGCCGGTCGCCGAGCCGTGGTAGACGAACGCCCGCCCCTTCGTCCGAGCTGACCGTTGTCGTAGCGTTGGCGCCGACGATCACGTCGGAGTAGCCGTCGCCGTTCACGTCTCCCGCGCTCGCCACGGAAGCTGCCGAAACTGGGCGCCCGCTTGTTGCCCATCCGCTCGTCCACGCGGCTGAAATCGCCGAGGCTCGACGCAGTGCCGTGATAGACGAACGCGCGCCCTTCGTCGGTCTGTCCGTTGTCGAACGGTACGCGCCGACGATGACGTCGGAGTAGCCGTCGCCGTTGACGTCTCCTGCCGTCGCCACGGATGCGCCGAAGAAGGCGCCGCCCTGATCACTCTCGCCTGTCCACGCGGGCGCAGTGACGAGGCCCGTCGCGGACCCGTGATAGACGAACGCCCGACCCTCGTCGGTCTGCCCCGCGTCGTAGGTGATCCGAGCCGATGATCACGTCGGCAAATCCGTCTCCGTTCACGTCTCCGGCAGGCGCGACGGAAAGCCCGAACTCGGCAGACGCCTGATTGCGACTCTCGGCGTCCGCCTCGGGAATGGCTGCCGAGTCCGACTGGAGATCCGCCGTAGACGAACGCGCGTCCTTCGTTCGCCTCTCCATTGTCGTAGGTGAGCGCCCCGACGATGACATCACAGTAACCGTCGCCGTCGACGTCGCCGGCCGTGTTGACGGACCAGCCGTAGAACGCGCCGGTTTGGTTGCCCTCGCTGGTCCATGATGGCGCCAGTCGCGAGTCCCGTCGCCGATCCGTGATACACGAAGGCGCTCCCTTCGTCCGCCAGGGGGTTGTCGTACGCCGAATGCGCCGACGATCACGTCGGCGAATCCGTCGCCGTTGACGTCGCCCGCTGTCGCCACCGAGCAGCCGTAAAACGCAGACGCTTGGTTGCTCTCGCCGGTCCACGACGGCGTCGTGCGAGAGCCCCGTCTGCGTTCCGTGATACACGAACGCCTGGCCTTCGTCGGCTTGACCGTTGTCGCCTGCGCAGGCGCCGACGATGACATCGGAGAATCCGTCGCCGTTGACGTCGCCGGCCGTCGCGACCGATCGCCCGCAGCTCGGAAGCCGGACCACCGTCGGCAGTCCACGCGGGCGTGGCCGCTAGGCCGGACGCGGAGCCGAGGTACATGAACGCGCGGCCTTTGTTGTTCGCCGTCGCCGCGAATCCCGTTGCGCCGACGATCACGTCGGAGAAGCCGTCGCCGTTCACGTCCCCGGCAGATCCCACTGAGACGCCGAAGTTCGCATTCGCTTGGTTGGACTCTGCCATCCACGCCGGCGCGAGGCCGAGTCCGTTGGAAGAGCCGAGAAAGAGGGAGGCGCGCCCCTCGTCCGTCTGGCCGTTGTCGAACTTCCACGCACCGACGATCACGTCGGAGAATCCGTCGCCATTCACGTCCCCCGCGGTCGCCACGGAGTACCCGAAGTTCGCAGTGGCTTGATTGCCTTCCGCGGTCCACGACGGCGAGGTGAGCAAAGGATCGATCGTGAGCGGGTAGTCCGCGCCGTCGTCATCGATCACGATGGCGACTTCGAGACCGTCCACCGCGAGGTGCGATGCCAGCTCTTCGCCGCCGTGCATCCCATACGTGGAGCTCGCCGTAGCGGAGCGCGCGCGCGCCGTGCTCGTCGATGAGGTCGATCGCGCCCTTCGGCGGACGAGAGCTCGGGGAGCAAGCCGCCGAGATCTCGCCCGAGATCAGAAGCTCGCCATCGCCGGCCGGTCGCTCATGCACGGTGAATCCCTGCTCGAGCCCTTCCTTCTTGTTCTCGTACCACTCGTCGAGACCGTCGTGCGCGTAGGTGACGCGCGCTCCTTCCGCGCGAGGCTCGTCCGAGGAGGCGCTCACCGCCGCGAGCTGCCCTTCGCGTCCCCACTTCGAAGTCCGCCAGCCGAACTGCCACGTCGCTGCCTCGCTCGCCTGCGCGTCGCGCGGTACGACATCGATGCCGCCGGAGCGGAAGGAGGTGCGCAAGTTGTGCGCGCGGTTCGGCGCCTGGAGGGCATCCCCGTGGCGCGAGACGAAATACTCCTGCTGCTCGAGCCGGGAAGTGACTTCCGCCTGCCAGTCTTCGCTGGTCGCGAGAGATGCGGTCGCGTCCGGGACGGACGTGTCGGCGGTCCCGACCAATCCGCCGGCGGAGATCAGGGCAATAAGATATCTGATAGGACTCAAGGAACACCCCTTCGAGTAACAGCTCGCAACCTTCGGGGACGCATGTGCTGACACCACTACCAAGCGTCGAAATCGTCTCGGCTGTGCAAGAGGTTCGACCGGCTCCCGACGGATTACCTCGAGAGCACGATCTTCCGTGCTTCGACGCGTCCGGCGAACTCCAGGCGCGCAAAGTAGACGCCCGATGGCACGCGCTCCCCGCCGCCGTCGCGGCCGTCCCAGGCGTGACGAGTACGCCCCCGCATCGTGAATCCCGTCCGCGAGCGCGGCGACCTTGCGACCCCTCACGTCGTAGATCGCGAGTCGCACCGGCCCGCGCTCGGGAAGTGCGTAGCGCGACCTGCGTCGCCGTGGTAAACGGATTCGGCGCGCACGGCGCGAGCCACGACGCGCTTGCCGCCGCCGGCGCCTCCGCGACCGCAGTGAGCACAGAGAAGGTGCGAAGATCGGCCTCGGTCGCGCCGTTGCCGCGAGTGCGTGAGCCACGGCGAGCGCGGGAAGAACGGCGAGTCGGAGACGATGCGCAGCCGCCAATGGTAGAGCGTGTGGTGAACGAACCCGCTCGCCAGATCGGAGAGCGAAACGACGCTGCCGATTCCGGGATTGGGGACTCCGGTGTCGAACGCGTTGCCGGTCACGAGACCCGAGCCGTTGAAGGGGACCCCGAACGGCTTCACTTCGTACTGGAGCCGGACTTCTCCGCGTCCCCCGGGCGTGCGCCCGAGTACTTTCAGGAGGAAGCCGGTCTCGGAGTCGGATGTGCCGAGCATCGAGATCGGGGCGCTGTCATCGGTCCGTGCTTGGCGAACGATGCGGTCGACACCGTCGCCCTCGTTGCCGTAGTAGACGAACGCCCGCCCTTCCCCGCTGAACGACCAGGCGCCGACGATGACGTCGGAGAACCCGTCCCCATTCACGTCTCCGGCGCTCGCCGCCGATTCACCGTAGTGGGCGTTCGCGTGATTGCTCTCCGCGTTCCAATTGGCGATCGTCGAGAGCCCTGACGCCGAGCCTTGGTAGACGGATGCTCGCCCCTCCTCGAGCTCGCCGTTGGAGTAGTAAGTAGCGCCGACGATGACGTCGGAGAACCCATCTCCGTTCACGTCCCCCGCCGTCGACACCGAGCCGCCCAATTGAGCAAAGTCTTGATCGCTCTCCGCGTTCCAATTGGCGATCGTCGAGAGCCCTGCCGCCGAGCCGTGGTAAACGCGCGCTTGCCCTTCGCTGTTCTGGCCGCCGTCGTATCAGGGGGCGCCGACGATGACGTCGGAGAATCCGTCGCCGTTCACGTCTCCCGCCGTCGACACCGAGGAACCGAAGAAGGCGGCGTCCTGGTCGCCTTCCGCTGTCCACGCCGCGCTCGTCGCAAGCCCCGCCGCCGAGCCGTGGTAAACGCGCGCCCGCCCTTCGTTGGTCTGACCACCGTCGCACCTTGGAGCACCGACGATGACATCGGAGTACCCGTCTCCGTTCACGTCCCCTGCCGTCGACACGGAGCTCGCGAACGAGGCTTCCATCTGGTCGTTCTCCACGGTCCATGCGGGTGAGGTCGCGAGCCCCGTCGCTGAACCGTGGTAGACGAATGCCCGTCCCTCATCGGGCTGCCCCTGGTCGTATTCCGGCGCACCGACGATGATGTCCGAGTAACCATCCCCGTTCGCGTCACCTGCTGTCGCAACCGAGAAGCCGAACTCGGCCCCGATCTGATCGCTCTCCGCAATCCAAGCGGGTGTCGTGGCGAGCCCCGTCGGTGAACCGTGGTAGACGAACGTGCGCCCCTCATCCGGCTGACCATTGTCGTATTGGTACGCGCCGACGATGACGTCCGAGAAGCCGTCTCCATTCACGTCGCCAGCGCTCGCCACCGATCGGCCGAAGCGAGAGTTCGTCTGATTGCTTTCCGCGAACCAATTGGGAAGGAGACTCGGCCCGAGCGCGGAACCGTGGTAGAGGAACGCAGCTCCTTCACTCTGCTGGCCATTGTCGTAGCCATCGGCGCCCACGATGACATCCGAGTACCCGTCCCCGTTCACGTCCCCGGCACTGGCCACACAGACACCCAACCGCGCGCCCGCGTGTCCACCTTCCCTGGTCCACGCTTCTGTAATCGCCAGACTGCCCGCCGCTCCGTGATAGACGAACGCGCGCCCCTCGTCGTTCTGTACGTTGTCATACTGCCAGGAGCCGACGATCACGTCGGAGTAACCGTCACCGTTCACGTCGCCCGCCGCAGCGACGGACCCGCCGAAGAACGCGCCGCCTTGATTGCTCTCGGCCGTCCACGCGGGCACGGTTGCGAGACCCGACGCCGTCCCGTGATAGACGACCGCACGGCCCTCGTTGGTCTGCCCGTGCGTCATAGAGATCGGCGCCGACGATCACGTCGGCGTATCCGTCACCGTTCACGTCTCCCGCGGTCGCCACGGAGATGCCGAAGTCCGCGCTCGCCTGATTCAACTCCATGAGCCACGGGGACAGGGGCCCGGATGGAGACCCGCCATAGACGTACACGCGTCCTTCGTCCAATTGGCCGCCGTCATAGCTG
This sequence comes from uncultured Gemmatimonadales bacterium, assembly GCA_963725045.1. Classification (GTDB taxonomy): domain Bacteria; phylum ARS69; class ARS69; order ARS69; family ARS69; genus CAVRWY01. The sequence goes on from CAVRWY010000013.1 coordinate 16,598, forward strand.
ATCGCTCCCACGATGACGTCGCTGTAGCCGTTGCCATCGATGTCGCCCGCAGTGGCGACGGACCACCCGTAGCGATGCGCTGGCCTGATTGCTTTCGCCGGTCCACGCCGGAGTGAGCGCGAGGCCGGCCGCCGACCCGTGATACACGAAGGCGCCCCCTTCGTCCGTATGGCCGTTGTCGTAGGCCCATGCCCCGACGATCACGTCCGCGAATCCGTCGCCGTTGACGTCCCCCGCCGTCGCCACGGAGCAGCCGAAGAATGCAAACGCTTGGTTGCTCTCGCCGGTCCACGACGGCGTCGACGAGAGCCCCGTCGGCGTCCCGTGATACACGAACGCCTGGCCTTCGCCGGCTTGACCGTTGTTCGCCTGCCAGGCGCCGACGATCACATCGGAGAAGCCGTCGCCGTTGACATCGCCAGCGGTGGCGACCGATCGCCCGAGCTCGGAACCTGGTCCGCCGTCGGCAGTCCACGCGGGCGTTAGCCGCGAGGCCCGACGCGGAGCCGAGGTACACGAACGCGCGGCCCCTGTTGTTCGCCGTCGCCGCATAGCCCATGGCGCCGACGATCACGTCGGAGTACCCGTCGCCGTTCACATCCCCGGCCGAGGCCACCGAGTTTCCGAAGTTCGCGTTCGCTTGCTCTCCCTCGGCGGTCCAGGACGCATTGAGACTGAGCCCGTTGGGGGAGCCGAGGTAGACGGACGCACCCCCTTCGTTGGTGTGGCCGTTGTCGCACTTCCACGCACCGACGATCACGTCGGAGAACCCGTCGCCATTCACGTCGCCCGCGGTCGCCACGGAGTATCCGAAGTTCGCCGTTGCCTGAACGCCCTCCGCGGTCCACGCAGGTGATGTGAGCAGCGGATCGATCGTGAGCGGGTAGCCTGCGCCGTCGTCGTCGATCACGATGGCGACTTCGAGGCCGTCGACGGCAAGATGAGATTCAAGCTCTTCGCCGCGGGCATCCCACACATGGAGCTCTCCGTAGCGGAGTGCACATGCCCCGTGCTCGTCGACGAGATCGACCGCACCCTCGGCGGACGAGAGCTGAGGGCGCAGGCCGCCCGAGATCTCGCCCGAGATCAGGAGCGCGCCCGCGCCGGCCGGGCGCTCATGGACCGTGAAACCCTGCTCGAGCCCTTCCGTCTTGTTCTCGTACCACTCGTCGAGGCCGTCGTGCGCGTAGGTGACGCGCGCTCCTTTCGCGCGAGGCTCCGCCGAGGCCGTGCTCACCGCCGCGAGCTGGCCCTCGCGTCCCCACTTGGAAGTCCGCCAGCCGAACTGCCACGTCGCCGTCTCGTTCGCAGGTACGTCGCGCGGCACGACATCGATGCCGCCGGTGCGGAAGGAGGTGCGCAAGTTGTGCGCGCGGTTCGGCGCCTGGAGGCCGTCCTCGTGGCGCGACACGAAGTACTCCTGCTGCTCGAGCTGGGAGAGCGCCTGCGTTTGCCAATCGTCGTTCGCGGTCGGGGTCCAGGGCCCGGCGTCGTCGCTCACGCGGGGAACCGGGCCGACGGCAAGAGTTGCGAGAAGCGCGATCAGTGCAACAGATCGTGTGCGGTCCATCGAGTGCCTCCTACCTTGGTCCCATCGCGCAGAACGACCAATCCGAGTCCGTGTTGCTCGTGGAGCCCGTGTGAATCGAAACGCGCATGCTGCCCGTGGTCAGCCATCCCTCGTCCCACGTCGCCCAACGCATGGTTTCGTCCCACGGCTGAACGGCGGTGCAGGTCACACTCGGCAGACCCGAGAACGGCGTCGTGAACGCAATGTGGTAATAGCCCTTCGCTGAGGCGCTGCGAAGTGAATCCGGTTCCGACAGTGGTCGATCCGTTTCCGTCGATCGTGCCGCGCAGCATTCGTAGGTTTTCGACGCCGCTGGCCGCGAGAAGCTCACCGTTCGAGCCGAGTCGGATGCTCCCGCGGACATCGAGCTTCGCCGTCGGTGTCGTCGTTCCGATTCCGACGTTGTTGTTCCCCGTGCCGAGGCTCATGAAGGAGAAACCCGAGTAGGGATCGATGAAGAGCTGCGCGTAGTTGGACAGATCCCCCGACTTCGAGGTCTGGAGGCGGATTTTGCTCGCTGCCCCCATGTTCGTCCTGTTCTCGAAGAAGAGACCGGAGCCGTCGATTCCGGAATAGGCGAACGTCTGCCCAATGCCACCCCACTGCAGGGAGCCGTTTACGTGCAGTGCGTTCTGCGGAGCCGTCGTGTTGATTCCGACGCGACCGGCCTCGTCCACGTAGACCGCACTGACCGGCGATCCGTCCGCCGCGTCGAGCCTGAACGCAGAGAACGCGTGGCTCGCCAACGGTGCGGCCGTCACCCGCTGGCGCGGGGCCATCACGACGAACCCGGAGGAGTTCCCGCAGGTGAGCCCCGTATCGCGGCGCACCTCGATCTCCAGGTAGCGATGGCCCGAAGTCACGAACTGCTGCCCGAAGTCGAGCTGCGCGGTGAAGACACCGTCGACCACATTTACATTGTCGAGGCAAAGCTGCGAGCCGATCGGCGTTCCACCCGACGCGACGTCGAACAGCCGGAAGCGGAAGTCGTGCAGGCCGTTCGCCTGGTTGCCGGCGTCGTCGAGCGATCCCTGATACGTGAACACATGTATTTGAGCACTGACTTCCGAGTGCAGGAGCGCGACCGCGAGCGCGGCCAGGATCAGCGCCGTCGCGATCGTCGGAGACGGTCTCGGGAATGTCCGCTTCATCGCACCACCACGACTTTCTCGCGCGACTGGTGCGTGCCGGCCTCGAGCAGCAGGAAGTAGATGCCCGAGGAAACCAACCGGCCGGACTCGTCGCGGCGAGCCCATTCGAGTTGGTGCTTGCCCGCCGGAAGCGGTTCGTCCACCAGGAGGTTCACGAGTCGTCCGGAAACGTCATAGATCGCCGCGCGAACTCGCGCCGGCGCGGGAAGGTCGAAGGCGAGCGTGGTCCGCTCGGCGACCGGATTCGGCCGCGGCGGATACATTCGGAAGACGAGCGGGAGCGGAGGTCGAAAGGCCGTCGCCGGGGAGATCGCCGACTGCAGTCGCCGTGGCGCCGCCGAACCAGAATCCGCCCCGCAGGATGAAGCTCCCCCCGGAGTGGACGCCGGCGTCCGGCTGGCCAATCGTTCCGCCCAGACCGAAAGGCCCCCCGGTCGAACGCGTCCCCCCGCCGCCGTCGACGGTGAAGCGTGTGATGTTGAACTGGGCCGAGGCGGGACTTGCCGAGCCGGCCGCGCCTCCAAGGACGAGAGCCGAAGCCAGGCGGATCAATGATTTCGACGGGGGGGCCATGCGTTTCCTTCCTCGATTCCAACGGGACTGAGTTGTGTCTCAGCCCCTTCAAGCGTCGAAATCGGATGGGGTGTGCAAAGGGGCAGGCGCGGCGGGGCCGGGTAGCCCCGCGCGCGGCGCCGCCTGTGGGGTACGCGGCGACTCGAGGACCTAGGCTGGGTTGTGGCTGCTCTCTCGCTTCTCGATCAGGACTTCACAGAGCCCAACATCATCCCGAGCCAAAGTGCCGCGAGGCCGCAGGCGACACTGAGCACAATATTGGCTGCCGCGACGAGTGCGTCGCCGCGCTTCAAGAGGAACATCGTCTCGAGTCCGAATGCGGAGAATGTAGTAAAGCCTCCGAGGACGCCCGTGAAGAGCAGGAGGCGCGTATTCGCAGAGAACAGGTTGTGTTGCTCGACGAGCCCGGCCAAGACACCGGCAAGCAAGCATCCAACGACGTTGACGACGAAGGTGCCGGCGGGGAACCGCCAATCCACCGTGTGATGCAGGACATAGCCCGAGAGCTTGTACCGTGCGATCGATCCAATCGCACCACCGACGGCAACCGCGAGAAGCCCGCTCTCATGCTCACCGACCCCGCGCGGCCTCTTCCTCGGCAATCCGATGATGGGCGGTGCGAAACGGCACTCCCTGGGCCACGAGAGCAAGCGCTCGTTCCGTGGCGTAGAGCTCGTCGGTGAGCGCAGCGGCGCAGGCGTCTTCGTCGATCTTCAATCCCTGAAGGACCAACGTCGTGGCGCGAAGCGCGTCCAGGGTCGCGGCCACACCGGCGAACAAGGGGCCTTTCGTGAGCTGCACGTCGCGGTTGTACCCGGAGATGAGGCTCGCGGTCAGATTGCGAACCTTCGCCTCTTCGCCGCACACCACATGGAACGTCGCACGCACGAGCTCGAGGACGTCGGCGTTCCGCTTCTGGGGCATCATGGAGCTGCCGGTGCAGAGTGACGCGGGCAACTCGACGAATGCGAACTCGCGCGTGGTGAAGAGCATCAGGTCGCTGGCGAGGCGATTCAGCCCGTGGGCGATCTGCGCGCACGCCGAGAGGAGAAACGCTTCCATGCGCCCCCGGCTGAGCTGCGCATACATGGGATTCTCCTGCACGCGCGCGAAGCCCAACTCTCGCGCGACCCGTTCGCGGTCGATCGGAATCACCGGCACGCCGAAACCGGCCGCCGTTCCCAGCGGGCACTGATCCACGAGACGCAGCGCAAGTTGTAGAATTTCGCGATCGTCCTTCGCCGCCGCCGCGAAGCTGCCGAGCCATACGCTGACCGAAGTCGGCATCGCCGCCTGCATGTGCGTGTACCCGGGAAGCTCCACGTTTCCAGCCCGCGCGCACACCGACTCGAGCGCCGACCGGTACGCGTCCACCGCATCCAGAGAGCGCCGCGATCTTCTCCTTCTCCCAGAGTCGCAGCGCGGTCAGCACCTGGTCGTTGCGCGAGCGTCCCGTGTGGATCTTGCGCCCCGCATCGCCGCAGCGCGCGACGAGTGCATTCTCGATCGCGGTGTGACCGTCCTCGTCCTGCGGCGTGATCGGCGAACTCGCCCCGTTCGGCGAGCGCCGTGATCTCGGCCAGCCCGCGTTCCAATTGGGCGAGCTCGTCGCCGTCGAGAACGCCGATGCCCTGCAGCATGCGTGCGTGCGCGAGACTCGCGCGGCAGTCGTGCACGAGCAGCTCCTGATCGAGCTGGTGGTCTTCCCCGGCGAGGAAGCTTTGCAGCCAACGATCCGGCGTCCCTCCCGGCGCCAGAGCGGACTCATGACGCGGCCTCCACGATCTCGGCCTGCACTCCGGCATCGACATTGCGATGCCGAATGGCGTGGTGCGCCTTGAGCCGGATCGCGTTGATCCGAATGAAGCCCTCGGAGTGCGTCTGGTCGAAGCCGCCGGCCACGTCCATGCTGGAAAGCTCCTGGTCGTAGAGCGAGTTCGGGGAGTGGCGCGCCAGTGGATACACTCCACCTTTATAGAGCTTCACGACCACGTGGCCGTCGATCCGCTCCTGACTCTTCACCACCGCCGCCATCAGGAACTCCATTTCGGGACTGAACCAGAAGCCGTTGTACACGAGCTCGGCCATCTTCGCGGCGAGCGTGTCGCGCAGGTGCATCACCTCGCGGTCCATGGCCACGCCTTCGAGGTCTCGATGCGCCGCGAGCAGAATCGTGCCGCCCGGCGTTTCGTAGATCCCGCGCGACTTCACTCCCACGAAGCGGTTCTCGACCATGTCGACTCGGCCGACGCCGTGCTCGGATCCAAGCTCGTCCAGAAACATGAACAACGGAAGTGCGCCGGTTACTTCGATTCCGTCCGCGAGGTTCGTCGCGGCGACCGGAATTCCCGCCGCGAAATCGATGCGCACGAGCACCGGCTCGTCGGGCGCGTCTTCGGGAGCCACGGTCCGCGAGTAGACCTCGGGCGGCGCAATGTGGTCGGGCTGCTCCAAGATCCCGGCTTCGTGACTCACGTGGAGAAGATTCTCGTCTTCGCTGTACGGCTTGGCGAGCGACGTCTTGATGTCGATGCCGTTCGCCTCGGCGTAACGAATCATGTCCGAGCGCCCGCGAAACGCGGCGAGAAACTTCGGATCCTTCCACGGCGCGATGATCCCGATGTCCGGGGCCAACGCGGAGTACGCCAGCTCGAAGCGAACTTGGTCGTTCCCTTTGCCGGTGGCACCATGCGCGACGTAGCGCGCGCCTTCGCGCTGCGCGTACTCGATCTGCCGTTTGGCGATGAGCGGGCGCGCCACCGCCGTCCCCAGAAGGTAGCGCCCTTCGTACATCGCGTTCGCGCTGATCACGGGAAAGATGTAGTCGGTGACGAACTCCTCGCGCAGATCGTCGATCACGACCTTCGCCGCCCCGAGCGCGCGTGCCTTCTGCGCGGCCGCGTCCAAGTCCTCGGACTGGCCGACGTTCGCGAGATAGGCCAGGACCCGGTAGCCCTGCTCGATGAGCCAGACCAGGATCACGGACGTGTCCAGCCCGCCGCTGTAGGCCAGCACGACGGTCTTTCCAGGGTCGATCGAACGGCTCTGACGCATATCTGCGAAAGCTCCCTTCCCGTGTGGGCCCGCGGAACGCGTTGCCCGGCCGACACTTGTAGGGCATGCCTTTCGATTTGCATAACGCATTGATCTGCTCTATTGATGAATCACGATGAGTTTGCTCCACCCCGGCATCCAGGCGTTCCTGGCCATCGTCCAGCAGGGAACGGTGCACGGCGCCGCCCGCCAGATCGGTCTCACGCAGACCGGCGTGACCCAGCGAATCCGCGCGCTCGAGCGGGATCTGCGGACGACGCTCTTCGTGCGCTCCCGAAGGGGAATGCTGGTGACCGCCGAAGGCGAGGCGTTGGTGCGCTGGTGCCAGAGCGTGGGAGAGCTGGAAGGCGAGCTCCTCCCGTTCGCGCGCCGTGGAGAGTCTGTCGCGGAGGTGCGCGTCTCCGTCACCGGCCCGTCGAGCCTCATGCGCTGTCGAATCATTCCCGAAGCGGCGGCGGCGATCCGCGGCTTTCCCGGCGTGACTCTGCGGCTTCTTACTCGACGACACCGGCTCCGGTCTCAATCACCTGAAGACCGGGGTCGCGCAGCTCGCCGTTCTCCGGCAGGACGACGTGGTGAACGAGCTGCGACTCCAAGCGACTCCGACCGGCGCGACACCGCTTGATCGGCCCGGCCGCCTGGGCCGCGCGCGATCCCAAAGAGATCGTGGCCGTGGAGCGGATCGTGGACTTCGACGAGACCGACGATGCCACGTTCGCATTTCTGCGCGAGCACGAGCTGTTCTCGGGCGGAAGGCGGCAGCGGCACCTGGTGAACAATCCGGATGCGCTCGCCGAGCTCGTCGCCGGAGGCTTTGGCTACTCCGTTCTGGCCGAAGACTTCGCGAAGCCTCTCCTCGAGGACGGGCGGCTCGTCGACCTCTGTCCCAAGAAGCACTTGGACCAGGAGATCGCTCTCGCTTGGTACCCCCGCCACGAGATGCCTTCGTACTTTCGCGCGCTGATCGATGCGGTGCGATAGCTACTGAACGAGCACGAACTTTCGAGTTTCGGCTGCGCCGTTGTATCGAGGGCGAGCGACGTAGACTCCACGTTGCGAGATGGCGCGCGTCGAAGGATTCGTGATGCGTTCCGGCAGCGGCGCGCCCTTTTGCCACACTTCCCACTTGCCGTCCCGCGATGTCGAAAATGCCGAGGCTGCGACGTCGCCGTCCGCGGGAATGGAGAAGTACAGCTCGGCACGAGAGCGACGTGGGATTCGGCGTGATCGCAGACTCAAAGCCGGACCTGAAGGCGGAGGAGGGAGCGGCGGCGGAGGCATGGGCCGACTCGTGTCCGCGGGAGCTGCGGCGAAATAGGCTTCGCTGTAGCCGTGAATTCCTCGCGGCCCCCTCCGAAAACAACCGTCGAGGCCAGCAGAGCAACCCCGTAAATGGGGACGTGGGGAGCTGGACTGGATTCCAATCAGTCGCCAACGGCGAACAGAATGTATAGCGCACGGACGTTTCTTCGGCATCTCCGTCGAATCGAATCCCTTCTCCACCAAGATAAAGAGTGGAATCGAGAATGGCCATGGAGCCGACCCATTCCGCAGAGAGATGGGGCGACCAGTCGGTCGCCGTTCCCGTGGAGTAGTCGAGCTGTGCGATGTCTACGTTCGTCCTTCCCCCGATCGCGGCGTAGCTTCCAGCGACATAGAGAAAGTCATTCGCAATCAGGCCGAACGATGTTCCCCCCGCCGCGTGCGGATTCCACGGGGTCGCGGCCCCAGTCACGATGTCCAATGCGGCGAGTCCGCTCCGCGCTTCCCCTCCGATTTCCGTGAAGTTGCCCGATACGTAAACGCTCGAATCCCGGGCACCCAGAACCATTGCACTGTACCCGTTTCCTCTCGGATTCCACGAAGTCGGCTCTCCGGTCACCGGGTCCAGCGCAGCAAGAGACTTCCTCGGGAGTTCGGAGATCGAAGAAAAGATGCCGCTCGCGTAGATGACCTCGTCGCCGGGGACCAGACGTTTGATCTCCAGATCCGGCCCGCCGGCATGCGGATCCCAGGTGGTGAGGTCCCCGGTATGCACATCGAACGCGGCCATTGCGTTTCGCGTGACGCCGCCGGCTGTCGAAAAATCTCCGCCGACATACAAGGTGTCGCTCGCGAGCGCGAAGGTCAGCACGTCACCGTTCGTCTTCATCATCTCGTGCCGAGTGGCGGCGCCGGTGCGAGAATCGATCACCGCAATGTTCTCGCACAACTCGCCCCCGATGCTGGAAAACGCGCCTCCCACGAGAACGCGATCGCCCATCTCCTGGACGACACCGACCGTCCCGCGAGTGGCCGGATCCCAGGGGGTCGGCCCGGCGAAGGTCAGATCCACGGCGGCGATCCCGGAGCGCCTGTACCCACTGACATGGGTGAAGTCTCCGGACAGATACAAGGCATCGTCGCCCAGGGCGATCGCACGGATGGCCACTTGGTACAGCGGATACTCGCCGCCGATGAGATAGGGACTCCAGGAGGTTACATTGGCCGTTGCGATGTCGATCTTGGCGATGCCTGCTCGGCCATAGCCTTGGACAGTGCGGAAAGATCCGCCGGCATAGAGGTCCGTGCCCCGGGCGGCGAGTGTCCTGACTCCACCTCCCTGAATTTGGGCATTCCAGGCAGCGTTTCACCCGTTTGCAAATCGAAAGCAGCGAGGAAGTCCACGAATCCGATGGCACCGGACCCGCCGGCGTAGAGGACGCCGTTGTGGACCAGGAGCACTTCGACGAGGGCACTCGCACCCGGATTCCACGGCGTCGCGCTTCCGCTCTGCGCATCGAATGCGGCCAGGCGATTGCGCTCCAATCCAGGAAAGCCGTTGACGTAGCTGAACGATCCTCCTGCATACACAGTCGAGCCGTCGATGGCGATGCACGCGACGGACCCTTCGACTTCCGGATCCCAGGAGGTCATCGCGCCCGTCGCACGATCGACCGCGGCGAGATGATTCCGGCTCAGGCTACCGATCGCGGTGAAATCTCCCGCCGCATACACCACTTCATCGCCGATCGCGAGATCCCGGATCTCTCCATTCCACAGTTGGCCGTTGCCGGGGTTCCAATCGGAAACCGAGACGTCGGCGCGCAAGTGGGCGAGTTTCGATCGGGGAACTCCGAGGACCTTGCTGAATGCACCGCCGATGTACCAGCCCCCCGATCCATCCGACGCAATCGCGGAGATGCGACCGTCCGTCAACTCGATCGGGGGCGTGACTCGGCCTTCCGTGGCGTCCAGGAGTGCGGCGCCATTCGTCTTGGGGCCGACGTAGTTGAACAACCCGCCGACGAAGATCGTGCTGTCCGACGCCAGGATCGCGTACACCGGACCGTCGGGCACCCACAGATTCGGATCGACTTCCTGTGCCGGCGCCGGTGTTCCAGGAATGAAAACGGGAATGATGAGGATCGAGAATAGGAATGGGCAGACGAAGAAAGGCCGACGACGACCTCGACACGGAGACATCAGGCGAGCGCCCTCGTTGACTATGGGCCGCACGGATAAGTCGTGCGATTCCCAGTGGGTACTGACTGGGGGAGGATTCGCATGGGGGTGTAGCGGGGGGTAAGTCGGAGCATAGCCCGGGCTGAGCAATGTCGCAAGTCCGGGGAGAGCTGGCCGACGCCTCCCTTGGACGAGTCTCTCTTGGCACGCTAGTCTCCCCGCCCCATGCACATCCTCCCGACCGTCATCCTGGCGCTCGCCGTCATCGGGCTGATCTCATTCCTGGCGCGGAGGATCGAGATTCCGGCGCCAGTGCTTCTCGCCGTGGCCGGCGTCGTCTGGTCGCTGACTCCCGATTCCCGCGCTCGAGATCGAGCCCGGCGTGATCCTCGCCATTTTTCTTCCGCCGTTGCTCTACGCCGACGCCTGGGATGCGTCCTGGATCGACTTCCGGCGCTGGCTCCGCCCGATCCTCCAGCTCGCCATCGGACTCGTGGCGTTCACGATCCTGGTCGTCGGCCTGGTCGCGCACGCGGCGATGCCTTCGCTGCCGTGGGCCGCATGCTTCCTGTTGGGCGCGATCGTTTCGCCCACGGATACCGTCGCGGTCCATGCGGTGCTCGAACGCCTGCGCGTGCCCCGTCGCGTCACCGCGATCTTGGGCGGAGAGAGCCTGGTGAACGACGCCACCGGACTTCTCGGCGTGAGCTTGGCCACCGTGGTGGTGCTGACCGGCTCGTTCGAGATCGGGGCGGTCGGCGTTCGCTTCGCGAAGATCGCCGGGTTCGGTCTCTTGATCGGGGCCGTCGTCGGTCTGCTCGCGGCGCGCATCAATCAATTCATGCGCGGTACGAACGTGCTGTTCGCATTCTCACTCGTCGCTCCCTACACCGCCTACTTCCTCGCCGAGCTCGCCGGGGCTTCCGGCATTCTTGCGGTCGTGATCGCCGGTTTCGTCGCGTCGTGGCGGATCCACGACATCGCTCCGGAGAGCCGCGTGGAGCTGTACTCGTCGTGGGATCAGCTCACGTTTCTGCTCGACGCCCTGATGTTTCTCTACGTCGGGCTCCAAGCACCTCACTACCTCATGCAGACGATCGAGACGGCGCCGGGAATCCTGGGCGTCGCACTCCTGGTCAGCGTGACCGTCGTCGTGGCTCGCATTGTCTGGATGTTCCCGGGCGCCTATATCCCGCTGAGACTTTCACCGACCTTGCGGAAGCGCGAGGGAGGCTATCCACCGCTGCGCGCGGTGACGCTCGGGGCCTGGTGCGGCGTGCGCGGGGCCGTCTCGCTGGCCGCGGCTCTGTCGATCCCGCTCACGCTGGCAGACGGGGCGCCGTTTCCCGGCCGGGCGGAGATCATTGCGTGCACCCTCGTGACGATCTTGGTCACGCTGGTCGGCCAGGGAGTGACGATCCGGCCGCTCGTTCGCCGGCTCGGACTCTCGGACGTCGACCCGACGGATACGGAGATTCGGAGCGCGCGCGAGGCGATGCTCTCTGCGGGAATCGCCAGGCTCGACGCCTTCTGCTCGGAAGAGAGTTGTCCCGTCGCGGTGTACCGCCTGCGCGACGCGATGTCGGATCAACTCGAGTCGTTGAAGGACGAAGACTCGATGGCGCGAGCCGACGCGCTCCGTCGGCTCGAGATCACGACCGATGTGCGCCGAGCGGTGTATCAGGCTCAGGCCGCTGCGCTTTTCACGATGCGCGATCGAGCGGTGCTCAACGACAAGACCCACCAAGAGCTCCAGCTCGAGCTCGATCGCGCGAATGCCGGACTCGGCGCGCGGGACGAAGTCCCTGCCGCGTGACTCACACCGAAGCGATCACTTTCTCTTCGCCGGCCGCAGGATCCGCAAAGCTGAGCGACTGGCGTTGGCCGCCGCACCCGCAGCCGCTTCCGCACGCCTTCTTGGTTTCGCCTTCTGCGTGGTCGTGACTGCCGCAGCCGTTGCCGTTCCCGTTCTCGACGGCCACCACCGGCATGAGATGCTTGAGCGTGCTCGGCAGGTTGATGGGTCTGTCTCCGGCGTAGATCTTGTGGCGGCCGCGCTCCCGGAACCAGTCCTTCGTGGTCGCCACCATGTGCATGTTCTCGACGATCTGCCGCCAGCCCCAGCCCGTATTGTAGGCGCAGAAAGAGATCTCTCCCTCCTGCGTCGCGTACGGGATCACGCACATCTCGGTGCGGCGGAAGTCGTAGGTCCATAGGTCCTGGAACCACATGCTGGCGATCCACATGAACTCCCACCCTTGCACTTGCGAGGGGCCCTTTTCGCTCTTGTCCTTCGAGTCGCCGACCTTCAACCCGAACAATTTGAGCAGGCTGAGCGCGGTGAAGTCCGCGGGGGCCTTGCGTTGGTCGAAGTTGCGCAGGAACGACAGGGCTATCTGCGCGATCGAGAGGTTGCGTCCGCGCCCGCTGTCGACGATGACATCGATGTCCTTCATGAACGCGTCGACATTGAAGAACGACGTCACTGGGGCCCAGTCGCCGTTCTGTCGGTTCAAGACGAGAAAGGTCGCCGCGCCGCAGCTCGGGTGGCAGGAGCAGGAGAGCTGCCCAAACTCCGTCTCCGGTCCGCGCATGTGGTCGATGAGAGCGGCGAACGCGCCCCCCGAACCGAGCGGAAACCAGTCCCGAATCGGATCCAGCTTCCCATCGTAGTAACGAGAGAGATCGTGGGCCAGGTGAGAGGTGGTGTACCGCTGGCGGTGACGATCCGCGTCGCTGATGCCTTCGTCGCGTCCGGTGAAGGAGACCGGCTGAAAGGCGGGGCCTCCCATCTTGTCGTGATGCTTCATGCAGAAGTCGACGATGGGGCCGACGCCGTCGTTGTTGAGCCCGTTCACGATCGTGACGACGGGTGTGATCTTGATGCCCGCCTTGTGCATGTTCTCGATGGCCTTCCAGCGCACGTCGAACAGGTTCGAGATGTGCCGGTGCGCATTCGCCTCATTGGTGACGCCGTCGAATTGAAGGTAGGCCATGTCGAATCCGGCTTCCTTCGCCTGGTATGCGAACTCGGGCTCGAGGGCGAAGCGCAGTCCATTGGTGGCGGCCTGGACCATCATGTAGCCGATCTTCTTCGCGTAGGTGCAGGCTTCTAGAAAGTGGGGGGAGAGCGTGGGCTCGCCTCCAGAATACTGAACCGACATTTGGCGGCGCGGCTTGAACGAGATCGAGTCGTCCAAGATGCGCTTGACCTCGTCCATCGTCAGTTCATGCACGTAACCAACTTGGTTGGCATCCATGAAGCATGGGTTGCACATCATGTTGCAGCGGTTGGTCAGATCGATCGTGAGCACGGCCCCGCGCCCGTACTTGATCGTCGAGGTGCCGTGGCGGTGAATCAACTCGTCGCCGAGAGTGCGGTAGTCCCGTCCGGGGAAGCGGCTCTCAATCTTGCGCGAGAATTCTGCGTCGATCGAGATGAGATCTTCGAAGGTTCCGTGGTCCGGGCAGGTCTTCCTGACCCGGATGTGGTTGTCTTCCTCGAAGTAGTGCGCCTTGATTTCGCCGAGGTGGCCGTCGACCAGGTCTTTGAGATCGCGCTCGCCGCGAATGATCTGATCGCGAGTGTCCATCACGCAGCGCGGGCAGAGCGAATCGGTCTCGCGGGGGAAGCCGAGCTGCGGACGGGTCCTCTCGTGGGACTTCAGGAGTGGACCGGGCGCCCACTTCGGGGTCTTTGCGGCGCTCTCAGGGAGGCGGGTATTGACCGCTTGAAACGCGTTCCAGGCCATTTCGCCGAACTGCTGAAGCGCCACTCCCCAGGTCTCCATGGTTCCTCCTGAATTTTTCGACTTCTTCTAATGAGTCATCTCGTCCCGGTCCGCTCCTGATTCGTACTGAATCGTGTGCATCGAATAAGTGTGATCTGCGCACGCGCAACTGGAGGTCTACGGCCCCTCCGTGCGAGGGCGGCAGCGGGATTCTAGAAGAAAGCCCTGGGCTGGTTCAAGCGAGTGGAAGAAGGACCCGCCGAGCGAACAGTCGCTGGAGAAGCTCACACTACATCAGAATTGCGCGGCATTGACGAAGCGCACGGAAGCCACCCCCGAGGGGCGTCAACCGGGAGCTGCGAGCAGCCGATTCTTCCAGGATGAAATCCCTCCGAGATCCGTCGGTGCGGTGGGCTCTGCCGCGGAGAGCGAAGCTCGCACTCACCACGTTCATGCTCGCCGGCGCGCTCGTCGCCCTCACCGTGGCGGCACTCCCGCCCGTCCTGGACTTCGTGCTTCCGCGCGTCTATCCGGATGTGAAGGTCGAGAAGAAGCTGCTCGGTCTCATTTCGCGCAGCACGACGAAAGGCGACCCTCGCGTTCCGGAACGGAAGCGGCAGATCCTCGTAATCGCGTGGATTCTGACCGGCGGCGGCTCTCTCGCGCTCCTCGCGCGCATCATGCCGGCCAAGCGCAAGGGGAATCGGACGATCTTGGAAGAGCCCGTCAACGCGACCGCAACTGGCACTTCAAGCCGGAACGAGCTGCCGACCCCGTCGACGCATCCCGCAGACCGATACGTCCTCGAAAGGGAGCTGGGACGCGGCGGGATGGGAGTGGTGTGGATTGCGCGCGATGTCGTGCTCGAGCGTCGCGTCGCGCTGAAGGAGCTCGTCGTTCCGCCGTGCGAGCGGAAGCGACTTCGTCACACGTTTTCGGAAGGAGGCGCGCGCACTGGCGCGGCTCACTCATCCGAACATCGTGCAGGTCCATGACTTTCTCGACGTTGGCGGGCGCTTCCAGATGGTGATCGAGCTGGCGGAAGGAGGCAGTCTCGCCGATCGCTTGGCGAAGCGTGGGCCCATGCCGGCGCCAGGAAGCGGCGCGTGTGCTGGCGGATGTGGCGCGCGGTCTCGCATTCGCGCACGCCGAGGGCGTGGTGCATCGCGACGTGAAGCCCGAAAACATTCTCTTCACTCGCGACGGCGTGCCGAAGATCGCGGATTTCGGACTTGCCAAGCTCGCGACCGATCCCGGCGTGACCATGATGGGATCCGTGCTGGGATCGCCGGCGTATCTCAGCCCCGAGCAAGCGGCCGGCTCTGAAGCGGACGAGCGCTCCGACATCTATTCATTGGGTGTGACGCTCTACGAGACGCTGACCGGACAGCGTCCCTTCCAGGGCGAGGTGGTGGCTCTCCTCGCGCGGCACTTGCACGAAGAACCTGCTACCGTGCACGCGAGCAACCCCGAGGTCCCGGGCGAGCTGGCCCAGCTCGTGTCCGCAATGATGAGGAAAGATCCCGCGGCGCGGCCGAGACTCGATGAGGCTCTCGCGGTTCTGGAAGCGGAGGCGACGCAGGGCAGGCGCTTAGTCAGGTCGCGCAAACTGCGGGCGCCGTGCACACTTCCGTCGACAGTGTATGCTCTTTTCGTCAGGTGACGAAGGTGAGATCCGGTTTCACTGAAGGAGCGGACAATGCTCCTGGCGGAGTGGCCTCGGTTCGCCGTTGAACTGGCTTCCTGCGTGCGATCCCAGTGGAAGAGTCCGGCAGCGCTCGCCGAGCGGCAGAGACGGGCCTTGCTGGACCAGCTGAGTTTCGCGGCATCGTTTGTGCCGTTCTACCAGAAGAACTGGGCACACCTGGGCGTCGATGTTGGATCGTTGCAACAGCGCGACCAATTGCCGACTGCTTCCGACGGTTTCGCGAGAGCAGATTCAATCGGAGCCGGAAGCATTCCTCGCATCGACCGGCAATCGACGGCGAATGGTTCTCCTCCAGAACGTCCGGGTCCACGGGACGTCCGCTGGTGACCTGGTTCGACCCGCCTTGTTGGCGCAAGGTCAAATACGTCTTCAAGGCGCGCCGTCTCTTGGCCTCCGGCTGGAGGCCCGGGCAGCGCGTGGCCGTGATCGAATCGATCGCTCCCGAAGACGTCGCCTCCCATGCCGCTCGACAATCCATTCCGGGAGAAGGCCGGCTCGGCGCGCGTCACTATTTCTCCGTCTTCGAGCCTCCCGAGAATCATCTCGCCGCGTATCGTGCATTCCGGCCGCACTATATTTACGCCTTTCCATCGTATCTCGCCGCATTGGCCGCGTGCTGGGACGAAACGACGCGCCGTGCCGTGCCGCTGAAAGCCAGTTTTCACCAGCGCCGAGTGGTCCCATCCGATGCTGCGACGCCGTCTCGAAAGCGCATTCGGCGCACCGGTCCTCGACGTCTATGGTTCCACGGAGTGCAAGGAGATCGCCTGGCAATGCCCGTCGGGAGCCGGCTATCACGTGAACATGGAAAGTGTCGTGGTCGAGTTGCTCGGATCCGACGGGCGCGAAGTCTCCTCGGGAGAGACCGGCGATGTCGTGGTCACGACGCTGACCAATCGCGCGATGCCACTCATCCGCTACGTCACCGGCGACCGGGCGCGGCGTGTCGATGGCCCGTGCCCCTGCGGTCGAGGGCTCGAGAGGCTGGAGGGGATCGAGGGGCGGATGAGCGAGTACCTTCACCTCCCGGGCGGCGCACTTCTGTCCCCCTACGAGCTCACGTCATTGATCGAAACGCAGCCGGGAGTATTGCAATATCAGATCACGCATGATTCTCCCGACACTCTGAAGGTCGCGGTCGTCCTCGCCGCGAACGCACCGGCAACAGCTCCGGCGGCGATTCAGCATGCACTCGCCAACGCACCTGGACAACCGCGTACGGGTCGACGTCTACCCCGTGACGTCACTTCCGAGTCAGCCGTCCGGCAAGACGCCCAATGTCCGAATTGCATTTCCAGCGACGGACGCGGCGCCGTGAAGGCGAGGGTCGTGCATCGGATCGCGGAGATCGAGGCCGGCGCGTGGGATCAGCTGTGCGACGATCCGGTGTTCAGCCACGGGTGGTTTCGCGCACTCGAAGAGAGCGGAGTCGCCACCGCCGACGCACGCCACATCATCTTGGAAGACGGCGATCGCATCCTCGGCATCCTTCCCTGCTTCGTGCAGCGAGGCGATCCGCACTATACGCTGGCGGAACGTCTGTTCGGTCCGGGGCTCGCGCCGCCTCTGAATTTCATCGGAATTCGCACGTTGCCGGCGCTGGTTGCTTACTCCCCCTTGGCGCAGCGCACGGCGCTGTTTCTCGCGCCCGGCGTCCCGTACGACCAAGCCGTACGGGTTTGCCTGGAAACCATGGAACGGATTGCGCGGGAGGAGCGTTTGCCGGTCAGCGCGTGGATGTTCGTGCCCGGCAAGGAGAGCAACCTACGCCGCGCTCTCCATGGAGGAGGGTATCGACATTGCTTCTTGGCGCCGTACGCGTCCTGGAGCGAATCGATACGGCTCGTTCGACGAGTACCTCGACGGTTTTCGCTCGACGAGTCGCACACGATCGGAAGTTCTTCGACGTGAGCTGAACCGCTTCGCGCAGTCCGGCGTCACGCTGCACGAGGAACCGCTCACGGCCATCGACGACGAGCAATTGGCGGCCATGATGCGCGTTCACTACGGGCGGTATTACCCTCGTCGCCCCTGCCCCTTCACCCCGCTGTTCTTCCAAGCGATGAAGCGAGAGTTGAACGGTCGGATGGTGGCGCAGACCGCTCGCAAAGAAGGCACGTTGCTCAGCGTCTCCCTCGTGCTCAAGCACCGGCGTCATTGGCACATGTTTTTGAGCGGCGACGCCGATGACGAGCGCTCTCATGCGGACAAGCTGCACTTCAATTTGAACTACTACTTTCCGATTCAGTTGGCGATCGCTTCCGGCGTCGAAAGGCTGGACTACGGATTGGGCTCTCTCGACGCCAAGGTCCGCCGCGGTTGCGAGCTCGATCCGGTGGAGTTATGGGTGCGGCCTCATTCGCCGGCACTCGAAGTCTGGCTACCGCGATGGCTGCGCTTGGTCGATCGTCGATATCGCCGCAAGCATTCCACTCTGCCGCTGCGCGATGCTCGCCAACTGAGCGCCGCATCGCGCGCCCCGTGGTGGCGCCGTTGGCGCCGCATTCTTGCGGAGCGGCACACGTTCGCGCTGATTGCCGCCGACCTCCCCACGATGGCGTGGGAAACGCAGCCCAGCGAATGGCGCATCCGGCAACTGACGCCCGCAGAGGATTGGCTTCTCCAGGGAACCGTATCGCGGACGATCGAGAAACTCTTCCGTGAGTTCCGGCGCCAAGGCTACCGGTGCTTCGGCGCGTGGCGCGGCGCGGAGCTTGGCGCCTATCAGTGGGTGACGACGGGCCCATCCACGGTCAGCTCGTTCTTCGGCCCGTTGCGATTGGAGCCGGGAGCGGCAATGAGTGGATTCATTTACGTCTGGCCGGCTCATCGCGGAAGGGGACTCAGCCGCATCCTCAAGCACGCCACGGCCGCGACCTTGGTCGCCGAAGGCTGCCGGGTCCTGTATACGGGCACGATCACGACGAATCTCGATTCCCTCAAGGGACAAGCGCGGATCGGCGCGCGACCCATTCGGTTGTGGCACTATCGACGAATCGGGCCGTGGAGGCGGCGCTGGTCCACGCCGATACCCGAACAGCATCCCGTCGCAGAGCTCTTCTCCGCGGAGCAAGCGTCTATGGTTCCGAACGATCTCTCTTCCCACACGCTGCGCGACCCATTGGAATCGGAGCCGCGCACGTCCGCGTGGCAGCGCGCGAGAGCGTACATGCGGCGCCGCGGCGTTCGAGCGTTGGCGGGAGCCGCGGTGCACCAGGTCACCAACCTCTTCTGGGAGCGCTCGATCATTCTCGAGTGGGTCACTCCCATTGAAAACTGGGCATCGACTCAACCACGGCGCTGGTCAGAAAGTCTTCAGATTCGACGGTTGCCGGCCGACGAATTGCATGTTCTTCGATCGATCACGTCCAACATGGCCTATCGGCGCTTCCAGGAATTCATCGCCAGCGGCTTCGATTGTTATGCGGCATTCGTCGATGAACGTGTCGTGGGCTTCAACTGGTACACGCACCTCCCCTATCACAGTCCTGAGACCAAGATCACGTATCCCGTGGAGGCCGGGGACGAGTTCCTCATCTATTCCTACACTGTCCCTGAATGGCGCGGCCGAGGCGTCTTCGCGACCCTGAAAGCTGCCGCGCTGCCGGATCAGCAACGGCGCGGGACTCAGCGGATCTGCACCGTGGTCGACGAGAGCAATCGGGTTTCGCTGCACTTGGTCATGAGTTGGAAAGGGACTCTCTCCCGGCGATACCATTACCTCCGGATTCTCGGCTGGCGCCGCATTCGCGTGGAGCCCGTGGATGGCAATTCCGAGATTCTGGCCCGATTGACGGAGTTGGACGACTCGACGCGCAAATCACGCAAACATGAGACGAGCTCTCCCCAATCGGAACTGGAGCGAGGCACCCGTGCCCCCCGTTGATCTACCGGCGGTTCTCGAGTTCGAACGGAACTTGATGAACCACTACGCCCCGCGCTACCGCACCGACCTGCTGTTCAACTCCTACTTCTATCGGAAAGAGCGGCTCTGGTTCGCGACGCTGCTCCTAAAGACACTGCGGGACGCCGGTCGCGACTTGGCGGATTGCAAGATTCTCGAAGTCGGTTGCGGTCCCGCCGACAACCTCGAGCTCTTAGCCAAGGCCGGATGCAGGAACTTGACCGGCTTGGATCTCGCGGAAGGCATGGTCGAGGAGTCGCGCCGCGCCATGCCGCAGGCACGCTTCGTCCAAGGCACGATCGAGCACCATGACTTTCGGGGCGAGAAGTTCGACGCCGTGCTCGCGGCATTCACGCTGCACCACATGTTCGATCCCGCATCGTTCTTTCACATGGTGGAACGCGTCTTGGCGCCGGGAGGATGGTTCTTCATCGGTGAATACAATGCGAAGGCGTGGTCGAATGTCCCGTGGAGCAAGCTCCTCATCGACGGCGGCATGGCGCCATTGCGGCGTTTGATCAAGCTGAAGAATCGACACGCTCTCGCGCAAGGTGACCGGCTGACGGCGATGTTCAATCCGGCCCATCGCATTCTCGGCTTCGAGGAGATTCTCCGCGCCATGCCTCACCCCGAGCACTATACGATCCAGCGCGCCACGCGCGGGTTGTTGCTCCCCGCATTCAACTACGCGTTGATCGAAGACTCCGCGCTCGATCGCTTCGCCTTTCGAGCGCTGGAGCGCTTCGATGCCGTTGTCACACCGCGCGATGCCGGCCATATCCAGTTCATCATTGGGCAGAAGCGCGATCGGAGTTGAAGGGGAGGCCGGCGGTCCCAGGGGAGTGGTACAGTGGTGGCCTTCATTCCCGGGAGGCCGCAATGCCCGAGTCCATCGACGCCACCGCCGTCCTCCTCGAGGCGACGGGAGGCTCCGAACGCGCGGCCGATCGTTTGCTCGCAATCGTCTACGATGACTTGCGTGAAGCGGCGGCCCGGCTCCTCCGGCGCGAGCGCCCCGACCACACGCTGCAGGCGACCGAGCTGGTCCACGAGGCCTACCTGCGTCTGGTCGATCAGACGCGCTGCGAGTGGCAGAATCGCGCGCACTTCCTCGCGGTCGCGAGCCTGGCGATGCGGCAGATTCTCGTGGATCACGCGCGCCGGCGCGGAAGCAAGAAGCGCGGCGGCGGTCAGACGAAGATCGAGTTCGACGAGGCGCTGATCCTGGGCACCGAGCGCGCGGACGAGATGATCTTGTCCCTCGAAGATGCGCTGGGAAAGCTCACGGCGCGATACCCCGAAGCGGCGCGCGTCGTCGAGATGAGATTCTTCGGCGGGCTCACGCACGAGGAATGCGCGTGCGTTCTCGGATTCTCTCCCCGAACGTCCTCCCGGCACTGGGAATTCGCGCAGGCATGGCTCGCGCGTGAGATCGGCGCGGTCTGATGCCCGAGCCACGGGATCTCCATCGTGAGGGCCCGGACGGACCGAGCGCATTCGATGTCTTCTGCGTCGCTCTCGATCTGGCCAGCCGAAGAGCGCGCCGCCTACTCGAACGTGCCTGCGCCGCCGATCCGTCCCTTCGCGCCGAAGTGGAGTCGCTCCTTCGTGCGCACGATCGCGGTGCTCCGGCATTTCTTCGAAATCCGCTCCAGCTCGCATCGTCCGGAGAGATGTTCGCGCAGTTTTTCGACGGCGCAGCGACGGGTGCGCGCTTCGGTCCGTACACGATCGTTCGGCGGCTCGCGGCGGGCGGGATGGGCGCCGTCTACCTGGCGGAGCGCACAGACGAGGCATTCCAGAAGCAGGTCGCCATCAAATTGATCCACCCCGCTCTTTGGGGATTGGACGCCGTGCAGCGCTTCCGCCAGGAGCGGCAGGTGCTCGCCGATCTGGATCATCCCGGAATCGCCCGGCTCATCGACGGCGGGACGACCGCCGGAGATCAGCCGTACCTGGTGATGGAGTACGTCGATGGAATGCCGATCACTCATTGGTGCAAGGAGCGCGGCCTCGACGTCGCCGCGCGACTCGTCCTCTTCTTGCGAGGTGTGCGAGGCCGTTCTCTTCGCGCACCAGAATCTGGTGATCCATCGCGATCTGAAGCCGAGCAACATTCTCGTCGATCGATCCGGACGCGTGAAGCTTCTGGATTTCGGAATCGCCAAGGTGCTCGGCGACGCGGGCCCGGATCGGGACGACCTCACGAAGACGAGCGCGCCGCACACGCCGCGCTACGCGAGTCCGGAGCAGGTGAATGGCCGCCGCATGACGACGGCGACGGACATCTACAGTCTTGGCGTGGTCCTGTACGAATTGCTCACCGACGACTTCCCCTACGATCTGAATGGGAAGTCTCCTACGGAAATCATACGCGCCATCACGAACGAAGAGCCCGCGCGCCCCAGTCGTCGCACCGACGGTGCCCTCTCGCACCGATTGGACGGCGACCTCGACATGATCGTTCTGAAGGCTCTCGCTAAAGATCCGACGCGCCGGTATGGCACCGCCGACGAGCTCGCGGCCGACATTCGCCGCCATCTCGCGGGACTCCCGGTGCTCGCGCGGCCCGACACCGCGATGTATCGGATATCGAAGTTCGTCGCACGGAATAAGGCACTGGTCGCCGGGACGGCGTTCGTCGTCGCGACCGTTCTTGGCGCACTCGCCGTGACGCTGCAGCTCTACCGACAGGCCACGACCGCCCAGCGCGAAGCAGAATGGCAAGCGTACATCGCATCGTTGTCGGCGGCGGAGTCCTCGCTGCGTGACTCTCAGGTGGCGGAAGCGGCCGCGAATCTCGACGCGGCGCCCGCGTCGCTGCGATCCTGGGAGTGGCACCATCTCAAGGCCCGGCTCGACCGAAGCATCGAGAGCTTCCCGGCGCACTCGAAGGGGATCACGCGCACCGTCTTCCTTCCCACGACGCAAGACCTCGTGACATGTTCGGTGGACGGGACGCTCAAGCGCTGGAAGGGCAGCTCCGGGGAACTCGTTCGCGAGCTCGGCCTTTATGAATCCGAAGTGGAGTCGCTCGCACCCGTGGCCGGAACGGAGCTTGTTGCCATTGGATTGAACGACGGCCGCGTGCTTCTCGTGAACATCGCTTCCGGTTCTTCGCGAGAGCTACTGCCCGCGGGGCCTTCGTGGGCGTTTGTGAGCGTCAGCCCGGACGGCTCACGATTGGCATGTGGCTTCTTCGACGGTCGAGTCCGCGTCTGGAATGTTGCTTCCGGAGCACTCCTTGCAGATTGGAAAGCTCACATCGGCCTCGCGCTGCCGGCGTATTCGCCCGGTGGAAGCCTTCTCGCGGTCGGAGGAGGAAACGGCGGAAGTGACTCTCTACGATGCGCACACCAACGCTCGCATCGCCGATCTGCCCGGACATTTACGTCGTGTGTACTCCATGGCGTTCAGCCCGGACGGCTCGCGCCTCGTCACGGGCTCGATGGATCAAACTGTGAACGTCTACAACGTCAGCAAGCGCGTGCTCGAGCGGACTTTCCGCGAGCATCGGGCGACGATCGGGGGTATCGCCTTTCACCCCGACGGAGACCGCATTGCAACCGCGGCGGGCGACAACCAGCTCCTTCTCTGGAGTCTCTCCACCGGCAGGGTGCTCGGAGAATTTCGCGGCCATCTCACCGATGTCTCCGCGCTCGCTTCAACTCCGGACGGATCGCGCCTCGTTTCCGGGGACTGGAGCGGG
This sequence comes from uncultured Gemmatimonadales bacterium, assembly GCA_963725045.1. Lineage (GTDB taxonomy): Bacteria > ARS69 > ARS69 > ARS69 > ARS69 > CAVRWY01. The sequence goes on from CAVRWY010000013.1 coordinate 39,442, forward strand.
GTGGTGAAGTCTTGGGAATGGAGCACCGAGGACGTCCGCACGCTCCGGGTCACCTCCGGCTGGATCGTGCCCGAAGTCTACGAAGTGGCTTGGGATTCGCGGCAGGAGACTCTCGTGTGCGCGACCAACGGCGGCGCCCTCAATGTCTGGAATCTCTCCGGAGAACACATTCGCGGGATCGATGCGACGACTCCCACGCGCTGCGTCGCCTATTCGCCGGACGGAAGCTTTCTTGCATCCGCGAATGATTCCGGCGACATCATTTTGCACAACTCGACGGGTGCAAAAGCTCTTCTCACGGCGCCAGTGCATCGTGGTCCGATCATCTCCATGACGATCCATCCCACCGGCAAAATGCTGGTGACGGCCTCCGCGGACTCGAGCGTCATTCTGTCCGGTCTGCCCAATGTCGAACGCATCGGACAACTCGTGGGACACCAAGGCGTGGTGAATGACGTCGAGTTCTCGCCGAACGGCCATCAACTCGCGAGCGGCGGCGAAGACGGAACGATTCGATTCTGGGATCCCGCATCTGGGGAATCGACCGGTGTCGTTGCAGGCCGGCGAGGCCGTGCAGGACATCGAGTTCGATCCGAGCGGGGGTCGGCTCGTGTCAGTCTCGGAGTCCGGGGCGATTCAGATCTGGGACGTCGATCGCTTACAAATGATTCTTTCCGCCGTCGGTCCTCCGGGGAAACTGTATGCGGTCGGATGGAGTAACAGTGGCAATCGGATCGCGGTGGGCGGATCGGACGCGGTCGTGCGCATCCTTGACGCCGCCACGGGCCGCCCGATCACGAGTCTTCACGGCCACGTCGGACCCATCACGTCGCTTCGATTCGAACGCGGAGATTCGTTCCTGATCTCGACGTCACGAGATGGGACGGTGAGGATTTGGGACAGCGGTGCGGCGGATGAGGCGAGGGCGTCTTGAGCGCCGCGGCCGCGATCCGCTCTACCCCACCCGCCCCAAATATCGATCGAACCATCCCAACGTCTGCTTGATCGTCTCGACGCGCGGGACGGAGTGGCCGCCTGGGAACGTCAGGCGGCGCTTGTGCTCGGCCGGCGTCCCGAGGAGCTCGAACATCGGCTTCTGCGACGTCTCGACGGGGAAGAAGAAGTCCAGCTCGCCGTTCAGCATCAGCGTCGGCTGCGTCACGCGCGTGATGTAGTTGATCGCATCGACCTCGGGCAGCGCGCGCTGGAAGATGAGTCCCGCGACGTAGAGCACGTTCGCGCGGATGCGCTTCTCGATCGCCGGCATGATCGCGCCCATGTAACCGCCCCAGCTGAGCCCGTAGTAGGCGAGCCGCGTGGCGTCGATGTCGTCGCGCGTCTCGAGGTAGTCGATGGTCCGGCCGAGGTCGCGCGCCCACATGATCATGTAGTCGCGATGCTGCGCGGTCTCGGCCGGGTAGTCCGAGTGCAGATCGCCGCCGCGATGATACGTCCCCTTGAAGATGGGCAGCACGACCGCGCGGCCGCCGCGAACGAGGAAGTCGATGCGCCTCAGGTCGAGCGGATTGAAGACGCGGGTGTGGATCGCGTTCGATCCGGGGAAGATGATCACGACTTGATAGGGTGCGCCGGCCGCCTTCGGGCAGGAACACGTGCGCCGTCATCCGCTCGCCACCGTAGGCGGCGGCGAACGTGACCGTCTGCATGCGCCCGATCACGGTCGGCTCGTCCGCCTCGATCTTCGCGGCGAGCGGCGACGGGTCGTAGCGAAACTGCCGCAGGAAGAACTCGAACACCGCGTCCGGCACCGGCGTCTCCGCGAGGAAGTCGCGGAACGGCATGTCGATCACGCGCGTCAGATCGCTCGAGGTTCGGCTCGGGCTCGACGTGGCGGATGCAGCGGAAGCCGTTCGTCGGCGAGCGATCGAGCGGCGGCTGCGCCCAGGCGTCGTTGAACGAGTACTCGGGATCGTTCCAGCCGCCGCCGAGCAGGAAGCGCGTGTCCTCGCGGGCCGTGCGATTCGCCGTCCACTCGCGCACGTTGCCGGCCAGGTCGCGCACGCCGAATCGGTTCATGCTGTGGGTCGAGCCGACCGGCACGAGGGCGCGCCCCGCAAGATTCGCCAGCGCGATGATCTGCGCGCTGGCGCAGGTGAACGCCACACGATTCCATTGGAAGATCGTCGGCAGGCTCTTGCCCGCCCACGCCGCGTAGGCCGCCGCTTCGTACCAGCTCACGCCGGTGACCGGGAGATTCTCTTCGCCGGCGGCGTATGTCCCGGCCTCCCAGCCGGCGGGGCCCGGCTGGCCGATCGCGTCGACGAACTGGCTCATCGCTTCGGCGGCGCTCAGCTCGCGGCCGTCGACGGTCACCGGCTCGCGCCAGTACTTCAGCGTTCCTGTAGCCGCCGGCATCGACGAAGCGTTTGTACTCGCGATTCGTGACCGGATCGCGATCCATCAGGAATCCCGCCATCGGCTCGGCGTCGAGATGATCGAGCCCCGGCATGAACAGCGGGAACTTTCCGGCCGGTACCCATTCCATGTCGTTCGGGAGATCCTCGGGTGGAAACATCGCGTACTCGAAGACCGATCCGACGAACTCAACGTTCCAGATCACGTCTTCCACGGGGCGATGACCGTCGAGCTCGAGACGGATACGCGTGAATCCCTTGGGCCACAGCATGTTTTCGAGCGGTGTCACGCCCATCGGAGTCCACTGGCGACTCGGGCGCTCCGTAGAACTTGACATGGACATTTGCGCCGGGCGGAGTCGACGTGATTCCGATCGCGCGCGCGAAGTACGGCTGCAGTCGCACGATCTGCGGGTGATCGGGCTCGAGCTTGGCGATTTCCCGCGCGAGCTGGAACGATTCCCATGCTTCGGGACCTTCCTCGAGGCCTTGGATGCGGTCCACGACTCGCACCAGCTCGGCGGGCCCCTCGTCGCGCGCCCAGTGGCGCAGGCGCGACCAGCTCGTCGTGCAGCTCGGAGGCGGTCGGAAAGCGCGACGCCGGATCCTTCTCGAGGCAGCGGTGCACGATCGCGGCCATGCGCGCCGGAGCGGCGCGATTGATCGCGTCGCATGGTGGCGCCGGGGCGCGAAGAATCGCGGCGAGAATCGAGACTTGATCCGATCCGACGAACGGACGCAGTCCGGTGATCAGCTCGTACAGCACGATGCCGAGCGAGAACACGTCGGAGCGCGCGTCGGCCGGCTTTCCCTGCGCTTGCTCGGGCGACATGTACGAGACCGTGCCGAGAATGGTGCCTTCGCGCGTGAGCGCTTCAGTCCCTGCAGCGGTGAGGGCGACGGTGTTCTCAATGGGATCTCGCGCGGCACTCGCCGTGGCGAGACCGAAGTCGAGCAGACGCAGTCGGCCGTCGTCGCCGATCATGATGTTGTCGGGCTTGAGATCGCGGTGCACGATGCCGCGTTGGTGCGCCGCGCCGAGCGCGTGCGCGATCGTGATGCCGAGCTCCAGCGCGCGCGCCGGCGCTATTCCGCCCGGCACGATCTCGCGCGAGAGAGGCCGCCCCTGCACCAGCTCCATCGTGAGCAGCGGACCCTCGGCGCTCTCCTCCACCGAATGGATCGTCACGATGTTCGGGTGGTTGAGCGCGGCCAGCGTGCGCGCTTCGCGGCGAAAGCGCTCGAGCCACTGCGAATCGGCCGCCAGCGCCGCCGGCAGAACCTTGATCGCGACCTCGCGCCCGAGCCGCGTGTCCTGCGCGCGATACACCTCGCCCATGCCGCCCGCGCCGAGCGGGGCGACGATCTCGTAGGTGCCAAGGCGGGTCGCGGGAGTGAGGGGCATCGGGGGAATGTACCTTATCTCCTCAGTCCGTCCCTCCACTTCAACCAAGGGTTGAAATCGCGCCCCGGGACGCGGATGATTCACCCATCGCGGCGGTTCTCGTTCCTTCGCTGCTGTCGGCTATCGTGTGAGTCCACCGCTCGCACGGAATGATGGGGGTTCTTTCATGGCGCGCTTCGTACTCTCCACCCTCCTCTCACTCGGTCTTCTCGCGACCGCCCAGGCTCAAATCTCCTTCGACCCCGCCGTCCATGTTCCGGTCGGCGATCGGCCCGAAGGCGGCACGCTCTTCGACTTCGACGAAGACGGCGATCTCGATCTCGTGATCACGAGCGAGGACCCCGACAAGATCGAATTCTTCCCGAATTTCGGGAATGGCGTATTCGCCGCGCCGATCGCGCTTCCGACCGGCAACGCCACGAGCCCCGAAGGTCTGGCCATCGGCGATTTCGACGGCGACACCGACCTCGATCTCGTCGCGGCTCTCTTCAGTGCCAATGAAGTCCAGCTCATCTTCAATCAGGGCGGCGGCGTCTTCACGCTCGGCGGTAGATTTGCGGTGGGCCAGGAGCCGAGCATGGTGGTCGCGGCGGACTTCGACGCAAACGGGTTCGCCGATGCCGCGGTCAACAATCGCGTCTCCGGCGACGTGTCCGTTTTGCTCAACGATGGCGCGGGCGGCTTGCAGCCCGCAGTCAATTACCCGGTCGGGATCGAGACGCGCTGTGTCGCCGTCGGCAACATTACCGACGACGCGCTTCCCGATCTCGCCGTGACGGCGCGCGACAGTCGCATCGTGCGCGTCTTCAAGAACGTCGGCGGCGGCATGTTCCAAGTTCTCGTCAATCTTTCGCTGGGATCGATTCTCCAACCACAAGGCGTCACGCTTGCGGACTTCGACAGCGACGGAAAGCTCGATCTCGTGACGTCGACTTCCGGAAACGCGCTCCAGGAACACCCAAGCGTTTTCCTGCAAGAAAACGGCGGCAATCCTTGGATCGGCCCGATCAACGGCCAGACGCTTCCTGGTGTCTCGCCCATGGGGATTGCGGCGGCGGACTTCGACCTCGACGGCCATGTCGATGTCGCCACCGCCAATGCCGATTCGGACAACATCTCCGTCAACAAGAACGGCGGCATCGGCATCTTTACTGTTCCGGTCATATATCCAGTGGGCGAGAATCCGGAAGCATTGGTGCTCCTCGCGGGCGACTTGGATGGGAATGGTGGGGCCGATCTGGTTTCGATCAACCGCGACAGCGATAACGTTTCGATTCTGATGAATCGCAACGATGGGCCGGTCGGCGTGGAAACGAATGCGCCGGCGACGACGGCGCTGACACTTTATCCGGTGTCTCCGAATCCGTTCGTCGATCGGGCGTCGGTGATGTTCGAGCTGACCGCGCGGCGCCGAGACCACGCTCTCGATCTACGACATTGCGGGGCGCCGCTCTGGAACACTCGAGGATCGAACGATTGCCGCCGGGCGCCACACCGCAACCTGGGACGGTCGCACCAATGACGGCCAGCGCGTCGCCGCGGGCGTCTATCTCGTGCGGCTTGTGTCCGGCGACGAGTCGCGGACCCGCGGGTGATTTTCACGCGGTGATGTCACTCGATACCTTGTCTTGAATTCGATGGCGCCCGACTTCTACACTCGAAGTCGTTCTTTCGAGAATCCTGACGGAAACCACTTCCTCGATCGATGAGGGTGCCCATGCGGATTGCAACGAACTCCTTCGTGGTAGCGACTCTCCTGCTTTGCAGCACTCTCGCGAACGCTCTGGTGCCCAACACCCGGAACGCGCTCGACATGGAAGCCGTGATGGCGGAAAAGCTCGCCACGGATCGGGGCGGCGGTATTCCCAGTCCGATCTATCTCAACGTGGGAGGAGATACAGGATCGCAGGTCGCGCACGCCGATCACGAGTCTCCCCTTCGCGGGACTCGGGGAACACGTGCGAGTTCACGCATCAGGAACGACTGAGGTCTGCCCTTACAATCTTCCAGGGGCGCCGGATGTCGTCTACAGCTTCACTCCGACCTCAGCGGTCAATGTGGTTGTCTCGCTCTGCGATTCCAACTACGACACAAAGGTATATGTCTACGAGAACGCCGTCGGCAACGTCGTCGGCTGCAATGATGATGTCTGCGGCTCGGACAGCTTCAAATCCGAGATCGAGTGCGTCTCCCTGACTGCGGGCAATACATACTACATCGTTGTCGACGGGTGGCAGTCGAGCGACTGCGGCAATTACGAGCTCACGTTGAGTGAGTGCTCGGGATGCGTCGTCGGTTGTCCATCAGGCAGCCTCCTGGAAGGTGAGGCCCCTTGCGAGGACGACACTCTCGACGAGTACAACGGGGGATGCAACAGCCAACCGCCGAGCTTCACTCCTATCTGGTGCAATTATGAAGGGCAGAACATCACAGTTTGCGGAACGTACGGCGGCTACACGTATTTCGGTGCCAACTACCGGGACACGGATTGGTATAAGGCGTATCTCGTCGGATCGTCGAATTTCTCGTTTTGTGTCACCGGTGAGTACGACACGCTCCTCGGAATGATCGACGGGAACGCTGGATGCCCGGTGTCTTTCTTCTACGACTACACGTTTGGTTCCCCATGCGTCGAGTCGTGTCTGAACCAGGTTCTTCCTGCGGGTGAGTGGTGGTTCTTCGTGGCGACATCCGGATTCGGGCCGACGGCTGGAGAGTGCGGCGGCAATTACACCGCAACCTTTTTCAGCACGGCAATCGAATGCAAAGGCCTCACGGTCGAAGGCAAGAGCTGGGGATCGATCAAGAATCTCTATCGGTAGGCCCAACCTTCGCGCAATCGTGGGTGAGGTTCATTCCTCTTCGGGGATCGAAAGGGAACGGAACCCTCGAGATCGGGTTCAGGTCATTGTCCACCAAGGCGCTCAGGCGCGGAAGGAGAGTCGAGATGCGAATCGCTTCCCTCCTGGTTCTCCTCGTTCTCGCGGTTTCGATGGTGGTCGTCGCCGGAGTCGAAACTGGTAACGGCGCGGCGGCTCCGTCGGTGGTCCTCGCCGCTGGCGAGACCGGCAACGGCGCGTTCGTCCGCGGCTCCGAGTTTGGAAACGGCTGAAGGGAGTCCTAGGAATTCCCGCCTACGGCATCTCCGACAACCTGTTTCCAAAGCTAGGGCCCGAGAGTCATCGACTCTCGGGCCCTTTGCATTTTGGGCGCCGTCTCCACCTCCCCCAATGGGACCGACGAAATCTCGGCTTCCCCCTCCGCCTCGACAAGGAGCCGGGAGTATGATTCTCGTCATAGCGCGAGCTCTACCGTGCAGCGGCTCATCGATTCGACGGCGGTTCCCGTGGAGGCACGAAATGAAGAAGACGACGCTGCTGCTCTTGGCTCTCCTCGCCCCGACAACGAGCCGGGGAGTCGACATCCCCTTGGATCCGAAGAACACCTATTTCCACGTCTGCATGGATCCCGCCGCCGGGAATGCAGTTCCGGTCGTGCTGGCGAATCTCGGGATTCAGCCCGGAGAAGTCATTCTCTTGGAAAATCTGGGCGGATGGGACAACGGACCCGGTACGGACATCCCCCGAAACACGATCGTGGTGTTCAGCGGAAGCGCCACGCTGCTTCCGGGCTCGGCGCACCCGCGAGTCCCGGATGCGATCGAGGCCGGCATCGACTTCCACTCGTCCAACACGTTCAATTGCAACGACTCGACCAATATCGCGCAGGATTTTCACGTGGCCCCGACGTTGATCGTGGTCCCTACGGGAGCGACGCACCTTTTCGCCAGCGGACATGACCAGTTCTTCAGCGACAACTCGGATCCGAATGGCGACTACGCGCTTCGCATCACGGATATGGGTGCGACGGGAGTCGAGCTGCCGGGCAGTTCCACCGGCGCACTCGTATTGCTGGCGAGCGCGCCGAATCCGTTCCGCTCGAGCACGTCGATCTCTTACAAGATTCCAGATGGCGGCGTCGTCTCACTGCGCGTGGTGGACGCAGCCGGGCGGCAGGTGCGCATGCTGGAAGATTCCGTTTCGCGCCAGGCGGGATCGTTCACGACGATGTGGGACGGCCGCAGTCAGGAGGGAACGGCGGCGCCGGCCGGCGTGTACTTTTGCGTGCTGGAAAGCGGCGACATGAGGGAAGCGCGGCGCTTGGTGCTGTTGAGGTGATCTGGAACTGAGCTACAGCGAGAGAGCGTCATTCATCGTGCAGAATGCTCCGGTCGGAGCGTCACGACGAAGTCTGTATCAGGCATCCAATTCACAAACTTCTCTCGATAGAAGCGACCGTTTGGCCCCGATCCGACCTCTTCGAGCTTGGGGGTGATGACCGCTTCGTATCCTGTGGGCACTCTGACTTCCAACAGCGCATTCTCCAAGGGCGCATTCCACTGACTCGTCGAGCGAAGAACGTAGGTCGCGCGATCCCCTTCCATGGACTGGGAATATCGCACACGAACAACACGCTCGGCGGAGCCAGCGGGAATCGTCCAACGCCATCCATCCGAGGACTCATGAATTTGCAGTGGATCGGACAGGCCGTCCGATCGTACGAATCCGACCTCGATGGGGAAAGGCATCCCGAGTGATGGATCTTCCGGAAAGGGGTATAGAATCGGGAGTTGGGCGCCTTCAACGGTAGGCCGAAACGTGTACTCCCCATGCACCTGAAAATAACCGGGTTCGACGATCAACCTGACCCTCTCCCCCTGGAATATCCATCCTCCAGCTGCCAGGATGCACACGACGCCCACAATCATGGAGAGTTCGCCTGCGCCAGCTGCTCCACGAATTCGAACAGCAATGGATTATTCATCGTGCGCCGCAGCCTGCGGTTCAACGTCGATGTCTCAGTGAATGGCAGACGGCCTGGCTCCGTGAGACTCAACCGACAGGTCAATCCCTCAATCGTTTCGATTTCAAGATCGTTAATCCCGGAAGCCCACCCCGAGTTGCTATCCCATCGGCCTCGAGGAAGCAGCTCCCACAGTCTGTCCAGCTCATCCGAGGATAGGGAGCGCTTCTCTCGCGCACTGTAGATGTACGCGTGCGCAACCTGATCTCGCCGAGCACACAGTAGGACGGGACCTTCCCATGACAGCGCAACGAGCCGTCCGGCGCATGGATCAACAAGTCGAAGGCGCATTGTGTCAACGATTCGCCGAGCATCTTTATCGACGATTTTCGTTTGAAGATCCGCCATCAACGGATCGGATTCTCGATCTCCCCAGTCCACCAGCATTTCGGCAGCTGTAGCGCGAGCTCGATCGATTTCACGTCGTACGGCTGACTCCGGTCCGGCAGTCTGCATCGTCCCATGCCGAGGAGCCTCGCGAATGTCATCCGTCAGCCATGAGCGAAGCGCCTTGATCATAACGTCACGTTGCTCGGAATTGGCAAGGTCACGGTACAACTCCTGAATCTCGAAATGCAAAGCACCGTCTGTTTCTTGTGAGCGTGCGAGGATCGGGGCGAAGACGTCGAATTGGCTTCGGATCACGGACACGTCCGATCCCGAAAGCAAGTCGAGGCCGAACGCCTCGAAGTATCGCGACAGCTGCTCAGCGTCCGGGCAACGACGGAGCTCTCCCGTCGTTGCAACAAGGTCTCGAAACGCGTCGGCGACATCATCTCGCACAGGGTTCGCCCCGACCGGATCGGTGATCGCCAGCGATAGTGTGATTGAGATCCAAGCGAGAATTGTCCGAACGCCGCTCATGACTGCCTCCTCGTAACGTCTCTCGGAGCCCAATCCCGACTGTAGCCAGGGTTCGAGAAACCGCAAGGCGTCATGGCGACGCGCAAGCAAGCGTTGCTGCGGTCGATTTCCCGGAAAGCTTGCTTCAGCTCACCTTCTCGATGTCCGGCAGAATCCACGCCTTGTCAAAGAAAGGCTTCTCCGGACCGTATAGACGGAAGAGCACTTCGAATCCACCGACGGCGCGCGTCGGCACCCAGTTCGATTCCTTTCCGGCCGGTGCGGTCGTCGCGAAGTAAACGTACCGAGCCGTCGTGTTCGCATCAGGACTGCCATCTCCACGAAACGGAATAATGGTCGCCCGTGCACTCTAGAGGCTCAGCCCGATTGCCTCCAGTCGCGACTCGAAATCACCGCAGTACGACAACTCGACTGCGCGCATCGCCCTGCAGACTCTCGAGGCGAACGAAATAGACGCCGGGAGCGACGGTGCGGCCCCCTTCGTCGCGCAGGTCCCATGAGGATTCGAATCGTCCCGGTGCGTGGCGGTCCGTGCTGACGAGCGAGCGCACGCGGCGTCCGGAGAGATCGTACACGTCGAGCCGCGCCATCCCTTCGCGACTGAGCGAGAATCCGAACCGGCTGAAGTCGGATGCGGGATTCATCCCGAGGTTCCAAAGTGCGGGCGGGGCCGGCGCGACGCTGAGCTCCGGTGCACCCACCGATCCGGGAGTCGACAAGGGATCCCCGGGATCCGAGCCGACATCGATCTCATCGCGGTCGAACCATCCGTCTTCGTCGCGATCGATACCCAGACGCAGCTCGGTTCCGTCCAGCACCGCCGTGAACGTGACCTCGTGGCCCGCGCCGCCGGCCATCGGCGTGGTCGTTTCGGGCTCCGCCGCGCGATCCGATCTCCAAGCTCCTGCGCCCGCGTAGACCCAGCCGCGCATTTCGTTCGCATCGTCCCGCGCTTTGGCGACGAGTCCGACGACGTCCGCGTCGGCGAGCTCGATCAAGGTCTGCAGGCGATCGGCGCCATCGCTCTCGTTCGTCCCATCCATCGTCCACTGCGCACCCACCGCCGCTGGCGTCCCCGAATTGAAGGCCATCAGAAACGCGGCGACGTCGTTGCGGTCGGAATCGCTCGGGAATGTAAATCCGGTGAAGCGGTGGAACGACGAGAGGTCGTCAAGCGCGCCGTCGTGCTCGAAACCGATTCCCCGAACCATCGTCGGCGACGCCCGATCGAACCGGGTCTTCTCATAGACATTCCGCAGATGCGGCGCCTTCACATCCTGCGTCCCCGACAGCATCTCCGCCGTGAAGACGTGGCCCCCCGTCCCAGCCGGTAGGCCGTGACAGTCGACGCAGCGGGTGCCGTCTTGAGGCAGTTCCGCGTTCAGAAAGAGATCCTCGCCATGTCGAGGATCCGCTCCGTTCCACAACGCCGGCAGCGCGTCGTCCAGCTCACGATTCGGATTCGGCGGGTAGCGCATCGAGAACACGAATTGTTGGAAGAGGTCGATCTCGAAACCATCGATCGTCGTCTGGCGACCGAGCAGTTGCACGAATGCCAGATTGAAATCGAAGAACGTGGGACGATCGCCGCGCCAATGCAGCGGCCCGGTGTCCTGCATGGCTTTCAAGCTCTGCGTGACCATCGGTCCCTTCATCGGGTGGAATCCATTCAGCTCGGGAATCACCGGGCGGATGAACTCGCCTTCGGGATTGCCGAGATCCCAGGCGATGCCGTCCATGCCGCCGAACACGTGGCACGACGCACAGGCGAGATCTCCGTGCGCGGAGGAAAACTCCCCGTCGTAGAGAAAGTGCCGGCCCTCCCGAATGGGCGCGGGAGTCGGGTCGAATCCCAGCGGCAGCTCGCTGACCGCGTCGGGCCCGAGCGCGACGACGGCGAGCGTCGACGAGAAGCGGTTCATCACGTAGAGCCGGTTGCGGGGCTCGTCGAGCGCAAGTCCGCACGGCCCATCCCCCACCACGATGCGCCGCGTGACGTCGCCGTTCGCATCGAGCACGCCAACCTTGCGCGAGCCGAACGCGGCCACGTAAACCGTGCTGCCGTCGCTGGACACGACCAGGTCCATTGGAATTGCGAGCGAAAGCGACCTCTCCGCGGGATCGCCCGCTTCGTGCTCGTAGTTGATGTGGATATTCAAGTGGCTCGGCGCAACGACTCCGGAAGTCGGATCGATCGTCATCACGAAGTTGCGCAGGAACTTGCCGCGCACGTTCGGCTCGAAACGGATGTGGTTCGTGGCGTCTTGGGTGGAGGCGTAGATCCGTCCGGTCGATGGATTCACGGCGAGGTTGAACAGCGTAGTCCCGACGCCGGTGAACGCACCTTGGACCGCCAAGCTGGAAGTGCTCACGCGAATGATGTCGTGATCGAGCGGTTGATACGGAACGAGACTGTTCCAATCGCGTCCGATCTCGTCGGTCCACTTCGTGCCGTCGTGCTTCAGGATGAGCGCAGTCTGCGGCGGCGGCGGGAGCTCGGGGCGCATCGGCGGGTTCGTCGGGAGCGTGCCGGGCATCATGCGGACCGTCTGGAACGGGACCGTCGTCGTCCGATTCTGGCCGTCGAGCGCTCCCACGTAGATCGTCGTTCCATCGGGAGATAGCGCGAGCGAGCGCGGGTCGCTCATCGACAGCGGAATGTGGACCGGCGGAATCGTGAGGTCGTTCGTGTCGAAGACGCGCAGCTCGTCTTCCTGCGAGACGCAGACGAACGCGCGATGTTGCTTCGGCACGAAGACGACGTCGGTCGGCTCGTCTCCGACCAGAAGCGTGCGGATCACGCTGCCAAGCGATAGATCGATGATCGAGATCGAGTCGGAGAGATGATTGACGACCCAGACCTCGGAGTTGGTGCGCGCGCGCACGGTCACCGGCTCGATGCCGACCTGAATCTCGGCGATGCGAGAGGGCGCCGGCCCGGTCAGGTCGAACACGACGAGTCGATGATCCGCGGTGTGTGCGACGAAGAGACGAGTTCCGTCCGGCGAGAGCTCGACGGGATGCACGGCCGGACTCTCGAAGTGATCGGGGACGAGGGCGCGGGCGGGAGGCGAGAGAAAGACGGCGAACGCGAGCGCGATCGCGGTGGCGGCGGCGCGAAGGGGGGCGGTCGCGGCGATCAACGGGGCCTCCCCACGGACGCGGGACGAGGCCCGTGGACTCACGATCTTAGCAGAGGGCGTGTTGCGGCTCCAAATGGACCGGGAATGTGGCGGCGGCTCGCCTGCGTGGTAGGCTCCGCGCAATGGTGGCGTCATGACCGAGAAAGATCAGCGACACTGGGATTCGATCTACACGTCGAGATCTCCGGATCGCGTGAGTTGGTTTCGTCCCCACCTCGAACGCTCTCTCCAGTTCGTGGACGGCGCGAAGATCGGCCTCCGACGCGGCGATCATCGACGTCGGTGGAGGCGCGTCGACATTCGTCGACGATCTCCTGGATCGCGGCTACACCAATGTCACGGTCCTGGATCTCTCATCGGCCGCGCTCGATGCGGCCCGCGCCCGACTCGGAGAGCGGGCCTCGCGCGTTCAATGGATTTGCGCCGACGTGCTCGATTCGCCCTTGCCGGAGCACGCCTACGACTTCTGGCACGATCGCGCGGTCTTCCACTTTCTCACCGAGCCGGCGGAGCGGGCGCGTTACGTCGAAGCCGTGCGAAGATCCGTCCGATCCGGAGGGCACATCGTCGTGGCGACGTTCGGCCCGCACGGCCCCGACACGTGCAGCGGTCTCGAAGTGGCGCGCTTCTCCGCGGACGAGATTCATGCCGAGTTCGGCGATGACTTCGCGAAGATCGCCGACGCCCAGGAGATCCACAACACCCCCTCGGGCACCGAGCAGGAATTCGTCTACTGCTACTGCCGCCTCCCGAAGTGAAGTTCTGCCCAGAAATTCACGAGCGCCGGCATTCTTCGGGCTATCTTCAAGGAGTGAAGCGATGAAACCCAGAAGTGAAACGTTGACACGACTTATGTTGACCCTCGTCACTCTCGTCGCGGCGGCATGCGCTCCGACGCCGGCTCCGACTCCCTCACTCTACGGACAGGCCGTCGTGAAGGAATTGCCGGCGGGCGTGGAGGGCTGGGAGCTACGCGACGGAGCGTTGAGACTGAAGGAAGGTTACGAATTCGTCCCACAGCCCGATGGCCAGTTCATTCTCATCAGTACGGGAGGAGGCGGCGGAGGGACCGGTGGAGGATGTGGTTGCAAGGGCGGCTCGGGCAAATGCGAGCCGAAACTCAAAGACGGTATCGCCGTTTGCGAAGCGGACAGCACCTGTACGAACTGTGGGTTGGCTCTGACGATCGACGGCCGGCAGGTGGAGATCATGCGCTTCGCCAAATGATCCGCTGACCGGTTTCTTGACCAACGTCCGTCCTCCGGCGCTACAATCCGAACGGAACGGTGCTCACGCGGGAGAGGAGAGCTCATGACGCCGGATGACGTCGGTCAAGGCAATCGAGAACGCAAATACTTATCCGCCTCTCCAAGCGGAAGTGTTCCTCTTGTGAATAACGCCGAGAGCATCGCGGCGCCCGCCGAGGTCCCCACCTGGATTCTCAAGTTCTCTCGCTGGATCGGAATCGCCGGATTCTTCCTCGTCGGTCTGATCACGTACTCCATCCTCAGAAGCATCTTGAGAGCGGCGCTCGGCCCCGAGAACGCGCTCGCGACGATCTTGAGTCTCGTCGGCGCCGCGGGTGCCGGAGCTGCGTTCGGGATTTTCGTGGCGAAGCGGATCGCGTCGAAGCTCTATCCGCTCTTCATGAAGGCGGCCAAGATTCTGAAGATTGCGGGGATCATCGTCGTCGCGATCACGGTCATCGTGCTGCTGATGAAGCTGTTCCGAGGTCAGTAGACTGCCCCTTCGCCCCTCCCCGCCTCGACCTCCAGCTCGACCGTCCTAACGAATCCCCTCCTCGCGCGACAAGTCTTTCAAAGCCGGCATGCCCTCTTGGGCCGCCCGGCGCCGTCGCATGAATCGCGCAGTCCCGATGGGGAAGGTCACGGGAGGAGCAATCGCAATGGATCGAGCTCGCAGGTCGTTGGCGAACCGCCCTTAGGCCTTCCGGCGCTTTCCTTTCCGCCCTTCTCCTCCTGTCCCTCTTCGCCACTCCCGCGGCCGCGCAGTACGGATGGGCCGTCGGCGGGACCGGCGACATCTTCAAGAGCACCGACGCCGGCACCTCGTGGACCGGCAACTTCCCCACCACCGCTCTCGTGAACTCGGTCCACTTCCGCGACACGACCACCGGCTGGGTCGCCGGCACGCAAGTCATTCTCAAGACCACGAACGGCGGCACCAACTGGACCGACAAGTACACCGGCGGCGGCGTGCTGCACGGCATTTACTTCGTGAGCGCGACGAACGGCTGGGCGGTGGGCGCGTCGGGAGTCATCGCCAAGTCGACGAACGCCGGGGAAACGTGGACGGAATCCTTCCCCACCACGGCGATTTTGAACGGCGTCTTCGCGATCGACACCAACACCGCGTGGATCGCCGGCAACCAAGTCATCTTCAAGACGACGAACGGCGGCACCAACTGGACCGACAAGTACAATGGCGGCGCCGCGCTGAACTCCGTGCACTTCCCGAGCTCGACGATCGGATGGGCCGTCGGCAACACCGGCACGATCGCCAAGTCGACGAACGCCGGCGAGACCTGGACCGAGTCGTTCCCGACCACCGCGACGTTGAACGGCGTCTATTTCACGAGCACGACGACCGGCTTCGCCTGCGGCAGCCAAGTCATCTTCAAGACGACGAACGGCGGCACCAACTGGACCGACAAGTACACCGGCGGCGGCGACCTCCAGTCCGTGCACTTCTTGAATGCCAACGAAGGCTGGGCGGTCGGCAGCAACGGCACGATCGTCAAGAGCACGAACGCCGGCGAAACGTGGGTGGAGCAAGTTCACCCCACGACGACGACTTTGGAGTCGGTCGTGTTCGTCACGCCGCCGATGGTCTCGGTGACCGTGCAGACGAGCCCGACGGGCCGCTCCTTCTCGGTCGACGGGACTTCGTACACGACGGCGCAGACGTTCTCGTGGGTTTCGGGATCGTCGCACACGATCGCCACGACTTCGCCGCAGGCCGGCGCTACCGGCACACAGTACGTGTGGAGCAACTGGAGCGATGGCGGCGCGATTTCGCACACGGTCGCACCGACGTCGGCGACGACTTACACCGCGAATTTCACGACGCAGTACTTCCTCACGATGACCGCAGGCTCCGGCGGCACCGTATCGCCGAGCAGCGGTTACCGAAACGCGGGGAGCTCGGTCTCGATCAGCGCGACGCCGAACTCCGGATTCACATTCACGGGATGGACGGGAACGGGCAGCGGCTCGTACACGGGAACGAACAATCCCGCCAACGTCACCATGAACGCGCCCATCACGGAGACGGCAGCATTCGCGGCGAACATTTCGGTGACGGTGCAGACCAGTCCGACGGGGCGTTCGTTCTCCGTCGACGGGACTTCGTACACCACGGCCCAGACATTTTCCTGGGTGCCGGGTTCGACGCACACGATCGCCACGACCTCGCCGCAGGCCGGGGCCACCGGCACTCAATACGTGTGGAGCAACTGGAGCGACGGCGGTGCGATCTCGCACACGGTCGCGCCGACGGTGGGCACGACCTACACCGCCAATTTCACCACGCAATACTTCCTGACGATGACCGCCGGTTCGGGCGGCACGGTCTCTCCCGCCAGCGGCTATCGAAACGCGGGCAGCTCGGTTTCGATCAGCGCGACGCCGAACGGTGGATTCTCCTTCGCAGGATGGACGGGAACGGGAAGCGGCTCCTACACGGGATCGAGCAACCCCGCGAACGTCACCATGAACGCGCCGATCTCGGAGACCGCGGCGTTCAGCTCGGCGACCGTCGCCGTCACGGTCCAGGCGACGCTCGGCGCTTCGTTTCGCGTCGATGGCGTCGGCTACGACACACCGCAAGCCTTCGTCTGGGCCACCGGCTCCGTGCACACCGTCGGCGCCGACTCCATTCAAGTCGCGCCGGGCGGCGATGAGCGGCTCGTCTGGCAGTCGTGGAGCGACGCCGGCGCGCTCGAGCATTCCGTCACCGCCTCGAGCGACGCCACCATCACCGCGACGTTCGCGCGCGAGTACGCGCTCACGATGGCGGTCCAGGGCATGGGTGCGGTGACGCCGGGCTCCGGATGGATCGGCGAGCTCGTGGACGTGACCATCGAAGCGGTCGCGGACTCCGGGTGGGCTTTCGTGAATTGGATCGGGATCGGAGCCCGGTTCGTACACCGGCATCGCGAATCCGGTGGTGATCAACGCGGCCGGCCCCGTGTCCCAGACGGCGGTCTTCCAGTCGGCGGCGACGGACGTCGTCGAATCGTCCGGCCGCCCCCTTCCGGCGCAACTCGAAGCGTCCATTCGATCGGCGCGGCGCGCCGGGGATTTCGATCTGGAGCTGGGACTCCCGCACGCGGCCACCGTGAAGCTCGAGATGTTCACGGTCACCGGGCGGCGCTTGCTCGAAGAATCGCTCTCGATCCAGTCCGCCGGCTGGCATACCCGACGCGTCGGCAGCGGCGACGCCCGCATCGAAGGATTGCCCAGCGGCGTCTGCTTCGTGCGCGTGTCAGCGGGCAGCGAGAGCGTGACACGGAAGCTGGTCGTGATCCGGTAAGTCCGATTTCTACAAAATATCTTAGAGCTCCGAGCCGGGAGGCGAGTTTCGAGCCTCGCGGTTCGGAGTTTCGATTCCTTGCCGATCAGATTTCGCTTCTCCCCGTTGAGTGAAGTGGCGATGTCAGCCGGAAATGTCGTGCCGACTTCGCGCCATGGGCAATGGCATGTTTCGTGCGGGCGAGGGCTTGCACAACGTGCGTCGACGGTTTTGCGACCACGCATTCACCCGATCGAATGAAGGAGCCTCCCATGGCCGCCGAAGGAAAGAACCTCCAGGACGCATTCCTGGACGAGCTCCGCGACACCTACGACGCGGAAAAGCAGATCACGAAGGCACTCCCCAAGATGGTGAAGGCGGCGAGCTCCCCCGATCTTCGGGCGGCGTTCGAAACGCATCTCGAAGAGACCAAGAGACAGATCAATCGCGTCGAGAAGGTCTTCTCGAGCCTCGGCGTTCCCGTTCGCGGCAAGCACTGCGACGGCATGGCCGGCATCCTCGAAGAAGGCAAGTCGATCATGGAGGAAGACTTCGACGAGCCGACGATGGACGCGTGCCTGATTGCGGCCGCGCAGCGCGTCGAGCACTACGAGATGGCCGCGTACGGCACCCTGGTCGCCTGGGCGCGCGTCCTGGGCCATGAGAACGCCGCTTCCCTCTTGGAAGAGACCCTCGACGAAGAGAAGGGCGCCGACTTGAAGCTCTCTTCGTTGGCCAAGGGCGGGATCAATCAAGAGGCCGCGGACGCCGGGCAGGCGGAAGAGGACGAGGAAGAAGTCACCGCCGGCGCGAAGGAGCTCCAAGTCGTCTTCGAACTCGAAGGTCGAGTCGAAGGCGCCCGCGAAGCGTCCTATGGGACGTCGGTAGGAATGAAGTACCTCGTCGGCTGGATGCTGGGCATCCCGGTCAGCGTTCTGGTGTTGTGGTACGTGGTCTCGCACATGGGATGCGGCTGACAGCCCGCACGGTCCGAAGGTCGCCGCTCAGCTTTCGAGCCGGATGAGCTCGCTCTTGGCCATGGCTTCGACCTCGGGCCGGTGCATCGCCTCGGCGTTTCGCAGGACGCGGCTCCAGGCCTCACGCTTCGACTCGATCGACGTTTCCTCGGAGACCCCGAGCTCCTTCGCGCTCCGCACCAAGAGCGTGTCCGCTTCCTCGAACCGTCCCGTTCGAGAGAGCACTTCGCCGAGGAGACTCTCGGACGACGCAACCTTCTGAGGTTTTGCTCGAGCATCTCGAGACCGGATCTCGAGTGCCCGCCGGACGAACAGCTCCGCTTCCTGGAACCGGCTGCGCCGGACGAGCGATTGGGCGAATTCGAACGAGTGATCGGCGAGAATCGGACTCGACTCTCCCAACACCTTCTCGTCGATGGCGATCGCCTCGCGCCACAGACGATCTCCCTCGTCGAACCTGCCTCGCTTCTCGAGAACGATAGCCAGGTTCATGCAAGACAACGCGACGCTCGGGTGACCATCGCCGTAGATGTGACGGCGAATGCGAAGTGCCTCCCGCGTGCACGTCTCGGCCTCGTCGAGCCGTTCGGTGCGCCTCAGCGAGACTCCGAGTGCACTCAGTGTGGTCGCGGTTGCGGAATGCTCGTCACCGAGCGTCCTGCGCCGCATCGCGAGAACATCCTCGTAGATTGGAATCGCCTCGACGTCTCGCCCTTGATGCCCAAGAGCCGTCGCGATGTTGTTCAGAGTCATCGCCACATCGGGATGCTCCTTGCCGGCCATCTTGACCAAGCTCTCGTACGCCTCGCGGTAGAGGCTCTCCGCTTCCGCGTAGGCCCCCGATTGGAGCAGCGCGGCACCGAGGTTGCTCACGCAGCGGGAGACGTCAGGATGGTTCTCGCCCTTCGCTTCCTTCATTCGAGTGACCGCTTCTCGGGCGGGCGGCACGGCATCGGCAAAACGACCCTGATCGAGGTAGAGACCCGAGAGGTTGGTGAGCGCGAAGGCCAAGCCCGCATCTTTCGAGTCGGGCATCGCTCGCCGAATCGCGATGGATTCCGCGGCAAGCGACTCCGACCTCGCGAACTCGCCCTGAAGGCGCAGCGCCAAGAAGAGATCGTCCGCCGCGCCGGCGTATTCGGCGCTCTTCCTCCCGTGCCCCACGATGCTGGCATCGAGAGCCTCCTGAAAGAGAGCGACCGCGCGGGGAAGATCCTGTTTGTAGAGCGCCACCTCCCCGAGATCCCCGAGGCTCTCGATCGTCTCGTCGCTCGAAGCTCCGGTCGCACTCTTGCGCAATTCCAGCGCGGATTCGAGGTGCGGAATTGCTTGATCGTAGAGTCCCAAGGCGGAGTAGCTCGCGCCGATCGAGTTCTGCAATGCGGCTCTCACTTCGGGTTCCTGCGCGAGACTCGAATCGATTCTCGCCGCGGTCACATCCAGAACCTCGCGCACCGTCATTTCGTGGCCAAGCGCCTTTTCGGGGGTCGCGGACGCGAGCATCTCCTGAAAGAGCTCGTTGATTCGTTCGGCTTTCAGCCGTTCCGATTCCGCGCGAAGACGCATGGCACGCTGCCTCCCGAACATCATCGTCATCGTCGTCGCGAACGCGATCAAGAGAACGAACAACGCCGCAGTGAAACCGAACGCCGTGCGATGACGGGCGACGAGCTTGCGGAATTGATACGCAGCACTCGGAGGCCGAGCGAGAATCGTTTGATTCGTCATGTATCGATGGATGTCGTCGGTGAGAGCGGAGACGCTTTGATAGCGGCGCGCAGGATCCTTCTCCAGCGCCCGCAGCGCGATCGTCTCCACGTCTCCACGGAGCGCCTTAGAAATCGAGCTTGGCGGAGATGGCGGCTCCTCGCAGATCACGCGTACGGCCTCGTGAAGGAGCTTTCGCCGAACGTCGTAAGGGAGCTTCCCGGTCAGCATCTCGAAGAGAAGGACTCCGAGCGAATAGACGTCGGTCCGAATGTCGATCTCATCCGGGTTGCCGCGGGCCTGCTCGGGACTCATGTACGGGACGGTCCCTTGGATGTGTCCGGGCTGGCTCAAGATCGTGCTGACTTCGAGATCGGGGTCGGTGATGCGGGCGAGGCCGAAGTCGAGAACCTTGACCTGGGGACCGGCTTCTCGAGTCGAATGCAAACCGGAGGAGCCCTGATCCTCGGAAGCGACGACGAAGATGTTCGTCGGCTTCAGGTCGCGGTGAATCACGCCACGTTGGTGAGCATAGGCGATCGCTTCGCAGATCCTGAGAAAGAGAGAGAGCCTGACGCGAATCTCGGCGGGGTCCAGCGCGACGGGACCCGGCCGCGATCTCAAGGACTGATCGAGGGGCTCGCCTTGGACCAGCTCCATGGCGAAGAAGTGCTGCCCATCTTCGGTCTGGCCCGCCTCGTAGATGGCGGCGATGCCCGGATGCTTCAGGCGGGCGAGGGTCTGCACTTCTCGATGGAAGAGGCGAACGCGATGTTCGTCGACGAACGGTCCGCCGCGCACGATCTTGAGCGCGACCGAACGCCGCGGATTCTGCTGCTCGGCCTCGTAGACGACACCCATCCCGCCTTCGCCCAGTTTTCGAAGGATGCGGAATCCAGCGATTCTCCCCGCGAACCCGTGGGAGGATCGGGAGTCTGCTTCTCGGCCCGAGCCGAGTGAGCGAGTGAGATCGGGGTCTTCGGACTGCACGAAGGTCTCCTTCATGCCGGCCGGACGATTCTACGCCCGCGCACTGTCGAACGCTTTCGCCGATTCGCCCGTCTTACGTTTCGATGCGCATCCTTCGAAGCCCCGGAATCCCGGTCGCACTGCTTCTATTGACGGCGTCTGTCCCCCAGGCATCGGCGAAGACCGTCCGCTTCGACGGCGGTGCCTGGTTCGATGGCGAGCGCTTCGTTCCCCGCACTGTGTTTGCTCAGGACGGCGTGCTCGGTCGTGAAGGGCCGGCGGCGCCGGATTCGATCGTCGACCTGGCCGGCCTTTGGATCGTGCCGCCGCTGGCCGACGCCCACACGCACGCGCTGGCGGACTCGCCGGATCCGGCGGTGGACATCGCGCGGTTCGTGCGCGCGGGGATTCTCTTCGCGAAGAATCCCAATTCCACTTGGGGCGGGATGGCCCGCGGCCGGCATGCCGTCGCGGAGGCTGACCCGGCCGCGGTTCGCGCCATCTATTCCGGGAGCGGATTCACCTCGCCGGCCGGGCATCCGTCGCAGATCTACGAAGCGCATGCGCCTCGGGCTGACTCCCCCTCTGGACAATCCGACAACGCACGTCTTCCACAGGGATGGGTTCCCGTCGCGTCCTCGATGGATTTCGACGCCGTATGGCCGCACGTCCTCGAAGCGCGACCGGACTTCGTGAAGATCTATCTGGAGACTTCGGAAGAGCATGCTCGCCGCAAGAACGATGCTGCGTTCAAAGGCAAGCGCGGCCTGGATCCCGAGCTCGTTCCGCACATCGTCGAGCAAGCGCATGCCGCCGATCTCTCGGTGTCGGCGCACGTGCGCACCGCGGCGGACTTTCGTTTGGCGATCGCGTCCGGCGTGGACGAGATCACGCACCTGCCGCTCGAGCGCATCACGCCCGCGGACGCAAAGGCCTGCGCCGCACACAGTGTCACGGTCGTGACGACGGTTTTGAGCCATCGACCGACGGATGGCATCGCGGATCTCGACGCCGTGCATCGCGACAATCTCGAGCTGCTGCGCGAACGCCGGCGTGCATCTCGCACTCGGCACGGACAATATGAATGTCGACGTCGTCGACGAGATGCTCGCGGTGAAGGCACTCGGAGTGTTCGATGCGCTTTCGCTCGTGCGCCTCGCGACCGACAGAATCGATTCGCGCCGTCGACCGCACCGCCGCGGTGGGTGCTTTCACCGACGGCTCTGAAGCGACGTTCCTCGCGCTCCGCCGCGATCCGCTCGCCGATCCGTCCGCGTTTCGCGAGATCGCGCACCGTTTCGTGCGCGGCACGCTGGTGCCCGAGCCGACCGTTGCGCCGCAAAAGCCTTCGCTCGCGGAAGAGCTCGTGCAGATCGTGATGCAGGAGGATCTCGATGCGGCGATCGCCACATATCACGAATGGCGCCGCGACCGGCCGAACGATTTCGACTTCGGCGAGCCGCAGCTCAATGCTCTGGGCTATGCGCTGCTTCGTCACGACCGCGCGGCGGATGCGCTCCGCATCTTCGCGCTGAACGCGGAGCAGTTTCCCCATTCGCCGAATTCGTGGGACAGCTTGGGCGAAGCCCAGCTCGCTGCCGGAGACCTCGCCGCCGCCAAGCAAAGTGCACAGCGCGTGCTCGATCTCTTGCCCGAAGTGCACGGCTACCCGCCGGAGCTGCGTGCCCAGCTCGAGACCACGGCGCGGGAACGACTGGCCGCTAAGTAGAACGAGAGCCACCCACTCTCATCCGCGGCCATCGCGCCGCCCCGCGCCGTCTCGTATCAGGCTCTACTTCACCCGCACGACCTTCTTCGTTGCCACTTCGTCGTCGGCCGTAACCCGCACGAAATACACGCCGGCTGCCGCGGGTCCGCCCGAGTCGCCGTTTGTCATCCATCGCCCGTGCGGAAAGAACCACCTGGCTCCCGAAGCCGGTGCGCCGGGTACGGCGAACCCCTGCTCCAGCCCTTCGTGACGATTCACGTACCACTCGGCGAGTCCGCTCGCGTAGCGGTACTCGACGCGCGGCCCATCCGCGGCGCGCGACGCTTCTCCCGGCGCCATTTCCGCGCCGATGCGGCCCCAGCGCGTTGTTCGCCATGTCATCGACCAGCTTTCGCCCTCAGACGATGCGAGCTGGGGAGCCAGCTCGATCGACGCGGCGTCGAATCGGGTGCGGAACTCATGGGCGGGATTCGGAGCTTCGAGCCCCTCGCCGGTCTCGGAGGCAGCGAATTGCTCGCGCTGCAGCGAGTCGAGAGTGAGAGGCGACAGCCCCCCGAGATCTTCGGAGAAGCTCGGGGCGGCGAAGAGAACGAGGAAGAGAGACGGGGCCGCTCGACGGCCGAAGCGGATCGCAGACATGGGGTTGCCTCCGGGATTCGGGTCACCCCAGGAAACGCAATCCGGCCCAAGGGGCGGACACCGCGGCCCGGCAGGGATGTCCCCTTTCCTCCTCCGGGGACGCGCTAGGGATCAGCCAAATCGCTCGTCCCCCAATGATGGAGAACTCCCATGAGGACCCTCAGTTCGATCGATTCGCTTCCTTCCCCAGCTTCGGCCTTCTCGTCCTGGCGTTCGCGAGCTCGCCCAACGTCGCCCGCGCCGACTGGTCCACCAACCCGGCGGTCAACAATCCCGTCTGCACCGACTACTACAATCAATCTGATCCGCAGATGGTTCGTGACGGGAGCGGCGGGGCGATCGTCGTTTGGGTCGATAGCCGCTTTCAGTCGACCTACCGTCTGTTCGCGCAGCGGATCGATGCGAACGGCAACAATCTGTGGGCCGTCGACGGGGTTCAGGTCTCTTCCTCGTCGATCAACAATACGGGTCGCGCGATCGTCGTTAGCGACGGAAACGGGGGCGCCATCGTCAGTTGGGTCGAAGGCTGGGATCTCTACGCGCAACGCTTCGACTCGAGTGGAGCGCTGCTGTGGCCGGGGGGCGCTCTGATCTGCGATGACACGGCGGACTTCGCATCTCCTCAATTGTGCGCCGACGGCAACGGCGGTGCGATCCTCGTGTGGACCGACGTTCGCACGGGAAGTCACATGACCGCCGACCTCTACGCGCAGCGCGTCAACGCGGCGGGCGTCGTGCAATGGGCTGCGAACGGCATCGCCGTATGCACTGCTCCCCAATTCCAGGGAGTGGCACGCATCGCGAGCGATGGGGCCGGCGGAGCTGTCATGGTCTGGGAGGACCAGCGAAGCTTCGGCGACATCTATGCGCAGCGAATCAGCGGCGCCGGTGCATCGCTATGGACTCCGAACGGCGCTGCTCCTGAGCTCCGATCCAGGAGGCAGCTTGTATCCTCAATTGGTGAATGACGGCGGCGGAGCGATCTTCGCATGGGTCGATCGACGGCTCGGGCAGACCGACTGGAACATCTACGCCCAAAGGATCAGCGCAGGTGGAGCGGTGGTGTGGACCGAGAATGGCGTGGCGATGTCCTTGGCCTCCGGCAATCAAACGGAGCCTCGATTGGTCTCGGACGGCAGCGGCGGGGCCCTCGTGACTTGGGATTCACCGGTATCCGCAGGCAACCCGACTCCCGACATCTATGCTCAGCGAGTGAGCTCGACTGGGGCGGTGCAATGGACCGCCAACGGGATCAGCGTGTGCTCGGCGGCCAACGGCCAGTTCCTTCCCGAGATTGCGTCGGACGGAAATGGTGGGGCGATTCTGGCGTGGCACGACTCGAGGACCAACAACATGCCCGACATCTATGCGCAGAGGATCAACGGCAACGGTGCGCCGTTGTGGGCCGTCAATGGGATCGCCGTGAGCACGGCAACGTTCGTTCAGAGATATCCGATCGTCCTGAATGACGGCACGAATGGCGTGATCGTGGCCTGGCCGGACTATCGGAACGACCTCGGTGCCAATCGCAACGACATCTTCGCGCAGCGCGTGAGGATGGATGGAACGTTGGGTGGTCCGACGGCGGTGTCCGTGGAGTCCAGCGCGCAGGCGCCGACGATCTCTCTCGCACAGAACTATCCCAATCCCTTCCGATCGACGACGACGATCGGCTACGCGCTTGCGAGCGAAGGGCACGTTTCGCTGAAGCTGTACGACGTGTCCGGCCGAGAAGTCGCGACGCTGGTGGACGGCGTCGAAGCGGCGGGACACAAGTCGGTGAGCCTCCGTGCCGGCAATTTGCCGAGCGGCGTGTACTGGTACCGGTTGAAGGCCGGGACGTTCGTGGAATCGAAGGAATTGGTGGTGATGCGGTAGCCGGCGATCGCTACAGCGCCTTGTCTCGCCCCACGTCTCCGCTAGGAATGGTGTGTTTGCGATGGTTAGCACACAACATCTTGTGTGTGTTTGCTCGGCCCCATACCTTCGTTGAAGAGTTTACACCGCTGAAGAGTTTACACGGCCGGTTCCCCGAAAGGGCGAGTTGCGGGGAGTGGTCGCCCATCGCATGGGCATTGCAGTGCCGAAGTGCTAGGATCCTAAGCGTCCAGGAAAGAAGTGGCGGTCCTGGTCGATTGCAGCGGGTGGTTCGAACATTTCGAAACCACCGGCCTTCCCCTATGCCGGAGGCAAATCATGAACGGATTGCGACGACTCGTTCCTTCCTTGAAGGCACTCGGATTCGCGGTCGTTTGCTCGGCTCTGACCGCTTCATCGACTCTGGCGAATCTCACCGGTGCAGCGCTTGACATCACCGCCGTCAACGAGGCGGGAGACTCCGCAAGGTTGCGCATTCCGGTCCTCTACGGCGGATCGCCGTGGGAGTGGTCGAGCACCCAGACCATGGAAATGCGCTCCCCCACGACGGGAGATCTGATCGCGATCCTCAATCCGCAGGGCGGAGAGAGTCATGTCCATTACATCGATGACCCCGTCGTCGGCCTCAACTTCTCCGTTCAATCCGGCGCAACGGAGACGACGTTCAACATCGCCTCGGCACTTCTGAGCTTCGCGACGATGTCCGCCGAGGGCCGAGCCTCGGTGGGGATTTCCGTCACCGATTACGACGGCGACGGTGCGGTTTTCGAAGGAGTCGGGGATCCGAACGGCGCGGAGGGTGCGTATCTCGCGCAGTACAACGGCTTCGCCGGAACGGTGAGCGGAACCACGTTCGCCGAAGAGATCCCGGGAATGTTGGCGTTTGCATACTCGACCGAGGTGAGAAGTGTGGATGTCCCGGTGACCGCCGGATTCCTGCCGATCGGGGTCCCGGTGAGCGACATGAGCTCGCTTTTCAGCTTCAAATTGACGGCAAATGATTTCGCGAGTGGAACGTCAGTCTTCGTGATCCAGGTTCCTCCGGTCTCGGTTGAAGCAGAGACTTGGGGTCGGATCAAGTCACTCTACAGATAGCTGAGTCGCTCCTCTTCGAGTCGTCGAAGAAGTGCGCCCAAAGTACGAGGCCCGGAAGTGCGAACTTCTGGGCCTCTCTCTTTGCCACAACATTGCGAACTCTGCGCGGACCTCACCGCAGCATCACGACCTTCGCCCGAGCCTCCCGATTTCCTTCGCGAAGGACGGCGTAGTACACGCCGTTCGCGACCCGGCGCCCGTTCATGTCGGTGCCGGCCCAATCGATCGTCCCCGGCGCCGCATCGAAGCGGTTCTCGTGAACGCGACGGCCGGCCGTATCGAAGATCTCGAGGAGGCATGGCACCGGAAGTGCTCCGGTCACGCGGAACGCGACGCTTCCCGCGGTCGGAGTGGGATGTGCGGCCAGTCGGAGAACGTGCGGCGCGGCGGCGATCGCCGGCGCGTCGAGTCCCGCACCTTGTTCGGTCACGGTCACTTCGCCGGCAGGAACGTCGGTGAGCTCGCTCACCAGTCCCGAAGGCCACTCGACACGCAGGAGCTGAACCTCGTCGTCCGACCGCAGCGCGAAATACGGGTCCAGCATCACTTGACCGCCGCGCCACGCGTTCCCGGTCACATAGTGAGATTGCGTGCCCGCATAAGCCGAGACGCAGGTGACCCACGCGCCGATGCCGTCGCGATTGGAGGCCACGCCCTCCAGGTTCACGCGCAGATCGTTGCGGTCCGAATCCGAATCGTTCTCGTAGAGACGATCGGTTTCCAGGAGCGCGTAGACCCGTGGCGGCGCCCCCGACAGCATCGCCACGTCGAGGTCCCCGTCTCCGTCGTAGTCGTCCCATGCGCACGCATCGGCGAGACCGTTCGTGGGGCCCTGCAGGTCCTGATTCGAGGTTTCGTTCGAGAAATACGTCGTGCGATTGCGATAGAGGATGTCCTGCTGATTCTGCGCTTGCGTGTCGCCCTTGGCCAGAACGTGCAAGTCCAGATCCCCGTCGCGGTCGTAGTCGACCCAAGTGAGATTCCGCACGTTCACGTTGTCTTCGATGTCCCACGCATTGGAGACGTTCGTGAACGTCGCTCCGTCGTTGCGATAGATCCGGGTGCCGCGCGGACCTGGGGTGTAGGGCTCGAAGTCGCTCGTGGACATCGAAGAGATCGACGATGTGGCGTCGATGAAGCCGCCGAAGTTGTGTCCCTGATCCGCCGGCGCGCAGCAGCGAATCCTCCAGGAATTCCCCTGCGACCAGAGAAAGATGCCGACAGACTCGCCCACGGTGAAGGGCGGCTGCCCCGCCGCTTGGGCCGACGTCAGTGTGAAATTCGACGCATCCACGGGATGAAACGCGCTCGCGCCGATGTAGATGGAATTCGGGAAGTAGTCTCCGCTGGTGAGTAAGTCGAAGTTGATCGACGATGCACTCGTGTTGAAATCGATTCCGTCCACGCCGTTCTCGACTTCGCGGGCGTTGCAGAAGAACGTGATCTTGTCGGAGATGCGCTCGGCCCCATCGAACAGCGCCTCGTCGCCGAGCCCGAGAGCAAGGTCCAGATCCTCGTCCTTGTCGAAGTCTCCCCAGGCCGCCGCCGCGACGCGTCCGATCCCGGGAAGCAGGGAAGTCACATTCGTGAAGGTGAGGTCACCGTTGTTGCGATACAGGCGCGACTCGCTCGCCGGATCCTCTTCCCCGGAGACGAAGAGGTCGGGATCGCCGTCGCGATCGTAGTCGCCCCACACGCCGCCCACGCTGCCGAACTCGTCGGCGATTCCTGCGGAGACGGCGATGTCCGTGAAGTGCCCCGTTCCGTCGTTCAAGAAGAGCGAGTTCGGCGATCCGGCACGCTTGGCTTTCGCCACGAACAGGTCGAGCCAACCGTCCGCGTCGACGTCCATGGCCGAGCAGCTCCGTCCACGTCCGGAGATGTCGGCGAGGCCGGACTCTTCCGCAATGTTCACGAATTGGAAAGCGCCGTCGTTGCGGTAAAAATGCTTGTCGAGCGTGCCCGATCCCCCCTCGGCACCGCCGGTCAGATAGATGTCGGGATCATCGTCGTTGTCGAAGTCGGCGACGACGGGGCCGTGGTGATCGCTCTCGCCGAAGAGCGGTGGGTCGAACGTGGTGCTGAACGTTCCGTTGGCGAGCCCGCGATAGATGACCGGCGCGGCGAAATGCCGGCAGACGAGAAGATCGCGGCGTCCGTCTTCGTCGAAGTCGTTCCAAGCGAGTCCGTACGTGAACTCGGTAAGGTTCACGTGCGTCCCGGTCGTGACGTCGTCGAAGTCGGCAGCAGCCGACAAGGGGAAGAGCAAAGACGCAGCGAAGACGATTCCGACGATCGCCTCAGCCCTCTGGGGTGAATTGCACGAGCCGCGCGTGTTCATACACGATGTTCCTCATCATCCGCAGAGATGTATGGGTAAGGCAGGGGTCCGCTCGAGCCGCGTCCGATGATATTACATCATCGTCCGGGCCCCTTGCGAGCCCCCCGGGTCGGCGGCGCTTCCGTGACTGTGGTGAAGTTCAGCTTCGGAGAGGAAGCCCGGAGAGCAATCGCAAGAGGGCGCCGTACTTCGCCGGCTTGACTACGTGGCCGTCGAACCCCGCCTCGACCGCCTTCCGCCGATCTTCCTCTTGGCCCCAGCCGGTCAACGCAATGATCGTCATCGTCCGTCCCGACGGAGTCTGGCGAATCCGGCGACACACGTCGAACCCGTTCAGCTTGGGCAGGCCGATGTCCAGCAGCACGACATCGGGAGAGAATGTGTCGGCGATTTCGACGGCGGCGAGTCCGTCGTAGGCCACCCGCGCTTCGTGTCCGACGAGCCGGAGCAGCGTGGCCAGCGACTCCGCACTGTCCAGGTTGTCGTCGACCACGAGGACGCGCCGCGAAGTCTCGCTCGCGGACACACCGCAATCGCCGTCGGCGTCCTGCACTGCGGCCGGAAGTCCTGTGCGAATGGGCAAGCGGACGACGAAATCGCTGCCCTTGCCGGGGCCCTCGCTGAACGCTTCGACGCTCCCGCCGTGACTCTCCACCAGCAGTTTCACGAGCGTCAGTCCGATCCCCAGACCCCCGTCCGTTCGCTCCAGGGCGCGATTCCCCCGAGCGAACATGTCGAACACGCGCGGGAGCATCTCTCCGGAAATGCCGATTCCGTCATCACTCACGGAAACGAGGGCGTCGCTTCCCTGACGTTGCATGCTCACTCGGATGCGTCCGCCCGCTTGCGTGTACTTGCAGGAGTTGCTGAGCAGATTGCCGAACACCTGGTTCAGGCGCACCGGATCGCCGTCCAGCTCGATGGATTCGTCGGGGACGTCCACGACCACTCGATGCCCGGACGATTCGGCCTGAGACCTACAAGTTTCCACGGCATGGCGAATCAAACCGCCGAGCTCGACGCGCTGCTTGCGCAGCTCCGGCCGATTGCGGGTGATGCGCGAGATATCCAACAGATCATCGATCAACCGCTCCATGTGGCTCACCTGGCGATCCATCATGTCGCGCGCTTGGTCACGCAATTCGGGATTCTCGGTTCTCTTCATGATCTCCAGCGAATTGCGGATCGGCGCCAGCGGATTGCGGAGCTCATGAGACAACGTCGCCAGGAATTCGTCCTTGCGGCGGTCGGCTTCTCGCAGCGCTTCATCCGCTCCGCGCCGTTCGGTCACGTCGCGGAAGACCATGACGCATCCCACGAGCGAGCCATCCTCGGAGCGGATGGGCGCCGCGCTGTCGTCGATCGGACGTTCCGTCCCGTCTCGGGCGATGAGAATCGTGTGATTGGCGAGCCCGACGATGGTGCCTTCCCGCAACGCGCGAGCCGCGGGGTTCTCCACCACGTCGCGCGACTGTTCATTCACGATGCGGAACACCGACTCGATCGGCTGGCCGAGCGCGTCGGCGTTCGTCCACCCGGTGAGCGCCTCGGCGACGGGATTCAAGTTCGTGACTGTGCCCTTCGTGTCGGTCGTGATCACCGCATCGCCGATGCTGGCAAGCGTGATCCGAAGCCTCTCGCGCTGGTCGACGATGGCGGTGGTGGCGGCGGTCTGGGCGCGGTGGTGACGCTGCAACAGCAAAATGAAGCCGCCGAGTCCCAAGAATGCAAACAACCCGGAGAGGAATGCTGTCGTCAGTGCTGCCCGATACGTCCAATTCAAGGTGCCCTGTCGTTCCCGCAGAAGACTTGTCTCGTGGGCGATCATCTCGTCGACGAGGACGCGAAGCGTGTCCATCTCCGCCTTGCCGGCCCCGCTCAAGATGTTCTGGCGCGATCCTTCGAGGCCGTGCGACTGGCGGAGCGCGATTCCTCGATCGAGCAGTGCCAGGCGCGCCGAAACATGATCCCGAACTGCGGGGATTCGGGCTCGCTGGTGCGCACTGTCCGCGGTCAATTGCCGGACGGTCGCGAGTTGGGCGGCGATTCGGTCGACGGCGGCGGTGTACGGCTCGAGGTACTCGGGATCCCCGGTGATCAAATAGCCGCGCTGCCCCGTTTCGGCATCCTTCACCAACGAGATCGCGGTCTCCAGCTCGGTCATGACCTCGTGGGAATGCGACACCCACGAGGAATGCTCTTGCAGCCGCTGCAGGTTCACGAAGGAGAGCCCCACGTTCACGAGCAGAAGCAGACCCGCGAGGACGGCGCCGAGCGCGACCCACTTCCGGGGCGGAGCTCCAAGGGGGTTGGGGGATTTCATGGGACGATCCTACCGAGAAGGGGACGAACCGGAGCGAGAGCATCTCACATCTACGGGGATGGGCAATGGTCCGTGAGCCCGGGCGGGGCTCATTCCTTGAGGCGTCCCGGTCGATCACGAGGCATGGCGCCCTCACTCCGAACACGGATCCCGCGCCGGGCCGTCGTCCTTCCCCTTCTTGCGGTGGCGATCCTGGGAGTCGTGCATCTCCCCACGCCGCTCCACGGTGACGCCGCCCTCTATCAAGCCGGGGCCCGCGCGATGGCGGACGGAGGAACGCTCTATCGGGACTTCTGGGACCTGAAGCAACCGGGCATCTACCTCTTCCACGGGTTGGCCGGAACACTCCTTGGCTTCGGCGAGCTGGGCCTCCACATGCTCGAGCTGGCCACGCTCCTCGTTGTCTCGCTGGCGCAAGTTCTTCTCCTGCGGCGCGTCTTCTCGCCGCCGTGGCTCGCGAGCTTCGTCCCCGTGGCGAGCTTCGGCGCGTACTACTCGGTCACCACGGACTGGCATCTCACGCAGCCGGCGATCCTGCTCTGCGCACCGCTCTTCACGATCCTCGCCGTCGCCTCGTTTTCGTGGTCGCGGCCGCGCCTCGCGTGGATGGTTGCGGGCGCGGCCGGCGCAGTGGCGATCGCATTCAAGATCGCGACGGCTCCGCTCGTCGTGGCCCTCGTTGCGGCGGGAATTCTATTGGAACAACGGGATCAGGCCGCAGGGAGCGCGTTCCTTCGCCTTCGTCTCTTCCCGGTGGCGGCCGGCGCGATTCTCGCGGGAGGCGCAGGAATCCTCTGGCTGCAGTTTACCGGCGGCTGGGACGGGTTCGTGTGGACGCTCACGTCCTGGCACGCGGATGCCCTCGCAACGCGCGGACCGCATCCCATCCGGCGCGTGATCGAATCCACGTTCTGGTTCGCCAAAGGATTCGCGCCGTGGCTTTTGCTGGCGGCGGCGGCGCCCCTCGCTGCGCACGGAGCGCGGCCGGAACGCGTCTACTTCCTCTCGGCGCTCTGGATCGCCGGCGGCGCCGCGCTCGTCGCCGTCGAGCCGTTCGCCGGCTGGGAGTTCGACTATCTCATGCTCGTCGTGCCGCTCGCGATCTTGGCCATCCGTGGGGTGCAAGGGATCCTCGAAGCGGCGGCGCGGGCCCATTCGAATCGCGAATGGCCGGCGGCGGCCTCACTCCTGCGCCATCCCCACCGGACGGCGTTCGTCGTGGTGGTGGCGGCCAGCCTTCCGGGGCTCGTGCGTTGGCTCCCCAAGGCGCGCGACTTCTGCGCGCACGCGCCGCATGTCGGCGCCTCGGAGTACGCGTATCAGCGTGCTCTGCACGGGGGTTATGAGTCGGCTTGGCACACGACCGCGTTTCTACGCGAGGAAGACGCGGCGTCGGGGGCGATCTACGTGTTCGGCGACCCGGTCGTCATGCGGCTCGCCGACCGCCCGAGCGCGAGTGCCGTGCACGGGTGGGCCTGCGAGGTGCAGCCGCCGTCGTCGTGGCGCCGCGTGGAACAGGACCTGCGCGTTTCGCGGCCGCCCTACATCTTCGTGGGATCGGAAGAGGAAGCGTATCTCGACGTACGCGGCGAAGGAGTGCGCGCGCTTCTCGCGGAATTCTACGAAGTGCGCGAGCGCACGCCTCTCGGAACGTGGTACGAGGCGCGCTGACCTCCAGCGCGCCCCGAATTCCGATCCGCCCTAATTGACGACGAGCGGAATCTCCACCGATGCAGGAAGCAGATCCAGGCCCGATGAACTCGAGCGTGGCCGACGCATCTCCGACCACATTGAACGTGTGCGGCGCCGAGTACGTTCCGTCCGGCGTCTCGACCGCATCATGCAGCGTGTTCTCGGCGCCCTGCACGCAGCGGATCTTCACCTCCGGCAAGCCGATGACCGGCGGACGCGGGCTGGCCACGTCTTCCATGATGAGGAAGTGAAACGTGACCGGCTCGCCGGCGACCGGATACTCCGCGGTGCTGGTCTCGAACTCGACGCGATAACCGCCGGCGTCGAAGTGCGGGCGCACGGACTCGAGCGGCGTCTCCAAACGTTTCAGCTCCACCGGCTCGTCCTGTCCGGGACGCTGGCCGACGATGCGCCCATCGAAATGTTCCGTTCGCGGTGAACTTCGTCGTGCCGGCGTACTCCGTTCCGTTGAACGTGAGCGGAATCTGCTTGGTCCAATCCTCGGCGCCGGCGGGGCTGAGCTCGGCGCGAATCATGGTGAAGTCTTCGACCGCCGTGAAGTCGGCGGGATTCGTGACCGCGGCGTAGAACGTCACGTCGGTCTCGAACGAGTGAATGTGCCCCGGCTCTACCCGTGCTTCCACCTCGAGCAGCGGCTCGGTTTGGGGAGCCGTGATGCCGTCGCATGCCGGCAACGCCCCCACCAGCAGGAGCGTCAGAGGCCAAGAGAGGCGTTTCGTCGACGAAGGCAACATGGTCGCAATCTCCGAAGAGGCTAGACGTGGCGGGTACTGTGAAAGCTGGAGGAGCGCCGCGGAGTCTAGCACAGGCTTCGGGCCGAAGCCGCCGGCGGCCACGCCCCCCTCACGCTTGCCAGAGTCGGTGTCGGGGGAGACAATCTCCCTCCCCCGCATTCTGCCCCCCAAGAAACCCCCTCAGGAGCGGCATGCGCCGAATTCTCGCGCTCTCTCGGTTGTGTCTGTCGTGCCCGATGTGGCTCGCCCTTGCGCTGACTCCGATCGGCTGCAGCGACGATGAGGAGTCGCCGCAGGGACCGGATCCCTACAACATCGCGCCGACCGCGTACGCGGGCGTGAATCAGTTTCCCGGGCTGTGTGAAGACCGATCGACCGAGCTCCGCGGGTCCGGGAGCGATTCGGACGGCACGATCGTCCTCTACGAATGGGATTTCGAGGACGACGGGTCCGTCGATTGGTCGAGCCCGACGACGGCAACCGTCGAGTATCTCTATCCTGTCGGAGCGCATCGCGCGAAGCTCGCGGTTCACGACGACGATGGCGCGTTCGCGCTCAGCGTCGTGAACTTCACCGTGTTGCGTCCGGAAACGACGTACGTTTCCGCGTCGACCGGAAGCCAGTCCGGCGACGGCTCGCGGGAGTCTCCGCTTCTCACGATCGCGCAGGGTCTGGCGGCTGCGGAAGCCGCCGGTTCTCGCTGCGGCGTGGTTCTGGTTTCCGCGGATCAATACTTCGAGTCTCCCGTGCTGGGATATCCGATCAAGGTCTTCGGAGGATTCGATCCGAGCACTTGGGTGCGAATTCCCGGCGCCTACACCGAAGTCGAAGTCGGAGAAACTCCGGCGAAAGCCGAGTGGGCACTCAATCCTGCGATCGTCTCCGGATTTGCATTTCGCGCAGCGAATGCCGGGGCGAATTCGAAGAACTCGATCGCGTTCCAAACACAGGAATGCAAAGAGCACATGCGATTCATCGATTGCATTTTCCAGGCGCGGGACGCCGCCGACGGAGTCGATGGCGAGAACGTCACGACGTCGCCGAACGCGAATCCTCCCGGCGGCCCGGGAGAGCCTATTTTCTACGGAGGGTGTGGGTCGGCCGGGGGATATGGGGGTGGAAGCATTTTTCAGCTCCAGAATGTCGGCGGCTCGGGAGGACACGGTGGATGCGGATCCGGGAGCGGAGCCGACGGGCACAGGGGAACGGGTGATCCCGAAACGGAGAACGGCGGCGCGGGCGGTCTTCCCGGTGAGGATGGTGAGCCAGGGATGGATGGTGAGCCCGGAGAGCGTGGGCACGCCGGAAGCTATTCTCCACCCTATTACTCCTACCCAACTGTTCGTCCCGGGGACGGACATCACGGGGGCAACGGAAGAACTCAGGGCCAAGGCGGCGGGGGTGGCGGTGGAGGTGGCGGAAATTCTAGCGCGGGCACCGGAGGCGGCGGAGGGGGCGGAGGCGGATGCGGCGGTGGGATCATCGGCACGGGAGCGGAAGGCGGGACAGGAGGAGGGGGGTCGTTTGCCGTTGTCGCGTGGGATTCGGAGATCCGATTCGAACAGTGCCACTTCATCTCGGGATCGGGCGGTGATGGCGGCAAGGGTGGAAACGGCGGCGTGGGAGGTTACGGCGGAAGCGGTGGCGCGGGGGCGTCGCCCTTTGATTCGGGGGGCGGTCGAGGCGGGGACGGCGGCCGCGGTGGGGATGGCGGACCAGGAGGCGGCGGAGGCGGAGGTCCGGGAGGCCCGAGTTGGGGACTATTTACATTCGGGACGGTGAAGACTCCGACGCTCGTCGACCCGATATTCACAATTGGAACAGGTGGCGTTTCCGGAGCCGGAGGATTCTCGGGAGATCTCCAAGAACAAGGCGTGACGCCGCCGAATGGCGATGCGGGAACGATCGGACCATAGATCGTTCCCGCACGTTCCTTCACTTCACTCCCGCCCCCACCAGCATTTCGCACGGGCCGACGAAGCCGTCGCTGCCTTCGA
Organism: uncultured Gemmatimonadales bacterium; assembly: GCA_963725045.1. Classification (GTDB taxonomy): domain Bacteria; phylum ARS69; class ARS69; order ARS69; family ARS69; genus CAVRWY01. Next base: position 74,727 of record CAVRWY010000013.1, read on the forward strand.
ATTGCCGGAGCTCGCTGCTCGATCTCGCCCCACGTCTCGGCGCGCTCGGATTCCGAGAGCGTGGACATCATTTGATGCAGCGCGCCGAACGATTCCCGCTCGAAACGCACGCACTCCGCCGCGGACGCGAGCCGCACCGGCGCTTCGATCTTCTCGACGACCACGTCGCGAAAGCCGGCGCGGCGCAAGACGCTGCCGAGCACGTCTTCGCCACCGAGCGAGAACGGGACCGGGCTGGCCCGGCAAGGGCGGAGGAAGCGCCGCGCGGCGGCGAATGATCGACACCGGAATGGAGAAGAAGGGATTGCGGTCCGCCGTGGAGTACACGATCGCGCCGATGCGTCCGCTGGGCGCCAAGGCGTGCATCATTCCGGCGAGCGCCTTCTGCTGGTCGGGAAAGTAGATGAGTCCGACGCGGGAGATCACGGCGTCGAAGCTCCCGGGCGAAAGCATCTCCAGCGCCTCTCCGTCGAGCTCACGGGTTTCGACGTTGCCGAGTCCGGCCTCGCGCGCCAGCGCGCCCGCGTACTCGAGAATCCCGGGAGAGATGTCCGTCGCCAGCACGCGCCCCGCCGGCCCCACTCGCCGCGCGGCGCGCAGGGTCTGCTCGCCGGCGCCGGCGGCCACATCCAGCACCCGGCTCCCTTCGCGGACGCCGGCGAGATCCAGCATCCGTTCCGTGGCCGGCCCCAACCATCGTCCGAGGAAAGGACCCCAGCGGTGCCAAGCTTCGGCGGCGTTTTCCCATTGGGCCCGCGTCGTCGTCTTGAACTTCGCAGCATCGAAAACCAACGTCTCGCTCATCACGCACCTCCTTGTCGAGCGAATCGCGCTGCGCCGCTTCTCGCCGCGCGGACGGGATCGTGCCCGGCCTGCCCCACCCCTTCTAGTCCAGAATCTGGACCGGTCGACGAGACGGGTGAAATCGACGCTGAGCCCGGGTACACTCCCTCGCATGACCGACTACGCACAGTTCTGCACCGTGGCGCGGGGCGCCGAGATCTTCGGCGAGCGCTGGACGCCGCTGATCGTTCGTGAGCTTCTCTGCGGGAGCACGCGTTTCAACGACATCCGTCGCGGCGTGCCGCGCATGTCCGCGACGCTGTTGGCGCAGCGGCTGGTGAAGCTCGAGGAGGTCGGCGTGGTGCGGCGCGTGCGCGGGGCAGCCGGCGGCGAGTACCGCCTCACTCCTGCGGGAGAGGAGCTGCGACCGATCGTGCTCGGCATCGGACACTGGGGCGCCCGCTGGATCGGCAGCCGACTCAAGCGCGATCAGCTCGACGCGGGCTTTCTCATGTGGGACATCCGTCGATTCGTGCGTCTGGAGGAGTTCCCGGCCGATCGGCGCGTCGTGATTCACTTTCAGTTTCGCGACGCCAAGGTTCGCGAGCGGCAATGGTGGCTCGTCGTGGAGAACGGCGAAGCCGATCTCTGCCGCGACGATCCCGGACACGAGCTCACGTTGATCGTGGAATCCACGGTGCGGGCGCTCACGGAGATCTGGACCGGGGACAGCGATCCCGAGCGCGAGATCGCCGCGGGGCGCTTGCAGGTGATCGGCACCGATCGCAATGCGCGCCGGTTGTGGCGATGGCTCGGACGAAGCGCCTTTGCACCGACGCGGGCGGCGGCAGTCCGCTAGGCCACGGGCTCTTCCCGATTCCACCTCGCCTCAGCGCCTTCAGGAGCTCGCGGCGGCTTTCGTCCGCCGGTGGGTGGCCGCATCGGCCCAGGGCCCACAAGCAACTCCCCGATGATTTCGAGGGTTCGCCTGGGTTATCCTAGATCCCTGTTCCCATCGAATTTTCCGCGTTCGCCCGAAGCTGGGTTGTTCGTTCTGGCTTCGAAAGGGAGGATTCCATGCGCAAATTGCGACTCGTCACCGTTCTGTCCGTTGCTCTCGCCCTGCTCGGCTCCGTTCCGGCAAACGCCGGTGGCCCAATCACTTCGGGCTCCACCGTCGCCGGGAGCGTGGCCGGCCCCACGTTCCTGGAAACCTGGACGTTCTCAGGGACTTCGGGCAATCGCGTCGTCATCACCGCCGTGGCCACGAGCGGCGCAATGACCACGACGATCGTGCTCAAAGCCCCGGGCGGTAGCACGGAAACGTCGACGACGGCCGACCGCTTGGAATGGCAGCTCCTCGCGACGGGCACCTACACGATCCAGATCGAGGACACCGGCCTCAACGACGCCGGAACGTACGCGCTCTGCTTCATGAACATCACGGCGGGGCCGCTCACGAGTCCGTCGGACTTGAACGGCGGGCCGATCGTCTCCGCGGACGTGAAGACCGGAACAGTGGGAGCCGCGGACATCGACGGGTTCTCGTTCACGGGAACGAACGGCAATCGTGTACTCATCGATGGAGTGGCGACGGCAGGCTCGCTCAACACCGTCATCTATTTGTATCCGCCGGGCGGCGGAACCTTCGCCACCTGGACGGGCGGCGGAGATCGCCTGGACTTCCAGCTCACCGCCACCGGAACCTGGACGATTCTGATCGAAGATTCCGGCAACGACACCCCCGGCGACTACAGCATGTCGCTTGCTGAACGTCACCGCCGGCCCGCTGACCAACGGCAGCGACACGGACGGAGGCGCCATCGCCTCCAACGAGATCAAGACGGGGCAGTTCCAGCAGGGCGTGGACTTCGACGCGTTCACGTTCACGGGAACCACCGGCAATCGCGTCGTCATGGTCGCCGTTTCAACCGGAGCCGGCTCGCACAACACGCAGATCTCGCTCTACCCGCCGGGCGGCGGCGCCGCAGTAACGTCGAGCACGGCCGATCGTCTCGAGGCGCAGCTTCCGGCCAACGGAACATACACGGTCGTGATCGAGGACTCCGGGAATGACAATGCCGGCACCTACACCACGAGCCTCTGCAACGTCACTGCCGGTCCATTCACGAGTGCAGGTGACTTGAATGGCGGTCCGATCGTCTCCGCGGACGTGAAGACGGGCACCATGAGCGGGATCGGCGGACATCGACGGATACACGTTCACCGGCACCAACGGCAACCGCGTGCTCATGGATGCGGTGGCGACCGCAGGCTCGCTCAACACCGTCATCTATTTGTATCCGCCGGGCGGCGGAACCTTCGCCACCTGGACGGGCGGCGGAGATCGTCTCGACTTCCAGCTCAACGCCACCGGCACCTGGACGATTCTGATCGAAGACTCCGGCAACGACACCCCCGGCGACTACAGCATGTCGCTCCTGAACGTCACCGCCGGACCGCTCACCAACGGCAGCGACACCGACGGAGGCGCCATCGCCTCCAACGAGATCAAGACGGGGCAATTCCAGCAGGGCGTGGACTTCGACGCGTTCACGTTCACGGGAACGACCGGCAATCGCGTCGTCATGGTCGCGGTCGCCACCGGAGCCGGCTCGCACAACACGCAGATCTCGCTCTACCCGCCGGGCGGCGGCGCCGCCGTAACGTCGAGCACGGCCGATCGTCTCGAGGCGCAGCTCGCCGGCCAACGGCACCTACACGATCGTGATCGAGGACTCCGGCAATGACAATCGCCGGCACGTACACGACTAGCTTGTGCAACGTCACCGCTGGACCATTCACGAGTGCGGGCGACTCGAATGGCGGGCCGATCGTCTCCGCGGACGTGAAGACGGGGACCATGAGCGGCGATCGGCGACATCGACGGCTACACGTTCACCGGCACGAACGGCAACCGCGTGCTCATCGATGCGGTGGCGACGGCAGGCTCGGCTCAACACCGTCATCTACCTCTATCCGCCCGGGCGGCGGCGACCTTCGCCACCTGGACGGGCGGCGGAGATCGACTCGACTTCCAGCTCACCGCCACCGGAACCTGGACGATTCTCATCGAAGACACCGGCAACGACACCCCCGGCAACTACAGCATGTCCTTGCTCAACGTCACCGCCGGCCCGCTGACCAACGGCAGCGATACCGACGGCGGAGCCATCGTCTCCAACGAGATCAAGACCGGGCAATTCCAGCAGGGCGTGGACTTCGACGCGTTCACGTTCACGGGAACCACCGGCAATCGCGTCGTCATCGTCGCGGTCGCCACCGGAGCCGGCTCACACAACACGCAGATCTCGCTCTATCCTCCGGGTGGCGGCGCGGCCGAGACGTCGAGCACAGCCGATCGTCTCGAGGCGCAGCTCGCGGCCACCGGCACGTACACCAGTCGTGATCGAGGACTCCGGGAACGACAACGCCGGCACCTACACCACGATCCTTCTGCAACGTCACCGCCGGTCCATTCATCGAGTGCGGGCGACTCGAATGGCGGGCCGATCGTCTCCGCGGACGTGAAGACGGGGACCATGAGCGGCGATCGGGACATCGACGGATACACGTTCACCGGCACGAACGGCAACCGCGTGCTCATCGATGCGGTGGCGACCGCAGGCTCGCTCAACACCGTCATCTTCCTGTATCCGCCGGGCGGCGGCACCTTCGCCACGTGGTCCGGGCGGCGGCGATCGTCTCGACTTCCAGCTCACCGCCACCGGCACCTGGACGATTCTCATCGAAGACTCCGCCAACGACACTCCCGGCGAGCTACAGCATGTCGCTCTTGAACGTGACCGCCGGCCCGCTCTCGAACGGGAGCGACACCGACGGCGGCGCCATCGTCTCCAACGACATCAAGACCGGGCAGTTCCAGCAGGGCGTGGACTTCGACGCCTTCACGTTCACGGGAACGACCGGCAATCGCGTCGTGATGGTCGCGGTCGCCACCGGAGCCGGCTCGCACAACACGCAGATCTCCGCTCTACCCTCCGGGTGGCGGCGCGGCAGTAGACGTCGAGCACGGCCGATCGTCTCGAGGCGCAGCTCCCGGCCAACGGGACGTACACGATCGTGATCGAGGACTCCGGGAATGACCATCCCGGCACGTACACGACGAGCTTGTGCAACGTCACCGCTGGACCGTTCACGAGCGCGGGTGACTTGAATGGCGGTCCGATCGTCTCCGCGGACGTGAAGACGGGGACCATGAGCGGGATCGGGGACATCGACGGATACACGTTCACCGGCACCAACGGCAATCGCGTGCTCATCGATGCGGTGGCGACTGCGGGCGCGGGCTACAACACCGGTGATCTTCTTGTATCCGCCGGGCGGCGGGACCTTCGCCACGTGGTCGGGCGGCGGCGATCGACTCGACTTCCAGCTCACCGCCACCGGAACCTGGACCATTCTGATCGAGGACTCCGCCAACGACACCGCCGGCGACTACAGCATGTCGCTCTTGAACGTCACCGCCGGCCCGCTCACCAACGGCAGCGACACCGACGGAGGCGCCATCGCCTCCAACGACATCAAGACCGGGCAATTCCAGCAGGGTGTGGACTTCGACGCGTTCACGTTCACGGGATCGACCGGCAATCGCGTCGTCATGGTCGCGCGTTGCCACCGGAGCCGGCTCGCACAACACGCAGATCTCGCTCTACCCCCCGGGCGGCGGCGCGGCCGTGACGTCGAGCACGGCCGATCGACTCGAGGCGCAGCTCCCGGCCAACGGGACGTACACGATCGTGATCGAGGACTCCGGGAATGACCATCCCGGCACGTACACGGCGAGCTTGTGCAACGTCACCGCCGGTCCGTTCACGAGTGCAGGCGACTTGAACGGCGGTCCTATCGTGTCGAACGAAATCAAGACCGGCACAACGAGTGGCATCGCCGACATCGACGGATACACGTTCACGGGAACGAATGGGAATCGCGTGCTCATCGGGGGAGTCCTCACCTCGGGGGCCAACTACAACACGGTGATCTACTTGTATCCGCCGGGCGGCGGGACCTTCGCCACGTGGTCGGGCGGCGGCGATCGACTGGACTTCCAGCTCAACGCCACCGGAACCTGGACGATTCTCATCGAAGACTCCGGCAACGATACCGCCGGCGGCTACAACGCCTCTCTCCTGAACGTCACCACCGGTCCGTACACCGGCGCCCCGGAGACGGACGGCGGGGCCATCGTTTCGGGAGTTCCGCGAAACGGCAGCGCGCTCAGCTCCGCCGACTTCGACGGGTACACGTTCAACGCCAACGCCGGCGACTCGGTGGCAATCTCCGCGGTCGTCACCGGCGGCGCGATGAACACGCAGATCTCGCTCTTCCCGCCGGGCGGCGGTTCGGCGCTCACTTCAACGACCGCCGACAACGTCAACATGGAGCTGATCGCCGGCGGCACATACACGATCGTGATCGAGGATTCGGGAATCGATCAGACCGGCAATTACACGGTCGCGTTGAATCAGTTCGGCGGAGGCGGCACGGACGCGCCGATCTTCGATGATTCGACGACGGGGCCGCTCACCACGCTTCTCTCGCCGGCGTATCCGAGTCCGTTCCAATCGTCGACGCGCCTCGATTTCAGCATCGCGACGCCGATGGACGTGCAGCTCCGCGTCTTCGACGTGACCGGAGCCCGGGTGCGCTCACTGGTAGACAGGACGCTCGCGCCAGGACGCTATCCGACGCATTGGGATGGCCGTGACGACAACGGCGCTCCGGTGGCCAGCGGCATCTACTATGTGCAGCTGATGGCCGGACGCGAGACGCAGTTGCAGAAGGTCGTGCGCATTCGGTAAGGATTGAATGCGATTGCGGCGTCCTGTGAGGGCGCCGCGTTGCATGCATGAATGAACGAGGGCGCGGCGAGTCGATCGCCGCGCCCTTCGATTTTGAAACGGCCGCGCTGCCGTGGCCGTTCCTTCGTCTTCGCGCCGCAGGCCTACTGCCTCTCCCAACGCCCCCAGAAGTCCTCCGTGGCACCCTCCACCAGCGAGCGCACGAGACGGGTTTTCGCATCTTTGGTACTGGTTGCGCCGGCGCCGGCGATGCCTCCGGTGGAGAGGTCTACGCGTGCCACGGTCTCCTTCGCGCGGGCTGCGGTCGTCCATACGGTCGCGCCGCTCTGCGTTTCCAGAATGCGTGCATCGAGAAGCCCTTCGATTTCCGCGGATGCGGAGAGCGCATCCAGTCCCGCACCCACCGAGACGCGGGGCTTCACTTCCTGCGCACCGAGCACCCCGATCACGACTGCGTCCACATTGTATTTCTCTCCGATGGCGCGGATCGCGCTGGGATTGAGCTCGTCCAACTCGACCTCGGAGAGAACGAAGCCCTCGTCGCCGAGCTCGAGAACCGGCGTTCCCGGCTGAGCCGCATGAATCACCGCCAAGAACTCGCGGCTGGCCTCGCCGCCCAATTCACGATTGTCTCGCGAACTGAACTCGATCATGCCGATCGTGCCGTATCGCGCCAGATCGACGCGCGGGGGAACGAGCACTCTCGGCGACGAACAACCGATCGCCATCACCAATGCACACAGAGCTCCGAACGACAAAGCGCGGACCGTCATGAGCCGCTTCATGGATTTTCCTCCCAGGGTTCCCGGGAGGTATCGACGGCCGGCGGGGCGGGCATGAGACTAACGCCAGAGTGCCTTGATCCGTCCCCAACTCTCGCTTTCGACCGACGTGGGCTCTATGTGAATCCCGCCAATGACCTCGGAAGGAATGTCCTCGGGCCAACGATGACAAGTATTCGGCCGAACGAAATAGAGGGAGTGCTCGGCATCGTCCCAACCGTGATCGCCTTCGGCGATCGGTTCATAACCACTGATTTGGAGATCTCCGGTCGTCACGAACGACGCGGTGATGTCGAAGAACCCATAGGACCCATTGATTCCAATCAGCCACAAATAGACCGTGCCGTCGACCGGGAGAGGGCCAGCATTATCGAAGGGGTCGATGGGAGATGCGCTGACCGTGAGCGGATGGCCCGTACCGAATTCGAAGCAGGCAGTCGAGTCCGTCGAGTAACCCGTCCACGATGCCGGTCCAGGAAGGTCGTCGGGGGGACACAATCCGATTTCGGCATCGACGAGACAGATGCTTGCCCCGACCAGAATGGCCTGCAGAGCGGCCAGTACGAATGCGGTCACGAGTTCTCCGGTGATCGTCGGCCCAAGAGGTACCCCGCATTCTCCTCGGATCACGCTTGGGCCGCAATGACCCTCTCCCCAAGAACCTCCCCCGAAATGTCACCTCCCGGCGAATTCCGTCGCAGGACATGTCGAGCGCCGAATGGCCGGTGCCATCACAACATCGTCGTCGTTCAGGCGGAATGATGCGTGTCGGCGGGGACCGCACCACGTTTGATCAGCAGAAACCCGAAGATGATCATCCAGAGTGGCAGGAGAACGTTGTTGATCGCGGCTACGGGTGCAACCATGGACGTCACGTTGCGGAACATACCGATCCAGCCGGCAACACCGGTGACGAGCCCCGCGATCGCTAGGCCGCGCGGAACCGCGCCGGAGCGAAGCATGGCCCACGCGGACAGGACAAAGAACGCATTGATGCTGAGCTCCCCGAGGAACTCACCGACGTAGTTTCCGAGGTATGTGTTGAAGCCGTCGAACAGTGCGTCGAGCACCGATCGTTGCGCCGTGTCGGCCGTCGCGTACAGCTCGGCGAGCCGCCAATGGAGCGCCGGCCAGCGCATCAAGCCGAGCATCATGGAGAGCGCGGAGACGATCGTGCATTGCAAGGCGAGGAGCATGGCTCCGGGGTGCGAATGCTTGAACGCACGATACGCGCCGACGCCGGCGGGAATCCAAAAGAGCGGGAGAAATGCGTAGATCGCCCACACGGCTCGACCGGAGGAGCCGGTGGCGAGGAGACGCGGCAGCACCGTAGCGGCGGAGCCGTCGAGAATGTCCGGATAGTCGAATCGAGCGGCCAGAAAACTAAACACGCCCACGAACGCAACCGCGCCGAGAATCAGGGACCCGCCGCCGGCACGAATACTGAGGGAAGCATTCGACTTCGAGGTTCTCAGGCCTTCCATCCCCTGTCGGTCCCCCGCATCCGGCGCCTAAATTCCTCCTGAAATCATGTCACATCCCGGCGGATTCCGTCGCAGGACATGTTGGGCGCCGAATGGCCGGTGCCATCAACCAAGGAGAGATCGAGATGTTCACGTTTTTGACCCTCCTCGTGGAGCTCGTCGCCGGAAGACTCTCGGCCAACCACAACCAGTCCCGGGTCCGCCGCTAGGAAAAAGGGGCAGCCACGTCCGCCCATCGTTCAAGGCCACGTTGGCCGGATGGCTGCCCGACCTCCCTCCGCTCCTTCGTCCGCTACTCGCTCATGCGCTCCACGTGCGCTGCTTCCGGTTTCGTCCGCGCGCGTCCCACCCCTCCCAAGTGAGTGTCTTGGAATGCCGAGGGGTACTTGAGTCCATAGCCAAGCGCGCGGTCGAGACCGATGTGCGCCGCCCAGATGAGTCCCGGTGCAAGTAAATCGGGGGACGGCAAGCCGAACGCGGCCGCAAGGAGCAGCGCGGGGGCGACATACGTGTGGGCGATGTTGTAGAGGGCGGCGCCGACTCGCGCATTCATGAGATAGCCCAGTGCCGCCAGATCCGGAGCCAAGAAGAGGATCGCGAACAGACCCCAGCGTCCGGGAACCAACCGTGCGTAGGCCACCACGGCGGCAGCCAAGACCACGAGGCCCTCGAGCCGAAGCCAAAGTCTGGGCGCGCCGGAGACAGACGTCATGGACGCGTGACCTTCGACTGCACGATCCTGTACTTGCCCGTCGCCTGCTGCTCGATCTTGTCCACCAGCGCAATCTCCACACGAACGCCCGGCAGGATGGTGTCCAAGCTTCCCAAGATCGAAGCGCGCGTGGCCTCTCCCCAACTGGACGAAGGCACGACGCGCACCAGAACGCGGTCGATCTCCTCCTGGAGGATTTCGAATTGCGAGACGCCGTCGAGCGCCTCCACGGGCGTCATGACTGTGTACGGCGACACTTCGCGGCCGTCGCGAAGCACCACGTAGTCCACCGCGCGCCCGGTATCCACGGCCATGAGCGGAAGCGTGCGCCCGCAGGGACACGAGCGATCGAGGAGGCGCCCCACGTCCCCGACCACGTATCGAATGAGCGGCATCGCCTCATTGTAAAGCGAAGTGACCACGATCGATCCCGGGGGAACGCCGCGCGAGGGTTCTTGCACCGTTTCCACGATCAGCCAATCGGAGTTGATGTGATAGCCGTTCCGCTCCGGGCACTCCCAAGCGATCTCCTTCATCTCCGTGCAGCCGTAGATGTCGTAGACCGTGGCGCCGAACGCGGTCTCGAGTGCCTTGCGCGCCTCTTTCCCCAGGATTTCTCCGCTGGTGAACACAAGCCGAGCCGTGAGACTTCCGCGGGATGTTTCCGCGAGCTTTCGAAGGTATCCGGGGAAGCCGTAGAGGACGGTTGGACGGTAGCGCCGCATTTCGGAGAGCACTTCGGGGAAGGGACGGTCGATCCCGAACGACCTCTGGCGCAACAGATGCCGGCGCGCAAACGTGTCCGTGTTCGGAATCCATTGAAACTGCGCGATCCGGTCCCAGGGACGAACGCCGCATGCCAGGCGCGCACGAAGCTTGAGCAAATATTTGCCGAGGAGCCATGCCTCGGAATCGAAGTAAGTGCGAGCCCCCTCGCCCGTCGATCCGGACGTGAACGAAGTATGCAAGTGCGATGCATTGGGAGCTCCGGCGACGCTCTCCGCCAGCTTTCTCAAACCCTCTCTCTTCAAAAGCGGGAGGCGCGCCAGATCACTCGCCGTGCGGATGTCCTCCGGACGAACGCGTGCTTCGTCGAAGGCTTCACGGTAATACGCGGTGTGCCGGTAGGCATGGCGAACGATGCGCCGGAGACGCTCCTCCTGCCGGCGGGTGAGCTCCGCCATGGGAAGCCACTGCTCGCTGCGGAGCTGGGCAAACTGTCTCGGAGCACGAAGAAACAGGGGTGACATTTCTTGTGCGTCCCTCGAAACGATTCGTCAACGCACCATCGATTCGCCGCGACTTCGATCGAGAATCCTATCATACGCAGCGCGGTAGGCCCGGGCGACGGCGGCCCATGTCATGGTCTCGGCGATCTCGCGCGAACGCCGGCCGTGCTGATCGCTCAAGTCCTGATCCGCAAGATACGCCCGCATCGCCGTCGCGAGCTCTTCGCTCGATTGCCTTCCCACCACGATCCCGTTGCCATCGATGACTTCGGAGACGCCGGTTCTCGTCGTGATCACCGGAAGACCGGAGGCCATCGCCTCGAGCGTGGCGTTGCTCATCGCCTCCTCGATGGACGGCATCACGAACACCGACGCGTTTCGATAGATCTCGGGGACGTCGGCGGTTTCCGCGGCGCCGTGGAAGTGCACGCGCCCGTTCAGCGCTTGATCTCGGCAGAACGCCTCGAGCGCGCTGCGCTCGGGACCGCTGCCCACGATCTCGAGCACGGGGCGGGGATCGTCCTGGGCCACGAGCTGGAACGCATTCAAGAGATCGATGACTCCCTTGCGTTTGATCAGCCGGCCGAGGAAGAGAAACCGAAAGCGTTCGGGACGCGGACCCGGGTGGAAGCGGGCGCAGTCCACGCCGTTCAGAATGACCTCGTAGGGAATGTCGCGTTCCGTGCGCCGAGCGAGATCCCCGAGAAAGCCGCTCACGCACGTGACCACCGCCGCGTCCCTCCACACCGGGCGCGAAACGGGCCGGAGCAAGAACGGATCGAGCAGGCGAAGTCGCGGATTGTAGCCGGGCACGTCCGAGCCCCGGAGGGCGACCGCGTAGGGCATCTTCCCCCGATGCTGGCGGCCGATCAGTCCCGCGGGCCATCCCCCCCAGCAATGACAGAGGTCGTACCGGTTTCTTTCGACGAGCTCCCGTGACCGAAACGCCGCCCGAATGGACCACTCCAGAATCTCCGTGGTCTTCCAGTAGTGCGGCTCTTTCTTTGCAATGGGAATTCGATGAATGTCGATATTCGGTGAAAATTGCTCACGAATCTCGCATCGTTCGGCGCCGCTGGTGATGAGGTCGATTCGAATGTCGGGATGCCCGGCGAACTCCCGCAGGACGTGCAAGGTGGCATTTCCCGAGCCGCCTCCCAGGGGAGGGAACTCGTAGTTCACCATCAAGACACGCGGCCGACCGGACAATGGCTCCTCCGAGAATGGGCCCTTTCCAGTATGCTATTCTAAGGCTCAGGATAGTCGTTCGACGCCGATCTCATCGTGGTTTCTTCACCCCTGGTCCATGTCCGTCCGAGCTCCCGGTCCTATCTTGCGGCGTGGGATTGCCCCGGGAAATCGATTGGCAGGAAGAAGATCGATGGGCTTCGCCTCCGACGTCGTCATGTACGCCCGCTTCGGTGTGGGCCTTCGCAAATTCCTTCGCGAGCCGATTACTCTCGAGCAAGCTCGGGCCACCGTGCAACGTCGCCTCGCGGAGCGCGAGGGAAACTTTCTGCGCGTCGTGCGCCGGGGCATTTTCGGCCATCCCCGCAGCCCCTACCTCGGTCTTCTTCGCGACGCGAGATGCGAGTACGGCGACCTCGAGAGGATGGTCGGCGATCGCGGAGTCGAGGGAACTCTTCGTACATTGCGCGAGGCCGGAGTTTACTTCACGTTCGAGGAGTTCAAGGGTCGGGAGCCGGTGGTGCGCAACGGCCAGACGATTCCGATTCGGCCGCGCGACTTCGATAATCCCTACCTCCGCGGCGCGTACTACGGAGAGAGTGGTGGGTCGACCGGCGCGGGAACGCGCGTCTACCACGATCTCGACAGCATGGCGGAGCGCCTTCCGCTGAGCATTCTCGCCCACGACGTGCACGGCACGGCCGGCATTCCCCGCGGGATCTGGCGGGGCGTACTTCCCAACATCGTCGGAATCAGCAACCTGCTCAACGGCGCGAAGATGGGGAACGTCCCCCGCCGCTGGTTCTCCCCCGTCATGGGAACGGATCGGCGAGTACCTCTCAAGTATCGCGTCGCGACCGAGTACGTGCTCCGAATGGGGCGCCTCTACGGATGCAACTTTCCGCGCCCGGAGCCGGTGCGGCTCGAGGAAGCCGGAATCATCGCGCGCTGGATGGCGGAGACGATTCGAAAAGAGGGCGCCTGTTACATGGGAGCGTTCGCCAGCATGGCGCTGCGCATCGCCATCGCCGCGCTCGACGAAGGGATCGACCTCACCGGCGGGATTTTTTCCGGAGGCGGAGAACCGCCGACTCCCGCGAAAGTGGAGACCATGCGCAAGACCGGCGCACGCGTCATTCCCACGTACCACTTCTCCGAAGCGGGGCCGATTGGTTTGGCGTGTGGGAATCCGGCCGATTGCAACGACCACCATTTCATGCGCGACCATCTCGCGCTGATCCAGCACAAGCGCAAGGTTCCCAGTGCCGACGTCCACGTCGACGCGTTCCTTCTCACCACGATCCTCCCCTCCGCACCGAAGATCCTGCTGAACGTGGAGAGCGACGACTACGGCACGTTCGAGAAGCGCTCCTGCGGTTGCCGCTGGGAAGAGTACGGTTTCCCGGAGCACATCCAGCACATCCGCAGCTTCCGCAAGCTGTCCGGCGAGGGGATGACGCTCGTCGGCAGCGAGATGGAACGCATTCTTCAGCACGACCTGCCCCAGCGCTTCGGCGGCACGGCGCTCGACTACCAGCTTCTCGAGGAGGAGGACGCCCGCGGGTTCACCAAGCTCAGCATCATCGTGAATCCGAAAGTGCAGATCCAAGACGAGCAGCAGGTGATCGACGCGGTGCTCGACGGGCTCAGCCGCGGCAGCGAAGGCGCCGACGGCGCGCGCGCGACCTGGTCTCAGGCCAAGACGTTCCGGGTCCGGCGCATGGAACCGATCTGGACCGCTCGCGGGAAGCTCATGCCGCTTCACCTCATGAAGCAGCCTCCCGCCGAGAGCGAAGGACGCGCGCGGGAGGTCGACGCGTAGATGCGCACCATCCGCGCGATCCTCGTTCTTCTCGTGCTCCTCTGTCCGGCGATCGCAAGCGCCGGCGATTCCGAGTTGGTCCGCCTCAAAGTCTCCACGTCGCCGTTTCTCTCGTGGGCTCCGATGTTCATCGGTGCCGCCGAAGGATATTTCGAGAAGCACGGAATCGAGCTGGAGTTCATCCGCATGACCGGCAATACCGATGCGGTGCCCGCTCTCGTCTCGCGGCGCATCGATGTCGTTCCGGGAATGATCGCGCCGGGATATTTCAATCTCATGGCGCGCGGAGCGGACATCAGGTTCGTGGCCGACAAGGGGCACGTCCCCGCGGATGGCTGCTGCTACCGGGGATTTCTCGCGCGGCGCGACCTCGTCGAGTCGGGCAAGCTGGACACGCTCCAGCAGTTGCGCGGGCTGCACATCGCGTCGGAGAAGACCTCGACCAGCTTCTACGACGTCGACCGGCTCCTCACCGCCGCGGGGCTGACCGTCGAGGACGTCGATCTCGTCGACGTCCCCTACGCATCCAAGCTCGACGCGTTCGAGCGCGGCGCCATCGACGTCGCCACCGCCTCCGAGCCCTGGCTCACCATGATCACCGACGCAGGAAACGCCGTGCTCTGGAAGACGGACCGGGAGCTGGCCCCGAACAGCCAGCACAGCTTCATCATGTTCGGCCCTCGTCTGCTGAACGAAGACCGCGAGATCGGCGTCCGATTCCTGATGGCGTATCTCGAGTCGGTGCAGCAATACAACCAGGGCAAAACGGAACGCAACATCGACATCATCGTCGAGCGAGACCGAATTGAGCCGGGACGTGGTCGCGCGCGCGTGCTGGGTCCCCATTCGCAACGACGGCATGATGCAGCCCGAGAGCATCGTCGAGTACCAGAAGTGGGCGGTCGGCGCAGGAGCTCCTCGACGAGGTCGTCCCGGTGGAGGGCTTCTGGGATCCCTCACTCGTCCAAGAAGCGCAGAAGCGCCTTCAGGCCGGCGAGTAAATCGGGATGGGGTTCACGTGCCACGACGTCGGACTCGTCTATCCCACGCGCGGCGGAGAGGTCCTCGCTCTCGACCGCGTCAGCTTCGATCAGAAAGACGAAGAGTTTCTGTGCATCGTGGGCCCCAGCGGTTGCGGGAAGAGCACGCTGCTCAAGATCGTCGCCGGACTCATGTCGCCGACGACCGGGGAGATCACGTTTCGCCGCGGCGCGGAGCGCGGGCGGCCCTTGAACTCCCTCGTCTTTCAGGAGCACGGCGTCTTTCCGTGGATGTCAGTCCTGGACAATGCGGCGATCGGCCTGGAGATGCAGGGCGTGCCGCGACAGGAGCGCCACGAGCGCGCCCGCGCTTTTCTCCAGCCGTTCGGCCTGGGACAGTTCGCGTCCCGCTATTCGCACGAGCTCTCGGTCGGAATGCGCCAGCGCGTCGCGATCGCCCGCGCTTTTCTCACGGATCCGTACATGTTGCTCATGGACGAGCCGTTCGGATCGCTGGACGCGATGACGAAGTTAGTCCTGCAGAAGGAGCTGCTGCGCATTTGGGAGGAGCACAAGAAGGTCGTGCTCTACGTGACGCACGACATCGACGAAGCGGTCCTCCTCGCCGATCGCGTCCTGATCATGACGAATCGGCCGGGTAGAATTCGCGAGGAGTTCCGCATTCCTCTTCCGCGTCCGCGAAATCTGTCCGACCGAGATCGCCCCGAGATCCTTCGGATCAAAGAGAGAATCTGGGCGATCCTCGAGGAAGAGATGGGGAACGGTTTGGTGGCGGCGTCGTGAGACGAAAGCCGAAATCGGGCTCGACGGCGCTGACGGTCGGGCTCTTCGCCATCGCGATCGGCACGTGGGAGGTGCTCTCTCGACTGGAGATTCTTCCGCCGTTCTTCTTTCCGCCCCCTTCGGTCATCGCCGTTTCTCTGAAGAAGTTGTTCGTCTCCGGAGAGCTTTTGCAACACGTCGGAGCCACGCTCTCGCGCGTCGTGCTCGGCTTCCTCATGGGCGGGATCCCCGCGTATCTCATCGGCATGTGGATGGGATGCTCGCCTTCGGCGCGCCGGCTGCTCGATCCTTTCGTCGCTGCCCTCCACCCCGTTCCCAAGATCTCCATGCTTCCGATCATCATGATCGTGCTCGGCGTCGGATCGACGTCGCGCACATTCGTCATCGCGCTGTCGACGTTCTTTCCGATGCTCATCAACACCATGGCCGGCGTGCGCCAGATTCACCCGATCTACTTCGAAGTGGCCAAGAACTACGGCGCGCGGCGCCTTCAGGTGCTGAGCAAAGTCGTCATTCCCGGAAGCCTGCCGTTCGTTCTCGCGGGAGCACGCGTTGCTCTCAACGTCGCGCTCTCGCTGACGATTGCGGTCGAGCTCATCACCGCCGACAACGGGATCGGGACCATGATCTGGCTCGCCTGGCAAACGCTCCGCATCGAGGACGTCTATGCCGGCGTGGTGCTGTCCGCTCTGATCGGGATCGGCATTCGCGCGGTGATCCAGTTTCTTTCGGCAAGGCTCGTCCCGTGGCAGGTGGAGACCAACGCATGAGCGGCATTCGTGGGACGCGTTCGACGAGAGCGGCCGGCGTGCTCGCGGCACTCGTGCTTCCTGGCGCTCTCCGCTGCGGCAGCCGAGGAAGGCGATCGCCGCGGCGACCCCGGCGCAGGGATTCGGAGACCCCCGCCGAGCGTCGACGCCGATCCAGCCGGTGAATTCGGAGACGCCGGCGAATCCGCCGACGCAGGTGACTTCGGAGATGCCGGTGCTGCCGACGACGGAAAAGCCGGACTCGACCGTGTACGAGATGGATCCCATCGTCGTCACGGCCACGCGAACTCCTCAGAAGGTTTCGGACATCGCCGCGAACATCACCGTCTTGGAGTCGAATGATTTGAAATTATCGGCCCCGAGCCGACTGGACGACGTGCTCCGCCAAGTCCCGGGATTCAGCTTGCTCCGGCAATCGAGCAGTGTGGTCAGCTCGGTTTCGCTCCAGGGCGTGTCGATGCGCGGCATCGGCCCCACGAACACGGGCCGCACGCTCGTGCTCATGGACGGTGTGCCGCTCAACGACCCGTTCTCCGGCCACGTCACTTGGAGCCGCATCCCGCTGGGAAGCATCGAGCGCATCGAGGTCGTGCGCGGCGGAGGCTCGCCGATCTGGGGGAGCTTGGCGCTCGGCGGCGTCATTCACATTCTCACGCACAAGCCGCAGGAACGGTCGCTTCACTTCCGCGGGCAAGGCGGCGAGCTCGGGACCGAGAACTTCGAGCTGTTCGCGAGCGAGGACATGGGCCCGGTCACGCTCTCCGCGGGCGGGAGCTACTTCGACACGAACGGCTACGTCATTTGGCGCGACGATCAAGTGGGCCCGATCGACGAGCCGGCGAAATTGACGAGCGGCACATTCCTCGGCCGCGTCGACTATCGCCCGTCCAATTCGACCCGGGTCTACTTCGACGGAAGCTATGCCGACGAAGATCGAAAGAAAGGCACCCCGCTCGGAGAGTCCGGCTTCATCACGCGCTCGTACGGTGCCGGCACCGAGATCGCCACCGAAGATCTCGGCCAATGGAACGTGAACCTGTTTCACATGTCCCGTGACTCGCACAATTTCTCGACGACGGTCACCCCTGATCGAACGAGCGAGCGGCCCAGCGGCAACGAATACAAGGCTCCGTGCATGTCGATCGGGGCGAATCTGGGGTGGTCCAAGCAACTCGTGGAAGCACATCGACTCTCCGTGGGCCTGGACCAAACGTGGCTCGAAGGAGAGAGCTTCGCCTACGGCGGATACAGCACGGCGACGGGGGACTTCACCACGGACAAGCACGTCCAAGGCAAAGAGCACTTGATCGGGGCTTATCTTCAAGACATCTGGCGAATCACTCCCCAATGGCAAGTGGTGGGCAGCGCGCGTTTCGACGTGCTGCGAAACTTCGACGCCAGCGACGTGATCGTGGAGCGGTCCACGCGGGGCCGTGCTGCGCGAGTCGGTCTACCCCGACGACGAGAAATCCACGCTGAATCCGAGCCTCGGCGTCGTCTACCATGCGAACGAGGACGTTTCGATTCGATCGTCGGTGTATCGCGCGTTCCGTGCACCCACGATCAGCGAGCTGTACGAAGGATTCATCGGACGCGACGGAACGGTCACGGTCGGAAATGCCGAGCTCGAGCCGGAGATCCTGCTCGGTGCCGAGGCGGGGCTGGACTTCCATCCCCAGCCGACGTGGTCGGCGAAGGCGACCGGCTTCTGGAACGAAGTCGAGAACTCCATCGCGCAGCACACGATCGGCTTCGCCGATCCCGACGAAGCCACCGTCATTCCCCCCTGCGATTTGATTCCCGCCGGCGGGGTCTGCCGCCAGACCGACAACGTGGGGAAGATTCGCTCGGCCGGCCTGGAGCTGGAGGGAAGCTACCGGCCTTGGGAGAGCTGGCTCTTCACCGCGAGCTACACCTACGACGACGCAACGGTGATCGAGTCCGACGATCCCGCGCTCGTCGGCAAGCGCGTCCGACAAGTGCCGCGAGCACCAGTACGTTCTTCGCGGAAGCTTCGATCGCCCGTCGCTCTTGTCGAGCTCCCTTCAGGGGCGCTTCGTCGGCGACCGCTTCGAAGACGATTTGAATACGCTTCCGATCGAGGACTTCTTCGTGGTCGACTTTCTCGTGAACCGGAGAGTCAATTCGTGGTCGGAAGTGTTCCTCACGGTCGAGAACGTATTCGACACCGAGTACGAAGTGCGGGCGTCGACGAACGGCATGGTCGAGATCGGCGCACCCCGAATCATTCAGGCGGGAGTTCGCCTGGACCTCTGAAGCTCTCGCCCGAGCCGGAGAAATTCCCGCGCGGCCTGGAGGCCGCCGGGAGAGATCGCCCAAATGCCCGCGTACGCCGCCGCGAACACCAGTGCGTGGAACGCGACCGCGATCGGCAGGCTCGCGATCGAGGTCGATCGCGCGACGAAGTACAGCACGACCCCGGCGGCGATCGCTGCTACGGCCGGTCGAGCGAGCGCGGAGAGAACGTCTCTCATCCCGACCGGCGTGCGCTGAAAGCAATAGATCGCTCCCGGCGCCAGAAGCAAAACGCTCGCGATCGAATACGCTCCCGCCACGCCGACGGCCCCCCAACGAAGGCCCACGGCGAACGCCGCGAGCGTGATGACGGCGGACGCCGCTCTCCCATCGCAGCTGGCGATCGGTTTGCCCCAGCGACACGTAGCACCATTGAAAACCGATGTGGAACAGCGCGACGAGCGCCACCGGTGCAAGAATGCGGAAGAGCGGAATCGCTTCGACCCATTGATCGCCGAGCAAGAACAGAATCACGCGTGGGCGCATCGACGAAGAGGTAGACGATGATCGGAACGCCGAACATCGCAAGAATGGAGAGTCCGGCGCAGTAGTACGAACGGAATCGAAGCGGGTCGTCTTGCAGCCGGCTCAAGACCGGGACGGCGACCCGAGACACGGGCCAAGCGAGCTGCTGAAACGGAGCGACGAGCCATCCCGACGCCTTCGCGTAGAGCCCGAGCACTTGCGATCCCAGGAATCGTCCGATCAAGAGCCGATCCACGTTTCGTGACGCGTAGCGAATGAAGCGGGCCATCGTGATCTGACCGCCGAAAAGGACCAGCTCCTTCGCTTCGCCGAATCGAATCATTCCGCTCGGGACGCCAGTCGCAGAGCAGCCACAGGCTCACGACACCGGCCGCGGCGCTGGCGACGCGCATCCACACCAAGGACCAATATCCTGCGCCGCGCCAAGCGAGAATCACGGCGACGATCACACCGACCGCGAGTGCGCCGATCTCGCTCGCCGCGAGCCGATCGAACCGCATGCGCCGGCGGAGCAGCGCCTGATGCTGGATCGAGAGTCCTTCGATGAACATCACGCCGCCCAAGACGGCACCGACCGCGGTCAGCCTCGGCTCGCGAAAGAACCACGCGAAGAGCGGCGCGGAGAGCGCCGTCAGCGCTCCCATCACGAGCCCGAAGAGGACGTTGACCCAATAGAGCGCGTTGACGCGGGTGTGATCCAAGGTCGCGCTCTGCACCGTGGCGGTGGCCAACCCGAGATCGCGGAAGATCGTCACCAGCCCGGTCACGGAAACCACCATCGCCACGAGGCCGAAATCCTCGGGCGTCAGGAGACGCGCCAGGATCATCGTCGACCCCATGTTGAGGAGCGCCTTCACCGCGAGCGATGTGCCCGTGAACGCGGCCCCGTGGACGGACCGGCGGCGGAGGTTCTCTTTCAGGTCGTCGGTGTGAAAGTGCCCCTCGATGGCCAGCGCCTCTCTCGTTCTCTTGAAAAAGCAGCTCGGGATCGTTCGCGGTCTCGGAGTGTACGCACGTGCTCCGCCTTGTCGAGAGCTCCGCATCGACTCCGCCTCGACGAGAGACGCCGCACCCTAGGCCGACCGCCGCGCATCGAATCTGCCGCCAAGCGAAGCCAAGGACCCGCCCCTTGGATTCGAGATCACCCGCGAGCTATCATCCCGCCGCGGCGTCGAACCCCGCTTATTGTCATTCGCCTGAAATCGAAAGGACCCGCCGATGAAAACGTTCACGACGATGATTCTTTCCGTCGCGATTGCAATCCTTCCCTCGACGGCGGTTCTCGCGCGCGAGGCGAGCCCTCCCTTCCCTGCGGACGGCGGCCAGGCCGAATCCTCGGAGCTCATCGCCGGCACGAGAACCGCCGTGGTGGTCAAGTCCTGGGGGTTCTCCGACGATCTCGTTTGGGAGTACCTGACTCTGAACTGGAGCCTCTTCGGTACGACACCGGTCTCCATCGACTACACGACGCTGATCAACGCGCCGACCTTCACGCTGGCCGATCTGCAGAACGTCGGGGCCGACGTCGTGATCGTCAGCGATCCGTGTGGAGGAACGGTGCAATGGTCGCCGGAGGAGGTGGCCGCGCTCGAAACCTATGCGCTCGCCGGTCACAACCTCGTCGGCACCTATCTCATGCTGCAATGGGTGGACTTCGACAACCGTGGCCTGGCGCCGTTGTGGGGCTTGGATCCGAACCTCGTCTACGACGCGATCGAAACGGGCTCGGAGCTGGTGAGCCCGGTCTTGATGCCGACGCATTGCTTGTTCGACGGGATCGGCGACGTCATGGATGTCGGCGGATATCCCAGCGTCCAGGTCCCGCAGAATGACTTGAAGTGGGACTTCGAAGACGTCGACGTCGCGGAGATCGTTGCGCTCGGAGAGGATGGCCACAACGTGGTCACGACCTACGATGCGGGGCCCTACTCCGCGCACTACATTTCGTACATGCCGGAGTACCAGGGCGGAGAATACTTCGAAGCGGCGCAATGGCTGTACAACGCGATCACCTGCACGGCCGGCCCCATCTCCGTCGAGAACACGAGCTGGGGAGAAGTCAAAGCGAGCTACAGGTAGCCGAGCTGCCTGGTCACGAAGAGGGCCCGGAGCCGAAGCCCCGGGCCCTCGTTCATTTGCAGACTCTGCGCCGGCGGCCGCTCCACGCCGGCGCTCCCGTTCGATCTACCGAATGAGAACGACGCGCTTCGTCATCGTTCCTGCAGCTTGGCTCGTCATGCGCACGAAGTACGTGCCCGTCGAGACGGCAACGCCGTTCTCGTCGCGGCCGTTCCACGTGAGGGATCGGATTCCACTCGGCTGTGTTCCTGAAGCCAGCTGGCGCACGAGCTTGCCGGTGACGTCGAACACGGCGATCTCCATCGTCCCCGTGCTCGGCGCACGGTACACGACCTGGGTGTCGCCGATCGTCGAGGGATTCGGGTAGACGCCCATTGGCCGTTCAGATCCCAGGAGATTTTCGGCCACCGCCGTCGCGACATCCACGAACGTCGCGGTGATGTTCTTGTTTCCGTCCATCACGACGATGATCGGATTCAGCGAGCCGGTCGCATCGCCACTCCAGCCAGAGAAGGCGTATCCGAATCCCGGCACAGCGGTCAGTAGGACCGGTGTTCCGCAAATGTACGTCGGATTGCTGGGAATACTGCTGACCGATCCGCTCCCGACAACGGTCACCGTCAACGTGAAGTTCGAGAACAGGAACGTCGCGCTGATCGTGTGATTCCCGGTCACGTTCGTAAACGTATAGGTCGTCACCGCGCCCACGGAAACGCCGTCCACGAGAACGTCCGCCACTTGGTAGCAAGCAGCCGGTGTGATCGTGAACGCTTGATCCGCTCCGCAATTCACCGTCGTCGGCCCGAGCGGCGTGATGGTGCCGTTCGGCCCCGCCGACGACGTGATCGTGTACGTGAGTGGCGTGAACGTCACGTCGATGGTGTGATTCACCGTCACGTTCGTGAAGGTGTAGGTGGTGACCGCACCCACCGAAGCGCCGTCCACGAGGACGTCACCCACGAGATGGCAGGAGTCCGGGGTGATGGTGAACGTCTGGTCCGCGCCGCAACTCACCGGTACCGCACCGGACGGGCTGATCGTCCCGCCTGGGTTTGCGCTCGCGGTAATCGTCGGCGGGGCCGGAGTAAACGATGCCTCGATCGTGTGATTCGCGGTCACGTTCGTGAAGCTATAGCTCGTCACCGCACCCACGGAGACGCCGTCCACGAGAACGTCCGCGACTCCATAGCAAGGATCCGGCGTGATCGTGAACGAGAGGTCCTCCCCGCAAACGACCGGGTACGGATTCACCCGGACCCAATCGACCGTGAGCGACGTTCCGTTGAAGTTGAAGTCGCTGAAGGCCGGACGCATCGGACCCGAGATCGCTTCCGCCACCGTGTGGACGAGAGCTCCGTCGATGAAGAAGTCCACCGAGCTCACGTTCCAATCGATGCGGTAGCGGTGCGGAACCCCGAGCCAGCTTCCCGGGACCGTGAAGTCGATCATCGGTCCGCCGTTCCAGACCCGCGCCTGAAGAGCCGTTCCGGACGCCCCTGTACTGAAGATCGCCCAGGGGGATGTGTTGAAGACTTCTCCGGACGGCAAGTGGTTACCGCCGCCCAGTCCGGCGTGCACAAAGGCCTCGGCCACGAACGTGGCGACGAACTCCATCGAGGTCTCGGCGGATGTCGCGTACGGCTCAGGATTGGCCCGTGCGCCGTCGACCGTGAGCACTCCCCCCGCGACCGTCGAGGTTCCGCCGGTCCACGGAGCACTGGCCCATCCGGCGGGGAGAGTTGCACCGCCGAATTCTTCCGACACTCCGGGGCTTGTGACCGCGCCAACCGGAGCGATGACTCCGCCGGGGCCGGCCGTCGCCGTGATCAAGTACGTGGCCGACGTGAACGACGCATCGATCGTGTGATCCGCGGTCACGCTCGTGAACGTGTACGAGGCCAGCGCACCGACCGACACTCCGTCGACCAAAACGTCGGCGATGAGGAAGCAGGAGTCCGCGGTGATCGTGTACGTCTGGCTCCCGCCTTCGTACACCGTAGTCGCACCCAAAGGAACGATCGACCCGCCACTGCCCGCAGTCGAGGTGATCGTGTGAACCGCCGGCGTGAATCCGCAACCTGCCGAGGTGTTGACCCCGCTCTGCAGGAACGGCGTGAAGGTGACGTTGCCGCCGTTGACCGCGTCGCCGCTGCCGGCTCCGTCGCCGGAGGGGCCATCGGCCGCACCCCACCAGTTGAGCGTCGCACTTTGCGCCGCCGCCAGCTCGTTCTCGTAGCCCGCAGTCGCGTTTCCGGCGATCGAGTTCAGACTCGCGGTGAGATCTGAGCCCGCACCGTAGTTGTAGAAACCGTAGTCCCAGTCATGGACGACGTTGTTCGTCGCCGTCACGCTAAGCGGTCCACCTTCCGTGTAGGCGAAGATCCCGACCGAGCCCGCGAGATCGATTCCGGTGAGGCACGAGTTCGTCACGCTCACCGTGTACGACGAGCGCGTGCCGGCCCGCTCGGCCGCACTGCGCGCCATCGATTCATTCGTCCCGTCGAACGGTTCCGCCGCCACGAACGGACGCGTGCTCCGTGTCGCTGCCGAAGCCGTCGAGTTGTAGATGAAAATCGGGCCGTAGTCGGCCCCGCCCACGACCCCGATTCCGTCCATGCTTCCGTTGGTGTCATACCAGGACACCGGGGCCTGCACGTTGGTGATCGCGTTCGCGCCGTTCAACCCGGACGCGTCCACACCCGGCGAATCGAACGTGAGCAGCCCGCTGGCCACGAACGTGGCCGGCGTGTAGCTCATCTCCGAGATCTTGCAGTCCGCGACCGTGCCGCCGGCACCGAAGCTCACCTGGATCCCGTTCTGCGCCGTGATTGCTGTCGGTCCCGCACCGGTCGTGGTGCAATCGTGGACGTCGACAGTCAGGCCATCGCCGTTGAGCGCGACGCCGGTCTTCTGGAAGCCGGTCACTGTGACATTGTCGAGCTCCAGCGCGTAGGGACCGCCGCTGTCGTTGTGCGAGTACACGCCGACGCCGTGCTGCAGCCCGCTGAACGGCGTGTCCTGCACATTCACGACGCACACGTCTTGAACGAGACCGCCGCCGTTCCAGTACCCGATCCCGACGAAGCGGTAGTTCGAGTTGCCGCGTCCCAGACCGTCAACCGTGAGATCCTGGATCGTGGCGTTGTTCCCATCCACGAACACCACTGGGAAGTTCGCCGGTGTGCCGAACGAGGCGGTCAGTGTCGTGGGGCTCTGGATGACGGTTACGCCGCAGCCAGCACCCACCAGAGTGAGCTCTTTGTTCACCACGACTTGTTCTTCGAAATTGCCCGCCGCAATCTGCAGCGTGTGGCCGTCGAGTGTCGGCGCGGCATCGATGGCCGCAGTGATCGTCGCGTAGGTGAAGCCCGTGTCCACGTTGGTGACCGGCAGGACCGGCGCGAAACCGCACCCTGCCGAAGTGTTGAACCCACTCTGCAGGAACGGCGTGAAGGTGACGTTGCCGCCGTTGACCGCATCGCCGCTGCCGGCTCCGTCGCCGGAGGGGCCATTGGCCGCACCCCACCAGTTGAGCGTCGCACTCTGCGCCGCCGCCAGCTCGTTCTCGTAGCCCGCGGTCGCATTCCCGGCGATCGAGTTCAAGCTCGCGGTGAGATTGGAGCCAGCGCCATAGTTGTAAAAGCCGTAGTCCCAGTCATGGACGACGTTGTTCGTCGCCGTCACATCGAGAGGGCCGCCTTCCGTATAGGCGAAGATCCCGACCGAGCCCGCGAGATCGATTCCGGTGAGGCACGAGTTCGTCACGCTCACCGTGTACGACGAGCGTGTGCCAGCCCGCTCGGCGGCACGGCGTCGCATCGCGTCGTTCGTCCCGTCGAACGGTTCCGCCGCCACGAACCGACGCGTGCTCCGTGTCGCTGCCGAAGCCGTCGAGTTGTAGATGAAAATCGGGCCGTAGTCGGCCCCGCCCACGACCCCGATTCCGTCCATGCTTCCGTTGGTGTCATACCAGGACACCGGCGCCTGCACGTTGGTGATCGCGTTCGCGCCGTTCAACCCGGACGCGTCCACACCCGGCGAATCGAACGTGAGCAGCCCGCTGGCCACGAACGTGGCCGGCGTGTAGCTCATCTCCGAGATCTTGCAGTCCGCGACCGTGCCGCCGGCCCCGAAGCTCACCTGAATCCCGTTCTGTGCCGTGACCGCGGTCGGTCCCGCACCGGTCGTCGTGCAGTCATGGACGTCCACGGCGAGCCCATCGCCGTTGAGTGCCACTCCGGTCTTCTGGAAGCCGGTCACGGTGACGTTGTCGAGCTCCAGCGCGTACGGACCGCCGGTGTCATTGTTGGAGTACACGCCGACGCCGTGCTGCAAGCCGCTGAACGGCGTGTCCTGTACGCCGACGACGCACACGTCCTGAACGAGGCCACCGCCGTTCCAGTAGCCGATTCCGACGAAGCGGTAGTTCGCGTTGCCGCGTCCCAGTCCGTCCACGGTGAGATCCTGGATCGTGGCGTTCTTCTCATTCACGAACACCACCGGGAAGTTCGCCGGCGTACCGAATGAGCTGGTCAATGTCGTGGGGCTCTGGATGACGGTCACCCCGCAGCCCGCGCCCACCAGCGTGAGCGCCTTGTCCACCACAACCTGCTCTTCGAAATTCCCCGCAGCGATTTGAATGGTGTGACCATCCAACGTCGCCGCGTCGTCGATCGCCGCCGTGATCGTCGCGTAGGTGAATCCCGTGTCCACGTTCGTGACCGGGTCCAACGCGAAGGCGGCGCTGGACGCAATGAGGAAGGTGCATCCCGCGGCGAGCGCGCGAGACGCAAGTCGAAGCATGTTCGATTTCATCGGGCGTTGACTCCAAACAATTCAGGAGTTCGAGGAGTGACCCGCCCGCGCACACTGGCCTCAATGAGGCGCAGCGATCCACTCTGAAGGACGACGCGGCATTGTCACCGACAAGGCATTGAAAAGTCAATGGAAGTCAACAGACGCAACCAAATCTCGGTCCCGGCGGCGCCGGCCCGACCAGCTCACCGGGTTCCAGGTGGGCTCAATGTCATGTGGGGACGATCAGGTTCGATTCCCGATCAGGCTCCAGGCTTGGCGCCGAGCAGGATCGGCCGCAGCGGCACCGTCTCGTAGTCCGCGCTTCCTTCCGTGATGCGAATGGAAGAGTTGAGGGGCACGTCTTCGAATCGCTGGTGCTCACCCGTGGTCGGCCAGTGCACTTCGACGGACTCGATCGACGTCGCGTTCGCGAGGCCAAGATCCTGTCGACGCGGTGCTTGCCCGAAGCTGGAAATGCATCCCACCGCGCGGTGGATCACACGCGTCCCCTGCGGCGTCTCGAAATTCACGACCAGCCGCGCGCCGACTCCCTGGCGGTTCGTTTTCGTTCCTGTGAGCTCGACTTTGAGAAAGTGATTCCCTTGCCCCGGATTCACGAACAGCGAGTTTCCGAATGCGTCTCCCGGATAGAAGCCGCCCAGCTGGTGATACATGTCCTGGTCGCCGTCGTCGTCCAGATCGACGAACACGGTGCCGTGACCCTTCTGCAAGTGGCCGAGCCCTGCGCTGCTGGTGATGTCCTGAAAGCGCCGCCCGCGGTCGTTGCGAAGTGCGACGTTCGGCATCAGCGATTCGTAGAAGGGATCTCCGGTGCCCAAGTAGATGTCGAGCCAGCCGTCGTTGTCGAAGTCGCCGAAGGAGCAGCCCATCGGGAGCCACGCCTTCGCAACTCCCGCCGCCTTCGTGATATCGGTGAAGGTTCCGTTTCCCTCGTTGCGATAGAGCGCCGGCGGACTCGCTTTGAACGGCATCCCCATCGCGCTCGCGGCGACGCTGGAAATATTCGCGTCGTACGCGTTGCACCAGATGTCCAGATCGCCGTCGTTTTCGAAGTCGAAGAACCAGCAGGCGAAGCTCCTGCCCTTGGGTTCGATCACGCCGAGCTCGGGCGCGACGTCGACGAAGTGCATGCCGCCGTCGTTTCGATAGAGGCGATTGGGACCGAGGTTGGACACGTAGAGATCCATGTCCCCGTCGTCGTCGTAGTCTCCGGCGCATGCGCCCTTCGCGTAGCGGTCGTTGGTCACACCCGCAGCTACGGCGATTTCCGTGAACGTCCCGTCCTTGTTGTTCTTGAAGAGCTGTGAGGGAATGTTCGGACTTCCCGGCGTGGTCTCCACACGCGATTCGTTCCCCACGTAGAAGTCCAGCCACCCATCGTTGTCGAAGTCCGCCCAGACGATGGCTTGCGTCGGCGTCGGCGGCTGGTCCACTCCGGCGGCGCGTGTGACGTCAGTGAAGCCACGCTCACCGTCGTTACGCAGCAACGATTTCCGGATGCGTCCGTCGTCGAGCATCCAGGCTCCGCGAGGGATCAGGATGTCGAGGTCGCCGTCGTTGTCGTAGTCGGCGCCGGCGATGTGCAACCCGCCGGTCTGATCGTCCAGGCGCCACTTCGACGCCGCGTCTTCGAACGTGCCATCCCCGCGGTTCTTGAACGCTTTCACCGGACTATCCAAATGGCACGACGAGGTCACGATGTCGAGGAGGCCGTCCCCGTCGATGTCGTCCACGATGGCACCTCCCGCGTGATCGAAGCAATCGACGCCGAGCTCCTTGGCGATGTCGACGAAGCGGCCGATGTCGGCGTCGGACTCGAAGGTCTTCGAAGGAACGCGATATTCGGCGGGCACTCCGTCGGGATACTCGCCGAGCGCCATGCACGAGATGTTGAGAAGCCAAATTCCCGCAAGCCGGCGCGGATCATCCGCCGCGACACGTCCTCCCGGCGAGCTCGCGTCGAGCCGTTGCAAATACTTCAGGTAGTCTTCCTTCGCCGCCTTGGCCGGCTCGTTCACGGCGTGCACTCCGCCTCCTTGCAACGGAGCGATGCAGCAATCTCGATTGTGGCGGTTCACGCAATTCTGGATCTCCGCCTCGCGCAAGTGCGCCAGCGCTCGAAGTCGAATGGATTCCGCTTCCTCGATTTTGGCCGAAGAATCCTGGTCCAGCCCAGCGACAACGGCATCCAGAATCACAAGACTGGAGTCGATCTGGCCGAGGCGCAGGAGCTCTCTTCCGAAGTTCGTGCGAAGCTCGCGTCCGAGCCGCGTGCTCGCGTCCGACGCTGCGATCTGCGGCAGGATCTCGTCCATCGGACCGCGACCGAAGATCTCGTTCTTGCTCTTGCGGAGCTTGTCGTCGATGGCCATGAACTCGGGGCGTTGTGCGCCGTTCGCGGACGCGACGGTTCCGCCGTTCGCCGCGGAAGTCCGCTCGGATTTGGAGGGTGAGCACGCGGCGAGCAAGATTGCGCCGAGAACGACCGCCAAGGCCGCGATCAGGGACGGAATCCTGTTTTCCGCCGGCATCGAATTCTCCTCGAAGGGCCGTTCGTCACCGATCTCGATCTCGGTCGAAGGGGCCGCCACGGTATCACAATCCACTCAGGAATTGCGCGAGGGTAAGCGCGCTCACGCCTTCGGGCCCAACTTCGACGGGCGCAGAGGAATTTCTTGGAATCCGGCCTCGCCTTCGGTCACGCGAATCACGGCATCGAGCGGAACTTCGAGGATCCTCTGTCGAATTCCCGACGCCGGCCAGAAGACCTCGAGAGAGGTGATGGCCTTGGCGTTGCCGAGACCGATCTCTTGCCGGCGCGGCGCCTGCCCGAAGCTGCTCACGCATCCGGCGGCGCGGTGCACCTTGCGCGGCCCTTGCGGAGTCGTGAAGTTCACGGTGATCCGCGTTCCGATCCCCTGCCGATTCGACTCCGTTCCGACCAGCTCGACCTTCAAGAAGTGGTTTCCGTGCCCGGGATTCTCCATGAGCACGTTGCGGAACGCGTCGCCGGGAAAGAATCCTCCCAACTGATGATGGATGTCCTGATCTCCGTCCTCGTCGATGTCGGCGAAGGTGACGCCGTGTCCCTTTTGAAGATGACCCAATCCGGCGGACTCGGTGATGTCCTGGAACCCTCGCCCGCGATCGTTGCGAAGCGCGATGTTGGGCACCAGCGACTCGTACGAGGGATCGCCGGTTCCCAGATACACGTCGAGCCAGCCGTCGTTGTCGAAGTCCCCGAACGACGCCCCCATGGGAAGCCACGCATGATCCAGCCCCATCGGCTTGGCGATGTCGACGAAGCGGCCGCCGTCGTTTCGATAGAGGCAGGGAGCGCTGGCACCGTGGGGCATGCCGAGCGCGCTGCGCACCGCCGCCGCGGCTCGGGCATCGTAGGAATTGACCCAGAGATCCAGATCGCCGTCGTTGTCGTGGTCGAAGAACCACGTCGCGAAGCTCCGTCCCGAAGGCTCGGTGACGTGCAGCTCGGGAGCGACATCCACGAAGTGCATGCCGCCGTCGTTGCGATAAAGACGATTGAGCCCGATGTTGGAGACGTAAAGATCCATGTCGCCGTCGTCGTCGTAGTCGCCGGCACAAGCTCCCTTCGCGTAGCGATCGTTCGCGACTCCCGCGGCCGCGGTCACGTCGGCGAAATGCCCGTTGCCTTCGTTGCGAAAGAGCTGCGAGGGATAGCTGGTCCCCCCGACTTCGGTCTCCACGCGGGATTCGTTTCCGCAAAAGAGGTCGAGCCAACCGTCGTTGTCGAAGTCCGCCCACACCACCGCCTGCGAAGGGGCGGGCGGATCCGCCACGCCGGCTTCACGCGTGACGTCGGTGAATCCCACCGCGCCGTCGTTGCGCAGCAAGGACCTGCGTATGGCGCCGTCGTCCAACATCCACGCGCCGCGTGGGACGACGATGTCGGTGTCCCCGTCGTTGTCGTAGTCTGCGGCGGCGATGTGAAGTCCGCCGAGCTGATCGTCCAGCCTCCACGCCGCAGCGACGTCCTCGAACGTGCCGTCGCCGCGATTGCGAAACGCTTTCATCGGACCATACAGCGCGTTCGTTGACGTCACGACGTCGAGAAGTCCATCCCCATCGAAGTCCTCCACGATCGAGCCGCCGGCGTGATCGAAGGAATCGATCCCGAGCTGCGGAGCGACGTCGACGAACCGCCCGATGTCCGCTTCCGAGGCGAACGTGGACGGAGGAATCCGGTACGGCTCGGGGACTCCTTCGGGATACTCCGCGAGTGCCATGCAGGCGATGTTCAGAAGCCATTTCGAAACGATCAGATTCGAGCCGTTCGAAGCCACGCCGCCTGCCGGCGTCGCATTCCGAGCCGCCGTGAGATAGCGCAAGTAGTCCTGCTTGGCGGAGAGCGCGGGCTCGGACACTGCGTGAACTCCCCCATTCTGGAGGGGGAAAATGCAACAGTCCCGATTGTGGCGATTCACGCAATTCTCGATCTCAGCCTTGCGCAGAAACGCCAACCCGCGGACCCGATAGAGATCCGCTTCCGCACGCATGGCGGCCGGGACACCGTCGATCTCCGCGATCGCCGCATTCAACAGTCGAAGTGCTTCGTCGATCGATCCGATGCGCAGGTGCTCTTCGGCGAGCATCGAAGCGACCTGGCGATATTCCGCATTTCCCGGAGTCGTCGCGGCGAGTGCGCTGGTCAGCTCGTCGAGACGACCGCGTCCCACGAATGCGTTCTTGCTCTGCGTCACCCGGTCGGCGATCGCCTCGAACTCCTCGCGGTAGCTGGGCGGCGCGCTCGGAAGCGATGCGGCGACTTCTTCGCGGGCTGCGCCTGAGGATTGAAGTCCCGTGGCCAGGACCCATCCGACCCCCATTCCGAGGAGCAACGTGGCTGCGAAGGCACCGCTCAGTTTCCCACGACTCATTCCTTCCAGTGGTCCTCTCGAGCTCATAGGAAATACGATCGAAGGCCGAAACCCAGGTCATAGCGCAAGATGTGGGCCCGCGTTTTGTGCATCGGGACTTGAAGCCGGGTTGATCAGCTAGACATACGTCTTGTATTATGGGTTCGTGAAACCCGCCGATTCGAGACCACTCCGCCGGCTCTGGAATCCACCGAACCGGTTCGATGCGAATCGCATCGAGCTGGAAGAGGAAGAGCGTCCTGCCGTCGACCTCGAGGTCTACGAGGATGCGTCGCGCTCGGTCCTTTCCCACAACGACAGCCCGGACATCGGATTCCGTTGGAGCGTGAACCCGTACCGCGGGTGCTTTCATGCGTGTGCGTACTGCTATGCGCGTCCTTCGCACGAATTCCTGGGGCTCGGCGCGGGAACGGACTTCGAGCGCAAAATCTTCGTGAAGCCCGACGCCGCGCAGCTTCTCGATCGGGCATTCCGGAAGAAGAGCTGGGAGCGCGAGCTCGTGGTCTTCTCCGGAGTGACCGACTGCTACCAGCCGTTGGAAGCGGCTTGGGGTCTCACCCGAGGCTGCCTGGAAGTCTGCGAGCGCCACGCAAATCCCCTCGCGATCGTGACCAAGTCCGCGCTCGTGCGCCGCGACAAGGACATCCTCGCGCGGATCGCAGCCCGCGCGCCCGTATCCGTATCGATCAGCATTCCGTTTCTCTCCGGCGCGACGGCGCGGCGCATCGAGCCCTCCGCCCCGGCACCCGCGCGACGCTTCGCGGCGATGCGTGAGCTGGCCGACGCCGGGATTCGCGTGGGGATTTCCGTCGCCCCGATCATTCCTGGTCTGAACGACCGGGACGTCCCTCGCCTCCTCATGATGGCCAAGGAGAATGGCGCGACGTTCGCGTTCCGCACCTTGCTTCGCCTTCCAGGAAGTGTGCGCGCCGTGTTCCTTCGCCGGCTGGCGGAAGAGTTTCCCGACCGCGCGGCCGCGGTCATCGGCCGGATTCGCGACGTGCGCGGCGGGAAGCTGTCGGAATCGCGCTTCGGGCAGCGCCATCACGGAAAGGGCGCGTACTGGGACACCATCGAAGCAATGTGGCGCGTTTCGATCCGGCGCGCCGGACTTCACGATCGTGACGAAGAGCGGGAGCGCGTCGTCGTGAGCGCCCCGCTGCCGCCATCTAAGGAAGCCCCCGCGTCTTCCCCGCAGATGGATCTCCCGTGGTGAGCGAGCGCGCTCTTTCCAGCGCTCGCTGCACGGAAGCATCGTCGGGGCGAAGTCGCGCCGCCGCCTCCAGCTCCTGCACGGCGGCGGAATCTCCCGCTTGGAGCAGCGCGAGGCCCAGGTTTCTGCG
The DNA here is from genome assembly GCA_963725045.1 of uncultured Gemmatimonadales bacterium. Classification (GTDB taxonomy): domain Bacteria; phylum ARS69; class ARS69; order ARS69; family ARS69; genus CAVRWY01. The sequence goes on from CAVRWY010000013.1 coordinate 107,061, forward strand.
CCCCTCGAAGTAGTCCGGTGCCTCACGCGCGAGCTCCATGAACGTGCGGATCGCGGCGGTGGCATCTCCGCGGCGTGCGTGCAGGATTCCGAGATTGTTGCGCAGCTCCAAGTCTCCCGGGTTCGCGGCGACCGATTGCGCGAGCACCTCTGCGGCTTCGTCGACCTGGCCGTGCTGCTCCAGCATCATCACCAGCTCGATCACGGCGTCGCGAAGCGAGGGATCGAGACGTAGCGCCTCGCGATATTCCGCGCGCGCCGGGACGAGGTTCCCGCGCTTCGCCTCCACGTAGCCCAGATAGCGATGGGCGCGCGCGTTGGTCGGGTCGATCGCGAGCGCGTGCCGGAACAGCCGCTGCGCGTCCCCAACCTCTTCGCGGTTCAGCGCCGCCACCCCGCGCGAGACGAGCGCCCCCGCGGCCAATCCGGGTGCCGAGCGCGACACCACCGGAGCGAGAAGATTCTCCGTCGGCGCATGATCGTCGGTCAGCACGACGCCGCGAGCCTTCAACGAGGCCCGCTCCGTCTCGCCGACCTCGCGAAATCCAGGCGTGCCGGGGACCTCGGCCAGGACCCCGGAGAAATCGACCGACGCCCCCGAAGCGAACACGACGAACGTTTCGCGCACGTTGGACCGCAAGCTCTCCGGAGTCCCTTCGTAGAATACGCGCACGAACGGAAATGCTTCCTCGAGCGTCGCGATCAACGCTCCCAGGAGGAGGCCATCCTGGAACGAGTCGATCGCGTTCACCATGTAGACGCCGGTCGGCGCCAGAACGCGACGAATCGCCTGCGCCAATTCTACCGTGGTGAGTTGGTACGGAACCGAGTAGTCGTTGAACGCATCGAGATAGATCAGATCGTATCGCTCGATCGTCTCTCCCATTTCTTCACGTTCGACGAGCCGGTTCACGAACGTGCGTCCGTCCTCGTGCAAGCTCGCGATCGTGGTGCTCTCGGGAAGTCCGAGCGCAACGCGGGCCACGTGAGTGATCTCCGGATCGATCTCGACGACCTCGACGCGGCTCCCGGGCCAGTGCCGCTCGATGTAGCGGGGGAACAAGTACCCGCCTCCACCGATCGTGAGCGTGCGCACTGGATCGGGAGCGGGATGGGTGACGTGGGTGATCATTCGAAACATCCGTAGGTAGCGGTCCTCGAATGCATCGGGAGCGTGCAGCGCGACCGTGTTGTGCATCATCTTGTCGAGAAGGAGGTGGCGCCGTTCGCGCTCACCCTCCCCGCTCGCCAGCACTCGAATGTCCGAGTACGCGCTCTCCACTTCGACGACGAGCTGCGGCGCCGGCTCTTCCCGCATGCGAAGGGTCGCGCCCGCTTTCCGCGCCCAGGCCCACGGGCCGATCTGCAGAATCCCGCACGCGAGGAGCGCCCCCACCCAGGAGGCGCGGAGCATCCAGCCTGAAGCCAGAATGAGAGACGCCGCGCCCAAGAAGGCGGCAACCGCCCAAACGACCCGCGCCGTTCCGAAGGAGGGGATGAACCAGTATCCCGTGAGGAACGTGCCGAGCAGGCTTCCGATCACTCCCCACGCATTCACGCTTCCGAGCGTGCGCCCCGGGAGGCGCCCCCGATCGAGCGCCATCTTGGCGGCGACGGGCGAGATCGTTCCGAGAACCATCGAGGGGAGGAAGAAGACGGCCGCGACGTGGAGCGAAACGCGCACCGGCCAGCTCAAGGTCCACAGCGCGACCCATTCGGCGACCACTCGATTCACGGCGGGAATCGCCAGCGAAACCCCCGACGCGGCCAAGAAGAGCGCGGCCAGAACACGATGTGGGGCACGGCGATCCGCGAACCGGCCCCCGATCTCATTGCCGAGCGCGAGCCCGGCGAGGATGACCCCGATCACCGAGGTCCACGTGAAAATGGAAGACCCGAGGTGCTTGGCGACCAGCCGCCCCGCCACGAGCTCCACCACCATCACGCAGAAGCTGGAGACGAACACACACGCGTAGGGGACGATGGCCGACATCGGCCGGAGCTTAGGCGAGGAGCGAGCGCCCCTCAACCACCCCCTTCCTTTGGCACGTCCGTTCCGGTAGTCTCCTTCGCTTCCTGGAAGGCGCGGAACTCAAGCGCGTCCCCCCAGCGCTCGATACCGAGACATCGAAGAACCCGCCGGACCCCCCTGCGGACTGCGCGGAACATCGTCCATTCGAGGACCCATGAAGATCCTTGGAATTTCCGACATGATCAATGCCGGTGCGGCCGTCGTCGTGGACGGTCGCGTCGTTTCCGCAGTCAGCGAAGAGCGCTTGAATCGGATGAAGCTCACGTTGGGCTACCCGCGCCGGGCAATCGAGGTCGCGCTGGAAGTCGCGGGGATGCGTCCCCCGGACATTGACGCGATCGCGATCGCGCAGAACCACGGCTATTTCTATCCTGAGACCCAGCCGTGCCCCGGATGGCTCGAGCTTCGCCCCGGCGGAAACCGCAGCCGCCTCATGAAGCTCGGCTCCGTGCTCTCCCCGATCGTCGGACAGCTGGAGGCGTCGCGCGGGCTCTACCACCGAGCCAAGGCGTTCGCCACGCGCAAGCGTCCCCAGCAGTTCCGCGAAGCGCTGCGCCGCGACTTCGGGTTCACGCAGGAAGCGCGCTTCTACGATCACCATTACGTGCACGCCTGCCAGGCCTACTACACGTCGAACTACGACGATTGCTTGGTCGTGACCATGGACGGCGGCGGAGATTCGAACTCGTCCACGGTGTACTCCGGGCGCGCCGGAAATCTAGAATTCCTGAAGCGCGTGGACAGCCACGATTCGATCGGGAACTACTACTCCTACATTACGAACATCTGCGGATTCAAGACGCACCGCCACGAAGGAAAGATCACCGGTCTCGCCGCGCACGGGAAGCCGGTGTACCTCGACTTGCTGCGTGGCTTCATTCGCTACGAGGACGGCGGCATCAAGAACGTGGCCAACGTCGCGTTCGACTCCGCGGTGACCAAGCTCAAGGAAACGCTGCCCAAGGATTTCGACATGGCGAATCTCGCCTCGTCGATCCAAGCGCTCCTGGAGGAAGTGGTGTCCGCCTACGTCGCGGAGTGGCTGCGCCGGACCGGGCATCGGCGGGTGGCCGTGGCGGGCGGCGTGTTTGCGAACGTGAAGCTCAATCAGCGCATCGCCGAGCTCCCCGGCGTGGACGAGCTCTTCGTGCACCCGCCCATGGATGACGGCGGACTCCCCATTGGGGCGGCATTCGCGCGCGAGCACGAATCGAACCCGTTCACGCGCGGAGGCTCGCGCCTTCCCAACGTCTACTGGGGGCCGGGCTTCACCGACGCCCAGATCGCGGCGGCGGCGGGCGCTTCGGGTCTGCAGCACCACAAGAGCGCGAACATCCACGAGGAGATCGCGGAGCTTCTCGTGAACGATCGCGTGGTGTGCCGCTTCCACGGACGCATGGAGTACGGTCCGCGGGCTCTCGGGAATCGCACGATTCTCTACAACACGCTGGACCCGACGGTGAACGATTGGCTCAACAAGCGGATGAAGCGCACGGAGTTCATGCCGTTCGCGCCGGCCACGCTCGTCGAGCACGTCGAGCGCTGCTACATCGGCTACGAGAAGGCGCGCGACTGTTCGCGCTTCATGACCATTACGTTCGATTGCACTCCGGAGATGAAAAAGACTTCGCCCGGCGTGTGCCACCTGGACGGAACGGCACGCCCGCAGGTCGTGGACCGCGACACCGCGCCCGACTTCCACGGGATCCTCTCGGCGTATCACCGGCGTACGGGAATTCCTTCGCTCATCAACACGAGCTTCAACATGCACGAAGAGCCGATCATCTGTACTCCGGAGGAAGCGATCCGCTCCCTCAAGGAGGGAAATCTCGAGTATCTCGCCATCGGCGACTGGATCATCACCTCTCCCGTCAAGGCGGGCGTGGGAGATCGCCCGGCGGAGGCCGTGGGTGCGCACGAGAGGGCATCCGTCGCTCGCATCTGAGGAAGCTGGGGCCGCACGCTCGCCTTCGGCTCGACCTTCGGCCGAACGACGCTTGATCGCCGCTCGATCCTCGCCCACAATGCCCGGTCGGGCGCGTCTCCCCGACGAGCCCCGAGCTCCCCAAGAATCGGACGGCGATCGTTGAGCTCTCGTAACGTCGAGAATCGGAGGGTGCGCATGCGCTCCTCCCATCCGGGGAACCTGCCGCCGGCCGCGCACGTGGTCGCCGGCTCCGAGCCGGCCGCATGGATCGCGGGCGAGGATCTCGTCGGCGCCCCCGGCAGCGAGCTCGCCTTCCTCGCGCGCAACATGCACGGACTCGGAATTCGCATCGCCCGCGGGAGTGCGGTTTACGCCAGCCGGCTCGCTTCCCACGCCAGCGGGCGCGTGGACCGGGAGTCGTCGCTGCGTGCCGCGGCATGGTGGCTGCGCGGGGCCAGCCGGGACCGGCTCGAGATCCTCGGGGAGGAATGGTTCCGTACCGTGGTCCGCCAGCGGATCACGCACGAGCATCACGCCCAGATCGCTGCGCTGCGCGCGGGGCGGAAGGATCTCGTCCTCGTGACGCACGCGCTCGACTGCGTCGCGCGCCCTCTCGCCGAGCACCTCGGCATTGCCGAGATCGCGGCGAATCGGCTGGAAATGCGCGACGGCCGTGCCACCGGCAGAATTCTGGACCCCATCGTCACCCTGCAGGCCGGCGTTCCAAAGGCGCTCGCCGAGCACTCCATCCAACCGGTCCGAGCTTCGACGCGCATCCAGTACGCCGTGCTCGGCCCCGGGGACGCGACACCGCTCTCCGTGCGCGGCGCACTGGAAGGTCGCACCATCCTGGTCGTCGGAGTCACCGGCTTCATCGGCAAGGTGTTCGTCGCCAAGCTCCTGCACGACGTTCCCGAGATCGGGCGCATCGTGCTCCTGGTCCGTCCGCGCGGAAACCAGTCGGCGCGCGAGCGATTCGACCGAATTCTAGAGGCCTCCCCGGTTTTCGACGTCATCCGGGAACGCCACGGTCCCCACGCCGAGCGTCTCCTGCGAGAAAAGCTCGTGGTCGTCGGCGGGGACGTCTCTCGTCCGCAGCTCGGACTGGATCCCTCGTTCACCGAGGAGCTGGCCTCGGTCACCGATCTCGTGATCAACTGCGCGGGACTCACCGAGTTCAATCCCGACCTGCGCGAAGCGCTGGCGACGAATGTCGAGTCGTCGCTGCATCTCCTCGATTTCGTCCGCGCATCAAAGCGTGCCGCGCTTCTTCACGTGTCGACCTGCTTCGTCGCCGGAGCGCGTGAAGGACGAATCGCCGAGACGGCCGCCCCGGACGCTGCACCGTGCGCGGACGGCGCGCTGGATGCAGAGCGAGAGCACGAGCGGCTGCGCTCCTTGGTGCACGAGGAGACGGAGCGCTTTGCCTCGATGAGCGGGCCCACGAACGGGGCGCGATCGCGCCGCCTGCGCGACCGGCTCGTCGAAGAAGGAATTCGGCGCGCGAACGAGCTGGGTTGGCCGAACATCTACACGTACACGAAGGGTCTCGGGGAAGCGCTCGTGCAACGACACGGCGCCGATCTTCCGGTCTCGATCGTGCGGCCTTCCATCGTGGAGTCGGCCTACGAGTTTCCGTTTCGCGGATGGAACGAAGGAATCAACACTTCCGCGCCTCTGTCGTACGTGCTCGGAACCTGGTTCCGCCAGCTTCCGGTGCGCGAGCGCAAGCGCCTCGATGTGATCCCCGTGGACGTCGTGGTCCGCGGCATGACGATCGTCGCCGCCGCGCTCGTCGAGCGGCGCGCCCCGCGCGTGGTCCAGCTGGCGACGTCGGTGACCCATCCTCTGGACATGCGCCGCGCGGTGGAGCTCACCGCGCTCGCGCATCGCCGCCACTACGCCGGTGCCGGTGGTTGGAAGAGCTGGGCGCTCGCTCGCCTGGAAGCGATTCCGGTTTCACGCTCGCGCTACGAACGCTTTTCGGTGCCCGCGCAGTGGGCGCTGGTGCGCGCGATCAATCGGACGCTCGCGCTCTTTCTGCGGCGCACTACGCCTCTTCAGAGACTGGAGAAGAATCTCACCCGCGTGCGCAAGCTCATCGAGCTGTACGAGCCGTTCATCTTGCGCAATGAACATGTATTCGAAGCCGAGGAAATCGAGCGCCTCACCGCCGCGCTTCCCGAGCACGAGCGCGAGACGTTCGGCTACGACGTGGCCGGGATCGACTGGGCGCGGTACTGGACGGAGATTCACATTCCCGGTCTGCGACGCTGGTCGTATCCGCTTGATCGAGGGGCGCGAGCCGGATTCGCGCGTGCGGCGCCCCGTGCCGACGCGGACCGAATCGCCCGTGGATAGCGCTGCGCATCCCGAGCGCACCACGTCGACATCGGCACCGGCGAGGGGACCCGACGGATGACGACGTTCCTCACCGGAGCGACGGGATACATCGGTTCGTACGCGGCCGCGGAGCTCCTGCGCCACGGAGAACCGCTCCGACTCCTGGTGCGGGCTCGATCGGTCTCGGAAGCGGAAGAAAGGCTGTGGGCTTCTCTCCAGCTGCACTTCGACCCCAGCGAGTTCCGGGATCATCTGCGATCGCGCGTCGGAATCATCCGCGGAGATCTCACCGAGCGCCGCTTCGGGCTCGCCGACGCCGAGTATGCATCGCTCGCCGCCGGCGTCGATTCCGTTCTGCATTGCGCAGCGTCCTTGAATCGTCGCTCCGAGCGCGTCTGTCTGGCGGTGAACGCACGCGGTGCGCTGGAGGCGATCCAGCTCGCACGCACGGTGGCGGCGCGGGGAGGGCTGCGGCGCTTCACCTTCACCAGCACGGTGGCGGTCGCCGGACACCGGTCGAACGAGATCGTGCACGAAGATGCGGCGATCGATTGGTCGCGCCCCGACTATGATCCCTATGCGAGGACGAAGAAGCTCGCCGAGCACATGGTGCGCGAGCTCTTGGGTGCGGAATCGTTCGTCATCGTGCGTCCCAGCGTCGTTCTGGGAGACAGCCGGCGCCCGGAGACGACGCAGTTCGACATGGTGCGCGCCTTCGACTTCCTGTCGCGGCTTCCGGTTCTGCCGCTGCGCCCCACCGATCGCATCGACGTGGTGCCCGCGGATTGGGTGGGACGCGCGATCGTCGCGCTGCATCGGCGCGACAAGCCTGTGCACGACACGTACCATTTATCAGCGGGCGCCGCTTCTCCCGCGTATCGCGACATCACGCGCACGCTCGCGAAGGAGCGTGGAGCGCACGAGCCCGCGTACATCCCGGCGTTGGAAACACCGTTCGCGGCGGCGGCGCGCTTTTTCTCCAACCGCGGCCCGCGCACGATTCGTCGCGGGGCGGCGCTCCTCGACGCGTTCCTTCCCTATCTGGTGTGGAACACGGTGTTCGAGAACTCCCGCGTGGTCTCCGAAGTCGGCGCCCCGCCGTCGAGCTTCCCCACGTATTGCGGCGCACTCCTCCGGTTCGCCCGCGAGCATCGCTTTCGCTATCCCGAGGCGCCGTTCCCCGCCGCGCCGGCGGAATCCGCACGATGACCGACCTCGCGCTGCAAGCGTGGATCGCGCTCCTCGTGGAGTCGTCCCGGGTGCAGCACGCGTTCGGCGGTGTCCCCCGTTGGAAACCGGGCGAGCCGCTGCGACTCCTCTTCGCCGGATACAACGGCGCGCGCAACACCGGCTCCGACGTCCGCGTGGAGGAAATGCTGCGCCAGATCCGCCGAATTCTCGGCCCCGAGCGCGTGCGCTGCACGGTGATGACGCAGGACTTCGCGCTCACCCAGGGGTACTTTCCCGACGCCGAGCAAGTGCGCCTCCCCGACATCTTCCCGCCGTTCCTGCATCGAACCGTGCCCCGGCATCACGGGGTCGTGGCCTGTGAAGGGTCGATGTTCAAGAGCCGCTTCGCCGATGCACTCTCCGCGATGATGGCGGGTGCCTTGGGGATCGCCGCCGCGCGCAATCTTCTCTCCGTAGGCTACGGCGCTGAAGCCGGTGCGATGTCGCGGTCGCTCGAAGCGCTGGTCCGGCGAACCTGTCGATCGTCGTTGATCCTCGCGCGCAACGAAGAGTCCGAGAAGATCCTGCGCCGGCTCGAAATTCCGTCGGAGCCGGGAACGGATACGGCGTGGACGTTCGAGCCGCTTCCGTCGTCGTACGGGGAATCCAAGCTGCGCGAAGCGGGATGGGACGGAAAGACTCCGGTGCTCGCGATCTGTGCGATCCACCCGTTCTGGTGGCCGGTCAAGGCCTCGCTGGTGAAGGCGGTGGGGCGCACACTCTTCGGCGCTCATGCGCGGAGCCACTATCGCTCCGTGTACTTTCACGCCAGCGGGCGTGCCGTCGACGCGGCGTTTCGCAAGTACACGAACGCGATCGCAGGAGGCGTGCAGTCGTTCGCCTCGCGGCGGCGCGTGTTCCCGGTGCTGGTCGCCATGGAGCGGCTCGATACCCGTGCCTGCGAGCGCGTGGCGCTGAGCCTCGGCGGCGCGCCGATCTTCTCTTCCCGCGACCACACCATGCACGAGATCGTTTCGATTCTGCGCGCATCGCACATGTTGCTCTCGTCGCGATATCACGGCATCGTCACCACCATGCCGGCGCTCGTTCCCTCGGCGGGGATCACCATGGACGAGCGGATTCGCAACCTTCTCGTCGAGCGCGGCCACGGCGATCTCGTGCTCGACGCGGGCGATCCCGGCCTCGAAGGAAAAGTGGAAGGCGTGCTCGAGAGAATGTGGCTCCACCGCGATGAGATCCGTCTCGCGACGGGTCGCGCCGTCGTGGTGCACTTGCGGCGCATGGCGAAGATGGGCGCGATCTTCGAATCGGAAGTCGCCCGCCGCTATCCGGAGTTCCCCACGCGAAGCGGCATCGTTCCCTGGGAGGACTATTTGCCTCCGCTTTCGCCGCTGCTGCGCCATCTCGTCGACGAGTTCGGTCCCGGGACCGAGGATCGGACGTTGCCCCGGCGCGTGCCGGTCTCCGCGGGGTCGCCGTGATGAATTTCGTCGAGCGCATCGCCGCCACACTGGCCGAAGCTCCCGATCGCGTGATTCTGAGTGCGGGGGAGGGCGGCGACGGCCAGGGTCGCGTGGTGACGGCGGGCGAGCTGGTGCGCCGCGCTGCGGCCGCGCGGGAAGCGCTGCGCGCGGGCGGAGTCCAGCGTGGCGAGCGGGTCGTGGTGGCGGCCTCGAACTCGATCGCATGGGTCGCGACCGATCTCGCGTGCATGGCCGCGGGCGTCGTGACCTCGCCGGCGTACGCACGCGCCAGCGTGGACGAGATCGTCGCACAAATTCGCGACGTGGACCCAGTGCTCGTGCTCGCGGGAGATGCGCCGATGCGGGACGCGATCGCGGCGCGCGTTCCCGAGCGGCGCGTGCTGCTTCTCGACGAGATCGCCAGCCCGGCGGCGCCGGCCGCGACGAATCCCGCGCGTGGTCTCGATCCGGTCGCGCTCGCGCCGACGGATCCGGTCACGATCCGGACCACCTCGGGAACCTCCGGGGAGCCGAAGGGCGCGGTGCTCACGCGCGCGAACGTGGATCACATGATCGAGTGCACGAGCGCTCGACTGGGCGAGCTCTTCGCGGGCATCGAAGAGCAGGAACGCCTCTTCCATTACCTGCCGTTCTGTTTCGCCGGCTCCTGGATTCTGATGGTCACCGCGCTGGCGCGCGGATCTCATCTCACGCTGGCGACGGATCCCTCGCGGATCGTGGCCGATCTCACGGCGGCGCGGCCGCACGCGTTCCTGAACGTGCCGCTCCTTCTCGAGAGGATGCGCGCCGGGATCGAAGAGAAGATCCGAACGCGCGGCGGGCCGATCGCCTCGCTCTTTGGGGCGGCGTTCGCCGCGCAGGTCCGGCGCGCGGACGGGAGAGCGCGTGCCGGCGATTCCTTGGTGCTCGCCGCCGCGCGCGCGATTCTCTTGCGGCCGATTCGCCGAAAGCTGGGAAGTGACTTGCGCGCGCTGATCTGCGGATCCGCGCCGCTCGCGCGCGAGACGCAGATTTTCTTCGAGATGCTGGGGCTCCCCGTGCTGCAGGTGTACGGCCTCACCGAGACGACCGCGATCTGCACGATGGATCGCCCGGGGCGCGCTCTCGCGGGACGCGTCGGCGCCGCGATCAATGGCGTCAGGATGCGCGTCTCCGATTCCGGCGAGATTCTCGTGAAGGGGCCGAACGTGTTCGCGGGATATTGGCGCCGGCCCGAAGCGACGGCGGCGGCGTTCGAAGACGGCTGGCTCAAGACCGGCGACACCGGCGATGTGGACGCGCGAAGGGCGCTGGCGCATCACCGGACGCGTGAAGAATGTGCTGGTGCTCTCCTCGGGGCACAACGTTTCCCCGGAGCCGCTCGAGGAAGCGCTGCGTGCAGCGCTTCCGCGCGCGCGCCACGTGGTCGTGGTCGGGCACGGGCGCCCGCACGTCGGCGCGCTCGTGGCGGGCGACGCGCCCCAAGCCGACGTTGCGCGCGCGCTCGCCGCGGCGAACGAGCGGCTCCCGCATTATCAGAAGATCCGCGCGTTCTCGCTCCTTCCCGACGCGAACGCGCTCGAGCAGAGCTGCTTCACCGCGAACGGCAAGCTTCGCCGCGACGCGGTCGCCGAGAAGCTCGCGGCGGCGATCGAATCCCTCTACGAAGGAGCTGCGCGATGACCGTGGCGCTGGAGCATCGCGGCGAGACGACGTCGTGGGAGCGGCGCGGGGAGATCTTGGAGGTGCGCTTGCATCGCGCGCCCTGCAACGAGATCGGCACGGTGACGCTCGAGGAATGGGAGCGGCTCGCGGAAGCGATTCCCACGGCCTTTGCCCGCGGCGACGCGGGCGCCGTTCTTATTCTGGAGCGAGGTGCCCGCCGGCTTCGGGGCGGGCGCGGATCTCCGCGAGCTCTTCGCGCGCATGGAAGCTCTGGGCCCGAAGGAGCGGCGCGCCGGGATCCGCGAGTTCCTGAGCCGCATCCACCGAGTGATGACCACGTTCGACGAGTCTCCGATTCCCACGGTCGCGGCACTCCACGGCGTCGTGTTCGGCGGAGGATTCGAGCTCGCGCTGACCATGGACATTCTCGTCGCGGATCGCACCACGCGCTTCGGCTTTCCGGAGCTTCGCCTCGGACTGGTTCCCGGTTTCGGCGGCGTTCCCCGGCTCAAGAGAGAGCTCGGCAACGCGCAAGTTCGCGATCTTCTCCTCACCGGGCGAACGCTGGGAGCCGACCGCGCCCACGAAGCGGGGCTGGTGGCGCGCCTCGCCGCCGAGGGGCGTGCGCTGGAGATCGCCCGCACGACGGCGGAGCAGCTCACCAAGTTCGACCGCATCGCGGCCGGCGCCGCGAAACGCTTCGTGAAGCACGTTCCACGCGAGGACTTGGAGCTGGAGATCGAAATCTTCACCGATCTGTTCATGCGGCCCGTCGTCGAGCAAGCCTTGCGTGATTTCGTCGCGCGACGCGATCCTCTTCCCTATTTGCCTCCGGAGTGAACATCCGCATGAGAACGCTCGAATCTACGATCGACGAGGTGCTCGATCTCGCCGCCGCGCACTTCCGGATCCCGCGCGAACGCCTGACTCCCGACTCCGACCTCTTCGACTCTCTGGGCATCGACAGCCTGAAAGCGCTGGATCTCTTGACGCGGCTGGAGCGGCATTTCCAAGTCGAGATCCCGGACTACGAGATCCAGGGCGTCGCCGACTTTCGCACGCTCGCCGACCGCATTCACTCGAGGCTTTGAGCTCGTCCTCGATGGTCGATCCGGCCGCGCATCATTCTTTGGGAGCGGCGCTGGACGCGGCCTTCTCGCAGTGGTCGCGCGAGACCTGTCTCGTGGAGATGGATCGCGACCGAGAGCTCGCGCGGCTCACCTTCGCGGATGTCGCCCGGGCGCGGCTCGCGTTCGCGGCCCATCTCGAGAAGATCGGCTTCGGTGCCGGAGACCGCGCCGCGATTCTCCTCACGAATCAATCGAAGTGGCACATCGCGGCGTGCGGCATCTTTCATCGCGGCGGCGTGGTGGTGCCGTTGGATGCGAAGCTTCCCGCGTCCGAGCACGCGGCGCTGCTCGCGCATTGCCGGCCCAAAGTGCTTATCGTCGAGGATCACTTGGCGCGCGCGCTCGCGAAGGTATCGGAAGTCGGAGCGCTCCCGGTGCCGCAAGTGATCATCGTCGATGCGCGTGGGCCAATTCCGCCGGGGGCCATCTCCTGGGACGACGCTGTGCCGCGCTCGGCGGCGCCGGAGCGAAGTGGCGCAGCTCCCCCGTCTGCCTCGCCGCTCGTTTCGCGCACTCGCTCCGACATCGCCTGCATCGTGTATTCCTCCGGGACCGGCGGTCGGCCGAAGGGATGCATGCTCACCCATGGCAACTACCTCGCGCAGCTCAGTGCCCTTCTCGCATTGCATCCCTTCGCGCCCGGCGTTCGCTATCTGAGCATTCTCCCCACGAACCATGCGATCGACTTCATGGTCGGATTCCTGGGGCCCTACCTCTGCGGCGCGTGCGTGATTCATTTGCGCACCATTCGTCCTGAGCTGGTGCGCGAAGCATTCGTCCGCCATCGCATCACCCACGTCGCGCTGGTGCCGTCGATCGTGAAGAGTCTCGAAGAGGGGATTCGCGCTCGGCTGGCTGCGCGTTCGACCGCGTCCCGCGCTCTCTTTCGCGCATCGCAGGGATTGCTCCGTGTGCTCTCGGGCGGGCGACCGAATCCGAAGCTCGGTCGCGTGCTCCTGCGTCCCATTCACGATGCGTTCGGCGGTGCGCTCGAAGCGATTTTCGTCGGCGGCGCGCGCTCCGATCCCGCCACGCTCCGCTTCCTGCACGATCTCGGGGTTCCCGTCGCGAACGGCTACGGGCTCACCGAAGCGGGAACCGCGGTGACCCTCGATCGCCTGAATCCGCCACGACCGGAGACGGTCGGCACGCCGCTCTCCGGCGTCGAGCTGCGCATTTCGAATCCCGATCCGGACGGCGTCGGCGAGATCGAGATTCGCAGCGACACGGTGATGCAGGGCTACTTGAACGATCCTGAGCTCACTGCGGAGACGATCGCGAATGGATGGCTGCGCACCGGCGATCTGGGATCGATCGAGCGCTCGGGACATCTCGTGATTCGCGGGCGCAGCAAGAACATGATCGTGACGGCCGGCGGCAAGAACGTGTATCCCGAAGACGTCGAGCGCGCATTCGACAGTCTCCCCGTGAAGGACGCGTGCGTGATGGCCGCGCACGCGCTGGTGCGCAGCCACGGCGAAAACGAGCGGCTGATCCTGGTCGTGCATCCCGGCCCGGCCGCACCTTCGCTGGAGGCGATTCGGAACGAAGTGCGCGCCAGAAACCGCGCTCTTCCCGAGCACCAGCGCGTGCGCGGCCTCGTCGTCGCGCCGGACGAGTTCCCCCGCACTGCGTCGCTCAAAGTGAAGCGGGAGGTGCTGGCCGAGCGGCTTCGCGCGACGCTCGACCCCGCGCGCGACATCATCGACCTCGCGGATCCGCGATGAAGGGTGCGCTGGAGCTGCGGTCGGCGTTCTTGTGGGCGGCATCGATGCTGCACTTCTTTCCGGGGGCCACGTTCTTCGTCACGCTCGACGCGATCGCTCCGCCCAGTATCTGGGATCCGCAGTTTCGGGGGTTCACGCGGAACATCGTGAGGCTTTCCGGCGCGCGACTCGTGGTGCGGCGCTCGGCGCGTTTGGATCCCGCGCAGCCGTGCTTCTTCGTTGCGAATCACGTCAACTTGTTCGATCCGTTCGTCATCTATTCATCGATTCGCCACTTCGCGCGCGGATTCGAGCTGGAGTCGCACTTCGACATTCCGGTGTACGGCTGGATGATGCGGCGATTCGGGAATGTGCCGGTGCCGGAGGTGCCGTCCGCGGCGGGCCTTCGCACGATGATGCGCCAGGCGCACGCGTCATTCGATGCGGGAACGAGCCTCATCGCGTTTCCGGAGGGGCACCGAAGCCGCACGGGCGAGGTGCGACCGTTCGAGCCCGCGCTCCTGCGGGTGGCCATCGAGCTGGGCGCGCCCGTGGTGCCGGTCACGCTCGACGGCTCGTATCGGCATCACCACGTCGGCGATTGGAGACTGCACCCCGCGACGATACTGGTCACCGTGCACGATCCGATCGAGACCAAGGAGATGTCGCGCGGCGATTCGGCCGCGCTGGCCGAGCGAGTGCATGGGGTTGTGGTGGGGGCGATGGGGAGCGGCACCAAGTAGAGAAAGGTGCCGCCTTGGACGTGCTGCAAAAGGGAAGAGATGCCGAAGGTCATCACGTGGAACATTCGACACGGGGGCGGAAACCGCGTCGACCGCATCATCGACTGCCTGAATCGACACGATGCCGACATCGTAGTCCTCACCGAATTCCGGAACAGCCCGCGAGGGGATCGGATCCGTAAGACCCTCGAGTCCCGAGGCCTTGTTCATCAGCATGCGGGTTGCGGCTCACCGATTTCCAACACCGTGTTGCTCGCGGCACGCAACTCCTTTCGGCCGCTTTCTCCGACGAGCGCACTCGCGGGCTACGAACATTGCTGTGTCGGAGCTACCTTCACTGACATTCAAATTCTTGCCTTCTACTTCCCTCAGGCTAACGCAAAGGCTCCGCTCTTCGAATGGTTGCTCAATCCAGGGGAGTCCTTCCTTCATGATCCCACTCTGCTGATTGGCGATTTCAACACCGGCATTCACCACATCGACGAGGAGCAGGCGACGTTCCATCACGCCGACAAGTTCGTTGCCCTTCAAGCAAAGGGCTGGGTCGACGTGTGGCGCAGCCGCAACCCCGACACTCGAGAGTTCTTGGTTCAGCCCGCATGGGAACGGGTTTCGACTCGATCACGCGATCGCATCTCCGGCGTTTGACGCACGAGTCCGCACCATCCACTACTCACACAGCGAGCGCGAAGCCGGCGCGTCTGATCATTCGCTACTTTGCATGGAGTTCACGGGGGTTGCGGGAGAGCAGGTTGAAGCGCACGGCAGGAAGTGAGAAGGTGGCTTGTGCATGAGTTCGAGTGGAAAGGAGCGCATATGCCCCGGCCGAGAAGTCTTAAGCCAATTCCTCGATTTCGCTCGGAAGCCGAGGAGCGCGCCTTCTGGGAAACTCACGATGTCACTGAGTTCGCCGACTTCACGAAGGCGACCGAAGGAGTATTTCCAAACCTCAAGCTTTCCACGGAGACAATCTCTCTTCGCTTGCCTGCAGGACTTCTGGCGGAGTTGAAGACGCTTGCGAACCAGCGGGACGTTCCTTATCAGTCGCTTCTGAAGGTCTTTCTCGCTGAACGTGTGGCAAAGGAGCGTCGCCCGCGGCGGCAAGGGACTCTTGGCAAGGGGCTGCGGCGAGCGAGCGCAAAGGGTCAGAAGCGCCGCTAGGGAGCTGCGGATCGAGACCTCGCGGCAACCGTCTGCATTGCATTCCTGGGCGCCACGGAACGCGCTAGAATCCGCCGCCGGATGCATCTCGATGGTCGAGATTGCAACGAGCTCAGGCTCAGTACCCACTGAAGCACGGGAGATCAGGAAAATGATGCAGCGGCTTCGAGGAATGGTTGGCACGCTCAGCCTTACGTTGATTCTGGGATGCTCGGCGGATTCGAACCCGCGGACTGCACAAGTCGCGGCGAAGGCACAACTCCCGCCGGAGCCGGTCGTGAATCATCGCCTCGGACGCGCAGCCGGGGGAACGGATCGAGCACGGCGAGGTGATCCTCGACGTCGATGAAGCGCAGGCGGAAGCTGCACGCCCAGCACCATCCCTACAAGGTGCTGGGAAGACGCGGCGCGTGCCGGGTCCGTTCAAGCCGCCGGCGATGACCGAGATCAAGGACTTCGCCCTTTCCAAGAGCGATCTGGACGTCATCAACCCCGGGCCGGGCGAGTTCGTCCACGTCATGGAAGGGCAGCGGCACGGCTACCAGAACCTGACGATCGGGATCACCTACACGGCGCCGGGCGGCGCTCCGCCGATGCACACCCACAAGGGCGAGGAATCCCACGTGCTCTTGAAGGGGCAGAAGGTCCTCTACGCGCTCGGCGACAAGATCTTCGTCAAGGAAGGCCCCTACATCGTCAACATTCCTCCCGGCGTGCCGCACTCGTTCCAGAACTTGGACGACGAGGTCGCGGAGCTCGTCGTGATCTTCCCGACCAACGTGTGGGAGTACGACGTGCTCGACTACTTCCCGTTCTCGACCCCGGAAGCCAAGGCGATGGCCGAGGAAGCGAAGCGCGCAAAGGCGAGCTCCTGACGCGAGCGGCCTGTTTTGAAGCAAACGGTCGCCGGGTGAAACTCTCTCGAGCTGCCCGGCGGCCACAATCGGCTCGGAGGCGTGCATGAGACTCCGGATTGCGCTGCTGCTCGGAGTCGTTGCCGGAAGCTCGTGTCTCGTTGTTCAACCGACTCGTGCCACGGAAACGAGTGCAATCCAAGTTTCCCAGCCATGCTGGGGAGGCCAGCATGAAATCATTACGGCGACTTACATCCTCACGGAGCCTGGGGGCTATCCGGTTGAATTGAGCTACACGACGAGTCCGAACTCCGTGCTAGTCCAAGGGACCTCACAGAACGCGAACGCCGCGGCGCTCTTCGGCCTGAAGGTTCGCCTGGTGGACCGTCCCGGTGCCCCACCGCGCATGACCTACGATGATTTTCGGGGTTACGGCGTCTTCGGGGACACCGCGCGGGCTGTCTTCGATGTTTCTTCCCCCGACACGACTTTTGTCCAGTTCGCGAATGCAGGCTCCGCACTCACCCATGTCGTCGACCAGACCTTTCACTGTCTACTTCTGAATGCTCGCCGCCATTGGCCGATGGTCAAGCATCTCCACTTGGAGATTCGAGGGTCCCCTCGAGTTCCAGATGTACGCAGGAACCTATTCTTTGGAGAAGGTGCCGGATCTGTCAGAAAGCATTGGCTGGTCTGTCTTGCCGGATTCGCTTCGCGAGTAGGCGGTTTGACCCGAACTTGCAGTCGACGCTCGGTTAGAGGAAAGTGCGGGCAGCGCCCGCCCGATTCTCGACGAAGGCCTGAGCCCGGCACGCCGATCCGGCAAATCGTCGGCCAGCATCGCTCTCGCCAGATCGTAGGAGGCACCAATGCCGCACACAAAACCACGCACGGTCGCATCGTTCATGCACGTCAGCCTCGACGGCTACTTCTGCGATCCGCGCGGCGACATGAGCTTCGCCCACAAGCTGCCCGACGACGAGGAATGGAACAAGTTCGTCGCCGGGAACACGAAGGGCGGAGGCATGCTGCTCTTCGGCCGCACGACCTACGACATGATGGCCGCATGGTGGCCCACTCCGAAGGCCGCGCAAGCGATGCCCCAAGTTGCGGCGAGCATGAACGCGATGCCCAAGGTCGTCTTCTCGCGCACCATGCGCTCCGCCGACTGGGAGAACACCACTGTCGAGCACGACGCCGTCCCCGCCGTCCGCAAAATGAAAAGCGAGACCGGGCCGAACATGGTGATCCTCGGCAGCGGCAGCATCGTGTTGCAGCTCGCCGGGGAAGGTCTCTTGGACACGCTCCAAGTGGTGGTGAACCCGATCGCTCTGGGTGCCGGAAAGTCGCTCTTCTCGGGCCTCGCCCACCGGTTGAATCTGGCGCTCACCGACACTCGGGTCTTCAAGAATGGCGCGGTGGTGCTCTGGTACGCACCGTCCCGTTGAGGGCCGGCAGCCCGGAGCCCATCCGCCTCCATGCAACCCGCCCAGCGCCGCTTCCGTAGAGGGAGCATCGAATCCGACCCGAACGGAGCCCAGGAGTCCCCGATGCTTAGATCCACCCCGATCCGGCGCCCCGTCGCCACCCTGCTCCCGGCCTCTTCCCGATTCGCGCTCGTTCTCGCCGCCCTCCCGGTCCTCGTGGCGCCGTGGCTCACACCCACCCCGGCCGCCTCAGCTTCTTCGGACCGCTGGCTCCACATCGCGGTCGACGGCACCGCCGAAGACCCGGAGCGGGTCCGCATCCACCTCCCGATGAAGCTGGTCGCCGCATTGGAGCCGATCGTGGAGAAGTACGGCTGGGGCGACGGTGACTTCGCCTGCAAGTTCAACGGCACCTCGTTCGACCGTGCGCAGATCGTCGAAATTCTGAAGGCCGTCAGCGAGGCCAAAGATGGCGAGCTCATTACGATCGACGACGCCGAGGACCACGTGCGGGTCACCAAAGAGAAGAACGACCTCGTGATCCGCGTGCGGGAACAGAAGGACTCGACCGCCAAGGTCGACGTGCGCATGCCGCTCACCGTGGCGCGCGCGCTCGCTTCCGGTAAGGGCGACGACCTCGATCTCGGGGCCGCGCTCGAAGCACTGTCGAAAGTCGAATCGTCCGAGCTCGTTTCCGTGCAGGACGACGGCGAACGCGTTCGGATCTGGATCGACGCGAAGAACACGTCCGACTAGCTCACGCGGTCGGAAGGAGACTCTCGTGACCCCTCGCACGAAGACTCTGTTCGCGATCCTCTTCGGCATCCCGCTGTTGATGGCGGCGTCGTGCGCGGCGGGCATCATCGCCGTCCAGCGCGCCGGCAAGATCGAGGTGTCGATTCATGAGAAGGGCGGCGGCGCGGACATCGGCATTTCGGCGCCCGCCATTCTCATTCCCGTGGCCATTCATCTGGCCAAAGCGTCGTGCCCTTTCCCCGGAGCTTTCGCATGGCACGACCATGCGGACATTCCCGCGGGCCTCGTCGGCGACTTGCTCGTCGCGCTCGAAGGCTCTCCGGACGGCGTTCTCGTGGAAATGAGAACGGACGACGAAGTCGTCCTCGTCGAGAAGCGCGCCGGAAAGCTGCTCGTGGACATCGACACGCCGGACGACACGATCCGCGCCGCGGTTCCTCTCGGCGCCGCGCGCTCCATTCTGAGTGTGATCTAGGCGCCACCGTCCCGCGCGGCCCCCAGGCACCCGCGCGAGCGGGTGTCAAGATTCCCTAGTTTTCTGCCGATTCTCCCAGCAAGCGGCTCCATTCGAACTTCGCACGCTGGGGGAACCTCGAACTATGCAGCCTTCCGCCGCCTCCGCCTCCAATTCCGTTTCGATCGACGACGTCGCCGGCCGCATTCACGAGATCTCGTCCTTGCCGGCGGTCGCGATGCGGGTCATGGAGATCGCCGGGAATCCGAACGCCGGCGCCAGCGACCTGAAGGCGGTCGTCGAGGCCGACCCCGCACTTTGCGTGCGCATGCTGCGCTGCGTGAACTCCGCCGCGTACTCGCTGCGGCGCGAGATCTCCGACGTGGGTCAGGCGATCGCGATCCTGGGTTTCAACCGCGTGCGCGATCTCGCCGTCACCGCGACCGTCTCCGAGCTCTTCCGCTCCGCCAAGCCCGTCGGAACGTACGAGCGCGGCGCACTCTGGAAACATCTCGCCGCAACGGCGGTCGGCGCCCGCATGATCGCGGTGCGTACCCGCATCGACGGCTTCGAAGATGCATTCCTCGCGGGATTGCTGCACGACATCGGCATCATTCTTCTCGATCAGCATTTCCATGACGGCTTCCGCAGGGTGGTCCTCTCCCTCGGGAGGGAATCGACGCTTCCCGAAGTGGAGCAGCGGCTCCTCGGCTGGGATCACACCGATCTCGGACATCGCGTCGGCAACCAGTGGCGTCTTCCCCGCACGGTGCTCGACTCGATCCGCTTCCATCACTCCCCGCAATCGTCGTTCGGAACGCACGCTCCCATCGTGCACTGCGTGGCGCTGGCGAACCTGCTGGTGTCGCTGAAGGGTCTGACCTCGGTCGGGCTCCCGCTCATCGGGCTGCGGCAGGAGTCGCTCGACGCACTTCGCCTCACCAAGGACGATCTCAAAGTGTTCGTCGAGGATTTCGACCACGAGTTCATCACCAATCGCCAGCTCTTCGACATTCAGAAGGGATGACGTTGGCCGCGATCGTCTCCAGCCTGAGCGAGCTGTTCGAGTCCAACGCCGCGCCGCCGGAAGCAGTGGCGCCCTTGGTCGAGCTCGCCGGAGCGTTCGCGGCGTGGGATCCCGAAGTCATCGCCGTCGCTCGAGAGAACGGCGGTTCCATCGCCGAGCATCGGCTCACACCGACGGCGAACGGCGCCGAGGCGAACGGTGCCGGAACCACCGCGCTGCGCGTGGAGGCGGCGACGCCGGACGGAGGGCGCCTCTTTCTCACCGCGCTCTTTCGTTCGGAGTCCGCGGCGCGCGCACCGCAGGCCGACCGCCGTGCCTTCACGATCGCCGCGGCGCTCGCGGCACGCTCGGCGGCGCTCGGCGAAGGAAGTCGCGGAGATCCGCCGGCGCACACTCCATCTGCGCAACGAGCAGGACGTGCTCGCCGCGTCGCATCACCGAATCGTGACCGAGCTGATCGAAACGCGCGAGGCGCAGATCCGCAAAGAGCGCGAATCGGTGGCGTTTCTCGAAGCGGAGGTGGAGAAGCGCTCCGCCCAGCTGCGCCAGGCGCTGCATCAGGCCGAGCTCGCCAGCGAAGCGAAGAGCTCCTTCCTCGCGAACATGAGCCACGAGATCCGCACGCCGATGACCGCGATCTTGGGCTACGCCGAGCTTCTTCTCGACGAAGGGAGCGACGCGCAGGACGTGCGCGACCACGCGGCAGTCATCAAGACGAACGGCGAGCACCTGCTGCAAATTCTGAACGACATCCTCGACCTCTCGAAAATCGAGGCGAACCGCGTGGTCATGGAGTCGCTGATCGTGGATCTCCCGCGACTGGTCGAAGAGGTGGTCATGACTCTGGAGCTCCGCGCGCGCGAGAAGGGCATCGATCTCGTCGCCGACCTGGCCCCGGACGCGCCGGAGACGATCATCACCGACCCCACGAAGCTCCGCCAGATCTTGGTCAATCTGGTGAGCAACGCGGTGAAATTCACCGAGGCTGGCGAGGTGCGCATCGCCGTGCGTCCCGTCCCGCGCGAGGACGGGCTGTGGATCGCGTTCGAAGTGCGCGACACGGGGATCGGCATGAGCGAGGAGCAGCTAGGCCGGCTCTTTCAGCCGTTCACTCAGGCGGACTCGACGATGACCCGGCGCTTCGGCGGCACGGGACTCGGCCTGTGCATCTCCAAGAATCTGGCAGTGATCTTGGGCGGAGACATCACGGTTGCGAGCGTTCCCGGGAAGGGGAGCACGTTCCAGCTCACGATGCGCGCTCACGACATGCGCTGACGCGATCCTCCGGCGGGCTCCAGAATGCTGATGAGATCGGCCGCAGGCGTCGCGGCGGCCGGCGCCGCCTTCCCATTTCCATTCTTGGGCATGCGATTCCACGCATCGAGTGCGGCGACCTTGTAGGCCTCCGCGAGCGTCGGATAGTTGAACACGTTCTCGACGAAGTACTCCAGCGTCCCCTTGAGCACGAGCGCCGCTTGCCCGATGTGGATGAGCTCGGTGGCTCCCTCGCCCAGGATGTGCACGCCGAGCACGCGCCGGTCGTCGAGCGAGAAGAGAATCTTCAGCACGCCCTGTTCCAGACCCAGGATCTGGCCGCGGGCAATCTCGCGGTAGCGCGCCACGCCGACTTCATAGCGCACGTTGTTCTTGCGCAGCTCCTGTTCGGTCTGCCCCACCATGCTGATCTCCGGCACCGCAAAGATTCCGAAGGGAAAGTGTGCGGGACACGCCTGGGCCGGCTGGCCGAACGCGGCGCACGCGGCGAGCCGTCCCTGCTCCATCGAGGCCGACGCCAGTGACGGAAACCCGATCACGTCCCCGGCGGCATAGATGTGCGGCTGCTTCGTGCGAAACGAGTCGTCCACGACGAGCCGTCCGCGCACGTCGGCGGAGAGCCCCGCTGCTTCGATCCCGAGACGATTCGTGCAGCCGGTTCGCCCGGCGGTGTACAGCACAACGTCGGAGCGGATTTGCTTGCCGCTGGCGAGATAGGTGACGCATTTCCCGCGATCGTCCACTTCGAGCCGCTCCACCGTCTCGCCGAGGCGCAGAACGACCCCCTGATCGCGAAGAATATGCATCAGCTCCATGACGATCTCTTCGTCCAGGAATTCGAGCATCCCCGGCCGCGATTCCACGAGCGCAACCTTCACGTCCATCGCGCTGAACATGGTGGCGTACTCGGCGCCGATCACCCCCGCACCGATCACGGTCATCGAACGCGGGCGCCCCCGAAGCTTCAGGAGATCGTCGGAGTCGAGGATCTTCTGTCCGTCGAACGGAATTTCCGCGGGACGATGCGGCTCGGTTCCCGTCGCGATCAGGATGCGGTCGGCCTCGAAGTCGGTGATGTCCCCGCGCGGTCCGGTGACGCGCACGCGATGCGGCGAGAGGAACTTGGCCTCGCCTTCCGCGACGTCGACGCCGTTGCGAGAGAGCTGGTCGCGAATGACTTCGATCTCGTGGCGCACGGTGATGTCCATGCGCTCCATGAGATCTTCGACTTTGAGATCTTGCTTCAGCCGGTAGCCGCGGCCGTAGAAACCCCGCTGGCGCCATCCGGTGAGATAGAGCACCGCTTCGCGCAGCGTCTTGGAGGGGATCGTGCCGGTGTGGACGGTGACCCCGCCCACCGCGGTCCGCCGCTCGACCAGAACGACTTTCTTCCCGAGCTTCGCGGCCTGGATCGCTCCCTTTTGGCCCGCGGGCCCGCTCCCGATCACCAAGAAGTCCACGCGTTGCATCCGCTCTCCCCTGTGCGCGACGCCGAAGACGAATGTCATCCTCCATCGGATCCCGAGGGCGGCCCCTCAAGGGGAAGCGGGAAAGCGCCGATGATCGGCAAGAATCCGCAAACCTCCGGAGAGCGCTCCCGTGATCCTTTCTCGCGCGATTCACCGTCCGTCGCTGGCTGCGGCCGCGCTCGGTGCCGCCCTCGCGTGCGCCGGCTGCGGCTCGGCGGAGATCGGCGGGACGAGATATCCGCCCCAGCCCAAGAGCGATGCACGCATCGTGGTGCTCCCGGTGATGCTGCCGGCGTCGCTCAAGCTTCCGGCGCAGGATCAGCGCACGCTCGCCGCGTTGTGCGCGACCGAGATGTTGCGCTCCTACGAAGTGCTCGAGCTCGAGCGCTTCGAGCTGATGCTGGAGGAGCGCCGGCTCACGCTCGAAGACGTTCTCGACGAGGGAACAGGGAAAGTCGTCGCCGAGGAAATGGGCGTCGACGCGCTGCTCGTGTCGGAAGTTTATGCGTGGAAGCCGGGGAAAGCCGGACTCTTGTTTCTGGCGAGCAGCGGCACGATCGGATACCAGGGACGGCTCGTCGATCTCGCGAGCGGCAGTTTGCTCTGGAGCACGAACCGCGTGGGCTCGACGGAGCCCAACGAGCCGCTCTCGATCGCGGCGTCGAGACTCTTCGGCGGCCTCGTCGAGGACATGACGCACGAGTCCACGGCGTCCAAGCCGAATTGAGCGCCGCCATGCCGGCACCCTCCGGCGCGCCGCGCCCGCGCCCCTATCTCGGAATCTTGTTCGACTGCTGTAAAGTCTACGCGCGCATCTATCGGACGCCGGACGGAAGCGCGTATGCAGGACGATGTCCGCGCTGCTTGCGGGAAGTCACCGCCCGCGTCGGGGAGGGCGGGACCGACGTCCGCTTCTTTCGCGCGTCGTAGGGCGCCGGGCCGCCACGCTATTTCTTGCTGTGGAGGCCCCACACGATCCCGATCGGATCGGAGAACTCGCCGACCGAGCCCATGGCGTCGGGGAGCTTCGTCTTGTCCTGCACGACTCGGCCGCCGTACTTCTTCGCCTTCGTGAGAATCGGACCAATCGATCCGACTTCCAGATACAGGCTCACCTGCGGCCGGGCGGGGAGCTTTCCCTTGAGGGGCCAGAAGTGGCCAAACGTCCCCTTGCCGTCCTTGATCATCGTCATTCCATTGGGGCGGGAGTCGAACTTCCAGCCGAGCACTTTCTCGTAGAACTTCTTCGAGGCCTCGACATCCTTGGTCGGGACCTCCAGCCAATCAGGTCTCATCGCTTCCCTCCGAGAGTCGTGTTCGGGGCCGGGCCCGGGCGAAGGGTCTGCATCTTAGGGAGATCGCCCTGGATCGGCAAGCACGGCGATTGCGCCACTGCGCTCAACTCCCCGCGATCGTCCGCACCTCGTTCTCCATCTCGAACACCTCGATCGGAAGCAGCCGATCGAGCGCGAGCTCTCGAATCATCGACGGACGGACGGGGCGAAAGCGCAAAGTGACGTTCAGCGTGAGCGGGAATACGGCCCCGGGCGAAACGTCGAACGAATAGGACGCCTCTTTCGTCTCGCGGAATCGAATCATGCGCGATTCGTCCACGGCCACCGCGCGAAAGTTGAACGGCGTCGGGTTGCCGGCCGCATCGGTCGCGATCGCGCCGAAGAACGCGAGCGAGGAATCGACGGAGGCGTCGACGAGATCTCCGTTGGGCTCGAGCCAGCCGGAGCGTCCCACGAGCGTGCCTTCCGCATCGCGGACATCCACGTCCAGCCACATCTCGCGCGCGAACGACACGCCCGAAGGAATCGAGTGCCCGGTGAGATTGTTCACGATCTCGACGTCGAAATCGAGGCTCTCGGACTCGCCGAGCGACGCCGGCACATCTTCCAGCGACATGGTGACGGAGTTCGCGAGCAGAGTGCGGATCGCTTCGAGCTGCGCGAGGCGGTCGATGTTGCGAAACGGCTCGTAGGCGTAGTCGACGCCGACGAACGTGTGGCGATGGAGATCGTCGCGGAAGGGACCTGTGGTGGCGGCCTGGCCTTGATACGAGGGCATGTGGCAGTCCTGGCACTCCGTCCCCATTCCCGAGAGCTTCGTGTCCGACCACTCCTGGTACGTGTTCTCCAATCCGTCGCCGTTCTCGAAATTCACCTGATGACACGGAGCGCATTGCGTGGACTTGCCGAAGAACGCGCGCGCCTCGGAGGCATGATTCTCGTTGGGAGTGGGCCCTTCGATCGTCCCGATCTTGGGCCCGCGTGGATCCAGATCAGCGAGGAAATCGATGCTCCCCACCGGCGGAACGTCGGCTCATCGAGTGGCACAAGTCGCAGCTCACGCCTTCTTCCAGGAGCGTCTGCTCGCGCGAATCGGCGCGCACTGCGCTGGGCGCATGACAGGAGAGACACTCGTCGCCGATCGGCTCGCTTCCCGATTCGGAGGCGGCCAACTCCTCCATGGCGAGCATCACCGGATCGACGCCGCCGTAAGCGTGCATGGACGCTTCCCATTCGGTGAGATGCGTGGGATGGCACTCACCGCAGGAGACCGCGCTCGCGAAATCCGCCGGCGGCAGAGGCGGTGGCTCGGGCGTCGGATCTTCGCCCAGGTCCGAGCACCCGGTGAGCGCGCCGCAGGCGAGCGCGGCCAGCAGGAGCGCGGGCGGCGCCGAACGGGGGCGGAGATTCGCGAGCACGCGTTTCACTTTCGCAATGCGAAACGGTTTGTGCGAGCGGAACAGAAGATTGAAGAGCCGCGCGGGAAGGAGCGAAGCGATGCGAGCCAGCTCCACGGGTGACGGCCGCAAGCCCTGCGCCGCGGTGAGCGCGTTCGTACCCGAACGCGTCCATCCACGGCCCGGTGATGCGCTCGGCCACCCAGATCTCCGTCGGGCTCAGCTCTTTCTTCCAGCGATCGGTGGAGGTGGTCACGATTCCGCGCTGGCTGGTGGTTTCACCTTCGGTCACGAACGAAGAGTTGGAGCGTCCGACCTCGAGCATGCGCGCATCGTACTCGACCCCGATGTGCGCGCACATGCGAGCGACCCAAGTCTCTGGATCGGTGACGAGATCTTCGTAGCGCACGCGAAGTACGGACGCGCCCCACGGCTGGCGCGGCGCCTCGAGCACCGCGTTCATCGAGCTTCTCCATAGAATGGAGTTCGTCACCGGATTGTAACGCTCGCGGTACGACGAGATCCCGCGCCGGTGATAATTCTTGTACGAGCTCAGGAACGCGCGCGGATCTCGCAGCAGCGCGATGACCTTCGCGTTCGGATACCACCTGAAGAGCGTGGAGAGATAAAGCACGTCGTGCGGGCTGGAGTCCCCCCAGATGTCCGCGCCTTGCCGCTCCGCCCCCGATTCCAGGAGCGCCCGGAAGAGCCCGGCGTGCCCTCCCCCGGCGCGTTCCGCGCGGGATTCCAGCTCGGCCGGCCCCATCGTCTCCAGAAGGGCCTGGTCGCTGCCGAAATCATGCACGATGCGCAGCACCCGATCGATCGCCGTTCGGCGGGACGCCGGATCCGAAAGGTCGCCCAGAGCCTCGCGGTCGTCCCAGAGGCGTTCAAAGTAATGCACCTCGTCGAAGAGGTGGATCCGCGGGTGGCGATTCAAGATCTCGCGAACCAGCGTCGTGCCGGTGCGCGGAGCGCCGACCACGAAAACGGGATGTGACGGGGGCATTCGACCGGCTCCGCGGGGGTCCATGGAATGCGGAATCATAGCATGGGGACGATCGGACGACGGCGCGCGCGCCAGCCGGGGGCCGGTTCGGGCGATGGCAAGCACGCCGTCCAAAGGGTATCGTGATCCCTCGGCCTCACCACCCCGGAGGAATGGGGATGAGTCGGATCCTGGCCACGTTCACAATCTTGGCGCTCGCCGTTGCCGCCCCCGGACTCGCGGCGGATGCGGCGCCGGATCATTCGGTCTACGACGGCCTGCTGCGCAAGTACGCGACGCCGGCCGGTGTGGACTACCGCGCGTGGAGCGAGAACGCGGCGGACCGCGCGGCCCTGCGGGGATCCGTGAAGTCCCTGGAGAAGTGCGCACCCTCGCGGATGGAGCGCTCCGACGCGCTCGCCACCTGGATCAATCTCTACAATGCGGCCACCCTGGATTTGATCCTCGAGCACTATCCGGTGAAGAGCATCAAGGACGTCGGTGGGGCGCTTTCGTCGCCATGGAAGCAGGACATCGTGAAAGTCGAAGGGAAAACGCTCTCTCTCGACGAGATCGAGAACGAAGTGATTCGTCCGAGCTTCCTGGAGCCGCGCATCCACTTCGCGCTGAATTGCGCGGCGCGCAGTTGCCCGCCGCTGCGGGCCGAGGCGTATCGCGGTGCGTCGCTCGAAGCGCAGCTCGAGGAACAGACAGTGGCGTTCCTCGCCGATCCGAAGTGCAATTCGATCGACGAGAAGGGAACGCTGCGGCTCTCTAAGATCTTCGACTGGTTCGAAAGCGATTTTCGCGAGGCCAAGGGATCGGTCGCGGAATTCGTGGCGCCCTATTTTCCGGCGCTCGCAGCGTCCGCCGCCGCGCCCGCTCCGAAGATCGAATATGTCGAGTACGACTGGGCGCTCAACGAGGCGGCGAGGCCGGTGGCGGAGTGAGAGACTTCGCCGACCAAAGTCCGTAGACGTAGTCACCGGTCAGTCGAAACGTCGCGAGTCGTTCGCAGCCCGGCCAGCGCGCTTCGATCTCGCCCTCTTCCAGAACGCCGATCGTCGGATGCTCCACGAGCGCGATGAAGTGAGTGGCGCCACCGCCCGACGCATCGAACATGTGCCCTTCCAGAACGGCGCGTGAATCGAAACGCGAGGCGGCTCTCGAGGCAGAATAGCGCCGCCCGGACTCACGACCGAATCGTCGGCGAGCTGTGAATCGAGCGTGCGCCCCATGTCGCGAATCGTAGTCGCACGGGTCGGAATCCATCTCCCCCATAGAAGCAGCTCGATCGCGATCCACGCGGCGAGGATGATTCCCGCCGGAACGCGCGCGAAGAACGCCCGGGGAAGGCGAGAAAGCGGGCGCGCGGCGAGCACACCAAGAACGAGCGCGATCGCGACGGCGAGCGCTCCCGCAAGCGAATTGCGCCGCGAGCATGGCGTGCTCGCGCGGAAGCGCCGCGAACGCGTCGAGGATCGCGTGCGAGCCACGTCGACGAGAAACGGGGTGAGATGGAACTCCGGCGGATGGAGCAAAGGCACGCGTCCGCCCGCAGCGCGTGCCACGAGCCCGGGAATCAGAAGTGCACCAAGGAGTGCGAAGCGATTTGCGCCGCCACCAGGAACCCGGCGATCCACGCACCGATGTGGAAGATCCGTCCGCGCGCGGTCGCGAGCACGGCGCCGCGTTCCATGACCGCCCACACCCCGACGTACACGAGAGCGGGAACGAGCGGAGCCCAATAGCGCAGCGGCTGAAACGGGAGCGCGGCGATCGCGGCACCGGCGACGAGAACCCACGCGGTCATCACGACGACCGCGTCAGGGATCTCCCGCTCGCGCCTCCATACACCGGCGACGATCGCGGGAATCGCGAGCGCGGCGAGCACGAGCGCGAACCCGAAGTGCGCGATCAGCGCGTGCCGATACACGACGCCCGAGATCAGGACTTGAAGCGCCGGCTTCGCCGCTCCCACGAGCGCGTGCACGAGCTCCGAAGGACGCGCGAACCAACGGTCGGTCCCGTAGAAATGAAGGAGCGGTGCGACATCGGCGGCGTGCGCGGCAGCCCAGGCGCCCCACAACACGAGCGGCGCGGCGGCGCTGGCCATCACGAGGAAGCGGCGCGGCGCGGCGCGCGCTCGCCTCGCCGGCGCGCGAGCACGAATGCGGCGAGCGCGAGCGCGGGCACGAGCGTGGCGAAGTGAGGTTTCGCGAGCGCCGCGAGCCCGGCGAAGATGCCCGCGAGCGCCGCGCCGCGCCGCCCGCCGCGCACCAGCGCCGACCGCGCCGGCGAGCCCGAGCGTCGTGCCCGTCGTCTCGGGAAGCGCGAGCCGTCCGAGCTGCGCCCCGGCGAACGAGATCGCGACGAGGAACGCCGCGACCCAGCCCGATCGCCGGCGCGGATCCAGTGCGATCAAGAGAAGGACGCCGGCGAGCCCCATCACGACCGAGGCGGCGCGGGCGGTCGCGAGGCTCACGCCGCCGCACGCGAACGCCACGCGCTCGACGGCGGTGAACACCGGGCTCACCCACACGAGATCGAATCCGGTGCCGAAGAGATGCCCGAAGAGTGCGGCGCGACGCGCATTCGCCGTCCACCACCCTTCGTCGAAGATCGTGAACGCGACGTCTTGATGATGCGAAGCGCGAGACGGGCCGGAAGATCGGCATCGAGCGCGAAGAGCCGGAGCACGAGGAAGATCGCGGCGACGCCCAGCGCCACCGCGACCGTTCCCTTCGAGCCCAGCTTCATTCCGTCGCCGCCGGGGCGCCGTCTAGTACCGGTAGTACTCCGGCTTGTACGGGCCGTTCACGGTGACGCCGAGGTACTCCGCCTGCTTCGTCGGTCAGCTTCGTCAGCTTCACGCCGAGCTTGTCGAGGTGCAGGCGCGCGACCTCCTCGTCGAGCTGCTTGGGCAGCATGTGGACGCCGATCGGGTACTCGTCGTGCTTGGTCCACAGCTCGATCTGCGCCAGCACCTGGTTCGTGAACGACGTCGACATCACGAACGAAGGATGGCCCGTCGCGCAGCCCAGGTTCACCAGGCGGCCTTCGGCGAGCACGAGGATCGTTGCGCCCGCTCGGGAAGGAGCAAGCGGTCGACCTGCGGCTTGATCTCGCGTCTTCTTGACGCTCCTTGACGTCCTTGAGCCAGGCGACCTCGATCTCGGAGTCGAAGTGCCCGATGTTGCAGACGATCGCGTCGTTCTTCATCGCAGCATGTGCTCGCCGCGGATGATGTCGCAGCAGCCGGTCGCCGTGACGAAGATGTCGCCGACCTTGCAGGCCTCTTCCATCGTCGTGACCTCGTAGCCTTCCATCGCCGCCTGCAGCGCGATGATCGGGTCGATCTCGGTGATCATGACGCGCGCGCCGAGCCCGCGCATGGACTGCGCGCAGCCCTTGCCCACGTCGCCGTAGCCCGCGATCACCACGACCTTGCCGGCGACCATGATGTCGGTCGCGCGCTTGATGCCGTCGGCCAGCGACTCGCGGCAGCCGTAGAGGTTGTCGAACTTGGACTTCGTCACCGAGTCGTTCACGTTGATCGCCGGCACCTTCAGCGTGCCGTCTTCGGCCATGCGATAGAGGCGGTGCACGCCGGTCGTCGTCTCTTCGGTGATGCCGCGGATCTCGGCGAAGTAGCTCGCGGATACTTGTCGTGCACCATGAGCGTGAGGTCGCCGCCGTCGTCGAGGATCATGTTGAGCGGCTGGCCGTCGGCGAAAACGAGCGTCTGCTCGATGCACCAGTCGTACTCTTCTTCGCGTCACGCCCTTCCACGCGAACACGGGAACGCCGGTGGCCGCGATCGCGGCGGCGGCGTGGTCCTGCGTCGAGAAGATGTTGCAGCGACGACCAGCGCACCTCGGCGCCGAGCTTCTGTCAGCGTCTCGATCAGGACCGCCGTCTGGATCGTCATGTGCAGGCAGCCGGCGATGCGCGCGCCCTTCAGCGGCTTGGACTGCTCGTACTTCTCGCGCAGCGCCATCAGCCCGGGCATTTCGGTCTCGGCGAGCTCGATCTCCTTGCGGCCCCAGTCGGCGAGCGCGATGTCCTTCACTTTGTAGCCGGGTTTCGTCGTCGTGGTCACGAGAGATCTCCTTCTCGGTGAGCGGAACGCCCGCGATGCTGCGGGCCGGGTTGAGAAACGGCTTCGATCAAGAAAACGTTCGGGCGTGCGGACGACGCGACGGGGGCGTGCCCGTTGGTGCGCACGAGACCCAGATCTTCGATGCGGGGCGATGCGAATCCGGCTTCCTCGAGCGCGGTGCAAAGATCGTCCGGGCGAAAGCCGGGCCACTGCGCGCCGAGCGCTTGCCAGAACGCTTCGTCGGCGGTGTCGGTGAGCTCCACGATCACGACGCGCCCACCGGGCGCCAGGCCGCGGCGAATCTCGCGCAGCACCGGGCCGATCTCGGCGACGTGATGGAGCACGAGGTTCGCGATCATCGCGTCCGCCTCGCCGTCCGAGAGCGGCAAATGCTCGAGCGAGCCCAAGCGCAGCTCGGTGTTCTCGAGCGCGGCGGCATGCACGCGATGGCGCGCGATCTCCAGCATTTCCGGAGATGCGTCGACGCCGATGACCCGTCCGGCTTTGGGCGCGAGTCGTTCCAGCAGAACGCCCGTGCCCGTTCCCAGATCGACGACGGTGTCGGTGCCGCTCACGATCTCCGCGACGCGGCCGAGGTGCGTCGAGGGGCCGAGCAAGTCGTCGCGCAAGCGATCCCAGTGCGTCGCGCTCTTACGGAAGAACGCGGCGGTCGACTCGCGGCGGCGAATCAGCACGGCGTCGATCGCCTCCTGATCGGGATTCGGTCCGCCGTTCCAGTCCGCCTCGAGCGCGGCGATCTGTCCGGCCGGAAATCGCTTGCCGTCCTTTGCCAGGGAGTAGTACGCCCACGTCCGCGTGCGGCGGCAGGAGACGAGGCCGGCCTCGGCAAGAAGGCGAAGGTGGCGGGAGACGGTGGATTGACCGGCATCGAGGATCGCGACCAGCTCGTTCACGTGGAACGGCCCCGCCGCGAGGGTGCGTAGAATGCGCAGGCGCGTCGGGTCGGCCAGGGCTTTGTAGGTCGCAAGCGCTTCGGTCATGACAATATCTATTTATCTCGATACTAGGGTGTCTGTCAAGGCCTGAGGGCGGGATCTCTCACGATGCGCAAGTCTTGGCAAATCCTGGGCAGCGTCGGCCTCGGGGTCGCGTTCGGACTTCAAGACTTACGGGCCTTCTTCCCCTCGATCGTGTACGGGGTCCGGGATCGGTTCGAGATTTCCTCGATCGTCCTCGGGCTCCTGGGGATCGGGATCTTCGCGATCGCCGGGTGGGCGCCGTGGTGGACTCGGCGGCGGGGGTCGGAACGCGCCATTGCGCTCGCGGTGGTGGGCGTCTCGGGGCTTCGCGCGGCGTTACAGGTCTGGCCGGGCGATCCCCTCGGCTTCCTCGTGCTGGCAGCGGCGGGAGTCCTCTCCTTCTTCGCGTTGATCGCCGCGCTGGTCGATCGCGGCCCGCTGTGGGCCGCGCCGGCGTTCCTCCTGGGCGCGGCGCTCGACACTGCCCTGCACGCGCTCCGAGCCACCGAGGACTGGCACTGGGGCGACGGCGTCGCGGACGCGGTCATCGTCGCGTTGGCGATGGGGGCGGCGGTGCTTGCGGCTCGATCGCTCGGGGAGGCGGGAGAGACAGCGCTCGAGACGCGTGAGGAGAGCGCGCGGCTGACGAGGGAGCTCGAACAAGGGACGAAGGACGGCGGCCGGACTCGGGCCGCGACGAAACGAAGCAAGCGAACCAAAACGGCGCGGGAAACCTCCGGAAAGTCCAAGGCGAGCCCCGCGGGCCGGCGCGGCCCCTCGGGGATCGCGCTCTTCGTCTGGGGACCGTTTCTCTTTCTCCATCTCGAATGGCTCGCGAACGTCGCGAGGCTCTCGGCGAAGACGGGACTTCCTTCCGAAGCCGCCGGTGCGGTGATCGTCGGCGGCCTGGCGATCGCGATCGCTTGTGTCGCGTCGATTCCGGTTTCGCGGGTGGTGCGTGGAGTCGCCGCCGTGGTGTCGATCGCCGCGACGGCATTCGCGTCGACGACCGGCAACGCCGCGATTCCGATCCAGCTTGCGGCAATCGCGGCAGCCGCAATCCTGCTCCGGGACGCGCTGATTCCAGGCTCAGGTGCCGCGCGGCGCCCGGGACTCGCGATGGGTGCCGGAGCGGTGGCGCTCATTCTCTTCGCGTTCGCACATTACGCGGCGCTCGACCTTCCGCTTCCCTGG
The DNA here is from genome assembly GCA_963725045.1 of uncultured Gemmatimonadales bacterium. Classification (GTDB taxonomy): domain Bacteria; phylum ARS69; class ARS69; order ARS69; family ARS69; genus CAVRWY01. The sequence goes on from CAVRWY010000013.1 coordinate 139,639, forward strand.
GCACGAACGCACGTGTGGATCGCCGCGGCGGTGACACTGGCGGCGGCGGGAGTCGCGCGGAACGCGCGACTCGACGCGGCGCGATCCTCGACACGGCTCGCGCTGGTCCCAGCGGCGCTCGCGTTCGCGCTGCTGCTCGCGCCCGGATCGCGCCGCGTCGCCGCGGTCCCCGCGGCCGCCGCCCTCCCCGATCCGGCGAGGATCGTCACATTCAATCTGCACGCCGGATTCGACGAGCGCGGAGATTTCGCATTCGCCGCAATGATGGATTCGGTGCGCGCACAGAACGCCGACGTCGTGGCGCTCCAAGAAGTGAGCCGCGGCTGGCTCATCAACGGTTGCGCGGATCTGTACGAGATCGCGCGGCGCCGGCTCCCGATGGCGTCGGCGTTCGGCGCATCGGTCGATTCCGATTGGGGCAACGGCGTGTTCGCACGTGCTCCCATCTCGAAGTCGAGGAACGTTCCACTTCCGCCGCGCGAGCTCGCTTTGACGCGGGCGGTTCTCGAAGCCGAGATTCCGCTCACCGACTCTTCGATGCCGCTCCGTGTGCTGGCCACGCACTTCCATCACCGCGCCGCGGACGAATCCATTCGCGAGGTTCACGCGCGATTCATCGCCGCGCATTTCGCAGACCCGGGGCCATCGGTACTTCTCGGAGATTTCAACGCGACGCCGGGCTCACCCAGCTTGCGCATTCTGGAGCAGGCGGGCTGGAGCGACGTCGCCGGGACCGACGGCGCCCCGACGTATCCGTCGCGAGCCCCCGTAAGGCGAATCGATACGATCCTGTTCCGAGGATTGGACGCGGAGTCGACCGAAGTGGCGCCCGCTTGGAGCTCCGACCATCGGGGCGTCGTCACGCTCCTCCGGGTGCCGGATGCGGAACGGCCCTAACTCGTTCCCCTCAACTCTCGCGCGACTTCCACGATCGCTTGCAACTTTCGCGTCGCGATCTCATGCGTGTTCACCGGCCGCCGCGAGAACGTGCCGAATCCGCAATCCGGATTGAGGAAGAGGCGTTCGGGCGAATAGATCTTCAAGGCTCTCTCGATCGTGCGCCGTATCACGGCAGCACTTTCCACTTCGTCGGTTCGCGGATTCACGACGCCGAGCCCGAGCTCCTTCCCCTCGAACTCGAGAATGTCGCCGGCGCGTTCCGTCGCATACTCCAAGACGAGCTGTCTCACGTGCATTCGCTCCAACGTGGACCGGAGCGGTGCGTAGCCTCCGCGGAGCAACGTCTCTTCCTTCTTACTCCAATTCCCCCGGCAGACGTGCACGCCGATCCGAATCCCTTCGATCCCTTGGACGACCCGATTCATGAGCTCGACCGCGAACTCCAATTCCTCGACCGGGTCCTTGCGCGCAGCCAGTGCCGCGCACATGAAAGTGCGCGTCTTTCCCTGCGTGAAGACCAACTCGGAGAGGACCGGCTCGTCGAATTGAACGAAGTCCGCTCCTTCGGCGCGCAGCTCGAGAAGCTCTTCCCGCAGGATCCGCACGACGTCTTCCGCCAGATCTTCTTTCGTTCGATAGACGTCGCGGGTGACTTCCTGCACGAACATCGAGCGCGTCAGAATGTAAGGACCTGGAAGGGGAATCTTCACCGGGCGGGCCGTGTGCCGGCGCAAGAAACGCAGCTCGTCGACGGCGAGCGGCGCGCGCCGCTCCAGCTTGTCGAAGCACGTGGGATTGCTGATCGAGTACGCCGGCACATCGAGCGTGCGGAGGATCTCTTCGAACCCGGAACGGTCCTCGACGAGATCGAGCATCTCGTCGAGCGTCATGATTCGCACCCCGGAGAGCTTGGTCGCGACGAACGAGTAGAAGTTGTCGCGCCGTTGCTCGCCATCGGTCACGAAATCGACGCCGGCCGACTCCTGCGCGCGGATCGCCTGAATCACGGCGTCATCGGCGTGCCGCTCGAGCTCCAGCGGATCGAGTCGGCCCGCCCTCGCCATTTGCTGCGCGCGAAGAAGCTCGGGAGGCCGCGGCCAGCTTCCGATCGGGGCGACCGGAAAGAGCGGGAGCGTCATGCCGGGGTCGACGCCGCCCAGAATCCCTGACGCTCGACGGCCTCCGCCAAGGGCCCGAATCCCGACGTTCGCCCGGGCAGCCACTCCTTCAATCCTTCGAGGTCCATCATCTCGCGGTGCTTGGGATTGTCGTACTTCATGGAGAAGAGAGCGTCGAGCCAGCGCTTCTGCGCGTCCATCGGAAAGTCGTTGCGCACCGTGAAGACGCAGTGATCGAACCGATCGGTGGAGGCGAGAATGCGGTATCGATCTGGGATCCACCGTTCCGTCCGCGTTCCATCCCTGCCAGTTCAGATCGAGCATCGCGCACGCCGCCGCTTCGCCGGACTCGAGGCAACGAAACGCCTGCAGCTCCCCTCCGACATGGTCGCCGTGCTTGCCCACGAGAACGTCGAAACGCCGGACGCGAACGTCCTTCGACGGATCGAGCCCCTGGCGCTGCAGGAGACCGAGCGGAATCAACGTGGCCTGCGGCGAGTCCTTCGCACCGACCGCGACCGTCGCGCCGCGCAGCGCGGCGAGCGACGCCGGTCCCCCGTCCTTCTTCACGACGAAATGCGAGACGCGATCTCGGTCGGTGTCGCGCATCGCGATCGCGCGGCACGTGCCCTTCGACAAGCGCTGCGCGTCGAGCCAAGCGAGCGGCGAGTTCCAGGCGATGTCGAGGTGACCGGAAATCAGCGCGCGAGACTGCAATTCGTAGTTCGTGTAGAACACCACGTCCATGGGACAATCGTTCTCCTCGAAGAAGTCCCGGATGATCTCCCAGATCACCGAGACTTTCGGGTCGTAGAGTACCGCTCCCACGAGAATCGGCTTGCTCATGCGAACAACTCCATTCCGCAGAGCGCACGCCCGATGAACTCGTGCACGTGGTCGGTCGTCGGCGCCATCACCACGGAGGCACGCGCGTCGCGAAACTGACGCTCCAGGCCCACACGACGTCCGAACGCCGCGCCGCCGCAGGCGCGCATTCCGATTTCAGTGACTTTGAGCGCGGATTCCGAGGCCGCCGCCTTCGACTCGAGCACCAGGAGCTGCGTGGCGGGACCGGGGTTCTCGATCGAATCGATCACGGCGACGAGATGGGCGCGCGCGCGATCGGTTTCGATCCGCATTTCGGCGAGCCGCGCCCGCTGGAGGGGAAGGTCGGCGAGTGATTGGCCGGAATGCTCGAATCGCGTGGACGTCACGTGCCGAATCGCGGCCCCTGTGGCGGCCTCGGCGATTCCGACCGAAATTGCGGAATTCCCGAGCATGAACGTGGGCAGGACGACGCCGAGCATTGTCTCCAATCCTTTGGATTCTCCACTGAGCGCCCGATCCGCACCGACTTCGACTCCGCGGAACGACATTGGGGCGCTGGCGTTCGCGCGCATGCCGATCCCGTTCCAGCGCTCGCCGACGGCAATGCCCTTGTCCTTCCCATCCACGAGATAGAGCATCGATTGCATCGGGCTCTGAGCGTCGGCCGACTGCGTCGAGAGGACGTACCCATCCGCTTCGCCGGCCGAGGTGACGAAGGACTTCTCGGCGTTCAGGACCACTCCGCTCCCATTGCGCTTGGCGCGGCTCACCGGAGCCCAGAACTGACTCCTTGAACCGGTCTCGCTCCAGGCCAGCGTGGAAAGATGCTCGCCTTTGGCCGTCTTCCGGAGGACATCGCCGTGGCCTTCGCACGCGGCGACGTACGTCGACACGCCGGAGAGGTGCATCTTATAGATCATCGCGGTCGACGGGCATCGCTGCGCCAGAGCGTCGAGGACCGCACACATCGTCCGGAGCCCTTCTCCCATTCCGCCGAAGAGCTGCGGAATCGTCAGGCCGTAGAAGCCATCCTTGGCGAGCGCGCGCATCGAGTCGCGGGGAAAGGCCGCCTCGCGGTCGTTCTTCTCCGATGCCGGGGCGAGAACTTCGTCGGCGATGCGGGAGGCCCGGTCCACTACCGATTGCTGCTGAGGTGTCAGTCGATACATCGTCGTCCTCCGGCGTCCTACGCCGACAAGTTCAGAATCAAATCGAGTTTCACGGTATCACGCAGCGTGCAAACGATCGGCGATCGCTCGATCGTCTCGTTCCACGCGGCGCGCACCTCGGATTCGGAATCGAGCGAGCTCACGTACATTTTTACCGTCGCCCGCGTAAGGCCAGGGTGCCCCGTCTCCCCGATCACCGCGAGATGAGTCAGCGGATTGTCGAGGCTTCCTTCCACCGCGGCTTCGATGCGATCGATCGCGACACGCCGGCGCCGGGCGACGGCGCGCATCCCGTTGACGAGATCGGCCCCGAGCGCTCCGAGGAGAACCTCGATCGCCGACACGGTTTCGGACGCGACGTCGAACTCGACGGGCTTCCCGACGACGAAGTGGTGGCGACGAACGTGCACGTCGGCGCGATGGGGCGCCGCGCAGGTGACGCGGGCCCTCCAAACGAACTCGACTTCGTTCGATCGCTCGTTCGAGACGGTCATCCATCCACTCCGTTCGAGCCTCGGCCGCACGAGACTCCGGAGGGATTGGACTCAGGAAGGGTCGTGGGGAGGTTCGGCTATCCGGGACCCGAGAACTTCGGGTCTCGGGGCGATTCAGCGGCGGGGTCGCACGTTGGCCATCCTTGCTCCCGTGCGCCGGACGGGGCGCTCCACGGGGAGGCGGATTCTATCGGAATTGGACCAGGTCACGCCACGTACGATCCCCCATTCACCGGGATCGTGACGCCGTTTAAATATGCGCCCATCGGGCCGGCCAAGTACAGGATGGCCCCGGCGCAATCGTCCACGGATGCCAGACGTCCGAGCGGCACTTCCGCGATCGCCCGCTGTTCCAGCCCCGGGTTGTCCTCGAAATGTCCGCGCGCCATGTCCGTCTCCACCCATCCGGGCGCGACGCAGCTGGCCACGATGCCGTACTGCCCCATCGAGCGCGCCAAGGAGCGCGTGAGGTTCACCATCGCCGCCTTCGCCGCGCCGTAGTCGGGCGCGCCCGTCTCCCCGCGAAACGCCGCGCGCGACGCGACGTTGATCACGCGTCCTTCCCCGCGCGCTTTCATCTCCGGGATTACGCACCAGGTGGCGTGGGCCGCGCTCATGAGATTCACATCGATCGTGCGCCGCCAGGACTCTTCCCACTTCGCGAAATCGGGCTCGTCGAAGGGATTCTCGCGCGACACTCCCGCGTTGTTGACGAGCACGTGAATCTCGCCGAACGAACGGCGCACCTCATCGACCAGCCGGCACACTTCCTCCGCACGGCCGACATCGGCGCGAAAGATCGCGTGCGCGGCGCCAATGCCCGTCGCCGACTCCCCCGCACGCGCGCACTCCGCGAGCGCTTCTCGCGCTGCCGCCTCGTTCGTTCCGTAATGAATGGCGACGCGCGCCCCCGCCTTCGCCAGCAGCACCGCCGCGGCCTTCCCGATTCCGCGCGACGCTCCGGTGACAATTACATTGCGCCCCGCGAGCGACCACTCGCTCGGTGCACTCATCGAGCCGCCCCTTTCTTCCCGCCATCCGGAAACGCGCGATCGAGTAGATCACGCAGCGCTGCGGTCACCTCTGCCGGCGACTCCAGGCTGGAGACGTGTCCCGAGCCCTTCACGATGCGCAGCTCCGCTCCCGGAATGCGCGCCGCCATCGCGTGGGAGAAATGCGGCGGTGTCAGCTCGTCCTCGTCGCCGACCGCGATGATCACGGGGACGTCGATCTCGGCCTGGGTGTCCACCGACGACGGCCGATCGCGCAGCGCATCGGTCGCCGCCATCGCTCCTTCCGGCTTCGTCGAGAGGATCATGCGCCGCACGTGCTCGACCACCGCGGGACGAGTCGCGCGCGTCGTCTTTCCGAGCGCCTTCTCCAGCATGGCGTCGGCAACCGCCTCCATTCCTCCGCGCGCGATCGCGTCCTTGGTCTTGGTTCGTCCCGCCTTCGATTCGTCCGAATCGGGCTCCGCTTTCGTGTCGAGCAGAGCGAGCCCTGCGATTCTCTCCCGCGCGAGTCTCCACAGCTCGAACGCCAGATACCCACCCATCGAAAGTCCCGCGATCGCGGCCCGCTCGATCTTCTGGGCATCCATCCAGGCCACGACGTCCTCGGCGTGTGTGCGCATGGACGCGCTTCCGCCGGGCGCGATGCCGCTTCGCCCCATCCCGCGAAGATCGGGCGCCACGATTCGCGCCGCCGATTCGAGATCGCGGATCTGCGGTTGCCACATCGTGTGATCGAAGGGAAATCCGTGCAGCAGAACGAGGGCCCGAGGGCCCGTCCCGGTGACTTCGGCGGCAAGCTCAACCGGCGGCGAGCCGGGGCGGCGGAGGACGTTCACGATCACTCAACTCCTTCTGGGGGCATGACTTGAGGGCAGGTCCTTGACCCGCGTTTGGCGCTCAATTATTCTTCTCTCGATGAAGAAAGCCGGTCTCCGCGTGAATCTGGGATGAATCTCGAATCGAGCCGCGCACGACGAGAGTCGGCGCGGCTCGCTTCGTTTCGAGGCTGGGTTTCTTCTCCGATCGACGGCCACCATCCGAATGCGAGGGTTCAAACGATGCCTCAGGGAACCGTGAAGTGGTTCAGTGATCAAAAGGGCTTCGGTTTCATTGCCCAGGAGACCGGGAACGACGTGTACGTCCATCACACGGCCATCCAAACGGCGGGATTTCGTACGCTCCACGAGGGCGACAAGGTCTCGTTCGAGCTGGAGGAAAGTCCCCGAGGGCTCCGGGCCAACAACGTGGTGAAGGTCTAGCCGCACTCGTCGGCGCCTTTAGCTGCGCGCCGCGCGCGTGACCTCGATCATGGTCTCCAGCGCGCGGCGCGCTTCATTTGCCAGCGCCTCACGCTCCTCCGCCGGCAGTCGCTCCCGTCTTCCGGTGAACTCATCCACGCGATCGCCGGCCAGCACGTGGTTCAGATCCGGCGGCGTTCCTCGCCGCAGGAGATCGAGAATCGCCACCAAATGCGGCGGATCGTTGCGCGACATCGTCGCGCAGCCGCATCCCATGCTGCCGTTCCCCACGCCGGGGGCGTCGGCAACGTTCACAACCTCGACGCCGCGGGCGGCAGACTGTTCTTGCGCGTTGCGCACGAAATGTCCTTCGGTCCCGATCGCGATCTTCGATCCCGGCGGCGCCGCGGCGACTTCGTTCCACAAGTAACGCGTGGACCCCGCGCCGTCGGCCACGTCGACGACCGGCTTCGGGCACTCTGGGTGCACGAGCACGCGATAGCCTCGCGCCTGCCAATCGCGCACGTGCTCGGGACGGAACACGGTGTGCACGCCGCAGTAGCTTCCCCAAAGGATCATGCGCGCCCGATCGAGACGCGCGCGCTCGCTCTCGGTGAGCCGCGCGACGCGGGTGCGCGCCCCTTCCTCGCCGGCGCCGAGCACGAAGATCTCGTCGGGCGGGACGCCCGCCCAACCGGCGACGACTTCCCCGAGATGACGATCGGGCACGAAAAACACTTCTGCCGCCGCGCGCGAGCGCCCACTTCACGATCGCCGCCGCGTTGGAGCTGGTGCACACCGCGCCCGCCGTACGCCCCGCGAGCGCCTTCACGCGCCCGGATGTGTTCATGTACGCGACCACGATCAGATCTTCGCCGTAGCGCTCGCGCAAGTCTTCGAACGCGGGCAGCACCATGTGGTCCTTGGCCAGCATCTCCATCGTGCAGCCGGCCCGCGGATTCGTGATCCAGACGTTCTGCCCGGGATGCGCCAGGATCGCGATCGTCTCCGCCATGAAGTGCACCGCGGACTCCACGAACACGGATGATTCCGGATGCTCGCGCGTCTGCAGCGCGAGCTCGTAGGAGTCGGCGACTTTCCCGCCGTAGCGCTCCACGATCTTCACGATCTCGCCGCCCATGTAGTAGTGCGCGAGAAGCCGGAGCGCGGGGCCGAAATGGTCGAGCGCGGGGCGCACGTAGCGGTCCATCCACGGCAGCACGGTTCCCGGCAGCCGGTCGGGGAGCGCCAGATATTCCTCGGCGTACGGGCGGAACTCCGTCTGGTAGCGATCCAGCGGATAGATCCTGCTGGCAGATCGGCATGTCGGGAAGGATCTGCATCATGGCCGTCGCCATCGCACGCTCCGATCGCATCGAACCGGAATGGACACGCGCCGCCCTGCGAACGCGGCGCGGGGGTTCGAAGGTTACCGGGTTTCGGAGGCGCGGGCGAGGAGCAGGCGAGGCGGACCGGCGGCGCCGGAGTCGACGACCCAACGCGGCTCACCGGCGTAGGCGCGTTCGTAGAGCGCACAAGTGATCTCGAAGCGGGCGGGGCCGGGCTCGGCACCGAGCACCACGGAAACGAAGCGCACTCCGCGCCGTTCGACCGTGCCGCAGAAACAGCTGCCCGCACGCGACGTGAGCCCGGTCTTGAGGCCGTCGACCCCTTCGACGGTTCCCAAGAGCTCGTTGGTGGAGACGAGCGGCGCAGCCCCTGCGCGAAATTCCGTTTCGCGCCGCGAAGCGAGCTCGATCGCGCCCGGCAAGTCCAGAAGGCGTCGCGCCACGATCGCCAGGTCTCCCGCGGTGGAGCGGCTCTCCGCGCCGGGACCGTCGAGCCCGTGGCAGTTCACGAACTCGGTGTGCGCACAGCCGAGCGCGCCGGGCCCGCTCGTTCATGCGCGCAACGAAGGCCGGCTCCGTCCCGGCCAGATGCTCGGCGATGGCGACCGCGGCGTCGTTGGCGGAGACGCACACCACGGCGTTCAGCAGCGCGCCGAGCTCGACCCGCTCTCCGGGGAGAATCTCGACGGTCGCGCCGCCCGAAGCCGCCGCCCACTCGCTCACCATCACGGAATCGCCGAGTGATGCCCGCCCGGCGGCGAGCTCCTCCAGGACCAGCACCTCCAGCATCATCTTGGCGAGCGACGCGGGGGCGCGCGAAGAATCCGCGTGCTGCGCGAAGAGCACGGACCCGGTCAGCGCCTCGACGAGAATCGCCGACGCGCAGGGGAAAGGATCGATCGAGAGCGACGGGAGCCGGCACTCCGGCGCGCCGTCGAAATTCGCCGGGCTCGATGGTGGAGATCGAGCCCGGCCCACCGGCGGAAGTTGCCAAGGCGAAAGGAAGCGTCACGATGACGAGCGCGGCGATCGACCGCCTCACCGGGTGACGACGATCTTTCGCGAGAGCTGTTCGCTTCCTGCTTTCAAGACCGCGAAATAGACGCCCGAAGGAACGTCGTCCGTGAGCCAGGGAACCATGCGGATGATCCCGTCGCCGACCGGTGCGCGAACCAGCTCGCTCACCTGGCGGCCCGTCACGTCGAACACCTGCAGCGTCACCTCGCCCATGTGCTTCGCCGCGAAGCGAAGCGTCGTCTCCCGCGACGTCGGATTCGGCGCGGGCGGATCGAGCATCAGGTTCAACGACGCCGGCGTGGCCACGTCCACACCCGTGCCGCCGCCCACCGTGATGTCCACTTCCCACGCGCCGCGGCCGTGCGTCCCGGCGATGAGCTTGCGGCCGGACCTCTGGATCTCCAGATCCGCCACCACGGTGTTCGGGAATCCGCTGTCGAACGGGACCCAGGTCGTTCCGCCGTCCGTGCATTCCCAGACCCCGATGTCCGTCCCGACGAACCAGCGGCCGTTGTCATCGGGATCGACGGCGATCGCGTTCACCGGCGCCGAAGGGAGATTGCCGGTGACGTTCGCCCAGGTCGTGCCCAGATCGGTGGAGCGCAACACGTGCGCGAATCCGGCGGAGTAGCCGCCGAACGTGACGAACACCGTGTTCAGCTCGATGGGGTCGGCCAGCACCTTGGTCGCTCCGCTGGTCGGGAATCCGTACGCGGACGCCGTTCCCCAGGTGGTGCCGTCATCGGTCGAGAAGCGAGCGGCGTTGGCTCCCTGAACCGTCCACACGTAGTTCCCGTTCACCGGGCTCATGTCGATCCAAACGGCGTTCCCCGTGCGGACGTTCACCCACTGAGTTCCGCCGTTCGTCGTGCGGAAGATGCCTGCACTCGAGGCGGTGAACAGATGATTCCCGTTCCCGGCAGTTTGATCTTCCGCGACCGGCGTGACCCAGGAACCGTTGCCGGTGATCCCGTTGTTGATGGGCGAAAAGTTGATGCCCGAGTTCGTGCTCTTGCGGTGATCGCCCGACTGGATCTCCGCGTAGACGATGTTGCCCTGGCTCGGGTTGATGTTGCACACCATGCCGTCGGCGCCGAGTCCTTGTCCCCAGGTGGTGGTGCCGGTCCAGCGGTCGGTGCCCTGATCTTGGGTGCCGCCCATGATGAACGTGGTCGTCGATTGCGCGACGCAGATGTCGTAGAACTGGTACGTGATCAGGCCCGTGTTGCGGTCGTTCCACTGCGATCCGTCGTTCGTGGACTCCCAGATTCCGCCGTCGGACCCGACGAACACGTCGTTCGGCGATCCCGGCTGATAGTTCGCCGCGTGATGATCGACGTGCACGTTCCCGCCGATCTCGGTGAACGTGACGCCGGCGTTCGTGGAGCGGAAGAGCTCCACTCCTCCGGCAATGACCCGATTCGCGTCGTTCGGATCCGCGGTCAACGAGACGTTGTACCAACCCTGACCGTTGTAGAAGTCGGGAGAGTTGGCCTGCAGCGTCCAGTTCGCACCGTCGTTGGTGGTGCGGTAGACGCCGAGCAGACTGTCATTGGACCGGTGCGACACCGAGAGGTAGATCCAGCTCGGCTGGTTCTCGGACACTGCGAGCTTCGATTTCCCGATCAAATTGCTCGTGGGCTGGCCCACTCCGACGAGCGCGAACGTGGCCCCGTCGTCGGTGGAGAGCTTGACTCCGTTGTTGGCGTTGTTGGCGCCGCCGCGGATCACGTAGACGCGGCTCGGATCGCCGGGCTTCCACACCGCATCGTAGAAGGAGGCTCCGCTCTCGATCTGCAGCCACGTGTCTCCGGCGTCGGTCGATCTCCAGAGTCCGTCGGTCGCGCCACCCAGAAGCGTCCCCGTGGAAGGGCTCGCCTTCAGGAAGTGGAACCCGTGGCCGTTCGCCCTCGCGTAGTCCAAGTCGGTCGCGTTCCAGGTCGCTCCGCCATCCGTAGACTTGAGAACGCCCACGCCGGAAATGCGGTCGATGTTCGGCGTGCCCTCGCCCGTTCCGATGAGCACGACATTGGAATCGCTGGGGAGCACGGCGACGCCTCCCACCGCGAGAGACGCCGTCTCATCGCTCATGGAAAGCCACGTGACTCCTGCGTCCGTGCTTTTCCACAGGCCACCACCGGCGGTCCCCGTATACACCACGTTCGCGTCGTTCGGATCGAATTCCACCGCCAAGATGCGTCCGGCGAGATTCGCGGGACCGAGCGCGAACCACGTCGCGCGTGGCATCGGCGGTAAGCTCGCCTCGATTTGATTGCGCTCTTCCCACGCCCGATAGCGCGCGCCGACGGGAACGGGCTCGCCGTTCACCATGCGCTGCTCGTAGAACCACTTCGCGCGGTTGTACGGCTTCCATCCGGTGCCCCTTTGGGTCTTCAGCTCGGGATGGGCTTCGTAGTACGCGGCTTTCTCCGCGAACCAGGCCTCGCTCGCTTCCGCCACCGGATCCGGGGCGGCGGCGGCGCCGGAGAGAGGGAACGCGAACGCCAACGCCACACGAGCGACGAAGGCGAGTGTCTGACGATTCGATTCCACGGCCATGATGACTCCTCCGAGGCGCTCCTCATACGAGGAGCCCCGAACCGCACACGGCCCGGGGCTCCCGATTCACTTCGCTGCTTTGCGACTCACGTGCCGCTTACTTGGTGACCACGATCTTTTGCGAGAGCTGTTCGCTCCCCGCCTTCAAGACCGCGAAATACACACCGGAAGGAACGTCGTCCGTGAGCCACGGAACCATGCGGATGATTCCGTCGCCGACCGGTGCGCGAACCAGCTCGCTCACCTGACGGCCCGTCACGTCGAATACCTGCAGCGTCACTTCGCCCATGTGCTTCGCCGCGAAGCGAAGCGTCGTCTCCCGCGACGCGGGATTCGGCGAAGGCGGATCCAGCATCAAGTTCAACGACGCCGGCGTCGCCACGTCCACGCCCGTGCCGCCGTCGGCCGTGATGTCCACTTCCCACGCGCCGCGGCCGTGCGTCCCGGCGATCAGCTTACGGCCGGACTTCTGGATCTCCAGATCCACCACGACCGAGTTCGGAAAACCGGTCTCGAACGGATGCCAGCTGCCACCGCTGTCCGTCGTCTCCCAAACGCCCACGTCGGATCCCACGAAGATCCGATCCGTGTCCTCGGGATCCACGGCGATGGCGTTCAACGGCACCTGCGGGAGATTGGACGAAATGTCCGTCCACGAAGCGCCCAGATTGGTCGAGCGCGCCACGTGAGCGGCGGTCGAGTAGCCCGAGAACGTCACGTAGACGGTGTTCAAGTCCACCGGGTCCGCGAGGATCTTCGTCGGTCCGCCGGTCGGGAAACCGTACGCCGCCGCGGGCGCCCAGTTCGTGCCGTCGTTCGTCGAGATCCGCACGGATCCCGAGAGCAGGAACACGTAGTTGCCATCGATCGGGCTGATGTCGATCCAGAGGGACGATCCGCTCACCACGTTCGCCCAGTTCGTGCCCCCGTTCGTGGTCCGATAGGCGCCAGAACCGCTGTGGCTGGTGTACAGGTGGTTCGGCGTCGATTGATCTTCTGCGACCGGGACGACCCACTGATTGTTGTTCGCCGGAATTCCCGTGTTGATCGAGAAGAAATTGGCCCCGGCGTTCGTGCTCTTGCGGTGATCCCCGAACTGGATCTCCGCGTAGACGGTGCTCTCGGAGTTCGGATTGATGTTGCACACCATTCCGTCGGCGCCGAGTCCTTGGAGCCAAGCCGTCGAGCCCACCCAACGGTCCGTCCCCTGATCCTGCGTGCCGCCCATGATGAACGTCGTCGTCTGCTGTGACACGCAGATGTCGTAGAACTGATAGGTGACGAGGTTCGTGTTCTTGTCGGTCCAAGGATTCGCGCCGTCCGTGGCCGAGGACCAAATTCCGCCGTCCCCACCGACCCAGATTTCGTTCGGCGATCCCGGCTTGTACGCGATCGCGTGCATGTCCACGTGGACGCCGGTTCCCGTTCCGGACCAGGTCGAGCCACTGTTCGTGCTGCGGCTGAAGTTCACGCCGCCGCCGACCAGGTTCGCCACATTGTTCGGATCGGCTTCCAGGATCAGGTTGTACCAGCCCTGCGCGCCGACGATGTCGGACGAGCTGGTCAACGCGAAGTTCACTCCGTCGTTCGTGCTGGTGTAGAACCCGAGAGCGTCGTCGTCGTCGGAGAAGAGGCAGAACACGCGCGCGGGATCCGCGGGGGTCACGGCGAGCTTGGACTTGCCGATTCCCGCGACGGGATTGCCCAGCGACGTCGCGAACGTAGCTCCGTCGTCGGTCGAGAACTTCACGCCGTTCCCGGAACTGGCGCTTCCCTTGACGGTGTAGCAGATCGTCGAGCTGAACGGCTTGAAGGCCACGTCGTAGTAGTCGGTGCCGTTGCCTTCGGGACGCACGTTGATCCAGTTGAGCCCGGCGTCGGTGGAGCGCCACAGCCCGTCGATGGCTCCCGCGAGGATGGTTCCGGTCAGCGGGTTCACTTCCATGCAGTGGAAACCGTGGCCCGAAGACTCCCCGAAGCCGAGGCTCGTCGTGCCCCAGGTGGCTCCGCCGTCCGTGGAACGCAGGATTCCGACTCCGCCGATCCGGTCGATGTTGAACGTCGCTTCACCGGTCCCGATCAGAACGATGTTCGGATCGGAAGGAAGGACGCAGACCGCGCCGACACCCAACGTCGGCTGTTCGTCCGTCTGGGGAAGCCAATTCGCGCCGTTGTCCGTCGACTTCCAAAGTCCGCCGCCCGCGGTGGCGGCGTAGACCGTGGTCGGGGTGTTGGGATCGAACTTGATGTCGAGAATGCGGCCGGAGAGGTTTGTCGGTCCGAGCGCGAACCACGAATTGCGCGGCGCGGGCCGAGTCGCCTCGATGGCCTTCTTCTGTTCCCACGCCTTCCAGCGTGCGCCGAACGGGACTTCTTCACCGTTCACCATGCGCTGTTCGTAGAACCACTTCGCGCGGTTGTACGGCTTCCACCCGCTGCTCTTCGTATCCTTGAGCTCCGGATGTGCATCGAAATATTCACCCATGCCCGCAATCCACTCGGACATGTCCTTGGATTCCGAGCGAACTTCGGAGACCGTCGGGGCCGCGTTGGCGACCGAGACGATCGAAAATACGACAAGCGCACCCAAACCGATTCGGGGAGCGGTCCGGGGCCGGCTCGTCCTGGAGGTCGAATTCATCGGCATATCACCTCGAGTCATGGTGCGGCGACCGAAGGGGAAGCTCCGAGCGGAGGTCAAGGAGCCACGGGACGGAAATACCATACCACACGAGTTGGGTAGTTCCCAGGGACGCGGCCGGATGATCGGCCGTTCGATTCACGCTCGGCGTCGGCGCCGGTCCGGAGACCTAAACCAGGGGCGTCTCGGGAAGACCCGCCCCCTCCGAGGAGTGCCGCCAGGGGAGGATCTCCGCGATTCGCCATTCGCGGTCCTCGATCATCACCGTCTCCTCCCGGCTGCGCTTGAGGAGGCCTTTGGCGAAGTCGGACAGGTAGGAATAGACCCCCTTGTCGGGATCCGAATCCCAGGGCCCCAGGATCGTGGCGAAGCGCGGCTCGCCGCCCGAGACCGGCTCGAGCCGGACGCGAGTGCCGAGGCTCACCCGGTTTGCATCCACTGCGTTCAGATCGATGAGCCGGGCCTTGCGCAGCTCGTGGTGAAGCTGAGAGGCGCGGCTCTGCAAGAGCTCGTGCTTCTGGCGCGCGGCGTGATACTCGAAGTTCTCGCGCAGATCCCCGTATTCCCTCGCAGTGCGGATCGCCTCCGTGTTCTGCGGGATCTCGACTTTGACGAGCTGCTCCAACTCCTTGCGGCGCGCCTCCAGCGATTCGAGCGTGACGTAGAGCGCGTCATCGTCGAGGCGTTTGCGAATGTCCGGGTACTTCGAGAAGATCGCGCGCCGGAGCTCCGTCTTGCGATGGTCTTCGAGACCCGCCGCCGAGTCGACCAGACTGAGCAGGAGATCGGCGCCGTCGCGGTCCGAGCGCTCGAAGACTGCGAACGCCAGTCCTCCGGCTTCGAAGTGCTCCCGCAGGGGCGCCTTCAGCTCCTTGAACTCCACACTCTCCAGGGCGTCGAGGATCTTGGACACGACGCTGTGGTTCGCCCGCTCCTTGAGCTCCTCGCGGATGAGTACGTTTTTCGTCGCCCAGACGAATGCCCGCGGATACTTGCGCGGCGAGAAGATCGCGTCGGCCACCAGCTTGTCTGACACGCGCTCCGGACCGCGCTCGCGGAGCGCTTCGTAGAGCACGGACATCAGCCGGAAATCGGGCTCCTCGAAGAATGCTTCGCGGACGACGGTGTGCCAATCGTCGGGGCGCACGCGCGGCAGATCCGCGTAGATACGCTCGCGATAGCGGCGGTCGCGCACCGCGGTGACCGCTCTGGCCGCGTCGGGTCCGCGCAGGATCGGCTCGACCGGGCTCGCTCCCCCGGCGGGAAGACCCTGCAGCTCCTCGAGCAGAAAGAAGATCTCGAGCGCGTCGGCGGCCGGGCCCTTGGCGAGGCGGCCGAGCTCGTCGAGGAGCCGGTTCACGATCTCCTCCTTCACGCTTCCGCCCCGGCGCGCATGGCGGCGCGCGAGCTCCAGCTTTTTCTCGAACGGCGCGGACTTGAATTCCGCGAGCACGGAGATGTCGGCGGCCTCGGTGGACTCGCTCCAGACGAATCCGTTCTTCCGCTCCCGGCTCGCCAGAACCTGAGCGTGCCCCTTCGCGCGATTCCACCACGAGCTCCACTGCTTCTCGTCGACCACGCCGACCATGCACTCGCGGATCTCTCCTGCGGTCAGCGGGCGCTTGAAGTGCGTGAGCAGCTCGCGGATCACGGCGTCCGTCTCCCGGGAGGCTCGGGTGCGCACTCCTTCCGGATCCTCGAGGCGGCGCATCATGAAGTGCTCGGGAGGAAGCCAGGTGAGAAGCTTCTTCGCTTCGTCGCGGCGAACGACGAGCGGAGTCGCCTTCTCGAACTTGATCTTGACCTTCTGCAGCGCCAGGTTCGTTTCGACGACGCGACCCAGTCCTCGTCCGAAGAGGAAGAACCCGGCCCCGACCTCGAAGCGCAGCCAGTCCCTCAGATCATTGAACGCGCCGGCGGCGTCTTCCGAGGTCTCCAGCGCGAACGTGGTCATCGCATCGGTGAGATCGGGGCGTCCTTCGTAACGCTTGCCGACCAGCTCCAGCGCCTTCTCGCGGATCGACTTCTGGCGCGGCACCAGCTCGAGTCCTTCGGCGAGAACATCGAATGCCGGCTCCCAAGCTCCGTCGGCGGCGAGCGCGTCCGCCAGCATTCCCAGGAGGTCCGCCACCTGGGCGTTCGCCTTGGCACCGCGCAGCTCGCGGGCCACTTCGAAGAACCACTTGGTGTCGCGAGGACTCGCGGTGACTCGGGAAAGCCACGTGGTCTCCACGTCGTCGAACTTCTTCTTCTTGATGGTCTGGAGGATTTCAGTCTCGATCGCCACGCGTTTCCTCTCGTCGTCCGTTTTTCAGCCGCGCCCGACGGGGGCGGCGCCATTCGCCACATGATGCTCCTCGAGTCGGTCGAGAAGCGCTTCGAAGTGCTCCAAGGTATCCAGAACGGGCTTCGGCGTCGTGGGGTCCACGCCCGCCCGGCGGAGGATTTCGATCGGATCGGCGGAATCTCCCGCCTCCAGGAATCCCAGGTAGTCGCGCTGCTCCGAGGGTCCGCCCTTCAAGATACGGCGCGAGAGCGCGATCGCGGCCGCGTATCCGGTCGCGTATTGATAGACGTAGAAGCTGTTGTAGAAATGGGGGATGCGCGCCCACCCCAGGGACGCGCGATCGTCGAAGACCAGATCGGGGCCTAAGAGCTCGGTGAACGCCCGGCGATAGATTTCGCTGAGCGTGGGCACGGTGAGCGCCTCGCCCCGCTCCACCATCTCGTGCATCTCCAGCTCGAATCGCGCGAACACCACCTGGGTCACGACGGTGCCGCGGATCTGGTCGATCGCCTGCGAGAGAAGCGCGGCCTGCCACGCCGGATCATCCACGACCCGCAGCAGATGATCGAGCAGCAGCGCTTCGTTCGTCGTGGACGCCACTTCGGCGAGGAAGATTGGAGTGTGCGAGTAGACGTACGGCTGATTCGCGTTCGTGAAGTAGTGATGCATCGCGTGGCCCATCTCGTGGGCCAGCGTGAATAGATGGTCGACCGTTCCCTGATAATTCATCAACACGTACGGGTGGGTTCCGAACGCGCCCCAGGAGTACGCACCGGACCTCTTCCCTCGCGTCTCCCGCACGTCGATCCAGCCTCCGTCCAATCCCTCGCGGAGCGCGCCGACATAGTCGTCTCCGAGAGGAGCGAGCCCGGTGAGGAGGAGCTCGCGCGCCTCGTCCCAGGAAACCTTGGGAGAGGCATCGCGCGACAGGGGAGCATGCAGGTCGTACACGCGCAGATCGTCGACGCCCAGGATCTTGCGGCGCAGCGCCGTCGCGCGGTGCACGACCCGGCGCTGCTCGTGCAGGGTCGCGACCAGCGTGTGATAGACCTCCACCGGGATGTTGGAAGCGTCGAGAGCGGCGTGCAGCGACGAGGGATAGCTTCGCGCCCGCGCCAGGAAGACATCGCGCTGCACGGCCCCCGAGAGCAGACCCGAGAACGTGTTGCGATGCGCTTCGTACGCATCGTACAGCGCGTTCCAAGCATCCTGGCGCACGCGGCGGTCGGGAGATTCCAGAAACACGGCGTAGCGCGAGTGAGTGATCTCGACTTCTCGACCGCTCGCGTCGCGAATGCTTCCGAAGCGGAGATCGGCGTCGTTGAGCAGCCCGAACACCGTGCGAGGGATCCGGGTCACGTCGCCGGCCATCGCCAGAATCTTCTCTTCGTTCGGCGAGAGCGTGTGCTCCTTCTTGCGCAGCAGATCCTCGAGGTAATGCCTCCACATCGCGGCCGCGGGCGCGGCGAGGATCTCCTCGATGCGCGCACGACCGAGGCCCAGGATCTCGGGCTCGAGAAACGCGCTCGCTTCGGCGAACCGCGTTCCCAGACGCGAGCTCCGCTCGGCGAGCGCTTGCGCCGACGCATCGCGCGTGTCTTCGTCGCGCAGCAGGTGCGCGTAGACATAGACGCGATCCAACGCTGTGGCGATCGCGTCGTGTCGCTCCAGCGCCGCCACGAACGTGCCGATGGATGTCCCGAGTGTTCCGGGGAGCTTGGCCAGGTCGGCGATGCCCGCGTCGACGCGAGCGAACTCCGCTTCCCAGTCGGCTTGCTTGGTGAAGATGTGGCCGAGATTCCAGCAGTCCTGCGCGCTCACTTGAGCGCGGTCGGGCACGGGCTCCGGCGCAATCCCCCCCGCGGGGGGGCCCGGGGATGTGAAGGAGAGCGGCATGGAGCGGCTGGACTCCCGGTCCGGGAACATCGGCGACAAAGGCCCGGTATTGTCACCCGACTCCCGCGATCCACGCAAGCGTCGTTCTGTAGCGTCCGCCCCGCCCCGTGCTTCTCGCCGATCGATCCACACGGTAGTCTCCCGGGGACTGAAATTTCGCTCCTTTCATGCCTCTCTCCCCTTCGATCGAGGTGATTCGATGGACCGTGCGCTGAATCGTTCGTCGCGCTTCTCGGCCGTGCTCGTCCCCGCGCTGGTCACCGCGTTTCTCGGCGCTGCCCTCACCGGGTGCGGCGGTGGAAAGTCGGTCTCGCGCATCGACGCCGACGAAACCGTGGACATCTCCGGCCACTGGAACGACACCGACTCGCGGCTCGTTTCCGAAGAAATGATCCGCGACTGTCTGAACCAGCAGTGGCTTCCCAAGCACATGACGGAGCGCGGCAAGAAGCCGGTGGTCATCGTCGGCGCGATCCGCAACAAATCGATGGAGCACATTCCCACGGATACGTTCATCGCCGACATCGAGCGCGCCTACGTGAACTCCGGCGAAGTCACCGTGGTGGCGGACGCGGGCACGCGCGCCGACCTGCGCGCCGAGCGCGAGTCCATGCAGGGAAACGCTTCGCCCGAAACGGTGAAGGAGTTCGGCCGCGAGATGGGTGCGGACTACGTTCTGACCGGGAACATCAATCAGATCGTGGACGAAGAGGGCGGGCAGAAGGTGTCGTTCTACCAGACCGATCTGGAGCTCGTCGACGTGGAGTCGAACGTCAAGGTTTGGCTGGGACAGAAGAAGATCAAGAAGTACATCGGCCAGGACAAGTATTCGGGGTAGTTCCTTGCGCCGTTCGACGACGCCTTCTTTCGCGCGCTCGACGTCCCGCGGCCGTGCGGCCTCGTTCTGCGCCGCCATGGCCGTCGTCGTGGCGACAGCCGGCGGCTGCGCTTCCTATACACATAAGACGATGGGGGTGCGCGCGTCCCTGGAGCGCGGCGATTTCGTCGAAGCGCAGACGTACTTCGAGGATCGCGGTTCCGGCCGCGACCGGCTTCCCGATCTCATGGAGCTGGGACTCGTCCTGCGCCTGCAAGATCAGCTCCCCGCGTCGAACGACACCTTCGATCGCGCCGAGATCCTGATCGAGGATCTCTACACCAAGTCGATCTCCAAAGAAGCGCTGTCTCTCGCGCTGAACGACGAAGTGCGCGCGTATAGCGGCGAGCCGTGGGAGCGCGTGCTGGTGAACTACTACCGGGCGATGAACTACGTCGACTTGGGGCGGTACGACGGGGCGCTGGTCGAGTGCCGCAAGATCAACCACAAGCTGAAGGTCTACGCAGACTCGGATGATTCGCCGCCGACGTATCAAACGGACGCGTTCGCCGAGTATTTGACGGCGCTGCTCTACGAGGCGGGTGGCGAGACGAACGATGCGTGGGTGTCGCTGCGGCTCGCCGATGAAGCATACGCGCATTACGAAGAGGCCTACGGCGTCCCCGCGCCGTCCTTCCTGGCCCAGGATCTGCTGCGCCTCGCGGAGCAACAGGGGTACACCGACGATCTCGATCGGCTGCGCGCGCAATTTCCCGACGTGCAATGGACGCCCACGACGGAACTCTTGGAGCGCGGTGAGATCGTGGTGTTCTACGAAGAGGGATTCGTGCCCGCGAAAGTTCAGCAGGACATCACGATCCCGATCCTCAAGACGGAGCACACGCTGGAGACGAACGAGCTCGCCAGGAAGCTCTCGCAGCGCGCCCACACGCATCACGAGTACTCCCGAACGGAGCTGGATTACGTGCTGCGCGTGGCGATCCCGACGTATCTGCCGCCCGATCCTCAGGAGACGCCGGGGCACGCCGTCGTCCGCACGGGGGACGTGGAATGCCGCAGCGAGATCGCCGAGGACGTGGGCGCCATCGCGCGCCGCGGCCTCGACGACGCGATGGGCCGGATTCTTTTTCGCACGATCTTGCGCGGCCTGGCGAAGTACGCGATCACCAAGGCCGCGGAGAACGAGTCCGAGACCGCGGGGATCTTGACGAACTTGTTCGCCGCGATCACCGAGAAGGCCGACACCCGCTCCTGGATCACGCTGCCGAACACGATCCAGATTGCGCGCATCGTGGTCGAGCCGGGAACGCACGATATCGCGATCGACTGCTACGACGCCAGCGGCCAGCAGCTGGATACGGTCACATTCGAGAACGTGGAAATCGGCGCGGGGCAGGTGCGCTTCTTGGCGCACCGTGCATTCGCCGGCGCGCTCTAGTCGCCCGGCGTCCCCCGGGTCACCTCCGCCCGCCAAATCTTCCCGCGTGATCCACCAGCGCCGCCCGCAGCGCGGACAGTGGACCTCCACGCCGGGGTCGCCGCGAAAGAGCTCGTCTTCGGTGTCTTTGAACAGCCCGGCGATCACGTCGCGAATCGTCAGAAAATTGCATCCGCATTGAAAGCGAAAGCCGCGCTCGTCCAGTGCGCGCGGCGCATCTTCCGCGAGGCCGAGTCCCTCCTCGCGCGAGAGCGACTCCATCCACTCCCGATCGACTCCGGGCAGACCGAGCAGCATGACGATTTCGGTCTCGGTCGATTCGAAGAAGCGCGCGGGCTTCTGCTCGCTGCGGTTGTAGTACTGCTCGAAAAACGAGAGGACGTCGAATCCTTCGACCTCGATGGTGCTCTGCGCGATCGAGTTGGACGGAGTGCGCGTCTCCACGAACATGCGGCTGGAGTCGGCGGTGCGCACGTTCTCGGTGAAGACGCGTCCGGTGATGGTGCGCTCCCCCGATTGCCCGGTCATGAAGAGATTGAGCGGCGGCCGGAGCAGGTTGATCGTCCAGCCGACCATTTCGATCTTCGGCCGGCAGGCGAGATGCAGCACTCCGGCGGCCAGCCCTTGGCGCATCATGGTGAACGCGAGGCCGTCCGGCTCGGTCTCCCAGCGGCGCACGTGGTCCAGATATCCGGCGAACAGCTTCGTGAAATCGGCGCGCGCCACCAGAAAGTTGCGCTCGTCGTCGAAGCTCCGGCGGACGAGCGCCTCGCCGGGACGCAGGCTTTCACTCATGGGCGGCTCCGGAAATGGACGCGAAAGATTAGCGGATGTCTTCCGGACGTGCCACGGCCCGAACGAGCGCTGCGTGGGACACGGGGCTGGGCGTACAGGGCGAGCCCGCGTGATCGATCATGGTGACTTCTTCCGCACACACGATCACCCGCGTGAGGCTCCGGGTGGCGGCGTCGTCGCGGTGCATGCACACCGACATCGTGCCGCGCTCCGGGAGATGGCTGCGGTGGTACTCCTCGAGCCGCTCGATCGGCGGCGACGCCTCCTCGCCGACGAGGCGCGCGTACGTCTCGCGGCGGCGTTTCTCCACCTCGGTCTCGCGCAGCGCCGAGGAGACGATGGGCCGGCGGGATTCGGCCGTGCGATCGATGGTGAGCGCGGCGCCGTCCCATTCGGCGAGCACGAGCGGCTCGTCCGCCGAGATCCCGAACATGCGAAACGCGCGGTACGGCGAGAGATCGAGCGTGCCGAGCGATTGCAGGAGCGACTCCACCGATTCCACGCCGGCGAGATCGCGCACCAGAAGGCCGCGGCTTCGGAGAATGTCGGCCGGCGGCGCCTTTCCGGCGGGCCCGTTCAGAAGTCCGATCGTGACGCCCCGCTCGTTCGCCGCGATCCACGTCCCGCCGAAGTCTCCGTCGGCCGGCGCAATCCAGCGCACACCCTCTCCCCCTTCGCGCGGAGGGAGTGCCGGCAGCCGCGTGAGCCGTTCGTCTCGATTCATGAGGAGCGCGTATCCGTTCGGGCGGCGCGTCCAGGTGAGCGTGCACAAGAGTTCCTCCTCGGCGCGGGCGGATTCCCTACCCAGAATACAGGAATGAACATGAATCGCCCCGTGGTTCCAGAGCCGACTCACCGCCCTCGATCTGCTAGCATTCCGCCGCCTCGGAGGACCGCCCTTCGAGCTGGACGGAAACAATTTCCAGGAGGAGTCTCGAATGTCGATGAAATTGCAATCTCTCGCAGCGGCCTCTTTGTTCTTCGCTTTCGCCGGCGCGGCGATGGCGCAGGATCCGCTCAAAGTCGGCGCCGGCGTGTACACACTGGCATTCGAGAACGAACGCACGCGCGTGTGCGACATTCAGTTCGAGCCGGGCGAGAAGGTCGCGACCCACTCCCATCCCGATCACATGGTCTATGTCTTGAGCGCGGGAACGCTCGAAATCTCCAAGCCGGACGGCTCCAAGTCCGTCGTGGAAGCGACGCCGGGACAGATTCTGTGGATTCCCGCGGAGACGCATTGGGCGCAGAACGTCGGCAAGACGACGCTCCACGCGATCGTCGTGGAGTTCAAGGAGAAGCCGGCGGCAGCTGCTGCTTCCACGGGCAAAGCGACGAAGGAAGCGAAGACGAAGTCGACCGAAGGGAAGTGAGGCGCGGCGCGTTGCTCGCAGCCGCAGCCTCAAACGAAATGGCCCGGTCTATGGACCGGGCCTTTCGCGCGCGATGGGATCGGAGTACCCGGCCGATTCACCGCGCAGGGGGGTTCGGTGGGGAAGGGACGTCCTTCTTCGCCGCCGATTCTTTGGATTCCATCCTCTAGGAGTTTCCCGTGCTCGTAGAGACGTCCACGGAGTTTTGCAAGGGATAGGCCAGTCCCCCGATGGAAGCGGCCCGCGCGACCAACTCACGAGAAGATCGACACTTGAAGCTTTGACGCCCTTCGGCGATCCTGGCCCTGTCCGAGCCGAAGCCCATAATTCGTATGGAGCATCCCGGAATCGCTATGTCCGGGATCGGCTCGATCAAGCCCATCACCCCCGGAAAGTCCGATGTCGAACGACCCCGACCTGCCTGGCCCCCCCTCCGGATTCTCCGGCGGCGATTGCCGCGCGGCTCCGGGCGCTCGAATCGAGCGCGGCCGGCATCCCCTCCCTCGAAGACCGCCGATTCCTGGAGCGGGAGGAGCTTCGTCCGTTTCGCCTCGCGATCGACTACCTGAAGCCGCACATGACGCTTCAAGAGGAGGGCATCTCTTCGACGATCGTGGTCTTCGGCAGCGCGCGCATCTTGGATCCGGCGGCGGCGGAAGCGCGCGTCACCGCGCTGCAAGAGTCGGCGAACGCCCGCCCCGAAGATTCCGTGCTCGCTGCCCGCCTCGACGTCGCGAAACGGCTGCAGGCCAAGAGCCGTTACTACGAGGTCGCGCGAGAGCTGGGGCGGATCGTCAGCTCCTCGTGTCAGATCGGGGGCAAGTGCGACTTCGTGATCGCCACGGGAGGCGGCCCCGGAATCATGGAGGCCGGAAACCGCGGCGCATGGGAAGTCGGAGCCAAGTCCGTCGGCTACAACATCACGCTTCCTGCACGAGCAATTCCCGAACAGCTACATCACGCCGTCGCTCTGCTTCAATTTTCACTACTTCGCGACGCGCAAGATGCACTTCATCCTGCGCGCTCGTGCACTCGTCGCGTTTCCCGGCGGCTTCGGCACGTTCGACGAGCTTTTCGAAACGCTCTGCCTGGTGCAGACCACCAAGATCCCGCCGCTCCCCATCGTTCTCGTGGGCCGCGAATTCTGGAGCCGCGCGTTCGACGTCCAGTATCTCGGTGAGCGAAGGAATGATCGAGGCCGCGGATGCCGAGCTCTTCGTCGTGCTGGAAACCGCGGAGGAGATCTGGGCGCACATCGTCGATTGGTGGCGGCGACGCGGCGAGACCGTCGTCGCCCCCTGACGAACGTGGCGGCGAGCGCGGCGCAGAGAGCGTCGCCGCGGGTCAGTCCGGAAGCCGCAGCGCCAGTTCCGCGATCACGGTGAGCGCTTCGTTCTCGCCGATGGGATGCGTGCGCACTTCCTGATCGAAGACGTTGCGAAACGCGATTCCGAAACGAATGCGCCGCTCCCAGAGCCACTTTCGCGCGGCGAGGTCCACCGGCGAGCCATGCCGGAATGCGATCGTCGTAGCGCCCGGCCGACGGCTCACTCACGTCGCGGTACGCCGGCCACTCGCTCGCGGAATGCCCGCGAAGCGCGAGCTCCACGTCGAAGTTGCGAAACGGCGTCGTGGTGCAGGCGATGCGCGCGACGTGCCGCGGCGCGGTTCTCGCCGTCTCCGCGAAGTGCGACGAGCCTCCGATCGCGTCCTGGTAGCGCCAGAATGCGCGCAGCCGCGACGTCGCCGAGACCGTTCCGGACACCGCCAGAATGCTTCCGGCGATCGAGCCGCTCTCATCGGTCCGTAGAACGACCGGTGAGGTGAACGTCTCCTCGCCCGGATCGTAGAGAAAGTTCTCCTCCTCGATCGCCACGTCGTCGAACGAGCGGAGAAAAACTTCCGCCTCGAGCGTCCACTGGGGATGGAGCGTCCATGTCGCCCCCGCATTCAGGCCCAGGGAACGCGCGCCGCTGGATGCTCCCGTCCGCGTCGACCGGAACGCCTTCCTCTTCCAGCACGCCGAGCCCGTGCTCGCGCCAGTACCAGAACGGCGAGGACGTTTCCGGGGTCGCGCCGGCCGCCGGACAATGAGAGATCGATCGAGCCCCGGCTCCACGGGCGTCGATGCGCGGCGAGAAGCGCGAGCGCGTCCGCGCCGCGATCGTGTTCGTAGGCGAGGTCGAGCGAGCTGAGCGCGCCGGCCGAGTCGGCGTGCGCGATGCGCCCCCACACGCCGGCCGCCGTCCACTCGTCGTCCTCGATCGCGGTGCGCGCTCGCGCCGTGCGAAAGGAAGCGCGCGCGCCGAGCGCGCCGTCGAGCGAGCCGCGCACGCACATTCGTCTCGCAGGTCCCAATCCACCGAGCGCGTCTTCCAATCGAGCGCCGGCACCGCGCTGCGCGCGGAACCGTCGAGCTCGTTCGACGTCGCCACCAAGTGCGTCTCGAGATCGACGTGCTCGCGCACCTGCCAAGTCCCCGTCGACTCCGGCCTGGGCGAAACCGTTCTCCACGGGAAGCTCACGGCCGTGCGGGCGCAGAAAGTAGCTCTCGTCGAGCGTCATTCCGCGGGCGAAGAACTCCCGCACGCGCCTCATCTCCTTCCCAGCTCCCGCGAAACCAGCCTCCCTCCCCCTCGAGGATGTGGAACTCCGAACCGCCGATCGCGTCGTAGCGCTGGAGAACGAGCGGATCGCTCGCATAGTGGCGCGCGATCCGTCCGGATGCGCTCCCCCACGCCGCGCCCGTTCCGCCGCCGGTGCGCCCACCGAGCGTCGCGTGCGAATCGAACCCGAATCGCTCGACGTTCGGGGTGGCGAGCTCGGTGAACTGGAATGGGCCGGGATCCCCCGTCTCGCTTCCGACGACGTGGCGCGCGCGCAGCTCCAGCGAGTGATCGGGACGGCGCGTCTCGATCCGGATCGCGCCGTGCGCGAAACGTCCGCGGGTGATCGTCGGGCGCGCGTCGATGGTGACGCGCTCGACGTCCTCGAGAGAGATCGGCAGGCGATTCGCATGCGTGGCGCCGAGCTGATCGAGCGGAACGAAGACTCCGTCGATGAACACCGCGTACGTGGCCCGCTCCGAGAGCGGAGCTCCCGGCGGCGTCGCCCGCAGCACGAACCCTTCGATCGACGACAGGTCCCAGCCCTCGGCGAGCCGAAGCACGTCGCCGATGCGGACCAGCCCGGCGCGCTGGAGGTCGTCGGCGTCGAACGTCTGCGATGCGAGAAGCAGCGCGCAAGCGAGCGCGATCATTCCAGGAACCGGCGAAGCCAGTCGGGCGTGGTGAAAGTGGCCGCGATTCCGCCGCCCACGAACACCATGTCGATCGGCTCGTGGGTGAGCAGGTGCGCGGCGCGCACGCCGGCCTGGATCGACCACGCCCCGAAGAGCGCGCGATCCAGCGTGGCGCGCGCCCCGAAGGCGAGCTCGTTCTCGTCCTGCTCGGGCGTCGTGGCGGTGGCGTCGTACAGCATCCAGACGACGCCGGTGCGCACGCTCGCTCGAAGGCGAACGCGCCCCGGCAAGCCGACGTCGGCGCCCCACCCGAGCCACGTCGCCAACATCCCCACATCGGGAAGTCCGGCCTCGCGCGGATCGTTCGAGAACGGATGGACCGCAATTTCCAGGAATCCGCGGGGCACGGGAGCCAGCGCGGCGATCTCCGCTCCGAGACCGGGATCCCAGTACGACTGGAACGTGCCGTCGTGCACGTCGCCGAGCGCGGAGAGCTCGATCGAGATCGTCGAGAAGGGCTCGTCCGCGCTCTCGGCGCTGGAGAGCTCGGATCCCCGGGCCGCTCCCGCGAGGAGGAGGCCGCATGCCGCGGCTCGAAGCGCATTCACCGACATGGCGCGATCTTGCCAGACGAAACGCGAGTCGGGCCACGAAGGATCGTCTTTGCAAGTGCCGGAGACCGTGTTTAAGATTCCGCACCGCCGAATCGTTCGGCGCAATGGCCCCGGAGGTTGTTCATGGCCGCGAAGAAGCGCACCACGCATCGCAGCTCGGCGGGCAAAAAGCTCTATGCCGTTCGTGATGCGGACGGAAAGTTCGAGGACATTCAGACGTACGAGCGAGCCAGCCGCGCCGACCAAAAGAAGACGAGCAAGGCGGAGAAGAAGGTCAAGCGCAAGGCCAAGGCCAAGTCCAAGGCGAAGACGAAGACCAGGGCCAAGTCGAAGAAGAAGTAGCGTCCGTGAGTTCGTCCGATGGACGATGCGCGACCCGCGCATCGGTTGATTCCTCCTGCATGTAAGGAGATCCCATGGACACGACCGGTCTCATCGTGAGCTTGCTGAGCGGAGCCGTCGGCGGAAATCTCGCCGGCATGCTCCTCAAGAACAAGAGCCTCGGAACGCTCGGCACTCCATCGTGGGAATTCTCGGAGGGGGCCTCGGCGGCTCCGTTCTCGGCGCGCTCGGAATGTCGGGAACCGGAATTCTCTCGCAGATCGCCGGTGGCGGAGTCGGGGAGCGGTACTTCTGCTGATCGTCGGATTCTTGAAGTCGATGTTCGCGAAGACGGCGTAACCAAAGAGGCGGCCCGCCCCTCCGGAAGAGGGGCGGCGCCTCGAATCAATCGTTCGCAGGCCGAAGAACGCTCACCGTCTCGACGTGCGCCGTGACCGGAAAGAGATCGAGCGCCGCCATCCGCTCCAGACGGTAGCCCGCACCGACCAGCTCCGCGACGTCGCGGGCCCCGGTCGCCGGATCGCACGAAACCGCGATGATCCGCGGCGGCTTCCTTTCGATGAGGGCACGGCGGACCACCTTTTCCATGCCCGTGCGCGGCGGATCGACGATCACCGTCTCCTGCTCGAAACGGGGCGCTTTGCGCAGGGTGACCTGCGCCTCCTCCGCTCGAGCCTCCCCCGCGATTCCGTTTCGCTCCAGATTGACGACGCATCATTCGAACGGCGCGCTCGTCCGCATCCGACGCGATCACCGATTCGAAGCCGCGCCCCACGCCGACCGCGAGTAGACCCGAGCCGGCGTACAGATCGAGCAAGAGACCGCGACGATCTGCGCCGATCGCGTCGCCCACCACGCGAACGAGCTCGGTCGCTCCCTCCACGCTTCCCTGGAAGAAGGAAGCGGCGTCGGCGGTGATTTCGTTCTTCCCGATGCGGAACGCGAGCTCGCGCTTTCCCGCGAGAGGAACGCCGTCGGCGAGCACTCCCAGAATCTCCGGGGGACGCTCCATCTCCTGCGTGATCTTCGCGGGGCGGCGATTCTCCTTTCCTTCGGTTCCCTTCCTCCGATTCGAGGAGCAGGACCGCGCGTCCTTCGGAATCGAATCGAGCCGCCACGCGCGACCACGGAGGAAGGAGTCGGATCCAAGGCAGCACGCTCGTTCCGAACGAGCGGGTCATGAGCAGGCAATCGTCGATCGGGACCACGTCGTGGGAAGCGCGGCGAAGGAGCCCCGGCCAACCCGCGGGATCGATCGAGAGCCGGATCCGCGTGCGCGCGCCGAACTCCGGCACCGCGTCGGTCGGCCCTTCGAGCATCGCCGCCACGTCGATCTTCGCGATGCGGCGAAACGCATCGATGACGATCGAGCGCTTCATCGCGAATTGCAGCGGGCGCTCGGCATGCTGGAAGTCGCACCCGCCGCAGCGATCCGCGTAGGGACAGGGCGGCGTGCGGCGCTGCGCGTGAGGTGCGAGCACCTCGACGACCTGCGCCTGTGCGAGGCTCTTCGTTTCCTTGGTGACGCGCGCGAGGACGCGCTCGCCGGGGAGTCCGCCCGTCACGAAGACGACCTTGCCCTCGTGGCGCGCGAGCGTGCACCCTCCGGCGATCGCATCGCCGCAGACCAGCTCGAGATCGAGATCGGGACCGGCTTCCGGAGTCATGGCGCGAAGCGTGGCACAGGCCATGCGGCACGTGGAGGGAAATATGGAGCTCCACACGACGTTCGAGCGCTTGGGGATCGCCCTTGGACTGGGGCTGCTGGTCGGGCTGCAGCGCGAGAAGGCGGGATCCACGATCGCCGGGATCCGCACCTTCGGACTGATCTCGATCTGGGGAGCGGTCGCCGCGTTCCTCTCGTTCACGTTCGGCGCTTGGTTCGTCCCGGGCGGAGCGCTCGCGCTGGCCGCGCTGTTCGTCGTCGGAAACGTCGCAAAAATCCGCGCGGGGGCGGGCGATCCGGGACAGACTACCGAAGTCGCCGGCCTTCTCATGTACGGCGTGGGAGCGCTGGCCATGGCGGGCCACCTCGCGGTCGCCGCCGCCCTCGGCGGAGCGATCGCCGTGCTCCTCCATTGGAAACAGCCGCTGCACGCGTTCGTCGCCCGCTTGGGCGAAGACGATCTGCACGTGATCATGAAATTCGCCCTGGTCTCGCTCGTGATCCTCCCCATTCTGCCGCGCCGTACGTTCGGCCCATTCGACGTGCTGAATCCGTTCGAGATCTGGCTCATGGTGGTTTTGATCGTGGGGTTGAGCCTCTTGGGCTTCATCGCCTATCGACTCTTCGGATCGAGAGCGGGCGCGGTCCTGAGCGGAATCCTCGGGGGCATGGTCTCGAGCACGGCGACCACCATCGCCGCCACGCGCACTCCGCGCAAAGAGACCGGCCACGCCACCGCCGCGATCGTGCTGCTCGCCTCCGCGGTCTTGATGGTTCGCATTCTCGTGGAGATCGCGCTCGTCGGACCGCGGCTCCTGGGCGCGGCCGTGATTCCCGTCGCTGCGCTCGGCGTCCTGCTCGTCGCGGCGGCCGCGCTTGCGCTGCGCCGGGACGCGAAGGATGGTGCCACCCCCATCGCGCAGTCCAATCCGGCACAGCTTCGCACCGCGCTCATCTTCGGCCTGCTCTATGCCGCGGTCACGTTCGCCGCCGCGGCCGCCAAAGAGCACATGGGAGTGAACGGCTTGTACGCGGTGGCCGCGATCTCGGGACTCACCGATCTCGATGCAATCACGCTCTCCACCGCGCGAAGCGTTCAGGAAGCCCGACTCGAGGCCGCCGACGGATGGCGCGTCGTGCTGGTCGCCGTGCTCGCGAATCTCCTCTTCAAGGCGGGGATCATTCTCCTGTCGGGGAATCGCACACTCCTGCGCTGGGTTGCTCCGTCGTTTGCAGTTGCGACCGCGCTCGGGATCCTCTTCGTCTTCTTCCTTTCGTAACGGCGCTGCACCACCCGCGGCGACGCGGCACGAAGGCTGCTTGAATTTCGCGCGCCATCGCGCGCGCTCCCTTTGGGCGATCTCTCGCGCCGCAGCGCGCCATGGCGCCTCCCCGAGACGACATCGACGTGAACTCGAGGAACTCATCATCGAAGGGAGCGGACACCCATGCACGGTCGCTTCTCGTACCATCCGAAGCCTCGCTCTCGATCACCCCGTTCTCGCGGTGCGCCCGGCTCACCCGATTTTCGCCCGTCGCCGAGTCCCTCGGGATCGGCCGTGGACCGGCTGCGGCGCGCGCATCGTCATCGCACGCGCGCGCTGCGCGAGCTCGGCCTCGACATGCCGGCCGAAGTTCTCGGTCGGCGTCCGCGGGATCTCGCCTGGCAAGTCTCCGTCATGGATCGCTGGATCGGCCGCCACTTGGATCTGGCCGGAGGACGCTGCCTTCCTCCGTGGCCGGACGTGGACCCGGAGGAAGATGACGAGCGCGAAGGAGACGGCATCATCGAGCTCGGGAGAGGATCGTGAGCTGGCTGCAGCTGCGCCGCAACCTCCTGCGCAAGGAGCTCGCGTGCCTGGAGTCGGAGATTGCGCTGTGCGAGCGATGCTACGGAGACACGCCGCGGCACACCGCGCGCTTCGAGCGCCCGGATTTGCTCCCGCGCGTGTTGATCCTTGGGGAGCGCCCGCCGCGGAGGATCCTCGTGTCGGGAGAGCGGATCGGTCCGACTGCCAGCGATGCGGGAACGAAGTTCCTTCGCGAGCTTCTCGCCGTCGCCGAAATCCGCGAGGAGGAAGTGCTGCTCGGGGCGGCGTGTCTTTGTCGCCCCGCCGCCAGCGAGCTCGAGCGCGTGGTGCCGACTTCGGTGTGCGTGGCGGAGTGCTCCGTGCACGTGCGGGAGCTCGTCCGCCTCGCGGGACCACGCTTGCTGGTCGCGCTCGGCGCGGAAGCGGTGCGCTCGCTCAAGGCGGCATTCCC
The DNA here is from genome assembly GCA_963725045.1 of uncultured Gemmatimonadales bacterium. Taxonomy (GTDB): domain Bacteria; phylum ARS69; class ARS69; order ARS69; family ARS69; genus CAVRWY01. The sequence goes on from CAVRWY010000013.1 coordinate 170,717, forward strand.
CGATTCCCCGTCGATCGTGTCCTTGCGATTTCCCGGCGCGGTGGGGCGTTCCGTGGATGCTGGCGGCGTCTACGTGCGCATCGTTTATCAGACCACGGCGCGGGCGCGCGTCACGCGGCGGCCGGAGGCTCAGCGAAGGGATTGGCTGGAAGTCGGCGCACTCTGGCGATGGATTCGAGAAGGGGAGCACGGTCCGCCGCCGGAATGTTCGGCGACGGATTGTCGAATGACGGGAGCTTCACCGGTGCCGGTGCCGCCGTCCCTGTGCGGCGAGTCCGGCGTCTCCTAGAACTCCACCTCGACTCCGAGCGTGGGCAGCGCCGGCATTCCCGTGCGTGCGCTGCGCACCGGGCGAACGCCGTTTTCTCCGGGCTCGAATCCCCAGGAGTACCACATCACGTTGTCGTGATTGGTCAGGTTCAAGCCTTCGGCATAGACGGACATTCGCCAGCCGTCGAAGCGGAAGTGGCGCCGGATGCGAAGATCGACGCGGTGATACGCGGGAAGTCGCGCGCCGTTCGCAGGTCCTTCCGTGAGAGTCCAGACTCCTTCTTCCGCGTCGCGGCTCCAGTTCTGCACGGTGAACGGACGCCCGCTGTGGAAGACGTAGTTCGTGCCGAGGTCCCAGGACTCGCCGAGCCGGAACGTGTTGGCCAGCGAGATCCGGTGGCGCTGGTCGAAGTCCCGCAGGAACGTCTGCTCGCCGTCGCCCCACTCGGTCTTCGCCACCGTGTACGTGAGCCAGAAGGAGAGACCCGGAGTCATGCGCTGGAGAAACGCCTCCACCCCGTTGGAGCCGCCGCGCGTGACCACGCGCCGCTCCACTTCCCCATCGAGCGTGCGTTCCACGACGCCGTCCAGCCTGCGAAAGTCCTTGGAGTACGCATCGACGCCGATGGTATTGGCCCCGAACTTCCGCTGGATCCCGAGCAGCACGTGCTCCGCGGTCGAAGCCTCTTCGCTCTCCAGGCGCAGGCCGTCGTCGTCGGACATCCCGGGCTCCGGAGCTTGGTCGTAGATCCCCCACGCTCCCGTGATCATCCAGTCGTGGCCGGCCATCAAGGACGCCGAGGCCCGCGGTCCGAGATGCACCTCGCGCGAGTCGGAGTCGTGGGAGACCCGCACGCCGAGGCTCATCGCGAACGGGCTCACCGGTCGCCAATCGTCCTGAAGGAATGCGGCCGCGCGGGTTCGGTCGATCTCTTCGGAGCCTTCGAATCCTTCGATCGTGCCCACCGTTCCGTCGGCGGCGATGCTCACGACTTCCTCGCTGCGGACGAAGGAGTCGCCCGTCTCCCGGTCGATCTGGACGCCGGCCTTCAGATGATGGGCCTCATCGGCTCGCCAGCCCACGTCCACGCGCCCTCCCGTGCGAAGGAGCCGATGATCGTCACGGCCGTCGGCGCCGATGCTTCGGAGCTGGTGCGAGAGCGCACTGGAAAGCGTCGCGGAGAAGAGATGCCGCGCTCCCGCGCTGTTCCAGGTCGACCAAAGCGCATGGTCGACGTAGTCGGCGTTCACGAAGTGGCGCTCCACTTCGTCTTCGAACGTGAGATGGTCCTCGGAGCGCAAGTAGTTCAGCGAAAGCGACTGGTTCTTGCCGGGCCGGCGCACACCGCGCAGCAACAGGTCGCGGTACGCGGGCTGGATGACCGCTTCGTCTTGCACCAGGTCGAGCAGGCGGTCCAGGTAGCCTTCGCGCACCGAAACGAACCCCGACGATTTGTCCCCGTGCGCTTCCGCGAGCATGCGCGCGGACACGGCGTCGATTCCGGCCTCGCCGTGAAACCCGTCGCGTCCGTCCGAACGAAGATCGAGGTCCACGACGCCGGACAGTTTCCCTCCGTATTGCGCGGGGAAACCGCCCAGGAACACGTCCATCCGATTCACCATGTCGATCGGAACGATGCCGGTGATGCCCCCGAAGTCGCGGCCGTGGAAAAGCTCGCGAACTTCCATCCCGTCGATGCGCACCAGCGTTTCGTGAATGCCGCCGCCGCGCATGTGGAACTGGGAACCCACGTCGTCCCCGGAAACGCCGGGAAGAACGCGAAGCGCCTGGAACGGGTCGTCGCGCAGATTCGGGAGCCCGTCGACCTGCGCGGGCTCGACGACGCGGGCGCCGGAAGCCGCGATGCGGGGCGACGGAGTTTGCTGGGCCGACACTTCCACGGGCGCAAGCGAGTGCGCGAGCGGAGTCATCGCCACGCGAAGCGAGCGGTGCTCGCCGGACACGAGCACGAGGACGATCTCCTCCGACGTTCGATACGAGACGTGCAGAACGCGGACGCGGTATTCCCCTGCCGGAAGCTCGAGACGTAACGCACCGCGCTCGGACCCGAGAAAGCCGCGACGGCTGTCGAGAAGCACGAGGTTCGGGAAGGGAACCGGAGCGCCGGTGGAATCGTCGACGATGTCGAGCACGACGACCGCCGACGAGTCGGGCTGCAACCGACGTATCGACCGGCGCAGCCGGCGCCGCCCCAACGGAGCACGCCAGCGCCCACGCGGAAAACGCGAGCGCCGGTGCTCGAGGCACGTGTCGAATTACCCGCGTCATGCGGTGTTGAGCTCGATGGGTTCGCGGGAACGAACATCGTCCGCCGGACCTGCGCCGAACGGTGACGCTCGATTGTAGCAAAGGTGCGCTTCATGCTTCGTCGGGAGAAGCGCGAAACTGAATACGACGCGGACGGCGGCGTCCAACATCGCCCACGATCGCTCAAGAATGACGAAACCGGTGGACAGAAGACGCGCCGGCGGGCATCTTGCGCGCATGAATTCCACGCGTGTACGCGTCGTCGTTCTCGGTCTCGGACCGATCGGGAAAGCGGTCGCGGCCGAGGTCGTGAAGGACCCTTCGATGGAGCTGGTGGGCGCCGTCGATCCTGCGCCGGCCCTGGCTGGACGGTCCATCGCGGATGTTCTCGGCGTGAAAGGCGCGCGCGGCGGAGTCGTGCCGTCGCTCGACGCATTGCCGGGCGGCGCGGACGTCGCCGTGCACATGGCCGGATCGCGCTTTCCCAAAGTGGTGGAGCAGCTACGCGATCTCGTGCGACGAAAGCTCCACGTGGTCAGCACGTGCGAAGAGCTGGTGGCCGCGAGCGTGCGCTGGCCGCGCGAGGCCGAAGCGCTCGATCGCGACGCGCGTGCCGCCGGCGTCGCCGTTCTCGCGACCGGAGTGAACCCGGGATTCGTGATGGATCTGCTGCCCTCGGCGCTCACCAACGCCTGCATCTCGGTGCGCTCCGTACGCGTGACCCGCCACGTGGATACGGGCAAACGGCGGCGCGCGCTTCAAGAGAAGACCGGCGCGGGGCTCACGCGCGCGGAGTTCGCGCGTCGCGCACGCGAGGGAGCGGTGGGCCACGTGGGGCTTCGCGACTCGCTGCTCTTCCTGCTCGATCACGTGCCCCTCGACGCGGAAGCGGGCGAAGAGACGCTGCGGCCGATTCTCGCAACGAAGGCCGTCGGCAAGGGTGCATCGCGCGTCGCCAAAGGACGCGTCGCCGGCGTTCACCAGCGCGTCTCCGCGCGCCATCCCAAGACCAAGCGCACCGTCGCCACCTACGACCTCAAGATGGCGATCGATCTCGCCAAGCCCTACGACGAAATCCTCATCGAGGGAGATCCGCCGATCCGCCTGCGCATCGAGGGTGGAGTCCAAGGCGATCGCGCCACCGTCGGCATGGTGCTCTCGTCGATCCGAGCCGCCCGCGACGCACGACCGGGATTGGCTCGCTAGAGCGAAAGGCCCCGGGTTCCCAGTATCTCTCGTCTCAGATACGTTCCTCGGCGCGCCGGCTGCGCTCGCGAATACACGCGTAATGCCCTGCCAGATCTGGCTCCGGAGCCTTTCGGCTCGCGCTTTTTGCTGCGTGCGGAAGAAGACATTGAACGCCCTGCGCTGCGATGACGCAGGCTCGCCGAAAGGTACCGGGACTCGGGCGGCGACCGCCGGGGCACCTCGGTACGCCACTTCGCCTCGAGACCTGGTGAATCCGAGCGCCATCGAGAGATCGCGGCGCGTTGCCGACGCCGCTCGAGTGAGTCGCGATCGAATGCGCCGCGACGGAGTGGGCTGCCGTGGCCTCGGATTCACCAGTGTCTCGAGGCGAAGTGTCGCAACGGATGGCGCTCCGGCGGTCGCCGCCCAGAGTCCCGGTACCTCTCGGCGAGCCTGCGTACCTCAGACGCAGTTCTTGTTCTCCACGAAGCGAAAAGCACGGCAGCCGAGAGGCCCCGGGAGATCTGGGCAAGCGGGCGAGCCGCCGGTGCGCTGAGGAACGTATCTGAGACGAGAGATACTGGGATCCGAGGCGGACTCCTACTGCCGGCGGAATCGGAACTCGTGCGATCGAGGGCCCGAGGTTCGCCCGCCTTCTTCGAGCGCGAGCTCGATCGTCCAGTCTCCGCGCGGGAAGCGTGAGCTCTCGCACAAGAGCGTGATCGACCCGGTCGCGACATCGACGCGCTGGCTCGGAGCACGGAAGGCTTCGCGCCCTTCGGCATCGCGGATGGTGAGGGTCCAGGGACCTTCGCTTGGCGTCTCCAGACGAGGATGCACGAGAAGCACGAAGCGATCTTGCCCGGGAGCGAGCTCGACGGGCTCCCAGTAGTTCTCGGCGACGAGCCGGGGGACGAACGTGCGCTGGATGATTTCCACCGCCGCTGCATCTCCGCCCGGAGAAGGAGTCTCCCCGTGCAGCCCGCGATCAAGACTGAGGCGAGTGCAAGTCGAGCGCGGTCGATCACGGGATTCGGATGACCCGAATTGCTTCCTGCGACGCGGCGCTCGAGGATCGCACGAAGTAGACCCCCGGCGGCACTGACCGGCCGCGCGCGTCTCGTCCGTCCCACACCCGGCCTTCCGGCGACGAAATCGTGCGCACCCTGCGGCCGCCGACATCGAGAATCTCCAGCGAGCCGACCGCACCGACGAACTCCACGCGATCGACGAAGGGATTCGGCTGCGCGCGAAGCGTGCGCTCTGCCGACGCGAGATCCCCCGCACCGGCCGGCTCCTCATCGCGCGATTCGGACAGCACACCAGGCAGAGGAACCGTGCGAATCATGGGATGCGTCTTGGCGATTGCGATCTGAGCCGGGCTCCACACGGTTTGATCCATGTTCACGATGGGAAACATGTGGTTCGTCCAATCGGGACACGCATGCAGATCGGGACTCTCGCAGCGCGGCGTGTCGGAAAGGGGATCCTCGTGTTGCAGATCCGCTTCCGTCGTGTGGTAGAAGCCCAAGTAGTGTCCGATCTCGTGGGCAAGGAGCTTGGCGTACGCCGGAATGAAATTCGGATACGAGGGCGCGATCCGCATCGCCGTGCCCGAATCCATGGTCCCGTTGAGGCTCGCACCCGGGATCCCACCGGAGAGCCCGGCGGCGTTCATGAAGTCTCCCTCGAAGAAGCTCACGCAATACACGTTCAGCGCACGCGACCGCCCCAACGTGCTCGAGGTTTCCTGGAAGAGGCGCGCCGCTTCTTGCCAGGAGCCGAGATTCGTGAACTCGGGGCGCGGGAGATCGCCGTGGGTGATCTCGCCGAGTCGAATTCCGAGCGGCGCCAGCTCGATCTCGGTGAGCTCCAAGAGCTCGGCGAATTCCGGGGACGTCGACGCGATCTGCGCATCCAGAGGGATTCCCGGCAGGTACACGAAGTTGAGATCGAGAACGTGATCGATGGCAGGTCCCGCGTCGCTGCGCATCGCCAGGATCAAGTCCGCGACGGTGGTGGAGCGCTCGTAGTGCGAGGAATCCGGAAGCCGAAGCGCGTTGACCCGGAATTGGTAGGTTCCCGGGCCGATTTCCCCGCCGTCTCGATCCGTGCTGGGAATCTGCGCGTTTCCGCGCCACACCTTCTCTTCTCCGACGACCGGCGCATCTTCGCAGCCGCGGCACGCCAGTGATTCGCCGGACGGTCCGCGAACCTCGATCGAAACGCCGAACCCGGGGTCATGCACCGATGCGAAGGCGGTGAGACCGACGGCCCCTGCGGGGATGGTCACCGGAATCCAGCTCGAGCTGCGCTCTACGGAGACTCCCATCACTCGCAGGAAATGGAGGTCCTGTTCCGGAGCGAGCTGCGTGGCCGGCAGGCCGCCGTCGACGTGCGGCGGAGCCGGAAACGCCGGCGGACCCGCCGGCGACGGCAGCGGACGAAACCACGCCGGAGGATTGGGGCAATGGGTTCCATCGAGGGGGGAGGCACCTTTCGCACCGGGGGCCGCACCGGCCGGCGCTCCCGAGAGAAGGAGAACGCAAGAGACGAGGGCGAAAGTGCCGCCCCAAATCCGGAAGTTCATCATCGGAGAATCATGCTCCCTTTGGATGCGTTTCAGCAAGGCACCCGCAGGATATACGGTTCGCGAAAATCGCCCATTCCAACTCGCGTTGACACCGGGGAAGCTCGACGACGCGGCCTGCGGCGGCGATCCCGTCACTCCACCGGAAGCCAGCCCACCCAGCTGTGTGGCTCGACGGTGAACGCGGTGCGCATCGTCTCGTGAATCGAGCTCCGATCGAGCGCATCGATTCTCGGCTTCCGGTCCAGGATCTCGGGGAGAGGTCGGCCGAGAACCCAAAGCGTGCGCAGGCTTCCGAGCCAGAAGCCGTTCTCTTGCAGCGACGATTCCAGCTCGCGGAGCTGGAGCGTCTTCTCCGTGGTCACTTCTTCCTCGGTGGGACCGTTCGATTCGAGCTCCTTGGCGATGCGGATCGCTTCGACGCCCAAGCGCTCGGCATCCGCGGGATCCGCACCGTAGCGAACTCGCAGCGCTCCCTCGGCCGGCCCCGGAAACATGCGGTCGTACCCAGCAGAAGCTCCGTAGGTGGCGCCAAGCGCTTCGCGCAGCGTCTCGCGAAGCCGGCGCTCGTAGATCGAAGACGCGGTGCGCACGCGGTGCCACTCGCGGGGTTCGTCCCCGTCGTAGGAGTGAAACGTGATCGCGGTGCTGGACTTCGGCTCGCTCCCCGCGCGCACGATCTCCTTCACGGTCTCTTTCGGCAGCGGGTACGCGTGCACGACGTACTCCGCCGGCTTGGCGTCGGTTCGCGGCAAGCTCCCGATCGTGCGCTCGATCTGCGGAATCAATTTCGCTTCGTCCAGATTGCCGACGAAGAAGAACGTGAAGTCCGCCGCATTCGCGAACGCGTTGCGATGGAAGGCGAGCGCCGTATCCAGATCGATTTCCTTCAGGCGCTCGGTGGTCACGGGCCGGCGCCGCGGGCTGTCCGACGTGTTGATCGCCACCAATCGATCCTGGAATTTCACGCCGGGATCGCGATCGCGATTCGCCACGTCGGCCTCCAAGCGCTCCATCACGCGCGCGAAGGCGGCTTCGTCGCGATTGGGCGACGTCATCACGAGGACGGCGAGCTCCAGTGCCGTCGGAACGTCGGCCACCGTGGACGATCCGGCGACGCCGTGCGTTCGCTCGTCGTAGAAGGGCCTGCAGCTTGCGACTTTTCCCGCGAGAATCTTCCCCAGCTCGATCGCGGAGTGTCCGCCGTATCCGGACTCTCCGAGAATCGAGAGCGCCATCGACGCGGAGAGGAGATCGGCGTCCGGTGCGCGCGAGAGGCCGCCCAGCGACGTCCCGCTGAAGAGAATCTCGTCGTCTTGGAACGTCGTCGGGCGCAGAAAGAATCGCACTCCGTTGGAGAGAAGCCACTCCGACGCTTCGATCTCGGGAATGTCGCGCACCTTGGTGGCGCGTCCGGGTGCGCCCGGCGACGCGATCAAAGACGCCGCGGCACCACGATCCTGATACTGAGTCACGTCGCCCGAAGCCGCTTTGCGCAGTGCGTCGCGCAGCTCCGCTTCGCCGGTCATCGCGGCGCGCGTCGGTCCGGTCGCCGTCACCGTGACTCCGCCGCCGCTGGCGAGCTCGCGAAGCGCCTCGGCGCACTCCGCCGCCGAGATCCCGGGAAGCATCTCGCGCCACAGATTCACTTCCGTCTCGATTCCGGGAACCGGTTCGCCGTCGAGAAAATGGCGCGCGAGCTCGCTCACGTACGAAGAGCTCTGCGTCTTCTCGCGCTCGGCGTAGGACGCCTCGATGCCGGCCAGCAAATCTCGGCGCGTGCGATCCACTTCGGTCTCCACGAAGCCGTGCGTCGTGGCACGGCGCAGCTCGAGCACGATCGCTTCGAGACCGCGCGCTTCTTCTCCCTCTTGCACACGCGCGTCCAGCTCCACGAGCTCGGCGCGCCGCCCGAACGAATCGACGCCCGAGCCCCGCGCCGAGGAACGGCGGATCGGCGTCGCGGGCCCGCTCGGAGAGTCGGTCGTTCACCATGGAGATCGCCATGCTGCGCACGAGATCGCGGCGATAGGCCGCGTAGGTGGAGTCGGCGACGAGCGGCTTCTTCCACGAGATCCCGACGCCGGTACGAGTCAGCTCGGGATCGTCGGCCAGCGTGAACGCGGTGTCGGCCGTCGCGGGGACGTCCCAGTCGGTGCGCGGGCGAGCTCCATCCTCTCGTGTCACCTTCGCGAACGCGGCGCGGATCTTCGCTTCCACTTCCTTCGCGTCGAAGTCCCCGACCGCGATCACCGCCATGCGCTCCGGCCGATACCAGTCGCGATAGAAGCGCACCAGGCGATCGCGCGGCGCCCCGGAGATGATCTCGGGAAGCCCGATCGGAAGGCGCTGCGCGTACTGCGAGCCACGGAGCACAATGGGGAGCTGCTCGTCGCGGGCGCGGGCCGCGGCACCACGGCCGCGTCTCCACTCATCCATCACCACGCCGCGCTCGCGCTCCACTTCGGTGGAGTCGAACGTGGCGCGCGCGGCGAACTCGGCAAGAATATGAATCCCCTCGTCAAGCAGTCCCTCGCGGTCGGTCGGAACCTGCAGCATGTACACGGTCTCGTCGAACGACGTGTACGCATTCAAGTCCGCGCCGAAACGCGATCCGATCGATTCCAGGTAAGTAATGATCTCGTTCCCGGCGAACGACTCGGTTCCGTTGAACAGCATGTGCTCGACGAAATGCGCGAGCCCGCGCTGGTCGTCGTCTTCGTCGACCGAGCCGGCCTTCACCACCAGGCGGAGCTCGGCGCGCTGCTCGGGCTTCTCGTTCTCGCGCACGAAGACGGTGATCCCGTCGGCGAGCGTGCTCCGAGAAACATGGGAATCGAAGGGGAGCGGTGCGTTCGGGTCCGCGGCCGGCGCGGAAGCCGCGGGAGCTGCGGCGCCGATCGACAGAGAGACGACGGCGGCGATCGCGAGCCGAACGAAGCGCGCAGCGACACCGCGGACGTGTTTCGCGCCGGCGCAAACCCCGGCGATGCGGGACGCGCTCACAGGTAGCCGAGGCCCCGAAGCTTCGCCTCGAGATCCTTTTCTTCCTCCGGCGTGATCCCGTCGCGACCCTGGCCGTTCCCGATGAACTTCTCGTAGCGCGCATCCTCGCGCCGCCCCTCGACGAACAGGTCGGGGCGGAAGCGGCCGTCCATGTGCTTCGGAATCGGGTGCCCCATGAGATGCAGGACGTTGGGCGCGACGTCGAAGATCTCGAGGCCCGGAACGTCCGGACCCGCCACGAGATCGGGGCCGGCGCCGATGTACAAACCGTTGCGGCGATGCGTTCCGTTGCACCACTCGTCCTTCATGAACACCTCGGGGACGTCGTACTCCAGCATGAATGCGTCGTAGGGCTGATCCAGGAAATCGATGAAGACGTCGGGGATCTGCGCGAGGCGCGGACCCTTGAACAGCTCCTCTCTGCGCTTCACGACGGGAATGAGCCGCTCTCCGTTTCTCGGATCGCGCATTCCTTCCAGACGGCGAATGAGGTCGGCGCGCACCGCTTCGTACTCCGCGCCGGGCTCCACGATGCCGTACGTCTCCCGCCCCTTCAGATTCACGACGAATCCGTTCGTCGGATAGTAGTAGGCCTTCGTCTTCGACCAATCGATGCCGCCGACGAATGGATTCAGCATCTGCACGCGGCCGTTCATCACCTTGGAGAGTCCCAGCGCGCGCCCCACCGAGGTGAGCGTGGAGCGCTTGATCCCCACCGCGTTCATCACGCTCTTCCACCGCTTGAGATCGTTCGGCTTGATCGATTTGAGCGTGAGCAATCCTTCGTCCACCAGCCACTTGTTGAAGTACACGGCGCGATCCACCGGACCGAAACCGTGATCCGACACCACGATGAAGTTCGTGTCCGGACCGCAGGCCGCGATGAGCTCGCCGAGCCACGCATCCAGTGACACGAAGTAGTCCCGCACCGCCGCGGTGAGCACGTCTTTACGGCAGGCGGCGTCGTCGTGGAGCTGGGTCACGTGCTCATCGAGACAATGTTGGATGCGGTCGGTCCCGGTGAACACGACCATGAACATCTCCCACGGTCTCGTGGCCAGAAGCTTCTCGCACAGTTCTTTCTGCGCGCGAGTGATGTTCTTGAGGTCGCGCACCAAGTCGAGACCGCGGTGCGCGTAGTCCTGCCAGGCCACGTCGATCACATAGTCCGGCTGCAGCAGGCGAAGCTCGGTCTCGTACTCGGGCGGATGCGTGAAACCCGCTCCGTCCGGGGTCAACAGACCCGAGACCAAAACGCCCTTCATCGGCCGGATCGGATACGTGAGCGGAACGTTCACGACGATGCAGTCCGAGCCGTGACCGGAGGCGACTTCCCACACCAGCGGCGCCGAAACGGACCCGGAGTTCACGATGCGGCGCGTGTATTCCCCGGAGGTGGGCTCGGCGAATCCCACGATGCCGTGGCAGCCCGGGCTCTCTCCGGTCATGAACGAAATCCAGGCGGGGGCGGTGACCGGTGGGTAGGTCGATTCCAGGACCCCCATCCGCCCCTGCGAAGCGAGCTTCGCGAGGTTCGGGGTCAGCCCCAACTCCATCCAGCGCCGATATCTCCGCGGGTCCGCCCCGTCGATTCCGAGGATCGCGACCTTACGGCGAGGGGGCATCCAGGTTCATCTCCATGAGCCGAAGGGCTGAACGGGGCAGATTATCACACGCCGGGGCTGAGGCGATCGAGCAGCTCGCCGTCGACGCGCACACCGAGCTCTTCCCGCCGCGCGCGCACCCATTCCTCGACGGCCGGTGCACTGCGGCTGTCCCGAAGATTCCGCTGAATCTCGGCGCGGACTGCTTCCACCGGACGCTCGACTGGCGATTCGAAACCCTGGACCTCGAGAAGGATCCACGACGCGCCGAACTGCACGGGCCCTTCGATGGTGCCGGGCTTGCTCGAAAACACGAGCTGATCGATCGCGACCGATCCCATTCCACCGGCCGAGACCCGAAACACGTGATAGGTGCCTGGCGAGAGTGCGCGGCCTTCGAGAACATCTGCGAATCGACGCAGGAGTCCCCCCGCCGTGCGTGCCCGCTCTCGCTCCTGGAGCGCGGATTCCACGGACGGAAAATCGGCGCGCACCACGCGCGCGCGCGCCGGCTGGTGGAGAATGCTCGGCTGCGCGAGAAGCATGAGCGTGGTCATCGAGTCGATCGACGCATCGGAAAGCGTGGCCGAGGATTCGATGGCCCGACGCCCACGGCGGAGCACTCGCTCCTCCTCGAGAAGACGCAGATCGCGCTCCGCCCACCAGTCCTCGGTGATCCCGCGTCGCTCCGCTTCGCGAACGAGGAGCCTTCGCCCGATCTCCTGATCCACCATGCGCCGCACGACCGTATCGATCGAGCCGCGCCATGGACGGCGTGCCGGGCTCAAGCGCTCCAGCGCGCTCGAGTAGTCGCCGACGAGGAGTCGCTCCTCGGATCCGGAGGGACTCCGGTACGTCGCGATCGCGAGGGATTTCTCCTCGGGCGAGAGCGAAGGAAGGGCGAAGTCGAGATCGGTCTCGACGCGATGGCCCTCGAGCACCGATGCACGCGTGCGATCCACGAGGAGCTTCAGGGCCGCGGGATCGATGCGGGCCTGGGACTTCTCGCGAAGTGCGCGCTCGAGCGCCAAGACGGCGCGTTCCCTCTTCTGGCGGCGAACCGCTTCGGCGAGTCGCGTGTTCGGCGCCGGCTCGGCATCCGGCAGCGGCGCGGTTCGCTCCAGAACCTGAGCGACCTGCACGAATCCGTCTCCTTCGATCGGCGCAGTGACGCCCCCCGGCTCCAGGGCGAGCAGCGCATCGCTCAGGGGATCGATCGGCCAGGGAAACCAGGTCCAGGTTTCCACGGGAAGCACGAGGACGGTCGCGCCGGCAGCGATGGATGACGGAGGTTCGCCGCGCGACAGAAGATCCGCGGCACGCGCGGCGTCCTCGCGCGTCACGCAAACGATGCGGCGCACGCGAAAGCGGGTCGCGAATCGCGCGCCGGCTTCCTCCAGCTCCGCGTCCGTCGGATCGGCCATCCCTCCTTCGGTGGCCTGTAAGCGCCGCAGAAGAATGTCTTCGCGCTCGCGGACGGCGACCGGATCCGTCGAGTCCGCATCCGCGAGGGATTGCCCGTGCAGCACGAGAAGGCGGCGGCGAACCACTTCATCCACGAAGGCAACCCGTTGCGGGCGAGTGGCCAGCGAAGGGCGCGCGCTCGGCGGGAGATCTGCGTAGGTGCGCCGCAGATCTTCGAGCGTCAGCGATTCCTTTCCGATGGAAACGACCGCCGGCTTCCCGATTTCTCCGCACCCGGCGAGCGAGAGGCACGCGATCGCGACGAGAAGATTCCTCAAGCCGCAGGCGCCTTCGATTCTTCAGCGAGATCTTGCAGCAGACGGCGCAGGAAGACGCGCACCATCTTCTTTCGATATCCCACCGGCATGGCCGTGTTCTTCTTGGGCTGGGCGCGGTCTTCCATGTCGGCGGCGACGGCCTCGGCGATCTCGACGACGCGTTTGCCGCGGTGCTCCGTGCCGAAGTCGACGAGCTGCGGCACCACGTCGACGGCGGTCGTGGCCACGCGAAACTCCTCGATGCGCCCGGCGCCGTCGCAGCGAAGCGCCGCGGCCACCCCCATCTCCGGGTAGTCGAGCGTCTCCCGCGTGCGCAGCTTGCGATAGCCAGAGCGCAGCCGCGACGCGTCCTCGGGGATCCGAATGGCGACCAGGATCTCGCCGCGCTCCAACACATTCTTCGCGATGCCGTCGCCGCGGTAGAACTCGGCGAGCGGAACGACGCGGCGCCTCTCCCCTTTCGCCAGCTCCACCGACGCGCCGAGCACCAGAAGAATCGGCGCGACGTCTCCGGAGTACGCGGCGTAGCACGTTTCCTTCTGCGGAATGACCAGACACTCGTCGGACTCCGCTTTCATGCACGAGCCCTTGGTGGTGCGCCAGAACCACGTTTGGTTGAAGTAGAAACAGCGCGTCTCCACCAGGAGATTGCCGCCGATGGTGGCGGAGTTGCGCACCAGGGGCGAGGCCACCTGGGTCGCCGCTTCCACGAGCCCCGGCCATCGCTCGCGCACCAACGGATGCAAGGCCACGTCGGCGAGACGCTCCATCGCGCCGATGCGTCCCGGTGTGATCCCCCGCAAGTCCGCCACGCTCTCCAGCGCGACGACGTGCGGCATCACGTTGATTCGGTTCTTGTAGTTCTGCAGGAGATCCGTGCCGCCGGCGATGAAGTCCACGTCGGGAGCGAAGCGCGCGCCCAATTCGAGCGCCAGATCCAACGACGCCGGGCGGTGCAGCTGGAATGCGGGGATGATCAACGGACCGGCTCCTTCGAGCGCGTCGCCTCCATCGCCGCTTCGACGACGCCGGTGCGCGCCTTCTTCTCGATCGCGGCGAGCACGCGATCCGGCGACATCGGCAATTCGTACATGCGAATGCCGACCGCGTCGGTCACCGCGTTGGCGATGGACGGAAGAATGGGAAGGAGCGGGCCCTCGCCGGCTTCCTTCGCGCCGAACGGACCCTCGGGGTCGTTCGACTCCACGATGATCACGTCGACTTCCGGCATCTCGATCGCGCTCGGAATCTTGTAGTCGAGCAGGCTGGGATTGCGCACCGAGAGCCGGTTGTACGCGAACGACTCGGTGAGCGCCTGGCCCATGCCCATGTGCAGGCAGCCTTCGATCTGCATCTCCACCGCGAGCGGGTTCAGCGCCTTGCCGCAGTCGTGCGCGGCCCAGACTTTCGTGGGGCGGACGAAGCCGGTCTCCGGGTCCACCTTTACCTGCGTCACGTAGGCCTGAAAGCTGTACGACGGCGAGAGGCCGGCGGCGGCGCCCTTGTGCGTCCCGCCCATGGGCGGAGCGTCGTGGTAGCAGCCCTTGGCGATGAGCGCACCCTTTCCGGCGATCGCTTCCTGCACCGCGTCGACGTAGGGCACGCGAATCTCGGGATTCGGCAGATACACCACTTCGCCGTTGCGGGTGTCGAAGCCTTCGGCCGGCTGGTTCGTGAGTCGCGCGGCCGCGTGCCGCAGCTTCTCGCGGATCTGCTCCGCCGCGAGACGCGCCGCGGTGCCGGCCATGAACGTCACGCGCGAGCTGTAGCTTCCGAGATCGATCGGATCGGTGTCCGAGTCCTTGGAGAAGACGCGGATCCACTCGATCGGAAGTCCGAGCACTTCGGCGACGCACTGCGCGAGCATCGTGTCGGAGCCCTGGCCGATCTCGGCCGCCATGCAGTGCACGGTCACGCCGCCGTCCATGTCGATCTTGAGGTGCACGGTCGACTGCGGAATCTTGTTCCAGTTGATGCGCAGCGCCGACCCGGAGATGTAGAAGCCGCAGGCGATGCCGATGCCTTCGCCGTAGGGAAGCTTGCCGCGCTTCTCCTTCCATCCCGAGGCCGCCATGGAGCGACGGATGCACTCTTCCGTGCCGTTCGACGTGATGCGGAATTCGTTCAGCGTCGTGGTGTTCGGCCCGAGCATGTTGCGCAGGCGGAACTCCGCGGAATCGATGCGCGAGCGCTCGGCCAGCTCGTCGATCAGCACTTCGAACGCGAAGCGCGAGTTCACCGCACCGTGTCCGCGCATGGCGCCGCACGGCGGCTTGTTCGTGTACACGCGCCGCCCGCGATAGCGGAAGTTGTCGAAGCGATACGGCCCGACGGAGAGCACGCCGTTGTAGTACGTGGTGACGACGCCGAAGCTGCCCCAGGCACCGCCGTCGATGAGCGCGTCGATCTCGAGACCGGTGATCTTGCCCGCGTCGTCGCAGCCCACCGCGATCTGCGTCTTGGTGGGGTGCCGGCCGTGGTTCGTGAGGAAGACTTCCTCGCGATCGAAGCGGATCTTCACCGGGCGCCCGGTCTTGCGCGAGAGGAGCGCCGCGATCATCTCGTGCGGGAAGGGATCGGACTTGCCGCCGAACGCGCCCCCCACCATCGGGCGGATCACGCGGATCTGGTGCATCGGCATCTCCATGACGGCGGCGAGATCGCGGTGGAGATAGTGCGGCACCTGCGTCGCCGACCACATCGTGAGCCGGCCGTTCGCTTCGTAGTGCGCGATCGCGCAATGCGGCTCGGTGAACGCGTGGGTCACGCCGACGAAATGGAACGTGCCGCGCGCCACGTGCGCGGAGCTGGCGAACGCCGCGTCGACGTCGCCGAAGTTTTGGCGCACTTCCTTCTGCAGATTCGACGGGTGGCGCGTCTCCGGATGAAGCTTCAGCTCGGGCGCGCACGTCCTTGAGCGCATCTTCGGCCTTGAGGATCTCCGGCAGCTCTTCGTAATCGATGCGGATCGCATCGCATGCCGCCAGCGCGATCTCCTCGTCGTCGGCGGCAATGCCCGCCACGCAGTCGCCGACGTAGATGACCTTGTCGACGGCCAGCGCGACCTCGTCCTTGGAGATGGGCAGCACGCCGAACTTGGCGAGGTCGGCGGAGCCGGTCACGATCGCCGCGCACGCCCGGGATCGCCAGCGCCGGCTCCAGATCGATGCTGCGGATGCGCGCGTGCGGCCACGGCGAGCGCAGGATCTTGCCGACCAGCATTCCCGGAAGCTTGATGTCGTCCGTGTAGACGGCGGAGCCGTTCACTTTCGACGCGCCGTCGATCAATGGAACGCGGCGCCCCACTCCTTGCGGAGATCGCGTGCTCACGAGCACCCTCCCGTCGATGCCGTCTCGCGCAGCTCCTGCGCTGCGGTCTTCACCGCTTCCAGAATCTTCACGTAGCCGGTGCAGCGGCACATGTTCCCGGAGATCGCCTTGCGGACTTCGATATCGGAGGGATCCGGGTGGTCACGCAAGAACGCGACCGTGGTCATGATGAAGCCCGGCGTGCAATACCCGCACTGCGAGCCGCCCTTCTGATGGAACGCCTTCTGCACCGGATGAAGCTCGGTTCCCTGCGGCGCGACGTCCTCGATCGTGCGGATCTCTTTGCCTTCCGCGAGCAGCGTGAGCGTGAGGCAGGAGAGCGTGGCCACTCCGTCCACGTGCACGGTGCAGCAGCCGCAGGTCCCCATGTCGCAGCCCCGCGTGGTCCCCGTGAGGACGCAGGTCCTCGCGGATCGTGTCGAGAAGGACGTCGTAGGGGCGCGCGGCAACTTCCAGGTTGCGGCCGTTCACGCGCAGGCGAACGAGGGTGCGCCCCGGGGTCGGGGCCGGCTCCGGAAGCCTTTGCGGACCGCGAAGAGGAACTTCGGGCATCGCGGGGGATGTCCTCTAAGGAGGGCAGTGGATCGAGCCGAATTCTGGGGGGAGGATACATCAGGGATCCGAGAGGCACCAGGGAGGTGGCGGAAGTGATGGGAATGAGCCAAATTGAGGACGCTGGATCTTCGGCAGGGCGCCGAACTTAGGGGCCTGCCCAGGGTTCATCCTCTTGGAATTCCAGACGGATTCCGTGTACTGTTACGAGGAAGCACCGGTTTCCCCCTGCTCTCGACACACTCAGGAGATGCCCACGATGACCAAGCTGAATAGAATGTTCGCGCTCGCGGGGGCGGTGGCCCTCGTTTCGACGAGCGTCGCCCTCGCATGTACCACGAAGTCCGCGACGGTGATCGGCCGTATGTCGGTCGCGGCCGCCCCGGCGGGAAGCCAGTGCGCGGCGTCCGGTGCGACCTGCTCCTATTTCGAAGTGATGAGCGCCTCCAACGCCGACGGCCTCGCGCTCGGCGACCTCACGGGCAAGACGATGAAGGCCGTGATGCCCGCGGGCATCGCGATGCCCGCGTCCACTCCGGCCGGCGCGATCTTGGTGGCGAAGGCCGACATCGATTGGGACAAGGGAATGATCAACGTCGCGAGCGTCGAGCCGGCTTCCGAGCCGGTGGCGACGGCGGCGATGGCGAGCTGGGAAAAGTCGCTGACGAACGCGGCGCTCGCGGGCGCCGGAAGCAAGAGCGGCTGCTGCGCGTCGGGTGCGAGGCGACGCGGCGACGGCGAGCTCCAAGGGCAGCTGCGGCGCGTCGATGGACGCGGCGACGGCCGGCTCGAAGGGCAGCTGCGCGGCGAAGACCGATGCGGCGACCGCGGGCTCGAACGGAAGCTGCGCGACGAAGACGGACGCGGCGACCGCTGGCTCGAACGGAAGCTGCGCCTCGAAGGCGAGTGCGGCGACGGCGAGCTCGAAGGGTAGCTGTGGGGCCAAGGCCGACGCGGCGACCGCTTCGACCGCGGGATCCAAGGACGGCTGCTGCGCTTCGAAGGCGAACGCGGCGACCGCAAGCTCCAAGGGCACCTGCGGCGCGAAGGCCGATGGCGCCACCGCGAACAGCAAGTCCTCTTGCCACGACAAGAGCGCGAAGAGTGACGCAGCGGCTGCCGCGGCACGCGCGCTCACGCTCAACGTGAACGGGATGACCTGCAAGAACTGCGTGACCAAGGTCGAGCAGGCCCTCATGAGTGTGAAGGGCGTCGCCTCCGCGACGGTCGACCTGGAGAAGAAGGCCGCGACGGTCAACGCCGAAGAAGGCGTGAAGGCCGAAGACTTGGTGAAGGCAATCAAGGACGCCGGCTTCGAGGCGCAGGTTGCCGTGGCCGAGAAGACGAGCGAAGCGCGCGGCTAAACCCCGCAGCGAAACGCTCTCAAGAACGAGGGGGCGGGGGTCGAAAGACTCCCGCCCCTTTTGTTTTCGCGGCGCACCCATCGGGGAACGCCAGCCGCTTACCGGCTGCGGCTCTTAGAAATAGATCGGCCCGCTCCCGATCGAAATGGATCCGTATCCACCTCCGTAACCGTACGGACTTCCAATCGGCACCGAGATTCCCACGCTTCCGACGCACGCCATGATCGGGAGTGCTACGAGAAGGATCGCCGCGATCAGGAATGCCCAAGGCTTCATGCGCTTCATTTCGCTTCCTCCTCGCTTCAAAACGGATACTGCTGGAGCCCGAGAGCCGCGCCCCGAGGATCGGTGACGACGGCAACACTGCCCTTGCGAATGTTCTCGCCCGGCGCGAACACGACGGTGCCGCCGAGGGACTTCGCCTTCTCGAGGGCCGCCGCCGCATTCTCCACGCGGACTTGCGGAAGCCAGTTGGGCCGGATGTTCGCGGAATCGGTCTTCACCATGCCCGCGCGCTTCTTGCCATTCACTTCGAGCACGCCCGAGGTCACCTCTGCCGTTCCCGTCGAGGTGGCGACCACCGTCATGCCGACCAAGTCGGAGTAGAAGCCGACGACGGCCGCGGGATTCGACGCGAGGTAGTCGCGCCAGATCCACTCGCCCACGGCCGGCTCGCGTCCGTCGGGAGGATCGCCCTTCTCGGACTTGATCAAGCCGAACGGAGCTCCCGAGCGGATCGGCGACGATCGCGACCTCGCCGAGTCCGGGCGCCGTGAGCGGACCGCGGTACACGGTGCCCTGCGCGGCGCAGATCGCGGTGGCGGCCCCCACGTCCGAGACCGAGAGAAAGGTCAGCCACTGCGAAGGCCGTTTGACCTTGTCCGTCGCCTTCACTTCGACGATGGCACCGACGTTGCGGCTGCCGGATCGGATCAGCCGGACTCCGGCGGTCTTTTCATCCGGCGTGGAGAATGTCCAACCGAGAAGTGCGCCGTAGAAACTCTCGGCCCCGGCGACGTCGTCGGTCAGGAGCGCATGCCACACGAACTTTCCCGGAATGTGCGGCGTGGGCGCTTCGTCGTGCACGGGAGGCAGCGGCTGCGGTGCGCAGCTGGTGAGGAATGTCAGACCAACAATCGCGGCGCACGCGCCAAGTGATCGCAGCCCGGCGGGAAAAGTCGAATCGCGTTTCGATCATCTGAACCTCGGGCAAGGGTGATCCTCGAAGCGTGTGAGACGGCGAGTAGACTGGATCCGGCGATCATCGGAGTCAATACATCGCGACGTAAAGGTCGGCCGCCCTCTCAACGACTCGCGTTCTTCCACTCCGGCGGATGATCCGGCACGCGCGGGATCGAGTCGGGGAGTTTCTCGTTGCCCAGGCCACGCGCGCCTCACGGAGCGCCGCCTTCAAGCTCTCTCCGGATGCGGCCGCGAACGATTCCGGCGTCATCGTTTGCATCGTGGCGCGCTCCAGTCGCGCAAACTGCCCCATGAGCCGCGCAGTGTCGTCCTTTCGCTTCTCGGCGCGCGCGCGGCACCCTGCTTGGCGATCTCGCGAAGCCGCGCGATCGCGGCGGCCGGCTCGCCGAGCACGACGTCGAACTTCGCTTCCCCGCTTTCGTACGGATAGCTCCGCGAACGTCTGCGACCACGAGTAGTGCCAGCATCCAATCTCGTCGGGAACGAACTCCACGCTCCAGTTGTAATCGCCGTCGTACTTGGCCATCTGCTGGTGGCGTGCTCCCGTGGGCGAGACGAACGTCCACGGTGCTTTCTGATCCTCGGGACGCGCCGTGCGGATCCACGTGTCGTGCATGGTCGCGCGAAACGCCGTGCCCGAGCGCCACCGGATCGACCGCGGCGAGCACGCGCGCCTGAACCCATTCGTCGCCGTCGAGCGCCGCGACTCCATCGAGCCGCCGCCACGGACCCGCTTCCGCGGCCGTCCCGTTCGCACTTCCAGCGACCGGCGTCGCACCGCTCGAATCGGGAGATGAAGCTCGCCGCGATCATTCCACCATTCGACGGAACGCGCGGAAGCTCCAGCGCACGCCCGTGCTCGAGATGAATCGCGCGCTCGAACGTGCTCGTCTCGCTTGGCGAATCCCACTCCAGCTCGAGGCAGGGCCGGCGCGCGAGATTGCGTGAGTCGCCGGTGCTTCCGGAGTACACCTGCAGCATCGACCCGGCCACGTCTTCCTGCGCGTCCGACACCTTCAGCAAGAAGAGCAGCGGGGCCGCCTCGCGCGCCCGGCGCTGTCGCGTACGCGGCGAGCGCAGCGCTCTCGAGCGTGAACGACTTCGCGCCGGGATTCACGACCGCGTCCGCGAGCGGCATCGCGCCGGTGTCGGCATTGGGGGCGTCGTCCGACGCGAACCCGACACCTGGCAACCCCCATCCATGGAATCCGCGGCGAGCTCTCCCCACCACACTTCCCCGGGATTGGGCGGGCTCACGTTGTCGCGCAGCAATCCGCCGACCCCCGGATTCCAATCTTTCTTCACCTCGTACAGCACGAGGCGCACCGGGCGCGCGGGGCTCTGCTCGACATGGAGCGTGAGGCTCGCGCGCCGCACGCGTGCATCGCGCGGCAATCCCAGCTCGCTCCAGCGATGGATCACGCGAAAGATCTCGTACTCGCCGAAGCGCGGCCCGCTGCCGCGCCGTCCGATGCGTACGTGGACCTGGCCCGGCTGATTCCACGCGTACTTGAACGCGCCGTCGAGGTACCCGCGCAGGTCGTTGTCTTCCATCCCGGAGTAGCCGGCGCCGTTCACGAAGCGGGTGCGCAGGACGGAGGGCGCCCGATTCTCCGCCGCGATTTCCTCCTCGAGCGGCGCCGCGGCGAACGTCGAGATCCGCAGCGTTCCCCGCACCGGAGGTGAATCGGAAAGCTCGGGCGGAGGAGGTGCGGATCGTTCCCCAGCCGCAGCGTCTCGCGAAGCCGCCCGTCGCACGAAGAAAGCACGAAAATCATGGCCCCATGAAACGCAAGCGTCGGCCAGGAATCGAGTCGGATGCGCATGGGTCCCGAGCCTACGCAGAGACTGCGTAGTTCACAAGGTTTCAAGTTCCGCGGGACCGGTGCCGAATCACTCTCGGCTCCCAACTCCAATCACAACTCGAACTCGCAACTCCGATCGGGAGGTTCTGTCCATGCGCCGCACCCTCCGCCCCGCCTTCTGGGCGTTTCTCGCCCTGGTTCTCTTCCTACCCTTGCCCGGCGCTCTCGCCGGCGAGGAAGCCCCTCCCACGCCCGAGAGCGCGCTCCTCACCGCCGACGAAGTCTGGGCCAAGCTGCAATTGGGCAACCGCCGCTTCGTGCAGGGCCGCCCGATGCGCCACGACCTGGTCGGGGAACGCACCGCGCTGGCCTACGATCAGCGTGCCTGGGTCGTGGTCCTGGGATGCGCCGACAGCCACGTGCCGCCCGAGCTCCTCTTCGACCAGAGCCTGGGCGACATGTTCGTGGTCCGTACCGCGGGGAACGTGGCGGATGCGATGACGATCGGAAGCATCGAGTACGCGATCGCCATGATCCAGCCGCGCGCCATCGTGGTGCTCGGACACGAGCGATGCGGCGCGGTCCTGGCCGCCGCGCGCGGCGTCAAAGACGCCGACCGCGCATCTGGACGCGGTGGTGCGGGAGATCGAGCCGGCGCTCGCCGGGCTGCGCGACGTGGTCACGGCGGACGAGCTGGTGCGCCGCGGCGTCGAGGAGAACATTCGCCATTGCGCGGCCAATCTACTGGAAGAGAGCCCGGTGCTTCGCACGACTCGCGGAGCGGCGCGAGATCGTCGTGGTGAAGGCGCTCTACGACCAGGACACCGGCGAGGTGTCGCGGCTGGATTGAGCCGCGGCTGCGATCCGACGCGCGCCTCGCGGCGGGCGCGCGTCTTTTCGGCAGATGCGCTCTCAGGAAGCGGCGTTCGCGACCAAGAGTTTTTCGAAGCGAGGGTGGCCTCGAAGCGGGTCCCAAGCAGCGTCGATCTTCAAAATGGCAACGGTGAGGTCCCCGGGACGCGAGAGAAGGAACTCCAGTCGATCGATGGCGAGTTCCTTCTCTCCCAGAATCGTGTAAATCCGAGCGAGGTCTTCGATCCGGTACGCGCCCCGCCAGGCGTCCTTCTCGATCGGAAGCAGCTCCACGCCGAGTAACCCTTCCCGGATCGCGTCGGCGCGCTGACCGAGATGTGCATGCATTTGACCGAGCTCGCCATGGAACCGGGGGTCCTCGGGATTCGCGGCCACTCGCTCCTGCATTTCCTTCAGCGCCTTGCGGAAATGCTCTTCGGCTTCCTGGGCACGACCGAGACGAAGAAGAACTTCCCCCCTCTTGCCGTCCCTCGACAAGAAGAGGAACTGATTGTCGACAGTAGGTCCGTCGTCCGCATTCAGCAATTCCAGAGCTCGGCTCCAATCACGCCCCAGCGCCGCGAAATGGCCTCGTACCGACGCGATGTCCTCGTTCGTTCCGAAGGTGGCTTCCGCTCGATCCAGGATCTCCTCCGCTCGGACGAGGTCGCCGTTCCATTGCACGACGAGCAAGGACCGGACGATGTAGGCGTCGGCGACGTCGGGCGTGAGCTCGATGGCGGCGCGCGTAGGTACGATCCGCCTCTTCGAACTGCCGCATGAGCCCCAACGTCTCCGCGAGCGTGGCGACGTTGTTCACCGAACGAGGGTCGAGCTCGAGCGCCCGTCGATACATGTTCAGCGCTTCCGGGAAGCGGCCCTTCCGGCGCAACACCGAGCCCGTGCCACGAATAGCTTCCATATTGTTCGGTTCCTGCTCGAGGGCCTTCCCGAATTCCTGGAGCGCCCGATCGTAGTCGAGATACCTCCAATAGTAGTAATACCCCAGCGCAACGTGCGCTTCGATGAGCCCTGGGGAGAGCTCGAAAGCTCGATCGATCGCCGCTTTCGCCCGGTCCATGCGTTCTTCGGTGTGGTCGAAGTACATCCAATAGATGAACGCATGCTGGTTGCCGAGCTCTGCGGCTGCGACCGCAAACTTCGGATCCAATTTCAGCGCCTGCTCGAAAAGTTCCGCCGCCTTCAGCAAGCTTTGGGCATCCGAATGCTCATCGTTCAGAGTGATGCCCCGGCGATAGAGCTCGTACGCGTCCAAATTCTCGGTCGGCACGGCGGCGAAGCGTGCGGAGGCGTGCGGCATGAGCGTGGCCTGCAGCTGTCCGGCGACGGTGCGCGCGATCTCGCCTTGAATTTCGAAGATGTTCCGTGCGGTAAGCTCGCGGTCGTACGTCTCGGCCCAGAGATGCCGGTCGGTGTCGGCGTCGATGAGCTGCACGTTGATGCGCACGCGGTCGCCGGAGCGCTGCACGCTCCCTTCCAGGACGTGGGCGACGTCGAGCTCTTCGGCGATCTTCTTGAGGTTGCGCGACGTGTCCTTGTACTCCATGACCGAAGTGCGCGAGATCACTTTGATCGCGGCGATCTTGGAGACCTGGGTGAGGAGATCGTCGTGGATTCCGTTGGTGATGGGCTCGTTCGCGGGATCGTGGCTGGCGTTCGTGAACGGCAGGATCGCGAGGGACGCCTCCCGAACGGGACGCCCGGACACGTTGCCGACGGAGTCGCCGCGATCGCGCATGCGGGAGATCGCGAACGGCGCGAGCGCGGCCAACGCGGCGACGCCGAGCGCCGCCGCCGCGAGCATCGCGGGGCGGGGCCGGCCCTTCGATCTCCGATCCAGCGTTCCGGATGCCGCCTTCTGCTGGAGCGACTGCAGTTCGACGAACAAGTCTTGGGCCTGTGAAAAGCGTCGATTCGGATCCTTCTCCAGGCAGCGCTGCACGATGCGCGCGAACTCGGGAGCGAGCCCCCGTTTCACGACGTCGACGGAAGGAGGCGTGTCGCGCAGGATCGCCGAGAGCGTGGAGATGGGATTGTCGCCGGCGAAGGGGCGCTTCCCGGTCGCCATTTCGTAGAGCACGATGCCGAGCGAGAACACGTCGGAACGGGCATCGACGGGTTTGCCCTCCGCTTGTTCGGGAGACATGTACGAGACCGTGCCCAGGATCTTTCCCTCCTGGGTCACCGATCCGGACGCCGCAACCGTCATTCCCTCGCGGGATGCCGCCGAGTCGTCGAGCTTCGCGAGCCCGAAATCGAGGATCTTGAGCCGGCCTCCCTCGCCGATCATGACGTTGTCGGGCTTGAGATCGCGGTGCGTGATCCCCCGGCGATGGGCGGCGGCCACCGCCGAGGCCATGGGGATCGCAATCGCGAGGATCTCCTCCTGGGACATTCCGCCCATCGGAATCACCCGGGAAAGCGACTGACCGCGGACCCACTCCATGGTGAAGAAATTGACGCCGCCGACGTCTTCGACCGAATAGATCGTGACGATGTTGGGATGATCGAGCGCGGCGACGGAGCGAACCTCGCGCTCGAAGCGGGCCAGGCGCTCCGGGCTGGACGCAGTCTCCCGGGGGAGGATCTTGAGCGCGACCCGGCGGTGGAGCTTCGTGTCTTCCACCCCGTAGACGATGCCCATCCCACCTTCGCCGAGCTTCTCGAGGATGTGATAATGGCCGAGGGTGGTCCCGATCAACGCGGCTCCGTCCTTTGCAGGCTGGCATTCATGCTAGGCGAAGAGGATCGAGTCGGCCAGACGGGACCTTGCACCATTGACGGCACCGCTCGAATTGGCTACGCGTCACCTCGGCGCGGCGGATTCAACGGTGCTCGTTCCCCGTGAACTTCGGACGGTCATGACTCGATTGGACCCGGAACCCATCGACGCACTCGTGGAGCTCGGCTTCACCGGGCTCGAGGCCGAGGTGTACTCGTTTCTGCTGCGCGAGTCCCCGGCGACGGGTTATCGCGTCGCGCAGGCGATCGGAAAACCGGCCGCGAACACGTACAAGGCGATCGAATCGCTCGAGGGAAAGGGCGTGGTGATCGTCGACGAGAGCGAGAATCGACTTTGCCGCGCGATTCCCGCGGAGGAGCTGCTCGCTCGCCTGGAGCGCCAGTTCTCGCGCAAGCGCGAGCGCGCGGCCGGCGCTCTCGCCCGGATGAAGCCCGCGGAGAGCGACGATCGCGTGTACCAGCTGCGCACGCGCGAGCAGGTGCTGGAGCGCTGCCGCGCCATGCTGGCTCGCGCGCAGGTCACCGCACTGGTCGACGCGTTTCCCGAGCCGATGACCGAAATCCAGGGCGCGATCCAGGATGCGGCGACCCGCGGCATCACGCTCGGCGTGAAGGCGTATCGCCCGATCGCGATCGAAGGCGTGGAAGTCTTCGTCGACCCCAACGGCGAGCGCACCATCCAGAGCTGGCCGGGGCAATGGATCAACGTGGTCGCCGACGGCCGCGAGCACCTGATCACGTTTCTCTCCCGCGACGGCCGCGACGTGAACCAGGCGATCTACAGCGGGAGCGCGTACTTGTCGTGGGTCTATCATTCGGCGCTGGCGGCGGAGATCACGCTGGCTGCAATCGTGCGCGACCTCGGGCAGAATGCGTCGATCGAGCGCGTGCGCGAGCGCTGCGAGAAATACGGCCGCTACTTCACGCGCCGGGAGCCGGGGTACAAGGAATTGATGGAGAGATTTCGATGAGCGACCATTCCGAACACTGCGGCGCGTCGGCGCCGGCGAGGAGCCTTTGATGCCCGACCAGACGATCGCCGCACTTCTTCGCGAGGATCGCTCGTTTCCTCCGTCGGACGCGTTTCGCCGGCAGGCCAACGTCTCCGACCCGGCGATCTACGAGACAGGGCCGCGACCTCGAGGGCTTCTGGGAAGAGCACGCCAAGACGTTCGAGTGGATGAAGCCGTGGAATCGCGTGCTGGAGTGGAAGGTGCCGTTCGCGAAGTGGTTCGTCGGCGGCAAGCTCAACGTCACGGTGAACTGCGTGGACCGGCACGTGCACGACCTGGCGGCGCAACAAGGCGGCGTTCATCTGGGAGGGCGAGCCGGGCGACGAGCGCACGCTCACGTACCTCGATCTGCATCGTGAGACGTGCCGCTTCGCCAACGCGCTCGCGAAGCTCGGCGTGAAGAAGGGCGACCGCGTCACGATCTACCTCGGCATGGTGCCGGAGCTGGCCATCGCGATGCTGGCGTGCGCGCGCATCGGCGCGGCGCACTCCGTCGTGTTCGGCGGCTTCAGCCCGGAGTCATTGCGCGAGCGCATCAACGACTCGAAGGCGAAAGTGGTGATCACCGCGGACGGCGGCTGGCGGCGCGGCCACGTTCGTGCCGCTCAAGGCGAACGTGGACGAAGCGCTGAAGGAGTGCCCGACCGTCGAGCACGTCGTGGTCGTTCGTCGCATCGGCGAGAAAGCCGATGCCGTCGTTTCACAAGGGGCGCGACCACTGGTGGCATGATCTGGTGAAGGACGCGCCGCACACGTTCGAGCCGGCGGAGATGGACTCCGAGGACTTGCTGTTCATCCTGTACACGAGCGGCACCACGGGAAAGCCGAAGGGCATCGTGCACACGACCGCCGGCTACCTGATCGGCACGGCGGTGACGCACAAATGGATCTTCGACATCAAGGACGACGACGTGTACTGGTGCACCGCCGACATCGGCTGGGTGACCGGCCACTCCTACATTCTGTACGGGCCGCTTGCGAACGGAACGACCGGCGTGATGTACGAAGGCTCGCCGGACTTTCCTGATCGCAGCCGCTTCTGGTCGATCGTCGAGAAGTACGGCGTCACCATTTTCTACACGGCGCCCACGGCGATTCGCACGTTCATGCGCTGGGGCACGGAATTCCCGGACCGCCATGATCTCTCCTCGCTCCGGCTTCTCGGCACGGTCGGTGAGCCGATCAATCCCGAAGCGTGGATGTGGTACCACGAGCACATCGGCAAGGGGCGCTGCCCGGTCGTGGACACGTGGTGGCAGACGGAGACCGGCGCGATCTTGATTTCGCCGCTGCCCGGCATCACCACGACGAAGCCGGGCTCCGCCACGTTTCCCTTCCCGGGAGTCGAGCCCGACGTCGTCGACGAGCAGGGCAAGAGCGTGCCCAAGGGAGGCGGCGGCTATCTCGTGCTCAAGAAGCCGTGGCCGTCCATGCTGCGCACCATCTACGGCGACGACGAGCGCTACATCAAGACGTACTGGTCGCAAGTTCCCCGGGCATGTATTTCACGGGCGACGGCTGCAAGCGCGACGAAGAAGGCTACTTCTGGCTTCTCGGGCGCGTCGACGACGTGATGCTCGTCGCCGGGCACAACATCTCGACGATGGAAGTGGAGTCCGCGCTGGTCGATCACAAAGACGTCGCCGAAGCGGCCGTCGTCGGGAAGACGCACGAGATCAAGGGCCAGGCGATCGCCGCGTTCGTGACTCTGAAGGGAACGGCGGCCGGCAGCACGCAAGCGATCGACATGCTCAAAGCGCACGTCGCGGGGAAGATCGGCGCGATCGCGCGCCCCGACGAGATCTACTTCACCGCGGAGCTGCCCAAGACGCGCAGCGGCAAGATCATGCGGCGCCTGCTGCGCGACATCGCCGAAGGGCGCGCGCTCGGCGACACCACCACGCTCGCCGATCCCACGGTGGTCTCCAAGCTGCGCGAGCAGTACGAGGAGAAGGAAGGCTAGCCGCGTCGCGCCCCGCCGTCTTGATTCTTCTCATGCGGCGAGCGTACTCTTGCGTCATGGGCATACATCCTCGTTCGATCGCCGCCGCGCTCCTCCTGTCTTGCCTCGCCGCCGGAACCGCGCCCGCCGCCACGATCCAAGTCCTCTCCGCCACCCGGTCGATTCACGCGAACGTGTATCTCACCGACGACGTCATCGAGATGGCCGACGGGGACACTCTGTCCGTTCCGGGAGCGGCGCCCTTCTCCGAAGTCGTGAGCCAAAGCCTGGCGCTCGGCAGCAACACCTGCGTGAGCGAAGCGCGGCAAACGTCCGCGTTCGCGCCGTCGGCGTTCCACGGTGAAGGCTCGATGTCGTCCTACGCCGAGGACCTGGAGACGTTCGGATTCAGCGTGTCCGGCGGGGCAACGGAGATGACCGTTTCGTTTCGGCTCGTGCAAGCGAGCGGCTACCTACTCGAGGGATTCATCGCCGCGGAAGAGCTCGGAACCGCGAACATTTCGCTGACCGGCCCGGGTGGCACCATCTTTTCGGACTTCGCGGGATTCGAGACGACGCCGTTCTCGCAGAGCGGGCAACTCACCGCCGGGGACTACGCATTCCACGTGCTGGCGCGGGGCGAAGCGCATGGTTGGCCGGGATTCCCCACCGGCTCGACGGCCGCGTTCGAGGTACACTTCGTGCTCGATGCCGCGACGGCAGCGCCCGCGTCGATTCCGATCGAAGCGCCGCGCGCATTTCCGAATCCCTTCTCCAGCACGACCCGGATTGCGGGGACCGAAGGCGCCGGGGCCGTACGTGTGTTCGACGCCGCCGGCCGCCAAATCCGGACGTTCCTTCCCGCCGCGTCGATTCTCTGGGATGGCCGCGACGATGCCGGCGCGCCGATCCCCGCCGGCGTCTATTTCCTGCGCGTCGATGGAGCGACGAGCACCTCCTCGACCAAGCTCCTGCGCATTCGGTGAAGCATCTTCCGGGGACGGCGCGCATCGACTAATCTTCCGCCATGACCCTCTGGCTCGTCGGCGATCATCACGGAAAGCGGATCGTGCAAGCGATCCACCCTCCCGCCTGCCGCGTCGGCCGTGATCCTTCCAGCGATCTCGTGCTTCCCAGCCAGACCGTCTCCCGGAACCACGCGGTGATCGAGATCGAAGACGGCAGCGCGCTGGTGCGCGATCTCGGGAGCCGCAACGGAACGCGGGTGAATGGAGTCTCCGCCGCCGCGGAGCCGCGCCCGGTCCGCTCCGGCGATCGGCTGGAGTTCGGAAGCGTGGCACTCGCCATCACCGATCGCGAGCCCGTTTCCGCACCGCTCTTCGCCGAGGACGCGCAGCTCTCTCAGAGCTTGGTTCTGGTGCGTGAGGACACCGGAAGCGCCGATCTCCGCATGGCGCCCGAACCGCACGTCATGAAACTTCTCACCGAGGTCGGCGCATTTCTGGTGCTGCCCACCGCGATCGAGGAGACGTTCGATCAGATTCTCCAGCTCGTCGACCGGGCGATCCCGGCGACGCGCCTTCTTCTCTTGCTGAAGGACGAAGACGGCGTGCCCGTGCAGCGCGCCGCTCGAACGCGCGGGGATCGCGCGACCGGGCCGATCTTGCTGAGTCAGACCATGGTGCGCACCGTGCTGCTCGACGGATCGTCGCTCTTGACCTCGGATGCCATGTCCGACGTTCGCTTTCGCGATCACCAGTCGGTGTTCTTGCAGAAGATTCGCTCCGCGATGGCCGTCCCCCTGGTCCACAACCAAGACATCCTGGGAGTGCTCTACGCCGACTCCTCGGAGTCCGCAATCGCGTACACCGAGCAGGATCTGCGCGTGCTCACGCTCCTGGGGCAGATGCTCGGCACCAAGGTGGCGAATGCGCGGCTTCTGGTGGCGTCGCGGGACCGCGAGCGCATGCGCATGGAGATCGAGACCGCGCGCGGCATCCAACGCCGGCTCCTTCCGCAGTCTTTGCCGCAGATCCCCGGATACGAGATGGTGGCGTGGCAGGAGTCGTGCGAGGAAGTCGGCGGCGATCTCTACGACGCGGGAATTCTTCCCGACGGACGCGTGCAAATCGTGCTCGGCGACGTGAGCGGAAAGGGAGTGGGCGCGGCGCTGCTCATGACCAGCGTGCTCGGCACGATTCGCGCCCTGCGCAATGTGATGTTCGAGCCGCATCTTCTGGTCACGCATCTGGACCGGCGCCTTCTCCATGACACGGAAGCCGTCCACTACGCGACGCTCTTCCTCGGCGTTCTGGATCCTGCGACGCATCGGCTGGAGTACGTGAACGGTGGCCATCCGGCTGCGATTCTCGTGCATGCGGACGGCACCATCGAGAAGCTGTTGCCGACGGACACTCCCGTCGGGCTCGTGGATCGTCCAAATCATACGTTCGAACGCGCCGAGATCGTGCTCCCTCCCGGAACCACTCTCATCGTCATGTCGGACGGCGTCACCGAAGCGGGGCGAACATTGGAGTCGGAGTTCTTCGGAGAGGCGCAGCTCGAAGCCGTCCTGTGCAGCGCGCCGCCCTCGACTGCGACCGAGACGTGCGCGTGCATCCGCCAAGCACTCGATGATTTTCTCGGAGACGTGCCGCGCGCCGACGATGCGACGCTCTTGGTTCTGCGGCGGACCTAAATGTCGACCTTGAACGCACCCTTCAGAATGAATGCGAACACGATCGACAAGAGGAAGAATGGAATCAGCCAGTGCGCCTTCCAGCCGAAGAACGACACTTCGGCGTCCGGATATCGCAGCGAGATCTTGGAGAAGGCGCTCGTCGCGGGAATCGGCGGCTCCGCGGGCTCCAGCAGCTGATTCTTGAATCCGGCGACATAGCGCGCCGGGGATCGCCGGGCGACGTCGTCCCCCACGTGGACCGTCTTCGCGACCGGCTCCCGCCCCTGCAGAGTCACCTGCACAATGTGCTCACCGGGATCCAGCGCAGTGAGCCGCCAGGCGATCTCGCGCTCTCCGGGAATCCACACGCCGGGAGTGTCCAGGCGAAGCCCTGCGGGCACATCCAGATTCACGGACGGCGACGTGTTTCGCGCCGCGGCAGTCGCCGGCTCGTCCTTCATCACCACTTTGAACACGGTGGACGTGCCCGGCTCGAGGCCGCGATATCCGAGATGGAATTGCAGCTGCGCGATCAAAAGAGTGAGCGGAATGATCATCCAGAAGAGCGGAACGAACGACAGCCCCACATAGGCGAGGTTGCTTTTCAGAATGTCGCCCTGCGCGCGCATGATCGCGCCCAAGTCGTCGTTGAAGAGGCGAATCTCGAAGAGCCCGGCGTGAATCTTCCGCTTCACGGCCGCGATCTTCTTCTGATTCGAGGTCGCCTTCACGACCAGCAGCATGAGGATCGCCGTGATCAGCGACACCACTGTCACCGGCACCCATGCGGGTGCTCCATGGAACGGCGCCAGCAAGGCACCGACCACGGCTCGGAATACGCCGACGACGATCTCCATCCGACTCGATTCTCCCCCGCCGACTACGAGATGTAGCCGAGGCCTTGCAGGCGCTTCTTGATCTCTTCTTCCGAGTCCGCGCCCTCGAGCTGAGCCAGCTCCTTCTCGAGCGCGTGCTTCACGAACTCTTCCGGCGAGGAATAGCCCGCGATCTTCGCGTACTTTTTCACCTTCTCCAGAAGGTCCTTGTCGATCTTGATGCGATCTCCACCGAACATGATTTCTCTCCTTTCGTGGCGCGGCGATCCGCGCTCACTTCGTGCCGCAATCCCTGCGCTCACTTGCTCCCGGCGACGTAGCCAAGCGCTTCCAGATTCGCCTCGCCGCCCTCTTCGAATCCGGCGACACCGAACTCCTGGAGGATCGCCGCGGCGAGATTCTGCAAGCTCGTGACTTTCTTCGCGAGCGGCCGGTTGGTGAGCAGGATCCCCGGCACCGTCTCGTGATCCATGCAGTGATCCCCGCTCCACTCCTCCAGATTATCGACGATGACTTCCTTCGGAATCTCCCCGAGCGCGGATTGATTCGATCCGCGCGTTCCCTTGGCGTAGCCCACGATCAGATCGGGCCCGATGTCGAGATGCTCCTTGTGCTCGAAGTATTGGTCGCAGCGATACACCTTGGTGACCGCCTGGCTTCCCGTGACGGGATCGATCGTCGCGAGAAGCTTCTTCGAGATGTCCTCGAGCAGCGAATCCCTCTCGGCGGGGCTCACGGTCCCCCACTTCTCGCGCCCGCGGAGATTCAAGTAGAGCCCGTTGATGCCGAGCCCGTACGCCCGGGTGCGCGCCCAGTCGACGTTCGCGAAGAGCCCGGGGTCGTCCTCGCGCTCCGGATCGAGCAGCGTGAGATAGCCCTGATCGCGCAGCCAGCTGTTCAAATGAAACGCGCGCCGCCAGCTGGTGAAGCCGTGATCCGACATGACGACGAGCGTCGCGTCGCCCATGTGCTCCAGCGTGTACCCCACCACGGAATCGAGCCGCGCATACACCGAAGGAATCAGATCCGCGTACGCGGAGTCGGTCGCCGCGCGATAGCCGGGATGTCCAGGATCGAGCGTGCGCCAGGTCATGTGATCGATCTGATCGGAGTTCCCGAAGTAGTAGAAGAAGAAGCCCTTCTCGAAGCGCGCCAGCGCGTGCTCGTAGTTCTCGATCACTTCGTTGCCGGCGATCGTCGCCTGCCGCAAGAACTCTTCGCGCGTGAACACCCCTTCGGAGAGCGCCTTGGTGTCCTCGGCGATCCCCTGCGTGTAGAAGCGCCCGCCGCTTTCCGCCAGATCCTTGGCGTAGTCGCTTGGCGTGGCGATGGGGAGCGCCGGCTTCATCGGATCGATGTTGATCGGCGAGACGTAGAGCATGAAGTCGGGACGCACTTGCTTCAGATAGAAGCGGCACATGCCGTGGAGCTTCTGTGTTTTTACCAGATCGAAGTCGATGGGTACCCAGTCGGTGAACTCGCCTTCCTTGATGACGCGCTCTTCGCCGCCCACCGTGATCATCGCGACCGGATTCACCGGATCGATGGCGACGGTGAACTCGCGCTTCACCTTCGGCTCTTTCTGCACGAAGGGATTCCCCGGCCCGACGAGCGTGCCCTTCACGAGGCCGTCGCGCACGACCACGTCGTAGACCTTGCCGCCGGAGATGCGTTTGCCTTCGAACGCCGCGGGATTCGTCGTGAAGAACGAGAAGATGCCGTACGTGCCGATGAGATCGGGCGTGCCCATCCCGGCGAGCTCGAAGGAAGCCGAGCCCGACGGAGGAAAGTTCGCGGGCATGCGCAGCACCGTCGTGCTGACCCCTGCGCCCTCCAGGCGTTGCCAGAACGGCTCGCCCTTGCGCAAGAGCGTGACCTTGCCGCCGGAAAGCGGGATCTGCCACTTCCCGATTTTCCAAGTCTTGCTCGACCCTTCGGTCGTCGACGTCGACAGGTACGGAATCATGGTCTTCGGATCACGATGAATGAAATCGAAGATGCCGTGTCCGCCCGCATCCATCCCGGTAATGAAATTCGACCAGGCCACGGGACTCTGCGGCGGCACCGACGTGCCCAGCGGCTGGAACGTCCCCTCGGAAGCGAGGCGCGAGAAGTTCGGCATGCGCCCTTCACTCATGAGCTTTCGCGCGAGACCGTAGTCCATGCCGTCGAAGCCGAGCACGATGACCCGCTTGTCTTTGTCGGCGGCGCGAGCCGGCACCGGCGCGAGCGCGGCGGCCGCGAACCCCAGAACGGCGACGAGCGCCAGAGAAGCGCGTCTCACGATCCCACCTCGCTCGCCGCGCCGAACAGCGCTTTCCCGTCCATGTGCGCGGGCGGCTCCACGCCGAAGACCTTGAGCGCAGTCGGTGCCAGATCCATGAGCGCCGGATTGTCGTCGGGCACCTTGTGCGAGCAGAACATCACGCCCAGGCACTTCGCGCGGATCGACGCAGTGATCGCCGCTCCACGCTTTCACGTTGTCTTCGAACACATGCCCGGCGACGACGCCCGACGCGCAATCCCAGCTGGTGCGATATCCCGGCGCATATCCGATCAAGAGATCGGGCGCGTTCTGGAGATACGGCCCCTGATAGAGCTTCGAGGTGTCGAACGCTTCGTTGACGCCGACGGCGTTCTTCTCGTTATCGCGAAGCGCGTGCAGCTTTCCGATGATCTCCGCCTTGAGTGCCTGCGCCGCCGCGCCAGGCTCGACCGTCCCCATCGCTTCGCGCCCTCGAATGTTCAAGAACATCCCGGTGAGCCCCAGCGCGTAGGCGCGGGTCTTCGTCCAGTCCACGTCGCGCAGCCATTCCGCGCTGCCGTCGGCGCCGTCCTTCAGCACGAGATAGCCGTTGTCGCGAAGCCACGCGTTCAGATTCACGCCGCGGCGAAACGACGTGAACCCGTGATCGGAGATCACGAATAGAAGGTCGCCCTTCTTCATCTTCTTCATGACGCGGCCGACCAGCTCGTCGTTGCGCTTGTACAGCTCCTCGATCGCGTTCGCGTGCGGCGCATTCTCTTTGCCGCGCGCCGCCGGATGTCCCGCCTCGATGTAGCGCCAGAACATGTGCTGGATGCGATCGGTCGCATCGAACACGCACACCAAGGAGCCTTCGCGCAGGCGGTCGAGCGCGGCGAAGAACATCGCGCGGCGTTCGTCGTCGATGTCGTTCGTCTGGCGCAGGAACGTTCCGTCGTCGACGACGCCTTCGTTCAGCGCCCAAGTGTCTTCCGCGAGACCGAGCGTGGAGTACGGCCCGATCTTCTTCGCCAGGTACGTGGCGTAATACGAAGGATGCGAGATCGGCATCGCCGGACTGTCCGGATCGATGGAGATCGGGGTCATGTAGAGCGAGAAGTGCGGCTCCATCTCAGTGACCATCATGCGGCAGAGCCCGGTGGCCTTCATTCCCGGCGCCACCTTGAATGCGAGCGGCACCCACTCGGAGAGATGCCCCTTTTCCAAGTCGTGCGCGGTGCCGTCGATCTCCACGCGCGCGCGCCCCTTGGCGCGATCCAGCGCGATCGACATGGGAATCGTGAGCGTCGGATTCCCCTCCACCATCGAGTTCTCCGGCCCTTCGATCTTCGTCTCGAAGCGATCCGGCGTCCCGTTCGACGAAAGCACGACGCGCAGCCCGCCTTCCTTGAACTTCTCGTTCGAGGCCCGCGTCGTGAACAGGAGGAACGTGCCCTGGGTTCCGAGCAGATCGGGCACGCTCATCGCGGAGAGCTGCGCCCCTTTGAAACGATCCGGGGGAAACGTGATCGGCACGCGCAGCACGGTGGACCACACGTCGTACTCGCCCAGGATCGTCCAGAACGGCTTCGATTTGCGCATCAGTGAGATCGAGGGCTTCTCCAACGGGATGCGCCACTTCCCGATTTTCAAGAAGCGATCGATCTTGCCGATTTTTGTCGAGGACAACACCGGGAGATACGTGCGGCGGTCGCGGTCCAGGAAATCGAAGATGTTGTGCTTCGCCGGGTGCACGCCGGTCGCGAACGAGGACCACGCCACCGGAGACACCGACGGAAACGTGGTGGCCAGGCGCTTGTAGCAGCCGGTCTCGGCGAGCTTCGCGAAGTTCGGGAGCTTGCCTTCGGCGAGGAAGCGGTCGGTGAGTTTGGGGTCCTGCCCGTCGAGGCCCACCACGATCAACCGGCGCACCCAGGGCTTCCCGCGGGGCTTGCGCCGCAGGACCTTCGCGATCTTGCGAAAAGGCCACGCCAGCAAGGAGCCCGAAGGCGAGCGCCGCGGTGACGAAGAGCACGCCGAACGAGGAGACGAGCGCGAAGCCGGCACCAGGACCGATGTAGGCGAAGGCCGGCCACGGAGCGGCGAGCAGGACGGCGGCCGCAAGGACCCCTCCGTTCCACGCGCCCATGCGGGGAACACGCCCGCCTCGGGGGGACCGAGGCTGCTCACGATTCAACGATGGATCTCCTCCGCCGATGGAGGCTGGGGCGGTTCTTCGCGCAACTCGGACGTACGGACCGATGATCGTACCGGGCGGCGCACGGGTTCATCAAGCCTTTCTCCCAGTAGCGAGCGGGGGCGAAACCGTGTAGCCTCGAAGGCTCGATTGCGCCCAATCCCAGGAGACGTCCGTGACCCCTCTCGGCAACTGGCTGCGAAACCTCCGCAAAGGCCCCCCCGTCATCGTGGTTTCGGGCCTTCCCCGCTCCGGCACCTCCATGGCGATGAAGATGCTGGAGGCCGGCGGCATGCCCCTCGTGGTGGACGGGATTCGCACCGCGGACGAGGACAACCCCAAGGGGTACTACGAGCTCGAGCGGGTCAAGGAGCTGGACAAGGGCGGGGATCCCTCCTGGGTCAAGGACGCGCGCGGCAAGGCGGTCAAGATCATCTCCTTCCTGCTGAAGGACCTCCCCAGCGATTCCCGCTACAAGATCATCTTCATGAACCGCGACCTGAGCGAAGTCCTGGCATCGCAGGCCAAGATGCTCGACCGCCGCGGAGAGGCGTCGCAGACCGACGACGGGAAAATGCGCGACCTCTACGAGAAGCACCTGCGCAAGACGAAGGAGCTGCTCGCCTCCGACGATCGCTTCGAAGTGCTCGATCTCCAGTACAAGCAAGTGATCGACATGCCCGGCGACGCCGCGCATCGCATCAAGGAATTCGTCGGGCTCCCGCTCGATCTGCAGAAGATGGCGCAGATCGCCGATCGCGGGCTGTACCGCAATCGTACGGACGGCGCGAAGGATTAGGAACGCGAGAGGTCGTCCTTCAGAAGCGAGCGTCCGGCGAGCGCGGCCCACATCCCGTACACGATGACCCCGGCGCAAATCGCCAGTGCGAAGCACGACGACGCGAACCACCAATGGGACGGGTCGAGCTCGAGCGGAAGCCCCTGCACATAGAAGTTCAAGAAGAAGCCGACGATGAAGGCCAGGAGCCCGAAGCGGACCAGCACGGTCACGGCGATCGTTCCCCAGACGGCGCCCTGCAGATAGCCGGACATTCCTCGTCCATCCCCTCCCCCGACCAGGAGCGACGTGAGCAGGACGAACACGACTGCCGCGATCCATTGCTTGCGCAGCAGAACGCGCAGCAGCACGAGAAAGAGCAAAAAGAACATCGGATTGAAAATGGAGTTGGTGAGCGCGCTCATGGTGTGCTCGAGGAGCGAGCGCGTCGATTCCATGGACGTGTAGTTCACGAGTCGCATGGGAAACGGCGGTGCGCCGGAGCGCGCGTTCCACCATTGCACGCCGAGGCTCAGCGTCGTCGTGAGGAAGAACATGGCACCGCCGGCGAGGATGTCCCGGCCGACCAGCGGATCCTTCCATCGACCGAGCAGAAGGCGCGTCCACGACACGAGC
Organism: uncultured Gemmatimonadales bacterium; assembly: GCA_963725045.1. Classification (GTDB taxonomy): domain Bacteria; phylum ARS69; class ARS69; order ARS69; family ARS69; genus CAVRWY01. The sequence goes on from CAVRWY010000013.1 coordinate 207,543, forward strand.
CGGTCTGGCCAGAGCCTTCGCACGTAGGGCTCGAGCGCGAGATAGAACGACGCGAAGAGAAGCGAAATGAACAGGACCGTGCCCAACGACGTGAAGGACATGCCCAATTCATCGTTCGGCTCGGGGACATGATCCGCAGTGAGCAGCCAGCCAAGCACGCCGCAGGCGAAGAGAAAACCGACGAGCCGAAGCGCACCGCGACGGTCACCGCGGCCGAGCCGCAGGTTTCGGTGCGCGAGGAACAGCGCGATTCCCAGCATGAGAATGACCACGACCGAGAGGATGCGCTGACCCACGGCATTAGGCTCCGCGGGAGTCTGCGCTTCCGCCTCGAGAGGCGCCCAGGGTCCGTAGGTCGAAAACCACACCGGCTTTCCGCCGGCCGCCGCCGCTTCCACGCGCAGCGGAATTTCGGGAGCGCCGGGAACGGCGCCCGTCCACGCGGCGCGCTCGTCGGCGAAGACCGGCGGCGCACGCTCCGGAACGGCAGGCGCGAACGCCGCGGAGTCCAACCCCGCCTCCTCGAACAATGCTGACCAGTCGGTGAGCGCGCCGGAGTCGGCGGGGACCACCGGAGATCGCGGAACGACGCGCAGCTCGACGAGGCGGCCCGACGGGATCGACGGAGACGAGCGACATTCCGCCGAGCACGGGGGCCGGATCGGTCGGCGACACGCGGCCGCCGGAATCCCTCGGCAGCATGGTGCGCGGACTCTGGCGCATCCAGTACGAGGCCAGCGGGATTCTTCCGCCGCGCAGCGCATCGGTGCGCGCTCCGATCGAATCGCCTTGCGTGGCCCACGCGACGATCGCGTCGTCGGCGTCGAATCCGGAGGCGCGATCTCCCACGGGCGCGTCATGTCCGATGCGCGCGAGGATCTCGCGGGTGCGCTCCTCCAGGACTGCGGGCGGCTTCTCGAACGGAATGACGCGATGGATGCGCAGTTTCGCGAGCGTGGTCGATTCGAAGAAGAGTGCGACCAAAACGGCGGCGAATACGATCACGGCGACGATCGGCTTCACCCCGCGGGATGTCCCCGATGCCGCGACCATCTCGGGAGACGGCGTCTCGCCCGCAGCAAGCGCGGCAGCGACGGGATCTCCGCCCGGAAGCGCGGCCGCGATCGCGATCGCGGAGGACGGGCGGCGCGCGGGATCCTTCTCGAGACAGCGCTCGATCACGCGCTCGATCACCGGATCCAGATTGGAAAGAACCGAGGACGGGCTCGCCGGCGTCGAGTCGCGATGCAGGCGCTGCAGCTCGGCGAGCGAGCGCGCTTCGAACGCGCGCTTGCCCGTGAAAATCTCGTAGAGCACGAGGCCCAGCGCAAAAATGTCGCTCTTCGCGCTGACCTCGCGCCCGGCGAGCTGCTCCGGTGCCATGTACGCGGGAGTTCCGGCGCGCACTTCGCTGCCGTCGATTCCTTCCGCCGCCGCGGAGAGGCCGAAGTCGGTGATGCGAACGCGCCCGCGCCCGTCGATCATCACGTTCGCCGGCTTCAGGTCGCGGTGCAGCACGCCCCGGTCGTGGATCGCTGCGAGCCCGGCACAGAGCTGCCGCGCGATCTCCAAGCCTTTCTCTTGCGGGAGGCGCCCGATGCGCCGCAAGAGCGAGACGAGATCTTCCCCGTCGACGAACTCCATGGTGGTGAACGTGCGGCCGTCGACTTCGCCGATGTCGTACACGCGGCACACGTTGGGATGTGCAATCTGCCGCGCGATGCGCACTTCCTCGCGGAAGCGGTCGCGCCGGCCGGCGTTGGTCTGTAGCTCCTCGGGCAAAAACTTGAGCGCGACGGCTTGGCCGAGCGTGAGATCGTCCGCGCGATAGACCTCGCCCATTCCTCCGCGACCCAGAAGCCCCACGATGCGGTAACGATCGGCGAGCATCGTTCCCGGCGGAAACTCCGCGCCGTCGCCGCTGGGATCGGTGGAGATCGTGGAGACCGATGGGAACGAGTGAGAGCGCGACGATGCGGTGCGGGGAGCGTGCGACATGGCCACGGTGGCGCCGACGTCCTGAGTGGCACCCTGGGTGGCGCCGGCGACGGTGTCCGGGGCGATCGAGCGCCCGCAGGATCCGCAGAATTTCGCCCCAGGCGCCGCCGGGGCGCCGCACGACGTACAGAAGCTCATGGCTCCATCTGGTGAAGGCCGGTCACGGGATTCATCGCTCGAAAAACTTCGCTCACGATCGTGTGCACGCGCAGCTCCGCGGTGATCGACACGGTTCCGGAGAAAAGGTGCCCACCCTTCGCCGCGAAATCGCGGCCGGAGACGACCGCGTGGGTGTGCGCGAAGAGCTTGCCCTCCCACGCGGACACGAACGAGGTGAGGCTCACCAGCTCCCAAGAGCCTGCGAGCTGAACCCGCTCGTACGACTTCGTGGCGAGGTCATAGTAGCCCAGCTCCACGTCCTCGATCGCGCCGATTCCGTGGACGGTGGCCGCAGCAATGCGCTGTGCGCGGCAGAATTCCGCGATCGAATCGGGAAGCTTCTCTCCCCGATCCAGGCGAACGAGGAAACCACCTTCCACCGCGCGATGTCTCATGCTTTCCTCTCATGCAGCGAATATGCCGTAGGAATGATGCGGCGCGCGGCCCGGCGAGGCAATCGGAATGGCGGAGTTCGCCGACGCCGCCCGCGAGAAAGTGCGGTGCAAATCGTGCGCATCCTGATCACCGGCTCCACAGGCTTGATCGGCAATACGTTGGCGAGCCGCTTTGTCGCGGCGAGGCGGACCGGGCGGCGAATCCCCAGGCGGCGGTCATGGCGGCGGACACGAACTGGTGCGGCTCGAGCGGCGTGCACCGGATTCGAAACGGAACCTGCGCCCGGCACTTCCGTCGATCGTCTGGGATCCGTCGAGCGGCACAGCGCCGCCGCCGGAGATCGAAGGCTTCGATGCGGTCGTGCATCTCGCCGGAGAGAGCATCGCGGGCGGGCTCTGGACGAGGGAGCGCAAGCGGCGCATTCGCGAGAGCCGCGTGCACGGGACGAGCGGATTAGCGAACGCGTTGGCGCGCGCGAAGCGTCCGCCGCGCGTGTTGGTGTGCGCGTCCGCAGTGGGATGGTACGGAGATCGCGGCGAGGTTGTGCTGGATGAAACGTCCGCGCCCGGCAGCGGCTTTCTCGCCGAGACGTGCCGCGAGTGGGAGGCGGCGGCGCACCCCGCGCGCGACGCGGGAATTCGCGTGGTGTGGGCGCGTTTCGGCCTAATTGTGTCGGCCCAGGGCGGCGTGCTCGCCGCGATGCTCCCAGCGTTTCGCCTGGGATTGGGCGGCGCGCTCGGAAGCGGGCGGCAATGGATGAGCTGGATCGCGCTGGACGATGCCATCGGCGCGTTTCAACACGTGATTCAGAGTGAGAAGCTGTCGGGGCCGGTGAACTTCACGTCGCCGGCCGCGGTGACGAATGCCGAGTGGACGCGTACGCTCGCGCGCGTGCTCGGCCGGCCGGCATTCATGAAAGTTCCGGCGTTCGCGCTGCGACTCCTTCCGGGCAACATGGCCGACGAAGCGTTGCTCGCCAGCGCTCGCGTGGCACCGCGGCGGCTGCAGGAGACGGCCTTTCGCTTCCAGGGGCCGGAGCTCGAAGAGGCATTTCGCCGGGAGTTGACATGAAGAACCAAACTGCAAGAGCGACCGACGACGACAGCAGCCATTCCCATTGATTCGCGAGTTGTAACCATGCAGGTCGATGACTATACTGTCCAAATCTGCACGATCCCTCCCTCGTGAAGAGAGCCCCGTTTCGTGCCATTTCCGCAAGCGGCTCGTTTCGCACTCCCACTCGTCTCCCTCGCGGCCGCCGCCCTTTCCGCGGGTGCTGCCGATCGCACGGCCACCGATTACGCGAGAAAGTACGCCGCGGGCTACTATGCCCAAGCTGCTGACATCGCTCGCAACAACGTTGCTTCGCTGAAGCGAGCGACGCCCGCCGATTCATCCGCGCTCGCTTCGGAACTCGTGGATCTCGGTCGTGCGATGCGGGAGTACGCCGACCTCGCAGAGGCCGAAGAGCCGCTGCGCGAGGCGGTTCTCATCGAACGCCGCCTCCATGCCGCTCCCCACGCCGACTTGGGAAACGCACTCGAGGAGCAAGCGCGTTGCGCCGAGTGGAGGGGCGATTACGACCGCGCCGACACCCTCGCGACCGAAGCTTCCGCCATTCGGGGCGCTCTCACCCCCGTCGACAGCGTCTCCGTCGGACGCAATCTCGAGTTGATCGCCGCGATTCGCTACAGCCAAGGGAAGGTTGCGCTGGCCGATTCACTCGTACGCGTAGCGATCGGCATCCAAAAGCGATCCCTTGGCGAGGAGAACCTCGACGTCGCGGCGTCGTATGTCCTCCTTGGGCGGATCTGTACTCGCCGCGACAAGCTCGACGAATCCGTGCCCGTTCTGCGTCGCGCGCTCGTGATCCGGCGTTCTCTTCTGGGGGCTGAGCATCCGCTCGTCGCCGACGCGCAGAAGTGGCTGGCGCTCGCGCACCATCGACGTGGCGACATGTCCGTGATGGAGGAGCAGCTTCGTGAGGCGCTTGCCGTTCAGCGGCGGTTTTTCGGGGACGATCACGACGTCGTTCTCGTCGTGCTCGGGAATCTCGCGATTCCGCTCCAGGCGACGGGGAAGAACGAGGAAGCCGCGGAAGTGATCCGGGAGTGCCTTCGCATCCATAAGGCACACGACGACGAGAACTTTCAACGCGTGCTGCCGCTGTACACCAACCTCGCCAACTCCTACCTCAGGCTCCGACAGTACGAGAAGGCGGAGGCGATCACCCGCGAAGGGCTCGAGATGGCGAGCCAAAAGGGCCTGGAGGCCCACCAGAATACCGAGATCTTGCGGGAGACATTGGCCTGGGCCCTCTTGCGCGAGGGTCGTCTCGACGAGTCTCGCACGCATGCGAACGCCGCGCTCTCGCTCCACACGAATCGCTTCGGTGTGGCCCATCGGCGCGTTCTTGCAACGCGGTCGTTGCTCGGTGAGATCGCGCAAGACGAGGAAAACTTCCCCTTGGCGATCGAGAACTATTCGGCCGCGGCTCGCTCCTTCGAGCTCGATCGCATCAAGATGGGGCCCGGCATCTCGGCGTCCACGTTCACCTCCGACTCGCCGTACGAACAGCTCGCGATCGTTCGCGCGACGATGGGGGACGAACGCCGCGCTTGGGATGCACTCGAACGCGCTCGGGGGCGCGTCCTTGCGGAGATGCTCCTGCTTACCGAGAGAGCTGCCCTCGCCCCGAGCGAGGCGGCCCGGCGGGATTCCTCGAGGAGCGCGGTGTTAGCGGCGCTGGACTCGCTCACCGCGGCGCGGCGCTCGGGTGCTTCCGTGAGCGAGGCCGAGAATCGCCTCCTCCTCGCGCAGACTTCGTGGGAAGAGCTCGAGTCGGAGCTCACCGCGCGACACCGAGAGCGGCTGACCACGGGGGCCACGCTCGATCGTATTCGGGCGACACTTCGACCGGACCAAGCCCTCATCGGATTCGTGGAGTCTGCTCACGGCACCGGGGCTCGTCTCGAGATGTGGGGCTACGCGATTCGCCGCACGGGCGATATCCGCTGGACGCGCATCCACGCGCCCGATGCCCGAATGCTGCGCGAGCGCTTGAAGGCGTTTCGCGATCGTCTCGTCGCCCCGGCGCATTCGGCGCTGGCGGGAGCCGAAGACCCGGGTCTCGCCGCCGAAGCGGCAGCGCTCGGGTCGGAATGTTTCGAACCGCTGCTCGATGCATTGACGGGCGCGAGAGAATTGATCGTCGTGCCCTCCGCAGCGACGGCCGGAATTCCGATCGAAGCGCTCCGCGACGATGGCGGCGTGGCGCTCGGCGATCGTTTCGTCGTGAGCTATGTCCCGTCGGCCACGGTTCTCCAGTGGCTCGTCGACCAGCGCAAGCCCACCGTGGACCGAGCGACCGCACTCTTCGTCGGAGATCCACCGTTCCGGCAGGAGCATGCGTCTTCGATGGCGTCGGTCGCCGTGGCGAGCTCTGTCCCGCCTTTACGGGGTGAGCCGGATCGGTCGGCTCTCCGTGACGTGCTTCACGCGGACCCGGAAGCGCTCGCTCGACTGCCTCGCCTCGCTTGGTCGCGTCGTGAGGTCGAAGCGGCGTCGCGGTGTTTCGCCTCCCCCGAAGTTCTCGTTGGACCGCGCGCGTGTGAGCCCGCGTTGCGCACTCTTGTCTCCGAGGGTCGGATGAAGTCCTTCGACGTCGTCCACATCGCCACACACGCTCTCATCGATGTGGATGATCCTCTGCGATCCGCGCTCGTGTTGTCGCAGGTCTCGTCGGACGCAGCGACGGGCAATGTCCAGCCGCTCGACGGCCTCCTCACCGCCGCAGAGATCGCGAGTGGCTGGGTGCTCGACGCCAGCCTCGTCACTCTCAGCTCATGCGAGACGGCCGCCGGAAGGCAACAGGAGGGCGAGGGCACAATCGGCTTCGCGTACCCGTTTCTCGCGGCCGGCGCACGTTGCATGCTGTTGAGCCTTTGGAAGGTCGACGACGAAGCCACGGCGCTTCTCATGCAGCGTTTCTATGAGAATTGGCGCTGCACGTTCGTGGGCACCCGCGACGGACGGCGGGCGGGCGAGATGTCGAAGGCCGAAGCTCTCCGCGAAGCAAAGTCCTGGCTTCGAACGCTCGAGGATAGCGCCGGTCGCCGGCGCTTCGAGCATCCTTACTTCTGGTCGGCATTCGTGCTCGTGGGGGATGCGGGCTGATCGGACGATCGGTCCTCGCTCAGCGTGAGGCCGCACCCATCGCATCGAGGAGTCGCTCGGCATCCGCTCGGTGAGCACGCTCGAGGGCGATCAATTCATGGAGCGTGGCCCGGGCCTCGCCAGCGCGCGCGCCGGCGAGGAGTGCGTTCGCGAGCTCCCAGAGTGCTGCATCGCGAATCATCGGATCCTGCGTCGAGTCCGCAGCCCGGCGAAGCAGAGTTGCCGCCAAATCCGCGCTACCGAGCAGTCGCACCGTCGAGCCGTAGTAAAGGGCGATCTCGGCGTCGTCCGGGCGGAGCTCCGCGGCGTGTTGGAATGCCGTGCGCGCGCTCGAGTAGTCGCCGTTCGCGTAGGACTCAAGGCCCCTCATTCGGCTCTCTTCGAAGGAGCCCGGCTCTGCGGCGCTTCGCGAAATCCTCACGGGGAGCGGATCGTGCCGTGCGAGAACGGTGATGTCGGGCGAGGGTCCGCGTAGAATCACGAAGCAAATGAGTGCGGCCGCGGCGACGCCACCGGCCAACACCGCAGGACGCCATCGGAAACGGAAGAAGCGATCGAAGATCGACGCCGGTCGCTCCTGGGGCCGCGAATGTCGCCGGGCCCACGCGATTTCCTTCCCGCAGTCCGGGCAAGCGTTCAAGTGGCGATGCTCATCGGCATTCGGCGGACCGCCGCGATCGTCTGCGATCTGGAGGATTCTCTCGGGAGAGAGATGGCGCAACCCCTGTCGTACTGCAGCTGCCCGGAATTCCCGCGCCCAAGCGAGATCCTCGGAGCACTCGGCACAGGTTTCGACGTGCGCCTCAATCTCTCGCGAACGATCCGCGCCGAGGCGTCCTTCGATGTACTCGACGAGCTCCTCATGAACATGTTCGTTCATGGGAAGACCTCCTCGGTGATCTGGCGCGCACGTTTCAGGCACCGGCTCAGCCGCGAGCGAACGGACGACTCCTCCAGCCCCAGCTCTTGCGCCAGGTCGCGGTAGGCATCTCCGCTCAGGAATACGCGCTCCATGAGCTGCCGGCAATCTGAGGGCATTCGAGAGAGGATCTTCAAGACGTCGATCCGCGAGTCCGGGCCATCTTGGGGACTCGGGATAGGACTCCGAGTTTCTTCGCGGCGAAGCCGTCGGTTCGCACTTCGGGACATTTGGATGACGGTCAGCCGCACGACGGAATAAAGAAAGCTCTGTTCCGTCCCCACCCCTCGGAACCGCGCGAGTCCGGTCGTGAAGATCTTGCGACACGCCTCTTGGGCGACGTCCTCCCAGCTTGAGTCCAGCGATCCCGAGGGGCCCCCGCCACGGCAAACCTGTCTCGCGAAGGCTCGCACGAGTCTGGCGATCTCCGCCTGAGCCGCGGAATCGCCGGCGCGTGCGGCTTCGAAGAGGTCCGCCATTCAGTTCGTGTCTCGTGAGTTGGTGAAGCTCAAGCAATGGGTTGAGCATACTCGGCCCACGGAGAATTGCTACCGCCGGTTCAGCCGAAATGTCGCGCGAAAGCCCTGCGAACCCCGCGCGGAGGAGCGCATTCGAGAGGGGCTCGTTGGTCGAGGGGGTTCCCGAGGCGTCGGCCGCGAACGAGCCAGCCATCGGGTGCCAGACCACGAGCCCCAGACTTCGGGGGAATGCCGAGCATGAGCTCGGCGGGAACAGGAAGGACGAAGCTGACCTCGGCATGACTCCCCCCATCTGAACCGGCTGTTGCCGCCGAGGGGCGATCCGCTGCGAGGCCATTGCAACAGAGATCGAGGCGGCGGCATCTGCCCAGGGTCAAGCGAGTCGCCATTTCCAGGAGCGACTCCATCACCCCCGGAGTGAGGTAACCATGTCCCCTGAATCGCGACGCATTGGAATGTTGATCACGACGATTCTTGCACTTCTCGTTTCGCTCTCTTCGTCCGCGTCGGCAGTGACGACTTCGTGGACGAATGCTGCCGGCGGCAACTGGAACACCCCGGGCAATTGGGACATGGGAGTCCCCGGCCCGACGGATGATGCGGTCATTGCACTCTCGGGAACGTACACCGTGACGATCGACGTCAATCCATCGGTGGCTTCCCTCGCTCTCGGCGGAGCGAGCGGCACGCAGACGTTGTCCGCGACCAGTCGCACTCTCACGCTCGACGCGGCGTCCACGGTGGGTGCTCATGGTTTCATGAACTTCACGAGCAGCACGGTCAACGGGTCCGGTCCCCTTGTGAACAACGGGGCCGTGCGGCTCACCTCGTGTACGACAAGCGTTCCGGTCGAAAATGCGGGGACGCTCGACGTTCGAAGCGCCACGAACCTGAATGGGGCACTGACCACGATCGCCGGATCGACGCTCAACGTGACCGGCGTGAGCGGGACGGCGACGGTCGTCAACGTCGCCAACGGCTTCACGAACAACGGCACCGTCAACCTCACGTCGGGAGGGGGTTCGTTCGCTTCCACGCTCAACGTCACGACGGGTACGTTGACCAGTACCGCAGGCTCTTGGATCCAGGCCGTGGCCGGGACGGGTGGGGCGCGCACTCTCGGCGCTCAAGTCGACAATCAGGGCACGATCTGGGTGGGTGCGCCCCTCACCATCAGCAAGGCCTCCGCGGATCACGTCAGCTCGGGAAGCATCGACGTGAACGGCGCAAACCTCTCGCTGACGCAATCCGGGACCACGCCGACGTTCACGAGCTCGGCCGGGATCAGCATCGGCGGTGGCCTCACCTTTTCCGTGAACGGCGGCGCGTTCATCTACGACGGGGGATCCCTCCCGTCCGACGGCGACTGGAACTTCACCACGGTGGCGACGACTCTGAATGCCGACTTCACGATTCCCGCGGGACTCGACTTGAACTACTCCGGGGGAAGCGTCGCCGGCACGGGGAGCCTCATCAGCAACTCCACGCTGGCGGGGTTCACCGGTGCCACCATCAACGTCCCGCTCGTCCTCAACGCCTCCACGGCATTTGGGGTCGGCACGACTAACATCAACGGATCTCTCACCACGGGCCTCGGTGCGGGGTTCTCGCTCATCGGAGGAAACGGCGACGGCTTGGACGCAATCGTCAACGTGGGCAGTGGATTCACGAACAATGGGACGATCACGCTCACGGCGACCGGACAGTTCGGAGGGGCGTTTCTCAATGTGACCTCGGGGACGTTGACCAATGCCGGCACGATCGCTTCGACAGGCACTGCTCCTGCCGACGGCGAGCGCTTCCTCGGCGCCGAAATCGACAATCAGGGTGAAGTGAATGTGGGAATCGCGCGGCTGGAAATCAGCAAGAGCTCCGCGCACCATATCAATGCCGGAACGATCAACGTCTCCGGAGACGACTTGGCGATCGGGCAGCCCGGCACGGCACCCAGCTTCACCAACTCCGGCGCCTTCAACGTCTCTCCCGGCCGAACTCTCGCGATCAGCAATGGCGCGTTCATCTACGACGGGGGCGCACACTCCGTCTTGGGCACGTTCAATCTGATCTCGACGGCGATGACGCTGAACACGGACTACACGATCGAAGCGGGAAGCAACACGAACTTCGGCTCGCACCATCAGTGGCGCCGGTCGTCTCATCAACAACGCCGCACTCACCAACCTCGCAGGCACGATCAACGTTCCCTTGGAGAACCACGGGACGGTGACCATGCTGTCCGGAACGACGACCTACAACGGAGCGATCACCACGTTCGCTGCCTCACATCTCGCTCTTCTCGCTCAGACAAGCGGCGTTTCAGTGACCGTGACCGTCGCGAACGGCTTCGACAACCATGGCTCCATCTCGCTGAATACCCTGGTGCAGTTTGCGGATGTCACATTGAACGTCACGTCCGGAATTCTGAAGAACAAACCCACCGGATCGATCGCGTGTGAGCTGGGAAGTGGTGGGGCGCGCAATCTCAATGCGTTCATCGAGAACGAAGGCGGCGTGACCGTCGCCGGCGGTACTCTCGGCATCAACAAAGCCTCCGCCGACCACCTCAACTCGGGCACGATCCTCGTGGGCGGCGGGAACCTCGTGCTGAGTCAATCCGGCACGACGCCCAGCTTCACGAACTCCGGCGTGATCACGATCAATAGCGCGCGCACTCTGCAGTCGTTGGCCGGCACGTTCACGAACGCGATGGCTGGAGTGATCAATGGAGCCGGCACCCTCCAAGCTGGCAGCACGTTCACGAATGAGGGCTCGTTCTCCCCGGGGCTGTCTCCAGGAATCCTCACCGTCACGGGCAACTGCCCCTTCTCGAGCTCGGGATCGCTCGACATCGAGCTCAACGGACTGACGTTGGGGACAGAGTACGACCGCCTTTCGGTGAGCGGAACCGTGACCCTCGACGGAGTTCTCGAGATCGCGATTCCGTCCGGCTTCTGCACCGGCGTGGGCGACAACTTCCGAATCGTCCAGGCAGGAACACGAGTCGGGACGTTCGACGCGATTCAGGTGACGGGTATGACTCGACACGACCGCTTTGGCGGTTGCCGCATTGGCGGTGCTCGAGGTCGTCCAACCACCCCACATGAAGCCCAGGATCATTGCGATGACTGCCCCACCAACCAGACCCCAGAATCCATACTTCATCTTCGCGGCATTTTCTACCTTCATTCCCAAGACCTCCCGGCTGCTGCTAAAGGTAGCCTCGCGTCACCCGGACCGTCTATTAGACCTTGGCTCAATAGGGAAATGAGGCACCACAGGTCCGTTTTTCAGACCTTCCCGGTCTCTATCGTCCGGATTGAAGCCCGGCCAATTGCGCACCCCCAGGTCGTCGCGCCAGGCGCGCTCGCAGCTCTTCGATGATCTCGCGGCGCTCCGCGAGCAGACGCCTCGCTTCCTGGGCGCGCGTGAGAAGGAGCGCGCCGAACCTGAGCTGGTGGCGCAACCGCCCCGTGCCGACGAGATAGCGGTACGCGATCAGGCCGCCGAGCGGGAGTGAGAGGAAGAAGGCGAGCGCCCAGCGGAACCCGGCCGCCCATTCGACGAGCAGCGTCTCGAGCGTCCACAAGAGCGGAAACGCGACGACGCTGGCGAAGAGTCGGATCGTCGCGTAGTCCGTCGGCTTGCGCGACATCCGCCCGGCGAGCCACCCGGGCAGATAGTACGGGAGAAAGTTCACGCCGGCACCGTACGCGAACAGCGGGAGGCCGACGATCGTCTGCCATGATCGGGCCACCCGCTGTCGCTCCGCCGGACGCTCGAGACGGGTTCGCACCGCCTCGTCACGGAGCCGGTGGGCCGCCAGTCCGGCGTGATAGCTCAGCATCCGCTGCCAGAGCCGCTCGACGCGCTCCGGATCTCGTGTGCGGAGACGCTCGACCGCGGCCGCGACCGCCCCGGGGAGACGGCACGGGTCGGTCGGTTGCCCCGACAGGCCGCGCTCCCCCCACAGCTCACGCTCGAGCTCACCGCGATCGATCGCCTCCACGGCGCGTGCGAGCGCCGCCGTGTCGATGCGCTCGACGTGGACGACCTCGCGCTCCATCGCCCCTTGGATCGCGGTGGTGAGCGTATGCAGCGCCTTGGCCGGCTCCGGCGCGGTAGCCGGCGAGGTGCGACGAGACGTCGACCGTCTCGCCGAACGAGACGAGGACACGCCCGCGGAACCTCTTGCGGGCCTCGAAGCTGAGCCCGACCGGCACGACCGTGAGGCGCCCCGGGGCGTACGCCTCGTAACCGAGCGCGATCCGCGCCGCGCCCGTCTTGATCCGCTGCACGTGCGCCTCCGCGCGGGTGGCGCCTTCGGGATAGATGGCGATGAGCTGCCCATCATCGAATGCCTGGTGACACGCCGTGAACATCTCCACGTTGCGGTCCAGCTGGTCCGGGTCGTCCGCCTTCCGGTAGACGGGAATCACCCCCAGGGCGCCGAGGATCCGCGCGATGACCGGGTTGCGGAAGAGCGTGGCCGTACCGAGGTAGTGCACCTTCCGCGGGAGGATCGCGCCCACGAGCAGCGAGTCGATCAGGTTGTTCGGGTGGTTGATGCAGAGGAGCACCGGCCTCATGGATGGTATTCGCTCGGGATGCCGGACCTCGACGCGCTCGAAGAAGAACCGAATCCAGAACCGCGCGATCACTCTCACGACTGCGTAGAAGGGGTCCACTACGGCGCCTCGTCCAGAGGCTCCTTCTCGACCCGACGATACCATCGCCACACACCGGCAACGAGCAGCGCCGCCAGCGCGAGGAGGCCGGCGAGACCGAGCCAGCGCTCGGCTCGGTGCACATCGGTCATGATGGCTTTGATCTGGTCCGTGAAGAAGTAGGACAGTCCGAACACCACCGGGACGCCAAACAAGGCGGCCCCCACGTCGGCCACCACGAACTTCCAGAAGGGGACGTTCGCCTGCCCGCGGTCAGAAACGCGGCGGCGCGGAATCCCATGATGTGCCGCGCCGTGACGACGGTCTTCAGTGCGTGCCGTCGATACGCGGCCTTCAGCCACTGCTCCCGTCCGGGCGACAGGACCAGCCGGACGAGTCGACAGCTGAGGACCTGATCACCCCAGTGCCGGCCGACCCAGTAGAGCACCATATCGCCGGATAGCACCCCAAGGAGACTGACGGGCAGCGCGAGCCACCAGCGGACGAGGCCCTCGTGGCTCAACACGGCGCCCGCGATGATCGGCATTTCCTCGGGAATGGGCACGCCGAGGCTTCCGAGCAAGAGCACCGCGAAAATACCGAGGTAGGTAAAGTTGTTGACGAACTCTTGAAGGGCCTGCACGGAGTCACTCTCCGAGCTCGCCGGCCGCGAGCTCGACGCCTACGGCCATCGTGCCGGTGCGTCGCGCTCGCAGCGGATCGCGTAGTCGCGAGCTGCGGCGTTCTGCTCGTCGTACTCGACGATGACGTCGATGTACGGGTCGAACTCGGTGTTCGCCCGCCGGACCCGCAGTCGGGCGCCGGCGGGCTCGGGGCCGATCGTCCGCTGCAAGAGTTTGATGTAGCGCCGGCACTGGGCGAAGGCGACTTCCGCATACCCGACCTCGCCGACGTGCGCGGACGATTCCCCCGAGGGCACCGGTCTCAGCGTGATGACGCCACAGGCCATGGCGCTATCCCTCACCGCCGTCCTCATGGTGCGAGTCAGCCTCTCGCCGCGAGACGTGGCCCTTGAGCGGCTCACCCTCGACGGTGATGAACACCACGGCTTGCGGCCCTCGCTGCCGGTGGACCCAGACCGCCGACGCCACCACCCCGTCTGCGTATTGATGCCCTGCCACACGCCCCCGCCCGGCCGGCTACCGCGCCGGCTGGTCGTCAGCTCACGCTTGCACTCCGCGAAGCCATCAGTCGAGAGCGCGACCACGATGTCGTCCGGAGCCGCGATCCAGCCCTGCTCCGATTCGACCCAGGTCATCCTGCCTTGCCCGCGAAGCTCGTCAACGGCATTCATAGCCTGCATCAGGCAATCCCCTTCCCGCGCCCCGACGCCCGCACCGCCCGTATCTCGAATCTACCGGGCGTCGTCCGAAGAGAGTATTGGACCTTGGTCTAGCCGCTTGGCTTTCGCGACGCACCGAGCCCGCCCGCACCCGTACATCCGAAGAGCCGGCCCCTGCGAGCGGAGCGCGCGGATCCGCAACGCTGCGCGAGGGCACGGCAAAGCTAGCGCGTGTACCCCCGAGGGGCCTCCTCTGGGCCTCAAGGTGGGGTAAGCCCTCGCGTCGAAGAGCTACTGGTCGCCGGCGTGACAATCCGGTATAGGAGTGAGGGGGGGAACAGCTATGCCACTGACACCAACTTATGAAACCGTCGATGCCAGGGGCTACCGGTACGTCGAGACGTCCGAGGAGTGGATGTTGGCCTGTCGCACCTTGCCGTGCTTCCCGTCGCTTTGGTGGCCGGACTACGCGACGAAGGTCATCGAGGACACGATCGACGGCAAGCCCGTGGTCATCCAGCTCTGGAAGGGCTGGTGCCAGCAGTTCCTGAATCTGAAGAACATGCCTGGCGGCGTGGGCGGCGAGGTCGGGGTATACACACGGATGCCCGGACGCCACATCGCCGAATCCATTCCCGATCTCCCCGACCCGTTCGTCGCCAAGATCCGGGAAAAGGCCGCGGGCCTCGGGGACAAGGATCTGTGGTGGCCGTATCCCGAATCGGAGTTGCAGACGACCATCGATTTCGAATTCATCAACCCGCAGACCGGCGAGACGGTGTTCCGTGCCGATCCGAAAAGGACGTACTGGCGGACTTGCTGGATGGACCTTTCGAGCTACCGCAACTACGTGTACGCCCAGCCTGGCGTCTGGCCCTTCAACAAGAAGGCCCCGGCCCTCGCGTGGGACTACGCGCTGAAGTACACAATCAACAGGAAGCACCCGGTCTGGGCCGACCACAACTGATCCCCGCGGGCACAGCTGTTGCCTGGGTTCT
>CAVRWY010000014.1:0-227501 GCA_963725045.1 uncultured Gemmatimonadales bacterium
GGGCTCATATGAAGAGGCGACCAGAGTCCTGGCCGAGACGATCCGGACGATGTCGCCGCGAATGCCGGCCGGTACCGTTCCGACGGCACGAGACTGGGGCAGAGGGTTCGATCGCTACCTGGCGGCTGGGGACGCGCAGATCCCTCGGCATCTTCTCTCGGCAGCCCATCGGGTGTACGCGGAGCTGTGCAGCTCGCAAACGCGCGTGCGGCTGCTCCACGGCGACCTTCACCACTACAACGTGCTGTTCGACGTCGAGCGTGGCTGGATCGCGATCGATCCGAAAGGCGTGCTAGGCGAGCTCGAATACGAGGTCGGCGCTGCGCTGCGGGATCCTTACGAGGCTCCGGAGCTGTTCGCCGAGCCTTCGGTCATCCTGAACCGAGCCGAGTGCTTCGTTCGCGAGCTGGGTGTAGACGCTTCCCGCGTGCTCGGATGGGCCTTCGCCCAGGCGGTGCTGGCGGCCATCTGGGCAGTCGAGGATGGTCTGCCGGTTTCCTCGACGCCGGCACGCATGGCTCTGCCGTCCTGCACCGTGCTCCGGCCCGACGCCGAGGAAAATCCGCTGACGCCTGGGATGACGCAGCTTGTGTGCCGCTCGGTTCTGGAACCTGGATGACGACCGTGGTCGGGAGCCAGGACGGTGCCAGCCCCGGGCACGGGCGAGGTCGGGCCAGCGGGTGCGACCGGGAAGCATGAGCCCAGCGCCAAGGTCCCGGTCTCGTTGAGCTAATACACGCGGGAGGAAGCTGGTGTCGACTGCGATCGCTGCCCTGCAGGGACGCTTTGCTGCGACCATTCGTTATTGTGGCTATACTCAGACCGATAGCTTGGGAGTCCGAGACAGTGAGCTTTCAGAACCGAACCGAGGAACTGGTCTTCGAGCTTTGCCGTCGCTCATTCCTCTGCTGTGGAGCTATGCAAACCCGCGTCGCGACGGCTCCACGAAGGAGCTGTGTGACGTGTTGGTTGTCTGTGACCCTCACGTCATCATCTTCAGCATCAAGCACTCGCAGTTCCAGCAGGGCTGTTTCTGATTTCGGCTGCGGCGATGCTGGCCGGGGGGCTGCGCAAGCGCATCGGCTGGCTTGCCATCGCTGCGGCCCTGGTCGGCGCGGTGGCCGACATCATGGAAACCTACACCCAGCTTGCAATGACGAGCGACTGGTCGAGCGCGGAAGACTTGCTCGTCTATGTGGCGCCCTCGAGCTGGACCAAATTCTTCGCGCTCGCCCTTCATGGCGCCGGGTGTGGATTGGTCTGCTTCTTCGGCGCCAAGAAACGCTTCCTCGTGGGCTTGCTTGGCGTGGCGCCGGTCATCGGCGTCGGCGGCGACTATTTCGGCCTCATCCATGTGCCCCAGCTGATGAGCATGGTGTTTGGGGCGTTCTGGGTGGCGCTCCTGGTGGTCGCGATCAGGGAGACGGTTCGGGCGCGAGGTGCGTCGGCGTGATGCCGAAATCCGCTTCCAGATGCCTGGCCACGATCGCGCGGTGGCAGTCGCGCCAGTCGTGCTCCAGGCACATCAGGCACGTGCGCCCTTTGCCGCGCGAGCTCCGCGACCTCGGCCAGCGCCAGCTGACTTTCCGGCTCGGCGAGCTTGGCCTCGAAGATGCGCTGCATCGTCTTGGCGTCGCCCTTGCGCGCGGCTTCGCGCCCGGCCTTCGGCGTGCCGAGCGGCTTCATGTGCATGTAGGCGATGCCGGCTTCGTCGAGGCTCGCGGCCAGCGATTTCTTGGAGAAGCCCGCGCGGCGCGAATTGGCGACTTCGCGCACGTCGACCAGCGTCTTGATCTTCGCCGCCTTCAGCGCCGCGACGAAATCGGGCACGCCGACCTT
The DNA here is from genome assembly GCA_963725045.1 of uncultured Gemmatimonadales bacterium. Classification (GTDB taxonomy): domain Bacteria; phylum ARS69; class ARS69; order ARS69; family ARS69; genus CAVRWY01. The sequence goes on from CAVRWY010000014.1 coordinate 1,840, forward strand.
CTCGTAGCCGATGGTCCAGAGCTCCGTCACAGCCATCCCATCGTACAGCGCGCCGAGCAGCACGGCGCCGAGCGACGATGCGATACCACGCAAACGGGCCAAAGCCCACGCGCGTGACGAATTCGAGGAACGGCTTCACCACCACCAGGCCGCCGAGATGAAGGCGAACACGAAAGCCGACGCGCGATCTCGGCGATGCGGTCGGTGCGTGATGTGGTCCTTGATCTTCATGAAATCGTAGCACGAACGCCGCCGATCATCGTCGGCATGGCGAGGAAGAAGGAGAACTCCGCCGCTGCGCGCCGGTCGAGCCCGAGGAGCAAGCCGCCGAAGATGGTCGCGCCCGAGCGCGACACGCCGGGATCAGCGCCAGGGTCTGGAACACGCCGACGCCGATGGCCCGCCAGATCGGCGTGTTGGCGGCCTCCTCGCACGGCTTGGCGTCGGCGCGAAGCGCTCGATCAGCAGCATGGCGACGCCGCCCAGAATGAGCGCCCAGCGCGATCACAGTGAAGCTTTCGTACAGCACGCGCTTCACGAAATCGTCGGCGAAGAGCCCGACGAGCGACGGCCGGCAGGAACGCGAGAAACAGCATCAGCGCAAAGCGCCGCGCCTCGGGCTTGGTCGGCGAGGCCGGCGATCACGTCGATGATGCGCTGGCGGTAGAGCCACATCACCGCGAGGATCGAGCCGAGCTGGATCATCACCGTGAAGACGCCGCCCGGATCGTCGAAGCCGAGCAGGCGCTCGCCGATCAGCAGGTGCGCGGTGGAGGAGACCGGCAGGAACTCGGTCAGGCCCTGCAGGATGCCCAGCAGCGCCGCGGTGAGAAGATGGATGATGTCCAAAAAGGCGCCCCCGGCGGTCAAGGGGCGCCCCGCCGTCTCCGGGCGTCCGTTTCTGGCCGAAACCGCCGGTGCGCGCCAGTCCCCGGATCTGCACGATTTGCGCTCGCCCGCGTAATTTTCGCCGCCGGGGCGGACTGCGTGCGCCTCGCGTGAGGCGAACGGCGTCGACGCGGCGCGCGGCGCACGCCATATAACGGAGGTGACGACAGCCGCTTCGACGCCCCCGCCCTTTCGTCGGCCGAGCATGAACGGCTGACCATGCGCGCACGGCGCAGCTCTCGGTGGCGGTCGCCGTGGTGCTGGTCGCGCTCAAGACTGGGCGTGGTTTGCCTCGTCGTCGGTGGCGATGCTGGCCTCGCTCGCCGACTCTACGCTCGATTTGCTGGCCTCGCTGGTGACGTTTTCGCGGTGCGCTACGCTGCGGCGCCGCCGGATCGCGAGCACCGTTTCGGGCACGGCAAGGCGGAGCGTTCGCCGCTCCGTGCAGGGCGGGCCTGGTGGCGGTGTCGGCGCGCTGGTGGCGCTGGAGGCGTTTCTCGTCTGTTTCGGCCCGCTCGTTCATCACGGCTTGCGAAAGCCTCGCGGTGATGGTGATCTCGATTCGTTCTGACCGCCGCTCTCGTCTCCGTGCAGACCCACGCGGTGCGCCGCACGGGCTCGGTGGCGACGCCGGCGCGGATCGCGTGCACTACGTCGGCGATCTGGCGTCGAATCCTGTGGTGATGGCGGGTCTCGGCCTGTGGCGTTTTATTTGGTCTTGTGCTGGGCGGACGCGGCGGCGGCGCTGCTGGTCGTCGCCTGGCTGGTATGGAGTTCTTTTCATGTGACCCGCGAGGCGGCCGATCATCTGCTTGACCGCGAACTCCCCGAGAAGCGCGCGCGCAGTATTCGCGCCCTTGCCGAGAACGATCCTCGCATGGTGCCGTGTGCATGAACTCCGCACCCGCACCAGCGGATCTTACGTGCATATTCAGTTTCACGCCGAGTCGATCCGGCGCTCTCTCTTGAAGAGGCGCACGGATCGTCGTCGCCGCCGAGGAGCGCATCCGCGCTGCTTTCCGACCGCCGATATCATCATCCACCCCGATCCCCGAAGGGCCGCGCCGAACCCCACGGTCACGAGGATTTCGAACGTGCGCGTCGCGGTTGAGCATGACGCCCGAGCACCTCAAGCGCCGCGCCCGAGCGTTGGGCTTCGATGCGGTCGGCGTCGCGTCGGCCGAAGCGCCCTGGCCGGCGAAAGCGCACTTGCAGGAATTTCTGGGCGAAGGCCGCCACGGCGACATGGACTGGATGACGCGCGCGGTTCCCGGCTCGAGCTTCTATCGGGAGGGGAGCGCGGGACGCGAGCGCCTCCGATTCAACTTCTGCAAGCGAGAGTCCACGCTGGATGCGGCCGCGGAGCGGCTCGCGGGACTTCCGGAAGCGCTGGCCCGGTCGCGACGTTGATTCGGGCGCTCGCGTCGCGCTGGATTCCGTTCGCGGCGGCGGGTCTCGCGATCGCGGTGCACGCGGGGACACTCGGCGCCGGATTCGTGTACGACGACTTTCCGTACATCGTCGAGAACCCCGATCTTCGCGGCGATTGGTCGCGCGCGCCGCAACTCTTCGCCTCGAGCTTCCCGAGTGCGGCGCCGGAGCGCGCGTTGTACCGGCCGCTGACCGCATGGACGCTCTTCGTCGATGCGCATCCCGCGCCGCTCGATCCCTTTCGATTCCACGCGACGAACCTCGTGCTCGCCGCCGCCGCCGTGCTGGCGGTGCATGCGCTCTTGAAGCGCATGCTCCCCGCGGCCGCGGCGGGGGCGGGCGCCCTGCTCTTCGCGGTGCACCCGGTGCACGTCGAAGCGATCGCCTGGGTCACGGGGCGATCCGAGGTTCTTGCGGGCATTCTCGTGTGCGTCGCGCTCGCGCTCGCGCTCGACGCGGCGCGGGGCGGCTCCGCCGCGCGCGCCGCGGCGGCGGGGGGAGCGCTCGCCCTGGGAGTGCTGGCGAAGGAGAGCGCGGCGGCGGGAGTGCCGCTCGCCGTGCTTCTCCTCGCGGCGGATGCGCGCTCTCGGCGGTCACGCGCCGCGCCATCGGACGCGCCGCGCGCGACGGCGGGATGGTCGAGGATCGTCGCCGGAGCGCTCTTCATCTCGGTCCTCGGCATGCTTCTCGTTCGCCAGGCGGTGCTCGGGCGATTTGCGCCGGCTGCCGGGGATCGGATCGTGGAAGGAGGCCTCCTCGATCGATTCCCGTTGGCGCTCGCGGCCGGCGGTGAGCACATGCGACTTCTGATCGCGCCTTGGCCGCTCTCCATCGAGCGCATGCCCGACCCGCCGGGGTCGTGGAGCGATCCTCGTGTGGTTGCGGGGGTCGCTCTTCTGCTCGCCCTCGCTGCGCTGGTGATCGTGTTCGCACGCCGCGGACGAATCGATCGCGCGGTCCTCGCGGCCTGGCCGGCGGTGGCGCTGCTTCCGGTCTCGCATCTGGTGCCCATCGGGGAGAGCGTGGCGGAGAGGTTTCTCTTTCTGCCTTCGGTGGGAGTCGCCGGGCTCGTGGGCTCGCTGTTGGCCGATGTGGAACCTCGCGCACGTCTCGCGCGTTTCGCGCCGGCACTACTCGCGGCTCTCCTCCTTGCCGGCGCCGCCGCATCGTGGACGCGTTCCATGGTGTGGAAGGACGAGCGCACGCTCTGGGAAGACGCACTTCGCCACGACGAAAGATCTCCGGCGCCGTGGGCCGCGCTCGGCGACGTCGAGCTTCGCGCAGGGAATGTGCGCCCTGCGATCGCGCGCTACGAAGGGGCGCTCGCCCGCGATCCCGCGCTCACGGTGGCGCGCTTGAATCTGGCGCGCGCGCTCGACGCGGCGGGGGATCCGGCGGGCGCGCTCGCGCAGTCTCGTGAAGCGGTGCGTCTCGATCCGGCTCACCCGGTCGCGTGGAATCATCTGGGCGCACGTCTCGCGCGCGCCGGAACCCACGACGAGGCGCGTGCCGCGTTCGATCGCGCGGTGGAGATCGCTCCGCGTTATGCCCCGGCGCTCGTGAACGCAGCGCGGGCGGCTCTCGAGGCGGGGGACGCGGCACGAGCACGAGACCTCGTGCGGCGCGCGCGCCTCGCGGATCCCACGCTGCCGGGACTCGACGAGATCGAGCGCGGCGCGGGGAGCGGATCTCGAGACTCGAGCTCGGCCTCGAAGTGAAAGGAACGCGACGGACTCGCCCCCGCAGACTTGCGCTCATGCGGTACCGCGAACTGTGCTCGCGAGCACGCGCGTGATTCCCTGCCGGCAAGCCGGCTCCGGATTCCCCTCGGCCGCCGTTGCTGCTCGGCGCCCAGAAGAGATTGAAGGCGCCTGCGCTGCGCTGACGCGTCTCGAGGGGAACCCGGAGCCGGACCGGCAGGGACACCACGTCGGAATTCGCTCGCTTGGTGATTGCCGGACGCCGGCGAGACCGCCAGGCGACCCGATCGCATTCACTCGAGCGGCGTCAGTGCAACGCAGGCGCGCGCTTCGATGCGCCTCGGATTCCCAGTGTCTCGAGGCGAACTGGCGTACCGGAGGCGCACCGGCGGTCGCCGCCCAGAGTCCCGGTACCTTTCGGCGAGCCTGCGTACCACAGACGTAGATCTTGTTCTCCACGAAGCGAAAAGCGCGAGCCGAAAGGCTCCGGGAGGCTGGGCAAGAGGCGAGCCGCGGGCGCGCCGAGGAACGTATGTGAGACGACGAGATACTGGGAATCCGAGGCTCATGGAGTCGCCCTTCCCCAGACCCGGCGTCCGCCCGATAATGGCGAGAGAGAAGGAGCGTCCCATGCTGGCGTTTCAGGACAAGCTCGCCGAGCACCTCCGGCAGGGACGGACCGTGGCGGTCGCGACCATCGTCGCGAGCCGCGGATCCACGCCGCGAAAGGTCGGCGCGAAGATGATCGTCCAGGAATCGGGAGCGATCGACTTCACGCTGGGAGGCGGCGCGTTCGAAGCGCTCGTGATCGAAGACGCGAAGGAAGTGCTCCGTTCGGGGGAGGCCGCGATCAAGTGCTATCGCTTCCTTCCCGTGGGGGAGAACGCGACGGGAATGACGTGCGGAGGGGAGGTCGAAGTGTTTCTGGAACCGGCCAAGCGCGCTCCCCGGCTCGTGATCTTCGGCGGGGGGCACGTGGCGATGCCGCTCGCGCGCGCCGCGCGCGATCTCGGATTTCGAATCGCGGTGATCGACGACCGTCCGGCGTTCGCGGCTCGCGATCGTTTTCCCGATGCCGACGAGATCGTGCTCGCGGAAGGCGGATTCGCGCGCGTGGACTTTCCGCTGGAGCCCGAAGACTTCGTGGTGATCGTGACCCGCTGTCACCAGACCGACGAAGCGTCGCTCCGTCTCGTGCTCGCGGAAGATCGCGAGCCGGCGTACGTCGGAGTGGTGGCGTCGCGCCGCAAGGCGAAGGTGCTGCTCGCCCGTCTCGCGCAAGAGGGAGTGCCGCGCGAGCGTCTGGAGGAGATCCGCACGCCGATCGGGCTCGACATCGGCGCGGAAACTCCGGAGGAGATCGCCGTTTCCATCTTGGGAGAAGTTCTGGCCGTACGTCGCGGAAGAGCCGCGGGATTCCTCTCCGAAGAGACCTGCGTTCCCGAGAACGTCACCGTGCGCCGCACGGCGCGTCCGCCGCGAGGTCAGGCCGCAGGCGGTTGACGCAGGACTTCTTCGGCTCTCGTCAGGGCGTGGAGTCCGCGGGCGCTCCGCTCGGGCCGTGGTCGTGGTGTTCCTCGTCGTCCGGCGGAAATCCTTGGAACACGTACTCGACGCCGTCCACCGTGTGGGACTCGGGTGCAGCCGTGTTGACCGCCGCGGGAAACGCGAGAAGCCCGTTCGTGGTGGAATAGTCGCAGTTCATCACCAACGCGTGCTGCTGGTACACCGAGGGAATGACGTCGGCGACGATCTTCTCGCCGGGCTTCGTGACCCGCACGAGCAGCTTCCCCAATCGGCACGGCGACGCATAGCACTCCATCCCCGCCTGGCAGATCGTTCCCGGATAAGGATCCGGAATGAGCAGCGGCTGCCAGGTGCGATCGTCGAAATTGGGGACGAATCCGATGAATTCCCCTCCGTCGATCTTCACGCCGAAATCGACGCCTCGAATGCGAGGACCTTCGGCGAAGAGATGGAACTCGACGAGGTCCCCTTTCGCCGCCTTGGCGCTGCGGAGGTCCATGTCGTCGCGCGAGACGCTGATCTTTGATGCGCGGTCGAGAGGAATCGTCGGCCTTCGACCCGGGGGTTCCGGGGGCCTCCTCGGCTGAGGCGACCGAGGCGAGCAAGAGAAAGGCAGCCACGAAGCGAAGCATTCGAAGAATTCTCCGGGGGTGGACCGAGACCACGGACGACGGGGGCGAGATCGACTGGTGAATTGTAGGGGATCCGCGCCGATCTCGCGAGCCCGCGCACGTTGGGTTTTCCCCGCCGCGCCAAGGTTGCCCAGCGCCGCATGCGCCGCGCGAACGGATGTCAGGAGTGCTCAGGCGCCCGGTCCGGCGCCTCAAGGGCGGACGGCCCTTCCGTCGAAAGAAGAGTCAGAGCGAGAGCTCTCCCGACTTCGAGCCCGAGCATCCCTGGAGCTTCTCGTGCCTCGTGCCACTCCATCGATTTCCGAACCCACCGCGCCCGTTTCCGGGCTCGTCCCCATCCCGCTCGACGAGGGGGCCCGCGTGGTGTGGAGCGTCGCTTCCGGCGCGGTGGCCGCTCCCCCCGGGGAAACGGCCCGGCGCCTGCGCGGCGCGCTTCGTGATCCGCGCGAGATCGCCGGCGTCGTGCTCGAGCTCAGCGGGATCGACGCGCCCACTTCTGGCGCGACGCGTTCGCTTCTCGATCTCGCCGGAGAGCTGGAGCGTCGCGGCGTCGGGGTCGTCGCGAGCGGAGGCAGCGCGGATCTCCTCACCGCGCTCTCGCTGGAGGACGATCTCTCCCGTCTTCCGCGCGTCGGCGATCTCTCCGCGGCGATCGCGCTGCTCCGCGAATTCGACGACGCGGCGCGCCGTCTCGCGAGCCGCCCCGCGGGCCCCGCGCGCGTCGTTCGATTTCCCGCGCGGCGGGAGAGCGTGGCTCCGATCTGCCGGCTGCTCCGGCTGCGGCTCGGCGAAGACGGGCTCGCGAGCCGCGCACGCGACCGCATGGTGCGCCGCGCGTGGGACGTCATCCACAGCGAGATCCTGGCCGCGTGTGATCCTTCCCTCGATCATCTGGGCGTGTGTGCGCGCGTGCATGATGCGCGCGTGACGATCACGCTTCTCGACGAAGGCTCGGGATCGCGACCGGACGAGCGTGCGACCGAGGGCCGTGGCGGGATGCGCGTCCACCGCTTCCGGATTCTCGGAAGACATCACGCGACCGTTCTCGAAGCTCCCGCGCGTCAGTCCACGTAGCCGAGCGCGCGAAGCTTCTCGACGGTCTCGCTGGAGAGCTCCTCCGGCCGGATCGCGCGGGGCGCATTCGTGTAGAGCGGCGTCGCATGGCGCGAGAGCCACTCTTGAAGCCGATCGTGCGCTCTCTGCGCTTCCTCGGGCGAGAGGGGAAGCGGTGCCGATTCCCCAGGATCGGCGAGAAGATCGAAGCGGGACGCGGGACCATTTTCCGGCAGCACGATTTTCTCCTGCGGCGTGCGGATCGCGAAGTCGCGCTGCAGCTGCGCGAACGAAGCGGTGCGCGCGGCGACGCTTCCCTGCGGGCGCTCTCCCGGATCGCGTCCTTCCCAGACGTCGCGCGGCGTCTCCCCGGTGATTCGCGCCAGCGCGGGGAGCACGTCGACGTTCTCGATGGGGCCGGCGACGAGCACCCCGGGACGCACTCCCGCCCCGCGAATTCCGAGCAGAATTCGCAGCGTGGAGTCGTAGAGCGTTCGCCCGTGCGAGAAACGAGGCTCGTGGTCCAGCAGATTCTCGCCGTGATCGGAGGAGAGCACGAGGATCGCGCGATCGAGAAGCCCGCGCTCTTGCAGTGCGCGCCGAAGCCGGCCGACCTTTTCGTCGGCGAATCGGATCTCCGCGACATAGGCCTCTTCCGACGGCCGCCACCCGAAGCGATTGCGCTTGCGGGCACGCGGGGCCGCCGCGACGTCGTCGGGGGCGCCTTCGGGGCGCGCGCCGAAGCGGGGTCCGAACGGATGCGGAGGAGCGTAGGGAGAATGCACGTCCATCACGTGAACGAAGAGGAACAACGGCTCCGCGCCTTCGTCGAGAAATCGCAGCATCGTCTCGAAGCTGGGGTCGTATCCCGGGCGCAGGCGTCCGAGAACGCGGTCGATCACCTGGACCAATGCAAGGCTTCGTGTGAGCACGGCGGGGCTCGCCGATCGCGCGCGCTCGACGCGTCCCGACTCCACGTACAGCTCGAATCCTTGGTCGAATCCGAACCTCTTTCCGAGAAACGTGTTGGTGACGAAGCCGGCGGTGCGATACCCGCGCTCCGAAAGAACTTCCGCGAGCGTTTCCACTTCCTCGCTCAGCACGGTGAAGTTCGTGAACACGCCGTGCGAGACCGGATAGCGCGAGGTGAGCAAGGACGCGTGGGACGGAGCCGAGCCGGGGGAGGGAGTCGTCGCGTCGACGAAGAACGAGCCCTCGCGCAACAGGCGATCGACTTCGGGAGACGTGGGCAGCGGGCTCCCACCTCCCGAGAGACGATCGGGACGGAGCGTGTCGATGGAAAGAATGACGATCGGAGGCGCGTCCGAGCGGGGCGGGCGCTTCGTGACGAGAAAGCGCGGCGAGAGTGCCCCGGCTCCGAGGACGAGCGCCATCGTGATCGCCGAGGCCGGACGCAGGATCGCGGGAATCGCGCGATCGCGAAACGCCCGCGCGATCGCGCGTCCGACCGCGGCACCGGCGACTGCAGCGACGAGGAGCGCGACGAAATCCAAGAGGAGGCTGCGCACATCCAGAAAGCTCGCTCCGCGCAGCACGATTCGATTCGCCAGCATGCCGAGTGCGATCGCCAGCGGCACCGCGGTGAGCAGCCCCGCGAGAATGCCGAGCGTCGCGGCCGCGGGCCGTGTCGCCCCTCCCGCGATGCGGACCACGCCCGCAAGCCCGAGCCCGGCGACGAAACCCAAAAGGCCGTCGGCCCCCACCGCGAAGGGAAGTCGCGCGAACACGGCGCCGGGGAAGAGCGCCCATTCCACGATGCCGCAGAGCGCACCGAGCATTGCCCCGAGAGCGGCGCCCGCGGCGAGGGTCGAGAACTTGCGAGCTCCGGGATTCATCATCAGGGCCTTTACAGCTTCCGCGCCGCTCGTGACAATGTGGAATTCCACCCCGAAGTGAGAATGACATGAAGCGGACCGTCCGTTGCGATTTCCGTGATGCGTCCGTCGCGCTCGCGCTCGGACTCGCGTTCTTCGCGGCCGGTCTCCTCGGAACCGGCGGGCCGGCGTACGCGCAAGGGGAAGGAACGCTTCTTCCCGAGGCGGCGGTTCCCGCCCCGGAAGCGATCCGCGCCGCGCTCGCCAGCGGCGATGCGGTTCGGGCCCTCGATCTCGTGCGACGCGAGATCGCGGCCCATCCCGGGTCTCCCGATCTCGCGGTTTTGCGACTCCTGGAAGGGCGCATCCTGGCCGGGCAGGGAGATCGCGACGGCGCTCGCGCCGCGCTGGCCCAAGCGCTCGCCGACTCCACATGGGGAGCGGCGGCGCTGGAGCAGCTTCACGTGATCGCGCTGGCCCGAGGAGAGTTCACGCGTGCCGAGAGCCTGCGGACCGGCGCCGACGCCAAGGCGCATCCGGCGCTCGCCGCGCGTCTCGCCGCGACCGCCGCCTGGACCCGCGGAGAAATCGGAAAGGCCGAGCAGGCACTCGGTTCGGCCGATCCACTGGACCGCTTCTCCCAGCTCCTCTCGGCGAATGTGCACATCGCTCGCGGGAGATTGGACGAGGCCGACGTGCTCTTCGATCGCGTGATCGCGGACTCGACGGACGACGTTCGCTTGGCGGCGCTCGCGCACTTCGGCAAGGGGCAGAGTTCGCGCAGCAGGAATGCCCATGCGGTGCGCGTGCTCGAGGACGATGCGGCGTTGGCCCGTGCCGAGCTTCCCTGGGCGAATCTCGACGCAGGGTGGGCCCTGGTCACGCTCGGGCGCGACGACGAAGCTCGAACGCGTCTCATGAAAGCGGGGCGCGACGTGAAGTCCGTTCAACTTCCGGCGAAGCTTTCGCTGGCTCGTGTGCAAGAGCGCGCCGGCGAGCGCGAGCTCGCCAAGGAGACGCTGGCGGAAGGGATTCGCGGCGGGCTCGGCGACCCGTTGGCGATGGCGCAATTGGGAGAGCTGCTGGCCCGCGACGGACGCGCGGAGGATGGACGGGAGCTGCTTCGCGCGGCGTACGAAGCGCTGTCCGAGCTTTCGATCATCCGGTGGAGGCTGGCGAGTGCGGGAGGCGCATCTCCGGGCCAGACGGACGCGTTGAACGATCCTGCGGTGCGCGCCGTGGAGGCCAGATTGGGCGAGGGCGAGCTGACGATCCTGCCGCTTTTCGTGGAGCCCGACTCTTGCTCGGTGTCGGATCCTCGCCGGTTCTTGCGCGCGTACGAGCACGGTCTCGGAGAAGACTGGCCCGCGGCGATCGCGTGGTCGGAAGGAGCCAGTCCAGAAACTCCGGGACTCCTTCTGGTTCGTGCGGTCGCACTCGAAAATGTGGATCGCACCAGCGAAGCGCTCGCCGCCCTGGAGACGCTCGACGAGGCCGGGCGCTCCAATTGGCTCGCGGATGAGCATCGCGCGAGGCTTTTGGCCCGCGCCGATTCCGCGGCATCGTCGGAGGTGACGAGGCGGCTCCTGGAATCGCATCCGCGCGATCCGAGACTTCGAGCGCGCATCGCCAAGATGCGCGAGCGATCCGGCGACTTGGAGGGCGCGATCGAAGCGCTGCGCGGAGCGCGGAATGCCGGATGGCTGACGGAAACGGAACGCCGCCGACTGCGATCGACGATCGAAGATCTGGAGGACTTGCAGGAGTCGAGTCCGAAAGAGTCGTCGTCGAGCGCGCCGAGCGGTCCCTGAGGAGTGCGCTATATCAACCGCGAGCCTCGGATCCGCGCCGCGCGCGCCGGACGAGGAGGGTGGTGGAGCTGAGGGGGATCGAACCCCTGACCCCTTGACTGCCAGTCAAGTGCTCTCCCATCTGAGCTACAGCCCCGTTCTTCCGCGAAAAAGCCTGCGCAGAGTATCCGCGCGCTCGGGGCCGGTCAAGCGGCGCAGAAGTGCGCACCCGCGTGCTTGACTTCGCTCGGGGCCTCGGATTGACTCCCCCGCGCGTGCCGGAGTGGTGAAACTGGTAGACGCAGCGGACTCAAAATCCGCCGAACTTCGGTTCGTGCCGGTTCGATTCCGGCCTCCGGCACACCTCTTCGAGCCCGCGCGAATCGCGTCGCGGGCTCCACTCACGCGATGGCGCGTTCGGCCTCGAGCTCGGCGTCCACATCGATCGATCGCGCCGCCGCGGCCGCAGTCTCCGGTTCGAGCCCCGGTCCCACGATGTCCGCGACGCGGCCGTCTCGGCCGAGTCGATAGGTGAGGTCGCTCCAGGTGAGCTTGCGCCGCCGCAGTGTGGCGTCGGCACACGCCAGAAGGCTCGCGGCGTTCACGAGAAGTGCGGCGCCGATCCAGGCACGCACCGGCGGCCGCTCCGGAAGCAGGAAGCGCGAGAAGTAGAACGAAGCGAGGACTCCGGCCGCGGCCATCCCGGCGACGATCGCCCCGCTGATCCCGCCCGGCCACGTTCCGGTCACGAGGCGGATCACCACGTGCGCGGCGGCGATTCCCAACGCGGCGCCGTTCACGAACATGTTCGCCCACAGCATGCCGTACCATACCGGCGAGTAGATCTTCACGAAGAAGAACTGCCGTCCGAGCCAGCGCACGAAGTCGGGATAGCTCTTGATCTCCGATCGCGAGGTCACGAGGAATTGCGGAATCGGAGCGACTCGAACGCGGAGCGCCTTCATCACCCGCGACATCGTGAGATCGTCGACGACGGTCTCGCGCCATACGTCGGCGAGCCCGGCCTTGCGGAACGAATCGCGGTGGATCGCCATCGATCCGCCCCACGTCGCACCCTTGCACACCAGCGCCGCCAGCGACTGCCAGGTCTCGGCCATTCCATGCAACGCACCCAGGAGCGCGCGATCGCGCGCCTCCACGAAGTGGAAGCTGGTCGACGCTTCGGAGCGACCGGTGGCGATGGGATGCACCATCTCCGCGAGCCAAGACGTGGACACCACGAGATCGCCGTCGCAGAACGCGTAGACGTCGGGGGCGCCGCCGTTCTCCTCGGCGTGGTCGATCCCGCGAAGCAGATTGTGATTCTTCTGCGCGCAGCGCCATCCGGAGTCGGTGACGCGTCCGACCGTCTTCACGTCCATGTGCTTCGAGCCGGCGACGAGGCGCTCGATGGGAGCGTGTGCCAGGTCGCCGTTCTCCACGATGAAGGTGACGCGATAGGGTCCGGCGTAGTCCTGCGAATCGAGCGCGCGCACCGTCTCGGCGAGGTGGGGCAGCGACCCCTTCAAGCACACGAAGATGTGCGACGCGGGCCAACACGCCGGCGCAAGCGAGTCTCGGCGATCCCGTTTCCACGAACGAAGTCGGCCGATCGCACGCCACCAGGTGACCGCGTTCGCGGAGAGGGCACCCGCAGAGATCAGGATCGACGCGACGATGAATGCTTCCATCGCGACGCTTCCCTCCGTTGTGGTTCCGTCACCAGCCCATGAGCCCGCAGCAGCGGGCACAAATCGGAAGCAATCCGTCGCCCTTCAGGCTCTGCCGGAAGCGGCGGTACTTGTCGTTGTTCCAGATCTCGAGCAACGGATTCTTCTGGATGTTTCCGCACACGTAATCGGGATAGTCGCGGCAGGTGGCCACGTCCCCGTTCGGCATGATCTCGGTGACGACCCACGGTTGAATGCAGTTGCCGTAGCCGAACAGCTTCTCCGGGTGCGCGTAGTACTCGGGAATGCTCTCCACCGCCAGATCGGGAATGAACATCAGCGGGAAGGGCCACTTGCGCGAGCGAATCGAGCGAACCTCTTGCTGGAGGAGCGCATTGTCGAGCCCCTTGAAGAAGAGATAGCCCTCCCACGACTTGGGAGTGACGTCGAATCGGCGCTGCATCTCTTCGACGTGGCGATGCCCGTTCTCTTCGTTGGTGAACCACGAGTAGTAATACGTGAGGAGATCGACGCCGCGCTCCGCGGCCCACTCGGCCACGTCTTCCAGGTGCCCGACGTTGTCGCGGGAGATCGTGTTCAAGACGTTGATATAGGGGCGCGGCGAGTTCTGCTTGCGCTTCTCTTCGATCACCGCGTCGAGACCTTCCATCATCATTTCCCAGGCGCGCTTTTCCTGGCGAATCTCGTTGTGCACGGGGCCGACGCCGTCCACGGACAGCATCAGCATGTCCACGCCGGCACGCACCAGCCGGTCGGCGGTCTTCGCCATCATGGTGCCGTTCGTCACGATGCCGACCGCGCCGTTGCGGCGCTTCATGTGCTCCATGAGCGGCATGATGTCGGGATACAGATACGGCTCGCCGCCCCAGATGTAATAGAAGGGGTGGAGATGGGCGATGTCGTCCACCATCGCGCGGTACGTCTCGTACGGGACGATCTCGCGAATCTCTTCGTCGGACTTCTCCAGGTTGTAGCCCGTTTCGCCCCACTGCCCGCAGGTCTTGCATCGCAAGTTGCAGGAATTGACGATCTTCAGGCTGACCTGGCGGAGCTGATGGCTGACCCCGTCGAGAGCATGGCGCTCGTAGGGCGCGAAGATATGTTTCGTGACTTCGCGCCCGGACCAGCCGCCAAAAGACGTCCGGCGTGCGCAGTAAGACCTTGGAAAGGTGACCGGCCGGGAGCCGGCTGTTGCGGCGCCCTTCATCGGGGGACTCCTTCGGAGCGACCCGGACATCGATCGTGGACACACCCATCCTCCTCGTTCCGACATCGCCGGAGCCTGGTCGTAGAAACCGGCCGGATTGGAACCCGTGCCCCTTCCCCTGTCAAGAAAGCTCGGTGCCGGCCCGCCGCCTGGATCCGGCTCCGTGGGCGGCCGGCCCTCTCGCCGGCCGGCGCGGCGCCTCCCGGGGTGGCCATTCGCCCTCGTCCGGCCGTCCCTGCGCCACCAGCGACCAAGCGCGCTCCCGGGCTCAATCTACCCTCCCCTTCGGCCGATACCCGGGAGAAGTGGAGTCGTTCGAAATCCGTCCAAGGGAGTCTGCGATGCGGATCCGCCGTTCGAGCTGGTTCCTTCTTCCCTTCGTCGTGCTGGCCATTGGCGCGTGCGATCCCAAGCTCACTGGAACTGAAGGGGGCGGAGGCGGAGACGATGACGACGACGAGACCCCGCAGGTGAGCGACCAGGCGCGCGCCGTCGGACAGGTGATCGGGCTGCACTTCGATCTCATCGCCGTCGCCTTGCAGAACGCCGCCGAGTACGACTCGGCGTCCGTCCCCGCCCCCCGCTCGATCTTCCCGACCAGCTGCATCACGGTCGCGACGGTCGATGAAGAGGGGCCGGTCATGCAGATGTCGCTCGATACCTGCGTCGATGCGCACGGCACGGACTACGGCGGCCTCGTGGGAATGGAACCGCCGCTCGACGGAACGGACGGCTACGTGATGTATCCCAACTCGGGAGAGACGGGGCTGGCCGCACACAACGAAACGCAGCCGCTGTACAGCCACTACTTTACGCAGGGAACTCTGGAGTTCTCGTTCTCGCGCAGCAGTGGGGCGGTGAACGCGGTGGATATTTCGAATTTCCTGCGACACAACATTCTCACCACGGTCTGCTCGCTCAGCTACCTGGACATTCACTACACGGGGCAGATCGGGAGTCTTTCGCCGTGGCCCGGTCCCGACGGAACGATTCAGGTGAGCTGGGACGGCGTCGGCGTGTTCACGGTCGATTTGAGCGGATCGTCCAGCGCGACGTTCACTCTCCTCGGCACGGAATACTTGCTCGATCTCTCTTCCGGAGAGGTCACGATCGCTCCGAACTGATCGAGCGCTCGTCTCCGAGAATGCGTCCTACGGGAATCCCTGCGGAAACGGATAGAGCTGGGGATTCGTCGGCACGACCGGCGCACCGAGGTGCTGGCCGGTCTGCGGGTGGATGTAGAAACGCGCCACCGACCCGTAGCTGATTCCCCCCGCCGACTGAAACTCCTGCTCGATCAGGAAATCCACCCGCCATGCGATGGAGTCCGCTTCGTCTCCGACGAAGGCCGGCTCCGGGAACGTGGGAATGGAGAGGAGCCGCGCCGCATAGTCGGTCGCGGCCGGAATGCTGTCCGGGAACTGGGTGTTGATCAATTGCGCTCGCTCGATCGCGCTGGGAACGACCACGTCGGAATCGAGCAGCCGGTCGAAGGGAACGAAATGGACGAGGATCGGCGGCGGCGGAACCGCGTCCGAGATCTCCTGCGTCCAAGGAATTCCCTCGAGGAGATGCACGACCAGATTGGCACCGGCCCTTCGACTGTGGAACTGAAAGCTGTGGTTTCGGCCACGGCCCGAGGCATCCAATACGGCGAAGCCACCTCCCGCGCTCTGCACGAAGTCGTAGCCGCCGCCGCCCGGAACGCGGAAGAAGACGTCGTCCATCCAGTCGTACGCGACCGCGAGCGCCACCGGGTACGCCTCCTGCACGCTCGCCGGGAGAAGGAGCGCACTCTCGCTGGTCGAGAAGTCGTCGCCGCATCCCACGGCCACGACGGTCATGGCCACCGCGCCGAGGAGCGCGCGCCTGCGCTTCGTCAGATCCATCGCAAACCGAGCCGAAGGATGACCCCGGAGAAATCCACCTGACGCTCGCCGGGAATGTTGACACTTTCCCACTCGGGATCGTCGAGGTGAACCGTGGACGCGCCCAGCCGGCCGACGACTTCGGCAAACAGCGTCATGCGTGCATCCGTGTAGTAGTCGAACGAAACTGCGGACTCGAATCCCAGCCCCCATCCGTCGGCGCGTTGGGTCAGCTTGGAGGACGTGTCGAGAATGATCTCGTAGGTTTCTTCAAGCTCCACCGGGGCGATGACCATCCCCAGCGTGACGCCCATGCGGAAGGCGTGCACGTCCCACGCTCGGCCGCCGCCGATCGTGAAGAGCATGGGCCGCGCTTCCACGCGGGTCTCGTAGGTGATGCTGATCGGCTGGCGCCCTCCCAGATACTGCACCGTGGACCGGTCGCGCACGTCGTCGGAAAACTTCGATCGATCCGCGGTCGTGCGCACGTACCAGCGATCGTCGAGCCGCACCTGGATCTCGAAGCCGTACGCGAAGGCCCCCCCGAAGCTCGCACCGTGCAGGTCGAAGCCTTCGTCGTCGTAGGTCGTGGCGCGCTCCTCGAGGAACGTCTCGAGTGAGGAGAGCGACCAGAATCCGGTCCCGGCGCTGAGCGCGAACGAGACCCGGCGGAAGCGGCGCGAATCTTCGAAGTTGGTCGGGAGCTGCTCTTGTGCGATCGCGGCCGACGGAACGAGGATCGTCGCCACGAGCAACGCGATGTGGAGCGGCGATCGGCGCACTCGCGAACTATGCGGCAAGGGTGGAAGGGCCGCAACCGGGCGGGCACGACATTCTTGCGGTTGCGACACGGTGCTCGGACCGCCTTGTCGCCGGGTCGTGCGGGACCATGGGGCGACGTCGTCTCCGACTTCCGGGCCCGCCGCCGGACGCGTCCCGTGCTTGACGAAGGGCGCGCGATCGCTTAGGGACAGGGGCGGCGCGAGAGAGCTGGCGGACGAGGGGGGGAATGGAGCCGCAGACCGACGGGGTGGAATGGGTTCTCGGGGTTCTCTTCGGTCTCGGTCTCTTGGCCGTGCTGGCCGCGGCGTTTCGCGAATGGTCGGGCACGCGCCGGTCGCGCAACGATGATGTAGAATCAACGCAGCAACCGGGCGACGCGTCGCCTCCCGACGATGGCCCCACAACCTGACTCCCACCAGCCGACTTCCCGGGAACGCGGCGACCCGGGGCGCCCTCATCCCCCGGAGCGCTCGTCTTCCATGTCCGATCCCACTTCTCCCGCCGATTCCGCGCGCGTCGCGACTCCTCCCTCGACCCTCCTGCGCCACATCGTGTTCTCCGGCGTCCTGTGGGTGACCTACGTCATCTATTGGCGCATCGTGTTCGGCCGCGGGATCGGTGCCGAAGCGCGCCTTTCCGTCGTGATCTTGGGGCTTTTCGTCATCCTTCAGCTTCTCTTGACGCTCGCCTGGATCGCGCACAATCGGAACCTCTCGCGAGTGCACGTCGGACGCCGCCGTGAGCGGCCCGCCGCCGCGTACACGGTGACCGAGGATTTCCTCGGGCGTGCCTTGGCGCCGTATCCGCCGTCCGTGGACCTCACCCGGGCCGCCGTGGTGACCGTGCGCGTCGATGGGGACGTGAAGCGCTTCGAAGCCGGCCTCCCGCTCGGCGAAGCCCGCGCCGCGTCCGGGAACTGAAGTGGACGTCGTTTCATTCCTGGATTGGTTTCAGCATCTTCCGTTTTACAAGGGTTGGCTCGCGTTCTTCGCGTGGTATCCCATGCTCACAGGACTCATGTGGATCCTGACGTCGCTGCTGTACTCCTGGCGTCGCGAGCCGAAGATTCCCCTGGATGTCACCCTGCAAGAGAATCCGCCGTTCGTGACCGTGCTGGTGCCCGCTTACTGCGAAGCACTCCATATCGGCGCGACGATCGAGTCACTTCTCACCATCGACTATCCCGCGTTCGAGATTCTCGTCGTGGACGACGCCTCCACCGACGACACGCTGCACCAGCTGCATCCGTACGTCGCGGCGGGGAAGATTCGTCTGGTTCGCAAGACCGCGAACGAAGGCAAGGCGATGGCGGTGAACGACGCGTTGCTCTGCGCGCGGGGTGAGATCGTGCTGATCATGGATGCGGATGCGCGTCCCGATCGCGAAATTCTGCGCCATCTGGTGCCGCATTTCAGCTCGCCGCGCGTCGGCGGCGTGACCGGGAATCCGCGCGTGCTGAATCGCGGCAAGTTGCTCGGCCGGCTGCAGGCGATCGAGTTCACGTCGATCGTCTCGCTGCAGAAGCGCGCGCAGCGCGTGTGGGGGAGGATTCTCACGGTGTCGGGGGTGGTCGGTGCGTTCCACAAGGATGCGCTCATGGACGTCGGGATGTTCAGCCCCGACATGGCCACGGAAGACATCGACGTGAGCTGGAAGCTGCAGCTGCGGCATTGGGACATCCGCTACGAGCCGCGCGCGGTGGTGTGGATGCGCGTTCCCGAGCGGATGCGCGATCTGTGGAAGCAGCGCCGTCGCTGGTCGTTGGGGCTCGCGCAGGTGCTCCGCCGGCACGGGAAGGAAGCCCTCAAGTGGAAGAGCCGCCGCTTCTGGCCGGTCGTGGCGGAGTCGGTGACGTCGATCTTCTGGGGATACAGCTTCGTGATTCTCACCACGATCTGGATCGTGTCCTACGCGGTCGGATATCCGCCGGTCGGCGCCAGTCCCATTCCGAACTGGTGGGGCATGATGATGGCGACGGTCTGCCTCGGCCAGCTCCTGACCGGAGTGCTGCTCGATCGCCGCTACGACCAGGAGCTCGGGCGCTCGTATCCGATCGCGATCTTCTATCCGCTCATCTACTGGATGTTGCTCGCGCTGGTGACGTTCCGGTCGACGCCCGCGGGCTTCCTGCGCAGCCCCGAACGAAAGGGAACGCGGTGGAAATCGCGGCGCGACTGATCGCGGGCATGCTCGCGGCGATGCGTGCTGGGGCTTGGCGTGCGGCGGGCGCGCGCCCGTGCCCCGTGCGTATGCTGGTGCCTGTCGCCGGCGTCGTCGTGCTCGGCCTCGCGCTGGCTGCGCCGGTTCTCGCGGTGACCGAGCTGGAGCAGGCCAAGGCGCTCGAGCTGCTCGCGGAAGCGCGCGTGATGGCCGGCGAAGATCGGCACGGACGCGCCATCGCCTGCGCGCTGGCCGCGCTGGAAATCGATCCTTCGCTGGAAAACGAGGCCGCGCTCTTGCTGGCGAATCAATACACCTGGAGCGATCGCGCGCGCGAAGCGATCCCCTGGTACGAAAAACATCTGGCCCTTCATCCCGAGGATCTCGAGGCGCGCCGCGGGCTCGCCCGCGCGTACTCCTGGGACGATCGGCTGGAGGACGCGGGGCGCGAGTACGCGGTGCTGGCCCAGGAGAATCCGCAAGACGTGGAAGCGCTGACCGGCCTGGCGCGTTTGGAGGCGTGGCGCGGGAACGACGCCGAGGCTGCGTCGCGTGCGCAGGAGATTCTGGCGATCGATCCCGAGAACGCAGAAGCGCGCCGCATCTTGGCCGGCGCGCAGAACCGGCGCGGGCGTCACCGCGAAGCCGAGGAGCTGTACGAGGAGATCCTCACCGCCGATCCGACCGACGTCGATGCGCGCCTGGGCCGCGCACGGGCGCGGTACTGGATGGGAGAGGGAAACCAGGCGCTGGAGGACATCGAAGGGATCGACACGCGCGAAGCGCGCGAGCTGCGGGCCGCGATCGAAGAGCCGATGCCCGGTTCGGGGACGTTCGGCATGTCGTGGTTCACCGACGTCGACGAGCAGGATCAGGACACGGTGTGGGGTCGCCTCGATCTCGTTCCCGACCCACAATGGAGCGTATCCGGGGAATTGCGCCGAGACGAGACCCGCGAGCCGGGAAGCGGAGATGTCACCTTGCTTCGCTTCACCGGCGGAGGCTCGCACCGCTTCAATCGATCGTGGGATGTCCATGCGTTCGCGACGGCCGGGGAGATCGACTCCGACCAGGACGTGCCCGCCGGAGAGGGGCTGACCATTGCGGAGGACGACGTGGAGGACACGCTTTTCATGTGGGACGCATGGACGACGTGGACTCCGGCGGACTGGACGCGTTTCGATCTCGGATTCGCACGCGTGCCGATCGAGACGCCGAAAGCGCTCGCCCGCGGGATCACGATCGACATCGCCAGCCTCGGCGCACGGCGCCGCCTGAACGATCGCTTCGTGCTCGCGGCGTCCGGTGCGTTCGGCGATTACTCGGACGATAACGAGCGCATCACCGGATCGCTCCTGCTGGAGACGAAGCCGGTGCTGCACTGGCCGGTTCTCCTCACCGTGGGTGGGCAGATGTTCTCGTTCGACCGCTCGGTCGACCACGGCTACTACAATCCCGAGGACTACGACGTGATCTACGCGCAGATCGACGTGGACACCGACGTGACTTCATGGCTGTACGTCGACGCGTTCGGCCGGATCTCGTCGGAGCGTGAAAACCACGGCGATCGCTTCGACGTGGGAGCCGCCGGCGCGGACCTCACGTTTCGCGTGCATGACCACATCGACCTGGTCGTCTTCGGAAGGACGTCCACGTCGCGCTTCGAGACGAGTGGTGGGTACGAGCGCGAGGGTTGGGGGTTCTTCGTCCGCGTTTCGCCGTGAGCCGAGGCCGGCCGCGGTTCCCTCGCATCGCCGCGGGGGTCGCGATCGCGCTCGCCGCTCTCGCCCTGTTCGTGTGGATCCGCTGGGAGAGACGCGGCGGCCCCTCGTCCGAGAGCGATCTGGATCTTCCTGCGCTCTTCTCCACGTCGCGGGATCGCGCGTTGAGCGAAGCGGCGCTCCAGCCCGGCGTTCCGGTGCTCTGCTATCACTACTTTCGTCCGGGGTTCAACGCCGAGCGTCTGGCCCGCGTGCTCGGCGCGGTTCTCTTGAGCCTTCCCACGATTCCCGACAAAGACTTTTGGTCGGTCACCGCTCCCGAGTTCGAGCGACAGATGCGCTACCTGCGCGACGAAGGGTATCGCACCGCGACGCTGGAAGAACTCGCGCTACACATGGAGGGGCGCGCGACACTTCCCCCGCGCAGCGTGGTGATCACCATCGACGACGGGGACGAGTCGATCGCGGAGATCGCCGCCCCCATCTTGAGAGAGTACGGACACCGAGCCACGCTCTTCATGCTCACCGGACATGCCGGGGAACGGAACTGGAACGACATCGACTTTCTGGACTGGAGCACGCTGCGCGCGTTGGAAACCTCGGGAGCGCTGCGCGTCGAGAGCCACTCCCATCGCATGCACACCAAGGTGCGCCGGCACGGCGTGACGACGCCCCGCTTTCTGGTGGAATGCCGCGACAACCGGGGACGCGTTTCCGCAGATTCCCCGCTGGGACGGGACTTGGGCTCGAGCCGCGCGGCCATCCGTCGCGAGCTGCAACACGATGCTGAGTACCTCTCCTGGCCGTTCGGCTTCGGAGATCAAGACACGGACTCGCTGGCCGCGTCGCTGGGATTTCGCGGCATCTTCACGCTTCGCCCGGTGCGCAGCATCGCTCCGGGAGATTCCGTGGAGTGGGATCCACGCCGCACGCTCGGTCGATTTCCCATCACGGCGCGCACCACGTTTCGCGAGTTTCGCCGTCTCGTCGCTGCGCGGACCTAGGCGCCGCCGGCCTGGTCGATTGCGGAGATCGCCGCATCGTGGGCGGCGTGCACACGCTCCATGCTCTTGCGCTGTTCTCGCTCGCTCTCGCCGGGTGCGCGGCCTCATCCGGCACGCCTCCATCCTGGTCCGGAGCGGGTGCGCCGAGCGCCGAGGAGACCGCTCGTCTCTCCGTCCGCTTCATCGACGGGGCCGCCGGAGCTCCGTTCCCGTGCCGCTGGATCTTGCATGGCGCCGAGGCGGCATCGGGAGAGCCGGATCCACGATTCGACGGAATCGGAGCCTCCTTGGAGTTCCGAGTCGGCGCCGGGGAATGGTTCTTGGAAATCGATCCGCTCGATGCGGGCGCCGTGCCGCGGCGAATCGCGTTCGAGCTCGAAGCGGGGGAGGAGCGCTATGAGGAGATCGAGATCGATCGCGAGGACGGCGCGGCGGGACCGTGAGGGGAAAGCGCGGGGCGGCGCCACGCCCCGAAATATCGAGGGCGCGCCGGCGTCCCGGCGCGCCCTCGTGATTCGCTCCTGATTCGAACGCTGCGAATCAGCTCTTCGCGGCCGGCTCCGGAGCGGGCACGTTCGCTTCGATGTTGATGAGAATGTCGACGTCGTCGCCGAGCACGAACCCACCGTTGTCGAGCGCCTTGTTCCAATTGATGCCGAAGTCCTTGCGATTGATCTTGCCGGTCATCTCCAGGCCGGCCGAAGGCATCTTGGTGAAGGGATTCGCCGCGATCGCGAGGATCTCCGTGTCCAGCGTCACTTCCTTGGTGACGCCACGCATGGTGAGATCACCGGTCACCGCGTACTTGTCGCCCTTCTTCTCGACCTTCTTCGACGTGAAACGGATGTCGGGGTACTTCTCCGCATCGAAGAAGTCCGCGCTCTTGAGGTGATTGTCGCGCTTCTCGACGCCGGTGTTGATGGAGGCCGACTTGATGGTGCCGTCCACCTTGAGCGTGGACTCGATCGACGCCGGATCCATGACCAGCGTTCCGTCGAACTCGCCGAAGTTTCCGGGGACCTTGGCCACCAGGTGGCGGGTGAAGAAGACGACGCTGGAGTGACCGCCGTCGACTTCGAATGTGGAGACCTCGGCGAAGGCGAGGGATGCCGCGATCAGCGAAAGGCCGAAGGCGAACATTGCCGGGAAACGTGCTTTCATGCGCTCGTGCTCCTGAGAATGGGGTGGATTCGGAGGGTCGAAGAATGTGTTGGCAAAGTAGGGGGACCGAAGGGGCAGGTCAAGAGCCGGGCATTGCCCGAGTTCCATGCAGGTGCGAGGATCGGCACCGGCCAAGCGGCCGAAGGAGGAGGACGACGTGAGCCGATCGGCCGTCTTGGAAACGGGAAGTGCGTGGCGCAGCGCACTGCGCGGCAATGATGCGACCACCGATCGCGCCGTACTGGCCTTGGGGAAATTGGTCGCGGACCGGATCGCGGCGCGCATCGAAGCGCGCGACTCCACGGTTTGGCGCGACGACGCGCGCGAGATCACCGATCGTCTGGGATGGCTGGACCTCCCGCACACGATGCCGGCACGGACCGGCGAGATTCGCACGTTCGTCGATCGTCTTCGGCAGGACGGGGTGAGCGATGTGGTGCTCCTGGGGATGGGGGGATCGTCGCTCGCTCCCGAGGTGTTCCGGCGAACGTTCGGCAGCGCGCCCGGATTCCCGCGACTCCATGTATTGGATACGACGTCGCCGAGCTGGATTCGGCGGGTCACGAACGAGATCGATCCGCGCCGCATGCATGCGCTGGTCGCGAGCAAGTCCGGATCGACGATCGAGGTTCGCACGCTCTTCGCGCACTTTCTGGAGTGTGTGCGCGGCGCGGGCATCGAGCGGCCGGGCTCGCGCTTCACCGCGATCACCGATCCCGGCACAGGCCTCGAGCAGCTCGCGCGCTCCCACGACTTCTCCACGATCTTCACGAATCCGCCCGACATCGGCGGGCGGTACAGCGCGCTCTCGTTCTTCGGCCTCGTTCCGGCGGCGGTGCTCGGCGTCGACGTCGACCGCCTTCTCGAGCGCGCGAAGTCCATGGCAGAGCGTTGCCGCGCCGAGACCCCCGCGCCCGATCATGCCGGCCTCGTGCTCGGCGCGATCTTGGGTTCCGCGGCACGCGCCGGCCGCGACAAGCTCACGCTGGTCGCGTCGGCAGAGATCGATTCGTTCGGCCTGTGGATCGAGCAGTTGATCGCGGAGAGCACGGGGAAGGAAGACACCGGCATCGTTCCCGTGATCGGAGAGCCGGCCGTCGATCCGATGCGCTACGGAGCGGATCGACTCTTCGTCGCGATCTCCGTGGGAGACGATCCCGCCGTGATCCGCCGCGCTGCAAAGCTCGCCGCGGCCGGACATCCGGTGATGAGCTTCGTGCTCGCAGATCGACTGGATCTGGGCGCGGAGATGTTCCGGTGGGAGTACGCCACCGCGGTTGCCGGACATCTGCTGGAAATTCATCCGTTCGACCAGCCGAACGTGGAAGCAGCGAAACGGCGCGCGCGCACGATCCTGGACGACCTGACCCGAGGCGCTCCGGCGGAGTCCATTCCGGAGGAAGATCCTATGGAGCTCTTCGACATGGCTCGCTCCGGAGACACGGTGGCGTTCAAGGTGTTCGGAGAGCCGACCGCGGAATTGGAGTCCGCGTTCGACGATCTGCGGGCGGCGCTCGTGGAGCGTCGCGGTGTCGCCACCACGCTCGGCTTCGGTCC
Source organism: uncultured Gemmatimonadales bacterium (assembly GCA_963725045.1). Taxonomy (GTDB): domain Bacteria; phylum ARS69; class ARS69; order ARS69; family ARS69; genus CAVRWY01. The sequence goes on from CAVRWY010000014.1 coordinate 25,848, forward strand.
GCGCTTCCTCCACTCGACCGGACAGCTCCACAAGGGAGGGCCGCCGAACGCGGTGTTCGTTCAGCTCGTGCTGCAGGAAGCGCCGCTACCGATTCCCGGCGAGCGCTTCGGCTTCGAAACGCTGATCGCTGCGCAAGCCGCGGGGGATTGGCTCGCGCTGCGCGATTCCGGCCGCCGCGTCGCGCGCGCTCCGCAAGCGGCGAATCCGGCCGTCATGGTGCAGGACTGGGCGCGGCGCGTCCGGGAATCGCGCCGATGAGCCGCGATCGGTCGCTGGTTCTCGCGGCCGACGTCGGAGGAACCAAGATCCACGCCGCGCTCGGCCGCTTCGAGCGCGGAGTGTTCGTGCGTCTGCGCGAAGCGCGTGCCGCAACGGCCTCGATTCCCGACCTCGGCGCGTTCCTGCGTGATCTCGCCGGGGACGATCGTGCGCGCGTGGGCGCGCTCGGCGTGGGGATCGCGGGGCCGGTTCTGGACGATCGGGTGCGCGGGGCGAATCTCCCCTGGGAGATCGACGGACGCGATCTGGTGCGCGCGCTCGACGGTGCCCCGCTCGCGCTCGTGAACGATCTGGTCGCGTCGGGGCTCGGCCTGCAGGCGCTGGCACCGCACGAGCGCGTCACGCTCCACGAAGGGTCGCCGGACCCGAAAGGAAACCGCGCGCTCGTCTCGCCGGGGACCGGGCTCGGCGAGTGCATTCTGGTGCGCGAAGGGGGGCGCTTCGTCGCGGTCGCTTCGGAGGCGGGCCATGCCGATTTCGCGCCGCGCACCGACGAGGAGATCGACTTGCTGCGCTTTCTCCGCGCCAGGATCGGACGCGCCAGCGCCGAGAACGTGGTGTCCGGGCCGGGTCTCGTGAACGTCTACGTGTGGCTGCGGGAGTCGGGATCCCGCGACGACGCCAAGATCGAGGCGAGCCTCGACACGTCGGAAGCCGCCCCGGAGATTTCGGCGCGCGCGCTCGACGGAACGTCGGAGATCTGCACGAAGGCGCTGCGCGTCTGGGTCGGGGCGCTCGCGTCGGAGGCAGGCAACGTGGCCCTGCGAGGGCTCGCGACCGGCGGAGTGGATCTCGGCGGAGGAATTCCCGCGAAAGTCCTGCCGTTCTTGAAGGAGCCCGGCGCGCTCGAGCCGTTTTTCGCGAAGCCTCCTCAGGACGAGCTCTTGCGCACCGTTCCGATTCACGTGGTCACGAGCCCGGAGACGACTCTCCGGGGGGCGGCGATCGCCGCACGGGAGCGTGCAGAAGCCTCGCTTCATGAGGCGCAAGATCCACGATGAGAATGCCTTCGTCAATTTCGTGGATGGAGCGCTCGAAGGTGCGATCGGAGAGCTGATCGCGGAGCTCCCGCTCTCCGAGGTGCGCCTTCCGGGAGCGGGATCCGGGCTCGCGCACTGGCCCCGCCCAAATTCGCGACTGCGATCCACGCATGTCCCATCCAACGTCCAGAAATTGCCGAAGACGGTCTCGTGGGAGGAGTCCCCCGGCGCTGCGCCGTGAGGGAGGAGCGCTTCCCAGCGGCCCGCGTGAAACGCGGGATCGCGCAGTGCGGCGAAGAGCCGTTCGTGGAGCTCGCGGCACCAGTCGAGATCGTCTTCGTGCGGGATTCGCGCGATCTGCACCGGGGCGTGCCGCCGGCGTCCTTCGATCTGCCCTTCGTGGAAGAATCGCATTCCCGGCAGCGTGTACGCGAAGACCGCCGCCGCTGCGAGCCGTGCGCTGCCGAAGACCGCCGCCGCACGCGGCTCGTCGTGATTCTCCAGGAAGTGAGCGCGTTGCGCGCGCGCGTCGCGCCCGAGCTCGGTGCCTCGCCGGAGCGCTCCGAGGTCTCCCGCGGCGAGCGCGTCGAGCACTCCCTTGTCGTACGCGAAATCGAAATCCAGCTCCAGGAGGCGAGGCTCGAGTCCCCAATACGCTTCCGCGAGGAACACCGTTTCGGGGCGGCGCGCTCGTGCCGCCGCGATCGCCTCGCTCCAGAATTCTCCCTCCGCGTCGCGTCCGTCCGTGCCCCAAGTTCGGCGAAAGACGTCCGCGAGCAGCAGCATGGCCACGTCGCAGCGCAGGCCGTCGCATCGTTCGGCGAGCGAGGCGACGAGATCCGCGAGCGCGCGCCGGGTGCGGCGGACTGCGGATGTCCATTTGGGCCGTGTCGGACCATCCGGGGAAATGAGGATCGCGCCCGTGCGCGATCACGCGATCGACGCCGCCTTTTCCGACATGGCAGAACCAGTTCGCCGGCTCCCGCGCCAGATCGCGCGGCGAGCCCTGCACGAAATACTCGGGGGAGTCGTCGAGCCACGCGTGATCGCAAGCAAAGTGATTTCCGACGAAGTCGAGCATGATTCCCGACTCCGCGCCCGGCCAGCCGCTCGCGCAGCGCGGCGAGCGCGGGCTCCCCTCCCAGCGAAGGAGCCGCTTCATAGGCACCGATCGCGTACGGCGATCCGGGAACGTCGCCAAGCGCCCAATCGGGGAACATCGACTCGTAGACGCCGAGGAGACTGGGGTGCGAGAGCGCGAGTCGCCGTGCCGGCGGCGCTGGTGCGCCAGACCCCCATGAGCCACACCCCGTGGAAACCCCGGGCCGCGATCGTGTCGAGTACCTGCGTCGGGGACGGTTCCCAGAGTCAGCGGACGCCCGGCACGCGCGGAAAGCTCGCGCAGCCAGGGCCGCACGGGGATCTCGAGGAGGAGTGGATGCGGGCTGCGTCGCAAGGGATTCGTCGGCATCGGTTCTGGGGCGCAGCTTGACATTTCTTCCCCGATTTTGTGAACTGCAATGCCGCCTCGATCCCCTGAGGCACTACAATGCCCTTCGCGTCCAACGGTGCCGTGCTGCTCTTGGAAGTTTGCTGCGATCCGCGTGCGCGCTCGATCGTGTCCGCGGACGTCGAAGCGCATTTGTCCCAGGCGAAAGTCCTGATCGAAGCCGTGGAGCCCGGACGCTCGTGGACTGCGGCGAGCGGGGCGGCGTTCGCGGGTCGCATGCTGTTCGACGACGCGGGGCAGGCGTTTCCGTTCGTGTACGCGCTGCGCACCAGCATGCGCGCCGACCCCAAGAAGCCGCCCCTCGTCGTGCTCGCGGGACTCGGACGGGGCGACGAGCTCGCCGCCGACCGTCTCGCCACGGAAGCGTTTCGCGGGCTCGGAAAGCGCCGGAATTGCTGGACCGGCGCGCTCACCTCGCAGCCGGGATCCACGCGCGTGCTCTCCGCTCTCTGTCGTACGATCGATACGATCGAGCGGGGCTGGACGGACGCGCAATGGGAAGCCATCTTTCGGCGGGACCGCAACGTCACGCTGCAGCAGATCGGGGACGATCTCGGCATCGCCTACCAGAACGTGAGCAAGCGCCTCATCGCGGCGAAGTACGCACTTCACCGCGAGATTCTGGACGCGGCGAGCCACGTCTTCGCTACGCCGGCGCCGGAGTTCGTGTAACCGAAACCGGATCCGGCGCTCCCTCGTCGTGAAAGGAAAGTCTGTGTCGAAATCGAAGTACGTGGTCACGCTCCTGCCCGGAGACGGCATCGGACCGGAGGTGGTGTGCGGCGACCGTCGCGGTGATGGAAGCGACGGGAGTGCCGCTGGAATGGGAGCCGGGCGAGATCGGCGCGGACGCGGTGGCCAAGCACGGGTCGACGCTCCCTTCGTTCGTTCTGGACTCGGTTCGCAAGAATCGTGTGGCGCTCAAGGGACCCACCACGACTCCGGTGGGCGGAGGCCACGTCTCCGTGAACGTGGGCTTGCGCCGAGCGCTGGATCTCTACGCGAATCTCCGTCCGATCCGGAACATTCCCGGCGTGAAGAGCCGCTACGACGGCGTGGATCTCTTCGTGGTGCGGGAGAACACCGAGGATCTCTACGCGGGAATCGAGCATGTGATCGTCCCCGGCGTCGTGGAATCGCTCAAGGTGATCACCGCGGACGCTTCGACGCGCATCGCCAAGTTCGCATTCGCGTTCGCGCGCCGCCGCGGCCGCCATCGAATCAGCGCGATCCACAAGGCGAACATCATGAAGCTCTCCGACGGACTCTTCCTGGATTGTTGCCGCAAAGTCGCGCAAGGATTACCCGGAGATCCAGTACGACGAGATCATCGTCGACAACATGTGCATGCAGTTGGTCCTGGATCCCACGCGCTACGACATTCTCCTCTCGGAGAATCTCTACGGAGACATTCTCTCCGATCTGTGCGCGGGGCTCGTCGGGCGGACTCGGTTTCGCTCCGGGCGCGAATGTCGGCGACGAAGCCGCGGTGTTCGAGACGGTGCACGGCTCCGCTCCCGACATCGCCGGCAAGGGCATTGCGAATCCGGTCGCATCGATGCTGTCCGGGGTCATGCTCTTGCGCCACCTGGGGGAGACGGATGCCGCGGATCGCCTGCGGGCCGCGATCATGAGCCACCTCGCCCGGGGAGACCTCCTCACGCCCGACATGGGAGGGAGCGCCACCACCGCGCAGGTTCGAGATTCGGTGCGGCGCGCGCTTAGGAGCTTCCCCGTGGGGACGAGCGCCCGGCGCCCCGTTTCGGCGAATCGAGGCCGCTGACCGCTCGCCGCGGCGTCTCGCCTCGTGCTCGAAACGCGCGTTCCGGCCCGCCGGCACCCGGCCCGCGCCCGATCGTAGGAACGCGAAGCGACCGCGATCGGAGCCCTCTCGCGTCCCCGATTGGGGACCTTTCCCCAGCGTTCGTGCGCAAAAGGCCGCGCCGCGCGCTCATCTTGCGACCTGGTGAGACGGCTTCCCCCGAAAACCCTTCGCTGGCTCTCGCCGATCGCTGCAAATCCTGACTGCGACCCGCTGGCATGTCCTCTGCATGATGCTCTGGTTGCGCGGGCGATGTCTTCGTCGGGAACGAAACACCGACTCGGACCTGCAACCTAGTTGATCGCTCCCTCGATGGCTCGCACGCGCATGCGGAACCTCACGGCTGCGCCGCGAGCTCCGCCCGGTCCCGATTCAGTCTCCTGCGATGTCACGTGATTCGCGGGCGCTCGGCCTGACGACCCTGGGATTCCCGTGGTGACTCGGCGCACGGCGTCAATGCGGGGGACTTTCTTCGCGAAGGGGGCGGCAACGCCCCCTTTGCTCGTTGGAGCCGGCCGCGATCTCCGAGAGACAGGCTGCGCGAGCGAAGCTCGGACGTGATGCCCGCCGGTTCTCCGGCTCGGGTCCCCTCGGCGGCCGTTGCTGCGTTGGCGCTCGCATGAAGGCCTCGGATCCCGATCTCTCGCTGCGCATACGTTCCTCGGCGCGCCGGCGGCTCGCCTCGTGCCCAGATTCCCGGAGCCTTTCGGCTCGCGCTTTTCGCTTCGTGGAGAAGGAGATCTGCGTCGGCGTTACGCAGGCTCGCCGAAAGGTACCGGGACTCTGGGCGGCGACCGCCGGTGCGCCTCCGGTACGCCAGCTCGCCTCGAGACACTGGGAATCCGAGGCCATTGAAGAGCGCCAGCGCCGCGCTCGACGGCGCTCGAGGGGAACCGCCAAGCGGGACCGACGAGGGACAGCAACGCATGAGGTCGCTCGCAGTGCCGGATGCTTCGAGGCTACGATCGTCGGCGAGCATCCACTCGCTGTGGAACGATCGGATGATGCCCGGGCGATCTCGGCAGAGCGCCGCCCCAGCGATTGACACAGGCCGCCGATCGAGCAATTCTCCGGGCCTTCCTTCGAGGCGAAGGGCGGGTGATGGAGGGAGAGGCTCTCGGGTCTGGTCGAAACGCGCGGATTCGTCGGCTTGGCCGAGGCATCCGACGCGATGGTCAAAGCGGCGCGGGTCACCATCACCAAGTACGAGCGCATCGGATCGGCGTACGTGACGACGCTGGTGCGCGGCGAGGTGGGCGCGGTGAACGCCGCGGTGGCCGCGGGAGCCGATGCCGCACGACGTGTCGGCGAGCTGGTGACGAGCCACGTCATTCCCAGTCCGCATCCTTCGCTGGAAGACATTTTCTTGAAGTGACGGGAGGTGGTCGATGAGCGAAGCCTTGGGAATGATCGAGACGCGCGGTTTCGTGGCGCTCGTCGAGGCGTCCGACGCGATGGTCAAAGCCGCGAACGTGACGCTCGTGGGATACGAGAAGATCGGCGGGGGATACGTGACCGCGATCGTTCGCGGAGACGTGGCCGCCGTGAAGGCCGCGACCGATGCGGGATCCGCGGCGGCGAACAAGGTCGGAGAGCTCGGTCTCCGTTCACGTCATTCCGCGTCCCCACGGCAACGTGGAGAAGGTCCTCCCCGTCGGACGCGCCGAGAAGGCGGAAGCCGCCCGAACCTGATCCGCTCGAGGAGGGCCCGATGATCCTCGGGCGCATCGCCGGAACCGTCGTCGCCACGCGCAAGGACGAACGACTCGGCGGATTCAAGCTTCAAATCGTGGAGACCGTCGGCCTCGACCTGAAGCCGACCGGCGCCTTCACCATCGCGGTCGACGTGGTCGGCGCCGGGGACGGCGAGATCGTGCTGGTGGCGTCGGGATCGTCCGCGCGTCTCACCTCCGCGACCAAGGACAAGCCCGTCGACGCGGTGATCCTCGCGATCGTCGACACGGTGGAGGCCGAAGGCCGCATCCGCTACACGAAGGCCGCGGCCGAGGCCGCGCGTTGATCGCGCGGAGCCCCGGCGTGACCCTCGACGAGTCCCGCGTCGAAACGCTCGTCGAGCGCGTGCTCCGCCGGCTCGAGGGAGACGCCGCACACTCCGGAATCGCCCGCCCGGCAGTTTCCGCGAGCGCGCGCGGCACGGGCCCGGTGTTCGAGACTCCCGACGACGCCGCACGCGAAGCGCAGCGCGCGTTTCGCGACTTGGGCGAGACTTCGCTCGAAGTTCGCGATCGCATGATCGCGGCGATTCGCCGCGCGGTCGAAGAGCACGCGCCGGAGCTTGCGCGCCTCGCCGTGGAAGAGACCGGCCTCGGTCGCGTCGACGACAAGATCAAGAAGAACCTCCTCGTCGGCCGCAAGACGCCGGGCACGGAAGATCTGGCCCCCACCGCGCGCTCGGGCGATCACGGCCTCACGCTCGAAGAGCGCGCCCCGTACGGCGTGATCCTCTCGGTGACGCCGTCCACGAATCCGTCCGAGACGGTGATCAACAACGGCATCGGCATGCTCGCCGGCGGCAACGCCGTGATCTTCGCGCCGCATCCGTCCGCGGCGCGCGTGTCGCTGCGCGCGATCGAAATTCTCGAGCGCGCCGCGCGCGAGGCCGGCGGTCCCGCGAACGTGTTCACCACGATCGCGAAGCCCTCCATCGAAGCGACGCAGGCGCTCATGCGCCACGACGCGGTGCGTCTCCTGGTGGTGACCGGCGGCGCCGGCGTGGTGAAGGAAGCGATGTCGGTCGGCAAGCGGGCGATCACCGCGGGGCCGGGGAATCCTCCGGTCGTGGTCGACGCGACCGCGGATCTTGGACCGCGCCGCGCGCGGCATCGTGGCCGGCGCTTCGCTCGACAACAACATCGTGTGCACCGACGAGAAGGAAGTGATCGCGGTGGCCAGCATCGTGGGCGAGCTCATGACGCGCCTGGAGCGCGCCGGAGCGTTTCGCCTGCGCGGCCGCGAGCTCGATTTGGTGCGCAAGGCAGTGCTCCACGAGGATCGCGGGCCGCGGCGGCGCAGCATTCCGAACAAGGAGCTGATCGGCAAGGACGCGGGCGTCATCTTGGAGGCGGCGGGAGTTTCCGGACCGAGCACGACGCGGCTTCTCGTCGCCGAGGTCGACGACGGCCATCCGTTCCTGTGGACCGAGCTCATGATGCCGGTGATCGGCGTGGCCTGCGGCCCGCGACGTCGACGCCGCGATCGACTTCGCGCAAGGACGTGGAAGGCGGCAATCGTCACACCGCCGCCATGTACTCGCACGACGTGACCAAGCTCTCGCGCATGGCGCGCACCATCGACTGCTCCATCTTCGTGAAGAACGGGCCCACGTTCAACGGGCTCGGCGAAGGGGGAGAGGGTTTCACCAGCTACACGATCGCGAGTCCCACCGGCGAAGGCATGACCACTGCGCGCAGCTTCACGCGGTTTCGCCGCTGCACGCTCGTCGACTCCTTCCGCATCGTTTGAGGCGCCCGCATTGTGGAATGGAACGCCGATTCGCTGGGTCTTCTGGAGCTCGGCTCGATCGCCGCGGGAGTGCGCGCCGCCGACGAAGTCGTGAAGGCCGCGCGGGTGGATCTCGTCGAAGCGATCCCGATCTCGACCGGAAAGTTCCTGGTGATTTTCGCCGGCGGCGTCGCTGAAGTGGAAGCGTCGCTCGAAGCGGGAACGCGGGTCGCGCAGGACGCGATCGTGGATACGCTGCGTCTCGCGCGGGTGCATCGCGACGTGCCGCCGGCGATCGCGCGCCCGCGCGGTGCGCGGGCGATTGCGGCGGCGCTCGGAATCGTGGAGACCACGACGGTGGCGGCGGCGATCGAGGGTGCGGACGCGGCGGCGAAGGCCGCGGAGGTCCAGCTCCTGGAGATTGCGCCGGGACGAGGAATCGGCGGGCGCGGGTTCTTCACGCTGACCGGCGACGTCGGCTCGGTGCAGGCGGCGTGCGACGCCGCGCGCGTTCTCATCGACCGGCGCGCCGCGCACATTCGGACGGAAGTTCTCTCGGGACCGCACGCGCTGGTGCGCGATCGTGTGGGGCGCATGCTGATGGGACACTTCGAGCGGCTCGCGTCGCGCGCGGAGGATGCGTGAACTTCGCACGGGTCATCGGGAGCATTGTCGCAACCGCGAAGGACGAGAGCTTGAGCGGTGTGCTCCTGCGCGTCGTGCAGCCGTGCGACGAAGCGGGGCATCCTCGGGGCGAGCCCTTCGTCGCCATCGATCCGCTGCAGACCCGCGAAGGAGATCTGGTCTTCGTGGTGCGAGCCCGCGAAGCGGCAAAGGCGTTTGCCGTCGAAATTCGCGCCGGTCGACGCCGCGATCGTGGGACTCGTCGACGGCATCGACCGCGGCGACGAGTCGCAGTCGTGAAGATCGCGCGCGTGATCGGCCGGGTCTGGGCGACGTCGAAGGATGCGTCGCTCGAGGGGCGGACGATTCTCCTGCTTCGCCCACTGGATCTGGAAGGCCGTGCGGTCGGTGAAGCCTACCTCGCCGTCGACGCTGCGCAGGCGGGAGCGGGGGAGCGCGTGCTCGTCGTCGACGAAGGGGGCTCGGCCGGGCAGGTCTTGGGTCTCGCCGAACCTCCCATCCGCACCGTCGTCGTCGGCGTGGTCGACGAGGTGCACCGCGCCACGGAACGCACATGAAGCCGCTTCACGAGATCAAGCGCGACGTCGCGCGCGTGTGCCGGCGGCTCGACGAGCGCGAGTACGTCGGCGGGCGCGACGGCAACGTCTCCGTGCGTCTCACCGCGAACACGATCCTGATCACGCCGGCGGGCATTCGCAAAGGGGACGTGGAGGAGCGCGATCTTCTCGTGGTGGACGCGAACGGCGTGAAGATCGAAGGGCGCGGCCATCCGTCGACGGAGACGGGGATGCACTGCCACGTATATCGCCGCCGCACCGACGTCCGTGCGGTGGTGCACGCGCATCCTCCGGTCGCGACCGGGTTCGCCGCCGCGGGACGCGGGCTCACCGGATGCGTGCTTCCCGAGGTCGTGGTGGGTTTGGGCGAGGTCCCGGTGGCGCCGTACGCGCTTCCCGGGACGGACGAAGTGGCGTCGGCGATCGATCCGTTCCTGGAGCGCCACGACGCGCTGCTCCTGGGAAACCACGGCGCGGTCGCGTTCGGCGAAGACGTGGATGCCGCGCACCAACGGATGGAGACGCTGGAGCAATCGGCGCGAATTCTCTTGGTGGCGCGGTTGCTCGGCGGTGCGCATCCGCTGGGGGAAGACGAGGTGCGCCGCTTGATCGAAGCGCGGGCGCCGCTACGGAGTGCGCGCGGACCTCGCCGGATGCATCCTGGGCGACACGTTCCCGCCGCGAGCTTCGGAGCCGGCTGCGGCGCCGGATGATGACGCCCTCGTCGAGCGCATCGCCGAGCGCGTCCGGCGGCTGCTTGGTTAGCTAGGCCGCCTTCAGGCGATTCACCGCCAGCGCGATGCGGCTCTTCTTGCGATTCGCGCGCCGGCGCGGAATGACACCCTTCTTCACCGCACGGTCGAGCTCGCTGGAGAGAGTGCGCATCGCAGCGTCGGCTTCTTCGCCGGACGCGGCGATCAAGGTCTTGTTCAGCGTCTTGATCGTGCTCTTGACCTGACGGTTGCGCGCGTTCTGCTTCTTCGCGGTGCGCATGCGCTTGAAGTTCGACTTGTGACGAGGCATCCAATCGCTCCTCTGAATTGGAAATCTTGGACTTCGAGGCCGAGGAGTCTAGTCGCTGGCCGACAGGGGGTCAAGCGTCAGGGATTCGAGGTGCCTTCCTCACCGCGAGACTGCCGGATTTGACGCTCTCCCGAGAGCCGTGGAATCCTGCCCCGGCGGTGCGGGGTGACCGCGGGGGGTGAGCTTGGACGAGGGGAACGCTCCGCGGGCAGCCGGCGACCAGGGTGAGGGGAAGGCGCGCGTCACCCGCGACGCCACCGTGTTCGGCCTGGCCACGCTGCTCTCGCGCTTCTTCGGTCTGGCCCGCGACTCCGTGTTCGCGGTCCTCTTCGGCACCGGCTTCGTGGCCGACGCGTTCAATCTCGCGTTCATGGTTCCGAGCTTCTTTCGCCGAGTCGTCGGTGAGGGGAACTTCAATCCTGCGTTCGTTCCCGTGTTCGCCAAGATCTGGGAGCAGCGCGGCCCCGACGAAGCCAAGCGGTTCTTCCGCCGCGTGACCGGAGTGTTCCTCGCGGTTCTCGCAGTGATGACGATTCTCGGGATGCTCGCGGCCGAACCGCTGGTGCGCCTCTATGCCCACGACTGGAAGAATCACCCCGAAGATCTGCGCTTCGCGGTTCTGCTGCTCCAAATCATGTTCCCGTTCCTGTTCTTCTCCGGCGGCGCGGCGCTCGTCTCCGCCGTGCTGAACGCGCGCGGCAAGTTCCTGGTGTCCGCGCTCGCTCCCATTTTGCTGAACGTGTGCTTCCTGATCGGCGCCGCGAGCGCGTTCGTGACCGATTCGATCCACACCCGCGCGGTGCTCTTCACCATCGCCGGCTGCCTCGGCGGACTCGCCGCGTGGGTGTGCATGTTTCCCGAGATGCGCCAGCTCGGCCTTCCCCTCGGCGTGAGTTGGGCGCCGAAGGATCCCGACGTGCGGCGCGTGGGCGCGTTGATGCTCCCCGGGTTCCTGGCGCTCGGCGTGACCCAGGTGAACTCGCTCGTCGACACCATGGTCGCGCTGCGCATGGAGCCGGGGACGCTCTCCGCGCTTCGGCTCGGGAATCGGGTGACGCTGCTCCCGGTGGGCGTGATCGGGGTGGCGGTGTCGACCGCTTCGCTCTCCATGATGTCGCGCCGCGCGGCCCAAGGGGACCGCGAGGGTCTCCTGGAGACGCTGGACCATACTCTTCGACTTCTGGTGACGCTGCTCGTTCCGGCCACGGTGGGGCTCGTGCTTCTGGCGGAGCCGATCGTCCAGCTCTTGTTCCAGTACGGGGAGTTCAGCGCGGAGCGCTCCACCCCGATGACGACCGCGGCGCTGGTGTTCTACGCGCTGGGGCTGCCCGGGTATGGGCTGGTCCGCGGGCTCGCGCAGGCGTATTACGCGATGCAGGACACGAAGACTCCCGTGCGAATCGGGGTCGTGTCGGTGGTGTCGAACGTCGTGTTCATTCTCCTCTTGATGAAGCCGATGCGTCTGGCCGGGCTCGCGCTCGCGACCTCGCTGGCCTCGTACGTGAATGCCGGCCTCTTGTTCGCGCTCCTGCCGCGGCGCGTGGGGGCGTACGCCCCCGGGCCGCTGCTGCGCTCGACCGCGCGCACCCTTGCGGGATCGGCGGTCCTCGGAGTTGCGGCGCTCGGCGGAGAGGCGCTCGCTCGGACGCTCTTTCCCGGGGATTCGATCACCGCACGGCTTGCGGTCGTCGGGATCGCCATCGTGTTCGGCGTCGCGGCGCTGGTGCTCACGCTTCGTGCGCTTGGTCACGAGGAGCTGCGGGAGATCCAGGACGCGCTCACCAGGCGGCGGTCGGGAGGCTCGACGAGGGGCGCGTCGTGAGAACGGGTGCGTCGCGCGCGGAACGGCGTGCCCGCCTCCTGGAAACGGCGCGTGCGCTTCCCCGGGAGCCGGGGGCTTACCTTTTTCGCGACGCGCTCGGACGCGTGATCTACGTTGGCAAAGCGAAGCAGCTCCGCTCCCGCGTGCGCTCTTATTTCCAGGAGTCTTCGGATCTCGGGCCCAAGGTGCAGCGCACCGCGGAGCTGGTCCACGCCATCGACTACGTCGTGACCCGCACCGAGCGCGAAGCGCTGCTGCTCGAGTTCAATCTCATCAAGGAGCACCGCCCCCGCTACAACGTGGTCTACCGCGACGACAAGCGCTATCCCTACTTGAAAGTCACGCTCGCCGATCCGTTTCCGCGCATTCTGCCCACGCGCCGCATCGAGGACGACGGCGCGCGTTACTTCGGACCCTACGCCGACGTCGGTTCCATGCGCCGCACGCTGCGCATCCTCGGGTCGCTCTTCCCGCTGCCAACGTGCTCTCTGAAACTGCGCGTGGGAATGTCGGAGCGCGGATGTCTGGACGTTTCCATCGGCCGGTGCGTGGGGCCGTGCCGTGGAAACGTGGATCCGGGCGAGTACCGCGCGATCGTCGACGAGGCGATGCGCTTTCTGGAGGGGCGCAAGGACGCGGTGGTCACCGGGCTCGAGCGCGAGATGGCGCGGGCCTCGCGCGAACTGCGCTACGAGGACGCCGCACGGCTGCGCGATCGTATCGTGGCGCTGGAGCGCACCGTTGAGAAGCAAGCCGTGACCATGCAGGCCACCGGCGAACGCGACGTGCTCGGCTTCGCGCGCCTCGGTCGCCTCGCGGTGGGGGCGCTCCTGCAAGTGCGCGAGGGACGCGTGATCGGCCGCGAGCGCATGGAGCTGGGCTGCTCCGCGGCGGACCTGGACGGCGAGATCGTTCGCGGGCTTCTGCTCGGCTTCTACGAGCCGCGCGAAGAAATTCCCCGGGAGATCCTGGTGCAATCACCGCCGTCGGAGCCCGAGCTTCTGGCGGCGTGGCTCTCCGAGAAGTCGGGACATCCGGTGAAGCTCCGCGCTCCGTCGCGCGGGGAATCGCGCCGGCTCGTGGAGCTGGCGACGCACAACGCCCAGGTGGCGCTCGGTCCCCGCGAACGGGAAGGTCCGGCCCGCGCCGCGCGTGCACCGGAGTCGCTCGCGACTGCGATCGGGTTGGAGAAGGCGCCGCATCGCATCGAAGGCGTCGACGTCTCCACGATCCAAGGCACCGATACTTATGCGTCGCTCGTGGTGTTCCTCGAAGGGGTCTCGCATCCCGAGGAGTACCGCACCTATCGCATTCGGGAAGCGCCGAAGCGCGACGATCCCCGCTCGATCGAAGAAGTCGTGCGCCGGCGCGCGCGCCGTATCGTGGCGGGCGACGCGCCGCCCGATCTGTTCCTGATCGACGGCGGACCCACCCAGCTGGCCGCGGCGGTCCGCGCGCTCCAGGAATCCGGCGCGCCGCCGATCCCGGTGATCTCGCTCGCCAAGCGCTTGGAGGAGATCCACATCCCGGGACGCGCGGAGCCGATCCGTTTGCCGGCCGACTCCGAAGCGCGCCAGCTCCTGCAGCGGGTGCGCGACGAGGCGCATCGCTTCGCGCTGCGTGCGCATCGGCGCCGGCGGGGAGCGCGTCTGGCGACGAGCATGCTCGACGAGATCACCGGGGTCGGCGTGCGCAAGCGCAAGCTTCTCCTCGAGCGGTTCGGCTCGGTGGAAGCGATGCGCCGCGCGGGAATCGACGCGATCGCGACCGTGCCGGGCATCGGCCGGCGTCTCGCGCTCGCGATCTGGGCGCATCTGGGCGGCGCGGAGGAATTGTGACGTTGACCCATCTTCGTGTGGAGCGCGACGGGATCGCGGTGCACGCGTGGGCGTCGCGCGAGGGCGTGATCGCTCTGCACGTGGGAGAGGTTCCGGCCGTGGCCATCACGGCGGGCGCGCATCCGGTCGCGGGGGTGGCGATCGGCCAAGGAATGGGAAACGCGGCGATGCATGAATTGGCCGGTGCGTTGGAGCGCTATCTCCAAGGAGCGACGTTCGACTGGAGCGGTGCGCTCGACGTCCGCGGCATTCCCGCGTTCTCCGCGGCGGTCTTCGAGGCGGTGCGCCGCATCCCCTACGGCCGCGTCACGACGTACGGCGCAATCGCGCGCGAGATCGGCCGCGCGCGCTCCGGGCGCGCGGTGGGGACCGCACTGCATCGCAATCCCTTTCCGATCGTGGTGCCGTGTCATCGCGTGCTCAAGGAGCACGGCGGGCTCGGCGGATTCGCCTGCGGGCTGGAGATGAAACGGCGGCTGCTCGCGCTCGAGTCGGGACAGCGGAGCATTCCGTTCGATCGCGGCACGGCGCCGGCCGCACGCGGCATCAAACCGGACTCGCACGAATGAAACCGGACTCCGCGGCGCGCCGCTTTCTGGAGAGCCTCGCCGTCGAAGACGGGGCTTCGCCGCGCACGCTCGATGCCTATCGCCGCGATCTGGTCCGCTACGCGACTGCGCTTCGGGAGCAGGGAGATCCGGAGCTCGAAGACGTTCGCGCCGAGCAGGTCACCCGCTTCCTGGAAGCGGAGCACCGTGCGGGAATGGGTCCGACGACGCTCGCTCGCCGGCTCGCCGCAGTGCGCGGGCTGCACCGCTGGGCGCAGGGCATGGGAATCGCGCGCGACGATCCCGCCCGCGACGCCAAGGGGCCGAAGCGTCCGGCGCGGCTCCCGAAGGCGATCTCGGTCGCCGAGGTGGAGGCCCTGCTCGCCGCCGTCGCCGGGGACGATCCGGTCGCGCTGCGGGATCGCGCGCTCTTGGAGCTTGGCTACGCGACGGGATTGCGCGCCTCGGAGATCGTGGCCGTCGACATCGCCCATCTGGAGGAGGAGCCGGGGATGCTCCGCGTACGCGGAAAGGGAAGCGTGGAGCGCTGGGTTCCGGTGGGCGCGATCGCCATGGATGCGGTGCACGCGTGGATCGCTCGCGGGCGCGCGGCGATGGCTGGAGTCCGGGCCGCCGACGCGCTCTTCGTGAATCGCCGCGGGCGGCGGCTCACGCGAATCGGCTTCTGGGAAATCGTTCGCGAGCGCGCGAGGGCCGCGCATCTGGACGGCCGCGTCTCCCCGCACACGCTCCGTCACTCGTTCGCGACCCATCTCCTGGAAGGGGGGGCCGACCTTCGCGTGGTCCAGGAGCTTCTCGGGCACGCCGATCTCTCCACCACGCAGGTCTACACGCGGGTCGATGCAACCTATCTGCGCGAGGTGCACAAGAGCTTTCATCCGCGCGAGCGTGCCGGCGCAACGCGCGGCGGGGAGCGCGCTTGACGTGGCGCGCGCGAGGCGCCTAGTCTCCGGCTCGGGGCTCTCCCATCACCGCTTCCGAGGGGACATGGACGAGCGCGGACGCAAGTCAAACTTGGATCCGGCGGCGACCGTGGTCGCCGAAGGTGTCGACGCGCCGGTCGATCCCACCGCGCTTCCCACGGAAGAGCAGGGGGAAGGGCCGGCCGGAACCGGCTACCGCGTTCAGCTCGAAAAGTTCGAAGGACCGCTCGATCTCCTGCTCTTCCTCATCAAGCGCGACGAGATCGACATCGTCGACATTCCCATCGCGCACATTTCCGAGCAGTACCTCGCGTCGATCCGCGAGGTCGACGATCTCGACCTCGATCGCGCCGGCGAGTTTCTCTTGATGGCTGCAACTCTCATGCGCATCAAGGCCAAGCTTCTGCTTCCCGCTCCAGTGGACGAAGAGACCGACGAAGAGGAGATCGATCCTCGCGCCGAGCTCGTGCGCCGGCTGCTCGAGTACCGCGAGTTCAAGCGCATCGGAGAGATTCTCGGCGCCAAAGAAGAAGAATGGCGCGGCATCTTTCGACGCGATCCGCCGCCCTTGCCGGAAGTGGATGCGCCGGACGAAGGCCTCGGAATCTCGCTGCTCGATCTCTTCCGTGCGTTTCGTCGGGTGCTGGAGAACATGCCCGACAACGATCCGTTCGAGCTCGTCACCGAAGAGTACTCGGTGGACGAGCAGATCGAGTTCATTCGCCGCGAGTGCTTCGTCACCAAGGACGGCGTGCCGTTCACGTCGCTCTTTCCCAAGCGCCGCTCGCGCTCGCTGGTGATCACCACGTTCTTGGCGCTGCTCGAGCTCATGCGACGGGGAGAAGTTCTCGCCGTCCAACCCGACGAGTTCGGTGAGATCTGGCTGAAGCAGAAAGAGGAGCCGTCTGGGCATGCTCTCTGACACGACCGCATCCGGGGAACCCTCCGGCAACGAAGCCGAGCCCGCGCCTCCTTCCGCCCAGCTCACTGGGGAAGAGCGCGTCGAGGCTCTCTTGTTCTCGTGCCAGACGCCGCTCGCCGCGCCGCGCATCGCCGAGCTCGCGGGACTCCCGCGCGGCGATGTGCTCGAAGCGATCGATCGGCTGAACGTCGCCTACGCCGAGACCGGGCGCACGTTCCGCATCGCCGCGGTGGCGCTCGGATTCCAACTGGTCACGAATCCCGAGCTCGCTCCGATCCTGACCAAGCTGCACGCCGAGCGTTTGCCCACGCGTCTCTCGCGCGCGGCTCTGGAGACGCTGGCGATCATCGCGTTCAAGCAGCCCGTCGCCCGCGCGGAGATCGACGCGATCCGCGGCGTGTCCGCATCCGATCGCGTGCTTCGCCACCTCCTGGAGCGCAAGGCGATCCGCATCGCGGGGCGCGCCGACGCTCCCGGCCGCCCGCTCCTCTACGGGACGACGCGCGAATTTCTCGAGTATTTCGGTCTCGCGAGCCTCACCGATCTCCCGCGCACCGAAGAGTTGGAAGCCCTGCTCGCGGGGGACAGGCCGGCCCTGGAGGTCGACGCCGAGGACGAAGACGAGATGGAGGTGGCTCGCGAGGACGAGGATCGGGACTCCGGCGCGCGTTCGTCCGATGCGCACGAAGACGTCGAGGAAGAGGACGCCGAGGAAATCGAAGAGGAAGCCTGAGCAATCGCCCAGGTCCCGGATCCCCGTCTCACTCCGGGGAGGAGTCGGACGGCTGTGTCGGAACCCATACGTCTCAACCGATTCCTGGCCGGAGCCGGCGTGGCGTCGCGGCGTCAGTGCGACGTGCTCATCCGCGAAGGAAGGATCTCGGTCAACGGTGCGTTGATCACCGAGCTGGGGACGCGGGTCACTCCGGGGCTCGACCAGGTGGAGCTCGACGGAGCGCGGGTCGATGCGGACGATGGGGAGCGGACCCTGGTGATGCACAAGCCGAAGGATGTCCTCGTCGCGGCGCGTGATCCGCGCGGGCGTCGCACGGTGATGGATCTCCTCCAAGGCTTCCCGGGACGCGTCTTCCCCGTGGGACGGCTCGACTATCGCAGCGAAGGGCTCTTGCTCTTCACCAACGACGGGGAGCTCGCGTACCGTCTCGCGCATCCGCGCTTCAAAGTCGAAAAGTTGTATCGCGTGGAAGTGGAAGGCTCGGTCGCCCCCGGAGTCCTGCGTGCGCTGCGGCGTGGAGTCGTTCTCGAAGACGGCCCCACGCAGCCCGCACAAGTGCGCATCGTCGCGCGCGAGGGCAAGCGGACGACTCTCGAATTCGGGCTGCGGGAGGGGAGGAAGAGGCAGGTGCGTCGCATGCTCGCCTTGTTCGGATTCCCGGTGGAGCGTCTGGTGCGCACCCGCTTCGGTCCGCTCGAGCTGGGAACGCTCGCCGAGGGTGCGTGGCGCGTGCTCGAGTCGCGTGAAGTCCGCGAGCTGCGGCGTGCGGCAGGCCTCGCCGTCGCGGCGGCGAACGGCGGGCCGTCGTGATCCTCATTCTGAAGAAGGACGCCACCGACGCCGACATCGATGCGCTGTTGGAGCGGCTCGCGTCGCTCGGCGCTCTGGGACGGATTTCGCGCGGTGCGGAGCATTCGGTGGTGGCCGTCGAAGGCGACACGACGCTGCTCGCCCAGGCCCAGCTCGATGCGCTCGCCGCGGTGGAGCGCGTGGTCCCCACGGCAAAGCCGTACAAGCTCGCGAGCCGCGACTATCGCACGGCGAACTCCACGATCTCTCTGGGTGCGCGCGTCGTCGCCGGCGGGAAGAAGGTCGTGGTCATCGCCGGGCCATGCTCGGTGGAGTCGCGCGCGCAGTGCTTCACGATCGCGGAGTCCGTCGCCAAGGCCGGGGCTGCGCTCTTTCGCGGCGGCGCCTTCAAGCCGCGCACCTCTCCGTACTCGTTCCAGGGACTCGGCCGCGAAGGCTTGGAGATCCTGGCGGAAGTGCGCGATCGAACCGGGCTCGCGATCATCACCGAGGTCATGGACACGCGGGACGTGGAGCTCGTCGCGCGGTACGCCGACGTCCTGCAAGTCGGTGCCCGCAACGTGCAGAACTTCAGCCTGCTGAACGAGGTGGGGAAATCGCGCAAGCCGGTGTTCCTCAAGCGCGGCATGATGACCACGGTGAACGAGCTCTTGATGTCGGCGGAATACGTTCTCTCCAACGGCAACGAGAACGTGGTGCTCTGCGAGCGGGGCATCCGCACGTTCGAGACCGCGCTGCGCAACACGCTGGATCTCTCCGCGGTGCCGCTTTTGCAGAGCCTCACGCACCTTCCGGTGATGGTCGATCCCAGCCACGGGGTGGGGGACTGGCGCTACGTGGTTCCCATGGCACGTGCGGCCGTCGCCGCCGGCGCCGACGGGCTCATGATCGAGGTGCATCACTCTCCCGAGACCGCGTTCTCCGACGGCGTCCAATCGATCCTTCCGCGCCGATTCACGGACGCGATGGTGGAGATTCGCAAGGTCGCGCGCGCCGTGGGACGCGCCGTTTGACCCAGTCGTGAGTGCGCGCCCGCGAATCGTGGGGCGATGGTCTCCCCCCGGAGACAAATCGCTCTCGCATCGCGCACTCCTCTTCGCCGCGATCGCCGGCGGGCGCGCGGAGCTCCGGCGGATGAACGAAGGCGACGACGTCGCCGCGACGGCCCGGGCGCTGCGCACACTCGGAGTGCGCGTGCAACGCCGCGGCGAGGCATGGGTCGTCGAGGGGAAAGGGGCCGGCTCCTTTCGAGCGCCGCAAAAGCCCATCGATTGTGCGAACTCGGGAACGACGATGCGGCTTCTGGCCGGAGTGCTGGCGGCGTGCCCGTTCGCGTCCACGCTGGTGGGAGATGCGTCGCTCTCGCGCCGGCCCATGGCGCGCGTCGCGGAACCGCTCGCGCGCATGGGCGCTCGCGTGAGCGGCGTGCGGGCGCGCGGTGCGGGCGGCGTCACCGCGCCGCTTCGCGTGCGCGGCGGGCCGCTTCGCGCCTCGCGCCATCTTCTGGCGGTGTCGAGCGCCCAGGTGAAATCAGCGATCCTGCTGGCGGCGTGGATCGGCCGAGTGCCGGCATCGGTGACCGAGCCGCAGCGCTCGCGTGACCACACCGAGCGCATGCTGCGCGCGCTCGGTGCACAGGTGCGCGCGCGGGGGCGCACGGTCACGCTGCGCCCGCGCGGAACGCTGGCCGCGCCGCAGGGCGAGATCCCCGGCGATCCTTCGGCCGCCGCGTTTCTCGCCGCCGCCGCGGCCGCGCTTCCGGGCTCCGATCTGCGGATCGAGGATTGTCTGCTGAATCCCACGCGCCTCGGTTTTTTCCGACTGCTGGCGCGCATGGGGGCGCGCATCGACGTGGAACGTTCGCGCACTTGGTGCGGCGAGCCGGCAGGCACGATCCGTGTGCGTCCCGGTCGATTGCGCGCGTTTCGAATCACCAAGGCGAGTGTTCCTTCTCTGGTCGACGAGATTCCGGTGCTCGCCGTCCTGGCAGCGGGGGCCTGTCGCGGCCGCAGCCGCGTTCGCGGCGCCGAGGAATTGCGCGTGAAGGAATCGGACCGCATCGCCGCCCTCGCAGAGGGGCTGGAGCGAGTTGGGGCGCAGGTGCGCGAAACGCCCGACGGTCTCGACATCGAAGGAGGGACGCTCCGCGGCGGACGTGTGGAAGCTCGCGGGGATCATCGCATCGCAATGGCGTTCCGCATCGCCGGGCTTCTGGCGCGCGATCCGATCACGGTGCGCGGCGCCGGCACCGCGCGCGTCTCACATCCGGGCTTCGCGCGGGATCTCGAGCGATTGCTGCGCACGCGGGCGCACCCGCGCACCCCGGCGCGGCGCGCACGCACGCGGGCTGCGGCGAGGCCCCGCTCGTGAACCCGGGGCTCGTGGTCGCGATCGACGGGCCGGCCGGCTCCGGGAAGAGCACGACGGCACGCCTCGTCGCCGAGCGACTGGGCTTTCTCTATTTGGACACCGGCGCGATGTATCGCGCGCTCACCTGGAAGGTGCTGGCCTCGGGCGGCGATCCGCACGACCAATCCCTCGTTGCGCGGATCGCCAGGGAGACGCGGATCGAGATGCGCCGCGACGCATCGGGTGCGCGGGTCCTCGTGGACGGAGAGGACGTGAGCGACGACATTCGGGGCGCACGCGTCTCCCGTGAGGTTTCGTGGGTCGCGCGGGTTCCCGAGGCCCGGGGCGTGCTGGTCGAGCGGCAGCGCGAGATCGCGGCGCAGGGCGGGGTCGTGGTGGAGGGGCGCGACATCGGCACCGTGGTGTTTCCCGACGCCGCGGTCAAAATCTACCTGGACGCATCCCTTGAAGAGCGCGCCCGCCGCCGCCGCCGGGAGTTGGAAGAGCGCGGCCCGGCGCCGCCGCTGGAAGAGATCGCCGGCGATCTCGCCGCACGCGACCGGCTCGATTCGGAGCGCGATCTAAGCCCTTTGCGCCGGGCCCCGGACGCGATCCTGATCGACACGACGGAGATGTCCGTCGACGAGCAGGTCGAAGCGGTGGTGGGCCGGGTCCGGGAGGGAATGGCGGGGCCGGGTCGCTGACGGCCATCCGGCGGGCTGGTCCGGGAGCCGACACCTTGAACCGGCGGACATTTTTTGGTTCTCTCCCCGGAGTCCCTGAGATATCCTCCGCGTTTCCTCGGTGCTGGATTCCGGAGGACGGTCCCTGGCGTGGGGCTTTTCTATCAAGTCTGCAAACGCTCGGGGTCCGCGCTCATCCAGCTTCTGTGGGGAATGCGCGTCGAAGGACGCGAACGAGTCCCGATGGAAGGTGCGCTCTTGGTGACCGCGAATCACCGGAGCGTGCTCGACCCTCCGTTCCTGGGAGCCGCGCTTCCTCGAGAGGCCGGCTTCGCCGCGAAGAGGGAGCTCTTCGAGGTTCCCGGACTGGGGGCGCTCATCGGGGCGCTTCATGCGATCCCGGTGGATCGCTCGAGCTTGGCGCCCTCGACGATGCGCCGGTTCGAAGATTGGTTGGAGCGCGGAAACGCGCTGGTCGTGTTCCCGGAGGGGACGCGATCGAAGGACGGGCGGCTCGGCGAACCCAAGGTCGGGGTCGGGATGATGCTCGTCCGGCTCTCGGTTCCCGTGCTCCCGGTGTGGATCGAGGGAACGGAGTCGCCCATCCGGAACTTGTTCCGGCGGGGGCGCGTGCGGGTCGTATTCGGCAGCCCCTACGCGCTCCCGAGCGAAGTGATCCCGGAGTCGACGGAGCGGGAACGCTTCCGAGACGCCGCGCGGTTCGTGCTCGACGCGATTCGCCGGCTCGGAGACGAAAAGGGATCACGATCGAGGGAGACGGAGCACCCGGCGTAGGGTCGCGCCGCCGCGAAAGCGGCCTGCTGCGCCTGCCGGTCATGCTTCGAATTCAGTACGAAGGGATGGATTCATTTCATGATGCAGGATAGGGATCTCAGGGACCTCGACCGAGCCTCCACGAACTTGGAGGACGACGACGATCTGGACGATCGTCCGCGGACCAAACCGCAAAATCCGCCGCGTTTCGTCAACCTCGCCGACGAGGAGGACGTCGACTTCACCTCGGGTGAAGTCGCGGAGCTCCTCGCCCTCTACGAGGAGACGATGGGAAGCCTTTCCGAAGGGGAGATCGTCCACGGGACGGTCCTTTCCGTCGGAGAGAAGGACGTGCTGGTCGACATCGGATTCAAATCCGAGGGAGTGATCAACGCGTCGGAGTTTCCCGACCTCTCGCAGGTCAAGCCCGGCGACAAGATCGACGTCTACCTCGAGCGCATGGAGAACGACGACGGCCTCGTCGTGCTCTCCAAGCAGCGCGCCGATTTCCTCCGCGTGTGGAACCGCATCAAAGATGCGTTCGACGATCAGCAGATCGTGGAAGGCAAGCTCGTGCGCAGGATCAAGGGCGGAGTCGTCGTGGATCTGTTCGGGGTGGACGCGTTCCTCCCCGGGTCCCAGGTCGCGCTGCGTCGCGTCCCGAATCTGGACGATCTCATCGGCCAGACTCTGCAGTTCAAGGTGATCAAGCTCAACAAGCGCCGCCGCAACATCGTGGTGTCGCGCCGCGTGGTCCTGGAAGAGGATCGTGCGGTCAAGCGGACCAAGCTGATCACGGAGCTGGAGAAGGGGCAGATCCGCGAAGGACAGGTCAAGAACATCACCGACTTCGGTGCGTTCGTGGACCTCGGCGGAATCGACGGTCTGCTGCACATCACCGACATGTCCTGGGGCCGCGTGAGCCATCCGTCCGAGGTGGTGCAGATCGGCCAGACGATCCAGGTCAAGGTGCTGGAGTTCGACAAGGAGCGCCAGCGCATCTCTCTCGGATTGAAGCAGCTCACTCCGTATCCATGGGAAGAGGTGACGCGCAAGTACCCGGTGAACACGCGGGTCAAGGGACGCGTCGTCTCCATCACGGACTACGGTGCGTTCGTGGAGCTGGAGAAGGGCGTGGAAGGTTTGATCCACGTCTCCGAGATGAGCTGGACCCGCCACGTCCGCCACCCGGGGAAGATGCTCGCGGTCGGCGACATGGTCGACGCGGTCGTTCTCAAGGTGGATCCGGAAAACGAGAAGATCTCGCTCGGGCTGAAGCAGGTGGAGCCGGATCCGTGGCTCACGCTGGACGAGCGCTACCCGGTGGGTGCCAAGTTCAGCGGCAAGGTCCGCAACCTGACGAACTTCGGCGCGTTCGTGGAGCTGGAAGAAGGGATCGACGGTTTGGTCCACATCTCGGACATGTCCTGGACCAAGCGCATTCGCCACCCGTCGGAGATCGTGAAGAAGGGCGACGACGTCGACGTCGTCGTGCTCAACATCGACAAGGAAGCGCGACGGATCTCTCTCGGACTGAAGCAGGTGCACGACGACCCGTGGCTCCAGCTGTCGGAGAGGTTCCAGCCGGGGATCTCGACGATCGGCCGGGTCAGCCGCATCTTGGAGCGCGGCATCGTGGTCGATCTGGAGAGCGATCTCGAGGGGTTCGTGCCCATCTCGCATCTCGGCTGGGACAATCTGTCCACGCCGGGAGATCTCTTCGACGAGCAGGACGAGATTCCGCTGAAGGTGATCAGCTTGGATCAGCAGCAGCGGCGCATCGTGCTCTCGCTGAAGGACCATCTCCAAGAGCTTGATTCGGAATCGGAGATGAATCTCCGCGCGGACGTCCAAAGACGTGCGGGGATGCGGAAGCAGGCGAAGGAGTCGGCCGCCGGAACCGCGTAGATCGAGGGGAAAGCTCTTGACGGGGCGGATTTCCGCCCCGCAGATTCCTTCGATCGTCTCGGGCGTGGGCGATTAGCTCAGCTGGTTAGAGTGCCTGCTTGACATGCAGGAGGTCACTGGTTCGAGTCCAGTATCGCCCACCAGTTTCGTGAGTGGGAGTCGTCGCCCGGCGAGACGTGCTCGCCGGGTGAACCATTTTCGAGGAGGTTTTTGCCCATCGAAAAAGAATTGAGAGTGAACGAGCGCATCCGCATCTCGCCCATCCGCGTCGTGGATGAAGCGGGAGAAGTGCTCGGGATCATGAGCGCCGACGAGGGTCGGTCCCTGGCGCGCGAACGAGGCCTGGACCTCGTCGAAGTCGCCGCGAACTCGCGCCCTCCCGTGTGCCGCATCATGGACTACGGGAAATTCAAGTACGAGCAGAACAAGAAGGACCGCAAGGCCAAGGCGCGCCAGCATCAGCAGCAGCTGAAGGAACTGAAGTTCCGGCCGAAGATCGAGAAGCACGACTTCGACTTCAAGCTGAAGAACGCGCGCAAGTTCCTTCTCGAGCACAACAAGCTGAAAGTGACGATGGTCTTCCGCGGGCGCGAGATCACGCATGCGGAAATCGGCGAGGGGTTGCTCAAGAAGGTCGCGCAGGAGCTGGCCGACGTGGGAGCTGTGGAATCGGGGCCGCGTCTGGAGGGAAAGAGCATGTTCATGCTGCTGACCCCGACGACCCCCGTGCCCAAGAAGAAGGAAGTCAAAGCCAGCGAAGACGCCGAACCGACGAAGGACGCGGCGGCGGCGGGGGGAGCGGCCTGAGCGAGGCCGCCGAACGAAACCCCGCATGAACGGGACAGGGGCCATCAAGTCTCCCGAAAGGGAGCCCCCCGACCAGCGAAGGAGATCACGGAATGAGTCGCTCCGGAATTACCGTCCACTCGCGACGGCGCCACAAGAAAGTCCTGGATGCCGCGAAGGGGTACTTCGGCGGCCGGCGCAAGCTGTACACGGTGGCCAAGTCCGCCGTGGACAAGGGACGCCAGTACGCGCTCCGCGATCGGCGCCGCAAGAAGCGGGACTTCCGCAGCCTGTGGATCATTCGGATCAACGCCGCAGCGCGCGAGCACGGTGTCTCGTACTCGCGCTTCATCGCCGGCTTGAAGACGGCGGGAGTGGAGCTCGATCGCAGCGTGCTGGCCGAGCTGGCCGTCTCGGATCCGAAGGCCTTCGGCGAGCTCGTCGCTCTCGCGAAGGGACGC
This sequence comes from uncultured Gemmatimonadales bacterium, assembly GCA_963725045.1. Taxonomy (GTDB): domain Bacteria; phylum ARS69; class ARS69; order ARS69; family ARS69; genus CAVRWY01. The sequence goes on from CAVRWY010000014.1 coordinate 50,708, forward strand.
GCAGCCTCCCCAGCTTCCTGAGATTCGAGTGACGGAAGAAGCCCACGCACTCCGGGAGCAAGCGCTCCGGGAGATCGAGGCGTCGTCCGACCTGGACGCGCTCGACGCCGCCCGGACGCGCTGGCTCGGACGCTCCGGTGAGATCACGCGCCGACTTCGCGCCGTGTCTTCGCTCGCGGAAGGGGAGCGCCCCGCCGCCGGCAAGCTCTGGAACGAAGTGCGCGCGCAGCTCGCACTGAGACTGCGACGCGCGCAAGAGCGCGCTGGAGTCGGCCCGGAGTGCCGCGCCCCGAGACGGCTTCGATCCCACGCTTCCCGGGCGGCGTCCGAGCTTCGGACTGCCGCATGTATTGCTCCAGACCATCGACGAGCTCGTGGACCTGTTCCGCTCCATGGGATTCTCCGTGGCCGACGGCCCCGAAGTGGAGAGCGCACGCTACAACTTCGAAGCGCTGAACATTCCCGAAGGTCATCCGACGCGCGACGACCACGACTCGTTCTACATCGACGAGAATCTCCTGCTGCGCACGCAGACGTCCCCCGTGCAGATCCGCGTGATGGAGTGCACACCGCCGCCGGTGCGCATCATCGCGCCGGGGCGCGTCTACCGCCGCGACGCGTTCGACGCCAGCCACTCGCCGTTCTTCTTCCAGCTGGAGGGGCTTTGCGTCGGCGAGGACGTCACCCTCGGAGACCTCAAGGGAACATTGCGCGCCTTCGCCCGCGGGTTCTTCGGTGAGTCGGTGCGGCTTCGCTTTCGTGCGAGCTACTTCCCGTTCACCGAGCCGTCGCTGGAGATGGACATCGGCTGCACGGTTTGCGGGGGCTCGGGATGCAGCGTGTGCAAGCAGTCCGGCTGGGTCGAGATCCTGGGGTCGGGAATGGTGCATCCCAATGTGCTGCGCGGCGTCGGCTACGACCCGGAGAAAGTATCGGGCTACGCATTCGGCATGGGACCGGACCGCATCACTCTCATGAAGCACCGCATTCCCGACATTCGTTTCCTCTACGAAAACGACCTGCGCTTCCTCCGCCAGTTCCGGGGGATCGCGTGAAGATTCCGCTCGCTTGGCTCGGCGACTTCCTTGCACTTCCCGAGGATCCGGCGGTCGTGGCGCGCCGGCTCACCGAAGTGGGGCTGGAGTGCACGCTGGAACGCGCTCCGCGGCTGCCGGAAGGAATCGTCACCGCACGGATCGTGGAGTGTGCCCCGCATCCCAACGCGGAGCGCCTCAAGGTATGCAAAGTCGATGCGGGAGATGGAGCGATGCGCACGATCGTGTGCGGCGCGCCGAACGCAAAGGCCGGCCAAGTCGGCGCGCTCGCGCTTCCCGGAGCGGAGCTGGCACCGGGCATGGCGATCGTCGAGCGCACCATGCGCGGAGTGCTCTCCCAGGGAATGCTCTGCTCGGCGAAGGAGCTGGGGCTCTCCGAAGATGCGAGCGGGATTCTCCTGCTGCCGGAATCCACGCCCTTGGGGCTCCCGCTGGAGCGTGCGCTGCACAAAGCTCCGGTGCTGGAGACGGAACCGGCCTCGAACCGCGGGGACTGGCTTTCCGTGGAAGGAGTGGCGCGCGAGCTTGCCGCCGCGCTGGAAGTGCCGTGGACGCCGCGCGCGCCGAAATCGACCGCGGCAGCGCCGAGCGGCCCATGGCGCGCGGAGATCGCCGCTCCCGAAGATTGCGCGCGCTACGCAGGCCGGTTGATCGAAGGCGTGCACAACGGCGCGTCGCCGGCGTGGATGGCCGAGCGGCTCGAAGCTGCGGGCCATCGCTCGCTCGGCATTCTCGTCGACGTGACCAACTGGGTGCTCCTCGAGCTGGGGCAGCCGCTGCACGCGTTCGACGTCGCGCGGCTCCGCGGAACCACGATCGGCGTGCGGCGCGCGAAAAACGGGGAGCGCTTGGTCACGCTCGACGGCAAGGAGCGCGAGCTCGGGCCGGCCGTGCTCGCGATCACCGACGACTCCGGCCCGATCGCGCTCGCCGGGATCATGGGCGGCGACCCGACCGCGGTCGGCGACGCGACGCGCACGATCCTCCTGGAGGGCGCGGCCTTCCACTCGTGCGCGCGTGCGGATCGGGGCGCGCGCGCTGCGCATGACCTCGGACGCGGCGAGCCGTTTCGAGCGCGGCGTGGATCCGAACGGCGCGTCGCGTGCCCTGGATCGCGCGGCCGAGATCCTGCTCGAAGTTTGTCCCGGCGCGCGGGTCACGCACGCGTTCGACGCCTATCCCGCTCCGGCGCCGGTTCGCCGCATCCGCCTCTCCGCGCGCAATCTGAAGCGAATCTTGGGCGTCGAGCTGCCCGGGGAACGAGTGCGCTCGATCCTGGATCGCCTCGAGCTCCGTGTGGAATCGGAGAGCGAGGGCGGTTGGAACGTGAACGTGCCCTCGTTCCGCCGCGACGTCCTCGCCGAAGAGGACCTGATCGAGGAGGTGGCCCGCGGCTGGGGCGTGGAGCGGATTCCCGAGCGGATGAGCGCGTCGAGTGCATCGCCCGCCCCGTCTGCGGCGCGCTGGGAGGCGCAGCAACGCACGCGCCGCGGCCTCTTGGGACTGGGGCTCACCGAAGTCGTGACCCCCGGCCTCGTGCACGGGGCGCGCCATGGCGCGCTTCTGCCCGACGACGGATTCTTCGGACCCGGCGTGCCGCTGCGCAATCCGCTCTCCGCCGATCGCGACCGCCTTCGAGGCTCGCTCGTGCCCGGACTTCTCGATGTGCTTGCCGCGAATCGCGCGCGCTCGCTGACCGATGTCGCGTTGTTCGAAGTGGGACGAACGTTTCGCGCGCGTCCCGATGGTGGTGTGATCGAGCACGCGCGTGCCGCGTCGTTACTTGCGGGGGCGGGAGCCCGGCCCCCGTGGATCGGTGCGACCAAGCCGAGTGATTTCTTTGACATGAAGGGGATCTTGGAAGTATACGTCGAGCAGCTCGTGGGGGAGACGCTCCGCGTCGTGACGTCGAGCTTCGCTCCCCTCTCCGGCGATCGGTCTGCACGGGTCTTGCTCGGAACGCGCGAGATCGGCCGGCTCGGGGACGTGGAAGCGCGCGCACGGAAATCGTTCGATCTTCCGGAAGATCTCCCGGTCTTCTGGGCGGAATGGGATCTGGACGAACTGGAAGGAAGGGAGACGGCGGCTCGTCTCTACGAGCCTCTTCCACGTCACCCGGGAGCAGTGCGCGACCTTGCATTCCTCGTATCACGAACTGTCGCTCACGAGGCGCTCGAGACTTGCCTGCGGAAGGCCGCGGGGCCGCTTCTCGACTCGATCCGGCTCTTCGATGCTTACGAAGGGCCGCCTCTCGGGGAAGGGGAGAAAAGCCTCGCCTACACGCTCGTCTTCCGCGCCGCGGAGAGAAGCCTCACGAACGACGAAGTCGACGCGCTCGTCGGAGCGATCGTCGACCGGGCGAAACGAGAAGTCGATGCGCGGCTTCGATGAGCCGCCGATCAAGACGCAACGGCGCTCCCCCGGGGAAGCGCCGCGCTGGGAGGGAAGAATGGATCTCGAGCTCCTCGATCAGCTGGAGGAGAGGGTCGACGTCGCGATGTCGGCCGTGCACGAGCTGCGGCTGGAAAACGCGTTCCTCCGCGAGGAGTCGTTAGAGCTCCAGAAAAAGATTCAAGCATTGACGCAAGACCTTCGGAACGCTGTGGATGGAAGGGGCGAGTCTCAGCGGCTGAAGACTCGATGTGACGACCTCGAACGCCGGCTCGACGGAGTGAAGGGCCGGGTCGAGAAAATGGTGGGAAAGCTGAAGGCTCTCGAAGGTTGAGGACTTCCGTCATCCTCGATTCGAGCGCCAGAAACGAGGGTCTCCGATGAATCATGACACGAGGACGACCTCGGTCGTCATCTTGGGTCGGGACTACAAGATTCGCACGACCGAGTCGGAAGAGTTCGTCCGCGAGGTTGCGGCCTTCGTGGACGGAATGATGAATCGCATCTCGTCGAAAATGTCGACGGGCACCACTTCGCAGATCGCCGTGCTTGCAGCGCTGAACATCGCGGAAGAGCTCTTTCGCGAGCGTCGCAACGGTCACGCCCCCGCAATGCCGGTCGCCCTCGAGGCGGACGGTGCCGGCGTGGACGTGAACGACCGGGTGATCGCGTTGATCCAACGGCTCGACGAAATCGCCGAGGGCCCGGAAACAACCCGCGAGATCGCCGCTCGATCTGCCTCGGCGTGATCCCCGGCGTTCGTCGCGTTTCGGGGAGGTAGCGGGTGCGGGAGCGCGGCGACGCGTTTCGAATCGTCTTCGTGGGGGACGTCGTGGGAAGGCCGGGCCGGCGCGTGCTGCGGCAGCTCGCCCCGGATCTTCTCGACGAGGAAGACCCCGATTTCGTGGTGATCAACGCGGAAAACTCCGCGGGCGGATTCGGGCTCACCTGGAACTCCGTGGGCGCACTCTTCGAAGCCGGCGCCGACGTGCTCACGAACGGCAACCACACCTGGGACAAGCGTGAGGCGATCGAGATCGTCGACAAGGACCCGCGGGTCATCCGCCCCGCGAACTATCCGGAGGGGACTCCCGGCCGCGGGCACGGCGTGTTCACCTCGCGCTCGGGGACGAAGGTGGGGGTCGTGAACCTGCTCGGCCGAGTGTTCATGGATGCGCGCGACTGCCCGTTTCGCATGGGCCGCGCGCTGCTCGAGGAGATGCGCAGCGAAACGCCGATTCTGCTCGTCGACTTCCACGCCGAAGCCACTTCGGAAAAGGGCGCGTTCGCGTGGCACGTCGACGGCCTTGCGTCGGTCGTTCTGGGCACGCACACCCACGTCCCCACCGCGGACGCGCGGGTCTTCCCGCGAGGGACCGCGTTCCAGACCGACGTCGGCATGACCGGCGCCTACGAGGGAGTGATCGGAATGCAAAGAGACGGCGCGCTCCGCCGATTCCTCACCGGCCTTCCCACGCGTTTCGAGCCGGCGACGGAAGATCTGCGTCTCGACGCGGTCGCGGTCGACATCGATCGCGAGTCGGGGCGCGCGCTGGCGATTCGGCGCGTGCAGAAGCGCCTTCCTCCCGGGAGCGTGGAATGAGCGCACGGCTTCTCGACGGCAAGGAAACGGCGCGCGTGATCCAAGAGGAGTTGACCGCGCGCGTCCAAGAGCTGCGTGCGCGTCGCGTGGCTCCGCGGCTCGTGGTGCTGCTGGTGGGGGACGATCCGGCCTCTCGAGTGTACGTGGGCAACAAAGGGAAACAGGCGCGCGCGATCGGCATCGACGCCGAGACGCGGGAGATCCCCAGCACGATCTCGCAAGGCGCGCTGGAATCGATGGTGGAAGAGCTCGGGCGCGATCCGTCGGTGCACGGGATTCTCCTCCAGCTTCCGCTCCCCGCGGGGCTCGACGCCGACCCCGTGGTGCGGCGGATTCCCGTGTCGAAAGACGTCGACGGGCTCACCCCGGAGAGCGTCGGCGAGCTGGCGCGCGGAACGCCGCGCTTCGTTCCCTGCACGCCGTTCGGAGTCGTGGAGCTCCTCGATCGCTCCGGAGTGACGCTGGCCGGAAAGCACGTGGTGATTCTCGGACGCTCGAATCTCGTCGGGCGCCCGCTCGCTTCGCTCCTGCTCCTGAAGGGGAAGCGCGCCGACGCCACGGTGACCGTGGTCCACTCGCGCTCGGAGCGCGTCGCCGAGATCGTGCGCGCCGGCGACGTCGTGGTGGCGGCGATCGGACGGGCGCGTTTCGTGACCCGCGAGATGGTGAAGCCGGGCGCCGTCGTCGTGGACGTCGGCATCAATCGCGTCGACGACGCGTCGCGTCCCTCGGGATCGCGCCTCGTCGGCGACGTCGACTTCGACGCGGTCCGAGAGATCGCCTCGGCGATCACTCCCGTTCCTGGAGGCGTCGGACCGATGACGGTCGCGATGCTCCTCGCCAACACCGTCCAGGCCGCCGAGCAGCATGCCAGAACCATCGGCCACGATCTCGCACTCCGCTGACCGAGTTCTCTCGGTCACGGAGCTGACGCGATCGATCAAGCGTCTCCTCGAGCGCGGCTTCGCCAATCTCTGGGTCGAGGGGGAGCTCTCCAACGTGAAGCTCCACGGCTCGGGGCATCTCTATTTTTCGCTGAAAGACGACGGGGCGGTGCTCCCCGGAGTGATGTTCCGTTCCGCGACGAAGATCCGCTTCGAGGCGAAGGACGGAATGAAAGTTCGCGTGCAGGGCAGGATCACCGTCTACGAGCCGCGCGGGCAATATCAGATCGCGGTGGAGTCGATGGAGCCGGTGGGAATCGGCGCGCTCGAGCTCGCGTTCCGCCAGCTCTACGATCGGCTGGAGCGCGAGGGCCTGTTCGATCCGTCGCGCAAGCGCGCGCTGCCGCGCCATCCCCGGGTGATCGGAATCGTGACCTCTCCGTCGGGCGCGGCGATTCGCGATCTCCTCACCGTGATCGGCCGCCGCGCGCCGCACGTGGAGATCGTGGTGCGCTCCACGCGGGTCCAGGGCTTCGGCTCGGCCCAGGACGTGGCCATGGCGATCGCCGAGTTCGACGAATGGGGCCGCGCCGACGTCATCATCGTGGGTCGAGGGGGAGGCTCGATCGAGGACCTCTGGGCCTTCAACGAGGAGATCGTCGCTCGGGCGATTTGCGCGTGCCGGGTTCCGGTCATCTCCGCGGTGGGACACGAGATCGACTTCACGATCTCGGATTTCGCCGCGGACCTGCGCGCCCCGACTCCGAGCGCCGCCGCGGAAGTCGTGACCCCGGATCGCGACACCGTCCTTCGCGAGCTGCACCGCGTCGGGTCCCGCCTGGCGATGGCCGCCGTGCACCTCTTGCGCCGCCGGTCGGATCGAGTGATTCTCCTCGCGCGCTCGGCGGCGTTTCGCCGACCTCGGGATCTCTACGACCGTCTTTCGCAACAGGTCGACGCCCACACCGAGCGTCTGCTCGGATCGATGGGCGTCGCGCTGGAGCGGGGAAGGCTTCGCTTGGCGCATCTCGGCGGCCAGCTGTCGGCGCTCTCTCCGCTCGCCGTGTTGCAACGCGGGTACGCGCTCGTGTTCGACGAGCGCGATCTCGTGGTGCGGCGCGCGGTCGACGTTCGCGAAGGAGAACGAATTCGTGTGCAGCTCGCCGAAGGAAGTCTCCAGGCGGTGATGGAACGCCGGCTCGGTCCCGAAGACTCTTCGCGCCTCGATCCCTGGATCCGAAAGGACGCCCCCGCCGGATGACCGCCAAGAAGAGCAGCGAAGAGAAGGCTGGGTTCGAGGAAGCGCTGGAGCGGCTCGAGCGGATCGTCGCACTGCTGGAGCGCGGCGACGCGACGCTGGAGGATTCGCTGCGCTACTTCGAGGAAGGGGTGGCGCTCTCGCGCCGCTGCCACGAGCTCCTGGCCAGCGCGGAGAAGCGGGTGTCGCGCCTCGTTCGGGAAGAAGAAGGGGGGCTCACCCTCGAGCTCTTCCCCGCGGATCCGGACGATTCGTGAGCTCCGACGTCTTGGACGCACAAGCGGTTCTCGCGCGGTTCGCTCCGTCGATCGCGCGCGCGCTGGAGAACGCGCTTCCGGAAGGGGCAGGGCCGTCGCGCCGCTTGTTCGAAGCGATGCGCTACAGCGTTCTGGCCGGCGGAAAGCGGTTGCGTCCCGCGCTGTGCCTCGCGTCGTGCGAGGCGGTGGGCGGAGATCCGGAGCACGCGGCGTCCGCGGCGATCGCGATCGAGTTGGTGCACACGTACTCGCTGGTGCACGACGACTTGCCCAGCATGGACGACGACGATCTTCGCCGCGGGCGTCCCACGAATCACAAGGTGTACGGCGAGGCGTTCGCGATTCTCGCCGGGGACGGGCTGCTCACGCTCGCGTTCGAAGTGATCGCCGAAGATTCGCCGCACGTTTCGGCGCAAGCGCGGCTGGAAATGATCCGCGTGCTCGCGAACGCGTCGGGATGCCGCGGCATGGTCGGTGGCCAAGCGGTCGACCTGGACTCCGAGGGCGCCGCCGACGTGGATCTCCCCACGCTGCAGTTCATTCATACGCGAAAGACCGGGTCCCTGTTCGGGGCGTCGTGCCGCATCGGCGGTCTCGCCGGCGGGGCGGGTGCGAACGAGACCGCGCTCCTCGGGAAGCTCGGGGAAAAACTGGGGCTCGCGTTCCAGATCGTGGACGATATCCTCGACGAGACCGGGAAGTCGGAGAAAATGGGCAAGGCTTCAGGGAAGGATCGCGCGCGGGGCAAGGCGACGTATCCGCGCATTCTCGGAATGGAGGAGTCGAGGCGCCGCGTGGAAGAGCTTGGCCGCAACGCGGGGGACATCGCCGGGGAGTTCGGCGATCGGGGGCGCGCGCTCGGCGCCTTGGCCCGCTTCGTCGTGGAGCGCTCGTCGTGAGCGAAACCGGACTGGATCTCCCGTGGACTTGATGGCATCCTTCCCGATCTCGAAACCTCTGGTCCTGGCTGCGGCCAGCTCGGGCGCAGCCCAGCTGACGAAGTTCCTGGTGTACTGGGGACGTGAAGGGCGGGTGAACTTCAAGCGTCTCGTGGAAATGGGGGGAATGCCCAGCGCGCACTCCGCCTCGGTCGCGGCTCTTTCGACCGCCGTCGCGCTCGACGAAGGGGTTCGATCCACGCTGTTCGGGATCACCGTGTTCTTCAGTTTTCTCACCATGTACGACGCCGCCGGAATTCGCCGATCGGCGGGAAGGCAAGCCGAAGTCTTGAATCGAATCGTGGACGATCTCCAGGCGAGCGGTCGGGTTCGCGAGGAGCGTTTGCTGGAGCTCTTGGGTCACACGCCGTTCGAAGTGTTGGTGGGAGCGACGTTCGGTGTGGTGTTCGCGCTCGCCGCGAACCGGCTTTGGGTTTGAGCGGAGGGGAAGACGTGGAGCGAATTCTCGATAAGATCGACGACCCGGCGGCGCTGAAGCGGCTCGATCCGGAGGAGCTGCGCACGCTGTGCGGCGAGATCCGCGAAGAGATCATCGAGACGGTCTCGCGGACCGGCGGCCATCTGGGGGCATCGCTCGGCGCCGTGGAGATCACCGTCGCGGTCCATCGCGTGTACGACTCTCCCAAAGATCGCATCGTCTGGGACGTCGGGCACCAAGCGTACGGCCACAAGCTGCTCACCGGACGCCGCAAGCGCTTCGGCACGCTGCGCCAGTACGGCGGCATCTCCGGGTTTCCCGTGCGCCATGAGTCGGAGCACGACGCGTTCGGCGTGGCCCATGCCGGGACCTCGATCTCCGCCGGGCTGGGCATGGCGACGGCGTTCGAGGCCAAGGGACAGAGCTCGCGCGTGGTGTGCATCATCGGCGACGGTGGGCTCACTTGTGGAATGGCGTTCGAAGCGCTGAACCAAGCGGGGCACTTGAAGAAGGACCTCGTCGTCATCCTGAACGACAACAAGTGGTCCATCTCCAAGAACGTCGGCGCGCTGTCCACGTATCTCACGCGTCTCACCTCGGCGCCGCTCTACCGGCGGCTGGAAGAAGACGTCTACGAGCTCTTGGGCAAGATCCCCAAGGGGCAGAAGGCGCGCGACATCGCCCATCGCATCAAGGAGAGCCTGAAGAACCTCATCGTCCCCGGAGTGATGTTCGAGGAGCTCGGCTTCAAGTACTACGGTCCCATCGACGGCCACGATCTCGAGGAGCTCATCTCTACGCTGGAGCACTTGAGGGAGCAGCGCGGGCCGATCCTCCTCCATGCCGTCACCGAGAAGGGGAAGGGCTACCCGTTCGCGCCCACGTCGAAGACGCGCTCGCACGGGCTTCCGCCCAAGACCGATCCGCCGGCGAAGGATGCAGAAGCCGGCGAAGGCCTACACCGAGATCTTCGGGGAAGTGCTCGTGGAGCTCGGCGAGCGGGATCCGAAAGTCGTCGCGATCACCGCCGCCATGCCCGACGGAACCGGCACGACCGCGTTCGGCGAGCGCTTTCCGGAGCGCTTCTTCGACGTGGGCATCGCCGAGCAGCACGCGGTCACGTTCGCCGCGGGGCTGGCCTGCGAAGGGATCAAGCCGGTCGTGGCGATCTATTCCACGTTCCTGCAGCGCGCCTACGATCAGGTCGTGCACGACGTCGCATTGCAGAGCCTTCCGGTTCGCTTCGTCCTGGATCGCGGGGGCCTCGTCGGCGACGACGGTCCCACGCATCACGGAGTGTTCGACCTGGCGTATCTGCGCTGCTTGCCGAACTTCGTGATCATGTCCCCGAAGGACGAGAACGAGCTGCGGCACATGGTGTACACGCAGCTGCAGTACGACGAAGGCCCCAGCGCGCTGCGCTATCCGCGCGGATCGGCGGAAGGAGTGGCGCTGGACCGCGAGCTTCGCGCGATTCCCATCGGCGAGGCGGAAGTACTTCGCCACGGTGGAGACGTCGCGATCGTGGCCTTGGGATCGATGGTGGCGCCGTCGATGGAGGCGGCCCGGATGCTCGCCGACGAAGGAATCTCCTGCGCGGTCGTGAACGCGCGCTTCGTGAAGCCGCTGGACGAAGATCTGATCCTCGATTTCGCATCGCGCGTGGAGCACCTCGTCACCGTCGAGGAAGCGCAGCGCGCCGGCGGATTCGGCAGCGCCGTCGCCGAGCTGGTGCAGGATCGCGGCGTCGCTGGATTGCCGCATCACCTCGATCGCGATCTCCGACGGATTCGTCGAGCACGCGAAGCCCGGCGTGCAGCGGGCTAACGCGGGGCTCAGCGCGGACGCGATCGCGCGTCGCGTGCGCGAAGCGATCGCGGAGAGCCGATCGGGCTCGCGGCGAGCCGCCAAGCCATCTGACGCATGCCGGGGAGGCGGAGCGCGTGCTCGTCGAGCTCTCGATCCGCGACCTCGCTCTCATTCCCAAGCTGCGCATCTCCTTCGGCCGGGGCCTGAACGTCCTCTCGGGCGAGACCGGCGCGGGAAAGTCTCTCATCGTCGGCAGCCTGCGTCTGCTCTGCGGCGAGAAGCCGGCCGAGGATGCGATTCGCGAGGGTGCCGCCAGCGCGCGCGTGGAAGGCGTGTTCGAGCTCGACCCGCAAGGATGGATCGCGCGCGAGCTGGAAGACGGTGGGCATCCCCGTCGAAGACGGAGAGCTGGTGCTCTCGCGGGAGATCGCCAGCTCGGGGCGCGGTCGCATTCGCGCGAACGGGGTGACGCTCGCTCGCGCCGATCTCGAGCGCGTCTCCGCGCTGCTCGTCGATCTGCACGGCCAGCACGATCACCAACTTCTTCTTCGTCCCGCGGAGCAGCTCGACGCGCTCGACGAGTCCGCCGGGCTTCTGGACGCGCGCGCCGAAGTCGCGTCCTTGTTCCGCGCGTGGAAGGACGCCCGCCAAGAGCGGCGCGCGCGGGAAGAGTCGTCGCGCGAAGGCGAGGAGCGCCGTGAGCTTCGCCGCTTCCAGCTCCGCGAGCTCGACGCGGCCGATCCGAAGACCGGGGAGCTTGCCGCGCTCGAAGCCGAGCGCCGCCGCCTCGAGGGCGCGGAGTTGCTGCGCACCACAGCCGGCGCGGTGGCCGACGCGGTGCTGGAGTCCGAGGGTTCGGTCCACGACGTCGCCGCGGGTCTCGTGGCACGCGCCGAAGATGCGGCGGCGCAGGATCCGCAGTGGGAGTCGCGTCGCCGAGGATCTGGAAGCGCTCCGCATCCAAGCGCAGGAGATCGGCCGAGCGGCGCGGGACCGCGGCCGTGCCGTCGTCGACGATCCGGAGCGGCTGGAAGAAGTCCGCGCGCGGATCCGTCTGTGGCGGGATCTTCTGCACAAGTACGGACCCGAGGAGCGAACGGTGCTCGAGCTTCGCGAAGACGCTTCGCGCAGAGGCGCAGGATCCCGAGGCGGCGACGCGTGCGCTGGAGAGCGCTCGGGAGCGGGAAACGGAGATCTCTGCTAAACTGCTCCGTTCCGGTGCGGAGCTTGCGCGCAAACGGCGAGCGAGCACGCGGACGTTCGAGAAACAGATGGTGCGCGCTCTCGCACATCTCGGAATCGACGGAGCCCGGTTCGAAGTTCAGTGGTCGGCTCGCGAGAACGGGGAGCCGGTCGGCGAAAGAGACGACGCTCCGCTCGCGGGAGCCTCCGGTTTCGACGCGGCCGAGATTCCTCTTTTCCGCGAATCCCGGAGAGAGCCCGCGGCCGTTGCGGCGCGTCGCTTCGGGAGGCGAGATTTCGCGCGTCATGCTGGCGCTCAAGTCGATTCTGGGGACGAAGCGGGGAACGGCCACGATGGTCTTCGACGAGATCGATCTGGGCGTCGGGGGAACGGTCGCCGGACGCCTCGGAGAGGCGCTGGAGAAGCTGGCCGCGGAGCGACAGGTGTTGTGCATCACGCACCTGGCGCCGATCGCGAGCCGCGCCGAGCGTTCACTTGCGGGTGCGCAAGATCGAAGAGGGAGGGCGCAGCGTGACCACCGTCGAGCGAGTCGACGGCGACGAGCGGGTGCGGGAGATCGCGCGCATGCTCGGCGGGGCCTCCCCGAAGGGGATCGCCGCCGAGCACGCCCGTGAGCTCCTGCGCGGAGGGCGCACGTGAACGGACCGAACGCACTCTCGCTCTCCCGCATCGCGCTCACTCCGGTCGCCGCGGTGCTGTGTCGCGAAGGGCTCCTCGCTCGCGTTCGTGGTGATCGCGATCGCGCTCTTCACCGACTTCTTGGACGGCGCGCTCGCGCGCCGCCGTCAGGCGCTCCACCGATCTCGGACGATTCCTCGATCCGCTCGCCGACAAGGTGCTCGCCGCCGGCGTGCTCGGCGCGCTCGCGGCGTCGGGGAGAATCGCGTGGGAGATCGCGCTCGCCGCGATGGTGCGCGACGGTGCGCTGCTCGCGTACGGATGGCTCCGGCTTCGCGCGGGAGATTCCGTGCCGCCGGCGAGTCTGCCGGAAAGATCGCGTTCGCCGCGTTGGGCGTCTATCTCTTGATCTGCGTCGCCGGGAGTTTCGCTGCCGTCGTGGATCGGAGCCGTGGTCGTCGTCTCTACGTTCTCACCGGAATCCTGTACGGCGCGCGCGCGCCGTGGGTCCTTCCCGGGCGCGTCGCGAAGGAGCCTCGGTGATCCGTCCCTCGCGCGAGGAGTTCCGTGCGCTCGCGCGACCCGGACGACGCGTTCCCGTGATGCGCGAGATCTTGGCGGACACGGAGACTCCGGTCTCCGCGTTCCTGAAGATCGCCGACGGCGATCATGCGTTCCTGCTCGAGAGCGTGGAGAGCGGGGAGACGCTGGTCGCGCTACTCGATCCTGGGGACGGATCCCACCTCGGTCTACGTCGCGCGCGGCGGCCGCGCGGAAGTCGCCGGCGCCAAGGGCCGTCGCTCGCGCACGGTGGACGATCCACTGGAAGAGCTGGCGCGCTGGCAGCGTGCGCAGGATCCGGTGGAGATCGACGGGCTGCCGCCGTTCTGGGGAGGCGCCGTCGGATTTCTCGCGTACGACGCGGTCCGTGCGTTCGAGCGGGTCGGAACGGAAGCGAAGGACGATCTCGGCGTGCCCGACGCGGTGTTCCTGTTCATGGACACGGTGGTCGTCTTCGACAATCTCTCGCTCACGCTCAAGGTCATCGCCAGCGCCACCGCCGGGAAGAACCCCGACGCCGCCTACGACGATTGCTTGCGGCGCATCGACACGCATCGTGGCCAAGCTGGAGGGACCTCTCGCCGCCGCCGAACGGAGTCCCCAAGAGCGGCGCGTCCCGCGGATTCACCAGCTCGTTCTCCCGCGCGCGCTACAAGGCGGGCGTGGCCAAGGCGAAAGAGCACATTCGCGCCGGCGACGCGGTGCAGATCGTGCTCGCGCAGCGCTTCACCAAGAAGCTCGGACTGCGATCCCTTCGACCTCTACCGATCGCTGCGCGTGATCAATCCGTCGTCGTACATGTTCTATCTCCGCATGGGAGAACGGCACTTGGTGGGCTCGTCCCCCGAAGTCTTGGTCCGTCTGGAGAATGGGCGGGTGGCGACGCGCGCCCATCGCCGGAACTCGGCCGCGCGGTGCAGACCGCGCCGGCGACCTCCAGCTCGAGGAAGAGCTTCGCGCCGACGAGAAGGAGCGCGCCGAGCACGTGATGCTCGTCGATCTCGGGCGCAACGACCTCGGCCGCGTCTGCGAGTACGGCACCGTGCGCGTCGGCGAGTTCATGAGCGTGGAGCGCTATTCGCACGTGATGCACCTGGTGTCGAACGTGGAGGGTCGGGCGCGCAAGGGGTCGACGCGCTGGAGGTGCTGCGCGCCTGCTTCCCCGCCGGCACCGTGTCGGGCGCGCCGAAGATCCGCGCGATGGAGATCATCGAGACGCTCGAGCCGGTGCGCCGCGGCACGTACGCGGGCGCGGTCGGCTATCTCTCGTTCGACGGAAACCTGGACACTTGCATTGCGATCCGCACCGCGTACATCGAAGACGGAAAGATCTCACGTGGGATCCGGTGCGGGAATCGTGGCCGACTCCGATCCCGAGCGGGAGTACCAGGAGACGATGAACAAAGCGAAAGCGCTGTTCGCCGCGGTGGAGAGCGCGGAGCGCCGCACCCGCGAGCGGGGGAGGGCGCGTTGATTCTCGTCGTCGACAACTACGATTCGTTCACCTACAACCTCGTGCAGGAGCTCGGCGAGCTCGGCGCGCCGCGTCGAGGTGCGCCGCAACGACGAGATCAAGCTTGCCGAGATTCGACGGATGAAGCCCGAGCGCATCGTGATCTCGCCGGGGCCCGGGACGTCCGGAAGACGCGGGCATCTCGCCGTCGGTGATCTCCGAGCTTGGCGGCGAAGTTCCCGATTCTGGGCGTGTGCCTGGGCCACCAGTGCTTGGGTCTCGTGCACGGCGGAAAGATCGTGCGCGCGGAGCGGCTCCTCCACGGCAAGACTTCGCGCATCATCCACAACGGCAAAGATCTCTTTCGCGGCGTGGAGAATCCGTTCGAGGCGACGCGCTATCACTCGCTGCTCGTGGACAAGAATTCGGTCGGAAAGGACCTCGTGGTGACCGCGTGGACCGCCGATCAGGAGATCATGGGACTTCGCCATCGCACGCGTCCGCTCTTCGGCGTGCAGTTCCATCCCGAATCGATCCTGACGACCGAGGGCATGAAGATCCTCGGCAACTTCCTCGAGGTCTGACCCGTGGCGGGGGAGGCCGCGGACGGATTTCGCGAGTCGTTCCGCCGGGTCCTCGCGGGCGAGTCGCTGGATGCGTGCCGGCGCCGAGAGCGGCGATGACCGACATCATGGCCGGTCGAGTGCCGGAAGGCGCGATCGCCGGCTATCTGATCGCACTGCGCATCAAAGGGGAAACTCCCGAGGAAGTGGTGGGCTCGGCGCGGGCGATGCGCGCCGCGTCGTCGCGGATTCGCCCGCGCCGAGCGCCGCTCCTGGATACGTGCGGGACCGGCGGCGACGAATCGGGGACGTTGAACATCTCCACCGGCGCGGCGCTCGTGGCGGCGGCGGGGGGTGCTGCGGTCGCGAAGCACGGCAATCGCTCGGTATCGTCGAAGTGCGGCAGCGCGGATGTATTGGAACAGCTCGGGATTCCCGTCGATGCGGAGCCGGAGCGCGTGGAGCGTTTCGTCGACGACCTGGGCTTCGGCTTTCTCTTCTCCCCGCGCTTCCATCCCGCGATGCGCCACGCCATGGGAGCGCGCCGCGCGCTCGCCACGCGCACGGTCTTCAATCTTCTGGGGCCCATGACGAATCCGGCGGGCGCGACGCGCCAGGTGATGGGCGTCTACGGGGCTCATGTCCTCGAGCTGGCCGCCGAGGCGCTGCGCCTTCTCGGGACGGAGCGCGCGTTCGTTCTCCATTCCGCGGACGGAACGGACGAGATCTCGCTGGCCGCACCCACGCAGGTGATCGAAGTGACGCCGGGCGCGACCCGCAAGTTCACGGTGACGGCCGAAGAGATCGGGGTGTCCGCCGCATCGCGGGACGCGATTCGCGGCGGGGACGCCGCCGCAGAACGCCGAAGCGCTGTCGCGCGTGCTCCGCGGAGAACATGGGCCGGCGCGCGAGGCGATCGTGGCCAACGCGGCGTTCGCGTTCGTGGCGGCGGGGTTGGCGGAGGAGCCGCGCGAAGGCGTGCAGCGGGCGCGCGACGTGCTCGACCGCGGAGCCGCGGCCGAGCTCGTCGCGCGGCTGCGTCGCGAGGGGGCGTCGTGAGCGTGCTGGAGCGGATCGTGGCGCGCGTGCGCGAGCGCCTCGACGAGACGAGGCGCACGCGCCCGCTCGCCGCGATCCGCCGCGAAGCGGAGTCGCGCCCGGCGCCGGCCGTCGTTCCAGAGCGCGATCGCCAGGCCCGGGATCTCGCTCATCGCCGAGACCAAGCAGGCGTCGCCGTCGGCGGGAGTTCTCCGGGATCCTTACGATCCGGTCGCGCTCGCGCGCGCCTACGAAGAGGCCGGCGCGGCGGCGATCTCGGTGCTCACCGAGCCCGATTTCTTCTGCGGAAGCCCCGCCGACTTACAGAGCGTCGCGCGGGCCAGCCGTCTTCCGATCCTGCGCAAGGATTTCGTCGTCGCCGAGGATCAGGTCTGGGAGGCGCGGGCCTGGGGCGCGTCGGCGATCCTGTTGATCGTCGCCGTGCTCGACGATGCGCGCCTGACCGCGCTCGCGCAGCTCGCCGGCGAATGCGGACTCTCCGCGCTCGTCGAAGTGCACACCGAGAAGGAAGCGGAGCGCGCGCTCGCTTCGGAAGCGCGGATGCTCGGGGTGAACAACCGCGACCTGGCCACGTTCACGACCGACTTGGGGACGACCGCGCGCATCGCGCGGCTCGCGCCGGCGGATACGCTGCTGGTCTCGGAGAGCGGCATCGCGACGCGCGACGATGTCTTGGCCGTCGAGAAGGCCGGTGCGCACGCCATCCTGGTGGGCACGTCGCTTCTCCGATCGCGCGTTCCCGGTCGCAAGATCGCCGAGCTCCTGGGGCGCTCATGAGCAAGTTCAAGATGCCGGACGAGCGCGGCTACTACGGATCGTTCGGAGGACGCTTCGTTCCGGAGACGATCATGGGTGCGCTCGAGCAGCTGGAGCGGGAAGCGGATCGCGCGGCGACGGATCCGCCGTTCCTCGCCGAGCTGGACCGCCTGCGCACCACGTATGCCGGGAGGCCCACGCCGCTCTACTTCGCGCGCCGCCTCTCGGAAGAGACCGGGCTTCGCGTGTGGCTGAAGCGCGAGGATCTCCTCCACACCGGCGCGCACAAGATCAACAACACGCTCGGTCAAGCGCTGCTCACGAAGCGCATGGGCAAGTCGCGCGTGATCGCGGAGACCGGCGCCGGACAGCACGGCGTGGCCACGGCGACTGCGGCGGCGCTGTTGGGGCTGGAGTGCGTGGTGTACATGGGCGTGGAGGACATGCGCCGCCAGGAGCCGAACGTGCATCGCATGCAGCTCCTCGGCGCGCGCGTCGTGGGCGTCGACTCGGGAAGCCGCACGCTCAAGGACGCGATCAACGAGGCGATGCGCGACTGGGTGGAGAGCGTGGAGTCGACGCACTACATTCTCGGCTCGGTGTTCGGGCCGCATCCGTTTCCGCGCATCGTGCGCGACTTCCAGCGTGTGATCGGCGACGAGGCGCGCCGGCAGATGCAGGAGGTCGAAGGCGCGCTCCCCGATCTGCTCGTGGCCTGCGTCGGCGGCGGCTCGAATGCGATCGGTCTGTTCTTCGCGTTCCTGGAAGACGCCGGCGTGCGCATGGTGGGCGTGGAGGCGGGGGGGCGCGGGCCGGGGCTCGGCGAGCACGCGGCGCGCTTCGACGGGGGACGTCCCGGTGTGCTGCACGGAACGCGAAGCTGGGTGCTTCAAGACAGCGACGGACAGGTGGCGCCGACGCACAGCGTGTCCGCAGGGCTGGACTACCCCTCGATCGGTCCGGAGCACGCGCATCCTCCACGAGATCGGACGCGTCGAGTACGTGCGCGCCGCAGACGACGAAGCGCTCGACGCATTCCAGAAGCTCGCCGGCACGGAGGGGATTCTCCCCGCGCTGGAATCGGCGCACGCCGTCGCCTGGCTCTTGCGCGAGGCCGCGTCGATTCCACGCGGGAGCCGCGTGATCGTGAATCTGTCCGGGCGCGGGGACAAGGATCTGCGCCATGCGCTGGATGCGTTTCGCGATCGATCGGAGCGCGACTCCGCGCGATGAGCCGCCGGATCCTCGCGGTGCTTCTTCTCTCGCTCGGATTCTACGCCGCGTTCCTCGCCACTTCCGTGCGCGACATCGCCGGCGAGTCCGGCTTCACGCTGTTCGACGACGCGATGATCTCCATGCGCTACGCGCGCAATCTCGCCGAGGGGCACGGTCTCGTTTGGAACCCCGGCGAGCCGCGAGTGGAAGGGATCACGAATCTCCTGTGGACTCTGGCGATGGCCGGCGTTCACCTCCTTCGCCTTCCCGACACGAAGGTCTCGCTCGCCGTCTCGCTGCTCGGCGCCGCGCTTCTCGTGGCGATGCTGCTTTCCTTGCGCCGCCTCGCGCGGGACTACGAGGGACGCGACGGCCCGGTCACGATCGGCGCGCTCCTTCTCACCGGGCTCTACTATCCGATCGCGTTCTGGACGCTGCGCGGGCTCGAGGTCGGACTGCTGGCGTTCCTCTTGGTCGAGGCGATGCGCACTGCGTGGAACGCCGTCGAAGGCCGGCGCGAGGGAAGCCCCTGGCGTCTCGCGCTGCTCCTCGTCGCGGCCATTCTCACGCGTCCCGACGCGGTGATCCCCGTCGCGATCCTTCTCGCGTGGACTTGGATGTACGCCACGGGCGCGGAGCGCCGGCGCATCGTGCTGCCGGCCGCAGGGGCCTGCCTCGCCACCGGCGTGCTCCTCACCGGGTTTCGCCTGGCGTACTACGGCGACGTGCTGCCCAACACGGTCGTGCTGAAAGTCGGCGGCCGTCCGCTGGCGGAGCGGATCGCGCACGGTGCGGGCGCCTTCTTCGATGTGACCCGCGCGCATCTGGGCGTCCTCTTTCTGGCGATCGCGGCCGGCGCGCTCGTGCATCGCCGCGGGCGGTTGCATCCGCTCGCTGCAGCTCGCCTTGCTGCTGTTCGCGGGGCAGGGGGCGTACTCGATTCTCGCCGGAGGAGACTCCTGGGAATGGATGGACTTCTCCAATCGATTCCTGTGCGTGGCGATGCCGGGAATGTTCCTGGTGGCGAGCGCGCGCGGTCGCGGCCTTGGCGACGCGCTGGGTACACGTCGCCGCGCATGCGCAGCGCGGCGATCGCGTGCGCGATCGGCGGAATCGGGCTCAGCTTGAACGCATCGCCGATGTGGATTTGGATTCGCCAGGGGGCGTTCCACGTGTCCGACGACGCAGCGATGGCCACGTTCGGCCTGGAGCTTCGCGAATGCACGCAGGAAAGCGCGCGGATCGCGGTCGTGTGGGCCGGCACGGTGCCGTACTTTGCGCGGCGTGCCGGCGATCGATCTGCTGGGGAAGAATGACCGCGTGGTGGCGCGGGGTCCGGTGGTGGGCCGCTATCAACCGGGCCACGACAAGTGGAACGCACGCCACAGCATCGGGACGCTCCGCCCGGATGTGATCGCGCAGACTTCGCTGGTGTGGCAGGAGCCCGGGTTCTGGGAAATCTTGCGCGCGTCGGGGTATGAGCGGCTCCCCAACGGAATCTGCGTGCGGAAGGGCACCGCGCTCGCCGACCCCGCGTGTCTCGCTTCGCTCCACGCTCCCAGCTGGTGACGAGGACGCGCGGGACGCTCTTGGTTTCGCGCGCGCCGCCTAAGACGTCCGGCGCGCCTCGCGAAGCTTGGGAAGAAGCAGCACGATCGTGAGAATTTGCACCAGCGCGGACGCGAGGAACGGGCCCCCAAGATAGACATAGGATCGCCACTTCATGCCGAGCGCGATGGGGAGGATGCTGCCGAGCGCGATCGAGGGAAGAAGCAGCGCGATCGCCAAGAGCCATGCGCGCCCGGAGCGCCGGTCGAGGAGATCGCGCGCCGCCAGCGCTTGAGCGATGGGGACGTGCATCAAATAGTGGGGCCAGGTCGTCGGAACCACGAACGGAATCGCGCCGAAGAGCAGAATTGCGGAGCGCAGTCCCGCGCTCTCGACGCGCCGCGCCACGGCCGCGGCGGCGAGTCCCGTAAATCCGGCGGCGAGAGCGAGCCCGGCGAAGGCGAGCGCGCGGCGTAAGGGCGAGGGGGCCGCGTCGATCGGGGCGAAGGGTCCGCGCGCTGCGATTTCCCAGCGCTCCACCACGTGGGGGAAATATTGCGAGTTCGGATCCGCGGCGTGGCGCGGCGCGTCGGCTTGCCATCCGGAGCGGACGTCGCGGTGGAATTCGAGTGCGCGCTGTGGCCCCAGCACGAGCATGGGAATGGCGAGCGCGAGCAGCGCGAGCCAGGCGATGAATGCGCCCACGAAGCGGAGATCACGCCGCGCGAGCGGGACCACGAGGAACACGGCGGGGTAGACCTTGACCGCCGTTGCGAGCGCCAAGGACAGCGAGCCCCAGGTCCGTCGTGAGGCGATGGCCGCCGCCGACGCGGCCAACGCGAGCAGCGTGACGATCGCGGAGACTTGCCCCCATTTGAAGCCGTGGAGCACTGGCGCGGACGTGAGCACGAGAACGACGGCAGCGGCGCCGAGCACGACCCGCTGTGCGGCGCGCGCCGCGAAGAGCGCGAGCCCGAGCGTGCCGGCGATCTGCACGATCCCCCAGAGCGCCGAAGCGCTGGGAAGGGGAAGCGCGCCCCACGGGGCCAGCGCGATCGCGAAGAACGCCGGATAGTAATAGCCGGGATAGGCGCGCCCCGAAGACGAGATCTCCTGCGCGGCGGGGTGATACTGGAGCACGAAGTCGGCGAAGAGAAGCCGATAGTCGTCGATGCGCTCGACGAACGCGGGAAGCGACGGAAACACGGCGCGCAGCAACGCCAAGGAAACGGCGAGCGCGACGGCGAACGCGAGCGCGCGGCTCAGGAGTGTGCCGCGGGCCGAAGCCATCGCGCGGAGCGAATCCTACCGAGAGGGAGGACGCGCGCCGCGTCCGTTCCCGACCGGCATCTCCTCGGGCTCCGCAGCGGCCTCGGGAAGCCCCGTTCCGTCCAGACCGAGGTCGCGTCGGGCCTTTTCGGGCAGCGTCGCGGGAACGCGCCCTTCTCGCGCGAGCTCGAACAGCACCGCGTGCACGATGGACGCTGCGTCGATGCGGAAGAAGCGCCGCAGCGCGTCGCCGCGTGTCGCTTCGCCCGAAGCCGTCCGTTCCCAGAGAAAGCATCCGGCGCGGAGTCCACCGCGCGATCTGATCGGGAACGGAGCGGACCCAGTCCGAGACCGCGACGATCGGTCCTTTGGTCGGCTCGAGCAGGCGCGTCACCAGCGGCACGCGCTCGGCGCCGCCCGATCGCTCGCGATTCGATTGCTCGCACTCCAGCGCTTCCCGTCGCAAGAGGGTGAAGCTGGTGGCGCTCCACACGTCGGCGGCGACGTCGTAACGGGTCTCGAGAATCTCCTGCGCTTGCAGCGCGGAGCGCAGGATCGGCCCCGAAGCGAGAATCTGCGCGCGATGGGGAAGTGCGGACGACGCCTCCTTGAATCGATAGAGCCCGTCGAGGATTCCTTGCTCGCAGTCCGGCGCCATCGGCGGCATCTCGAAGTTCTCGTTGTAGATCGTGATGTAGTAGATCACGTCTTCGCCGCGCCTCCAGCATGCGGCGCAGCCCGTCCTTCACGATCACCGCGATCTCGTACGCGAACGCCGGATCGTACGGGCGTACGCTGGGCACGGCGGAAGCGAGCAGGTGGCTGTGGCCGTCGGCGTGCTGCAGTCCTTCTCCATTCAAGGTCGTGCGCCCGGCGGTGGCGCCCATCATGAAGCCGCGTGCCCGCGCATCGGCGGCCGCCCAGATCTGATCCATGGTGCGCTGGAAGCCGAACATCGAATAAAAGAGGTAGAACGGAATCGTGGGCTCGCCGTGCGTGGAGTACGCCGTCGCCGCGGCGTTGAACGAGGCCATCGAGCCCGCCTCGGTGATTCCCTCCTCGAGGATCTGTCCGCGCGCCGACTCTTCGTACGAGAGCAAGAGCGCCGCGTCGACCGGCTCGTAGCGCTGGCCGAACGGCGTGTAGATCGCGAACTCCTTGATGAGCCCCTCCATCCCGAACGTGCGCGCTTCGTCGGGCACGATGGGGACGACGCGCATTCCGAAGTCCTTCGCCCGCAAGAGCCCGCGCAGAAGCCGCACGGTCGCCATCGTCGTCGACACTTCTTGGCCCTTGGAGCCCTGCGCGAACTCCGCGAACACCTCGGCACCAGGAACCGTGATGGGGCGCGGTCGCACGATTCGCTTGGGGAGACATCCGCCGAGCACGCGGCGGCGCTCGAGCATGTATTCCACTTCTTCGCTCTTGATGCCCGGAGAGAAGTAGGGAGGAGTCTCGGCCAGATGCGCATCGGGAATCGGAAGCTGCAGGCGATCCCGGAAGACCATCAGCTCCTTCTTTCCGAGCTTCTTCATCTGATGCGTCATGTTGCGCGCTTCGAATCCCTCGCCGAGCGTCCATCCCTTGATGGTCTTGAAGAGGATCGCGGTCGGCGAGCCCCGGTGCGTGGACGCCGTCTTCATCGCCGCGTAGATCTTGCGGTAGTCGTGGCCGCCGCGGCGGAGCTTCTCGAGGTCGTCGTCGGAGAGATGATCGACCATCGCGCGAAGGACCGGGTCGGGGCCGAAGAATTTTTCGCGGATGAACGCACCCGATTCCACGGCGAGCTTCTGGTATTCGCCGTCCAGCGTATCCATCATCTTTTGCGCGAGCAGTCCGTCCACGTCGTTGGCCAGCAGATCATCCCATTCCCGCGCCCAGATCACTTTAATGACGTTCCATCCCGCGCCGCGGAACACTCCTTCCAGCTCCTGGATGATCTTCCCGTTTCCGCGAACCGGTCCGTCCAGACGCTGCAAGTTGCAGTTCACGAGGAACACGAGATTGTCCAGCTTCTCGCGCGCCGCGATGCCCAGTCCGGCGAGCGCTTCGGGCTCGTCGCACTCGCCGTCGCCGAGGAAAGCCCACACGCGTGTGGACGAGGTGTCGGCGACGCCGCGCGCGGCCAGATAGCGGTTGAACCGCGCTTGGTAGATCGCGGTGATGGGGCCGAGGCCCATCGACACCGTGGGGAATTCCCAGAACTCGGGCATGAGCCGCGGATGCGGATACGACGAGAGCCCCTGGCCGGGGACGACTTCCCGGCGGAAGTGATCGAGGTGGCCCTCGTCGAGGCGCCCTTCGAGATAGGCGCGCGCATAGATTCCCGGCGCGGCGTGGCCCTGATAAAAGATCTGGTCGCCGGGGCGCGCGTCCTTCCCGCGGAAGAAGTGATTGAAGCCGACCTCGTAGATGCTCGCGGAAGATGCGTACGTGGAGATGTGCCCCCCGAGGCCGGGGAAGCGATGGTTTCCCCGGGTGACCATCGCCATCGCATTCCAGCGAATGAGGCGGCGGATCCGCCGCTCGAGCTCTTCATCGCCGGGGAAGGCGGGCTCCTCGTGCGGGGGGATCGAATTCACGTACGCGCTCTGCGTGAGTGGCGGAACGCCGACGTCCTTGCGGCGCGCATGCGTCATCAAGCGGTAGAGGAGATAGCGCGCGCGCTCCGGCCCTGCGTGATGGAGGACCGCGTCCATGGACTCCAGCCACTCGGCGGTTTCCTCGGGATCAACGTCCGGGAACTGCTCGCTGAATTGTGGATACACGCTTTCCCTCCGCCGTCTCTGCCCGTCGATCCATCCGCCGTCACGCCGACGGCTGCCTCGAAGTCGAACTTGGGCCCCGAAGCCGACCCAAGATAGTGCGGGAGGCTCGGAGTGTCCAACGGCGGCTAGCGGGCCTCGCCTTGACACTCTTCGAGCGTACCCCCTAGATTCGCGGCTCACGCGGGCCCGTAGCTCAGTTGGATAGAGCGTTGGTCTCCGGAACCAAAGGCCGGAGGTTCAAATCCTCTCGGGCCCGCCAGTTTCCAATCCCTTCGACCCGATCGATCGGTTGCACGCCGCCCGTCTCCCGCTCCTCCTCATCTTCGCTCTTCCCGCGATCGCGGCCGGGGCGCCGGCGTCGGACACTCCCGTTCGCGGTGGCACGCTCGTCTACGGGCGCGGGATGGATTCGCTTGGTCTCGATCCCGCCCACGAATCGGACGGCGAGTCCTTCAAGGTGTGCGACAACCTGTACGAGACGCTCGTGCGCTTCGAAGACGGAGGCACGGAAGTCGAGCCGCTTCTCGCCGAGCGCTGGACGATCTCCGACGACGGGCGCACGTGGACGTTCCATTTGCGCAGCGGCGTCTCGTTCCATTGTGGAGAGACGTGCGACGCACGCGCGGTGGCGTACTCTCTCGAGCGCCAATGGGGTTCGCGCCAACCCCCGCATCCGGCCCAAGGAATCGGGGGTCCGTATCCGGTGTGGGGATACCTCGATCTGGACGACGTATTGAAGAGCGTGGAAGTCGTCGACGAGCGCACGATCCGGTTCGTTCTGGGCGAGCCTTGTGCGCCGTTTCTCTCCGATCTCGCGTGCAACTTCGCCGCGATCGTCTGCCCCGAAGACGCCGACGAGCACGGCGAGGAATTCTTCAAGCATCCGTGCGGGACCGGACCGTTTCGTCTGGAATCGTGGAGCGCACCCGACTCGGTCGTGCTGGTGCGGCACACGGAGTACTGGGCCAGCCCGGCCTACCTCGATCGGGTGGTGTTTCGCGCGATTCCGGAGAGCTCCGCTCGGTTCTTCGAGCTCGGCGCCGGCACACTCGACGTGATCGACGGGATCCCTCCCGAAGACGTGAAAGCGCTCGCGGCCAACGAGGACGTCGTCGTCTTGGGAGAGCCGGGAATGAACGTCGCGTACCTGGCGATGAACATGGATCACGCGCCGTTCGAGAAGGAATTGGTGCGCCGCGCGGTGAACCATGCCATCGACAAGGCGGAGATCGTGAGCCTCCTGTACGGGAATCTGGCGATCGAAGCGCGCGGTCCGCTGCCGCCAAGCGTCTTCGGCGCCGCACTCGATCTGCCGAGCGATTCCCACGATCCCGAGCTGGCGCGCGCGCTGCTCAAGGAGGCCGGTTACTCGGAGGGCTTCGAGACCACGCTCTGGGCGATGTCGAATCCCCGCCCCTATATGCCCGAACCGTTGCGGCTCGCGCAGAAGATCCAGACGCAGCTCGCTCAAGTGGGAATCCGCGCGAAGATCGTGAGCTTCGACTGGGGCGAGTATCTGGATCGTCTTCACCGGGGCCACCATGATCTCGCGCTGCTCGGATGGCAGGCGGACTCGGGCGACCCTGACAACTTTCTGTTCATCCACTTCGACAAGTCTTCCGCCGAGCCGCCGGCCGGAAACATCGCGTTCTATCGCGGAGAGCGGGTTCACGAGCTTCTGCTCGAGGGACGCCGCGCGACGGAACCCGCGGAGCGCGCTCGTGTCTATCGTGAGGCGCAAGAGATCATCCATCACGACGCGCCCTGGGTGCCGCTGGTGCACACCAAGGAGCTGGCCGCGGTGCGGACCTCCGTCCGCGGATTTCGGCTTCACCCCACCGGCCGCGTAAGTCTCGCGGGGGTGTGGAGAACGCCGTGAGCCGGGGTGGCCGTCAAGCGCCTCGCGGCGCCCGTCGATGAGGGAAGCATCGCGATCTTCGCCCCGGCGGCAAACGAAAGGCCGCGGGATGGGTGACCGCTCAAGGAAAGGACTCCTCGTGCAAATCCCCCGGGTCGGGACGATCTTGGGCGTCCTTTTCTCGCTCGCCGCGCTTCTCCCATTCCCCGTTGCGAGCGCTCCGGCCGAGGAAACCGCACCGCTTCTTTCCGACTCCGACGGAATGGAGCATTACTCCCTCGGGACGTTCTACGAGGCTTCGGACAATTACCTGGACGCCGCGCGCGAGTATCGAATGGCGGCTGCGCTCGCTCCGACCTCGGCGGAGATCCACGCGAGCCTCGCCCGCGTTCTCCTGCGCCTTCACGAGGTCGAAGAGGCCAAGAAGAGCGCGGAGCAGGCTCTGCGCATCGACCCGAAGAATGTGGAAGCGCTCGGGGTCATGGTGCAGATCGACGTGGGCCTGCGGGATCTCTCCGGTGCCGCCGATCGCTTGCGCGCGATCCTGGAAGAGAATCCCTCGGACGATGCGTCGCGGATGCTGCTCGCGGATCTGCTGGAGCGCGACGGCCGCATCGCCGACGCCGCGCGGGAAATGCAGATCGTCGTCGATCACATCCCGGGCAGCGCGATGATGCACTTTCGCCTCGGGAACCTGCACGCGCAGCTGGGGAAGACCGAGGACGCCGTTCGTGAGTACGAAGCGGCGCTGCAAATCGATCCCGGGCTTCTGGAAGCTCTGGCGCGCTCGGGCATCGCCCGCGAGACCGAAGGGCAGCTCGGCGAGGCGGCGAAGATCTACCGGCGCGCGGTGGATGCGTCGCCGACGGATCTGCGCATCGGCAAGCGCCTGCTTCGCGTGCTTCTTCTGCTCGACGATTCCGCAGAGGCTCGCAAGGAAGCGGAGCGCCTGCTCGCGCTCGCCCCCGATGACGTCGAGGTGCGCGAGCAGTACGCGCTGCTGCTCCTGCGCAGCGGCGACTCCGAGGGCGCGCTGCGGGAGCTGCAGCGCGTCGAGAAGGAAGCCCCCGACCGTCTTTCGACGCACAAACACTTGGGGCGCTACTACTGGGACCGTGACCGCCCGCAAGAAGCGCTCGCACAGTATCGAACGGTGGTCTCGATCGATTCGACATTCGTCGAAGGTTGGGTCCTTCGCGGCTACCTCGAGCTTCGAGTGGGGTCCGCGGAAGACGCGCTGGCCTCCTTTCGCAAGGCCAGCGAGCTGGAGTCCGACGAGCCGACGCTCGCGTTCTACGAAGGGGTGAGCCTGAGCGAGCTGAAGCGCTTCGACGAAGCGGTGCCGGCCTTCGATCGCGCGCTGGCCATGAATCCGAACTATGCCGAGGCCTCGTTCGCGCGCGGGGTCGCGCTCGATCGAATGGGGCGCACTCGACGACGCCGCGGCGTCGTTTCGCCGCGTACTGGAGATTCAGCCCGACAACGCCCAGGCGATGAACTACCTCGGATACATGTTCGCCGAGAAGGGAATCCACCTCGAGGAAGCGATCGCCCTTCTGGAGAAGGCCGTGGCGATCGAGCCCGAGGACGGCGCGATCCTGGACAGCATGGGTTGGGCTCTGTTCCAGGCCGGGCGACCGGCCGAGGCCAAGCCTTGGTCTGGAAAAAGCCGTGTCCAAGGAGCCGGTCGATGCCGTGGTTCTGGACCATCTGGGCGACATCTTGCATGCGTTGGGAGATGTCGAGGGAGCCAGGGCGGCGTGGTCGCGGGCACACCAGGCGGACCCCACGGCGCCGGGCCCGCGAGCCAAGCTCGACGGGAAGCGCAGCGGAATCGTCTACAATCGACTAGGCCCCTCGGTTGGGGGGCGCAAATGCGGGAACCGCCGGGAACCGTGGGGGTTTCGTGCATCGGAGGTGACCGATGCTCGGTTTACGCGTGATTGCACGGCGGATCGAGGAGAAGGCTCCAGTGACCGAACGACGGGCCGACGAAGACCTGATGCTGGAGCTCAAGGAAGGGAGCCAGGCGGCCTTCGGCGAGCTCATGGTTCGGCACCGCGGCCCGATCGTGAACTTCCTGAACCGTCTCATCGGGGACCGGGACCGAGCGGAGGACCTGGCTCAGGAAGTTTTCCTTCGGGTGTATCGCCACGCCGGAACGTACCGGGTGACCGCCCGCTTCACGACCTGGCTTTACACGATCGCGTCGAACCTGGGGAAGAACGAGCTGCGCAATCGGGCGCGCCGGCGCAACGTGTCGATCGAAGACACGCCGCGGGAGCTCGGGCAGGACGACTACCACTTCGGGACGCGCGAGGATTTCCTCCCGCCGGATCGCGTCGCCGACCTGAACGACCGGCAGCGAAAGGTGCGTGCCGCGATCGATGCCTTGCCGGAGCATTTTCGAACGATGCTGGTCATGCGCGACATGGAGGGATTCTCGTACGAAGAGATCGCCTCCATGCTCAAGCTGCCGCTGGGAACCGTGAAGTCGCGAATCAACCGTGCTCGACTGGAGTTCAAGCGACGCATCGAGCCCATGCTCGCCGAGCGACGCGCGAACGACCCCATCGTGTTCTGGAAGGCCACCCGTGGAGAGCCCCGCGAGGGGAACTCGCCGCGGTCGGGGCAGGGAGGATCTCGCTCGTGAATTGTGAACGTATGAGGGAGTTGTCGTCCGAAGCGATCGACGGAGCGCTCGACGGAGCGCGCGCCGAATCCTTCTTCGCGCACCTGGACTCGTGTCCGCCGTGCCGCGTGTTCCACGAAGAGCTGCGCCTGGCGATCGGGATGCTCGCGGAGCTCCCGGAAGTCGACGCGCGCGACGGATTCGACGAGAAAGTGTGGAGCCGCATCGCCGCCGAGACGGCGGCCGCACCCGCCCGCAAGGCTTGGGTCGGCCCGGGATGGGTGCACGCGCAGCTGGAATCCCTCGCGCTCGGAATGAGTCGCACCGCGGGATGGACGCTGGCCGGGCTCGCCGCGTCGGTGCTCGTCCTCGCTCTCGTTTCCAGCGACCCTGCACCGAAGTCTTCCATCGCCCGTTCGTCCTCGGCAGCGAGGACGGAAGTCGCTTCGGGCTCCTCTTCGGCAGCGCCCGCGCGCGCCGGCGGCGTCCGAGGAAGACGAGTTCGTCGCCGAAATGCCGGAAGCCGTTCGCGAGTACTTGAACAGCGCGAAGGAGCTGCGCCTCCCGGGTGGGGCGGAGCGCTATCGCCGCTCGAACTACAGCTATCCGATGCGCCGTGTCGATGATCCGTCCGTCTATCTCATGGGCGAGTCCACGTCTCCTTCGGGCCCGTCCCCGGCCGCCTCGCAGGAGGAGGCCGCGGTCATCTCGTTCTGAGATGAGAGCTCGCCGCGAGGATCCCACGATGCTGACTTTCCTTCGATGGACGCCGCTCGTCGCCGTCGCCTGCAGAACGCTCCTCGCCGCCGAAGCGCGTGCGCAGGAGGCATCGGGCGCCGTGTTCACCTACGAAGCGGATGTCGCTCGCGTCGCCGAGGGATGGAAGAATCGCGTCTTTCTGGTGGTTTCCGACGGCGGTCCGTGCCGCGTCCCCATCGATCGCGTCGCCCGCGATCCCAGCGCGCTGTATCGCAAGCGCCGCGTCGGATGCGCCGTGTACCTGGGCAATCGACGGCTCCTGCTGACGACGGCTTCGGTCGTTCGCTCGGCCCACGAAGTCGAGATCTTCATGGAGGGCGGACAACAGGCGATGGCGCGCATCGTCGGAGTCGATCCGTCGCTTGGACATCGCTCTCCTGGAAACGCTCGAGGATCTCCCGCGCACGGATGGCTCTGAGCGAGCTGGAGCTCGCTCTGGACGTGGCTCCGGGAGCGGAGTGTCTGGTTC
Organism: uncultured Gemmatimonadales bacterium; assembly: GCA_963725045.1. Classification (GTDB taxonomy): domain Bacteria; phylum ARS69; class ARS69; order ARS69; family ARS69; genus CAVRWY01. The sequence continues at coordinate 80,074 of CAVRWY010000014.1, forward strand.
TCGGGAACGCCTACGGCCGATCGTTCTCCGCGGTCATGGGCACGGTCGGGGATCCGGTGGAGATCATGCACTTCGGAATTCCCGTGCGTCTCGTGCGAGTGAACGCCGCTTTCTTCCCGGGAGATTCCGGCGGAGCGGTGCTCGACGCGCGTGGACGATTCCTGGGAATGATCACGGCGATCTCGCATCCGAACCGCTCGGGACTCGCGAACGCAGAAGGGGCGCTTTCGCCGGGCGACGGTCCCGGACCTCTCGCCGGTACGGTCGGGTTCGCGCTGCCTGCGTCGGAAGCGAATCGCGGATGGCGCGATCTTCTCGAGTACGGTCGCGTGCGGCGCGGCTACCTCGGCGTCTCCATCTCGCTCGTCCGCGACAACGCCGCCGGAGCGCGCATTCTTCTCGTGCATCCGGGGAGTCCCGCGGAGCGCGCGGGGATTCAGGCCCGGAGATCTCGTGACCGGATTCGGTCGTTCCACGATCTCGAGCCCCCGAGAGCTGCGTGCACTCGTGGCCGGCAGCGCTCCCGGAGATCGTCTGGATCTTCAATTTCTCCGCGGACGAATGGAGCGTTACACGACCGTGGAGATCAGCGAGTCGCTGGAATCGCCTCTGCTCGCGAGCCCGCAGCCCTCGTCATGGCAAGGGCCTCTCGTGCAAGAGCCGTTGCCGCTCTCACCCACGACGCCGACCCCCGTCTCCACCTCTCGCTGATCCCGGAATTGACGCGCACTCTCCCGTGAGGGAGTCTCGACTTCCATGAGCGGAACCGCGCGCATTCGCCTCGAGCTCGGGGAGCACTCGCACGACGTTCACGTCGGCCGAGGCGCCTCGCAATCGGCGGGGGCGTTGGTCGCGAAGCTGGCGCGGGGGCGGCCGGTGGTCGCGCTCGCCGACCTTCACGTGGACGCGCTCCATGGCGAAGCGCTCGCGCGAGCGTGGGCCGACGCGGGAGTTCGCGTGCAGCGCGAGACATTGCCGCGCGGCGAATCGGCGAAGACGATGGCGGTCGTGGAAGCAACCTGCCGCCGGCTCGCGCAGCTTGGCGTCGAACGCGACGACGTGATCGCGGGAGTGGGAGGAGGTGCCGCCACCGACGCCGCCGGCTTCGTCGCCGCGGTGTATCTGCGCGGGGTGTCCTTCGTCGCCGTTCCCACCACGCTCCTCGGAATGGTCGACGCGGCGATCGGGGGAAAGACCGCGGTCGATCTCCCCGAAGGAAAGAACCTCGTCGGGGCGTTCCGCCAGCCGCGACTCGTCGTGGCCGATCTCGCATTTCTGGAGACTCTCCCGGAGCGCGAGTTTCGCGCCGGCTTCGCGGAAATGGTGAAGATCGCGTGGATCGCCGATCCGGAGCTGTTCGCACGCTTCGAAGAGCTCGACGAGAACTTTCGGTTTTCGCCGTCGCTCGTTTCGCTGGTGGCGCGGTGCATTGAGCTGAAGGCGCGCATCGTCGCGCGCGACGAACGAGAATCGGGCGAGCGTGCACTCTTGAATTTCGGGCATACCTGGGGACATGCGCTGGAGACCGAAGCGCGGGGCGCTCTCCTGCACGGAGAGGCGGTCGCGCTGGGGATGGTTTCGGCGACGCATCTCTCCGTGGAGCTCGGCCGCTGCAGTCCCGAGAACCTGGATCGTCTGGTGCGCCTTCTCGAGCGCGCCGGGCTCCCGACGCGGAGCCGCGACGTTGGATCCGCACGCGATCACGGCGCGGATGCGGGCCGACAAAAAGCGCAAGGACGGGCGGATTCGGGCCGTGTTGACAGAGGGTGTTGGGCACGTTAGCGTCGCCGACGACGTCTCCGAGGAAGCGGTGCACCGCGCCGTCACATTCCTTCGCCGGGAGGGAACGCGTTGCGACCTGTCTCTCGAGTGATTCCCGGACTCGGGGAGCGTCTCGCGGATTTGCGCGGAACGCTCGCGGTCGACGCATCCCCTCGCAATGTCATGCGCGTCGCCGAAGCGCATTGGCTCGCCGGTCGCAGCGACCTCGCCACGAGCCTGCTGGAGCCGCTCGTCGGCATCACCCCCGGCGCCATCGCTCCGCGCGTTCTCCTCGGATGGTGCTACGCCGAAGCCGGACGAATCGACGAGAGCCGTCGCGCGCTGGCGGCGGCGCGTTCCCTCGATCCCGCGAATCCTTTTCTCGAGATGGAAGAGGAGAAGCCCTCGATTCCGGCGCGAACCCAGGACTGGGACGAGGCGCCGCGTGCGCCGGTCGAGCCGGTGGAGTCGGCACCGACGCACATCGAGCATTCGCCCGAGCCGCCGTCGCTGACCTCGGCCGCCTCCGAAGCAATGACGGCCGACTTCGTTCCTGCGAATTTCGCGGGCGCCGGCCCTTCGCCGCTGGACCTCGTTCTCGAGCCGGCGAGCACGCCCCCGGCACTTTCGAGTCCGCCGGCGTTCGCGGATGCGCCGTCGAATACGCCGCCCGGGTTCTCCGACGTGCCGCCGAGCCTTCCGCCGTCACTGACTCCTCCTCCGCTGCCGACTTCGCCGGCTCTCGAAGATCCGCTCGCGGCCGAGCGCCTGGCGGAGCCCGAAGCGGCGCTCACTCCCGAAGAGCTCCGCTCGATTCCGCCGATGGAGCTGCTCTCCGCCACGCTCGGAGAGATCTTCGAGAAGCAGGGATTCGACGAGAAGGCGATCGAAATCTACCGGGAAGTCGTTCGCCGCCATCCGGAGCGACAGGATCTTCTCGCGCGCATCGGAGCGTTGGAGGCGCGCTTGGCGGGAAACGACACCGCGTGAGGCGCCGTGTGCTCGTGGTGCTCGGCGCGAACCTGGAACTTCTGGGGAAGCGCGAGCCGGAGATCTACGGGCGCGTGACTCTCGACGAGATTCGAGCGGCGTTGGAATCCAGCGCACGGGCACGGGAGGTCGAGCTGACGTTCGTGAGCTCGAACCACGAAGGGGACTTGGTGGATGCCATCGGGCACGCCATGGGGAAGACGGAAGGCGTGGTGATCAATCCGGGCGCGTTCACGCACACTTCCGTGGCGATCCGCGATGCTCTCTTGGCACTTCACGTTCCCGCGATCGAGGTTCACCTCAGCAACATTTTCGCGCGGGAAGAGTTTCGCCGGCGCTCCACGATCTCGGACGTGGTGACCGCCGTGGTCTCGGGTCTCGGGGCCGCAGGGATGGTCTTGGCGTTCGAGGCACTCGTCGATCTGCTGGAAGGATCGACATTTCCGCCGGAGAGATCGAGAAAAGCATGAAGGAGCGGCGGATCGCGCGCCACGGCGCGGCCCCGGGCATCGCGGGGTGCGAGGTCGTTTCCTTCCAGGAATGCCGAAGATCGCCGATCATTCGGCCTGGGTTTTCGAAAGGGGAGGCGGCATGGACGAAGCCCAACTCAAGCGCCTGATCCGGATGGTCGAAGAAAGCGGCATCGAAGAGCTGGAGATCGACCGGCCCTTCGGGCGGATCCGGATCACGAAGAAGCGGGCGGAGGAAAAGGCCGCCACCTTCGCTGCGCGCGAGGCCAGCCTCCCGGCACACGCTCCGGTCGCGGCGCCGCCGCCCCCGCCCGTTTCGGCTTCACCGCCGGTGCTTGTCGACGCTCCCGCTCTGAAGCCGTCGTACGCCGTGATCGTGGCTCCGATGGTGGGGACGTTCTATCCGGCGCCCGCGCCCGGGGCACGGCCTTACGTGAACGTGGGCGACTCGGTGAAAGTGGGGCAGGTGGTTTGCATCGTCGAAGCCATGAAGCTCATGAACGAGGTTCAGTCCGAGCTGGCCGGCACGGTCATCAAAACCTGTGCGCAAGCAGGCCAGGCCGTGGAGTACGGCCAGGAGCTCTTCCACATCACTCCCGCGTAATCGGCTTCGACGTTCGCATCGCACGCGAGGTCCTCGCGTGAAGCTCCGCGCCTCCCTCGAAGAAATGATTCGCCGCGGCGGCTCCGACCTCCACGTGTTCGTGGGCGTCCCTCCCGCGGTGCGCGTGAACGGCTCGCTCGAGGAAATGGAGCAGGAAGTCGTCACGCCCCAGGAGATGGTCTCGCTCACGCAGCAGATTCTGACTCCGAAGCAGCTCAAGACGTTCGAAGAGCGCAAGGAGATCGACTTCGGATTCGGCGTCCCGGGGCTCGGGCGCTTCCGCGCGAACCTGTGCATGCAGCGCGGGACGATCGCCATGGTGTTTCGTCTGGTCCCGATGGAGATTCCTTCGCTCGATTCCTTGATGCTGCCGGCCGTGATTCAGGAAATCGCGCTGAAGCCCCGCGGGCTCGTGCTGGTGACCGGGATCACCGGATCCGGAAAATCCACGACGCTCGCCGGCATGCTGCAGGTGATCAATCAGGAACGCCGCGCGAAAATCGTGACCATCGAGGATCCGATCGAGTTCCTCCACGCGCGCCGCAACGGGCTCGTCGCCCAGCGCGAGGTGGGCACCGACACCGACACGTTCGCCAGCGCGCTGCGCCACGTTCTGCGCCAGGACCCGGACGTGATCATGGTGGGCGAGATCCGCGATCTGGAGACGATGGAGATCGCCGTGACCGCGGCGAACACCGGCCACTTGCTGCTGTCCACGCTGCACACGATCGACGCGGCCCAGACCGTGAACCGCATCATCTCCTTCTTCCCGACGCATCAGCACCAGGAAGTGCGCTGGCTCTTGGCCTCGTGCCTGCGGGCGATCATCTGCCAGCGTCTGGTCCCGCGCGCGGACGGTCAGGGACGAGTTCCCGCCGTGGAAGTGATGCTTTGCACGACCACGATCCAGGAGTATATTATCGACCCGGGTAAGACCGTGATGATCCGTCAAGCGATTCAGGAAGGTCATCATCAGTACGGAATGCAGACCTTCGATCAATCCCTCATGAAGCTGTACCGGGACGGGCTCATTACGTACAAGACGCGCTCGCGAACACGACCAGCCCGGACGAGTTCAATCTCCGGGTGAAGGGAATCGAAGCCACGTCGAACACATCGTGGGACATGTTCGAGCGCAACGACAACGACGTCGAGGAGAGGATCTCCCGCTGACGCGCGGGCCTCTTCTTCCGGGAACTCCGTCCAAGGAACTCATGATTCAGAAGATCTTGGTCGCGAACCGAGGCGAGATCGCCGTCCGCATCATTCGCGCCTGCAAAGAGCTGGGGATCCCCACGGTCGCGGTGCATTCCGAAGCGGACGACGACGCGCTCCACGTCCATCTGGCCGACGAAGACGTGCGCATCGGTCCCGGGCCTTCCTCGGAGAGCTACCTCAACATCCCGCGCATCATCTCCGCGGCGGAGATCACCAACTGCGACGCGATCCACCCGGGCTACGGGTTCCTTTCGGAGAGCGCCAAGTTCGCCGAGATCTGCGAGTCCTGTGATCTCACGTTCATCGGCCCCACCCCGGACACGATCCGGGCGGTGGGAGACAAGGTCCAAGCCCGCCGCTCCATGAAAGCCGCGGGAATCCCGCTTCTCCCCGGGAGCGAAGCCCCTCTCGCCGGCACGGAGGAGGCGCGCGCGCTTGCGCAGAAGGTCGGCTACCCGGTGCTCCTCAAGGCGACGGCCGGAGGAGGCGGGCGCGGAATGCGCCGTGTGTTCTCCGAGGAAGAGATGGAGGGCTCATTCACGCAGGCTTCGGCGGAAGCTCTGGCCGCGTTCGGCAACGGCGAGATGTACCTGGAGCGTCTGGCGCTGAATCCGCGTCACGTCGAGGTGCAGGTGATGGGGGACTCGCGCGGCAATCTGGTGCACCTGTTCGAGCGGGAGTGCTCGATCCAGCGCCGGCACCAGAAGCTCATCGAGGAGAGCCCGAGCCCCGCTCTCTCCGACGAGCTGCGCGCCAAGATCTGCGAAGCCGGTGCGGCGGCGGCGCGCGCGTTTTCCTATCGCGGTGCGGGCACCGTGGAGTTCCTTCTCGATCAAGAGGGGCGCTTCTACTTCATGGAAATGAACGCGCGCATCCAGGTCGAGCATCCGGTGACGGAGATGCTCACCGGACGCGATCTGGTGAAGGAGCAGATCCTGGTTGCTTCCGGGCGCCCGCTTTCGTTCCGTCAGAGCGACATCGTGGCGCGAGGGCACGTGATCGAATGCCGCGTGAATGCGGAGGATCCCTCGCGCAACTTCGCGCCCTCTCCGGGGCGCATCGCCAACCTTCACCTTCCGGGGGGTCCCGGCATCCGCGTGGACACGCACATGTTCGCCGGCGCCACGGTTCCGCCGTACTACGACTCGCTGGTGGCCAAGGTGCTCGCCCACGGAGACGATCGGGAGGAAGCGCTGGCGCGCATGCGTCGCGCGCTGGAGGAATTCTCGGTGGAAGGAATTCGCACCACGATTCCGCTCTTGCTCGAAATCCTGGACGACGCGGAGTTCATCGCCGGGAACTTCGATACCGGCTACATCGAGGCGCGCTCCCGGCGCGCCCAAGCGGCCGAAGAGGGCGGCGTTCCCGCCGCCTCCGAGACGGAGAGGGCTGCATCCGCGTGAAGCGCGATACTTCTCCCGCCCTGCACGTCGTCACCTCCGGCCATGCGCTCGCCGAGCACGCCGATCCCGATGGGGTCATGCTCGTGGTCGACGTGCTCCGCGCCGGGACCACGATCGCGTGCGCTCTCCATGCGGGCGCGCGCGGCATCATTCCGGTGTCGACCGTCGAAGAGGCGATGCGGCTCGGTGCCACGCTGGACCGCGACTCGACTCTCTTGTGCGGGGAGCGGGAGTCGGTGCGCATCGACGGCTTCGACCTGGGGAACTCGCCCGCGGAGATGACCCCGAACGTGGTCGACGGAAAGACGCTCGTGTTGCTCACCACGAACGGCGCTCCCGCGCTGGCCGCGGCGGGCACCCGAGGGATCGTGATCGCCGCTTCGCTGGTCACGCTGCGGGCCTCGGCGGAGCGCGCCACGCCGTCGGAGCACGTTGTGATCGCCTGTGCGGGATCGGGAGGCCTTTTCTCGCTCGAGGACTTCGTGTGTGCCGGGCTCCTCGTGGAGGAGATCGTTCGCGAGTCCGAGCACACGCTTCAGCTCGACGACGGCGCTCGCTTGGCCCGAGACGTGGCGCGCGCCCATCAGGGCAACCTGGCCGCGGCGCTGCGAGGCTGCGACCACGGAAAACGGCTTCAAGAACTGGGCTTCGCCCGAGACCTGGAAATCGCCGCGGATTTCGATCGCTTCTCGTTCGCCCCGATCCTTCGCGACGGGCGGATCGTGGCCGAGCCGGAACCGGCCTCTCCCCGGGCACGTTGACGAGCCGGCGCGTTCCATCGTAAACGTCATCGGGGCGCGCTCGTGTTCGGGCGGCCACGGTGGGGATGATGGGACGATCGAAGAAGAAGGGCCCCCTTCGGACGCGCCGCGTTCTGACCGGCGTTCTCCTCGTCACGGTCGCGATTCTTCTCGCGCTCTCGATCGGCGCGCACGTCGATTCGCATTTCTTCGCGGACTCCACGGCGTCGATCGGGTCCTCGCGCCTTCAGAGCGTCGTCGGGTGGTTCGGACGGTTTCTCGCTTTGCCGATCCTGCGTGCGACCGGACTCTGGGTTGGTCTCCTTCTCCCGTTCGTGTGCGGCGCGCTCGGTGCGCGCATGATCGCCGGCCGTGCGCTTCCCGGCACCGGGCAGCGCGCGTTCCTGCTCGCCGGCGCCGCGGCGGTGCTTGCGTCGGCGTTCTCCGCACTGGCGAGCCCGGTCGGATCTTCCGCCGCTGACCTCTTGGGTGGGAGTGTGGGGCCGGCCGTTCTCGACGCCTGCCGCGCATTGTTCGGGCGAACCGGTGCGGTCGTGGTGCTGCTCGGCGCGGCGGCGAGCGTCCTACTCGCGGCGGTGTCCTCCGAAGCGCACGTGGCGCGCTGGATGCGGGAGGCGCTCTGGAACGCGGCGCTCGCGACCGGCTCCGGCGTCGCGCAGGCGTCCCGTGCATTCACCGAAGACTTGGATCATGGGAAGCCGAGCGCCAAGCGCGCGCGGAAGACGACCGCTGTGGTGCGCGATGAAGACGACGAAGAAGATGAAGGCGTCGAGGACGAAGAGCTCGAGGAGGACGCGGAGGACGACGACGACGCGGAATACGAGGACGAGGAAGAGGAAGATGACGCCGGCGGTGAGATCGAGGACGACGACGACGAAAGCGCCGCGACGTCCGGGAAGAACGCGAAGATCCCCGCATCGGTGCCGGTCGTCGTGCTGCCGTCGCGTGGGGAGCCGCCCGTGCGTCCCAAGGAGAAGCCGACCTCCACTCTCGACTTGATCCAAGAGATCCAGACCGACCCGAGCGTTCCCTACGAAGCCCCTCCGGAGGACTTCCTGGAGCGCGATGACGAAGAGAGCAGCGCCGCGGCGCACGAAGAGCTCCTCGCCGGCGCCAAGACTCTAGAGAAGGCGCTGCGTGATTTCGGCGTGAAGGGGAAGGTGACGCAGGTTCAGCCGGGTCCGCTCATCACGCGCTTCGAGATCGAGCCGGCGGCGGGGCAGAAGGTCGCGCCGATCGCGAACCTCTCCGACGACTTGGCACTCGCGCTCAAGGCGCGGACGATCCGCATCGTCGCGCCGATCCCCGGCAAAGCGGCGGTGGGGATCGAGGTTCCGAATCCACGCCGGTCCACCGTTCGCCTGGGTCCGCTCTTGAAGTCGCCGGCGTTCCTCAACGACACGTCGCCGCTCACGATCGCGCTCGGACGAAACATCTCCGGCGATCCCTACTGCGTCGCGCTCGATCGCATGCCGCATCTCTTGGTCGCGGGCGCCACGGGCGCGGGCAAGTCGGTCTGCATCAACACGATCATCACCTCGATCGTGTATCGCGCCGGTCCGGAGCGGGTCCGCTTCATCATGATCGATCCCAAGATGCTGGAGCTCATGAGCTACGTGGGCATGCCGCACGTGGTCCCGCCGGTCATGACCCAGCCCAAGGAAGTGTCGAGGATCTTGAAGTGGGCCGTCAACGAGATGGAGACGCGCTATCGCCAGCTGGCGCACTCCGGGGTGCGCAGCATCGTGGACTACAACAAGCGGCAAGAGGAAGAGGGGGCGCCGCCGCTCCCGTATCTGGTGGTGATCGTCGACGAGCTCGCCGATCTCATGCTGTCCACGTTCCGCAGCGAGATCGAGGAGTCGATCGCGCGTCTGGCCCAGATGGCCCGCGCGGTGGGCATCCATCTGGTGGTGGCCACGCAGCGCCCGTCGGTGGACGTGATCACCGGCGTCATCAAGGCGAACTTTCCCTCTCGCATCGCGTTCCAAGTTCCCACACGCACCGATTCGCGCACCATCCTGGATTCGATCGGCGCGGAGCGGCTTCTCGGGCGCGGGGACATGCTTTATCTCGGGGTGGGAATGTCGGCTCCGGTGCGCATTCACGGATCCTACGTCTCGACCGAGGAGACCACCGACATCGTGGAATGGCTCAAGACCCGCCACCCGCAAGCGGAATTGGTCGCCGGCGAGGGCTCCGGACCGGGAAGCGAGCTGGACCTCTATCCGCGCGACCGCGACGACGAGCTGTTCGAGGAATCGGCGCGCATCATCGTGGGGCACCAGCAAGGCTCGGTGTCGCTGCTGCAGCGCCGGCTCAAGGTGGGTTACGCGCGCGCGGCGCGACTCGTCGACATGATGGAAGAGGCGGGAATCGTGGGAGCGTTCACCGGCAGCAAGGCGCGCGAGGTCTTGATCCCCAACCTCGAGGAGCTCGAGAAAAAGCTCCAGGCGCGGCGGCCCGCGTCGATCGGCGCGAAGCCCGGTCCATGAGCGCGCGCAGCGCGGCGAAGACGTTCGTCGTCGTGGACGGAACGGCGCTCGCCTATCGGTCGCACTTCGCGTTCGCGAGCCGCCCGCTCACCACGCGCCGCGGCGAGACCACCAGCGCGGTGTTCGGCTTCATCTTGAGCCTGCGGAAGATCTTGGAATCTCTGGCGCCCGATCACGTCGTCGTCGTGTTCGATCCTCCCGGTCCCACGTTCCGCCACCAGCTCTACGGCGAGTACAAGGCGACGCGCGAGCGTATGCCCGTCGACCTGCGCGCACAGCTTCCCTGGATCGACCGGTGGCTCGACGCCTCGGGCATCCCTCATCTCTTCGTCTTGGGGTACGAGGCCGACGACGTCATGGCCACGCTGGCGCTGCGCGCCGCCGCGCACGGACTCGCCGCGCAGGTCGTTTCCAACGACAAAGATCTGGCGCAGATCGTGGGCGGGAACGTTGCGCTGGTCACCATGGGAAAGGTCAACGACGTCCCGCGCGTGCTCAGCCACGACGAAGTGGCGAAGGTGTACGGCGTCCCCCCGGAACGTATCGTCGATCTTTTGACGCTCACCGGGGACTCTTCCGACAACGTGCCCGGCATTCCGGGTGTGGGGCCGAAGACCGCGGCCAAGCTGCTCGAAGAGCACGGCACGCTCGACGCCGTCTTCGACGCCGCCCCCTCGATGAAGCCCGGCAAGCTCAAGGACTCGCTCTTGGCGGGACGGGAGATGAGCGCGCTCTCGCGGAAGCTCGTGCAGCTCTCCACCGATGTGGCAGGTGGGCGTGGAGCCGGAGGAGCTCGCCGCCAGGGAGAGCGACGCCGCGGCCCTGAATGCGCTGTACGACGAGCTCGAGTTCCACTCGCTCAAGCGTGAGATGGCCGCCGCCCGCGTCTCCGACGTTTCCGGCTACCGGCGCGTGGAGTCGATCGAGGGCGTGCGCGCGCTGGCGAAGTCGCTGCGCGCGGCGGGGCGCTTCGCGTTCGCAACCCAGGCCACGTCGGCGGATGCGATGACCGCGGAGATCGTGGGCATCGCGTTCTGTGCGGAGCCGGGAAGCGCGGCGTACGTTCCCTTCGGACACGCCGACTCCACGAACGTGGACTGGGACGAGGCGCGCGCGATTCTCGGCCCGCTCTTCGAGGACGAGCGCCTGATCAAGTGGGGCCAGGACGTGAAGCGCGATCTCCTCCTGCTCCGGCGCCGCGGCGTGCACGCCCGCGGCATCGACTTCGACACCATGATCGCGTCGTACGTCTTGGATCCTTCGCGCCGCAGCCACGGCATCGAGGATCTCGCCCGCGATCGTCTCGGGCTCAGCACGGCGTCGCTCGCTTCGTTGACCGGAACGGGGAAATCGCAGATCTCGATCTCGTTCGCGCAGCAGGAAAACGTGGCGAACTACGCCGCCGAAGTCGCCGACGTTGCCCATCGGCTGCGCGCGATGCTCGAGCCGGAGATCGCCGCAATCGGCTCCGAGCCGCTCTTGCGCACGATCGAGATGCCGCTGGTCGAAGTTCTCGCCGACATGGAGGAGACCGGCGTGCGGCTCGACGTCGAGTTCTTGGGCGCGCTCGCGGTTCGCATGACCGAGGAGCTCGCCACTTTGGAAAAGGAAGCTTGGGCCGCCGCCGGCGGGGAATTCCATCTCGGCAGCCCCAAGCAGGTCGGCGAGGTGCTCTTCGGAAAGCTGGGGCTCTCGCCCAAGCGCCGCACGAAGACCGGAGTCTCCACCGACGCGGAGACGCTGGAGGAGCTCGCGGAAGATCATCCGCTGCCGAAGATTCTCCTGCGCCACCGGGAAGTCTCCAAGCTCAAGTCCACGTACGTCGACGCGCTGCCGCGCCTCGTGAATCCGCGCACCGGACGATTGCACACCAGCTACAACCAGGCCGTGGCGGCGACGGGGCGGCTCTCGTCGTCGGATCCGAACTTGCAGAACGTGCCCATCCGGACCTGGGAGGGGCGCGAGATTCGCCGTGCGTTCGTGGCCCGCGACGATCGCGCGCTGCTGGTGTCCTGCGACTACTCGCAGATCGAGCTGCGCATTCTCGCGCACATGGCGCAGGACGAGCCGCTGCTCGACGCGTTTCGCGAGAACGTCGACGTGCACCGGGTCACCGCGTCCTTGGTGTTCGACGTCGATGTGGAGAAGGTGACGACGGAGCAGCGCGCGCAGGCCAAGACGATCAACTTCGCGGTGATCTACGGAATGGGCCCCGTGAACCTGGGGCGCTCCTTGGGCATCACCACCAAGGAAGCGGGACGTTGGATCGAGGCGTATTTCGCGCGCTACCCGGGAGTGCGTCGTTTCATCGACCGGACCCAGGAGGAAGCGCGCCGGGAGCTCGTGGTGACCACGCTGGCCGGCCGGCGACGTCCGATTCCCGAAGCGGCGAGCCCCGATCCCCGAACGCGTGCGTTCGGCGAGCGCATCGCCGTGAACACGCCGATCCAGGGGACTGCGGCCGACATTCTCAAGATTGCGATGATCCGCGCGCACGAAGCGATCGCCGCGAGGAAGATGGAGGCACGCATGATCCTGACCGTGCACGACGAGCTCGTGTTCGACGTTCCGGAGAAGGAGCGCGACGAATTAATTGCGCTGGTGGTGGCAGCGATGGAGGGTGCCATGGCGCTCGCCGTGCCGCTGAAAGTGGAGTCGGGCTCGGGCAAGAACTGGAGCGACGCGCATTGAGCGAAGCGGCGTCGCGGCGGCGGGAGCGCAGCGCGCCCGGCATGATGGTGCTCGGGGTTACCGGCGGGGTGGGCAGCGGCAAGTCGACGGTTGCGGCCCGGCTCGCGCAGCGCGGCGCTCGGGTGCTCGACGCGGACGCGATCGTGCACACGCTCTATGGCCCGGGGCCGATGGCCCGGAGTCTCGGAGAGCGCTTCGGTGGCGGCGTTCTGGAGAGCGACGGCAGCGTGAGCCGCACGCGCTTGGGCGCGCTCGTGTTCGCCGATCCCGCGGCGCGCCGCGCGCTCGAGGAAATGGTCCATCCCGAGGTGCGGGCCCGCATCGAGCGCGAGATCGACACGCTTCGCGAGAGCGGCTTCGCCGGCATCGTCGTCGTCGACGCGGCCCTCCTCGTCGAGACGACGCACCCGTATCCTCTCGATGCGCTTCTCGTGGTGGTGGCGGGGGAGGAGACGCGGCTCGCGCGCTTGGAGGCCCGAGGGCTCCCGCGCGAGGAAGCACGGCGCCGGATGAAGGCGCAGGCGACAGACGACGCGAAGCGTGCGCGCGCCGACGTCGTGGTGGAGAACGACGGAACGATCGCGGAGCTCGATGCGCGCTTGGACGAAGCGCTGACCGCGCTCGGCCGCGACACGCGCACCCTTCTCGGATAGACTGCGCGCGCAGAAGCGCGACCGCGAAAAGTGCGGCCCGGATCGGGGAGCCGCCCTGTGACGAGGAGATTTTATGATCGAAGACCTGCGAAAGCCGCTCGAGGGCCTCGGCCGAAGAATCGACGACCTCCGGGGGTTCCTTTGACCCGGAGGCTCGCCGTGCCCGCATCGAAGAGCTCGAGAAGAAGGCGGCCGACCCGGGGTTTTGGGAGCGCGCGCGCGAAGCGCAGACGGTGCTTCGCGAGCTGAAGACGGAAAAGTCCTGGGTCGAGGCGTATACCGACGTGCGTTCGCGGCACGACGACCTCGCCGTGCTGGCGGAGCTGGCGAACGACGAAGACGACGCGAACGCGGCGCGCGAGGTGATGGACGAGCTGGGCTCCCTGGAAGCGAGCGTGAAAGAGCTCGAGCTGCGGAGTCTCTTCCAGGACGAGGACGACCGCCGCCACGCCATCTTGACGATTCACCCGGGAGCTGGCGGCGTGGACAGCCAGGATTGGGCGGAGATGCTCTTTCGCATGTACCTGCGCTGGGCGGAGCGCCGCGGATTCACGGCGGAGATCGTGGATCAGTCGCCCGGGGAAGAAGCCGGCCTCAAGAGCGCATCGGCGATCATTCGCGGCGACTACGCCTACGGGTACATGAAAGTGGAGCGCGGCGTGCACCGCCTCGTGCGCATCTCGCCGTTCGACGCACAGAAGCGGCGGCACACGTCGTTCGCGTCGGTGTTCGTGTTTCCCGAGGCGGATCAGGAAGTGGAGCTGGACATCGACGAAGCCGACCTCAAGTGGGACACGTTCCGCGCGTCCGGCGCCGGCGGACAACATGTGAATAAGACGAGCTCGGCGGTGCGTCTCACGCACATTCCCACCGGAACGGTGGTGCAGTGCCAATCGGAGCGCTCGCAGCATCGCAATCGCGACACCGCGATGTCGCTCTTGAAGTCGCGCTTGTACGCGCTCGCGCAGGAAGAGAAGCGCAAGGAGCGGCAGAAGATCGAGGACGAGAAGGGTGACAACGCCTGGGGAAATCAGATTCGCTCGTACGTCTTCCAGCCCTACACGATGGTGAAGGATCATCGGATGAATTTCGAAGTCGGAGACGTGCAGCGCGTCATCGACGGGGATCTCGATCCCTTCATCGAGGCGGCGCTCCTTCGCGGCATGGGCAAGAGCGGCGCCGGAGCAGGAGCGAAGAAGTGAGCGAGTCTCCGGCCCCCGTGGTGGCGGCGGACGAGAACGACCAGATCCGGGCGCGCCTGGAGAAGCGACGGCGGCTGGAAGAAGAAGGTGTCGCGGTCTACCCGTCCGGGTTTCCGGTGTCGCACACCACTGCCCAGGCGCTGGGCACGTTTCGCGAGGACGGGGAAGGCGTCGTCTGCCGGGTGGCGGGGAGGGTGGTCTCGCGCCGAAAGATGGGGCGCGCAACCTTTGTTCATCTTCAAGATCGGGCGGGTCAGCTCCAGTTTTACTTGAAGCAGGACGCGCTGGGTCCGGGATCCTACGAGCAGCTCGACCTCGTCGACTTGGGGGATTTTCTAGGTGCCGAGGGCCCGGCGTTCCGCACCAAGACCGGAGAGATCACGATCGCCGTGCGCTCCTGGACGTTTCTCGGCAAGGCCATGCGCCCGCTTCCGGAGAAGTGGCACGGTCTCGCCGACAAGGAGATTCGCTTCCGGCAGCGCTACCTCGATCTCGTGGTGAACGAGGACGCGCGCCGCATTTTCCAGGCGCGCGCCCGCATGATCTCCGCGATGCGCGGCACGTTGGATGGGCGCGACTTCCTGGAGGTGGAGACTCCGGTTCTCCAGCCGATCTACGGGGGAGCCAGTGCGCGGCCCTTCCGGACCACGCACAACGCGCTCGGAATCACGTTGTACCTGCGCATCGCCAACGAGCTGTACTTGAAGCGCTGCCTGGTGGGCGGCCTCGAGCGCGTGTACGAGTTCGCCAAGGATTTTCGAAACGAAGGGATGGATCGCACGCACCAGCCCGAGTTCACGCAGATGGAGGCGTACCAGGCGTACGGAACCTACCGCGACGGCATGGAGCTCACCGAGACTCTGGTGGCCGCGGCGGCCGAGGCGGCGAACGGTACGCTCACGACCACGTGGCGCGGACACACCATCGATCTCACGCCCCCGTGGAAGAGGCTCCCGTACTTCGAAGCTCTGGCGGAGGCGACCGGGCGCGATCTCTCGCGGCTGGACGAGGGGCTGGTGCGCGACGCGTGCAAGGCGCACGGCGTGGAGCTCGAGGGAGATCCGAGCCCCGCGAAGCGCGTCGACGAGCTGTTCTCGCGCCTCGTGCAGCCGCGGCTCGTGCAGCCCACGTTCGTGATCGACCATGCCAAGTCGATGTCGCCGCTCGCGAAGGAGAAGGCGGATGCGCCGCACCTGGTGGAGCGATTCGAGCCGGTGATCGCCGGCATGGAGATCGGCAACGGCTTCTCCGAGCTCAACGATCCTTACGAGCAGCGCCGCCGCTTCGAGGAGCAGCTCGCGCTGGCCGCGCGCGACGAGGACACCATGGTGCTCGACGAGTCGTTCCTGCGCGCGCTCGAGCATGGAATGCCGCCGGCGTCGGGCATCGGCATCGGCATCGATCGGCTCGCGATGGTGCTCACCGGCGCCGATCAGATTCGTGAGGTGATTCTCTTCCCGCAGATGCGGCCGGAGCGCACCGGAGAGGATGACTCCGGAGAGAGCGGTCCGCTCGCGGATGGAGACGCGACCCCGTGAACGTGGAGTGGTTCGTGGCCAGCCGATTCTTGCGCGCGAAAGGGCGATCGCGCTTCCGCGCGCTGATCACCGGCCTCGCCGTCGGCGGGGTCACGGTCGGCGTCGCCGCGGCGATCGTCGTGTTCGGAGTGATGGACGGATTCGCGCGCGAAGTGCGCGGGCGCATCGTGGGAACGAATGCGCACGTCGTGCTGCTCGACGTGAACGAGAAGGGGCTCTCCGATCCGGCAGCGGTCCAACGACTCGCCGAGAAAGTCCCCGGCGTGGTGGCCACGGCGCCGTTCGTGGTGGGGAAGGTGCTGCTCTCTTCGGAATCGAGCTCGGAGGGCGCGGTGCTGCGCGGCGTCGACCGCGAGCAGGAGCTGCGGGTCACCGAGATCTCCGGGCGCATCATTCCCGACGACGCCTCCCTGGAAAGTGTGACCGCCGAGGACGGCAGCACGATGCCGGCCGTCGCGCTCGGTCTGCAGCTCGCCGCCTCGCTCAGCGCGACGATCGGCGACGTCGTCGCCGCGACCGTCCCGGAAATGCGCACGCACGGCGTGCCGCGGATGGTGCCCATGAAAGTGGTGGGTCTCTTCGAATCGGGGATGTACGAGTACGACTCCAGCCTCGCGCTCACGTCGATGGCCGGAGCGTCGGAAGTCCTCGGCACCGGCGGGCGCGTCACCGGAGTTCTGGTGAAGGTTCACGACATGGATCGCGCTCCCGAGATCGGCACCAGCATCGTCGCGTCGATCGAAGAGCCCAAGCTCTTCGCCAACGATTGGATCCGGCAGAATCGCCAGCTCTTCCAATGGATGCGCATCGAAAAAAGGATCGGCTATCTCGTGTTCGGGCTCATCCTGGTGGTCGCGGCGTTCTTGATCGCCTCCACGCTGATCATGATCGTACTGGAGAAGACCCGCGAGGTCGGCGTGCTGCTCTCGTTGGGAGCGACGCCGCGCAGCATCGGCCGAGTGTTCCTCCTGGAGGGGCTCGCGATCGGGGGGTTCGGGACTCTGCTCGGCTGCGTGGTCGGGGTACTGGCCTGTCTCGCGCTCGATCGCTGGGGACTGGACCTGCCTGGGGAGGTCTATTTCATCGAGACGCTCCCGGTGGCGCTCGCCTGGCAGGACGTCCTGCTCGTCGCGGGGCTCGCGTTCGGCATCGCCTTGGCTTCGGCGCTCTATCCGTCCTGGCAGGCCTCGCGGCTTCTCCCCGTCGAAGCGATCCGGTATGAATGAGGCGCGCGTGGCGCGGGTCGTGGGGACCGACATCGCCAAGGGATTTCCCTCCGGGAAGGGGAGGCTCGAGGTGCTGCGAGGAGCATCCTTGTCGATCGACGCGGGGGAGATCGTCGCGGTCGTCGGCCCTTCGGGGTCGGGAAAATCCACGCTGCTCCATTGTCTGGGCGGACTGGACCGGCCCGATTCCGGAAGCATCGCCGTCGACGGAGTGGAGCTGTCCACGCTCAACAATGCCGAGATCGCGCGCATGCGCAATCGGCGGATCGGGTTCGTATTCCAGTTCCACCACCTGCTGCCGGACTTCACGGCGCTGGAGAATGTGATGCTTCCCGCGTTGATCGCGGGGCGCAGCGAAGCCGCGGCGCGCACGCGCGCCGAGGAGCTTCTCGCCTGGGTCGGTCTTTCGGAGAGAACCACGCACGCCCCGTCGGAGCTCTCGGGCGGGGAGCAGCAGCGCGTGGCGGTGGCGCGCGCGCTGGCCAACGAGCCCGCGGCGATTCTGGCCGACGAGCCGTCGGGGAATCTGGATGCGCACACCGCGGCAGATTTGCATTTGTTGCTGACCCGGTTGCGCGACGAGCGCGGAGTTTCCTTCGTGATCGCCACGCACGATGCCCGCCTCGCCGGCCGCGCGGATCGCGTGCTCGCGCTCGACGAAGGGAAGCTGCGCGCGGTGGACTCGGTGGTGTGGGCCGCGGAGGCGGGGCGTCGATTGGAGGAGGCGCGGCGATGACCTGCGAGAAATGCGGACAGAATCCGGCGCAGGTGCGCTACACGGAATATCGCGAGGGCGCGTCGAAAAAACTGATGATCTGTTTCGATTGCGCGAAGGATCTGGGGTTCGAGATCGAGGAGCCAGCGGAGGAACCTTCGCTCTTTCCCGATCCTGGGGCCGGCGTGGAGTCGATCGTGGTGACCTCTGCGCTGACGCCCACGCTGCGCGCGGTGCCGGAGCACGAACGCTGCTCGCGCTGCGGATTGACCTCGGGCGAGCTGCAGCGCCTCTCGCGCTTCGGATGCGCCCACTGCTACGAAACGTTCGCCGGCGCACTGGACGGGTGGCTGCAGAAGATCCACGGCGCCGTACGCCACCGCGGCCGGCTGCCGGGAAGCGAGACCACGTGATGCGCGAGAACGCCGCGCACGATTCGCTCCGCGCGCTCGCCGAGCGCATGACGGCGTGGCTCGACGGCACCGGTCCGCAAGCCGAAGTGGTGCTCTCCAGCCGCGTTCGTCTGGCGCGCAATCTTCAAGACTTGCCGTTTCCGCAGCGCGCGTCCGACGTGGAGCGCTCGCGCGTATTCGATCGCGTGGCGAAGGCGGCGCAGGACGTCGCGGCCTTGAAAGCGCATCACGCCTGGGATGTGAACGAGCTCACCCCGCGCGAACGAGGGCTTCTCGTCGAGCGCCATTTGGTGAGTCCCAATCTCCTGCAGGGGGACGGCGCCCGCGGACTTCTGGTTCGCGAGGACGAGCGGCTCGGAATCATGGTGAACGAAGAGGATCACTTGCGGCTGCAGTCGGTGGCGTCGGGACTGAATCTGGATGCGGCGCTGGCCGGCGCGGTGGAGCTCGACCGGGAGCTGGAGCAGCACCTGCCCTTCGCGACCAGCCCCGAGCGCGGCTACTTGACCGCGTGTCCGACGAACGTGGGGACCGGAATGCGGGCATCCGTCTTGCTCCATCTTCCGGCACTGGTCCTCGTCGGCGAGGTGAAGAAAGTGCATCGTGCGGTCAGTGAGCTGGGCATGACGGTGAGAGGATGGTTCGGCGAGGGGTCTGCGGCTCTCGGCGACTACTATCAGCTCTCCAATCAGAAGACCCTGGGGAAGACGGAATCGGAGTCGTGCCAGGAGCTTCTGCGCGTCACCAAGCGGGTGATGTCCCTCGAATCGGACGCACGGGAGAAGCTTCGCGGTTCCGAAGACACGATGCGTCGTCTGGAAGACCGGGTCAGCCGGTCGTGGGGGATCCTCAATTTCGCTCGTCTGTTGAACGTCGAGCAGGTGATGGCGGCCGCTTCGGATCTTCGTTTGGGCCGCTCCTTGGGATTGTCGCCGAGCATTCCAGACCGGATCTTGAATCGCGTGCTCCTCTTCTGCCAGCCGGCTCACCTGGGAGAGCGCCTGGGCGGGGAATGGAAGGGAGACGAGGAAAGCTGGATGCGGGCCCGCTGGGTCCGCGGCGAGGTGGAGGGAAAAGGGGAGGCGGGGAACGGACGACAGGAAACGTGAAGAACGCCAAGGCGTTGACTTCAAGCGGGTCCGCGGGATGGTCGATGCTTCGCAGCAGAGCCGGGGTGGGGCAGGTGCCTTTTGGCATCCAGCCGGTTCCGGCGAGGTTTGATAGAATCCCCTCGAACCTGCACCGAACGAGGGATGGCGGGAGGAGGATCGCATGCAGGACCGATTCACCGAGCGAGTGAGAAAGGTGATGTACCTCGCCCGAGAAGAGGCGGGGCGTCTTCACCACGATTACATCGGCACCGAGCATCTCCTTCTCGGAATCATCCGCGAGGGAGAAGGGATCGCCGCCACCGTCCTCAACAATCTCGGCCTCGACCTGGACACGATTCGGCAGTCGATCGAGAACATGGTGCCCACGTCGGGCGGCACGCTCACGATCGGGGAGATTCCGTTCACGCCGCGCGCCAAGCGCGTGCTCGAGCTGTCCGTCGAGGAAGCCCGTTTGTTCGGCCACAATTACGTGGGAACCGAACACCTCCTGCTGGGTCTCATTCGCGAAGGGGAAGGAGTCGCCGCGCGCGTCCTCATGGAGCTCGGCGCGGATCGCAAGCGAGTTCGCGAGGAGACTCTCAAATTGCTCGGCGGAAGCGCACCCGGAGTGTCCAAGCAGCCGGAGAAGAAGAGCGAGACGCCCGCTCTCGATCAGTTCGGGAGGGACCTCACCCTGCTCGCCACCGAAGGCAAGCTGGATCCGGTCATCGGCCGCGAGGAAGAGATCGAGCGCATCATCCAGGTGCTCTGCCGTCGCAAGAAGAACAACCCCGTGCTGATCGGGGAGCCGGGCGTCGGCAAGACGGCGCTCGCCGAGGGCTTGGCGCAGCGCATCGTCGACAACAAGGCGCCCGAGCCGCTCAAGGACAAGCGACTGTTGACGCTGGACCTCGCGTCCGTCGTGGCCGGAACCAAGTATCGCGGCCAGTTCGAAGAGCGCCTCAAGGCGGTGATGAACGAGATCCGGGAATCGGACAACATCATCATTTTCATCGACGAGCTGCACACCATCGTCGGAGCCGGCGGCGCCGAAGGTGCCATCGACGCGTCGAACATGCTGAAGCCCGCGCTGGCGCGCGGCGAGCTGCAGTGCATCGGCGCCACCACGTTGGACGAATATAGAAAATACATCGAGAAGGACGGCGCTCTGGAGCGCCGCTTCCAGCCGATCATGGTGGAGCCGCCCTCCGCGGCGGAGACGATCCTCATCATCCGCGGGCTGCGCGACAAGTACGAGGCGCATCACGGCGTCAAGATCACCGACGAAGCGATCGAGCAGGCCACGACGCTTTCCGAGCGCTACCTGACCGACCGCTTCCTGCCCGACAAGGCGATCGACGTGATCGACGAGGCCGGCTCGCGCGCGCGTCTCGCGGTCTCGGCGATTCCCACGGAGCTGCGCGAGCTGGAACGCGAGCTGGAGCAGGTGACCAAGGAAAAGGAATCCGCGATCCAGGCGCAGGAGTTCGAGAAGGCGGCGAAATTCCGCGACACGGAGAAGAACCTCCGCCGGCGTCTTCGCGAGATCCACAAGAACTGGCGCGAGTCCAAGGAAGAAGCCAAGGCGGTCGTCGACGGGGAAGCCGTGGCCGAGGTCGTCTCCATGATGGTCGGGATTCCGGTGGTGCGCATCGAAGAGGAAGAGTCCAAGAAGCTCCTGCGCATGGAAGACGAGCTTCGCCATCGTGTGGTCGGCCAGGAAGAGGCTTTGAAGGCGGTGTCGCAGGCGATTCGCCGCAGCCGCGCCGGCCTCAAGGATCCCAAGCGTCCGATCGGCTCGTTCATCTTCCTCGGGCCCACCGGAGTGGGCAAGACGGAGCTGGCGCGCGCGCTCGCCGGGTTCCTCTTCGAGGACGAGAGCTCGCTCATTCGCGTGGATATGTCCGAGTACATGGAGAAGTTCGCGGTGTCGCGTCTCGTCGGCGCGCCTCCGGGATACGTCGGCTACGAAGAGGGCGGCCAGCTCACCGAGAAGGTGCGCCGCAAGCCGTACTCCGTGGTGCTCCTCGACGAGATCGAGAAGGCCCATCCCGACGTGTTCAACATCCTGCTGCAGGTGCTCGACGACGGTCAGCTCACCGACAGCTACGGCCGCAAGGTCGACTTCAAGAACTGCGTGCTGATCATGACGTCGAACGTGGGCGCGCGAAAGATCAAGTCGGGGACCGTGCTCGGCTTCGGCTCGAACGACGATCCCGCCTCGAACGAGCAGCGCATCAATGCGAAGCTCATGGAAGAGGTCAAGAAGACGTTCAATCCCGAGTTCCTGGGACGCGTCGACGAGATCCTGATCTTCCACCCGCTGGGATCGAGCGAAGTGAATCAGATCGTGGACATCCTCATGGGGCATTCCCTCAAGAGGCTGGAAGCGCGCAACCTCAAGGTGAAGCTCACCGATCGAGCGAAGGAATTCCTCGTCACCAAGGGGTTCGACCCCTCCGCCGGGGCGCGGCCGCTGCGCCGCACGATCCAGCGGCTCGTGGAAGATCCGCTCTCCGACGAGATGCTTCGCGGCGTATTCACCGACGGCGACACGATCAAGATCGACCACCGTCCCGGGAAGGACGAGATGTCGTTCGAGAAGGTGGCGTCGGGGAAAAAGCGTCCGTTCCGCGAGATGCCGGAGGACGCGGCGGAAAGCCTGACCTAGCCCGCCTCCGCGGCCGTTTCGCGCCCCGCTTTCCTCTCGCGAGGCCAGCGCCTCGATGCTACGCTGCGCCCCATTTCCCCCTGGGGAGTAGCTCCGTTCGAATGCTCGATCGCCCTCGAATTTCCTCGGGATCCCGCGTGAGGAGCGTGCTCGGCGCCGCGACCGCCGTGCTCGCCGCGCTGCTCGCGCTCCTGGACGCCACGCCGGCGCGCGCGGTGCCGATCGCCTCCATCGAGGTCCTCGGGAACGTCCAGGCCGACACCCGCGTGGTCCTGGACGCGTTCGGGCTCGAGCCCGGCGAGGAGTTCGAGACCGAGGCGGTCCGTGCCGGGATTCGCGCACTCCACCGCCAGGGACTCTTTCGGGAAGTCCAGGTGGAGGCGCGCTCGCTGCCCGAAGGCGCCGCCGTGGTGATCCGCGTGAAGGAGAACCCCACGCTTTTGGTGGTGAGGTACGAGGGGACCGACAAGCTCAAAGAGAAGGACTTCGAAGAAGCCGTCCAGCTCGTCCCCGGGCAGATCGTCACCCAGCAATCGATCGATCAGGCGCGCCGCGACATCCTCGAGCTGTACCAGAGCAAAGGCTACATGCACGCCGAGGTCACCGCCGAGCTGCGCGGGGACACCAAGGCGGACCTGGTCTTCGTGGTGCACGAGAACGCGAAAGTCCAGGTCGACGAGATCCTCTTCGAGGGGAATGTTCATCTCTCCGACGATCAGCTCAGCGAAGGGCTGGAGACGAAGGAAGACAACTGGTATCGCGGCGGAGATTTCAAGCGCGACGTCTTCGAGGAAGACAAGAAGAAGATTCTCTCGCGCCTGGGCGAGAACGGTTTCGTCGACGCGAAGATCACCGACATCACCCAGACCTTCGACGAGAAGAAGGAGAAGCTGACGCTCACGATCTTCGTGGAGGAGGGCCCGCGCTACACGGTGGGCGCGATCCGCTTGAACCACCACGCGATCCTTCCCGACGAGCGCGTGCGCCGGGCGGTCGTCCTGGAGGAAGGGCTTCCCTTCAACACCGTGAAGTACGAGCAGTCGATCCAGGACCTCTATGCGCTGTATCAGGAAGAGGGGCACATTTACGCGTCGATCGAGCCGCGCAAGGTCCCCCACGAGAACAACGTCATCGACGTGGAGTTCGACATCGAGGAGCGCGATCCGGCGCGGATCAAGCGCATCATCATCACCGGAAACACGCGCACACACGACGAGGTGATCCGGCGCGAGCTGGTCGCGGCTCCCGGCGACGTGTTCCGTCGCTCGCGTGTGGTTCGCAGCCAGCGCGAGATCTTCCAGCTCGGATTCTTCGAGGACATCCAGCTCGACTCCAAGACCGCGGACCGCGAGTCCGGAGACATCGACTTGATCTTGAAAGTCGAGGAGCGGCGCACGGGCCAGGCGAATCTGGGAGCCGGAGTCAATTCTCAGTCGGGATTGACCGGCTTTCTTCAATTGTCCGAGAACAATTTCCTGGGACGAGGCCAGCAGGTTTCCGCCCGCGCGGAGTTCGGGCGTTTCCGGGAGCTCGAGCTCTCGTTCACGGAGCCCTGGTTTCTGCACACGCCGACGAGCGCGGGCTTCGACATCTTCGACACGCGCCGGCAGTACGATGAGTACACCGAGCTGCGGCGCGGATTGGATCTGCGGCTCGGCCGGCCGTTCCCCTGGCTGGACTACACCACCGCGTTCGCGCGCTACTCCCTGGCCAAATATCGCATCGAAGCGGAGCCCGCGTTCGCGGACGAAGTGGGAGACCAGGGTCCGAGCACGATCTCCTCGATCGCGCTGACGCTGAACCGCAACTCGGTGGACAGCCCGTTTTTCCCCACGCAGGGCTCGTCCACGCAGCTGGTGAACGAGTTCGCCGGCGGTATCCTGGGAGGGGACGAAAGTTTCTATCAGGCGACGGTCACGTCGAAGACGTACTTTCGCACCGTCGACAAGTTCGTGCTCTCTCTCATGGGCCGCGTGGGGGCGCTGGTCGGGCTCGATCATCGCAACGACGTCCCCTTTTGGAAGCGCTACCGCCTGGGCGGCATCGCGGCCAATGGACTTCGCGGCTACGGAGACTACGAGATCGTCCCGGACGAGCGGTTGCCGTCCACCGGAGGACGATCGATGATCATCATGAAGTCGGAGCTTCGCTACCCGATCGGGCGCTCCGTCCAGCTCGTCTCGTTCTTCGACGCGGGCAACACGTGGCGCTCGTTCGGAGAGGTGGACATGACGAACCTTCGCCGCGGTGCGGGTTTCGGCGTCCGTCTCGACGTTCCGATGATCGGGCAGATCGGTTTCGACTACGGTTACGGGTTCGATCGAACCCTGCGAGAAGGAGGACCCGGATGGGAGTTTCATTTCCAGCTCGGAGGCATGGGTCTGTGACGAAGGGAATGGTCCGCGCCGTGCTCTCGGCGACTCTCGCCGCGGTCGCGCTGTGGCCTGCGGGCGCGTACGCCCTCGATCAGATCGGCGTGATCGACTATCAGACGATCTTCGAGAAGTTCGAGGGAACGGCGGACGCGCAGCGCACGCTCGATCTCGAGATGAAGGACTGGGAGCAGCAGGCCAAGACGATGCGCGACGAAGTCGCCAAGCTCGAGGAGGAGCTGGAGAGTCAGAAGCTCATGCTCTCCGAGGAGCGGCTCAAAGAGAAGCAGGACCAGCTCCGTCAGAAGAAGGACGAGTACGAGAACTTCGCCGAGTCCACGTTCGGGGTCTCGGGGAAGGCGGCCCAGAGAAACCAGGAGCTGACCCGCCCGATCGCGGAGAAGATCTTGGCCGCGATCGAGAAGATCGGACGCGAGAAGAACGTGAAGATCATTCTGGACGCCGGTGGCGGCGGAGTGGTCTGGGCCGAGGATGACGTGAACATCACCCAGCTCGTGCTCGACGATCTCAGTACTTCGGCGAAGCCGGCGGGCGAGGCGCCTCCTCCGACGCAGACACCCCCGGGCGGAGAAGTCCCTCCCGGCGGTGAAGTCCCTCCTCCGGGCGGAGAAGCTCCGCCGGGGGCCGGAGGTGACGAGGATTGACCACTCCCACCCGAGGCGCGCGGATGCTGCTCGGTCGCATCGCGGAGATCGCGGGCGCTTCTCTGGAAGGGGACCCGTCGGTTCCCATCGACGGGGTGTGCGGGCTGGAAGATGCACGCCCGGGGGATCTCTCGTTTCTTTCTTCGCCGCGTTATGCGTCGCAGCTCGCGACGACGAAGGCCACCGCCGTGATCTTGGCGCCGGGAGTGGAAGCGCCCACGCACGTCCAGGTGCTGCGCGCGCGCGATCCCTACGTCGCGTTCGTCCAACTGCTCCCGCACTTCGAGCCGCCTCGATCGGAAGCGCGTCCCGGAGTGCACCCATCGGCCGTCGTCGCCGGGAACGTGCGTCTCGGCGAAGGGGCCTCGATCGGGGCGCTCGCGATGGTCGAGGAGGATGTGTCGATCGGAGCACGCACCCGCGTCGGTTCCGGCTGCGTGATCGGCCGCGGCACCGTGGTCGGCGACGACTGCACGCTCCACCCACGCGTCGTGATCATGCACGGATGCATCCTCGGCCAGCGCGTGATCGTGCACCCCGGAGCGGTGATCGGCGCCGACGGGTTCGGCTACACGTTCGCCGACGGTGCGTACCGGAAAGTGCCGCAAGTCGGGACCGTGGAGATCGCGGACGACGTCGAGGTCGGCGCGAACGCATGCATCGATCGGGCCACGATTGGACGAACGCGGATCGGCCGAGGGACGAAAATTGACAACCTGGTACAGCTCGCCCACAATTCCGCGGTCGGTGAAGGATGCGCGTTCGCCTCGCAGTCCGGCGTCGCGGGAAGCACGAAGTTCGGCGACGGCGTGCGCATCGGCGGTCAGGCCGGCATCGGCGGACATCTCCGCATCGGGGACGGCGTCACCATCGGGGGCCAGGGCGGAGTGATCGGCGACGTGGAAGCCGGCGCGACCATCACCGGCTACCCGGCGCGCGATCACAAGACCATGATGCGCGTCCACGCGGCGATGATGCAGCTTCCAGAAATGATTCGTCGACTGCGTCGCTTGGAGCGGAACGCGCCCGGTCGCTCGGATCCCTCGGAGGATTGATGCAGTCCTGTCAAAGGTCGATCGGGCAACCGGCGGAGACGCATGGTCGCGGGCTCCACACCGGAGTCGAAGCGCGCATGCGCTTCCTTCCCGCGGAGCCGAACACCGGCGTGCGCTTCGTGCGCGTCGACGTCCCCGGCCGGCCGGTGGTCCCCGCGCGCATCGATTTCGCGCTCCACCGCGGAGGAGATCCCCGGCGCACCACGCTCGATACCGGGAGTGCCCGCATCGAGACCGTGGAGCACGTGCTCGCCGCGCTCGCTGGACTGGGCATCGACAACATCGAGATCGAGATCGATGCACCCGAGCCGTGCGAGCCCGACGGCAGCTCGAAGCCGTTCGTCGATCTCCTGCAGAACGCCGGCATCGTCGATCAGCCGGAGCTCCGCCACTACTACGAGACCAAGCGCCCGATCTCGGTCCAAGAGAACGGAAGCCAGCGGATTCTTCTCCCGCACGACGGGCTGCGCGTCAGCTTCACGATCGACTATCCGAATCGCCTGGTGGGCACGCAGTACGCGTCGTTCGACATCGATCCGGAAGTCTTCCGCAAGGAGATCGCGCCGGCGCGAACGTTCGCGATGCTCGAAGACGTGGAAGCGCTTCGCACCCATGGGCTGATCAAGGGCGGGCAGCCTTTCCAACGCCGTCGTGGTGACGCAAGGAAGGAATTCAGAGCGACGAGCCGCTGCGCTTCGAGAACGAGTTCGTCCGCCACAAGATTCTCGATCTCCTCGGCGACCTGTCCCTTCTCGGGATGCCCATGAAGCGGGCACTTCATCTCGGTGCGCGCCGGCCATTCGCTGAACGTGGCGCTTCGTGCGCAAGATCATGGAGGAGGCGCGCAAGAGCTACCGCTGGCGCGCTCGCCGGACAGAAGTTCGATCGCGCTGGACATCAACGACATCCAGGAGATCATGCCGCACCGTTATCCCGTTGCTGCTGGTCGACCGGATCGTCGAGCTGGAGGACCGCAAGCGCATCGTCGGCATCAAGAACGTGACCATCAACGAGCCGTTCTTCGTGGGGCACTTTCCCGGGCCATCCGATCATGCCGGCGGTGCTCGATCATCGAGGCGATGGCGCAGACCGGCGGCGTCCTGCTGCTCGAATACCGTGGACGATCCCGGGAACGAAGCTCGTCTACTTCATGGGCATCGACAAGGCGAAGTTCCGCCGGCCGGTGCTGCCCGGGCGACAAGCTGCGCTTCGAGCTCGAGCTGACCAAGCTGCGCCGGAGATTCTGTCAGATGAGCGGCAAGGCCTACGTCGGCGAGGAGCTGGTCGCCGAGGCGGAGCTGCTCTCCACGTTGGTGGACCGCGATCCGAGAGGCGAACCGTGAGCCAGAACGCACCCGCCGCGCTGCGCGCCCCCCAAGTCCACGAGACCGCGCTCGTCCATCCCGACGCGCGGCTTTCGCACGATGTGGTGATCGGCCCGTACTCGATCGTCGGGGAAGGCGTGACGCTCGGTCCGGGGTGCATCGTGCAATCTCACGTTCGGCTCGACGGTCCGCTCACCTGCGGCGCGGGAAACCGCTTCTACCACGGAGCGGCCATCGGTGGAGAGCCCCAGGACCAGAAGTACGCCGGCGACCTCTCCGGGGTGCGCATCGGCGACGACAACGTCTTCCGGGAGTACGTCACCGTGAATCGCGCGACACTCGAGAGCGGAGAGACGGTGATCGGCAATTCGAATCTGATCATGGCCTACGTCCACATCGCCCACGACTGCAACGTTCACGATCACGTCGTGCTCGCGAACACCGTGAACCTCGCGGGCCACGTGGAAGTCGAGGATTACGCGATCGTCGGCGGCGGTAACGCCGGTGCACCAGTTCGTGCGCATCGGCCGGCATGCCATCGTCGGCGGCGGACTCCGCGTGGCGAAGGACATTCCGCCGTACATGAAGGCCGCGGGCAACCCGCTGCGCATCGTCGGCCTGAACAGTCTCGGGCTCGAACGGCACCGGTTTGCGCCCGAGGTCCTGCGCGACCTCAAGGATTCTTTCCGCATTCTGTGCCGCGCGGGGCTGAACGTGAGCCAGGCGCTGGAGAAGCTTCGCGAGAAGTTCCCGGACTCCCGCGAGGTCCGCCACCTCGTCGAGTTCGTCGAGGCGTCGGATCGCGGCATCATTCGCTGACCCTGGCGTGAATCCGCTTCGCGTCGGCGTCGTCGGCCTCGGCAAGATGGGCCGCCATCACGTTCGCTGTCTCGGGCTCGCCAACGGCGCGGAGCTGGCCGGCGTGATGGATCGAGATCCCTCGCGCGCCAAGGATCTTCCGTCGGGCACGCCCTTCACCACCGATCTCGACGAGCTTCTGGGGCGCTGCGATGCGGCGGTGATCGCCGTTCCCACCGATGTGCACGAAGAAGTCGCGATCGCGTGCATCGCGCGCGGCATCCCCATCCTGGTGGAGAAGCCGCTGGCTCCGAACGTCGCCGCGTGCCGGCGGATCGAAGAGCGGGCGCGAAGCGCCGGAGTGACGCTCGGAGTGGGGCACGTGGAGCGACACAACGGCGCGGTGCTGGCCACCCGCGAACGGGTGCACCAGGTGCGCTTCATCGAGGGGCATCGCCTCGCCGGCTTCGATCCGCGCGGCACGGAGGTCGACGTCGTGCTCGATCTCATGATCCACGATCTGGATCTCGTGCTCGAGCTCGTGGGAGAAGATCCGATTCGCGTGGAAGCGGTCGGCGTGGCCGTCGCGTCGGAGCGCATCGATCTCGCCAATGCGCGCCTGGAGTTTCCTTCGGGGGCGATTGCGAATTTGACCGCGAGCCGGGTGAGTCGTGCTCCGGTGCGCAAGCTGCGCGTCTTCCAGCCCGACGCGTATTTCTCCCTCGATCTGGGGACGCAGTCGGCGGAGATCCTTCGCCGCGATCCGACGGCGGTGCCGTTCGGAGTGTCCATCGACCGGGCCGCCGCACCGGAGGGACACAATCCCCTGGTGCGCGAGCTCGAAGAATTCGCGGCCGCGGTTCGCGGGAAACCGGCTCAGCTCGTCGATGCGCGGGAGGCTTCGCGCTCCGTGCACGTCGCCGAGCGCATCGTCGCCTCCATCGAAGAGCGCCGCCGCGCTTGGGACATTGGGTCCGGGCGCGCCGTTTCGTGGGACGCACCGTCCTCGTCGTGACGGGCGAGCCCTCCGGGGATCTCGCCGCGTCGCGCCTCGTCGAAGAGCTTTTCAAGATCGAACCCGGCGTGCGCGTCGTCGCCGTCGGTGGAGAGCGCCTGCGGGCCGCGGGGGCGACGCTTCTCGCCGATATCCGCGAATTGGGCGCGATGGGCTTCGTAGAAGTGATTCGGCAGATGCCGCGGCTCGGGGCTCTGGAACGGAGCCTCGTGCGATTCCTCGACGAAGAGCGCCCGGCCGTGGTCGTGCCCGTCGACTATCCGGGCTTCAATCTGCGCATTGCCGCGCAGGCGAAGAAGCGCGGAATCCCCGTGGTGTACTACATCGCTCCGCAAGTATGGGCCTGGGGGAAAGGGCGCATCCCCCGCATCGCGCGCTCGGTCGATCAGATGCTCGTCGTGCTCCCGTTCGAAGAAGAAATGTTTCGTGCGGCGGGAATCGACGCCACGTTCGTCGGCCATCCGCTCCTGGAATCCGTGCAGCGCGCCCCGTCGCGCGAAGCGGCGCGAGGCGCGCTGGGGATTCCCCAAGGGCGCGAAGTCCTCGGTCTCCTTCCCGGGAGCCGGATCCAGGAAGTGCGCCTCATTCTTCCGTCGATGCTGGACGGCGCCGAGCTGGTGCGGCGCGCGCGCCCCGGCCTGGAGATCTTGGTGAGTCGGGCCGCGTCGGTCCCGGTGCGGGAGATCGATGCGCTCACCGGCGCGAGAAGCGGAATTCGCGTGATCGACGGCGAGGCCGCGGGCCTGGTCCGCGCCAGCGACGTGCTCTTGGTCACGTCCGGAACGGCGACGCTCGAAGCGGCGCTCCTGGGCACGCCGCTCGCGGTGGTGTACCGGACCTCGGCGATCACTTGGACGATCGGAAAGGCAGTCGTACGCCTGCCGCGGATCGGTCTCGTGAACATCGTGGCCGGCGAAGAGCTCGCTCCGGAATTCCTGCAAGAGAAGGCGCGTCCCGAGGCGCTCGCTCGGTTCGCGCTCGATCTTTTCGAGCACCCCCAGGAGCGTGCGCGGCGGACGGAGCGGCTCCGTGCGCTCGGCGCCCGGTTCGAAGGAAGGCACGCGTCCCGGCGCGCGGCGGAGATCGTGCACGCTTCGATGGCGGTCGCCCGGTCGTGAGCAAGAGTGCGCTGCGAGTCGCCGGGGATTTGGCGCTCGGACACGGACATCGGCTTCTCGGTGCGCTCGGCGCGACCTGGCGCATGCGGCACGCGGGGGGCGAGCAGGTGAGTGCCGCGCGCAGCATGGGGCCCGCGGTGCTCTTCGTGTTCACCCACGGCGTGATCCTTCCTTTGGCCTACGCGCATCGCGGGCGCGGAGCGGTGGTGCTCATCAGTGAAAGCCGCGACGGCGAGATCATCACGCGCATCGTGGAACGCATGGGCTTCGTCGCGGTGCGGGGATCGTCGACGCGCGGCGGAGAGCGCGCGGTCGCCGAGCTCGCGCGTTTGGCGCGAAGCGGGAAGGATCTGGCGATCACCCCGGACGGGCCGAAGGGACCGCGAGGATCGGTCGCCCCGGGAACGATGCTCGTCGCCTCGCGCGCCGAGATCCCGATCGTCCCCGTGGGAGTCTCTGCCGATCGCGCGTGGCGAGCGTCTTCGTGGGATCGATTCCTCGTGCCCCAACCGGGGGCGCGCGTGGCCGTGGTCTATGGAGCGCCGCTGCGCGTCGCGCGCGAACCGACGGCGGAGGCGGCCCACGCGGTCGAACACGCGATGCAGGACGTGGAACGGCGCGCGGAGGAGCTTCTGCACACGGGCTTTCGCGGGGCATCGACGACGAAGGTGGCGCCGTGACCGAACGCCGCGCGGCCCGGCGAAGGAGTGCGCCGTGAGCCTTCCGCTCGCGCTCTACCGCGGCGCCGCGTCGCTTGGCGCGGCACTCGGAGTTCCCGGGGTGATTCTCGCCGGCAAGGACACCGAGCGGCGCGAGCGCACCGGAGAGGCGCCGGAGTCCCACGGGGAACGACCGCTCTGGATCCACGCCGCGTCTCTCGGCGAGATGGCCGCGGCCTCCGCGCTGCTGCGCGAGCTGCGCGTGCACCCGCCGGCACCTTTGATTGCGCTCAGCGCGACCACGCGCGCCGGACGCGAGCGCGCGCAGCGACTGGCTCCCGATCTCGGACCGTTCTTCGCTCCGCTGGACGCACCTCGCTACGTGCGCCGCGCGCGGGAGCGCTTGCGCCCGCAAGGCCTGCGTGCTGCTCGAGACCGAGCTCTGGCCGAATCTGCTCCGGGATCTCGTCGAGCACGACGTGCCGTGGGGAATCGCCAGCGCGCGACTCTCGCGGCGCGCGTCGCGGCGCATGCGCTGGGTGCGCGGACTGTACGCACCGATCCTGGCGAGCGCGCGGGCGATCGCGGCACGCTCGGACGAGGACGCGCGGCGTTTCTTGGAGCTCGGGGCCGCGCCCGAGGCGGTGCGTGTCACCGGCGATCTCAAGGAAAGCCAAGCGGTGCCGCCCTACGAGGCGCCGCGCCACGATCGCTTTCGTTGGATCGCCGCGTGCACCAGGCCCGGGGAGGAAGAGATGGTCCTGGAGGCGGCGTCGCAGCTCGCGCAGCAGGAACCGAACGGCGAGACGTGGATCGCGCCGCGCCACATGGAGCGATTCGAGGAGGTGGCGCGCCTGCTCGATCGTGCCGGAATCCCCTGGCGACGATGGGAAGCGCGCGACGAGGTTGCGCCGGCGCAAGGGAGCGTCGTGCTCGTCGATCGCATGGGAGTTCTGGACGAAGCCTATCGCCGCACGAGCGCCGCGTTCGTGGGCGGCTCGCTGCTTCCGTTCGGGGGACACAATCCTCTGGAAGCAGCGAGCGCCGGGACGACCGGTGTTGCTCGGGCCGCACACGGAAAACTGCGCGGCGGCCGCGGACAAGCTGCTCGCCGGCGGGGCGGCGCGGCGCGTCCCGGATGCGGACGCCCTCGCGCGCGAGCTCGGGGAGCTCGCGCGCGATCCGCGCGCCGCCGAGGCGCGCGGCCGCGCCGCCCACGCCGTGGCCGCACGCGCCTCGGCCGCCGCACGCGACACCGTGGAGTTCTTGCGCGAGCGCGGAGTCATTCCCCGGTGACGCCGATTCCGATCGTCGATCGGCGCGGCTGGCGACGCGTGCCGGCGTCGAGCGTCGCGCGCCGGCTGGCGTTTCCTGCGGCGAAGCTCTGGTCGCTTGGCGCACGCGCATTTCACGAGCTCGCGAATCGCGGCCTCCTTCGTGCCGAGGCGGCGGAGATTCCCATCGTGTCGGTGGGGAGCTTGACGTTCGGCGGAAGCGGAAAGACTCCGATCGCACGATGGATCGCGGGGCGCCTGGCGGATCGCGGGCGGGCCCCGGCGATTCTCCTTCGCGGGTACGAGTCCGCGGGGGGATCGCACCCTCGTCTCGTTTCCGGAAACGAGGCGAACGCAGCGAGGGACGGCGACGAAGCGGTGCTTCTCGCGAGCTCTCTGCCGCAAGTGCGCGTGATCGTGGGACCCGATCGTGCGGCGGATGCGCGCCTCGCGGCATCGCTCGGCGCGGACGTCGCCATCCTGGACGACGGCCACCAGCATCGGCGTCTCGCGCGCGCCATGAATCTCGTGATCTGGGACGAGGGGGCACAGCGCGCGCGGCGCGGGAGTGGATTCTTCCGCGAGCCGCTCTCCGGTCTCGCCAGGGCCGATGCGCTTCTGCTCGTCGATCGTGGGGAGGGAGCGCCGGAGCGTCCGCCCGAGGCTCCCGAGAGCGCCCCTTCCTTTCGAATGCGGCTCGTGCCGCGCGTTCCCCCTGGCGCTCGGGCAGGGCGCGCGGTGTACGCGCTCTCGGGAATCGCGGGGCCGGAAGGATTCGAGCGTTCCCTGGTGCGCGCGGGGCTTCGGGTCGTGGGCGCCACGCGCCATGCGGACCATCATGCGTTCACCGCCGAGGAGCTGGCGGACGCAGAGCGCCGGGCCCGAACGCTCGGGGCCGACGCGATGGCGACGACGGCGAAGGATCGCGTGCGCACCCCGGTGCTGTTCGAGCGCGCATCGCTGGAGACGCTCGTCTTCGATCTGGACGCGGAAACTCCGGACGAAGAAGCTCTCCTCCAGGCGATCGTCGGGGCCTTGGATCGGAGGAGCGTTTGAACGTCGTCCACGAGTGCACCACGCTCGTTCTGGGGAGCGGCATCGCCGGGCTCACCTACGCCTGCGAGACGTCGCAGTTCGGCGACGTGCTGATCCTCACCAAGAAGCGTCCGGCGGACTCCAACACGAACTACGCGCAGGGCGGAATCGCGTCGGTGATGGATCCGCAGGACTCCTTCGAGCTCCACGTCGAAGACACGCTGCGCTCCGGAGCCGGACTGTGTCGCGACCCGGCGGTGTGGGCACTCGTTCGCGAGGGACCCGAGCGCGTCCGCGAGCTGGTGGAGCGCGGCGCGCGGTTCACGCGCACGTCGTCCGGCGATCTGGAGCTGGGACTCGAAGGCGGTCACCGCCGGCGGCGCATCGTGCACGCGAAGGATCTCACCGGGCGCGAGGTCGAGCGCGCGCTGCTCGGCGCGGTCGCGGCCGACCCGAAGATTCGCATGCTCGAGAATCACTTCGTCGTCGACTTGTGGGTGGGGCGCGATGCATTGGGACGGCGTCGCTGTCACGGGGCGATCTTTCTGGACCCGGTGACCGGCAAGCCCGGGCTGGTGCGCGCGCGGCGCACGCTGCTCTCCACCGGCGGAAGCGGAAAAGTCTACCTCTACACCACGAACCCCGACATCGCCACCGGCGACGGCGTCGCCATGGCGGCGCGCGCCGGATGCACGATCGTCAACCTCGAGTTCGTGCAGTTCCATCCGACTTGTCTCTATCACCCCGACGCGAAGTCGTTCCTGATCTCGGAGGCGGTCCGCGGCGAGGGGGCGGTGCTGCGCAATCTCGCCGGACAGGAGTTCATGAAGGGCGTGCACGAGCTGGGATCGCTGGCCCCGCGGGACATCGTGGCCCGCGAGATCGACCGGCAGATGAAGCGGCGCGGCGACAAATACGTGCTGCTGGACTGCGCGGCGATCGGGGAGAAGGAGTTCGCCGAACGATTCCCCACCATCACCGATCGCCTGCGTTCGTTCGGCATCCGCGCCGGTCGCGATCCCATTCCCGTCGTGCCCGCCGCGCACTACATGTGCGGGGGCGTCGACGTCGACTTGGAGGGGCGCACCGAGATCGAGGGATTGTTCGCGGTCGGAGAAGTGGCCTGCACCGGAGTGCACGGGGCGAATCGTCTGGCGTCGAACTCGCTTCTGGAAGCGCTGGTGTTCGCGCACCGCGCGGCGCATGTGGTGCCGACCGACGAGCCGCGCACGCATCCCGATCCGCCGCCCGAGCCGGGCGGGGGAAACGGCGGCGAGGATGTCGGCGTGATCATCGACCACGAATGGGACGCCGTGCGCCGGCTCCTGTGGGACTACGTGGGGCTGGTGCGCTCGATGGATCGGCTCGATCGCGCCGTGGAGCGTCTCGCGATTCTGTTGAAGGATGCGGAGCGGCTCGCGGGGCGCGTCCCGCTTTCGCCCGACGTGGGCGAGCTGCGCAACATCGCGCTCGTGGGGATGCTGCTCGCGAGCGCCGCGCGCGCACGCCATGAGAGCCGCGGGCTGCACTTCCTGGCCGAACGCCCGTCGGCGGACCCGATCGCGAAGGAGTCGCGGGCCCGGATCGCGGGAGGAGAGGTCCGGGTGGAGCTCACCGCGCCCGAGGGATCGAGGATCTTCGGAACCTCTTGAGTCGAGCGGGGCTTTCTCCGATACGAAAGGTGTGGGAGACTGGGCGGTCCTGCGGCGCCGATGAAAGGAATGCCGTGATCGAGCCCGATCAAGACGCAAAGAAGCTCGAGGAGATTCTCTCGAAGGACTCGCGCTACGCCGCGGCGGCATACGACTTCACGCGACACGCGGTCACGTACGCCAGCCACGTGCTGTTCGCGCACGGAAAGCACGTGAGCGGGCGGGATCTCCTCGAGGCGATCCGCCGCGTTGCGCTCGATCGCTTCGGTCTCCTCGCCGAGGATGTGCTCGCGTCGTGGGGGCTCCGCTCCACCGAGGATTTCGGCGAGATCGTCTTCCATCTCGTGGATGCGGGGTTGCTCGCCAAGACGGACGAGGACACGCTCGAGGACTTCCGCGGCGTGTACACGTTCGGCGACGCGTTCGGAGCGGACGCCGCGTGGAAGGAAATCGTGGAGACTCTGCAGCCGTCGCCGCCTCGGCCGGTGAAGCGCACCGGGCGCGAGGACGAAACGCCGTGAGACGCGCGTTCGATCCGCTCATGCTGCGCTTCCTGGAACGGGTGATTCGCCGCAGGGAAGGAGGCGAGCCGCTCTCGTTCGGAACGTCGCTCGACGGGACCCGCGACATCCTGCTCGTCTCCGCGCACGATCTCACCGATCTCCTCGCCGTCGTTCCCGCCGCGCGCTCGTTGAAGAAGCGCTTCCGCCTGGCCCGCGTCCATGTCCTCGCTTCCGGACAGTCCGCCGAAGTTCTGGCCGGACGTCCCGAGATCTTCCACGTGATCACTTGGAATCCCGATCGGGAGCCGATGCTCTCCCTCGAGTTTCTGCGGCAGTTTCGCGCGCTGCGCGAGCAGCCGTTCGACGTGGCGATCGCGATCGACGGCGGCGAAGCGCGCCGCGCCCGCGTGCTGGCCGCGCTCTCCGGAGCGAAGCTGCGCGTCGGCGTGCATCCCGAAGGCGCGGATCCGGCGCTGAACCTGGTGGTGTCGATGCCCTCCGCGAAGGGCTATCGACCGGTGCAGAGCTTGGAGTTCCTGTCGTTCCTGGGAATTCCCCGCGAAGAGCTGACCCCCGGTTGGCAGATCACGGACGCCGACCGGCGCTACACGGAACGCCTGCTTGCGCTGCGGCGCTGGGGACGGCGCGGACCCTTGATCGGGGTCGACCCCGGTTTCGGAAAGGGCGCGGTGCGTCCTTCCGTGGACAAGCTCGCCTGGATCGTCGAGAAGCTCGCCGAAACGCGCAACATCGTCCCGCTCGTTCTCTCCGACGATCTGTCCGCGCCCGCGGTCCGGGAGCTGCGCGCCTCGCTGAAGACCGCGCCGCTGGAAATTCCGGTGCGCGGCATCCGCGACGTGCTGGCGCTCACGCGCTGCTGCGACGCATTCATCAGCGGAAACACGAACCTCTTCCATCTTGCCGTCGCGCTCGGCGTGCCCACGATCGGTCTGTTTTCGCGCTCCGACGAGGAGCGTTGGGTCCCGGTGGGGCGCGAGCGCACCCGCGTGCACCGCTTCCGTCCCGGCGATCCGGTGCTTGCGGAAGACATTCTGGCCACCTTCGACGCGGTGGCCGGCGAGTCCGCGCAGAACCTCCCGCTCCCGTTCTGGTGGGCGGAGAGCGAGCGGGCCGAGACCCTGACCTACGAGGTCGAGCGTCGTGGAGCGGAGGCGGTCGAGGAATCTTCGGCCGGCCGTTCCCTTTCCCGTCCTCCCCGAATCCGTTAACCTGCCCGGACATGTTTTCCGGCCCGATCGCACGGCTCTTGCGCCGTGTTCTTCGCCATCCTGGGCTCTTCGCCCGGGTCATCCTCTTCACGCTCTTGTTCGCGCTGGTGAGCGGAGTCTCGCTCGGGGCGATCGTCCCGTTCGTCGACGTGCTGTTCCAGCACGGCAGTCCGGCCCCGGTGCTGCCCGCCGATGCCGGAGCGATCGAGAAGCTTCGCTTCGCGATCGAAACGCACGCGGGGCAGTGGTTCGCCACGGGAAACCCGCAGGACGCGCTGGCTCGCGTGTGCATGGTCCTGTTCGCGGCGTTCGCACTGAAGGGGCTCATCGGATTCTTGCTCGCGGTGCAGTCGGTGATGCTCGAGGAGCGCGTGCTCAAGGATCTGCGCGACGACTTGTTCTCGCATCTGGAGACGCTCTCCCTGCGCTGGTTCGCCGGCCGGCGATCGGGCGATCTGCAGATGCGCGCCACCGACGACGTCGGCATCGTGCGCAAGGCGATCTCGTCGGCGGTGCGCAGCCTCGCGCGCGACGCGCTCCTCGTGTTGGTCTATCTGGGCGTGGTCCTGGTGGCCAGCTGGAAGCTCGCGCTCCTTGTGCCTGGTCATCTTTCCGCTGCTCGGCGTGATCATCGGGACGATCGGACGCTCGATCCGCCGGCGGGCGACCCGCGCGCAGCAGCGCATGGCCGATCTCGCCAGCGTGTACCAGGAGACGATCTCGGGAATCCGCGTGGTGAAGGCGTTCGGCGCGGAGAAGTTCATGCACGAGCGGTTCGTGCAGCAGACGGAAGCCTATCGCCAAGCGATCGTGAGGCTGCGGCGCACCGCCGCGCTCTCCGGGCCGGTCGCGGAGATGATCGGGGCGCTCGGCGCGATCATCGTGCTCTGGGCGG
This sequence comes from uncultured Gemmatimonadales bacterium, assembly GCA_963725045.1. Classification (GTDB taxonomy): domain Bacteria; phylum ARS69; class ARS69; order ARS69; family ARS69; genus CAVRWY01. The sequence goes on from CAVRWY010000014.1 coordinate 117,571, forward strand.
GAGGCACGCAGGTCCTGGCGGGCGCCGGACTCTCCTCGACCTGGTTCGTGGTGTTCCTCGCGGCGATGGTGTCGCTGATGCAGCCGGTCCGCAGCCTGACCGCGATCCACGGCCATCTTCAAGAGGGCTCCGCGGCCGCCGAGCGCATCTTCGAGGTCATCGACACCGTTCCCGAAGTGCGCGATCGCCCCGGCGCGAAGCCGGTCGGTGAGTTCCGCCGGGACATCGTGTTCGACCGAGTCTCGTTCGAGTACGACCCGGAAATCCCCGTGATCCACGACGCGAATCTCACCATCCGCAAGGGAGAAGTGGTCGCGCTGGTGGGACCTTCGGGGGCGGGAAAGTCCACGCTGGCCGATCTCGTTCCCCGCTTCCACGATCCGGACTCCGGGCGCGTGCTTCTCGACGGTGTGGATTTGCGCGATCTCGAAGTGCAGGGGCTGCGCCGGCTCATGGGAATCGTGGCGCAGGAGACGTTTCTCTTCCACGACACCATCGAAGCGAACATCGCGTTTCCCGAGGAGCGCCCCGATCGGGCGCGGGTGGAAGAGGCCGCGCGCGCCGCGAACGCGCACGAGTTTATTCTGAATGCGCCGCACGGATACGACACGGTGATCGGAGAGCGCGGAATGCGCCTCTCGGGTGGGGAGCGGCAGCGGATCGCGATCGCGCGAGCGCTCTATCGCAATCCCCCGATCCTGATTCTCGACGAAGCGACGTCGTCGCTGGACACGGCTTCGGAAGCGCTCGTCCAAGACGCGATCCACCGGCTCATGGTGGGACGCACCGCGATCGTGATCGCACATCGCCTGACCACGATCCGCGACGCGGACCGCATCGTCGTTCTCGAAGGAGGGCGCTTGGTGGAGACGGGGACGCATACGGAGCTCCTGGCCCGCGACGGACTCTATGCGCGCCTCTGCGAGCGGCAGTTCGGAATTCTGGCTCAACCTTCGCCCACTCCTCTCGAGCGCGCATGACCGACCCACGGGCGATCCTCGTGGTTCGTCTCTCAGCGCTCGGCGACATCGTGCTCGCGCTTCCCACGGTCGAAGCGCTGCGCGCGCGCTTTCCGGGAGCGCACCTGGCATTTCTCGCCAGGGATCCCGAAGGGCGCATCCTCGAGGGCGTTCGGGCCATCGACCGTCTGGTGCTGTGGCCCGGAGGCAGCGCGCCGCTTCCCGAAGAGATCCGGGCCGAGACTTGGGATCTTCTCGTCGATCTCTCGTCGACGGGGCGGAGCCGCCGGCTTCTGGCCGGCGTGCGTGCGGGACGCGTGCTTCGCGCCCGCAAGGAAACGCTGCGCCGCTTCGCGTTCGTGAAGCTGCGTGCGCTCGGCGGGGCACGAGTGCGCATTTCGAGTGCGATCGATCGCATGGCGGGGGCGCTGGCCGGGCTTGGAATCGAGCGGGACGGGCGCATGCCGCGGCTCGCCGCGCGCGGGCGCCGCGGCGGTGTGCCGCGTGTGCTGCTGGCCCCGGGAGGCGGTCGCGCCACGAAGCGCTGGCCCGCGGAGCGCTTCGCGGCGGTGGCGCGCTCGCTTCTCGAGCAGGGCGCTCGGGTCGTGCTCGCCGGATCGAGCGAGGAAGTCGCGCTCCTGGAGGAGATCGCGCGCGACGCCGGCGCGGCGCATCGCGAGCGCATCGAAATTGTCGCCGGTGCGGATCCCGCGACCCTTCCCGCATTGGTGGCGTCGTGCGACGTCGCGCTCACCAACGATTCCGGGCTCCTCCATATTGCCGAAGCGTGCGGCGTTCCGGTGGTCGCACTCTTCGGGCCGACCCATCCGCGCCTCGGCTTCGCGCCGTGGCGTCCGGAGTCCGTCGCGCTTCGAGTGGACATCGAATGCAGCCCCTGCGACGTTCACGGGCCGGAGCGATGCCCCAAGGGACATCATCGCTGCATGCTCGATCTCTCGGTGAACCGCGTCCGCAGCGCGGTTTTGGAGAGGATGCCGTCGCCCCCGGACGCGGGGGGGAGCCGACCGTGAATCGCAAGGCGTGGGAAAGACGAGGCAAGCAGGGGATCGCCCGCGCGATCGGCCGTGCACTGCGCGTGCCGGCCGAGTCGGGCCCGCCGCGCGATCTCTCCAGCTTCCGTTCGATCCTGCTGGTGCGAACGCAGAATCAGCTCGGCGATTTCCTCCTGGGCACGCCGGCGCTGCGGGCGGCGCGAGCGCAGGCGCCGAATGCGCGCATCGATCTGCTCGTCGCGCCGCAGAATGCGGCCCCAGCCCTGCACAACGCGCGCGTCGACGAAGTGATCGTGTTCGACAAGCGCGCGCTCGGGCGCCGTCCGGCTCGCTGGCGTTCGTTCGCCGGCCGCCTGCGCGCCGCCCGCTACGATCTGGCGCTGGTGCTCTCTTCCGTCGACTTCTCCATCACCGCGGTGGGGCTCGCCGCGCTCTCCGGTGCGGCGCGGCGGGCCGGACGGCCGGGCGAGCGCTCGCCGGAACGCGAGATCGCGCGCGACGTGTTCCACTGGGTGCTTCCCGCGGCGGCGCCCGAGCGCCATCAGACCGCGGCGCATCTGGATCTGGTGCGCGAGTTCGGTGCTCCGTTCGACGACGGCAGGCCGGAGATGTTTCTCTCCGCGCCAGAGCGCACCGAGGGCGCGCGCGCGCTCGACGAGACGATCGGTCCCCGCGGCGGAAGCTTGCGCATCGTGCTGCATCCCGGCGCGGGGAAGATTCCGAATCGCTGGGACGCGGCGCGTTTCGGCGAAGTCGCCAAGGAGCTCGCCGCCGCAGGGCATCGCGTCGCGGCCACCGCCGGCCCCGCGGAGCGCGCGCTCCTCGATCGACTCGACCACGGCGCGGGGTCCCGCGTGCCGCGTCTTCCCGCGCTGTCGATTCGAGCGCTGGCGGGTGCGCTCGCGCACGCGGACTCTTCTTCTGGCGAACGACACCGGGGTGCTGCACGTGGGAGCCGCGGCAGGAATCCACGCGATCGGGCTCTTCGGCCCGACCGACCCGCGCCTTTGGTGTCCCGCATCCGCCCGCGTGTTCACGCTGCGCGCTCCGGACGGCGATCTCGCACGGCTGCCGGCGAGGGAGGTCGCGCTGGCCGCGGTCGGCCTCGCGCGCCATCTCGCCCAGGGCTCGGCGATTCCCGACGCGCTCCTGCCCGCACCCCGGATCACGCCGTGAGCGGATCGCTCGCGTTCCGCGCGCCGAACTGGCTCGGCGACGCGGTTCTTTCGACGGTGGCGATTCCCGCGCTTCGACGGCGCCATCCGGCCGCACGGATCACGGTGCTGGCCCCGCGCGGATTGGGGGACGTGTTCGCGGCGTCGCCGTTCGTGGACCAAGTCGTCGAGTTCGATCGAGCGGGGGAAGTGGACGCCTATCGCCGCGGCGGATACGATCGCGTCCTCCTGGGGCCTGGCTCATGGGGCGCCGCCTGGCGCGCATTTCGGGGAGGAGTGCGGGAACGGATGGGCTTCGCGACGTCAGGTCGCGGTTGGCTCCTCGCGCGGCAGCTTCCCGCGCGCGACGATTCGCGCGCACGCCATCAAGTCGAGAATTACCGAGCGCTCGCGTCTCTCGACGGAGCTCCCGGCGTCGACGACGTGCCCGCGGTGACGCTGCGCGACGAATGGCGCGACGAGGCGCGCACGCTCTGGCCCGAACAGGCGCGCACGCGCGTGGCCATTCAGCCGGGCGCCGCGTTCGGCCCGGCGAAACGCTGGTTTCCGGAGCGCTGGGCCGAAGTGGCGGCGGCGCTCGCAAAGCGAGGCGCCGACGTCGCGCTCGTCGGCGGGGAAAAGGATCGCGCGGTCGTCGATGCGGTGCGTGCCGGGGCGCCGGGCGCGCTCGATCTCGCCGGACGCACGCGCGTCGGTGTTCTGGGGGCGATTCTGGAGAGCGCCGACGTGTTCCTCACCAACGACACCGGCCCCATGCACCTCGCCGCCGCGTGCGGAACGCCGACGCTCGCGATCTTCGGATCGACGAACCCGACTTGGACGCGGCCGTACGGCGAGGGGCATCGCGTCGAGCAGAGTCGCACTCCGTGCTCCCCCTGCTACCAGCGCGATTGCCGCTTCGGAACCCCGTGCATGGAGGGAGTCTCCTCCCCGCGGGTCCTTCGACAAGCTCTCGAAATGATCGAGGCATCCTCATGAATCTCCAAGAGATGATCTCTCGATTCGGTGACCTTCTCTCGGGCATGCGGGGAAAGCGGATCGTGGTCGCCGGAGACATCCTCGCCGACGAGTACGTGTACGGGGAGACCGCGCGGGTCTCGCGAGAGGCACCGGTACTGATTCTCCGCCGTTTGGGCAGCCGCGTGATTCCCGGCGGCGCGGGAAACGCGGTGCTCAACGTGCGCGCGCTCGGAGGAGTCCCCGTTCCCGTGGCCGCGCTCGGGGAAGGGGAGATGGCCGATCGACTTCAAGAAGCACTTCATGAGAGAGGGATCGAGTCGTCCTCGCTGGTGGTGGAAGCCGATGCGCGGACGGTGCGCAAGACGCGCATCATGGCGGGAGGGCCGCACGGGCAGAAACAGCAGGTGCTTCGTCTCGACGACGAAGATGCGCTCCCGCTCACCGAGAAGATCGAGAACATCCTGCTGCAGCGACTCTCCGCCGCGATCGAGTCGGCGGACGGCGTGCTCCTCTCCGACTACGGCTACGGAACACTGACTCCGCGGGTGCGCGCGGAAGCGATCGAGCAGGCTCGGCGCTTGGGCATTCCGGTCGCGGCGGACTCGCGCTACGAGCTGCTGGAGTATCGCGGGATCACCTGGGCGACTCCCAACGAGTCCGAAGCGAAGGAGGCGGTGCGCCGTCTCGCGCGAGGCTCGTTCTCACTGCGCGAGATCGCGGAGAGGCTGCGCAAGGAGCTCGCCGCGGAATTCTTGCTGGTGACCTGCGGTCAAGACGGGATGGTGGTCGCCGAGAAGAACGGTGCGATCCACGAGATTCCGATCTGGGGAAGCGCCGAGGCGGCCGACGTCACCGGAGCCGGCGATACGGTCGCCGCCGCCGTGCTTCTGGCGATGGCGGCCGGTGCCGAGCCGGTCGACGCGGCCGTGCTCGCGACCGTCGCGGCGGGAATCGTCGTGCAGAAGCACGGTGCGGCGACGACTTCGCCGGAGGAGATCGAGCGGGTTGCGGGAATCCGGCGCAAAACGGCGCGCGCTTGACGCGCTCGCTCGCGAGGCCGAGGAGCTTCGCGCGCGAGGCGTCAGCGTGGTGCTTGCCAACGGCATCTTCGATCTCTTCCACGTGGGCCACGTGCGCTATCTCCAAGGTGCGCGGCGCGAAGGAGATTTCCTGATCGTCGCCGTGAACGGCGATGCCAGTGCGCACTTTCTGAAGGGTCCGGGGCGTCCGTTTCTCCCCGAGGACGAGCGCGCCGAGATCGTCGCGGCTTTGGAATGCGTGGACCGCGTGGTCGTGTTCGAAGAGCGCGACGTGGGGGCGGTGCTGCGTGCGCTGCGTCCCACGGTGCACGCCAAGGGAACCGACTACACGCCCGACTCCGTCCCCGAGCGCGAGATCACCGCTTCGTACGGCGGGCGGACCGCGATCGTCGGCGACCCCAAGGATCACTCCTCCACGGATCTCCTACGTGCGATCCAGGATCGCGCCCCGAAGGGCGGCGCGTGAGAATTCTGCAGATGACGCACCAGGGGGATGTGGGCGGGTCGACGAACTCCATCACCTGGCTCTCCCGCGGCCTCGCCGAGCGCGGGCACGAGGTTTTTCTCGCCTGCCGCCCGGAGAGCTTGATCGCCGGCCGCTTCGCCAACGGCCCCGCCCGCACCGTGGAGCTGCGTCTGGGGCGGGGTGCGAAGCTCCTCTCTCACGTTTCGCGGTGGAAGAAGTGGATCGATCGCGAGAGGATCGACGTCGTGAACGCGAACGCCTCGCTCGATCGCCATCTGGTGTCGTACCTCCGTCTCGCCGGCTGTCACGCGTCTTTGGTCCACACCCGCCGCAACGTGGCACTTTCGACGGGAGGGAGGACGCGCGCCTGGTTCGACACGTGCACGACCGATGCCATCGTCGCCGTCTCCCGGGAAGTCGGGGAGGATCTGGTTCGCCGCGGCGTTCCGCGCGCGCACGTCTGCGTGATCCCGAACGGGATCCCGCTGGCGGAATTGCCCGCCGCGGATCCCGTTCGGGTGGAGCGGCTGCGCGCGCAGCTGGATCTGCGCGCCGGAGTGCCGGTCGTCGGAGTGGTCGCGCGCCGCAAGTCCCAGGGCGATCTCCTGCGCGCGGCGGAGCTCTTGGGACGACCCCTGGAGATTCTTTGTGTGGGCGCCGAAGAGGACGAAGAGCTCGCCTCCCTCGCGCGGCGGATTCCCGCCGCGGCGCGGGCGCGCTTCCTGGGCTTCCGAGACGACGTCGCCGATCTCTCCGCGCTGTTCGACGTGTTCGTTCTGCCCTCGGAGATCGAAGGCTTCTCGCTCGCGCTCTTGGAAGCGATGGCCCGCAGCCTGCCGTGCATCGCCACCGATGCCGGAGGAAACCGCGAGGCGCTCGACGAAGGCGCGGGGATCGTCGTGCCGCCGCGCGATCCGGCGGCGATCGCCGCCGCGCTCGCACGGCTCCTCGACGACCGCGCCGCGGCCCGCGCCATGGGCGCGCGGGCCCGTGCGCGCGTCTTCGCCACGTTCGATGTGGCGCGCACCGTGGAACGAACCGAGGCGCTTTACTCCGAGCTCCACGGGGCGCGTACGAGCCGCGGCCGATGACGAGCTCGTCGTGAAGCGGCTCTCCGAGCTCCTGCTTCTCGTTTACGCGTTGACCGGCACGATCTCCATCGCGGCGAGCCAGGTGGCGATGGGACTGGGCTTCGGGGTCGCGCTCGCCGATCGTGGGCGCACGCTTCCGTTCCATCGCGTGCGCACCGGTCTGGAAGCGCCGTTCCTCGCGTTCGTGGCCGCGTCGATTCTGGCGAGCGCGTTCGCGTCCGATCCCTTGGCGAGCGCGGAAAAACTGAAGAAGCTCCTGCTCTTCGCGATGGTGCTCTGGCCGCCGGTGGTGATCGCCAAGACTTGGAACCTGGGCCGGCTCTACGTGGTGCTCTTGTTCGCGGCCGGGGTCACCTCGCTCTACGGGGTCACCACGTTCCTGTGGCAAGGAGGCCCGGAGATCGAGACGCGCATCCGCGGTCTCCACGGATTCTATCTGACGAACTCCGGACTCCTTCTCTTGTGCACGTTCCCGGCGTTGGCGTTCGCGCTCTGCCGGAGCATCGCCCCGTCGTTTCGCGTGGGAGCGGCGATGGCCGCGGCGGCGATCCTCACGTCGCAAATGCTGGGGTGCTTGCCGGGGACTTGGCTGGGCACCGCCGCGGGCCTCGCCATGCTCGCGATTCGTACGCGTTCGCGCGCGATTGCGTTTCTGCTCGTCGGGCTCGCACTCTTCGTCGGCGTGGGCCCCGGAGTCTTCCACGATCGCTTCGATCAGTTCGTGGATCCAGGCGGCGATCTGCGCACCGAGCTCGCCGCGACCTGGCGAAACATGCGGCATCTCACCTCGCTCGATCCCTGGACCGGATGGGGGCTTCAAGATTTCGGCGCCGAAGTCGGGATTCCCGAGAGTCCCGGCGACGCCAGCGTGAGTCCGATGCGCTCCGTCCCGGCGCAGATCCTCGTTTCCATGGGAATTCCCGGATTGATCGCGTTTCTCTGGCTCGCCGCGTCGTTCTTCGCGCTCGTCTCCCGTTCCCGCCGGGATGCGGGGACGCCGTTCACGCGCGCCGCCGTCGACGCGACGGAAGCGAGCCTGGTCGGTTTCTTCGCCGAAGGGCTCGTGGTGTGGAACTTCGGTGACTCGGAGATCTTGGCGCTCGTGGGCTTTCTCTTGGGCACGACGCTCACCGCGGGACGCTTGGGCGCACCGCCCGCCACGCCGCCCGCGCGTCGAGGGTGATGAAAGGACGCGGCGTGCCGAAGCTTTCCGTGCTGGTGATCGCCAAGGACGAAGAGGAAGTGATCGACGCGTGTCTGGCGAGCTGCGCGTTCGCCGACGAGATCGTGTTGGTCGACTCCGGAAGCCGCGACCGCACCGCGGAAATCGCCAAGCGCCGGGGGGCGCGCGTTCTCGATCACCCGTTCGTCACCCATGCGCAGCAGAAGAACTGGGGACTGGAGCAGCTCGCGCACGACTGGGTGCTCATCGTGGACGCCGATGAGCGCATTCCGGAAGCGCTGGCCCGCGAGATTGCGGCGCTGCTCTCGATGGGCCCGCCGCGCGCCGGCTACTGGATCCGTCGCCGCAATCGTTTCCTCGGCCGGACGATTCGCGGAGCGGGATGGGGCAGCGACCGCGTGCTTCGCTTCTTCGACCGCCGCCGCGGTCGATACGAAGATCGCCTGGTGCACGAAGAAGTGCGCCTCGAGAGCGAGGCGGCAATCTTGAAGTGCGCGCTCGATCATTTTCCTTGCCGCGATCTGGGGGCGTGGACTCGAAAGACGATCCGCTACGCCGAGCAGGGCGCAGACGAGGCGCGATCGCGGGGCGAGCGGGGGAGCGCCGCGAAGCTCGTGCTTCGCCCGCCGGCGCGCTTCTTCAAGCAGTATGTGCTGCAGGGAGGATTCCTGGACGGCGTCGAAGGATTCCTGCTCTGCGCGATCTCCTCCTTCGGCGTGCTGGTGAAGTACGCGCGTCTCCGCGAGCTGGGGCGAGGCGCGCGATGACGCGGCTCCCCGCGAGCCCGCGGCGCATTCTCCTGATCCGCCCCCGAGGTCTCGGCGACGTGGTGTTGGCGAGCGCGGTGATCGACGCGCTGCGCCGCGCCTATCCGCACGCGGCGCTCGATTTCCTCTCGGCGTGGGCGTCGCGCCCTCTCCTGGAAGTGGATCGCCGTTTGGACCGCGTGTTCCTCCTGGCGCGCGAGGCCGGGCGCCGCGGGAATCTCACGCACGGCCGCACCATGGATGCGGTCGCCTGGATGCGTCGCAACGTTTCCGATCTCGTGATCGATCTCTTCTCCAATCCGCGCACCGCGATGCTGACCGCGCTCTCTGGATCGCCCGTTCGCGTCGGGCTCGCGCGGAGCGTGCGCCGCGTCGCCTACAACGTGCGGATCCCGCGCTTTCGCGGCCGCCCCGAAGACGACCACCGCTGGTCGCGTGACGTGATGCTCGACGTGTTGCGCTCCGCCGGAATCAAGTGGGAGGGAGAGGCCGGGCTCTCGGTGGCGCTGGAAGCGGCCGACGTGAGCTTCGCGTCGCGTGCGTTGGACGATTTGGGGATGGCGCAGGCGCGTTTCGCTGCGGTCCTTCCCGGAGGAAGCTGGGAAGCAAAACGATGGACCCCGGAAGGATTCGCCGATGCGGCGCGAGCGCTCGCCCGCGAGAGCGGTGCGCCGGTGCTCATCGTGTGGGGGCCGCCCGAAGCTGCCGATGCCCGATCGATCCAAACGCTGGCTGGCGATACGGCGCGGCTCGCGCCGGCCTCGTCGATCCGCGAGATGGCGGCGCTGCTCGCGCGCGCGGCGCTGGTGGTCTCCACCGACTGCTTCGCGCGCCACGTCGCAATCGCGCAGGAAGTTCCGACGGTCGGGGTCTTCGGTCCCACCGATCCGCGCGACTGGACTCCGCCCGAGGGACCGCATCGCACCGTGGGCGGACCCATGAGCGAATGGCGAGGAGCGATTCGCGAAGTTCCTGGCCGGGTCGTCGCGGAGGCGGCGCTCGATCTCTGGAGGTCGCTCAAGCAATCGGCGGGCAGAGCCCACGGGTCGACCCGCGCGCCCTTGGGGAACGAGCCGCGGCTGGACGCTCGGCCCTTCGCCTCCTAGAATGGCGGCCCCCGCAAGGGGAGGGAGAGCTTTCCATGAACACCGCACCCGGCGAGTCCCTCGAGATCCTGCTCATCGTCCGAGATTTTCCGCCGCGGATCGGTGGACGCGCGAGCCTCTTTCGGGAGCTCGTGCGCACGCTCGATCCCGAAGTCACGCGCGTGTCGACGCCGTGGACGTGGGGTGCGGGCCGCGTCGATCGTGCGATTCCCTGCGATGTCCTGCGCGCTCCGACCTGGGGCGACCCCAAACGCGGCGTCGGCGCGAAGATGTGGAGCTGGCACTTGGATCGCGCGTGCCGTCAGCGTCCCCCCGGACTCGTGCTCGCCGGAGGGCTCGTCCCCGAGGGGCTTCTCGCACTCGAGCTCAAGCGCACGATGGACGTCCCTTATCTTCTTCATCTGGAAGCGCCGCAGATCGTCTCTCTGCGCGAAGGAAGGACGTCGCACGAAGTCGAAGAGAGCGTGCTGCGCGACGTCGTCGCCGGATCGAACGGCATCGTCGTGGGAAGCCAAGCCTGCTGGTTCGAAGCCTATCGCCTGGGCATCTATCCGCACGACTTGCAGCGCTCTCCGGTCGGCGTCGATCTGGAGCGCTTTCGTCCCGGGCCGCGCTCCGAGGCGCTCAGCAAGCGGCTGCGGCTGGGGAAAGGCCCTGTGCTCCTCTCGGTGATGGGCTTCGCTCCCCTCGACGAGATCGAAACGCTGCTTCGTGCGCTCGCAGGGGTGCGCGCGAGCCACCCGGGTGCGGTGCTCGTGGTGGTGGGACGAGAGCAAGACGCCGCCGTCGCCGAGCTCGCGAAGAAGCTCGGCGTCGCCGACGCACTGCGCTTCGTGCGCTCGGTGTCCGACGACGAAATGCCGGAGATGTATCGCCTCGCCGATGTCTTCGTTCTGGCCGGACGCGAAGACCGCGCCCGCGGGCTCGTCGACGGAATCCAATTCGCGGCGCTGGAGGCGCTCGCTTCCGGAGTTCCGGTGGTAGGCGCACGCACGCGCACCACGGAAGAGCTCATTCCCGACGAGGTGGGATTTCTCGTGGAGCCGGGAGCTCCCGGGAAACTCACCCACGCGCTCGTCGAAGCGCTCGAGGCCGCGCGCTCCGAAGAGCTCACCGCGAACGCGCGCCGGCACGCCGAGAAAGAATGGGACGCCCGCAATGCGGCGGCTCGCTTGCGCGAGCACATGGAGGTCGTCTATTTCCGGCGGCTGCGCCGCGGAACGTTCCCCTCCTCGGTCCCTGCGTCGGAGAACGTCGCGTTCGGCGCACGCACCGTCTGAGATTGCGCATCCTCCACGTCGATCCGGCGACGACCTGGCGCGGGGGCGAGCGTCAGGTCTTTCTGCAAGCACGCGAGCTGATGCACCGCGGCCACGACTGCACCGTCGCGGCTTCGCCCGAAACTCCGCTCGCGCTGCGCGCCGCCGCTGCGTCTCTTCCCGTGTTTCCGCTGGCCATGCGCGGCGATCTCGACGCGGGCGCGATCGCCGCCCTCGTGCGGCGCTTGCGTCGTGATCGCCCGCACGTCCTCCATCTACACACCGCGCGGGCCCACGCCGTCGGCGGGATCGCGGCGCGCCTCGCGGGGATGCGACCCGTGCTGGTGACGCGCCGCGTGGAGCTCATTCCCCGCGGCGCCGCTTCCCGATGGAAATATCGATCCCTGGCCGATCACTACGTGGCGATCTCGGACGCCGTCGCCGATTCGCTGCGCGCCGCGGGCGTGGCCGAGGAGCGGATCACGCGGATCCCGAGCGGCATCGAGCTCCCCCGGGAGCCGCTGCGGAGGGTGCGGGCACCGGGGACCCCCGCGGTCGTCGGCACGCTCGGTGCGTTCACCGACCAAAAGGACCCCCCGACGTGGATCGACGTGGTCCGTCGCCTGGCGGCTGGAAATGCCGATATCGAGTTCGTGTGGTGGGGCGAGGGGCCGTTTCGGGGATCGTTGCAGGAAATCGCGAACCGCGAGAACCTCGGCACCCGAATCGACCTGTCGGGGTTTCATGAGCAGCTCGACCCCTTCTGGAGGCGCTGCGACGTGTTTTTTCTACCCTCGAGATTCGAGGCGTTGGGAACGGTGCTCCTGGACGCCATGGCGCACGGGATTCCGATCGTCGCTTCCCGAGTGGGAGGAATTCCCGAAGTCGTGCGCAACGAGCGCGAAGGAATCTTGAAGGAGCCGGGCGACGCCGCCGGATTCGCCGACGCGATTCTCTCGTTGGTGAGCGGGCCCGATCGCGCCCGCGCGCTCGGGGATGCGGGAGCGGTTCGCGCGCGCGACTTCGATATTCGCGGCGTGGTGGACCAAATCGAGGAGCTCTACGCGCGTCTTCGTTCGCCGGCCGCGCGCGCTGCGGAGGGAGGCGGATGACTTCGCGCCGCACCCGGACGCATCACCACTCTCGGACGACCCGCCGCCGGGCGAACGCGCTCGCGGTCATTCTCGCCGCGGGACTGTGGGCCGGCGCGTCGCCGCACGCCCAGGAAAGTGTATCGACGTCCGCCGCCGCGCCGTCCTCCGTCGAGATCCCCGCCCCCGTGCTCGAGCCCGTTCCTCCGGGATCCGACGCCGGCACGTTCGGTCCACCCGAGTCGATGGCGCCGCCTCCGCCGCCGCGTCCGCCGCTCCCCGACGTGCTTCCGTTCGGGAGCGGCGAGCTTCTGGAGTTCTCGATCGACTACGGAGTCATGAACGCCGGGGGGGCCACGATGGAGGTCGGCCCGATCCGTCGAGTCGCCGGACGCCCCGCGTTCGACATTCGGACCGAAGCGAAGTCGAACACGGTGTTCTCGAAGGTCTACAAGGTCTGGGACCGCTCCCAGACTCACGTCGACGCGGAGACGATCCTCCCGCTGCGCTACGAGAAGCGCCAGCGTGAGGGCACGTACAAGAAGGACATCGTGATCAAGTTCGATCGTGCCCGCGACGTGGCCGTCTACGAGAATGGCGCCGAAGTCAAAATGCATCCCTACGCGCAGGACGAGCTCTCGGCGTTCTATTACATGCGCACGTTCGCGATCGAGCCGGGGAAAGAGATCTTCATCGAGAGCCACACCGGGCAGAAGAACTATCCGCTGCAAGTGCTCGTGCACGGGAGGGAGAACGTCACCGTTCCCGCGGGGACGTTCGACTGCTGGGTGATCGAGCCGGTGATTCGCGAAGGGGGGATTTTCACAGCGAAGGGTCGGCTCACGATCTGGGTCACGGCGGACGAGCGGCGCATGCCCGTGCTCATGAAGACCAAGATCTTGGTCGGGTCGATCTCCGCATCGCTTGTGAAATACCGCGACGGGGAGCGCGGCCCGCGTCTCTCGCAAGCGGCGCCGGGCGCCTCTCCATGACGGGAAGGAGCGCGTCTGAGGTGGTCCCGCCGCGCGAAGCCCCGGGACCTCTCGAGATGCTGGAGACCTATCCGGAGATGACCGCGCTCTTCGCCGGAGCCATTCGCGATCTCTCCCGCGCGCGGGGACCGCTTCGCATTCTGGAGGCGGGATGCGGCCGGAAATGGCCGCTCGCCCTGGACGGCGTGCAGTACAAGCTGACCGGAGTGGACGTCGATCGGCACGGGCTGGACGCTCGCATGCGCGAGCAGAAGGACCTCGACGAAGCGATCCTCGGCGATCTCCGCGACGTGCAGCTACCGGACGCTTCGTTCGACGTGATCTACTGCAGCTACGTCCTGGAGCACGTCGAGGGGGCCGAAGCGGTGCTGGATCGCTTCGGGCGCTGGCTGAAGGAGGGCGGCCTCGTTCTTCTGGTCATTCCCGACCGCGACACCGTGTGGGGCTTCGTGTCGCGCATGACCCCGTATTGGTTCCACATCGCATTCAAGCGCTACATCCAGAAGAACACGAACGCGGGCAAGCCGGGCTTCGGACCCTTTCCGACGCACGACGATCCCCTCGTTTCGCGGCGCGGCATTCGCGCGTACTGTGCGTCGCATCCGTGGGTGGTGCGCCACGAGTTCGGCCGGCGCTTCACGCCGCGGCGCATGGGCGCGGCGGTGCGTGCCGCGACGAAGGCGATCGGCGCGCTCTCCTTCGGCAGCCTGGAGAGCGAGCACAACGATCTCGTCTACGTGATCGAAAAGCGAACGGGCCGAAGGGCGTGATCCGGGCCCGCGGGGAGAAGCGATGACGAGCCGATTCGACGAAATCGATCTGACGCGCGTACGCACGCTTTCGATCCAAGACAGAAAGAGCAAGGTCGCGATCGAAGATTTCGGCGTGCAGCCTCGACCGGGGATGAGCGTCGGCGAGATGCTGGAGACGATTCCCGACATTCTCGCGGGGCGCGATCTGCGCACGCTGATCGCAAGGATGGAAAAGTCGATCCCGGCGCGGCGCGAGTGGCTGGTGATGATGGGGGGCCACGTCGTGAAGACGGGAATGGCTCCGGTGTTTCTCCCCATGCTCGAGCGCGGGTGGATCACGGGGATGGCGATGAACGGGTCGGCCGCGGTCCACGACGTGGAGATCGCGCTCTTCGGAAAGACTTCGGAAATCGTCGAAGAAAACCTCGCCGACGGCTCCTTCGGAATGGTGAGGGAAACGGCGGACTTCTTGAACGGCGCTGCGTCCCAGGCGCAAGCGAAGGGAGAGGGGTTCGGGGAGAGGCTCGGCCACGCGCTCGTGGAGGCGAAGGCGCCGCACGCCTCGAAAAGCTTCCTCGCGGCGTGTGCGGCGCGCGGGGTTCCGCTCACCGTCCACGTCGCGATCGGCACCGACATCGTGCACCAGCATCCCAGCGCCCGCGGCGATGCGATCGGGGATTGCACGATGCGCGACTTCCGGATCTGGGCCGCCCGGGTCGCCGCGCTCGAGGGGGGAGCGGTCTGGAACGTGGGATCCGCCGTGCTCATGCCGGAGGTGTTCTTGAAGGCGCTCACTGTCGCCCGGAATCTCGGCCACCCGGTGACCGGATTCTCCGCAGTGAATTTCGACATGATTCGGCAATATCGTCCCAGTGTGAACGTGGTCGACCGCCCCACCCGCGGGATGGGATGGGGGGCTCACTTTTCCGGTCAGCACGAGCTGCTCCTCCCCTTGGTATGCGCCGCGCTCCTGGAGCGGGTTTCGGCCGCCTTCCCCGGGGGTGGATCCTCCTGAACGATCGGCCGGTGAGTTGACCCTCGAAGCCTCGAACTGATATTCTGGTGCCCGTCTTGGCGGGGACCCGAAAGACCCGCTCCGACCGAGTCCAAAGGGAGATCTATCGAAGCCTTGTTACGAGTTGTGTGCCTGGGGTTCCTTCGGGAACAAGTTCGGTTCGACATCTGAGATCCGAGGTATTCGGCGGGCACCGCTTCCAGCGGTGATCGTCGAGATCGACGAAGCGCACCAGGTCCGGCTCGGTCCGGCGATCCCTTTGGTGAACGAGGGTGCCTTCCGCTCACGCGGGTTCCCCCGCATTCCTCGCGGTCTCTCTTCGAAACGCACTTCTCGAAACATCCCAGTGGGTGGTCTGCAGGCTTCGAGAGGGCTGGGTCGTGAAACCTCACGCTCACAACACCGTGCTCGGCTTCCTCCTTGCGAGCTTTTTCGTGGCGCTCATTGCGAGCGGCTGCGGCAAACCCTATTACGTCGAAGGCCAAGACGAAGTCGGGGATCTTCCCGATTCGCTCCGCATCCAGATCGAAGAGAAGGAACGAGCGGAGAAACAGGAGAAGGAAGGGGTTCAGGCAGAAGAAGGAGTCCACGTGCGGGACCTGGGGCCCGAGCCTGAAGGAGTGCCGCTCGGCCTGGAGTACTCCGCGGAAGGCGCTTATCTCTTGCGCCGCGGAGACAAAGTGGAAATCGACGTCCTCTTCTATCCCGAGCTTCGCACGGTCACCGTGGTTCGCCCCGACGGAAAGATCACCGCACCCGGTCTCGGAGACGTCATCGCGCTCGGGCGGCGTCCCGAAGAAGTGGCCGCGGACGTCGAGGCCTACTACAGCCAGCTGCTGCGCGATCCGCAATCGACGGTCAACGTCGTCTCCTTCGGCGAGCGGCGCGCCTATCTGCTCGGACTCGTGAGGAAGCCGGGGCCGGTCGACCTCGAGCAGCGGATGACGCTCACCCAGGCGATTGCGGTCGTCGGCTCGTTCGACGAGAACGCCCAGCTCGCCACCGTGGTTCTGCTGCGCCGCCGGAGCGAGAACTCCGCCGCCGCCTACCGGCTCGACCTTCGCCCCGTGGTGGAAGGAAAATCGCTGGCCGCCGACGTCATCTTGCAGCCGGACGACGTGGTCTACGTTCCGCAGACGTTCATCACCGACATGGAGCACTTCATCCGCCAGGTGTTCGGCGGACTCCTCCCGATCCCGACGCTGTTCCGCGAAACCTACGAAGCGATCTACATCCGGGACCTCGCGGTCTTCCGCCGTCCCATCGTCGTCGAGAACTAGGAGGGGAGCCGCATGAACACCCCCGGTCCGGCCCAGCGCGGAGAGGCGCGCCAGTTCTCCACGCGCGACTTCCTCTCCATGATCTTCCGGCGGAAGTGGGTGATCCTCAGCATCTTCCTCATCACCGTCGCGATGGGCGTCTCGGCCAGCCTCAAGACGACCTCGGAGTATCAGGCCGTCGCCAAAGTTCTCCTGCGACGCTCCGACGGGTCCTCGTTTCAGAAGACGCGCTCGCCGTACCTCGGCTTGGAAGAAGAGATGAACACGGAGATCGAGATCCTGCGTTCCGATCCCGTGCTGCTGCGCGCCATCGCCGAGCTGGAGCGGGAGATCACCAACGTTCCCGAAGCGGAGCGCGCGCTGCTCTTCCCGCCGGAGGAGCCGGGTGAGGAATGGCACAAGCCGACGGAGAAGTGGATCAACAAGAACCTCCAGGCGGAGCCGGTCGAGAAGTCGAACGTGATCATGATTCGCTTCCGCCACACCAACGCGGCCACGGCGCGCATGCTCGCCGACGCGGTCGCCGGCTCGTACGTGGCGGAACGCATCAGTGTGCGGCGCAGCCCCATGCTGGAGAGCTTCTTCCAGGAGCGCACCCAGGATCTGCAAGAGCGGCTCTTGGATCTGCGCACGGAAATGGGACAGATCCAGGTGGAAGCGGGGATCTACGATCAGGAATGGCAGCAGCGCCTGAACCTGGGGACGCTGGACGATCTTCGCACGGAGCTTCTGCGCGTTCGCGTTCGCCGCGAGACGGAAGAGGCCAAGATCGCGGCGGTGCACCGCCAGCTCGACTCCAACCAAGGCGCGGTGATTCCAATTCTCGAATTCGAGGAGAACGTCTCGTTCACCGAGCTGCGCACCAAGCTCATCGACAAGAAGACGGTGCTGGCCGAGCTGAAGGGCCGCTACCTGCCCGATCATCCCAGGGTGAAGCAGCAGGAGAGTCTCGTCGCTCAGCTCGAGGAGGATCTTCGACTCGAGCTGGAGATGCAGGTGGCGATGCGCGAGAGCGAGCTGGAGACGATCCGCGCGCAAGAAATCGCGCTGCGTTCCGCGGTACAGGAAGTCGTCGACGAGATGAACCGTTTCCCGAAGTACGAGCCGGTGATCCGCCAGTTGGAGCGCGAGATCGCCAACACCGCGGAGCTCTACGAGCAGGTGGCCATGAAGGCCGTCGACACGCAGATCTCCGAAACGGAAGACCAGCGCATGGTGAATGCGAAGGTGCTCTCGCCGGCCACCGTGTCGCTTTCGTTCGTGCAGCAGCGGCGAAGCCTTTTCACGCTCTTTGCAGCGCTTCTCGGACTCTCCTTGGGGCTCGCGCTCGCGTTCCTCCTCGAAGGGCTGGACCATTCGTTCCGCTCGCCCGAGGACGTCGAGATTCACTTGGGCGTGCCGCTTTTGGGATCCATTCCGGATCTCAAGCCGATCCGGAGATAAGTCGCCATGTATCTCAAGTACTTCGGATTCCGGCGACGCCCCTTCGATCTCGTTCCCGATCCCGATTTCCTGTTCCTGGGGGAATCCCACGATTCCGCTCTGGCGAATCTCCTTCTCGGAATCGAGTCGGGAAAGGGATTCGTCGTGATCGCCGGCGGAGTGGGAACCGGAAAGACCACGATTCTGCACGCCGTGATGCGCCGGCTCGGCCGCGAGCTCGACGTCGCCGTGCTGACCCAGCCGGACCTTCAACCCTCGGAGCTGCTGCGGACGATTCTCAGCGAGTTCGGAGTGGAGACGTCCAGCGAGGACAAGGTCGCGCTGCGCAGGATGCTTCGCGAGTACCTCGAGCAGCGCCCGCGTCCCGCGGTTCTCGCCATCGACGAAGCGCACCTCCTCTCCGAGGAGTCGCTCGAGCAGGTCCGGCTTCTCTCGAACTTCGAAACCGCCGACCGGAAACTGTTGCAGATCATTCTGGCCGGGCAGCCGGAATTGAAGGGGCTGCTCTCGCGCGCCCGGCTTCGTCCGCTGGCGCAACGCATCGAGATGTTCTACGAGATCCAGCCGCTCACTTCGGAAGAGACCACGGCGTACGTCTTGCGCCGCATCCAGATTGCCGGACAGCCGGACGATCTCGTGATCGAGCCGCGCGCGCTCGAGGAGATCCACGATCGCACCGGCGGCGTCCCGCGGCTCATTAACGTGCTCGCGGAGCGCGCGCTGATCACCGCGTACGTCGCGGGAACGAAGAAGGTCAGCGGAGCGATCGTTCGGGAAGCGTACAAGGATTTGGGAGAAGTGACGCAGCGAGTGATGGGCAAGCCGGAGCCGGAAGAGTTCGCCGAGATGCCGATCGAGCCGGTGCGATTCGCGCGGTCCGTGGACCGCCCGAAGGTCCCACGGCTCGCGATGGAGCCGGCGGACGATTCGCTCGACGAGTCGGATTCAGCGCGGCCCGGTCGAAAGATCGCGCACTGGATCGCGGGAATCGGCCTGGGCGCCGCCCTGGTGTTCACGATCGTGTCGCTGGGGACGCACCGGGCGATGAGCTCCAAGGATGACGCCCGCCGCGAGGAAGCCAAGGAAACGTCGAGCGCGGTCCCGTCGGCGAAGTCGTCCGAAACGCCCGCTCTGCCGACCTCGCCGCCCGCCGGAAGCGAGACGGCGAGCGCGGACTCCACCGCTTCGCCCACGCCAGGGGGCGAATCCTCGCCGCTCGCTCTTTTAGAGAATGACGCGGCCAGCAAGCCTGCGGACTCGAGCATCCCCACGGCGGCCGATCTCGAGAAGGACGTCGAGCGCGCGCGTGACGAGGCCGCGAAACAGGAATCAGAAAAGCGCGACGCCGAGAAACGCGAAGCGGAGAAGCGCGCCGCGACCGCCGCGAAGGATGCTGGCGAAGAGAAGGGTGGTCCGGAAGTCGTGGATGCGCCCTCCTCGCCCTCGTCGCCGCCCGAGGCGCCGGCTCCGTCCGTCGTGCTGACGCGGGAAGCTCCACCCGCGGATCTCAAGCCGGAAGATGTCCCCCTCGTCGACGAGGCCTCCGGGAGCGAAGGGGCCCGCTACGCGATTCAGTGCGGCTCGTACCGCGACCGCGATCGAGCGCTGGAAATCGTGGCCCGCGTGGCCGCGTCCACGGGGGAGAGAGCGCGTCTCCTGACGACGGAGATGTCCTCGGGGACTTGGTATCGCGTGCTGCTCGGCGACTTCGAGTCGGAGCCGGCGGCGCGCGCGAAGATCGGCGACGTTCACGAGCATGATCGTTTGCTCGTCCTGCAAGTCGTCCGGCTCTCGGGGCCGGGGGGATCCGGGTCCTGAGCGGAATGAGGAGCTGTTGAGCAAGATCCGCGATGCGATGCGAAAGTCGGAGGGGGAGTACCGGGAAACCGGGCTTCCTCGCGAATACGTCCGTCCGGGCACGATGCGCCCGGCGCACGAGGCGGCGCGCGCGCTCGTTCCCGTGCTTCCTCCGGAAGTTCTCGCGTACTACGACAGCATCGGCAAGCAGATCGAAGTCGCGCTCGGCGCGGCGACGACGCGGGCGCTGGTGTTTTCCGGAGCCGTGCGCGGCGATGGGAACACCACCGTCGTCGCCCAGTACGCCGAGATGCTCTCCCGTCGCGGCGAGCGCATTCTGCTGATCGACGGAAACCCGCGCCACCCGTCGTTGCACCGGCATTTCGCCGCCCCCGAAGCGCCGGGACTCGCGGAATACACGCAGGGCGGTCTGTCGCGCGACGAGATCGTGCATCCCACCGGATTCGCGAACCTCTCGATGGTCCCTCTGGGGCGCTGTGCCGATCGCTCGCAAGCCGAGCGCATCACCGAGAATTTGGGCGACATCGTGCGCGCGTTCGCCGACGCGTACGACACCGTGCTCGTCGACATCGACTTCATCGGATCTGCCTTCTTTTCGTCGTCCGCGGTCTCGGCGGGGGACGGGGTCGTCCTGGTGATCCGCGCGTCGAAGACGAACCGCCAGGTGGCGAACCGTGCCTGCGACACCGTGCGCGTCATCGGGGGACGGATTCTGGGTGTAGTGCTGAATCGACGCGACTTCCCGATTCCCGAGCTTCTCTACCGCCGGCTCTGAGGTCCGATGTCGACGACGAACGTCATCTCCCGCATGGATGCGCTCTGGGTGCCGGCATTCACGGTGCTCGGTGCGTTCCTGCGGCTGTTCCGTCTCGGCCATCAGAACCTGTGGATCGACGAGCTCATCAGCCTGGAGACCGCGCGCTGGGCCAAGGGCTCGGAGTTCGCACGCGGGCTCTTGACCGATCTCCACGGTCCGCTCACCTCCGCCATGCTGCACGTCTGGTCCAGCGTGAGCATGGACGAACGATGGCTGCGGCTTCTCTACGTGATCCCCGCGGTGCTCACGATTCCGCTCGCCGCCCGCTTGGGTCGCGCGCTGGGAGGGGAAGCCTGCGGGCGATGGAGCTGCGCGATCCTGGCACTCTCTCCACTGCACGTGTGGTACTCGCAGGAAGTCCGCAACTACAGCTGGGCGATCTTCTTCGGAACCGCCGCGCTGGTGTTGTTCGTTCAAGCGTGGGACGGTCTCGCCACCCGGAAGACATGGTTCGCGCTCGCCGCCTGCCTGGTGCTCGGCGTGCTCACGAACTTTTCCGTCGCGCTGCTCATGGCGGCGCTTTCGGTCGCGGCATTGCTGCGTCGTCCGAGCTCTCCGCGCTTCGTGCTCGCGTGGGGCGGGGTTCTCGTTGCGGTCGGCGTCGCCTTTCTTCCGTGGCTCATCGATTGGTACGGGCGCATCGGAGGGGAGAGGCTCTTCGTGACCGCGCCCACTCCGACGGGAATGCCGCTGCGTGAGGCCTCCGGTTTCTCCTGGGCGGGAATTCCTTACGCACTGTGGACGTTCGGTTTCGGCTATACGCTGGGACCGCCGCTGCACGATCTGCATTTGGATCGCTCCTGGCGCTCGCTGGCGCCGCACGCTCCCGTCCTCGCCGCGGGTCTCGCCGTGCTGACGGCCGGGCTCGTTCTCGGGATGCGGGCGATGGCGGAACGCCGCCGGCTCGTTCTGGTGAGTGCCTTGCTCTTCGTGCCGCTGTTCCTGGTGGCGATCATGTCTGCGCGGGAGGTCAAGACGTTCCACCCCCGCTACCTGCTGGCCTCGTCGTTCCCCGCGTTCGTCGCCGTGCTCGGAGCGGGGTGGTCGCAGCCTGGGGCGTTCGCGCGCGGAACCGCGGCGGCGGCGGCGGTGCTCGCGCTGGTCGCGCTCGGCCATCACGCGTTCGATTCGCGCTACGCGAAAGAGGATCTGCGCGGCGCGGCGCGCATCGTCTCCCGCGAAGAGCAGCCGGGGGACTCCGTCGTCGTCATCTATTCGTATCGCCCGTTCGAGCACTACTTCGAGCGCGAAGGCGGACAAGCGCGGCTGATGCGGCTCCACAAAAGATTCCTGCGCACCAGCGACGACCTGGAAGCCCATGCCGCGGATGCCGCGAACGGCGGCGGGCGCGTGTGGGTGGTGCTCGCGCGCTGGTGGGACGTCGCGCCCGAGCCGAAGATTCGCCAAGCGTTCGAGAAGACGCTGCGCGAGGAAAAGCGGTGGGAGACGCCAGGAGTGAAGATCACGCTCTATGCCGGGAGGGCGACGTGATCGGACGCAAGGGAGCCGAAGGGCCCGCGTTCGCAGCCGCGCCGCACGCTCCGGCGCCGGTCGCGGCGCGCGTGGGATTCCGCGGGGCGCTGCGCTGGCTCGGGCTTGGCGCGTTCGCGGGGCTCGCCTATCTCGCCGGCGCGTCGATGGACATTTCGATCTTGGTGATGGCGCTCGGATTGTTCAACGTCGCCATCCTGGTCTTCCTTCTTCTGCGCCGGGACATCACTTGGGGATTCCTGTTCTATCTCACCTCGGTGATCTTCTTCCAGACCGGCTTCTGGATCCGACTTCCCGCGTTTCCGGATCTCTATCCGGCGCGCGTCGCCGCGATCCTGCTGTATCTCTTCTTCATGATCCAAGCGCTGGTGGGAATGCGCAAGGTTCCGGCCTTCGGACGCATGGAAAAGACGATGTTCCTGTTCCTCATCGTCCTGTTCATCTCGGTGGTGACGTCGGGACAGAGACCGCGCTGGATTCTGCTGATGAACGGCTACGTGTACCCGTACCTGTTCTACTACTTCGCGCGTTCGGTGATCAAAGAAGAGCGCCAGATCCGCCTCGTCTTGATCTATCTCGCCGTGCTCGGGGTCTATCTGGGCATCATGGGGATCTTCGAGAAGTTGAAATGGTACGGCCTGGTGTTCCCCAGGATCATCGTGGACCCCACGGTGCGCGACGAAGGTCTTACCCGGCTCGGCTTCCGCGTGCGCGGCATTTTCCTGCATCCCGCGGTGCTCGGCACGGTCATGACCATGGGATTCTTCTCCTCCTGGTACGGGCTCTCGCGGATGCGGGGGATGATCCCGACCATCGTGAAGCTCGTGCTGCTCGTGGTGACGCCGGCCACGATCTTTTTCACCCAGACTCGCTCTGTGTACCTGGGCTTCCTGGCCGCGCTCCTCGTGGGGGCGTTCAGGAGCCGCATGCTTCGTCCAGTGTGCGTGGGGCTCATCCTGGCGGGAATGACCGGCGTGTTCTTGAACTGGGACAACCTGGGCTCCGAGGATCGCGACAAGGGCGGACTGGCGACCGTGAACACGATTCACTCGCGGGTCGCGCTGTTCTGCGAAGCGGTGGAGACGTTCGCGGACCATCCCTTGTTCGGATGCGGGTTCATGAACTTCGGCGAGGTGGCGATCCAGTACCGCCGCCCGCGCGACGTGCCTTTCTTCGGTCACGTCGATCTCGGGCTCGGAACCGAGGCCGTTCCCCACAACATCTTCATGACCGTCTTCGCGGAGCAGGGGCTCCTCGGGATCGTGCCGTATTTCCTGATCTACTTCTTCGTGTTCCGGGCGTCGCTGCGCGCCTACCGCGATCTGCCGCGCACGGGGCTGGTCTCGCGCGACTTCGTGGTGTGCGTGTGGTGCGCGATCGTGGGCTACTTCGCGAACGCGATGCTGCTGGAGATGCGCTACTTCGAGTACGTGAACGTGCTGTTCTTCTTCCTGATCGGGTCCATGGTGGGAATGCACGAGCAGTACCTCGCCGAAACCCAGCCCGCCGCGGTGGGGGCGCACTCCGTTCGGTCGCTGCGGACTCCGTGGAAGCCGCGCGTCGCGAACGCAGGAGGGACGGCATGAAGGTCGCGTTCGTGGCCGAGTACCCGGTGACGGGGGATCGTGTGGTTGGCGGTGTGCAGACCGTCGTGCAGCGGCTCGCTTCGGCGATGGCGCGCCGGCCCGGATTCGAAGTCCACGTGGTGAGCTACGAGCTCGGCCGCACTCATCCCGCGGAAGAAGAAATGGATGGAGTCCGCGTGCACCGCTTCCCGCAGCAGCGCCGCCTCGGCAACGTCACGTTCGCACGCAACGAGCGGCGCGGAACGGCGCGGGCGCTGCGGCGCATTCATCCGGACATCGCCCATGCGCAGCTTCTGGGCGCAGCCAGCTTGGGCACCGCCGAATCGGGAGTGCCTTGGGTCGCGTCCGCACACGGCGTTCTTCGGGAAGAGGGGCGCCTGCTTGAAGGCGGATTCGGACGAGTGCGCGCCTGGGCGCGCGCCACCATGGAGGAGATGAGCCTGCGAAGGCTGCGACATCTCATCGTGACGAGCCCTTACGTCCAGGAAGCGTTCGGCCGCAGCTTGGAAGGGATCGTGACGCATGCGATCGAGAACCCGGTGGACGAGGAGTTCTTCCGCATTCCCTCCGGAGGCGACCCGCGCGTCGTGCTGGTGCCCGCGCGACTCATTCCGCGCAAGGATCCGCTCACGCTCTTGGAGGCGGCGGCGATTCTCGCGCGACGCGGAGAGCGATTCTCGATTCGTTTCACGGGGAGCGACGAAGCTCCGGAGTTCTTCCACGCGCTGCAGACGCGCGTGCGCGATCTCGATCTCGGG
This sequence comes from uncultured Gemmatimonadales bacterium, assembly GCA_963725045.1. Lineage (GTDB taxonomy): Bacteria > ARS69 > ARS69 > ARS69 > ARS69 > CAVRWY01. Next base: position 141,633 of record CAVRWY010000014.1, read on the forward strand.
AATCACGTTCAGTTCCTGGGCTCGATTCCCCGCGCGCGCCTGCTTCGAGAGTTCGAGGAAGCCGGATTGGTCGCGTTGAGCTCGCGCGAAGAGACCTCGCCGCTCGCGGTCATGGAGGCGATGGCTGCCGGACGAGCGGTCGTGGCCACCGATGTGGGGGAACGCGGCATCTCGTCGAATCGGGAGCGAGCGGCTGGGTGGTTCCCTCGAGAAACCCGGAAGCACTGGCCCGCGCCCTGGGAGAAGGGCTCAGCGATGGGGCACGTTCCCGGCGCTTCGGAGAGAGGGGCCGGGAGATCGCGCGAAGCCGATTCGAGCTGGAGGCGGTGGTGGATCGTACGCTCGCCGTCTACGAAGAGATTCTCTCCATCGCACCGGCGAGGGCAGCATGAGAAATCGGTGGAGGACATTTGTCGAAGTGGCTAGCATAGCGAGACATCCCTGGACTCTCGCTGGCCGGCGGACGGGAGAGCCATGACCGCAGCCCGCGCACCGCGCCGTAAACCATCCGAAGTCGTGAACCTGCCCGTTCCCGCTCCTGCGCGGGGGCGCCCGAGCGAGTGGAGGCTCGTGCTCGCCGCCATGGCAGCCGACGCCGCGATCCTCTTCGCCGGGTTCGTGGGCGCGCATTGGATGCGCTTCGGGACCGGGCTCTTCCGCGGTCCCGGCGAAGCGCTTCGCGCCGAGCACTTCACCACGCTCTTTCTCTTCCTGCCCGCTTGGCTCCTGCTCTGCGGGATCAACGGCCTGTATCGCCCTCGCGTCCTTGGCTCGATCCTCGATCAGGCCGCGGGCGTGCTGAAGGTCGTGACGTTCGCGTGCCTCCTGGTCCTGGCGCTCGGATTCTTGACGCGCACGAACTACTTCTTCGAGAAGCGGCTGGTGCTCGGCTTCGCCTGGCTGTTCACCGTGATTCTTCTTCTCGTGGTGCGCCTGCTCTTCATTCGGCGCGCCTACCTTGCCCAGTCCGAAGGGGGCAAGCGACGCCAGCGCATCGTGGTGGTGGGGGCCGGAGTCGAAGGGGCGCGCTTCCTCCAACGTATCGCCTCGAACCCGTCGCTTCGCTACGAAGTGGTCGGGTTCGTGGACGACGATCCGGCCAAGCACGGCCAAGAAATCGGCGAAGTCTCCGTCCAGGGAAGCGTCGAGGACCTGCCCGCGATCACCCGCGCGCTCCATGCCGACCAAGTGTTCCTGGCGATTCCGAGCCTGGGACAGGAGGGCACGCTGGCGATGATGTCGCGGTGCATGGCCGCGCAGCTACCCGTGCGGCTGGTGAACGACATCCTGCATCTCATCGTGGCGGACACGAAGGTCGAGACGATCGACGGGGTGCCCACGTACGACATTCGGCCGGAGAGCTCGCCGCAGCTGGGAATGTTCGTGAAGCGCTCGGTGGATCTCGTGGCCTCCGCCACGCTGCTGCTCCTGTTCTTCCCACTGTTCTTCTTCATCGCCGCGCTCATCAAGATCTTCTCGCCGGGTCCGGTGCTCTTCAAGCAGGTGCGCGCCGGGCAGTACGGGCGCGAGTTCACGATGTGCAAGTTCCGGACGATGAAGCTCAAGACCGACGACTCGATTCACCGCGAGTACGCCACCAACTTCATCACTGGCCGGCAGCTGGAGTTCGCCGACGTGCGCCGCAAGGAGCAGCGCGTGTTCAAGATGACCACCGACCCGCGCATCACGCCGGTCGGCAACATCCTGCGCCGCACCAGCCTGGACGAGCTGCCGCAGCTCTTGAACGTGCTTGTGGGCGACATGAGCCTGGTCGGGCCGCGCCCCCCGATGTTCTACGAGCTGAACCACTACAAGGAGTGGCACAAGAAGCGGCTGAAGGCGAAGCCGGGGCTCACCGGGCTCTGGCAAGTGAGCGGAAGATCCAAGGTGCCGTTCGACGAGATGGTGCTTCTGGATCTGTACTACATCGATCACTGGTCGCTGAAGACGGACATGGAGATCCTCTTCCGCACCGTCCCCGTCGTCTTGTTCGGCGAGGGCGCCTACTAGGCAACTCGATTCGCAACCTGGAGGCCAAACGTGATTCGCATCGCCGTCATCGGATGTGGGTACTGGGGACCGAACTTCGTGCGCAACTTCGCGCAGTTCCCGGTGTGCAAATGAAGGTCGCCTGCGACCTGAACAAGGAACGATTGCGCCACATCTCGCAGCTCTATCCGTTCGTGGAGACCACCACGAATCTCGAGGACGTGATCCGCTCGCCGGACATCGACGCCGCAGTGGTGGCGACGCCGGTCACGCAGCATCATCCGATCGCCAAGAAGCTGCTGGAAGCGGGGAAGCATGTCCTGGTGGAGAAGCCGATGGCCTCTTCGGTTCCGGAAGCGCTGGATCTCATCGAGACGGCGGAGCGGCGCGGGCTCACTCTCATGACCGGCCACACGTTTCTCTTCACGGCGGCCGTGAACAAGATGAAGGACCTGATCTCGTCCGGGGAGCTCGGGCACGTGTACTACATCAGCACGACCCGCGTGAACCTGGGGCTGTTCCAGGAAGACATTAACGTGGTCTGGGACCTCGCCCCGCACGACGTGTCGATCCTGAATTACATTCTGGGAGCGACCCCCGAGACCGTGTCCGCCCAGGGGCAGGCCTACATTCAGTCAGGGATCGAGGACGTGGCCTTCCTGCATCTCCGCTACCCCGGAGACATCATCGCCCACACCCACGTCTCCTGGCTCAATCCGGACAAGATCCGCCGCACCACGGTGGTCGGCTCGAAGAAGATGCTGGTGTACGACGACGTTTCCACGCTGGAGAAGATCCGGGTCTACGACAAGGGAGTGACGGTTCAGCCACACTACGACACGTTCGGCGAGTTCCAGCTCTCCTACCGCTTCGGCGACATCTACACTCCGCGGCTGGACGATTCGGAACCGCTGAAGAACGAGTGCCAGCACTTCGTGCAATGCATCCAGAAGCGCGAGACGCCCCGGTCCGACGGGCTCTCGGGCCTCGCCGTCGTCGAAGTCATGGAACGGGCTTGCGAATCGCTGCGTCGAAACGGCGAGCTGCTTCCCGTAAAGTCCCCCCAGTCCCCCCGGTCGGTTTCCTAGGAGGAATGCTTCCGTGAACGTCCCGTTCAACGATCTCCACGCTCAATACAAGTCGATTCAACCCGAGATGGACGTCGCCATCGCGCAGGTGATGCGCGAGACGTCGTTCATCGGCGGGCCGGCGGTGGAGCGCTTCGAGAAAGCGTTCGCCGAGTACTGCGGCACCAAGCATTGCGTGGGGCTCGCGAGCGGAACGGCGGCTCTGCATATCGCCTTCCTGGCGATGGATATCGGGCCCGGCGACGAAGTGATCACGACCCCGTACACGTTCATCGCCACCACGGAAGCGATCACCCAGGCCGGAGCCACGATCAAGTTCGTCGATTGCCGCGAAGAGTGCGGAACCATGGATCCCGCGCAGCTCGAGGCCGCGATCACCCCGCGCACCAAAGCGATCGTGCCGGTGCACATCTACGGTCAGCCGGCGGACATGGACCCCATTCTCAAAATCGCCGCCAAGCACGGGATCCCGGTGATCGAGGATGCGGCCCAGGCGCACGGCGCCATGGACAAGGGGCGTCGCGTCGGTTCGATGGGACGTATCGCCTGCTACAGCTTCTATCCCGGGAAGAACCTGGGCTGCTACGGCGACGGCGGTGGCGTCACCACGAACGACGGCGCGCTCGCGGACCGCATTCGTCTGTTGCGCGACCACGGCCGCACGTCCAAGTACGAGCATCAAGTCGAAGGATGGAACTACCGCCTGGACGGAATCCAGGGCGCGGTGCTCGACGTGAAGCTCAAGCATCTGGAGGCTTGGACGGAAGCGCGCCGCCGCTTCGCCGCGAAGTACGACGCGATCCTCGCCGGGACCGACATCCGGCCCATGAAGCCGCGCTCCGCCGATGTGCGCCACGTGTATCACCTGTACGTCGTGCGCCTGCCCGATCGCGAAGCGATGCTCCCGCTCTTGAAGGAGCGGGGGATCGGGGTCGGCGTGCACTATCCGATTCCGCTCCACTTGCAGCCGGCCTACGCGCACCTGGGCCTCGGGCCGGGAACGTTCCCCGCGTCCGAACGTCTCGCCCAGGACGTGGTCTCGCTGCCGCTCTACGCGGAGATGGAACCAAGCGCGCCGGAGTACGTCGGATCGGTGCTGAAAGAGCTCGTCGGAGCGGGAGCATAGCGATGGTCTCAGGCACGCCTTTCCGCCGGCTCCAGCCGACCGACGCGATCGTTGCGGTGAATCATCGCTGCAACACGTTTTGCTCGATGTGCGACATCTGGTCGAAGCCGGAACGAGGCGAGCTTCCGCCGGAGTTCTACCGCCGGCTGCCGAAGAGCTCAAGAACATCAACATCTCCGGCGGCGAGCCGTTCATGCGCGACGACATCCCCGAGATCATCCGGGTGATGCGCGAGCATCTGGATCAGCCGAGGTTCGTGTTCTCCACGAACGGAATGCTCACCGACAAGATCGTACGCCAGGCGGTGGAGATGTCGCCGGTCGCGATTCGCGTGTCGGTGGACGGAGTCGGCGAAGTCCACGACAAGATTCGCAACGTGAAGGGATGCTTCGAGCGGGTCACCGGAACGGTGCGCAAGCTGAAGGAGGCGGGGATCACCGACCTGGGGATCGCCTGCACCGGCTCGCGCGACAACCCCGGAGCCCTGCGGTGCGGTGAAGCGCCTCGCGGAGGAGCTCGGCGTCGACTACGTGTGCTCGGTGGTGCACTCCAGCGAAGTGTATTTCGGCGGGCAGGAGGACATGGTTCCGCGCGACGCGGTGACGCGCGCGGACCTGATCGAGATCTCCACCAAGCAGCTCCGCTCGCTTCGGCCCAAGGATTGGTTCCGCGCGTACTACACGGACGGCATCATCGACTACATCGACCAGAAGCCGCGCCGGGAGCCCTGCGTCGCGGGATCGCGGCACATCTTCGTGAACAACAAGGGCATCGTCTATCCGTGCAACATCCTGAATCGTCCGCTCGGCGATTTGAAGGCGTCGACCTGGGAAGAGATCGAAGCGGCGCAGAACATGCCGGGCGTGCTCGACGACGTGCACTCCTGCTCGATCCAGTGCTGGATGAGCTGCACGGTGGCGCCGGGAATGAAAGCGAATCCGCTCGTGCCCGGCGGCCTGGATCGCGAAGCGCTGGCTCGCCGGAGCCACGCCGCGTCCACGCACGAATCCTGAGCCCTCTCGCCGCTCCGGCCGGGGACCCGCGGCCGATGAGAATCCTCGTCGCGAACAAGTTCTATTGGCCGAAGGGCGGCGCCGAGCGCGTCATGTTCGACCTGAACCGCGGCTACGAAGCGGCGCGGCCACGAGGTCGTTCCGTTCTCGATGCGCTCGTCGCGAAACGTTCCGTCGTCTTGGGCGAATTACTTCGTCTCCGAGGTCGACTACGACGCACGGCGCGGGCCCATCGCGAAGCTCGGAATCGCCGCGCGCACGATCTAGTCGCGGGAAGCGGCCTCGCACGATGCGCGCCTTGGTGCGCGCAGGCGCGTCCCGCAGGTCGCGCAGCTCCACAACTTCCACCACCAGCTCTCTCCTTCGATCGTCGACGCGCTGCGCCAGGAGGGCGTGCCCGCGGTCCACACGCTTCACGACTACAAGCTGCTGTGCCCGAGCTACCTGTTCTATACCGAAGGCAGCGTCTGCGAGCGCTGCAAAGGGGGCGCTTCCACGAAGCGATCGTCCATCGCTGCGTGCACGGATTCGTCGGCCGCGTCCGCAGTCGCTGCGGCGGAGATGACCGTATCATCGCGCCGCGCGCACCCTGGAGCGCGGAGTCGGCATCGTCGTCGCGCCGAGCCAATTCCTCGCGGGAAAGCTGGTCGAGTTCGGCATGGATTCCGCGCGCGTTGCGCGTGGTGCCGAACGGAGTGGACGTGGCGTCGATGGAGCCGGCCGAGCGTCCCGGGGACTCATTCGTGGTCGCGGGTCGGCTCTCGCCTGAGAAGGGTCTGGAAGTGCTTCTCGATGCCTTGGCGCGAGCTGCCGGAGTCCGGCTCGTCGTCGCCGGGGAGGGGCCGCTCGCGGCGCGCCTGGCGCGCGATGCGGAGCGCCGTTCCGGGGCGCGTGGAGTGGCTCGGCGTGCGCCCGCGCACGAAGGTCCTGGCACGCATTCGCGCGGCGCGGGCACTCCTGTTGCCGTCGCTGGTTTACGAGAATGCGCCGCTCGCGGCGATCGAGGCGGCCGCGCTCGGCGTTCCCGTGATCGCTTCGCGCCTGGGTGGAATTCCGGAGATCGTGCGCGACGGCGAGACCGGCATGCTCGTGCCTGCGAGCGATTCCGGAGGCGCTGGCGCAGGCGATGCTGCGGCTCGCGCGCGAGCCGGAGACGGCGACGCGCTGGGGGCGGCGCGCGCGCGAGGTGGCGCGCACGGAGTACGCGCTCGAGCAACAGGTCGACGCGTATGCTGGAGATTCTGGAGGAGGTGGCGTCATCAGATCGCGATGATCGGGCAGAAGGGGATTCCCGCGACGTACGGGGGAGTCGAGCGGCACGTCGACGAGCTCGCGCGGCGCATCGGCGCGCTCGGGCACGAGCTCACCGTGTATTGCCGGCCGCACTACACTCCGGCGGACGTGCGCGTCGACGGCGTGCGTTCGGTCACGCTTCCGTCCATCGCGACGAAGCACCTGGACGCGATCTCCCACATGGCGCTCGCCTCCGCTGCACGTTCTGGGGACGGATGCCGACCTCGTGCACTACCACGCGCTCGGTCCGTCGTCCCTGGCGTGGCTTCCGCGCCTGGCCGGCAAGCGCGCGATCGTCACCGTCCACGGTCTCGATTGGCGGCGCGAGAAGTGGGGATTCGTCGCCTCCGCGGCGCTTCGCGGATGCGAGACCGCGGCCACTCGTTTCCCGAACGCGACGATCGTGGTCTCGCAAACTCTGGAGCGCCACTTCCGAGCGCAAGGGCGGCGCGTGTTCTACGTCCCCAACGGCACGCCGCTTCCCGAGCCGGCCACCGAGGTGCGGGCGCGCGCGCTCGGCCTCGAGCCCGGACGCTACGTTCTCTTCGTGGGGCGCATCGTTCCCGAGAAGGGCGTGCATCTTCTCGTGGACGCTCACGCGCGCTTCGCTCCGGAGTGGACGCTGGCCATCGCCGGCGAAGGGACACTTCACCGACGAGTACGTCGCGCGCTGCCGCAAGGGCGCCGCGGCGAACGCACGTTTCCTCGGCGCGGTCTACGGGGAGGACCTGCGCGTCGCTCTGGCAGCACGCAGCGGTGGTGGTGCTGCCGTCGTCGATGGAAGGGCTTTCCATCGCGCTGCTCGAAGCGATGAGCTTCGGCCGCCCCGTGCTCGCCAGCGACATTCCGGAAAACGCTGAAGTCCTCGAAGGGATCGGGCGGACGTTTCGTTCCGGAGACGCGGACAGCCTCGGCCGCGGCCTGCAGGAGCTTCTGGGCGACCCCGGGCTTCGGGCCCGGATGGGGGAGCTCGGACGAGCTCGGATCGCGGAAAGTTACGGTTGGGACCGGGTGGTGCGAGAAACGCTCAAAATCTACCAAGGGGTTCTCTCCCTGGCCTCTTGAAGCCCCCCGGGACACTTCTCCCATTCAAGGTAGCCGAGACACGCGCCGATTCTCGAATCGCAGACTGCAATTGCGTCCGACCCTCGAGGAATGCATGACGGGAATGGAATCGCGCGGCCGGGGAGCGAGTCGTCGCCCGGCATCCGGGAAACCGACGCCCGAGGAAATGGAAGAGCTGGAGCGCTCCCCGAAGTTTTCCGCGGGGTTCGCGCTCATGTCGCTCGTCCCGCTCCTGCTCGCGGTCTATCTGCTCGATCGCACCGGGGCGCTCCGCTCCGGGAATCTGATCGGCGAGGGAGGCGTGATCCTCCTTCTCATGGTCGCGGCCGCAGTCTCCGGACTCTATTTCCTGCGCCAAGAGCTCACCCGCACTTTGCTCTTCGTGCTTCGCGAAACGATGCGGGTGACCGCAGCGCGCTCCCCGGAATCGGCGGTCACGCTGAGCCCGCGGATCGCGGACCGGGAAATCGAGGACCTCGCCAGCGAGATCCAGCGCGCGACCATGCACCTGGAGGAAGATCTCCGCGGCATCACCATGGCGCGCGTGCGCCTGCGTGTCGGGATCGATCGGGTCACGGAAGCGCTCCGCGCATCGCGGGAGACCACCGACCTGTTCTACTTTCTGGCGGAGTCCGCGCGCGCGGCGGTGGGTGGATCGAACGCGGTGGTGTTCGCCGTGGACGAGGATCGCGCCGAGTTCATCGCTCGTGCGGCTTCCGGGGAAAAGGCCGATGAGTGGAGCGAGCTGCGCCTCCCGCTCGGGGAGGGAGTTCCCGGGCTCGCCGTGTCTCGCCAGCGACCGATTCTCCTGAAGGACGGCACGCCCACCGGTTCGCCGATCGAAGCGGCCCCCGGAGCCACGGCGCGCGCTCTCGCGGTGCCGCTCTTCCGCGGAGACACGGTGCACGGAGTGCTTCTGGTCAAGGACCGCACCGACGGCGAGAGCTTCACCGACGACGATCTCGCGATCCTCGCGAACGTGAGCACGTTCACGGTGTCCGGCATCGATCACCGCGAAACGAAATTGCGCTTGGAGAAGGGGCTCGAAGAAGTGCTTCTCCTTCTGGCGACCGCGGTCGAGGAGCGGGATCCCTACGCCAAGGGACACGCCGACCGGGTGGCGCGCTACGCGGTGGAGATGGCCAAGGTGCTGCGCCTCGACGACGACACGATCAAGATGGTGCGCTGGGGCGCGCTCTTGCACGACATCGGCAAGATCGCTCTCGGGGACTCCCTGCTCCGCAAGGAAGGGGAGTACACCGACGAGGAGATGGAAGTCGTGCGCCAGCACCCGATCATCGCCGAGAAGATGATCCGCCGTGCGGAGTCTTTGGCTTCGGCCTGTCCCATGGTGCGCAACCACAACGAGCGTTCCGACGGGTCGGGGTATCCGGACGGCCTGCAGGGAACGGAGATTCCGCTCACGACGCACATTCTCATCGTCGCGAACGTGTTCGACGCGATGACCTCGGACCGCTCCTTCCGCCGCGCGCTCTCGGTTGCGGAAGCACTGGAGCGTCTGCGCTCCTTCGCCGGGACCAAGTACGATCGACGCGCCGTCCGTGCGCTGGTGAGCCTGGACGAGAAGCTCCTCCAGGTGTCCTCGTCGACGAACGAAGCGGGGGCGGTGGTGCGGGGGCAGGGGACGTCGTCGATCTGCATCCGCGGCTGAGCCCGACTTCGAGGCGCTCGCCGATCCTCTCCGGATCGCCCGTTGACACCCGCGAGCCGGCCCGCGTAACCTGTTCAAGCCTTCCGCGCCTGGGTCGCCTCGCGCGGAACACGCATGTCCCAAGCAGGAGGAGCGGGAATAGCTCAGTGGTAGAGCGCTACCTTGCCAAGGTGGATGTCGCGGGTTCAAGTCCCGTTTCCCGCTCCAGAATCCTTCGCGAGAGACGCGCAGTGCCGGCTCCCCGCGCAATCTCTCGGACGCGTTCGGCGGCATAGCCAAGTGGTAAGGCAGAGGACTGCAAATCCTTTATCCCCAGTTCGAATCTGGGTGCCGCCTCCAGAAACACTGCGCTCCAAAGGCGCACTCGCCCGGGAGCTTCCCTCCCGGGCCTCCTTCCGCGGATGCCCGGAGCATCGTAGGCTCGCGATCCAATGCGCCGGGATGGCGGAATGGGCAGACGCAACGGACTTAAAATCCGTTGGGGGAAACTCCGTGCGGGTTCGAGTCCCGCTCCCGGCACACACGCCGCGTTCCCGTTGCGAGTCGATGCGCGACCTCGTATCGTGCGCCGGTTCGCGGCGACGCGGACCCCGCGTGAGGTCGTGCCCATGACGTTTCGCCATTCGATCCCTCGGACTTTCGCGCGCGCGCGCTGCTTCCCATTTCCCGCGCTCGCCGGTCTCTTCCTGATCGTGCCCGCGCCGCCGTCGTCCGCCGCTCCCAAAGAGAGCGCGCGGCTCGAGTCTCTGGTGAAGGAGTTCCGGCTCGAGAACGGGCTCACGCTTCTCGTGGTCGAGAATCACGAATCTCCGACGATCGGCGCAGTGACGTGCTTTCGGGTCGGCGCCGCCGAAGAGCGCCCGGGGGTGAACGGAGTCACGCACATCCTGGAGCACATGCTGTTCAAGGGAACTCCGGAGATCGGTACCAAGGACTGGGCCGCGGAGAAGCCCCACCTGGACCGCATCGAAGAGCTGACCGTGGCGATGAAGGCGGAGAAGAGCAAGGGAGGGGGCGCCGATTCGTCGAAGATCCGCGGACTTTTGGATGAGCGCGGCAAGGAGATCGCGGCGGCCAACGAGCTCGCCGACGACAACGCCCTGACCGCATTCTACGAAGAAGTCGGCGCGATCAACGTGAATGCGTTCACTTCGTACGACGTGACCGCGTATATCCTCGCGCTGCCCGCGAATCGTCTGGATCTGTGGATGTATCTCGAGTCCGAGCGCTTGCGGCGCCCCGTGCTTCGCCAGTTCTACACCGAAGTGCAGAACATCCTGGAAGAGCGGCGCATGCGCGTCGATTCCGATCCCGAAGGGAAGCTGCAGGAGCAGTTTCTCTCCGTCGCTTACGACGCGCACTGGTACGGTTATCCCATCATCGGCTTCCCCAGCGACATCGAGTCCGTGACGCTCACGGAAACGGAAGAGTGGTTCCGGCGATACTACGCGCCGAATCAAGTGACGCTCGCAATCGTCGGGGACGTGGACGCACAGCGCGTGCACGCGCAGGTCGCCGAGGCCTTCGGAGATCTCCAAGCCCAGCCGCCTCCCGAGCCGCTGGAGACGTTCGACCTGCCCATGGCCGGCGCCCGGCGCATCGAGGTGGAGTACGACGCCGAGCCGCGCCTCTTGATGGGGTGGCACAAGCCGAACGTGCCGCACCCCGACGACGCCGCGCTCCGCGTTCTCTCCGAGATCTTGACCGGCGGCGCGTCCGGCCGTCTGACCAAGTCTCTCGTGGAAGAGAAGCAGATCGCCGCGGCGATCGACACGGACCACGAGTTCCCCGGATCGCGCTGGCCGAACCTGTGGATGGTGAGCGCGTTGCCGCGCGCTCCGCACGAGGCCCGCGAGCTCGAGGACGCGGTGTGGGCCGAGCTCGATCGTGTGGCCCGCGAGCCCGTCGGCGAGCGCGAGTTGCAGAAGGCCAAGAATCGAATCAAGGGGTCGTTCGTGCGCGAGCTGGAGTCGAACTTCGGTCTCGCCGTCTCGCTCGCGGTCGCTCAGGCTTCATTCCAGGACTGGAAGATCGTGCTCGACGCGCAGAAGAAGGTCGAGGCGGTCACCGCGGACGACATTCGCCGCGTGGCGCGCGCCACGTTCCAGCGCAATCGCACGATCGTGGCCACGCTGGTGAAGCCGGCCGTGGTCGTCGATCCCGCGAAGGAAGAGGCGGGGAGAAAGTCGGTGGCTCGCATGGTCGATGCGCTGGGCGGGCCCGAGAAGGTCGGCGCAGTTCGCACCGCGATCGTCCAATCGGACGTCGCGATCCGCACGCCGGCCGGCTCGATGACCGCGCAATCGAAGAGCACGTACGCGACGCCCGACAAGATGACCGGCGAGCTCACCGTGTTCGGCCAGACGATGATCCAGGGAGTCGGAACCTCGGGCGCGTGGCGGGCGCAGGAGGGGAAGGGGATCGACGTGGAAGGGGACGAGGCGTTGGAGATGCGTGCGGAGACCGAGCGCGACTTGTTCCTGCTCGCCGCGCCGTCCGTCGCGGAGCGCTACATGGTGCAAGGAAGCGCCGACGAGGGCGGGGCGCCGATTCTCGACGTGCGCGGCCCGTCCGGACGCACGTTCCAAGTCAAATTGGCCTCCAAGACGGGGCTCCCGGAGACGGTCTCGTACGATGGCTCGCACCCGATGACCAAAGCGCCCGCGAAATTCGTGGAGCGCTTCGAGGACTATCGAAGCGTGGACGGCGTGAAACGCCCGCACAAGATCACGACCGCGATCGACGGAGAAACGTTCGCCGAGGCCACGGTGACCTCGGTCGCGCTGAATCCGAGCCTCGCCGCCGCCGCATTCGACAAGCCGGGAGGATCGTGATGCGCCGATCGCGATGGACCGCCGCCGCGTTCTTCGCGCTGAGCACGCTTGCCACGGCGCTCCCCGCGAGCGCGCGTCCCGCCTCCGTCGAAGAAGCGAAGAACGCCGCTCCGCCGCTCGAGCTCACGCCGGCCGTGCCACACACGTTCGTCTTGAAGAACGGAATCCGCGTTTCCTTCCTCGAGAACCGCCGGCTTCCGCTCGTGACCGTACGCGCGGTCGTGCGCGCGGGGTCGGTGTGGGAGCCGGCCGATGCGAACGGCATCGCCGAGGTCACCGGAACCATGCTGCGCCGCGGCGGCGCCGGGACGCGCGGTCCCGACGAGGTCGACGAGGCGCTCGATTTTCTCGCCGCGGAGCTTTCCTCCACGATCGGCATCGAGCAAGGGAGCGTCACCCTGTCCTGCTTGTCGGAGACACTCGACGAATCGCTGGCGATTTTCGCGGACACGATCCGCCGCCCGCGCTTCGACGAGTCCAAGCTTGCGGTCCAGAAGAATCTCGTGAAAGAAGAGCTGCTGCGCGAGAAGGACAATCCCATCCAGGTTGCGCTCGTGGAGTACGCGAAGCTCCTGTGGGGCGAGGATCATCCGCGCGCGCGGCGGCCCACCGAAGCGTCGGTCGACGCGATCGACCGCGCCGACCTGGTCGCCTATCACGAGCAATTCTTTCGTCCGTCCGCCATTTCGCTCGGCGTCGCCGGAGACATTTCCCAGAAAGAGATCCAGAAGAAGCTCGAGCGCGCGTTCGGGGACTGGAAGGGAGGGAAGACCGAGCTCCCGGCGTCGCCCGCGCCACCGCCCGTGGAGCCGCGCGTTGCGATTGCGACCAAGGGTGTGCCGCAGTCCACGATCTTGGTCGGCCACCTCGGCCCGCGCGAGAGCGATCCGGAGCGCGCCGCCGGGCAAGTGATGATGAACATCTTGGGCGAGGGAGGATTCAACAGCTACATCGTGGACCGCGTGCGCAACGACGAGGGGCTCGCCTACGCCGCGGGAGGCGTGCTGAACTTCGGCCGGATGGACCCTGGCGCGGTGGTGACGTTCGCGCTCACCAAGAGCGCCTCCACCTGCCGCGCGACCGATCTCATCCTCGAGCAGATCGAACGCATCCGCAACGAGCCGGTCAGCGACGAAGACCTGGCCCGCGCGCGCAACGGAATCTTGAACTCGCGCGCGTTCGACTTCGATTCCTCGGAAGAGATCGTGCGCGATCTCATGGACCTCGATTACTACGGGCTGCCGCCCGACCACTCCGAGAAAGTGCTCGAAGGCGTGGGACGTGTGACCAAGGACGACGTGCAGGCCGCGGCCCGGGCACTCATCGATCCGTCGAAGCTCTCGATCCTGGTCGTCGGCGATCCCGAGAAGCTCGATTGTCCCTGGAGCCAATACGCCGAACGCTACGGAGTCCCGCTGCGTACGATTCCGATCGGGTCGGGTCCGTGAGCATGGGGGGCGCCCCACCCGAGCCGACGTCCTCGGGGCTCCGCTCCCTCCTTCGCGACATCACCGGTTTCGCCGGAAGCCAGTACGTCGCTCGCGCAGCGACGCTGCTCAAGAGCTTCGCGGTCGCCAAGATCCTCGGCCCCGAGGGGAACGGCTTCTGGCAGCACTTCGTGCTGATCTCGGACTACGCGCTGCACTCGCACCTGGGAACGCTTCCCGGGCTCAACAAGGATCTGGGGCATCGCATCGGGGAGCGCGACCAGGACGCGGTGCGCGCGACGCAAAACGCCGGAATGGGCGCGGTGCTGGTCTCGGCGATCGCCATGGCCATCGGGATCGCCGCGTACACGCTGGCGCGCGGCTCCGCGCTGGATCCCGTGGATCGCGTGGGGCTGCCGATCCTGGGGCTCATCATCATCGCGGAGCAGATCAACTTCACGTTCATGGCGATTCTCCGCGTCCACGGGCGGATCGGCACGATCAGCACGACGACGACCTGGTTCGCGATCGCGAATCTGGTGGTGTCGGTGGCGCTGCTCCCCGTGTTCGGCGTGGTCGCGCTGCTCGTGGGGTGGCTGGTCACGCGGCTCGTGACCACGTGGATCATGATTCGCGCGGGGGGGGAGCCGTTCGCTCCCTCGTTCGACCGCACGATTGTGCGCCGCTTGCTCTTCGTCGGCTTCCCGATCTTTCTCTTCCATCTCACCCGCGTCGCGCTGCGCAACGTCGACCGCGTGCTCGTCGATCACGTGCTGCCCATCGCGCAGCTCGGGATCTACGGGTTCGCGGTCACGCTTGCCGGACTCGTGCACTACGCCGCCGAAGCGGTGGGCTTCGTGATCTACCCGGTCTATCTGCGGCTCTTCGGCGAGACGCGCGATCCCTTGCGGCTCGGATCCGCGCTGGCGAAGCCGACGGAATTTCTGGCGCTCTCCCTTCCGATCGTGCTCGGGTTCTCGTGCCTCGTCCTGCACCTTCCCATTCTCTGGCTCCTTCCCGAATACGCGTCGTGCATCGTTCCGTTTCGCCTGCTGTCCATCTCGTTCGCCCTTTCATGTCTCGCGATTCTCCCCGGCTTTTTCCTGATGGCGATCGACCGGCAGAATGCGCTCGTCGGAATGGGTGCGGCCGTCGTGGCCTTCGAGTACTTCACGGGAAAGGCCGCGATCGCGCGGGGATGGGGTCTCCCCGGCGTTGCCGCGGTGATGGGGATCGGCGCGTTCTTCTACGTCACTGCGGTGATGGCGTACTCAGGGCGCTTCGCATTCGGGGATCGCGCGGCGGTGGCGCGCTGGATCGCGCGCTCCTATGCGCCGCTCGCGGCCTGTGCCGCGCTCGTGGTCGCGCTCATGGTCGTGGGAATGCGGGCGCCGCTCGCCGCGTGGAGCGAGACCGCCCGCTCCGCGACCCTGGGGGTGGTGTTCCTCGCGTGCACGATGCCGTTCCTCGCGCGCTATGAGGCCCGCCACGGTTTCGTGCGCGGCTTGAGGAGACGCTCGAAGAGCGCCTCGTAGCCGCGGACCATCGCCTCGCGCGAGAAGCGCTCCGCCACGATCCGGCGCGACGCGTCCCCCATGCGCCGGCGGAGCCCCTCGTCCCGCAGGAGCTCGAGCATCGCTTCGGCCAGACCTTGAGCGTCGCGGGGACGGATGAGCCGGCCGTTCACGCCTTCGTCGATCAATTCCGGGACGCCTCCGATCGCGGTGCCGATCAGCGGCAATCCGGCGGCCATCGATTCCAGGAACGCCATCGGAAGCGTCTCCACGTCCGTCGAGGAGAGCACGGAGACGTCGAACGCCGCGAGGAGCTGCGGAACGTCGCGGCGCGCCCCGAGAAGGAGCGCACGGCCCTCGAGATCGAGCGCGTGGATCTCGCGGCGCAGCTCCTCCTCGAGCGGCCCGCCCCCCACCACGAGAAAGCGCGCCTCGGGGAGCGCGTCGGCGACGAAGCGGGACGCGAGGAGGAACGTGCGGTGGTCCTTCTCGGGGCGGAGTGCAGCGAGGATTCCGGCGACTGGCGCTGCGGGATCGACGCCGAGCGCGGCGCGCGTGGGAGCGCGCATCGACTCCCGGTTCTCCCCGCTCGGCCCGACTCCGTTGGGGATCACGACGATCTTCGATCGAGGAATCCCTTTGGTCTCCACCAGGTAGTCGATCTGTCCGCTTGCGATCGCCACGTGAGCCGCGGCAAGAGGTTCCAGGAGGCGGTTCACGCGATGCTTGAAGGGCGTCATGTCGCGCTCCCCAGTGGAGTGCTCGGCGAGGATTCGCACCGGAGCGCCGGCCAGCGCACCCACCACGCGAGCCGCGACTCCGGTCGAGAATCCGTGGGAGATCACGATTCGAATCCGCTCCTTCGCGATCAGGCGGTGAAGGCTTCCGAAGAATCCCGTGTCGAAGCGCTGCGAACCGGAAAGGAGATGCACGGAAATGCCCGCCGCTCGCAGATCGTCGGCGACGGGGCCCAGCGCGTGTTGGCAAGCGACGATCGCGCGGAACCGCCTCCGTTCCAGGCCGGTGGCGAGGCTCGCGATCTGGGTCTCGACTCCTCCGAGCGCAAGCGCCGGAAGAAGCACCAAGACCGGAATGGGCTCGTCCAATCGCTCCTCCAATTGCGCGGCGTCGGCCGGCTCCTCGAATCGGCCCGTCCGCACCCTATTGCGTCCCGGCCGCGCACCCGGGTAGGCTCCCCCCGGAACGGTCGGGGAGGCGTGATTTCTCCGCCGCCGCGAGGGAGGCCCACGATTCGAGCCGCATACCTCCCGAGCCGGATTCGCGCCCTTCTCGCCGCCGGGGCCATTTCCTCGCTGCACGGTGCGCCACTCCCCGCGCTCGCGGCCTCCGAGGAATCTCGAACGCTTCGAGTTCCCGAAGATCACTCCACGATTTCCGAGGCGGTGGAGGCGGCCCAAGATGGCGACATCGTGCTCGTCGCCGCCGGAACCTACTCGGCCGCGACGAACGACGAACGTTTTCCGCTCGTCTTGGCCGGCCGCCGTCTCACGATTCGCGGCGCGGGAGCATGGCGGACGATTCTCGACGCCGGCGGCGAAGCGCGCCACTTCCTTTGCGTGGCGGCGGACTCGTCCACGGTCGAAGGAATGCAGCTGCGGGGCGGGCAATCGGCCGATCCCGGCGGGGCGGTGCGGGTCGAGAATGCCGCGACCGCGCTCCGGCGCATCGTCATCGAATCGTGCGCGAGCGCGACCGAGGGGGACGCGGTTGCGCTTCTGAGCTCCCAGGGATCGTTGACGAATGTGTTCTTCAAGCTCGAGGACTCGGGGAATCCCGCAGTGATCGTCTCCGGCGGAGCACCCCGTGTGGAATGGTGCACGTTCGAGGGAGCGCCCGCGGAGCCCATTCGAGTGCGCGGAGCGAAGCCGCACCTCGCGCACAACGCGACGATCGGTGCCGCCGGCGAGTTCTCGGGAAGCGAGCCGGTCGGGGCCTTCGCGGGAAGTGATCCGCTGGAGCGGCCTCTCGGAGAAGAGCTCGCTGGCGACGGTGCGGTGCCGGCGCTCCTCGATCCCGCCATCCCCAATCCATTCACACCGTCCACCACGATTCAATTCCACGTGACCGATTCGGCGGTGGTGGATCTCGGCGTCTTCAATGTGCTCGGTCAGAGGATTCGCACGTTGTTCGCGGGAGATCGTGCGGCCGGCGAGTATCGGGAAACATGGGACGGCCGCGACGACGAAGGCCGCGACATGCCTCCCGGCGTGTACTACGTGCGCATCACCCAAGGCCGCACGACGGAGACGCAGCCTCTCGTCCTCGTCCGGTAGTTGCCGCGCGGCGAATCACTGCCTCGGACTCCCAGTATCTCTCGTCTCAGATACGTTCCTCGGCGCGCCGGCTGCGCTCGCGAACGCACGCGTGATTCCCTGCCGGTTTTCCGGCTCCGGGTTCCCCTCGGCCGCCGTTGCTGCTCGGCGCCAAGAGAACATTGAAGGCGCCTGCGCTGCGCTGACGCGTCTCGAGGGGAACCCGCGAACCGGACCGGCAGGGACACCACGTCGGAATCCGCTCGCTTGGTTGAGTTGCCGGACGCCGGAGAACCTGCGGCGCATTCCGATCGCACTCGATTCTTCGCAGTGCCGAGAACCGGAGTGGCGCGGGACTCTTGCCGTGGCCTCGGATTCCCGGTGTCTCGAGACGAACTGGCGTACCGGAGGCGCACCGGCGGTCGCCGCCCAGAGTCCCGGTACCTTTCGGCGAGCCTGCGTACCGCCAATGCAGATCTTGTTCATCACGAAGCGAAAAGCGCGAGCCGAAAGGCTCCGGGAATCTGGGCAAGAGGCGAGCCGCCGGCGCGCCGAGGAACGTATGTGAGACGAGAGATACTGGGAATCCGAGGCCACGTCAGCTGCCCTGCGCGAGCGACGGGCTGTTCTTGGAACGCGCTGGAACGCGAGTTGCGCGCACGTTCGGCGTGAACGGCATCGGAGTCGGCGCGGGATGTGCAGTCGCGGCGGGAATCGCCGCATCGAGTGTGTTTCCGGGGACGCGCGAAGGAGCGCTTCTTCTCGCGTTCGCTTCCATGTTGCTCACGGCGCGGAACCCGCGGTCCTGGATACTGGTCCCGTTCGCGCTCGGCTTCCTCGCGTCGATCGATGCGCGTCTGGCGCAGGATGCACGGCGAATCGAGGTGCCGCTTCTCGCCGATGGATGGATCGAGGTCATCGGCATTGAAGGCAAGGGTGCCGTTCTGCGCATCGGAGAGCGGCGTGTGCTCGCCGCCGGCGCCGACAGCTTGGGGCTGGTTCCCGGATTCGAGGTCCGGGGAATGGCACGCATCGATCCGCTGCACGGTCTCGAGGAGCCGGCGGGGTTTCGCGCGGAACGGTGGGGGAGAGCGCGTTCTCTCGACGGCCGGGCGCGCTTCCTTGGGCCCATCGAGTCGACGCGTCCCGCCCCTGGCGTGCGCGCCGCGATCCGTCGCGCGGGCGGATACGTCCGAGCGAACGCGCGCGCGCGGCTCGAGCGGCGGGATGAGCCGGAAGGCGAGCTTCTGGTCGCGCTCCTGATCGGGGATCGCAGCGGGCTCACTCCCGCGGATCGCGAAGCCTTTCGACGTGCCGGGCTCGCGCACGTGCTCGCGCTCTCCGGAATGCACGTGAGCCTTCTCGCAATGGGACTCGGCTCGCTTCTCGGAACGCTGCGTTTCGATGCGCGCCTTTCGTTCGTTCTCTTGGGCACGTTCCTGATCTGGTTCACGGACATGACCGGGCTGCTCGCGCCCGTCGTGCGCTCCTGCGCCACCGCGATCCTCGCCGGCTTCGGAATGCTGCTCGGACGCCGCACGTTGCCCCTGCACGCGCTCGGGCTTGTGGCGGCGGCGATGCTGCTGGCCTCTCCCGTGCTCCTCGAGGATCTCGGCTTTCGACTCTCCTTTCTCGCGACCGGCGTTCTTCTTCTCGGTGCCGCGGCTCCATCTTCGAGAAGGCCGCGCGGCGCTCGTCCTTCGCGCGTCGCCCACGCCTTACGCAATCTCGGCGCGGGGCTTCGCATCTCCACGGCGATCGTGCTCGCCACCGCTCCCGATCTCGCTCAGTCCGTCGGGCGCTGGAGCGCGCTTGCCCCGATCACGAACCTGGCGAGCGCGATTCCGAGCTTCGGCGCGTTGGGCTGGGGCGCAATCGCCGGATTGGCGCCGCTACCGGAGGCGATCGTGCATCTTCTCGCGCGTGCCGCTCGGCTCTGCGCCTGGGCGCTTCTCGAAGTGTGCCGGCGCTCCGCCGAGATTCCCGGCGCGGATCTCGCGACCGTTCCGCTTCCTCTGTCCGGCGGGATCGCGCTGCTCGCACTCGGAGGGCTCCTCGCTCGCGCGCAGGCTCCCGGCGCGCGCACCAGCCGGGCAGTCGTCCTGCTCGTCACGCTCGCCGCATTGCACTTCGCGCGAAGCCATGGGCGGGAACGCATCACGTTCTTGGACGTCGGACAGGGGGACGCCGTCCTCATCGAACGCGGGCGACATACTGCGCTGATCGATGCGGGGCCTCCCGAAGACGATGCGATCCGCGCGGTCACCGGACGTTCCGCGGTGGGGGACGCCTGCCGGCGCCGAGGAGTCGCGCGGGCCGACGCTGCGATTCTTTCCCACGGTCATCTCGACCATGCCGGATCGTTCGACGAGATCCTGCGGGCCCGCGCCGTCCTCTCGCTGCTGCTTCCGCCGCGTCATGGATCGGAAGCGGCGCCGGAGCTCGTTCGAACGTTGGAAGCGCTCGCCGATTCGTGTGGAATCGCCCGCGGCCCGGCGCCTTCGCCGGATCGCCCGCGCCGTCTCCTCGAGGGCGCGCTCGTCGTGAGCAGCGCCTGGCCGGGAGAGCCGCCCCCCGGAACGGAGGAGAACGATCTCTCTCTCGTGGCGCGCTGGTCCACTCGCAGCTGCGCCGCTCTGCTCACCGGGGATCTCGAAGAGGAAGGAGAGCGCGCGCTGTTGTCGAGCGAATCCACGCTGCTCGAACCGGTGTGGCTCATGAAGGCGGGACATCACGGCGGGCGCACCTCGACCGGAAGCGCGCTTCTCGAGCGAGCCCGGCCGCGCGTGATCGTGTTCTCGTGCGGGGCGAACAACACCCACGGCCATCCGCACGCGGCGACGCTGCAGCGCTGCGCGGATGCCGGCGCGGTGGTGCTTCGAACCGACCGCGACGGATCGATTGCGATCACGTCGACCACGCGCGGCGTCCGAGTGCGATGGGAGCGTTTCGACCGCGGCCGTTGAAGGTTTCGCGGGATTCGCCTACACTCGCCGCTTCCTTCGGGGAGTGGAGGTTATCCGTGCGGGTCGCGGTACTGGCGTCGGGGCGTGGGAGCAATTTCGATGCTCTCGCCCGCGCGGCCGGGGACCCGTCGTTCCCCGCGAGCCTCGTGCTGCTCGCGAGCGATCGGGAAGACGCCGGTGCTCTTCTGCGCGCGCGTCGCCTGCAGATTCCCACGCGGGTCGTCGCGCCGGGCACTCCGAAGGGGGAGTGGACCGCGGAGGGGACCCAAGCACTCCTCGACGCTCTCGCGGAAGCCCGCGCCGAAGCGATCTGCCTCGCGGGGTTCATGCGCGTCGTTCCCGGCGCGATTCTCTCCGCGTATCCTGCGAGGATCCTGAACGTGCACCCGTCGCTGCTTCCCGCGTTTCCCGGTCTTCGCGCGCAGCGTCAGGCGCTCCGTGCAGGCGTCAAAGTGTCGGGTTGCACGATCCACTTCGTCGACGAGGGAATCGACACCGGTCCGATCATCCTGCAAGCCGCGGTCCCCGTGGAGCCGGGAGACGACGAAGAGTCGCTCTCCGCACGGATCCTGATGCAGGAGCATCGTCTTTATCCGTGGGCGCTCCGTCTCCTCGCCGAGGGGCGTCTAACCATCGAAGGACGACGGGTCGTCGTCGGATCCGTGCGCCCACGCGTGGGCGCATCGTCCCAAGGAGCATGATGTCACGAGCCGAGGCTGCCCGCGTGGACACGAACCTTCCGAAGCCTTCGCACCGCGGAAAGGTGCGCGACGTGTACGACCTCGGAGACGAGCTCCTGCTGGTCGCGACCGATCGCGTTTCCGCGTTCGACTGCGTGCTGCCCAATCTCATTCCGGACAAAGGCCGGATCCTGGCCCAGCTGTCGACGTACTGGTTCGGGGAAACCGAGAGCCTCGTTCCGAATCATCTGATCTCCACTCGTCGCGCGGAATTCCCTGCGCCGTTCCGCGACGCGGCGCAGCTCGAAGGGCGCTCGATGCTGGTAAAGAAGGCGCAGCGCATCGACGTGGAGTGCGTGGTGCGCGGCTACCTCGCCGGATCGGCATGGGCCGAGTACCGTTCCTCGGGACGAGTGGCGGAGCATTCACTTCCCGCAGGCCTCACCAAGGGGGCGCGTTTGCCGCACGCGCTGTTCACTCCGACGACGAAGGAAGACGAAGGGCACGATCGCCCGATCACGTTCGCGGAGATGGAATCGCTCATCGGCGAGGATCTCGCGGATCAGCTCCGTACTCTGTCCCTGGACGTGTACGCACACGGCCATCGCGTCGCCAAGGAGAAGGGCCTTCTCCTCGCCGACACGAAGTTCGAGTTCGGTACGGTGGACGGAACCATCATTCTGATCGACGAGGTGCTGACTCCCGATTCCTCGCGCTACTGGAAGGCGGGGGACTGGAAAGAGGGAGTCGCTCCCGAGAGCTGGGACAAACAGGTCATCCGGGACTATCTGGAGACCCTCGACTGGAACAAACAGCCTCCGGCGCCGGTCCTTCCGGAGGAGATCGTGCATCGCGCGCGAGAAAGGTATCTCGATGTCCTTCGTGCCCTCCGCGGCCGTGGTCTCGACTGACGATCCCGGCGTCGACACGCGCCGTATCGTCACGGCGCTGCTCTCCGCCTACGACAAGACCGGGGTCGTGGAGCTCGCCCGCGCGCTGGTGAAACGCGGCGCGGTGATCGTTGCGTCGGGCGGCACTGCCGACGCACTGCGCGCCGCGTCCATTTCCGCGCTCTCGGTGGAGGATCTGACCGGGCTCGCTCCGGGATTCGGGGGGCGCGTGAAAACGCTGCACCCCAAGATTCACGCGGGCATCCTCGCGCGGCGCGACGTCGCATCGGATTTGGAAGAGCTGCAGCGCGCGGGAGCGCGGGCGATCGACCTCGTGTACGTGAATCTCTATCCGTTCGAAGAGACGGTGCGCCGCGGTGGGACCGAAGACGAGCGCATCGAGACGATCGACGTGGGCGGTCCCACGATGCTGCGCGCGGCGGCGAAGAACTGGAAGAGCGTGGCCGCGTTGTGCGATCCGTCGCAGATCGCGGGCGTGGTGCGCGAGCTGGAAGAGCGGGAGGGAGCGCTCGGCGCGGACACGCGCCGCCGGCTCGCCCGCGAAGCGTTCGCGCGGACTGCGGCGTACGACGGCGCGATCGCCGCGGATCTCGCCGGCGCCGCCGGCACGGGAAGTACGGCCGGCGCGGGAGACGATGCGGGATTCGCACCGCGCGTGGAGATCGCGCTGGAGAAGATCGACGACCTGCGCTACGGCGAGAATCCGCATCAGAAGGCGTCGCTCTACGCGATGCGCTCGGGCGGCGCGCCCGCGCTTCCCAGCGGATGGGAAAAGCTCGGCGGCGAGGAGCTCTCCTTCAACAACTGGGTCGACCTCACCGCGGCGGCCGAGACCGCGTTCGCGCTTCCTCCCGCCGCTCCGGCGGCCGTGATCGTGAAGCACACCAACCCGTGCGGCGCCGCCATCGCTCCCACTCAGCGCGAAGCGTGGATCCGCGCGCTCGCCGCGGACCCCGTTTCCGCATTCGGCGGAATCGCCGCGTTCAACACGCGCCTCGACGGTGAGACCGCGGAAGAGATGAGCTCGCTCTTTCTCGAAATCGTGGTGGCGCCGGAGTTTTCTCCCGAAGCGCTGGCGCGTTTCGCGAAAAAGCCCAAGCTTCGCGTGGTGCGCGCCGATCCCGCTGCGCTCCGCGCTCCCCGCCGAGAGTGGCGCACTCTCCCCGGCGAGCTCGTTCTCGCGCAGGACGGCCCCGGCGCTCCGGGGAATCGAGAATCCTGGAAGGTCGCGTCTCGGCGCGCGCCGACCGCGCGCGAGCTCGAGGATCTGGAGTTCGCCTGGACGATCGCGGCCCGCGTAAAGTCCAACGCGATCGTGTTCGCGAAGGACCGGCGCATCCTCGGAGTCGGCGCCGGACAGATGAGCCGCGTCGATTCGGTGCGCATCGCGGTGGAGAAGGCCCGCGAGCACGGGCACGATCTGCAGGGATCGGTGGTCGCTTCGGATGCATTCTTCCCGTTCGCGGATGGGCCCAAGGCGGCGCTCGCGGCGGGCGCGACCGCGATCGCGCAGCCGGGCGGCTCGAAGCGGGACGCGGAGACGATCGAAGCGATCGATGCCGCGGGAGCGGCGATGATGTTCACCGGACGGAGGACATTCCTGCATTGAGCACGGAGACGAACGTGGACACGGCACGCAGCGCACGATCGGCGCCAGCGGGGGCTCCCGCGGGGGAGCGGCAGCGCGCGGGGCGCGAGTGGATCGCGATCCTGGACTACGGATCGCAGTTCACGCAGCTCATCGCCCGGCGCATTCGCGAGGCGAAGGTGTACTGCGAGATCCTCACCCCGGCGCGCGCCGAAGCGGGAGCACTGGACGATCCTGCCTTGCGCGGCGTCGTGCTTTCCGGCGGGCCCGCGTCGATCGACGAGCCCGGCGCACCGCAGCTTCCCGCGGGACTTCTGGGTCGCGGCGTTCCCATTCTCGGCATCTGCTACGGCATGCAGCTCTTGGCGCGCGACCTCGGCGGACGCGTGGTTCACGAGCCGGGAAAGCGCGAGTACGGCCCGGCGCGCGTGGAAGTCGCCGACGAAGGAATCCTGGGACCGAGCGGCACCGAGCTCGACGTGTGGATGAGCCACGGCGACAACGTCGACCGTATGCCTCCCGGCGCGCGCATCTTGGCGCGCACCGCGGGAAACCCGATCACGGGCTTCGATCTCCGCGGAGCGCGGCATTTACGCGATCCAGTTCCATCCCGAGGTCTCGCACACCCCCAAGGGCCACGAGATCCTGGCGCGCTTCCTCTTCGACGCGTGCGGCTGCGAGCCGACGTGGGAGATGGGCTCGTTCGTGGAGCGCTCGGTGGCCTGGATTCGCGAGCGGGTCGGCGAGCGCGAGGCGATCTGCGCCGTCTCGGGAGGCGTGGATAGCAGCGTCGCTGCGGCGCTCGTCGGCACCGCGATCCACGGGCAGTCTCCATCCGATCTTCGTGGATCACGGGCTGCACCGCGATCTCGACGAAGTGCGCGCGGTTCTCGATCTCCTGGAACGAAAGACCGGCGCGGGCACCACTTGGATCGACGCCAGCGATCGCTTCATCGGCGCGCTGCAGGGCGTGACGGATCCGGAGAAGAAGCGGCGGATCATCGGGGAGACGTTCATTCGCGTGTTCGAAGAAGAAGCCAAGCGCCTCGGCGGCGTTTCGATCCTGGTGCAGGGAACGCTCTATCCCGACGTGATCGAATCGAGCGTCGGGCATCACGCCGCGGCCCGCATCAAGACCCATCACAACGTCGGCGGGCTTCCCGAGCGCATGGATCTGGAGCTCCTGGAACCGCTGCGCGATCTCTTCAAGGACGAAGTGCGCAAGGTGGGTGAAGAGCTCGGCCTTCCCGAAGCGGTCGTGCACCGCCAGCCGTTTCCCGGTCCGGGGCTCGCCGTGCGCGTGCTCGGCGAGATCACCCGCGAGCGTCTCCAGCGGCTTCGTCTCGCCGACAAGATCTTCCGCACGCTCCTTCGCACTTGGGACTTGGAGAAGAAAACCTGGCAGGCGTTCCCGGTTCTTCTTCCGGTGCGCTCCGTCGGCGTCATGGGAGACGGGCGCACCTACGACGAAGTCATTTGCTTGCGCGCGGTCACGTCGCAGGACGGGATGACCGCCGATTGGGCCCGGCTTCCCCACGAGTTTCTCGCGCGAATGCTCGACCCGCATCATCAACGAGGTTCCCGGCGTGAACCGCGTCGCCTACGACGTCACGTCGAAGCCGCCCGGCACGATCGAATGGGAGTGACGCGTCGCGGGCTTCGCGCTCGCGGCGCGTCTTGCGCTGGGCTCGGCGTCGCGCTCGCCGCGTTTCTCGCGCTTCCGGGACCCACCGCCGGCGATTCTCCATCGAGCGCTCCGCCCGACTCCGTCCAAGAGGCCACGCGCGCGCTCGAGGGCCTGGGATATCGACATGAGCCGGAAAGAATCCTCCGGCGC
Organism: uncultured Gemmatimonadales bacterium; assembly: GCA_963725045.1. Lineage (GTDB taxonomy): Bacteria > ARS69 > ARS69 > ARS69 > ARS69 > CAVRWY01. Next base: position 166,909 of record CAVRWY010000014.1, read on the forward strand.
GAAGTCCAATCGGGACATGCGTGGGCCCGCGCGCCGCTCCTTGGCGTCCTCGTTCGATCGGATCGCGCGGACGAAGCGGCCCAGCTCTATGCGTCGTGGGGTGGTCCCCAACGCGCCGGAATCGATGATCCCTGGTTCACATCGGGCATGATCGAGTTCTCGCGCGAGCAGTGGGGGCCCGCCGCGGACGCGTTCGTGATTGCCGTGGAACGGGAGCCGCTCCTCGCCGACCATGCCGCGGAGCGCGCGGCGATCGCGCTGGAGAAAGCGAACCGCGGGAAGGAAGCGCTGGGGCTCGCCGAGCTCTCCGCCGATCTCGCGCGCAACCCCAACATCATGGCGAGAGCACGGTGGCGCGCGGCGACGCGCGCGCTGGCCTTGGACGATCCGCGAGCGTGCCCTCACGAATCTGGAGAAGATTCCGGAGCGCTCCTCGATCCTGCAGCGCGACCAGCTGGAGCTGAAAGCGAAGGCGCTTCGCGCGCAGGGCGATGCGGAAGGGGAGCGCGCCGCGCTGCGGGAGGCGATCGACGTGGCCCCCTCTTCGGAAGTTGCGGTGCGCGCGGTGGAGCGGCTGCTCGATGCCGAACCCCCGACCGTGGAAGATCATCTGGCCTACGCCGAAGTCGGAATCGCCAGCCGCCATGCGGTGCTCGGCGAGAGGGAAGCCCGCGCCGCGCTCGATTCCACGGCCCTTTCGCCCGACCCGGTGCTCGAGGGACGCGCGCGCCTTCTTCTGGGGCGTTCGCTGGTGCGCCGCGAAAAGCTCTCGACGGCGCGGGAAGAGCTGGCTCTCTTGCCCGCGGGTGCGGGCCCTTCCGAACGCGAGCAGGCGATGCTGGAGCGGGCGCGCTGCCTGTGGAAGCTCGATCAATTGGACGGCGCGCTCGCGGAGTACGACTCGATCGCCGCGTCCAGCGCATCGGAAGGAACGCGCGCGCTCGCCGCATGGGAGGCGGCGCGCGAATCGAAGGACGCGCGGCGCTGGCCCGACGCGGCCGCGCGCATGAGTCGCTTCGCCGCCGCGTACCCCGCGCACGAGTACACCGACGACGCGCTCTGGCACAGCGGGCGCGCGCTGCGGGAGATCGGGGATCTGGACGGTGCGCTCGTCGCCGACTCGATTCTGGCGCGGACTGCGCCGGAGTCTCCGTTTCGCGACGAATCGAGCTACTGGGTCGCGCGCGGCCTCGCCGAGCGCGGGCGGAACGAAGAAGCGTGCTCGCGGATGCGATCGCTCGCCGAGGTGCAGCCCGACGGATACTGGACGCTGCGCTCGAGGTCGATGGCGCCCTCACTGGGATGCCCGTTCCCCGCGCTCGCCCTCGATCGCGATGGAGTGACGGCCGATCCGGGCGATCTCGCCGCGCGCGCCGCGGCCGACACACTGATCGCGACCACCGACGAGATCCGGCGCGCCGAAGTGCTGGCGCGCTTCGGGCTCGTCGACGAGTCGGAGCAGGAGATCTCCCAGCTGCGGCGCCGCTTCTACGACGATCGCGCGGCAATTCTCGCGATCGCCCGCGCGTGCGTGCGCACGGGAGTGCCGCGCGGGGCGATGCAGTCGATCGCGGGCCTGCGCTCGACGAGCGGCGCCACGATCTTCGGCGGGACGCTTCCCGCGGAGGCGGCGCGGATCCTCTATCCGCTCGCGTATCTCGACGACGTCATTCGCTGGTGCGACGAGTACGCGGTGGATCCGTGGTTCGTGTTCGCGGTGATGCGCGAGGAGAGCTGGTTCGATGCCGAGGCGGTCTCTCCCGCAGGAGCGCGCGGGCTGCTCCAAATCATGCCCACGACCGGCGCCGATCTCGCGCGACAAGTGGGCATCACCGGATTCAACAAGAGCGATCTCTTCGAGCCTCCGGTCAATATTCGGCTCGGAGTGTTCTACCTCGCGCGGCTCCTGAAGGAGATGGAAGGTGAGCCGGCTCTGGTGATGGCCGCGTACAACGCGGGGGAGAAGAACGCGGAACGCTGGAAGTTCGTGGAAGACGGAGCGGTCGACGTGGACCGCACCGTCGCAGGGATCACGTTCAAGGAAACGTCGGACTACGTGCAGCGCGTTTCCGTCACCCGGGAGATCTATCGTGCGCTCTACGAGAGCGATTGGTCCAAGCTGCGTGCGCTTCGCGATGCGCCGGCGCCGTCGAACTGAGTCGATCGCCGCGCGAAGCGCGATCGTGCTCGCGGCGGCCTTGGCGTGTGGAGCGCGGGCGGAGACGCTCGTTCCGCCGCCCGCGGGACATACGCTCGGCTTCGATCGCGTCACCGCGCGTGAGCTCATGATCGCGCTTCCGGGGGTGCAGCTCGGCCAGCCCCGCCGGAATCGCCGTGGCCAAGCTCGCCGTTCCCAAGGCGGCGGGTGCGAAAGCGAGCTCCGGGAACGATCAGGTCACGGTCGTCGCCGTGGACTCCGGGAGCGGGCTGGTGCTGTCCAACGGACAGGGCATCCGCGCCATCACTTGGGGAAAGGACCCGGGGTCCATCGGCAAGCTGCAGCGACCTCAGGACGTGGCCATCGATCACTCCGGAAATGTCGCGATCACGGACACCGGCAACCGGCGAGTCGTGCTTCTCCGTCACGACGGGGCGTCGCTGCGCGCCGGAAAGAGCTTCGCCGGATTCCAAGAGCCGCGCGGAATCGCCGCCGACGGCCGCGGCGGGTTCTACGTATGCGATCGCGGCGCGAACGCGCTCGTGCATCTGGATCCGGCCACGGGGAAGACGACGCCGTTCGGCCTGGAAGTTTCCTTCGATCGACCGATCGCGGTCGCGACCGTTCCCGAAGGCGACAAGCTCTCGCGGGGCAAGCGGCGGCGCGTGGCCGTGGTCGATAAGGACGGCGCTCGCCTTCGACTCTTGAGCGTCGAGGGAAGCGTGATCGCCGGTCGCGACGCGTCCTCGATCGATCCCAAGGCCACGTTCGACGACATCGACATCGACTACTTCGGAAACGTGCTCGCCGTCGACCGTGCGGGAAATCGGATGCACAAGTTTCGCGACGATCTCTTTCCTTTGGACACCTTCGGCACCAAGGGAACGGGGCGAGGCACGTTCAACGGCCCGCGCGGCATCGCGATCCAACGCGCGACCGGGCAGGTGTTCGTCACCGAGAGCGACGGCGGACGCTACCTTTGGGTCGGAACCGAAGTTCGTGCGTTCCAAGCGAACGCGGCGGCCGAGGGCATCGCGTTCGCGTATCGCCTGACCGAAGAGTCCACGACTTCGCTCACGATTCGCGACAGCGCGGGACACACCGTGGCCACGATCTTCTCCGGCGATCGGCAGCCGGCGGGCGACGTGCGCGGAACGTGGGACGGCACGAACGAGAAAGGGGCCGCGGTGGCGGCCGGCGAGTATGTCGCCGAGATCCGCGCCAGGGCCACGTACTCGTCGAGGTCCACGTACGAGGCGAAGAAGGAAAAGTCGTTTCGCTGGGATCCCGGCAAGTGATCCCCAACGAGCCGGCCCCGTCCGGCGGGCTTCGCTCGGAAGCCGAGGAAGCCGCGCGTCGCATCCAGGAAGAGGCGCCCCGCAAGCTCATCCATTTGGGATCGATCGTGATCCCGATCGGGATCCTCTATCTTCCCGTGGAGGTGACCCGGCTCGTTCTCCTTCTGGTCACCGTGCTGTTCCTCGTGGTGGATCTGGTCCGGCTCCACCATCCCCGCATGCGCTCGTACTTCGCGAAGTTTTTCGGGCGACTCATCCGCCATCACGAGCGCCGCGATCTCCTCGCCGCCACGTACCAGATGGTGAGCGCGCTGCTCGCGACCTACCTCTTCCCGCGGGAGGTGGCCGCGGCCTGCTACATCTACCTGGTGGTGGGGGACAGCGTGGCGGCGCTGGCCGGCAAAGCCTGGGGGCGCGTGCGCATTTTCGACAAGACGCTCGAGGGATTCCTCGCCGGGCTCGCCGCCTCGTGGGTCGCCGCCGTCGCCCTGGTCCCGGCAATTTCCCCCGCCCACCTGGCCGTCGGGGCGCTCGTGGCCGCGGTCGTCGAGCTTCTTCCCATCCCCATCGACGACAATTTTCGGATTCCTCTGCTCTCGGGCGTGGTATTAGAAGCGTTGCGGTAATGCGTAGCCGGTGGGTCGGCTTCGGGAGGAGGAGGAATGATGGGCAGGGTCTCGATCGTCTCACCGATGTCCCCCGTGCCGGGATATCGCGCGCATCTCGAAGAAGGACGGGGTCGCGGGCACTCTCTCCGTGTTCCTCCTCGTTCCCGAGGATCCACCCGACGCACTCTCCAAGGCGCTCGAGAAGCTCCACGATCCGCGCGGTCCTGCGGATTTGGACCTGCGCCTCGGACAGCTCGCCGCGCTCGCCCCGGAAGGCACCGCGTTCCTGGTCGCGCTGGAGTCGCAGGTCTGGGTCTTCCCGTCGAGCTCGACGGAGATCCGCCTCCTTCGTGAGGGCGTGGCCGAGTCGCTGGGTGTTCCGCAAGTCGTCCGCCTCGAAGGGGAGAGTCGCGTCGAGGTCGTCGCCAAGCCCACCGGCGAAGCCATCGCGCTCGCGAGCCTTGGCTCGCTGCCGGGACCTCCTCCCTCGGTCCGCGCCGCGCCTGCGAGTTTCATGGATCGCGTTCGGACCCGCCCCAGTCTCACGCGTTTGGCCGCGCTCATCGGCGGAAGTGCGGCACTTCTCGTGTTCGTTTTCTTTCGAGTCTTCGCCGCTCGTCCCAACGAACCCTCGACCGATTCGCAGGCGAGCGAGACCGCCCGGGAAGACGCCTGGGTCGAGCCCGATCTCGAGTCGCGCGTGCTCGGCGCGCTCGGCGATCCGTCTCGCGTTCAAGACGAGGCCAAGGCGATCGCCGGCGACGAGTCGAAGGACGCCGCGACGGCCCAGCCCGAGAGCGAAGGCGCCGCAAAGACGGAGTGGACGTTTCGCGCGCGTGCCCCGATTACCTCTTCGCCGCTTCTCGTCGGTGGTGCGGTGGTGTTCGGCTCGCGCGATTCCACGCTCTATTGCCTGGATGCAGAGACCGGAGCGCTGCGCTGGGCGTGCGACGCCGGCTCGGGCGTCGGCTCGTCTCCGCGCGCCGCGCGCGGAATCTGCGTCATCGGGACGTATGCGGGACGCGTGCTCGGCGTCGATCTGAAATCGGGGAAGCGCAAGTGGGAAGGGCGCACCGGCGGGAAGATCGTTTCCAGCCCGTGCTTGCTCGAAGATCTCGCGGTCATCGGTTCCAACGACGGCCGCGTCCATGCGTTTCGTCTGAGCGACGGAGAGAAAGTGTGGGCCTACGAAACGAAGGGGGCCGTGCGGGCCAGCCCGGAAGTGATCGGGCCCGACCGCGTGGTGATCGGATCGCAGGATGGAACGCTGCACGCCATCGATGCACGGAGCGGGCGCGCGGCCTGGAAGGTCGCGGCGGGCTCGGCGATTCTCGCCGGCGCCGCGTTCGACGAGGGATCGAACCGCGTGATCGCGGGGACGAAAGAAGGACGTGTTCTGTGCGTCGCCGCGGACAATGGCAAGGTCGTGTGGAACGCGCAGGTCGGTTCCACGGTGAACGCGAAGCCGCGTATCGCCGACGGCCGCGTCCTGGTGGGAACGAACGGGGGCAAGCTCTACGCGCTCGATCTGGCGACCGGGGAAAGCCGCTGGTCCGCCGCGGGGAAACGCGGGTTCGAGGCGACGCCGGCGGTCCTCGGCGAAGTGGTCGTGGCGCCGTCGTACGATGGAACCGTGCACTTTCTCGCCGCGTCCGACGGCAAGAGCCGCGGCACGCGATCTTTGGGGAGCGAGATCTGGTCTTCACCGGCGACAGGGCGGGAATTCGTCTATGTCGGAACGTTTGCGGGAAGCTTCCACGCGCTCGCCGTTCCTTGACAGAGGAGGGGTCGGCCGGTAGCCTCGGTCGTTTCCACCCCACAGGGATTTATGCTCGGAAAGCTCGTCACCCGGATTTTCGGCAGCCGCCAGAAGCGCGATCTGCGCCGCTACTGGGCGCCCGTTCGCTCGATCCAGACTCCCTTCGAGGCGCTCGCTTCCCTCTCGGATGAGCAGCTCCGCGCCAAGACGGAAGAGTTCAAAAAGCGCCTCGCCGACGGCGAGACCGTGGACGACCTCCAGGCGGAAGCGTTCGCCGTGGTCAAGGATGCCTGCCGGCGTCTCGTGCGGCCGGACCTGGGATCTCGTCGGCCACCCCGTCAAATGGGAGATGGTGCCCTACGACGTCCAGCTCATCGGCGGCATGGTGCTCCACGAGGGACGCATCGCCGAGATGGCCACCGGCGAAGGAAAGACGCTCGTCGCCGTCGCCCCGCTCTATCTGAACGCGCTCGAAGGCAAGGGCGCGCACCTGGTCACCGTGAACGACTACCTGGCGCTGCGCGACAGCCAGTGGATGGGCGAGGTGTTCCGCTTCCTGGGACTGACCGTCGGCGTGATCCAGCACGGACAGACGCCCGCGCAAAGGCGCGGGCGCGTACCTCGCGGACGTCACCTACGGGACCAACAACGAGTTCGGCTTCGATTATCTCCGCGACAACATGGCGGTTCGCGTGGAAGACCGCGTGCAGCGCGGGCACCACTACGCGATCGTGGACGAAGTGGATTCCGTGCTCATCGACGAGGCGCGCACTCCGCTCATCATCTCCGGTCCCGTCGAAGGGCGACATGCATCGCTTCGACGAATTGAAGGGCTCGGTCACGCGGCTCTTCGCCAAGCAGCGCGATCACGTGAACGCGATGATCACGGAAGCGGAGAAGCTTTTAGAGAAGGCCGAGTCCGAGAAGGACGACGACGCTCGCTACGAAGCGGGGAAGCTCTTGCTCCAGGTGCAGCGCGGCGCGCCCAAGCACCGGCGCTTCCTCAAGGTGCTGGCCGAGACCGGAGTGAAGCGGGTCATCGACCAGGTGGAAGCGGACTACATGCGCGACAAGCGCCTCCACGAGGTCGACGAGGAGCTGTACTTCGCGATCGACGAGCGCAAGCACAACTGCGACCTCTCCGAGCAGGGGCGCCAGTTCATCTCGCCGACGAACCCCGAGCACTTCGTGCTTCCCGATCTCGCCGACGAGCTCACCAAGATCGACGGCGACGCCTCGCTCGACGAGACCGCGAAGCGGGTCGCCAAGGAAAAGCTGCACGCGCACTACGACGATCGTGCGGCGCGCCTGCAGAATCTCAATCAGCTCTTGAAGGCCTACTCTCTCTACGAGAAGGACGTCGAACTACGTCGTCCAGGAGGGCAAGGTCGTCATCGTCGACGAGTTCACCGGGCGCCTGATGCCCGGCCGCCGCTTCTCCGACGGGCTGCACCAGGCGATCGAAGCGAAGGAAGGCGTGACCATCGAGCGGCGACAACCAGACGCTCGCCACGATCACGCTGCAGAACTACTTCCGCATGTACACGAAGCTCGCCGGCATGACCGGCACCGCGGAGACGGAAGAGTCGGAGTTCATGGAGATCTACAAGCTCGACGTCGTGGTGATCCCGACGAATCGGCCGATCGTGCGCAAGGACATGGAAGACATCATCTTCCGCACCAAGCGGGAGAAGTTCAACGCGGGCGATCGAGGAGATCGAAGAGCTGCACCAGCAAGGGCCAGCCGGTGCTGGTCGGCACCACGTCGGTGGAAACGTCGGAGCTGCTCTCGCGCATGCTGAAGCGCGAGCGCGTTCCGCACACGGTGCTGAACGCGAAGTACCACCAGCATGGAAGCCGAGATCGTCTCCAAGGCGGGTCTGCGCGGCGCGGTCACGATCGCCACGAACATGGCCGGACGCGGCACCGACATCAAGCTCGGCAACGGCGTTTCGGACCTCGGCGGGCTGCACATCATGGGCACCGAGCGCCACGAGGCGCGGCGCATCGACCGGCAGCTCCGCGGCCGCTCGGGACGCCAGGGAGATCCCGGCTCCTCACGCTTCCATCTCTCGCTCGAAGACGATCTCATGCGGCTCTTCGGCTCGGATCGCATCGCCGGAGTCATGGACAAGCTCGGCCTCCAGGAAGGAGAGGTCATCGAGCATTCCTTCGTGACCCGCGCGATCGGCAAGGCGCAGAAGCGCGTCGAGGAGCAGAACTTCGTCGATCCGCAAGCATCTGCTCGAGTACGACAACGTGATGAACAAGCAGCGCGAGATCATCTACGGGCGCCGCCTGCAGAGCCTCGAGGGAGCGGATCTCGGCGAAGAGTCCAAGAGTCTCGTCGCCGACATCGCCGCCGCGACCGTGGAAGAGCACACCACCCGCGCGGAAGACGACGGCAGCGGAACCTGGGACTTCCAGGGGCTGCGCCATCAGCTCGGGCGCCGGCTCGGTGTCGACATCGACTTCGCCAAGCTCGCGATCGATGGGAAGGGCCCGCAGGAATTGAAGGACATCGCGGCGGAGGGCGTGCTGGCGTATTACGCGGAGCGGGAGCGATCGATCGGCCCCGAGATGTTCCGCCAGTTCGAGCGCTTCGTGCATCTGCGCACGATCGACTCCGCGTGGCGCGATCACCTCTACGACCTGGATCGTCTGCGCGAAGGGATCGGACTGCGCGCGTACGGGCAGAAGGACCCGCTTCTCGAGTACAAGAAGGAAGCGTTCGAGCTCTTCTCCGCGCTCATGGACCGCATCGATCTCGACGTTGCCGAGCGCCTCATGAAGACGGAGATTCGCCTCGAGGCTCCGCCACCCCCGCCGCCCACGATGGTTGCGCATCGTCCTGCGCCGGTCGGGGTGGCGGTCCCCGCCGGAGCACCGGCGGGTATCTCGGCTCCCGCTCCGGGAAGCGCCCCGGCTCCGCGACTGGCCCTTCCGAGAGCTCCACAACCGGCTCGCACGGCGGCGGCCTCGCCGTTCGGAACAAGCGCGCCAGGCATGGGCGGCGACGGGGCCGGCGAGAAGGTCGGGCGAAACGACCCCTGCCCCTGCGGAAGCGGCAAGAAGTATAAGAAGTGCCACGGGATCAACGCCTGAAGAGTCTCGCCAAGATCGTATAACACTATTAATAACACAATCGCTTACCAGATCTTCCGGGGACTTTTCCACCGCTTCGGGGTTGCCCCGGCCCCCGGGGTCTGGTAGCTTGCCCCGCTTCGAGCCCCGGAAATTCCCCGGTCCCCCTCGAGACCCGACCCTCATTTTCTGGAAGGGGCGGGCCGATGGGATGGGGCGCCCGGCGCCCCTTTCGCGGAGGAGGAATCCCGCGTCCCATGGCGAAATCACTGGTCATTGTCGAAAGTCCGGCGAAAGCCAAGACCATCAATAAGTATTTGGGCCGGAACTACGTGGTGAAGGCCTCGATGGGGCACGTCAAGGATCTCCCCAAGTCAAAGCTCGGGGTGGACCTCGACAAGCAGTTCGAACCGGACTTCGTGACGATCCGCGGAAAGTCGAAGGTTCTCAAGGAGCTGAAGGACGCCGCCAAGAACGCGGAGCACATCTATCTGGCTCCCGACCCCGACCGCGAAGGGGAAGCCATCGCCTCGCATCTTGCCGAGCTCTTGGGCGACGGCGATCAGAAGATCCACCGGGTCACGTTCAATGAGATCACCAAGTCCGCGATCACGGAGGCGTTCAAGCACCCCGGCCGCGTGGACAAGAAGAAGGTCGAGGCGCAGCAGGCGCGGCGCATCCTCGATCGGCTGGTCGGCTATCTCGTCTCGCCGTTCCTGTGGAAGACGATCACCTACGGAACGAGCGCCGGCCGCGTGCAGACCGTGGCGCTGCGCATGATCGTGGAGCGGGAAGAGGAGATCGGTCGCTTCCGTCCGGAGGAGTACTGGACGGTGGACGTCGACCTGCAAGGCAAGTCCAAGACTCCGTTCACCGCGACTTTACGTGAGATCGACGGTCAGAAGGCCGAGCTCACCCGCGGCCTGGAAGCGCATGCGGTGCGCGATCGCCTGGAGAAGGCGTCCTATCGCGTCTCCGACATCGAGAAGAAGACCCGCCGTCGCAAGGCCATGGCTCCGTTCATCACGTCCACGCTCCAACAGGATGCGTCACGCCGCCTGGGCTTCTCGGCGAAGAAGACGATGATGATCGCTCAGCAGCTCTACGAAGGCGTGGAGATCCAGGGCGAGGGCCTCGTCGGCCTCATCACCTACATGCGTACGGACTCCGTTCGCGTGTCCAACGAAGCCACCGGGGCCGCGGCGGAGCTGATCCGCACGCGCTTCGGCACCGGACTCCGTGCCGGAAACGCCGAACGTCTACAAGTCGCGCAGCCGCGCGCAGGAAGCGCACGAGGCGGTGCGTCCGACGCAGCTCGACCTGGATCCCGATCGGGTGAAGGACTCGCTGACGCGCGATCAGGCGCGCCTCTACGAATTGGTGTGGAGCCGCTTCGTCGCCAGCCAAATGTCTCCCGCGATCATGGATCAGACCGCCGTCGACATCGAGGCCGTCGACGCAAACGGAAAGGGACGCTGCCTGCTGCGCGCGAACGGATCGATCGTGGTGTTTGCGGGGCACCTCGCCGTGTACGGCGGAGACAAGCGAAGCAACGGCACGAATGGCGGCGACGCGAAGCTCGGCGCGGACAAGAACCCCGAGGCGAGCGACAACGACGAAGATCGCCTGCTGCCCGTTCTGGAAAAGGGCGAGACGCTCACGCTGACCGGCGAGCGCGTGCAGGCCGAGCAGCACTTTACGCAGCCGCCTCCACGCTACAGCGAGGCGACCCTGGTGAAGGCGCTGGAAGAAGAGGGAATCGGCCGCCCGTCAACGTACGCGACGATCATCTCCACGCTCGACGCCCGCAAATACGTGGAACGCATGGCCGGACGCTTCCAGCCGACCGAGCTGGGAAAGACGGTGCTCCAGGTGCTGGTGCGCGGGCTTCCCGAGATCTTCGAGACGCAGTTTACGGCGCGCATGGAAGAAGAGCTCGATCGTGTGGAGTCCGGCGAAGACAAGTGGCGCACGGTGGTGGGCGACTTCTACGGGCCATTCCGCATCGCGCTGGACGCACTGGACGCGAAGGCCGACGACATCAAGAAAGAGCTCGAGGTCGAGACCGGAACGAAGTGCGACAAGTGCAGCAAGCCGATGATCTTGAAGTGGGGACGCAACGGCCGCTTCCTGGCGTGCTCCGGATATCCGGATTGCCGCAACACGGCCCCGGCCGAAGGCGTGGTCGAAACGGACGAGATCTGCCCCGATTGCGGGGCGAAGCTCGTGGTCAAGGAAGGGCGCTTCGGCCGCTTCCTGGCGTGCTCTTCGTACCCGGAGTGCAAGTTCACGAAGTCGATCGGTCTCGGCGTGAAGTGCCCGAAATGCGACGGGGAGATCGTCCCGCGGCGCGCGAAGAAGTCCGGGCGCACGTTCTACGGCTGCAACAAGTACCCCACCTGCGATTTCGTGACCTGGGATCGGCCGGTCGACACGCCCTGCGAGAACTGCAACAACCCGTACATGGTGGAGAAGATTCGCTCGGCCGGAGCATCCCTCAAGTGTCCCGCGTGCGGAGCGGAATCCGCCGCCGCGTAGGCCCTCAGAGAAGCTCGGATCCCCAGTATCTCTCGTCTCGCGATGCGTTCCTCGGCGCGCCGGCGGCTCGCCTCTTGCCCAGATTCCGGTGCCACTTCGGCTCGCGCTTGCTCGTCGTGATCCCAGAAATCTGCGCTGGAGGTACAGCGGGCTCGCCGAAGTGACACCGGATTCTGTGCGGCGACCGCCGGTGCGCCTCCGGTACGCCAGCTCGCCTCGAGACACTGGGGATCCGAGGGATCAAGACGCCTGCGCAGCTCCGTGCCTCGAGGAGACATCGACGACTCGCGGATCTGCGCTTCAATTCTCTTGCGGGTCGACAGGGCTTGCGCCGGTCCTCCCCCTACTCATCGGGGAGAGAATGTGGGTGGGGAGCGCATCGGGGTCGGAGTCGTAGCGCAGTCATGTTGCGGCCATGATGAGTCCGGGCAGCGTCACGTCGATTTGCACGCACGCCAGTGACATTCTCATCTTCCGGCTCGGAATACACCAAGGACATCTCGCCGAAATCCAGAGTGAATCAATGCGCTATTCGGTTGCGGAACGAAGTTGGCGCCTTGCGAAAGCATTGCGCGAAGTATCTCGATATCTTGCCGTGTTACAGTAGCCCAGTCGCTGTTGGCTTGGAGATCGTAGTCGTGTCCAATCGCTATGAAGCCGCCTTTCCGAATTACGCTTGCGTACCGTTCTGCCGTCCTCTGGCGTGAAGAGGCGCCAGCGATAGGGTTAGAGGTCCCCGCTGATGGCTCACTGGAAGGCCGGTAGACAAGCCTATACTTGCGCGGTCCCGTCACCAGACGATAAGTCACAGTGCCATCCTTGGCTTCTGCTGACTGAACAAAGGGCAACGTCGCGATTGCACCAGCAACAACCTCGGCCTTGGCGTTCTCCGAAATGGAAGATCCTATGCGGGTCTCTTCCTGCGAAATGGCTGCTTTTGCCGTAGCCCTGATCTCGGCGAACCTCTCGTTGAGTAGCGTGCGAGTCGAGTCTTGGCTCGCCATGCTCTTTGGGCTGGACCCCTGAGGACTCTCATCACCCGCCTCGACGTAGTGGCGCTTCCGACGGGGCATTATGGGGATTCCATTGAGGCGTAGAGTGTCGGAGTCGATGCCCATAAAGACGAATGGAGGCGAGACCCGTTCACCGTCAATGAAGACGGCTGCGTGAGCGCTATCGTCATGCACGAAAAGATCACTCGCAGATACCACCGGCGCGTCTAGCAGAATGAACGCGGCGATTGCGCAGCCCTGCAGTACGGAGAAACGCCAATCTAGATGACATCTCATGAAAGACATCGCGGGGAACCCCCAGCTCAGACCGGAAATTCTATGGCCATCTCTTGAGCGTTCCCATGAAGTGTCCGTTGCCGCAACTGAAAGTCCAGTGACAGCCAATTGGAACTGAGCGAAAGCTGGAGCACTGGCACTGCTGAAAGAACCATGCACTCGGACGTGATGCGCCTGGTCCGCCGGCGTTTTGCTCGAGCCGAGGCCTCGGCCCGAGTCGCACGCCATGAAGGCCTCGGATCCCCCGTGTCTCGAGGCGAGCTGGCGTACCGGAGGCGCACCGGCGGTCGCCGCCCAGAGTCCCGGTACCTTTCGGCGAGCCTGCGTACCACAGACGCAGATCTTGTTCTCCACGAAGCGAAAAGCGCGAGCCGAAAGGCTCCGGGAATCTGGGCAAGAGGCGAGCCGCCGGCGCGCCGAGGAACGTATGCGAGACGAGAGATACGGGGGATCCGAGGCCTTCGAACTCTCCCGCCTCGCCTCGTTTCTCGTGGGCCGGTAGACTCCGCGCATGACCGAACGAGTGATGATCGTGGGGGGAGGCCTCGCCGGATCGGAGGCTGCACTCCAGCTGGCGGCGCGGGAAATCCCCGTCGATCTCTTCGAGATGCGTCCGGTCCGCACCACCGGAGCACATCGCAGCGATCAGCTCGGTGAGATCGTCTGCTCCAACTCCTTCAAGTCCACCGCTCCGGCTCACGCCTCGGGGCTCCTCAAGGAGGAGATGCGCCGCTTGGGCGCGCAGCTCCTCTTGATCGCCGACGAGTGCCGGGTTCCCGCGGGAACCGCGCTGGCGATCGACCGCGACCGCTTCGCCGAACTCGTCACCACGCGCGTCGAAGCGGAGCCCTTGGTGCGCGTGCACCGCGAGGAGATCACCGAGATCCCCGGCGATCGTCCCGCGATCGTGGCCACGGGGCCGCTCACCTCCGACGTCCTGGCCGGCGCGCTCACCACGCTCGTCGGGGCGCCGCGCCTGCACTTCTACGATGCGACCGCGCCGATCGTCGCCGCGGAGTCGATCGATCGCACGCGCGTGTTCGAGGCGAACCGCCGCGACGCGGGCGATGGGCACTACGTAAATTGCCCGTTCACGGAAGCGGAGTACGACGCGTTCTACGACGTCGTGCGAGGCGCGGAGCAGTATCCGCTCCACGAATTCGAGAAAACCGAATTCTTCGAAGCCTGCATGCCCATCGACGACCTGGCTCGGCGTGGGCGCCAAACGCTCCTCTTCGGTCCGATGCGCCCGATCGGGCTCATCGATCCGCGCACCGGACGGCGCCCGTTCGCGGTGGTGCAGCTTCGTCCGGAGAATCGCGCGCTCTCGTCCTACAATCTCGTGGGTTTCCAGAATCGCATGCGGCGCGCCGATCAGACCCGTGCGCTGCGCATGATTCCCGGCCTCGAGCAGGCGGAGTTCCATCGGCTGGGGCGCGTGCATCGCAACACGTATCTCGACGCGCCGCGCCTTTTGGATCGCACGCTCGCGTTGCGCGCGGCACCCCAGGTGCGCATCGCCGGGCAGCTCACCGGGCTCGAGGGCTACGTCGAAGCAGTGGCGACGGGAATGCTCGCCGGAACGTTCGTCGCGCAGCAGCTGCAGGGCGTCGAGCCGGAAGCACCGCCGGCGACCACCATGCTCGGCGCGCTGCTGGAGCACATGAGCGCGTACGAAGGAAAGGACTACCGCCCCACGAATGCGAACTTCGGCATTCTGCCGCCGCTGGAGGGCTCTCGCGCGCGCGGCCGGGAGAAGGCGCTGATTCTCGCCGAGCGCGCGCTCGCGCATCTGGACGCGTGGATCCGGGCGCGGCCGGCACTCGCCGCGGCATCCCCATGACGCACGCCGAGCTCTTGCAGCGCTACACGGCCCACCTCACGTTCGACGCCGGCCTCTCCCCCGGAACGGTCGCGCTCTACGTGGACGATGCGCGGCGCTTCCTCGAGTTCCTGGTGCGCGCTGACCTCGAAGCGAGCCCGCTTCCCCGCGAGATCGAGCGGGCGTCGGTGGCCGGCTTCCTCGCGCGCCTTCCCGCGCGGGGAGCGGGACCGCGGACGACCGCGCGCGTCGCTTCGGGGCTGCGGCGATTCTTCAAGTTCGCGCGCGCGGCGGGTCTCATCGACGTGGAACCGTCGGTGCCCGGCAGCGAGAAGACGCGGCGCCGCCGTCTTCCGCGCGCGATTCCCGAGGAGAAGCTGGTCTCCGTGCTCGACGGCATGCAGATCCGCGGCGTTCCGGCACGGGAGCGCGCGCTTCTCGAGCTGTTCTATGGTTCGGGAATCCGTGTGCACGAGGCCGCCTCGCTCTCCATCGGAGACGTGGATGCGCCGGCCCGGGCCGCGCGGATTCGCGGAAAGGGCGGAAAGGAGCGCGTCGCGCTGCTCACGCAGGCGGCGCTCGATGCGCTTCGCGAAGCGCTGGCCGAACGAAGCTTGGCGTTCGAGGATGATCCGCGCATTGCGCTGTTCGTGAATCGCCGCGGCGGG
Organism: uncultured Gemmatimonadales bacterium; assembly: GCA_963725045.1. GTDB lineage: Bacteria > ARS69 > ARS69 > ARS69 > ARS69 > CAVRWY01. Next base: position 182,133 of record CAVRWY010000014.1, read on the forward strand.
CGTCTCGGCGTGCGCTCCATCCGGCGCATCGTGACGCACTTTCTTCCCCCGTCGAGCGAAAGGGGAGGAGCGTCCCCGCACGCGCTGCGCCACAGCTTCGCGACGCACCTTCTCGATCACGGCGCGGACCTTCGCGCGGTGCAGGAGCTGCTTGGCCATTCGCGACTCTCCACCACCGCGATCTACACGCATGTGACCAAGTCCCGGCTGCGCGAGGCGTACTCCAAAGCCCATCCGCGCGCGGAGCGCGACGATTGAGGGCGGAGCGAATCATGGCGCTCGTCGCACTCTGGGGGGGGATCGTCTCGTGCGCGAAGGTGGCTCCGCCGCCGGGCGGCCCGGAAGATCGCGAGCCGCCGCAGCTGGCACTCACGATTCCCGCGCCGGACGCGGCCGGCGTCTCCCCGACGCAACAGGTCGCGATCGCGTTCGACAAGGGAATCGACAAACGCAGCGTCATGCGCGCGCTGCGGGTGATTCCCGAAATCGAGTTTCGCGAGTCGTCGTGGTCGGGCGACACGCTGCGCTTGCTTCCGGAAGGGACGTGGCCGATCGATCGCCCCACGATCGTGTGGATCGGCGACGCCGCCGAGGACGCGCGCGGCAACCGGCTCACCGAACCGATCCTCTTTCGCTTCACCGCCGCGGACTCGCTGCCGCCGGGAGAAATCCAAGGTCGAGCCTGGATCGGCCGCGAGAAGACGATCGCGTCGCGGCTCCTGGTCGCGGCCTTCCCAGCGCAGTCCGCCGACTCGTCGAGCGCGGCGCAAGACGATCCCGTCGCGTTGACCGTCTCCAGCGGCGAGGAATCGTTTCGATTGACGGGATTGGCGCCGGGGCGCTATCGCGTGTTCGGATTCCTCGACGAAGATGCCGATGGTCGGGCGGGAGGGAAGAACGAAGTGGTTGGCGCGGCGCGCGAGCCGGTTGAGATCACCGCGGAAACTCCCATTGCGACCGTTCCCGATTTTCTGGTCGGCACCTTGGACTCGACCGGCACGATCGCCGGGGAGGCCCGCGCGGACTCCGGGGCGGTGGTCGTCGAAGCGCGGTCCGATTCGCTCGCTGCCCCCGACGCGCGCGCGTTCCTTCCGTCGGGCGGGCCGTTCGAGCTGCGCGTGGCGACCGGGCGCAGCTATCGCGTGAGCGGATTCGCCGACGCGGACCGCGACTCCACGCGCGACGAAGGAGAGCGCGCGATGGAGCATCCCGATGCGGTGGCGCTCGACGTCACCGCGGAGCGCCGCGGACTCTTGCTCGATCTGCGCGGACCGGCCCCGCCGCCGTCCGCTGGGGAGACGCCGTGACGCCATCCGCCGATGCACTTCGAGTTTCGTTCGTGAAGATGTCGGGCGCGGGCAACGATATGATCCTGGTCGATCATCGCCGTCCCTTTCTGGCCGGGCTGGAAGCGTCGTTCGCGCGCGCCGCCTGCGATCGTCGCGACGGGATCGGCGCCGACGGCCTGATTCTGCTTGAACGCGATCCCGATCACGATTTCTTCGTGCGCTTCTTCAATCCCGACGGCGGCGAGTACGAGCTGTGCGGCAACGGGGCGCGCTGCGTGCCGCGCTTCGCGCACGAGATCGGCTTCGGCGGCGAAGTCCTGCGATTCCGAACTCTCTCCGGAGTGCACGAAGGAAGAGAGCTCGGCGGCGATCGCGGCCGGGTCACGTTGGCGCCGATTCGCGAGATCCGTCTCGACATTCCCGTGGACCTGGACGGAGCGCCCTGCACCATGGACTGGGGCGACATCGGCGGCGTTCCGCACGGCGTGATGTGGGTCGACGACGTCGACGGAGTTCCCCTCGCGCGCTGGGGAGCGTGGCTGCGCGCGCACGCCGCGTTCGCTCCGCAAGGCACGAACGTGAGCTTCGCGCAGGTGCGCGGGCCGGGGCGGATTCGCATTCGCACGTTCGAGCGCGGGGTGGAAGGGGAGACCCTGGCTTGCGGGAGCGGGTCTGCGGTCTGCGCCACGATCGCCCGCGAGCGCGGACATACCCAGGACCGGGTGGTGATGGAAGTCCGCTCGGGGGAAACGCTCGGGATCGATCTGCCGCCCCGGGGGACCGCGGGCGCCCCCGCCCTCGAAGGCCCGGTGCGAAGAGTCTTCCAGGGCATCATCGAGTTTCCTCCCAAGGCGATTCTTGTGGCCGGGCAAGCATCGGTAAAGGCTTGGGGGGAAAATCTTTGACACACTTTTTCCGGCTCTGGTAGCTTCCGGTTTCCACGTTCTTCCCGCTCGTCCGGCGGACTCCGGACCGGGACAGGACGCCCCTGAACCCCCGGACGGAGCTCCACAGAATGACCAAAGCGGACCTGGTCGATCAGGTGACGGCAGCGACCGGGCTGACCAAGCGGGATGTGGCCGTCATCGTGGACCGCTTCATCGAAACGGTCGGACGCTTCCTCGCCTCCGGAAATCACATCGAGATCCGCGGATTCGGGAGCTTCAAGGTCAAGGCACGCCGCGCCAGGACCGCGCGGAACCCGCGCTCGGGAGAAACCGTGGACGTCCCCGAGAAGATCGTCCCTTACTTCAAGGTCTCGAAGGAGCTGAAGAAGCTCATCGAAGACGCCAATCCCGTCCCCGACGACGGCCCGCGGCCGCGATAGACGCGGCGATCTGCATTCAAGGAGGCTTTCGCCGATGCCGAGTGGAAAGAAGAGAAAACGCGCCAAGATCAAGACGCACAAACGCAAGAAGAGGCTGCGGAAGGATCGTCACAAGAAGAAGTAGGCGCGAGAGCGCGTGAGGGGTGGAGATGACAGGCGCGAAAGACGAGCGGCGAACTAGCCCGCGCGCGAGCGCGGAGCTCCGCGTACAGCTTTCCGGATCCAGCTCGCGCGGGGCGGATTCGATCACCGTGTCGACGTTGAACGTCTCTTCCGGGGGCGTGTACGTCGAGGTTCCGCGCTTCATCGAGCCCCTCACCAAGCTCTTCCTCACCATGCTGGTTCCCGGGCCCACCCCGTCAGAAGAGCCGGTTTTCGTCGACACGGAGGCGATCGTCGTCCGCGTGGTCCCGGACCACGCGTCGCCGACGGTGAACCGCTACGAGATCGCCTGCGCGTTCCTCGACCTCGCCGACGAACACCGCGACGTCATCCATCGATACATCCTGACGCACCGGGTGAAGGCCTCCACCTGACCTGCCGATGGCTCCCCCGAGGGGGCCGTCCTGCATGTCGGATGCATTCGATCGACTTAAAGAAGAATTCCTCCTCGAGACGGAGGAGACGCTCTCCGCGTTTCGCGGCGATCTGCTGCGTTTCGCCGAAAGCAGTCCGTCCGGTTCGCTCGAGCCTCGCCATGTCGACCGCGCATTTCGTACCGCTCATTCTCTGAAGGGCGTTCTCGGAATGTTCGGCCTCGATGACATGGCCCGCGTCGCCCATGCGCTGGAGAGTGTGCTCGACGAGATTCGCGCGGGGCGGCTCGCCGCCGATCGTCCGGCGTTGGATGTGCTGCTTGAGGGAAACGAAGCGCTGCACGAGCTGCTGAGCCGTGCGCGCGGGACGGCAGGGACCACCGCGGAAGCCGACCTCGCCAATCGCGTCGCCGCCAGGCTCGATCTCCTGGCCAAGAAAAGCGCGCCCGATGCGGGCGCTCCCGATCCGAACGATGCGCTCGGCGTTCTGTGGGGCCGGCTTCCCGCCGAGGCGGCGGCGGCGATGCGCGCCACGGTGGACGCCGGGCGAACCGTCGCGGTCGTGCGCGCGCCAGGTCCGTTGGGCGGCGCCGCACGCGACGAGCGTGCCGAGGAGGAGCTCGCGAGTCTGTTGCGCGCGTGGGGAGCTGTTCACGCACGCATCGACGACGACACACCGGCCGGGGACGCGGCGCAGGCCTCGACTTGGTACGTGGTCTCCGGAGACAGCGGGATCTTCGCGCTGGCGAAGTCCGTCGGGGCGTGCGGCGAAGTGCTTCCGTGCGACGCCGAGCGCGTGGTGCGCGCGCACGCCTCCGCGCCCGCACCGGCCGAGTTGCCCGCGCCCGTCGCGGCGAGTCGCGGCCCGGCGTCGCTTTCGCCTGCCGACGGAGAAACCCCGGCGTCGACCGGCACCGTGCGCGTGCGCGTGGAGCGCATCGATGGACTGCTGGAAGGTCTCGCCGGTCTGCTGCACGCCAAGATGGTGCTCGACGACGCCGTGCTGAGCGCACCGACGGCGGATCGAATGCGCCGCACCGAGCTCACTCAGATCCTGCGCCGTCTCGATCGCGAGATCCGCAGTCTGCAGGAAGACGTTCTCGACGTTCGCCTCGTCGCATTGGGAGCGCTCGTCCCCAAGCTGGAGCGCATCGCCTGGAGCGCGGCGCGTGAAGCGGGGAAGTCGGTGCGTCTTTCCAGCCGCGTCGGCGACGTCGAGGTCGACAAGGAGATCGTCGACGCGCTGGTCGCACCGCTCGCCCATCTCGTGCGCAACGCGATCGATCACGGAATCGAGGACGGATCCACGCGCCGGCAGCGCGGGAAGGATCCCACCGGAACGATTCGTCTGGAGGCGCAGAGCGCCGGACCCGAGGCGATCGTCGAGGTCGTCGACGACGGCGCGGGAATCGATTGGGGACGCGTGCTCGAGAAAGCCCGCAGCCGCGGCCTTCTCCCCCGAGATCGCGAGCCCGATCGCGACGAAGTCATGGAGGCGCTGTTCTCGCCGGGATTCAGCACCCGAGATGCCGCCACCTCGCTCTCGGGGCGCGGGGTGGGGCTGGATGCGGCCCGCGACGCGGTGCATCGCCTGGGCGGCGCCCTGGAGCTGGTGACCGGAGGCACGGGAACCCGGGTGACGATTCGGATCCCGACCACGCGAGCGATCCTGGCGGCGCTGCTCGTGCGCGCCCGGGGGGAGCCCATCGTGCTGCCGCTCGCGCCCATCACACAAGTCGTCAAGGTTCATCCGGGGGAGGTCGAACAAAGAGACGGGGAGGAGTCCCTGATGCTCGAGGGACGGCGCCTTCCGGTGGTGGATCTCGGTTTATTGCTCGGGATCGGAAAGATCGATCGAACGCGCGAGCGCGTCCTGGGGGTCCACATCGCCGGTTCCGGGCGGGAAATGATCCTTCTCGTGGACGAAGTGGGCGCACGGCGCGACGTGGTCACGCGGCGCCTGGGCCTGGTGCGCAGTGCGGTGCCGGGAATCGTGGGGACGACCGAGCTCGGCGACGGCCGCGCGGTTCTCCTCCTGGATCCCGCGGCGCTTCCCGATCCGCGACGAAATGCGCGGGAATCCGAGGAGTCGACGCGATGAACGAAGCTTTACGACGGACGGTGGTGGCGTTTCGCATCGAAGCGAAGCGATTCGCCATCGACGTTCTCGACGTTCAGGAGGTGACTCCGGTGCTCGACGTGACTCCCGTTCCCGGCGCACCGCGCCCCATCGCGGGCGTCGTGACCTGGCGCGGGGCGTCGCTGCCCGTGCTCGACTTGCGGGAGAGCGGCGAGATCGATCGCTCCTGCGTGTTCCGGGGGCGCGTCGTGCTGCTTCGCCGCCCGGAGCGTTTCGGCGTTCTCATCGACGAAGCGGATGGAATCCGCCGCATCGATCCGTCCGTTCCGGAGCGTGAACCGATCGAGTGCCTGGACGCACGCGCGCTGCTCGCGGCGGGATTCGGGAGGACGACTTGAAGGCCAGTGGACCTGCGTTCCCCGGGCTCGCCGGATTCGCGGCGGGGCTCGCCGCCATCGTGACCTGGACGATCACTCCCACGTCCGCGCCGGATGTGGCCCGCTGGAGCGCGGCGCTCGTCGCCGCCGCGCTGGCGAGCGCCGCGGTCTGGCTTCCCGTGCGGGGGCAGCTCGCACGATGGGAACGCATGATTCGCACGGTGGGCGATCGTCTCCATCCGCTCGCGATCCCCGATCGCACGCCGGCTTCGGAACGTTCGCCGGCGATCACGCTCGATCTCGCGGCGATGGCGCCGGAGGATTCGTTCGAGGAAGTGTTGAGCGATCTTGTCGCCGCGCTGCAGGACGAAGAGCGCCTGCGCGAGCGGCGCGATGCGCTCGAGGACGGCGTGCGGGAGGTGCTGCGCCGCGGTCGCGAGCTGGCGGCGCCGCGCGCGGGGGAGACCGGGGCGTTCGCGCGAATGCGCGAGTCGCTCGACGAGCTGGAGGGTGCGATCGGCGAAGCCCAGGAAACGAGCGGCGCGCTGGGTGAGAACGTGAAGCTCCTTCGCGACCTCGCCGAGGCGGTCCACGAAGACGTGGAACGGGAGCGCATCGCCTGCGAAGCGGCGGAGTCCCGCGCGCAGACCGCGGAACGGCGCTTTCGCGACGCGACCGGATTCGTGCGCCGTCTCGAGGGGCGCTCGCGGGAGATCGCGCAGGTGCTGACCGTGATCAACGACATCACCGAGCAGACCAACCTGCTCGCTCTGAATGCGGCGATCATGGCGGCGCAGGCCGGGGAAGAGGGGAAGGGCTTCGCGGTGGTCGCCGACGAGATGCGCAACCTCTCGGAACGCGCGTCAAGCTGCACGAAGGAAACGGAAGTCTTGGCCGACTCGCTGCAGGACGAAACGGCCGCGGCCTGCCGAACGCTCGCGGAGTGCGGGGAGGACTTGGAAGCGCTCGGCCGGGCAACGCGTCAGGCGTCCACCGCGGCGCGGGCCCTCGTCGATCTTCGCCGGCGCTGGGAAGACTCCGCGATCGCGCTGGTCGGGCACTCCGATCGCGAAGCACTGGCCTCTCGCGACGTGGCCTCCAAGCGGCGTGCACTGGTAGATCCGACCGCGGAGATCCTCGCGCTGGAGCGGGGCACGCTCTCGGGTCTGCGCGAGAACCTCCAGGAAAGTCTCACGTATCTGGAAGCACAGTGGCAGATGGGAGCGCTTCGCGAGAGCCTGCGGGTGCGCCTCTCCGCGGCGGTGCAGGCGATCCGCCAGCGCCGCGGCCAGGATCGCTTGGAACGGCGCCGGCTCGAGGAACGGCTCACCTCCTTCCGCGAGTCGAGCGCGCAATGGTCCTTGGCGCTCGAAGAGGGTCGGCGACGCGACCTCGTGATCCAGGAAGTCTCGCAAGAGATCCGCGCGCTCTCCGCCTCCGACTCCGCCCGGTAATTCCTGCCGGGTGCCCGGCAGCCGCTGCCGTACGACGGGTGCGCTGTTCCTCGCGCACCGGCCGGTTCGCCCCGCAAGATGCAGCGCGACATGCGCTCACGCGCTTCGCACCTCCGTGGCACGTGCATTGCTGTTCTCTCCGGCGGAGCATCCAAGGAGGATCCGATGACGGGAGGACTCCGCGTCGCGGGACAGGCCATGTCCAACTACGCGACGCGCCACGAGGTGATCTCGAACAACCTCGCCAACGTGTCGACCGAGGGCTATTCGCGCGAAGAGTCGCTCTTCGAGCGCATCGCCGCGGAAAAGGACGAACCGCTCGCCTCGCCCATCGTCCGCACCCGAACGGATTTCACTCCGGGCCCGCCGGTCATCACCGGCCGCGCTCTCGACTTGTCCCTCGAAGGGGCCGGCTTCTTCACCGTGCGCACCGAACGCGGCGAGCGCTTCACACGTCTGGGCTCGCTCTCCGTCGACGCGGACGGAATGCTCCGCGACGGCGCCGGGCATCTGGTGCTCGGGGAAAAGGGCGCGCTCTACATCGGCGACGAGCCCGTGCAAGTGGAATCGGATGGTGCGGTGATCGTGGACGGCACGTTCCTCGATCGCTTGCGCCTGGTCACCTTCGCATCGGGAAGCGACATCGTGCGCGAGGACGGCGGGCTCTACGCGATGCGCCCCGGCACCACGCCGGCACTCGTGCTGATGCGCCCGCTGGTCGCCGAAGGGCAGCTCGAAGGCTCGGCGGTGCAGCCGGTCTCGGAGCTGGTGCGCATGATTGCGGCGCTGCGCTCGTATGAAGCGGCGGCGGCCGCGGTGCGCTCCACGGACCGCACCGTCGAAGCTGCGGTGAACGATATCGCCAGAGTCTAGGACGAACCGAGGGGATGGGAGGGGACGAACGATGATGCGCGCACTCTCGACGGCAGCGACGGGCATGCAAGCCCAACAGCTGAACGTCGACACGATCTCGAACAATCTCGCGAACGTGAGCACACCCGGATTCAAGAAGTCGCGGGCTCGCTTCCACGACTTGCTCTATCAAAATCTCCGCCCGTCGGGGAGCCCTTCGCGGCTCGGGCCGCCGTCGGAGCTCGCCGTGGGACACGGCACCAAGCTCTCCTCCACCGAGCGTGCGTTTGACCAGGGAACGACGCAGGAGACGGGCAATCCGCTGAACCTTCTGATCGAAGGGGACGGCTTCTTCCAGATCCAACGTCCCGACGGAGAGCTCGGCTACACTCGCGACGGAGCCTTCGCGCTCTCCGCCGAAGGAACCATGGTCACCTCGGACGGATTCTATCTCGAGCCGCAGATCACGGTGCCGGATGGAGCGGCCGCGGTCTCCATCTCCGCGGAAGGTGTGGTTTCGGTGCGCTTCCACGAAGGCGCGCAGGAAGAAGAGATCGGACAGATCGAGCTGGCGCGCTTCCTGAATCCCTCCGGCCTGCGCTCGTTGGGACGCAATCAATATGCGCCGACCGAAGCGTCCGGAGAGCCGATCGTGGGAACGCCGGGCGTCGACGGACTCGGAACCGTGCTTTCCGGTTATCTCGAAGGGTCCAATGTCGAAGTCGTCGACGAGATGGTGTCTCTGATCACGGCGCAGCGCGCCTACGAGATCAATTCCAAGGCGATCACCACCGCGGACGAGATGCTGCAAGCCGCGACCGCACTGGTGCGCTAGCGATGCGTGCGATGTTTCGTCGATTGCGGGGGAACGTGTGCGCGGCGCGCGCCGTCCCGGTTCACGCGATCGTGCTCGCGGGTTTCGCCGCGACGGCGCTTCCCGCCAAAGTGTTGGCGCGTCCCGCGGTGGAGGAGAGCGCGGTGCGCGACGCACTGCATCGCGCGTGGGAGGAGCACGGTCCCGCCGGCTCCGAGCTCACCATCCGCGTGCTGCCCAAGCTTCTCGCGGACGAAGGGGAGTGCTGGACGCTGGAAGTGGAGCTTCCCGAGGATCCCGGCCGCGCCGGCCCGCGGGCCATTCCCGTCTCTTGCGTCGCCGACGGGCGGCGTCTCTCGCGCGGTCTCGCCAGCATCATCGTGTCCACGGAGCGGTCCGTCGCGGTCGCGTCACGCGCGATCGCCAAGGGTGAGGAGATTCGCGCGAGCGACTTCGCCCAGGAGAGTCGCACGTTCGACAAGGAGCCGCGCGCGCTCTTCGCGCCGGCGGACGGCGTGCGCGTGCGCGCCGCGCGCGATCTTCCGGCCGGGGAGCCCATCCGTGCCGCCGACGTTCATCGAATTCCCGACGTCGCTTCGGGAGATCCGGTGACGCTGGTCGCCGAAGCGGGAGCCGCGAAAGTCGGTGTGCCGGGCACGGTCCGGCGTCCCGGCATGATCGGCGAGACGATCCTGGTGACGAATCCCATCACCCGCGCGGTGGTCCGCGCGGTGCTGCTCGATTGCCGCACCGCACGCATCCTGCCCGTGCCCGCCGCGTTCACCCGCTCGAGGAGCTCGCGATGACCATGCTTCGCCTTCTTCTGCTCGCGGGCGCGCTCGCGACCGCCGCCGGCGGATTTTCCTCCGTCGCCGTCGCGACCACGGTGCTCCCGATCACGCCGTCGCTCTATCACGATTTCAAGGCACGCGGGATCGGCGACGTGGTCACGATCCTCATCGTGGAGTCGACGTCCGCCTCCAAGAGCGCCAGCACGGAGACTGCGAGTCGCGCGAGCTCGAACGGGTGGGAACGGGCCACCTCGACTTTATCGACTTCTGGAACTTGGGCGCGGACAACTCCTCCGAAGGGGGAGGCACCACCCGCCGCCAGGGCAATCTCACCGCGCAGATCACCGCGAACGTGATCGAGATCGACCCCAGCGGCCTTCTGGTCATCGAAGGGGTTCGCTCGGTGCGTGTGAACGGCGAGGAAGAGAAGATCTTGTTGCACGGGAAGGGTTCGTCCTCAGGACGTGCGGCGCGACAACACCGTGTACTCCACCTACCTCACCGACGCGGCGATCGAGTTCACCGGACACGGCTCCTTGGACAACGCGTCCGAGCCGGGAATCATCACGCGAAGTCTTGAACTGGCTGTTCTGATCGGTGCGCTGCAAGAAGCGCGAATGGACGACGCGAAAGGACGGACGATGATGCGGGGAGGGGACTTGGCAGGCCGGAAACGATCGATGCGCGCGCACGACGTCGTGCGAATCGGGATCACCGCACTCCTTGGCGCGGCGGGTCTCGCCGCAGCGATTTCGAGCGTGGCCCGCGCGGCGCCGGTCAAAGCGAAGGATCTCGTCTCGATCGAGGGCGCCGACCCCGTGGAGCTTCTGGGATACGGCCTCGTCATGGGGCTGAACGGAACCGGCGACGGGCGAAGCATCAGCTACACGCGCCAATCGATGCGCAACATGCTGGAGCGCATGGGTCTCACCGTGACCGACGACATGATGCGCCCGAAGAACGTCGCCTCGGTGATGGTCACCGCGACGCAGACGCCGTGGGATCGCACCGGATCGGTGATGGACGCCACGGTCTCTTCGATCGGGGACGCAGTCAGCATCGCGGGGGGAACACTTCTCCTGACCGAGCTGCACGGGCCCGACGGTCGCTTGTACGCGACGGCACAGGGTGCGGTCTCGGTCGGCGGCTTCGACGTGACCGCGCTCTCGGGTTCGCGCGTGCGCCGCAACGTCGTGACCGCGGGGCGCGTCCCCGAGGGCGCGCGCGTGGTCGACACGCTCGAGTTCCAGCTTCCCACCGAAGGTCCGCTGCACTTGCATCTCGACTCCCCCGATTTCACGCTGGCCGATCGGCTCGCCAAGGGATTGACCGCGTTCTGGAACGGAAACGGAACCGCGACGGCCGTCGATGCCGGACGGGTCGCGCTCACGCTCGAGGGCATCGACCAGCCGGGGCGTTTCACCCAGGCCATGGCGGCGCTCGAAGAAGTCGAAGTGGAGCCGACGCACGTGGCCAAGGTCGTGATCAACGAGCGCACCGGAACGCTCGTGGCCGGCGGCGACGTGCGCCTCCAGCCGGCGACGGTCGCTCACGGCAATTTGAATGTCCGCATCGAGTCGGGCTTCGCGGTGTCCCAGCCTCTGCCGTACACGTACGGCGGCGAGACCGTGGTCATTCCGGAGTCCACGGCGGATGCCATGGCCGACGAAGGCGACGTGGTCTCGCTGCCGTCCACGGCCACCGCGGACGAGCTCGCCAGGGCGCTGAACGCGCTCGGGGTCACGCCGCGCGACCTCATCGCGATCTTCCAGGCGCTCAAGGAAGCGGGCGCACTTCCCGCGAAGATGGAGATCCTGTGACGGCGATCGATCCCACCATGGGTCCCGGCTTCGCCGGGCTTCCCGAGCGAGACCAGCTGAAGCGCGCCGCGCACGAGCTGGAGAGCGTCCTCGTGGAGCAGCTCTTTTCCGCGATGCGCAAGACGGTGCCGAAGAGCGGTCTCGTGCAGGAGTCGCCGGCCAGCGAGATCTTCCGCTCCATGCTCGACGCCGAGCTGGCGCGCTCGACCGCGGAGAAGAGTCCCTTCGGGCTCGCCGACGCGATCGTGCAGCGCTTCGAGCGCGCGCTCTCCGGCACGGCGGCGGCCGGCGTGGACCCCGTCATCAAGCGCGGGCACTCTGCGACCGAAGCCCCGAAGGACGGCGCGCTCCCGCGCCCCGGATGGCGGAGGGTGGCATGACCGAGACGTTCGCCTCCGCGCTGGAGCGACTGTGCGACGTGGCCCGCGGGCAGGTGTCCGGCTATCGCCGCCTCTTGGAGGCGACGCGCGCCGGAACCGAGGCGATGCGCGTGCAGGACTCGGCCCGCTTCGAGCACGTGCTCGCCAAGCAGGTCGAAGCGCTGCGCGATTTGAAGGAATTGGAGCGCGCGCGCGCCGACGCGATGCGCCAGGTGGGCGGCGCGATCGGCGACCCGGAAGCGAACGCGATCGACCGGGAGCTGAAGGCGCTCGCCGCAGAAGTGATGCAGGAGAATCGCGTGCGCCGCTTCGTCTCGGCGCGACAGGAACGCATGGTGGAGACGCGGATCGGCTTTCATCGCCGTGCGGGAACGATCGCGCACGATGCGCGCAGCGCTCTCGACGAAACGGCCTGAGGAGGACGACGTGCCGGGACTGTTCGGAATCTACGAGCTGGGTCGCCACTCGCTCCTCGCGCAGCAGATGGCGCTGCAGACCGCGGGACACAACCTCGCGAACGCGGCCACCCCCGGATATCACCGCCAGCGGGTCGAGGCCGTTCCCACGCTTCCCGAGCTCACCGCGTTCGGTGCTCTCGGAACCGGGGTGCGCGTGGACACGATCCGCCGGATCGAAGATCGCTTTCTGGAATTGTCCGTGCAGCGAGAGATTCCGCTGCTTTCCCGCTTTTCCGCACGCGCCGCGGTCATGGCCGAAGCCGAGCTGACGTTCGGCGAGCCCACCGACGGCGGGATGCAGTCGTTCATGGAGCAGTTCTTCGACTCCTGGGACGATCTCGCGTCGGCGCCCGAGGACTTGGGCGCGCGCGAGTCCGTGGTGCGCAGCGCCATGACGCTCGCGGGATCGATCCGGACGGCACGAGTTCGCTTCGACGAGCGGCGCGACGCGCTCACCGGAGAGATCCGCGCGGCGGTCGACGATGCGAATCGCGTGCTTCGCGAGCTGGAGTCGGTGAACCGCGGAATCATGTCGCAGAACGCGCGCCGCGCGGACTTGGGGGATCTGGCCGATCGCCGCGATCTCCTGATCGAAACTCTCGCGGATCTGGTCGGCGCGGAGTCCGCGATCGACGACGACGGCACTGCGATGGTCCGGATCGGCGGCCGCACGATTCTCCAAGCGGAGATCGCCGGAGAAATCGCTTGGGACGACGGGACCGCGCAAGCGCCGGTCATCGCCGGGCGCTCGATCGAGGTCGGGGAGATCGAAGGACGCGTGGGCGGACTCATGGACGCGCGCGACGGCGATTTGGCCGCCGCGATTCGCGGACTGGACGAGCTCGCAGTACGGCTCGCGAACGACGTGAACGCGATTCACGCGAACGGGGTGGATGCGAATGGGCGCCCTGCGGGAGCGTTCTTCACGCTCGCCGCGCTCGGGCAGGACGGGGTGACGAACGCAGCGGTCTCCATCGATGTGGCCGCGGCGCTCGCCCAGGATTCCTCGCGCGTGGCCGCAGGACGAGGGTCCGCCGCCGGCGACAATTCCTTGGCACTGGAAATGGCCGAGCTCCGCTCGCGGCGCGAGGGGCCCGCGAGTCTGCTCTCCGCGCTGGTGGTGGACGTGGGATCGCGCGCGCGCGAGTCCGCCGATCTCGCCCGCGGCCAGGAGATCGTGGTGGACTCGATCCGCGCGCAGCGCGAATCCGTGGTGGGAGTCTCGCTCGACGAAGAAGGCGCCGACCTCCTTCGCTTTCAACGCTCGTATCAGGCTGCGGCCCAGCTCATCTCCATCGCGGACGAGCTGGCGCAGACCGTTCTGGCTCTGTAGCGCTCGAGGAGGTTCTCATGCGGGTCACCGACAACATGCTGGCGCGGGCCGTGCTTCGCGGGTCCGCGGGCGCGCTCGCGCGCATCGCCGACGCCCAGGCGCGGATCGCGAGCGGACGCAACATTCTGCGCCCGTCCGACGATCCGCTGGGGCTGGCCAAGGTGCTCGGCTTGAAGTCCGAGCTGGCCCGCATCGACGCGCACGCCGAGAATGCGTCGGGCGCGGTCGCGTTCATGGCGCTCACCGAAGGATCGCTCCAGGAGGTTTCGGATCTGCTCTCGCACGCCAAGGAGCTGGTGCTCGCCGGCATGAATGCGACGACCGACGGATCGGGAGCCGACGCCCAGGCGACGGAGCTGGAGTCCATGATCGACACGCTGCTGCAAGTGGCGAACCGTGACTACGCCGGCCGGCGCGTGTTCGCGGGACAAGCCACCACCGCGCCGCCCTACGCGCGCGGCGGCGACAGCGTCGTGTACCAGGGGGACCAGGGCGATCTCGTGGAGGAGCTTGGCCGTGGGCTGCGGGTGGCGATGAACCTGACCGGGCCGGACGCGTTCGAGACGGTGCCGGCGCGCATCGAGGGAAGTGTGGACTTGAATCCCGCGCTCTCCACGATCACGCCGCTCGGCGATCTCTTGGACGGCGACGGCATCCAGACCGGGAGGATTCGCGTCACCGATTCGAACGGGGTGTGGGCCGACATCGATCTGCTCGGCGCGACCACGGTCGGCGACGTGATCCAGGGAATCAACGACGCGGGGCTCTCCGTGGTCGCGTCCTTCTCGCCCGATCGCAATTCGATCGTCTTGACCGACGTCGGCGGTGGGTCGACGCTCTCGGTCGAGGACCTGGACGGCGGCACGTTCGCACAGGGGCTCGGCATCGCCAGCACGTCGGATACGGGGACGATCGAGGGATTGGATCTCGATCCCGCGCTCACTCCCTCGACGCCCATGGCACTGCTTTTGGGCGGCGCGGGGATCGGGCCGGGCTCGTGGACGATCCGCACGCATCGCGAGGGCGTGACCCTGGAAGCGACGATCGATCCGAGCACGGCGAACACGGTCGCGGATCTCTTGGCGATGATCGACGGGGCGCGCACCACGGACGGCGCCAGTCTTGGACTTCGCGCATCGCTGGAAGGGAAGGGGCTCGTGATCGAGAGCACGCGTCTGCACACCGCGATCACGATCTCCGACGACGCCAGCCCGGGAAGCGCGGAGACCGTGGGAGTGGCCGGGTCGGGCGGCCCGCGCGACATCTTCGCGCTGCTTGACGAGGCGGCCCGCGCGGTGCGCTCGCGCGACACCGATCGCATGGACCGCGCGATCCGCGATCTCGGGCGTGCGATCGAAGGCACCGCGGGAATGCGCGGCGCTTACGGCGCGCGCGCGCGCCAGGTGATCCAGCTGCAGTCGCGGCTGGAAGACGAATCGGTGGACCTCATCATTCGCCTCTCCGACGTGGAGGATGTGGACTTGGCCAAGGCTTCGCTGGAGCTGAGCCACGCGGAGAACGTGTACACGGCGGCGCTCTCCTCGGGGGCGCGGCTCTACGACCAGAACCTTTTCGACTACATCCGATGACGAGGGGGAAGACGATGCGCGTGCAGCACCCGCTGGCCCAAGGAGCGGAAGTCCGTGAGACCGAGCTCTGGGAATTCGCAGACGGGATGATCGGGCTTTCCGATTTGCGGCGCTTCGCGCTCGTGCCCATCGAAGGGGCCGAGCCGTTTCGGCTGCTGGCCAGCGTGGAGACTCCCGGATTCGGCGTGGTGGTGACGAAGCCGGCGCTGTTCGTGCCCGGGTATCGTCTCGAGCTCGCCGAAGAAGACGTGGCTCCTCTGGGTCTCACCGATCCGGAAGAGGCGGAGATCCTGGTGACGGTGCAGCTCCCGCGCGCCGACGAGGCTCTGCGCCTCAATCTCCGCGGTCCGATTTTGCTGTGCCCCCGAACGCGGCGCGGCGTGCAGCGTATCTCACGCGACGAAACGCACGGCACGTGCGTGCTGGATCCGAGCGTCGCGGCGACGCCAGGGACGCCGGCCATGCCCTCCGCACCATGCTCGTCCTGACACGCCGATCGGGAGAGTGGATCGCGATCGGCGACGACGTGATCGTCCGCGTGCTCGGCGTGAAGGGGGATCAAGTGCAGATCGGCGTCGAAGCGCCGCGCGAGGTCGCGGTGCATCGCGGAGAAATTCGCACGCAGATTCTCGCGGAGAACGAAGCGGCCAGGGACTCGGCGTCCGATCCGGAAGCGCTGAAGCGGCTTCTGGGTTCGCGACGAATGCCACCACGGTGAGGGGATGATGGGAAACGACCGCACGAATCGACCGGGGCTCACGGTCACGATCATTGCGCGCGACGAGCAGGCCAATCTCCGCGAGCTGCTTCCGGCGCTCACCGGCGCCGCCGACGAAGTCATCGTCGTCGACACCGGTTCCGCCGACGGCACCGCGGAGACCGCGCGCGAGCTCGGGGCTCACGTCGTCTCGTTTCCGTGGTGCGACCACTTCTCCGCCGCACGCAACGAGGGACTGAAGCACGTTCTGACCTCGCACGTGCTGTGGCTCGACGCCGACGACCGCATCGAGCCGCACGATCTAAAGAGGGTGCGCGAGGAAGCGCTCGCGCGTCCGGGCACCGGGATCTTCCTTCTGCTCGTGAACGCGGACCGGGATCCGAGCTTGGTCTCCTCCTGCTTTCAGCTTCGCGTGTTTCCCAACGATCCGCGCCACCGCTTCGAGGGGAGAGTGCACGAGCAGATTCACCCCTGTCTCGCGCGCACCGGCACGCCGTCGCACCGTCTGGACATCGCCATCCGCCACCTGGGCTATCTCCAGCCGGACGAAGTCTTGCGCAAGGCGCAGCGCAATCTGTGCCTTCTTCGCCGCGAGATGGAGGAAGGGGGAGCGCGGGACATCAACATCCTTTATCACCTGGTGAAAGCGGCATCGCGCGCCGGGGAGATCGAGGAGGCGGTTCGAGTCGCTCGGCGCACCATCGCTTCTCCTCCGCCGGGGAGCCCGGACGAAGTGATCCAGGCGCTGCGCGTTCTGGAGGGGCAGCTGGAGTTTCGCCGCGGGCGGACGCAGGAGTCCCTGCGCGCGCTGCGGGATGCGGTCCACCACGACCCGAGCGATCCGATCGCACGCTACTTCCTGGGCAATGTCTTGCGCGCGAGCGGCGCGCTGCCGGAGGCGATGGAGCAGCTGGCGCAGGCACGCGGCCTTCGGGTACGCGCCGGGAATCTTCCCGTGCCGGTCGCGGGCCTCGCGCGCGCGATCCGGCTCGAGCTCGGCGAGATCGCGGAGCTGCTTGGACAGCCGGCGCTTTCTTCGGGTGCGTATCGTGAGATCCTCCAAGACTTCCCGGAGGATGCGATTACGCGACGCGCCTTGGCCCGTTCGCTTCTCGCGCAGCAGAACTTGGACGATGCGGCACCGCTGCTCTCGGATCTCTCCGAGCGCCTTCCGGCCGACCCGGAGTCGGCGTTCCTCGCGGCCACTCTCGAGTTCCTTCGCGGCGACGGAGAGAGGGCGCGCACCTTGTACGAACGTGCCGAAGGACTCGATCCACGCGGGTGGGCGGCACCGCTGCACCTTGGGCATCTCTCGCTGCGACAAGGGGATCTCCCGGGCGCTCTCGCACAATACTCGAAGGCGCTTTCCCGCGCCGACCTGCCCGAGACGCGCGTGGGAATGGCCGCCTGCCAGCTGGAGTGTGGGCTTCTCGAAGAACCGCTGGAGCACTTGGCTCGCGCCGTCGAGCTTGCCGGGACGCGCCCGCTTCCGGCGGGCACCGAGGCGCTCTCCGGCGAAGCGCTCTTTCGGGCCGGTGCAATCGAGCTGGCGCTCGCTTCCTTCGAGAAGGAGCTCCGCCGCCGCGGACCGGATGTGCGAATTCTGAACCGAGTCGCCGACTGCTACGACGCGCTCGGGCACGAGCAGGTCGCACGCATGGCTCGCGACAAAGCTCAGGAGCTGGCCGGCACTCGCTGAAGGACCTGAGGAGCCCCCGGTCCGACCCCGCCCGGCCCCCCGTCCCAGAATCTCCTCAACCGAATCGCCCAAACGCCCGATTCGCAATGCGGTGGGGGGTCTCTACCCCTCCGGCGGGCAAGGACGCCTGCGCGGATTTCGAACGTAACAGGGAGGTATTCTCGCGATGAGTCTCCGCATCAATCACAACCGGGGCGCGCTGAACGCGTGGCGCCACCTGACGAATAATGACTTCCGGATGAACAAGACGCTCGAGCGTCTCTCCTCGGGCCTCCGGATCAACTCGGCGGCCGACGACCCGGCCGGGCTCTCGATCTCCGAGAAGCTTCGCGCGCAAGTGGCGAGCTTGAATCAGGCGGTCGAGAACTCCGAGCAGGCGAGCTCGATGATCAACACCGCGGAAGCGGCGATGAACGAGATCCACAACCTGCTCACCTCGATGCGCGAGCTGGCGATCCACGCGGCGAACGAAGGCGTGAACGACGCCGACGCGCTGGAAGCGGATCAGGCTCAGGTCCGTTCCTCGCTCGAAACGATCAGCCGCATCGCGAGCACCACCCAGTTCGGCACCAAGTACCTGCTCGACGGCTCCACGAACAACAAGGTCTCGATCCTGGGCGCCTCGAACATCGGTCTGGATCGCGCCGTGAAGTCGACGCTTGCGTCGGGCACCCACACGCTCGCGATCTCGAACCTGGTGGCTCCCGAGGGCACCTTCATCGATGAGACCGCGGCGGCGAACGCCGGGCTCGACAGCACCGTCGACCCGACGCCGACGAATCTCTCGGCCGGCGCGCACACGGTGACGATCCGTGCCGCGACGTCCGCATTCATCGAGAGCGATCTCGGTCTCGGTGAGTCGGTGATCGAGTCGGGCGCTCTGCTCACGATCACCAATGGCGCCACCGTTTCCACGATCACGTTCGGCGCGGACACCGTCAACACGGCGGCGAACATCGCGAACGCGATCAACTCCGGTACCACGAGCTTCATCGCTTCCGTCGAGCTCGACGGATCGCTGAAGATTCGCTCCGCCGATGTCGGCGGCACGCAGGAGATCTCGCTCTCGGTCGACGGGACGAATCTCACGCAGGCCGAGCTGGGCATGTCCACGCTCTCCGGTTCGGACGGCACGACCGCCACGATCCAGCTGAACGCCGGCGAGACCCAGGAGCTCACGCAACACGCCGGGCACGGTCACGTTGCTCGACGGATTCGGCGGGCAGATCGCGCTGGACACGACGGCGACGGCGCAGGACGAGTATCTCTCGGCCACGATCGAGCTGAACATCTCGGCGGCGACGTTCGACGCCACGCTCGACAACGGCGACACCGTGACGATGCGTGCCGGCGTGGAGGGAACGCTCACCTCCGGCCTCGCTTCGGGCGGCAAGCTGAACGTGGTGTTCGGGAACGACGTGACGGCCGGCTCCGGCTCGCTCGCGGTTCTGGACAAGGCGCTGGTCTTCCAGGTCGGTGGTAACTACGGCCAGAACGTGAAGATCGGTGTTTCCGACATGTCGGCGGACGAGCTCGGCGGAGGCGTGGCGAACAAGTCCTTGTTCGACAGCCTCGACGAGATCGACGTCCGCAGCGCACAGGGCGCGTCCGATGCGCTCTTGCTCATCGACGAGGCGATCGACGAGGTGTCGGCACAGCGCTCCGAGCTGGGTGCCTTCCAGAAGAACACGCTCGAGTCGAACCTCGCCAACCTCCGGATCGCGTCCGAGAACCTGTCGTCTGCCGAGTCCACGTTCCGCCATGCGGACATGGCTCTCGAGATGGCGGAGTTCACGCGACTCCAGATCCTGAGCCAGACGAGCGTCGCCATGATGGCGCAGGCGAACGCTCTGCCGCAGGCCGTCCTTCGGCTGATCTCGTAGTTGCGCATCAACGACGGCGGGAGGGCTCGACCGAGCCCTCCTCCGTCGCGTCTCTCGAGGAGGAGCCCATGGAACCGGAAGGGATCGCGCCGGCTTCGGCTCGACTCGATGCTCCCCCGATCGCACGCGCGCCGGAACCCCCGCGACGCGAGGCTCGCTCCGAAGAACGCCCGGTCCGCATCGACCGCGAAGCCCTGGACGCGAAGATCGCCGCCGCCAACGAAGAGCTGGCTGCGCTCGATCGCGACCTGCGTTTCGCGATCCATGAAAAATCCGGCGAGATGATCGTGGAAATCGTCGACACCAAGACGGGAGAGGTGCTGCGCGAGCAGCCGTCCCGCAAGTTTCTCGATCTCGTCGTCCGGCTTCGGGAGATGGTCGGGCTGTTTCTCGATGCTCGGTCATAGAAGTTCCGCGATGAGGGGTTGCGGGGAAGGGGAGAAGGCGTGAGCACGAATTTCATCTCCGGTCTCGTTTCCGGAATCGACACCGCCGGGCTCGTCGAAGCGACGATCGCTCTCAAATACGGCCCCATCCGCCTGCTCGAGGCGCGCCAGGCCGAGACCACGGCGCGGCTCTCCGCCTGGAAATCCGTCGAAGCGATGATGATCGCGATGAAGGTGGACACCGATCGTCTGGGGCGCTCGGAGCTCTGGGACGCGTTGATCGCGGCGTCCTCCAACGAAGAAGCGGTGACCGCGACCGCGTCGAATCCCAGCGCGCTCGGCGATCACGAAGTCTTCGTCGCCGCGCTCGCCGCCTCGCATCAGTTGCGCTCGCAGGACTACGCGTCGTCCGCGGCCGACGTCGGAGTCGGGACGCTCTCGATCACGGTGGGCGGAGCTTCGGTGGACATCGAAGTGGCCGCCGGCACCACCCTCGCCGAGCTCGTGGATCTGGTGAACGCCGAGGACCTCGGCGTGACCGCGGCGCTGGTCACCGGACGCAACGACCAAGGCGACGATGTCGTGCACTTCGTGCTGACCGGGGAAGAGACCGGCGCGGACGAGACCGTCTCCGTGTCGGGCGTACTGACCGGCGGCGAAGCTCCGGCGTTCACCACCATTCGCACCGCGCAGGACGCGCACGTGCAGTTCGGCGGGGAAGGCGGCCTCGATCTGTATTCCTCGACGAACACGTTCCACGATCTCGTGGAAGGACTCGACGTGACCGTGCACGCGCTCTCCGAAACGGGGACGAGCGTCACGATCGGGGTGGAGCGCGACGTGGAAGGCTGGCAAGAAGCGATCGGGTCGTTCGTGGAGCGCTACAACACCATCGTCGGCTTCATCAACGACCAGTTCCGCTTCGATCCGGAAATCGGCATGCGTCCTCCGCTCATGGGCGAAAGCGCGCTCACCGCAATCGCCACACGCCTGCGCGGATGGGTGGGTCGCCAGATCGAGGGCACTGAAGGCGGCGAGTTTCGCACGCTCTACTCGATCGGCGTGAAGTCCGGTGCGGACGGAACTCTCTCGTTCGACGAGAGCGCGTTCGCCGAAGCGGCCGAGGAAGATCCGGGTGCCCTCGCCGATCTGTTCCGCCCGCGCGCACGCTTCTCCAATCCCGGTGTGGAGTGGCTCTCCGCACCCGACACCGTGAATCTCGCCGGACGCGAAGTGGCGATCACGGTGACGCAGGCGGCCGCGAAGGCGGCGATCGCCGGGGACGCGTTCGACTTGACCGGCGGAATGACGATCGACTCGTCGAACGATTCATTTCGGATCGTCGTGAACGGCACCGCGTCCGAGACGCTGCACCTGGCGGAAGGAACCTACGCCACCGGAGAGGACCTCGCCGAGGCGATCCAGGATGCGATCGAATCGAGCACCGAGCTGGACAAGCTGACGGCGACGGTCACGTTCGAATCGACCGGTCCTTCGGCGGGCCGCTTGCTGATCTCCTCCGAGCGCGATGGATCGGACGCGACGCTCCAGCTGCTGGTCCCGAGCGGCTCGTTCGGAGACGACTTGGGCCTCGCCTCCGTGGTGAACACGAGCTTCACCGGGAAGGACACGATCGCGACCATCGACGGGGTCTCCTTCACCGGAAAGGGATCCACGATCACGATCGACGATCCCGACTCCGAGCTGGACGGCGTCGTGTTTCGTGTGACCGCGGGCGACGACGACGTTCCGGCGACAAGCACGGCCACGTTCTCCGAAGGAATCGGACGCACGCTCTCCCGCGGGCTCTTCGAATGGACCGACGTGACCACCGGCTCCCTGGGGAGACTGCAGAAGTCGGTGCAGAGCGTGATCGAGCGGATGTCCAAGGACATCGACTCGAAGAAGGAACAGCTCGAGATCCAGCGCGCTCGCCTCCTGGCTCGCTACGCGCGCTTGGAATCGACGCTCGCCGAGATCCAGGGCCAGGGACAATTCATCTCCGCACAAATCGCCGCCATGCAGCAAGTCGCCGCCGGCAATTCGAACGGAAGCTGAAACTCGGAGGACTCGTGACGCGTTCCGCGGATGCGTATCGATCGATCGACCTCTCCACCGCACCGGCGCGCGGCATCGTGCTGCGCGCGTTCGACGCCGCGATCCATGCTCTCGAAGATGCCGAGCGCGAGCTGGCCGCGGGGCGCCCCGGCGACGAAGCGCTGCATCGCGCGCAGACGATCGTCAGCGGTCTCATGACCGCGCTCGACTTTCGCGCGGGAGAGATGGCGCAGCGGCTCTTGCGGCTCTATATGTTCATCGTGGAACGGGTGCATCGCTCGCGCGTCGAGCACGCCGACCATGGACTGGTCGATTGCCGCGGCATCCTGAGCTCGCTTCGCGCCGGTTGGGCGGAGATGAAACTCGACGAGGCGCCCGCGCTTCCGGCGCCCGGTGCGGGGTTTCGAGCGCGCGGATGAAGCTCGCCGACGAGGGAGACGTTCTGGCCGCGCTGGAGAAGCTGGCTCACGAAGGGTGCCGGGCGGCGGAGGAAGGGGACCTGCCCGCGCTGGAAGAGGGTTTGCGGCTTCGCCGTGCGCTCCTCCCGCGAATCGAGCAGGAGGTTCGTGCACACCCGCAGGCTGCGGCCCACGAGCTGGTCAGGCGTCTGGAGCGCATCCTGGATTTCGACCGCGAAGCGGAACGGCACCTGAATCGCGGACGAGAAGAGCTGGAAGAGCGCGTTTCCTCGCTCGAACGAGGGGAACGCGGGCTTCGAGCGTATGCCGGTGGTGGTCCGTCGCGTGGTAAGCGCGTTGACGAACGCGGCTAAGCGTTGTTAGCGTGCCTGCCGGAGACGCGGGGAGCGAAGGGGAAGAGCACGTGACGGAGAATTCCTCGGGATTCGACGGATCCGTCGCTCTCCCCGCCGTGAATCAGCGCGTCCTCCTCTTCATCTCGCGGGGCCTGTTCGAAGGCTCCTACATCACGAAAATCCTCGAGCGGCGCCGCGACGGCTTTCGTGTGTATGCGCCGTCCTATCGAGCCACGATCCTTCCGATCCCACCCGGGGAGACGCTCGAGGTGCACTTTGCGGCCGGCAACGCACACTTCGAGTACGCCTGCCGCATCCTGGAGCGGTTTCCGGGCACGATCCCGACCATCCTGCTCTCCCTTCCCGAGGGCGAAGTGCGCCGCGTGCAGCGCCGCAGCTACTTCCGACTGGGTGCCGCGATCCGCGTGGGAATCGAGCCGGTCGCGCCGATTCCAGGATCGCCCGCTCCCGGTCCTCCGGGCCAGGGGACGAGCGTGAACCTTTCCGGCGGGGGAATGCTGCTCGAATCTCCGGAGCTCTATCCGGACGGGACCATCATGGACATGCGCCTGGAGATTCCGGACGGGCGCGCCGCCGCGACCGTGCGCGCCGAAGTGCTTCGCGACGCCGGCCGCGCCACACCCGGGGCGCGCGGGACCTGGTTTCTCGCGACCGAGTTCTTGACCGTGAGCGACGAAACGCGCGAGCGCATCACCCGCTACATCTACTGGCTGCAGCGCTCGGTGCGCGAAGGGCTCGACGAAGCGGAGGACCGCACGTGACCGGCCCGGGTTTGGTCGCGCTGGTGACGCCGCACGAAGAACGGCGGCGCGCGGCCCGAGCTTGGGCGCCGCTGCTCGCGGGGCGCGCGGAGATCCACGTCACCGATTCCCCGCGCGATGGTCGCGCCGAGCACGCCGATCTGCTTCTCCTGGACGAAGAGTGTCCCGAGCTGGATGCCTGGCTCGCGCGCACGCTCGCGGAACGCGATCGCCCCGATTCCATCTTGGTGTTCGGCGACGAAGGGGAGACTCAGCGCGGTGCGCTTCCCTGGGGGCCGGACGGCGCCCAGGTCTTGGCGACGGTGTCGGATCTCTTGGAGCGCCGCTCGCTGCTCGTCGAGGCGGACCGACTCGTGTTGGAGCTGCGTGCCTCCACCAATCGTTTGGGCGACGAGCGACGCCGCTTCGCCGACCTGGTGCTCACTCACGCGGAAAGCATGCGCGCCGCGAACGTGAGCCTTTCGCGCGAGGTGGTGCACTTGCGCCGCCTGCAATCGATCGCACGATTCTTCGCCGCACCCGGCCCGCCGGATTCGTTCGGCGACCGATTCGCCAGCGTGCTTGGCCGCGCGATCGACGCCGCCGGCGTCGGACTGGTGCGCGTCGACGGCGCCGATCCCGCGGCGGAAGGCCTGTGGCGCATCTCGGCACGCAATGCGCTTGCGCACTCCCCGCCGGCCGCGGCGGGCGCAGAGCGCGACCCGTCGAGCCCCGCGCCCGCCGGCGGCCGCTCGGGCGTGCGCGGAACGTGGCGCTTGCTGGAATCGCTGCCTTCGTACGGCGTAGTCATTCTGCCGGCGGACCACGCCGACGCCGGCTCCGCGCTCACCGTCGAGGAAATGCACGAGTGCATGGCGCTCGCTTCCGAAGGTCTGGCGGCACGCAGCGCGGTGGAGGATGCGGCGCAGCGGCGTCTGCAGAACGACCGCATGCTTCGCGCGCTGCGCGGCGGGCTCCTGCGCATCGACGCGCAAGATCGCGTGCGTCTCGCGAATCCCGCGCTCGCGACCATGTTGGGCGCGCAGTCGGGCTCGCTGGAAGGTCGCCCGCTAGAAAGCGTGTTCGCCCGCGATCCGCATTTGCTCGAATTCTTCGAATCGATCCGCGACGGATCGGCGGCGCCGGACGACGTGGAAACGTATCTCACCAGTCTCACCGGGCAGACCCACTCCGTCTCCATCCGTGCGTCGCTCGTTCCCGATTCGCCGGGGCGCGGCGTGGAGATCCTGGCGCTCTTCTTCGATCTCTCGCGGCGCAAGGAAGTCGAAGCGGAAGTGCGGCGCGCCGAGCGTCTCGCCGCGCTGGGTCGACTCTCCGCCGGAGTCGCACACGAGATCCGCAATCCGCTCGCGGGAATCCGCACCACCGCGGAGCTCTTGAAGACCCGCCTCCCCGAGGGGGACGAGCGCGTTCGATTCACCGACGTGATCCTGGAGGAGACGCATCGCTTGGATCGCATCGTCGGGAGTCTTCTGCAATTCGCCAAGCCCGCGGAGCCCCGCATGGAGCCGATCGATCTGGGCGCGTTGCTCGATCGTGCCGCCCAGCTCGCCGAGGGAAAGGCCTCCGAGCACCGGGTTCGCATTCGCCGGTCTTCTCCGAGGTCGGGTCCGATCCCGCTTGCGGATCGGGACCAGATCCTCCAGGTTCTGCTGAATCTGATCCTGAACGCGATCGAGGCGACGCCGGCCGGCGGAGAGGTGCGCGTGGGGGCCCAGGGTCCCACCGGCGGACGCAGCAGCTCGGTCACGATCCGCATCGAGGACGGCGGCGAGGGAGTGCCCTCGTCCATTCGCGATCGGGTTTTCGATCCGTTCTTCACCACGAAGCCGGGCGGTACGGGGCTCGGACTGTCGATCTCGGAGCACATCGTGCGGCGACACGGAGGTGCGATTCGCTTGGAGAAGCCACACGGAGCGGCGCATGCCGCGGTCGTCACGCTGGCCAGCCGGCCGACGCCGGCGACTTCGCGGGGAGGGAGCGCATGGCCGGCATCCTGATCGTCGACGACGAGAAGAATCTTCGCTGGTCCCTTCGCTTGGCGCTGCAAGAGCGTGGGCACGACGTGCGCGAGGCGGAGAGCGGGGAAGACGGGCTCATTGCGCTTCGCGATCGGCCGGCGGAGATCGTGTTTCTCGACGTGCGTCTTCCGGGACGCGACGGGCTGCAGGTGCTCCAGGAAATTCGCCGCCAGCATGCCGACACGATCGTGGTGATGATGTCCGCGTACGGCGGCGAGTCCGCCTCCAGCGCGATCCAGATGGGCGCGTACTATTTCCTCACGAAGCCGTTCGAGCTGGAGCGGGTCGCGGCCTTGGTCGCCGACGCGATGGTGAACATCGAGACGGCCCGCGCCGCGCGGACCGCGCGGCAGGTGCAATACGGCGCCCGCGAATCGGACCGCTTCTTGGTGGGCAGCTCCCCGGGAATGCGCTCGGTCATGGAGATCATCGAGAAGGTCGCCGGAAGCGGGACCTCCACGATTCTGATTCAGGGCGAGAGCGGAACCGGCAAGGAGCTGGTGGCCAAGGCGATCCACTTTCGCTCGCAAGGCACGGAGCGACGCCCGTTCCTGGCGATCAACTGCGCCGGGCTTCCTGAGAATCTGCTGGAGTCCGAGCTCTTCGGCCACGAGAAGGGCGCGTTCACCGACGCGCGCGAAAAGAAGCGCGGGCTTCTGGAGATCGCGAACACGGGCACGCTCTTCCTGGACGAGATCGGGGAGATGCCGGTCGGCTTGCAAGCGCGCTTGTTGCGTGTGCTGGAGACGAAGTCGTTTCGCCGCATCGGCGGCACCCAGGACGTGGAAGTGGAGCTGCGCATCGTCGCGGCCACGAATCGCGACCTGAAGCGCGAGGCGCAGGAAGGGCGCTTCCGCGAGGATCTCTTCTTTCGGCTGAACGTGGTTCCGGTGAACATTCCGCCGCTGCGCGATCGCCTCGACGACGTGCCGCTGCTGGCGAGCTGGTTCGTGCAGCACTTCAATCGCGAGCTGAATCGGACGGTGCGGGGCTTCTCGTCCGGGGCCCGCCAGCTGTTGCAGAGCTATCACTGGCCGGGAAACGTGCGCGAGCTGCGCAACGTCATCGAGCGCGCGATTCTTTTGGAGTCCACCGACGTGATTCTGGAGAGTCACCTGCCGTTGGAGATCGCTCCGCGCACGGCGCCGCATCTCGCCGCGGAGGCCGCGGAGTTCCGGCCGCGCCCGCTGCGCGAAGTGGAAATCGAGCACATCCGGCTCACGCTGGACTGGTGCGAGGGCAACAAGTCGCACGCCGCCAGGCTCCTGGGGATCTCGCGGCAGACGCTGCGCGACAAGCTGCATGATCCGGAGGAAGCTTCCGATGCGGAAGGGACGCCGGCCGCGCGAGTCCTGCGAAAGATGACTGGCCAGTTCCCGATCGGCTCGACCAAGACCTAGCCAGTCGGCTTCGCGCCGGCTCCTGAGCGCGAGCCGGACCCGGGATTCGCCCCGATCCCGGCGCACACGCCCAGCCCCCATGTTCTCAACGACTTCGACGAACCCGCCGCGCGCCGGCACCGCCGTTTGCGGGAGTTGGCCTTTCGCTTGCAGTCCGCGCCACCGGCAAGGAATTCCGGGAAGGAGCGGGCAAGCATGCGTCGATCTTCGCGCATCCTGACATTGGTGGTTCCGGTCGCGATGGCGGCTGTCGGTGTGATCGCGTTCGCGAGCGAAGCCCGTTCGCCCAAGGCGTCTCCCGCCGAGTCGTCTCCGGCGAAAGGGATGGCCGCGATGGCCGCGGCGACGAACGCGCTTCCCACGCCCGCGCCGGGATCTCCTTCGCCGGGTGCGGCCCGCCTCGCGCGCGCCAAGCTCGGCGATGGGGACGCCGGCGTCACTCGGCTGGTCTTGGAATTGGATCGCGTCGCCGAGCATCTCACCGTCGAGCTGATCGACCGGCCGGGAATCGCTGTGCGTGTGCTCGATACCGCCGCCGATCCGCTCCCCGCGTCGATCACGCCGGGAGACGGCCGCGTGGAGCGCATCTCGTTCGTCCCCGAAGGCTCCGATCTCGTGGTGCGCATCGAGTCCGTGCAAGCGATTCGCTGCCGCTCCTTCGCGCTGCACGATCCGCCGCGCATCGTGCTCGATTTCGATGCGGCCGGTGCGCTCGCCGACACGTCCAAGATCGCGCCGGTGCACTCCATTCTCGATGAAGGAGCCGCGGTGGCGCCCGAGGCGACCGATGCCGCGGGCGAGACCGACCACGCCGGCGTTGAAGAACATGCCGGCGCCGACGAGCCGCGCTTCGACGAGCTCTTGAACTGGATCGAGGAGTTCCGCCGCGAAGCGCAGGCGGTGAATGCCAGCGATTCGCCCGAGGAGAAGGCCGCGCACTCTCGCACGCTCGCCCATCTTCTCGCCGAGCGCGGGCTCTTCGACGAAGCCGACCGCACGCTGACCCAGGCGCTCGCCTCGGGCGTCGACACGACCCACGCCTACGAAGACTCCCTGCGTCTCGCGGAGATCCGCATTCGCGCCGGCCGCTCCAAGGATGCGCTTCCCCTCGCGCGCCGGCTCTCTCCGTTCGGGCGCAGCACCGAAGAGCGCTTGCGGCTCGCGCGCATTCTCTCCGACGCGGGAGCACCGGTCGCGGCGCGCGCCGTGCTCGAGGAAGTGATGTCCCGCGTTCCCGCGGAAGAGCGCAGCGAAGCTCGCCTTCTTCTCGCGCGCTGCTTGTGGGACTCGGGCTTGGCGGAGCGATCGCTCGGCGAGCTGGAGACGCTCTCGCGCGAGCCGGCGATCCCGCACGTGGTCGACGGCGAAGCCACCGTGCTTCGCGCCGATTGCTTGTTCGCGCTGGGACGCCTCGCCGAGGCGCGCACGCAATACGAGCGCGCCGCACGCTTCGGACCGGGCCCGGAGGAATCGGCGTGGATTCGCTTGCAGCTGGGACACGTCGCGCACCGCGAAGGGCGCTACGACGAGGCCCTCTCGCTCTACAAAGAAGCGCTGGAGCGCTGGCCCGACACGTTCTACGCGACCCAGGCCGCCTGGTTTCTGCAGACCGCGGAGCGTCTGGGCTCGGCCTGGGCCAAGAAGGGCGGCCAAGGGCGTGGATGATCTTCGCGGAAGCGATGCGGGCCAGCGGCTGCGTGCGCTCGGCGAGTCCTATCGCCGCGTGCACGTGGGATACCGCGGCATCGCCAACATCGCCGCGGAAGCGGCGCAGAAGCTGCGCGACGGCGCACCGATTCCGGACGTGAACGACCTGCTGGCGAAAAAGAAGCTCTTGTTCCGAGAAGTTCGCGAGGAGGAGGAGAGGGTGACGGGAGCCAGGGAGTGGTGGAAGCGATCCAAGCGGACCTTGCCTGCGGAGGAATGCCGAGAGCTCCTCTCCCTCCTCGACGCGATCGGACGAACGCTGGAAGAAACGCTCGGGCACGAGGAAGAGTGCCGGACGCTGCTTCGCGAACGCACCATGTGGAGAAATCCGCGGCGCCCGATTCCGGCCGCCGCATCCGGAGAGACCCGATGAGCACGATCGTCACCGGCGACGACATTCACCTGCGCGACGCGCTCGAGGCGTTCGATCAGGGGGCTCGCGTCCTCGAGCAGGCCTACCGCGAGCTGTGGAGCGCGCGGGAGAACGAGCGGCGCCGCCACGAAGCGACGCTCGCCGAACGCATCCGGGACTTGGGCCACGAGATCAAGAATCCCCTGGGTGGCGTGCGCGGGCTTGCGGCGCTCTTGGGACGCGAGCTCGACGAAACCGGGGGAAGCACGCGCGCCAAGCGGCTGCTGCACGCGCTGCAGGGAGGAATCGACTCGATGCAATCCGTGTTGAATGCGCGCCTCTGTGCACCGGAAGACGCGGTCGATGCGCACATGCTCGCGGTGGAGACCGCCACCCTGGCGCGCGCCGAGAGCGACGCCGAAGGGCACACCATCGACTTCGTCGTGCAGTGCCCGGAAGGGATCGAGCTCCCCGTTGCTCCGTCGGTGTTTCGCGAGGTGCTCGCGAATCTGGTGCGCAACGCCGCCGAAGCCACGGCGCCGCAAGGGACGGTCTGCATCCGCATCGTCTCGCATTTGGAGCGCGTGACTCTGGAAGTCGAAGACGACGGGATCGGGCTTCCCGCCGGAAGCATCGAGGATCTGTTCCGGCGCGGAGTCTCCACTAAGGGGGCCGGGCGCGGCCGGGGCCTCGCCATCGTGCGCGAGCTCGTGCAGGAAGCGAACGGCACGCTCCGCTTGGAATCCCGCGACCGCGGGGCCTGCGCGCGCGCCATCTTTCCGCGGAGGAACGCATGACGCCCCCCGTTACGGCCATGCGCCGCCCGCGCATTCTCGTGGCCGACGACGAGCCGACCATGCGCGAGCTGTTTCGCGAAACGCTCGAGCGGGACTGGGACGTGCGCGTCGCCGAGGACGGCATGCGCGCGAAAGCGCTCCTCGATCACGAGCCGTTCGACGTCGCCTTCCTCGATCTGCGGATGCCGGGACGCGACGGCGCGGAGCTCCTGCGGCTGCTTCGCGCACGTCCCGATCGCCCGCGCACGGTTCTCATGTCGGCGCACGCGGGAGCGGAGCGACAGCGCGAGCTCCTCGCCCAGGGGGCGGACCACTTTCTGGAGAAGCCCTTCGATCCGGAAGCGATCGAGGCCCTGGTGCGCGCGCTGGCCGCACCGGCGGAGACTCCCGACGTGGAGCTCATCGCCGAAGCGCCGGCGATCGCCGCGGTGCTGGAGATCGTGGCGCGCATCGCGCCGACCCGCGCGACCGTGCTCGTCCAAGGCGAGACCGGAACGGGCAAGGAGCTCCTGGCGCGAGAGATTCATCGCAAGAGCCTTCGGGCGCAGCGGGCCTTCGTTCGCGTGAACTGCGCGGCGCTCGCCGAGGGTCTCTTGGAGTCCGAGCTCTTCGGACACGAGCGGGGATCGTTCACCGGGGCGGTTCGCGCCACCCGGGGTCTCTTCCAGGAAGCCGATGGCGGAACGCTCCTGCTCGACGAGATCAGCGAAGTGTCACCGGCGTTGCAGGCCAAGCTGCTGCGCGTGCTGCAGGAGCGGGAGATGCGCAAGGTCGGCGGCGGGGGCGCGATCGCGGTCGACGTCCGCATCATCGCGACCACGAACCGCGATCTCTCCCGCGAGGTCGCCGCCGGGCGCTTTCGCGCGGACCTCTTTCATCGCCTGAACGTGGTGCGCATCGATGTGCCGCCGCTCCGTGTTCGCCTGGAAGATCTCCCGCGTCTGGCGCATGCGTTCCTGGCCCGCAAGGCGCAGGAGCACGAGATCGTGCGCCCGTCGATCGATTCCGCGGCGTTCGACAAGATGCGCGTGCACCCCTGGCCGGGAAACGTTCGCGAGATGGAGAACGCGCTGGAGCGGGCGATGCTTCTCGCCCAGGACGGGCGGATCCGCGCGCGGGACTTGGAGCTTTCGCCGCCGGCCCCGCCCGAATGCGAAACCGACTGGGACGGCCGTTCGCTCGAGGCCATCGAGCGCTCCGCGATCCTGGGCGCGCTTCGCGCGCATCGCAACAATCGCACCCACGCCGCCGAAGCGCTCGGAATCAGCGTGCGCACCATCCGCAACAAGCTCCACGCGTACCGCGATGCCGGTCTCACGATCGAGGAGGCGGAACGATGATCGAGAAGATGCTGTTCGGCGAAGAGAAGCTTCGGGTTCTGAAGGCAGCGCTCGGCGCGTATTCCGAGCGGGGGCGCGTCCATGCCGCGAACGTCGCCAACGCCGAAACTCCGGGATGGCGCTCGCGGGAGGTGCGCTTCGAGGAGGATCTCCAATTGGCACTGCGCACGCGCAACGGCGCCGAGGTGGCGCGCACCAACGAAGGCCACCTCGCGGGAACGGGCCTGCTTCCGCAAGGGGAAGTTCACGCGCGCAATCCGACCTCGGCGATCTCCGGCAACGGGATCAACGACGTCGAGATCGATCGGGAAATGGCGGACCTCGCCGAGAACACGATCAAGTTCACCGTGGCGGCGGAGCTCGTCGCCCGGACGTACGCCGGCATGAAGGCCGCAATCCGCGGCCGCGCGCTCGGTTGAGCGCGGCGGGAGGCTGAACGATGAAGGTCGGAAATCTGTTTCAAGCGTTCAAGATCAGCGCCTCGGGCCTCGGTGCGCAGCGCGCCCGATTGAACGTGATCAGCGCGAACATCGCGAACGCGGACGTCACCAAGACCGCCGAAGGAGGCCCGTACCAAAGGCGCACGGTCACCATGGCGTCGCGCTCCGCACGGTTCAATTCCATCTTCGAAAAGCTGTTGCGAGTGAACGACGAGCTCGGCGTGGACGTGACCAAGACCTCGGCGCGCCATCTCTCCGACGCGGACCTGCCCACGTTTCCGGATCCCGCCGGCCTGGTGACGTTCGACGTGGCCAACGACAAGACCACGCCGGGGCGTCTCGTGTACGAGCCGGGCCACCCCGACGCGAACAAGGACGGCTACGTGGAGTACCCCAACGTCTCGATCGTGCAGGAGATGACGGATCTGCTCGCGGCCACCCGCGCGTACGAGGCGAACGTCACGGTCTTGAATTCGACGAAGGCAATGCTGAAGAAGGCGCTGGAGATCTGATGCTGCGGTGCACGTCACGGCCGCAATGCATGCGGGAGGTATGGCGATGAGTGATCTCAAGATCGGAGGGCTCGGACTCTCCCGGTACACGCCGCTGGGCCGCCCCTTGGAGTCCACCGCGGCGCCGAGCTTCCAGGACACGCTGAAGGATGCGCTCGCCGGGGTGAACGGGGCGCAGCTGGACGCGTCAGGGCTCGTGAATCGGATCGTCGCCGGGGAAGAAGTGGATCTGCACGAGGTGATGATCTCGGCCGAGGAAGCTTCGGTGGCGTTCGAGCTGCTCATGGAAATTCGGAACAAGCTCCTGGAGGCGTACCAGGAAATTCAACGGATGCAGGTCTAGCAGGAGGTTTGCGTGGGAGTGCTCTCCGTGTTCGCGGAGCGACTGGGCGCGTGGTGGAAGAATGCGAACGCCACTCAGCGCATGCTGCTCGTGGGCGGCGTGGCGGCGGCGATCGTGTCCACGGTGGTGGTGGTGTCCTGGTCGTCGCGGCCCGACTACGAGGTCCTCTTCAGCGGGCTCTCCGCGGAGGACGCGGGTCCCATCGTGGAGGAGCTGGCCGAGGCCGGCGTTCGCTACGAGGTCGCGAAGGACGGGGGCACGATCCTCGTCGAGTCGTCGCGAGTGGGAGAGATGCGGCTGCGCGTCGCGGGGAAGGGACTCACCGGCAAGGGCACCGTCGGCTACGAGATCTTCGACAAGACGAACTTGGGAATGACCGAGTTCCTGCAACAGGTGAACTACCGTCGCGCGCTCGAGGGCGAGCTCACCCGAACCATCATGTCGCTCGACGAGGTGGAGAAAGCGCGCGTGCACCTCGCGATTCCCGAGAAGACCGTGTTCCGGCGCGACGAGAAAAAGCCCACCGCATCGGTCATCGTGGACCTTCGCCCCGGAGCGCGGCTCGCCACCGAGCAGGTGCGCGGCATCTACGCGTTGGTCTCGGCCTCGGTCGAAGGGCTCGACCCCGACGGCGTCACCGTGATCGACACGTCGGGCCGTGTGCTCGGGGACGGCGCACCTTCCGGCGAGC
Organism: uncultured Gemmatimonadales bacterium; assembly: GCA_963725045.1. Classification (GTDB taxonomy): domain Bacteria; phylum ARS69; class ARS69; order ARS69; family ARS69; genus CAVRWY01. The sequence goes on from CAVRWY010000014.1 coordinate 215,116, forward strand.
TGGCCATGACCTCCGAGCAGCTTCGCGTGCAGCAGGAAGTGGAGACGTACCTGCGCGACAAGGCCACGTCGCTCCTGGAGCAGGTCGTGGGCGCGGGCGATGCGATCGTGCAGATCTCCGCCGGGCTGGATTTCGATCGCGTGGAGCGCTCCATCGAAATGTACAACCCGGCCACGACGTCGATCCGCAGCGAGCAGCGCATCACCGGGACCGGCGTCTCCGGCGATTCGGAAGAGACGATTCTCACGAACTACGAGATCGACAAGACCGTCGAGCACATCCTCGGCGAAGTGGGCACGATCGACCAGCTCTCGGTCGCGGTTCTCGTCGACGGCATCGAGTCCACCAACACGGCGGGTGAAACGGTGTGGGCGGAACGTCCCGCCGACGAGCTGGAGAAGCTCGGGGCCATGGTGCGCTCGGCGGTGGGCTTCTCGGAAGAGCGCGGCGACGTCATCGAGGTCGCGAACCTGCGCTTCGCGCCGACAGAAGGAGACGAAGTCGCTTCGTCGCCGATGCCCTGGTGGCTCTTCTTCCCGAGCATGGGCTCGCTCCTGCGCAACTTCGTGATCCTCCTGGCCGTCGGGCTCGTGGCCTGGGGGCTGCGGCAGTCGTCGTCGATTCTGGTGCGCGCGGTGGAAGACGATCGCCGGCGCCGCGAGCGCGTGACCGCGCTGGAGTCCAAGGCGCCCAGCGAGGCGGACTTCCGCAAGGAAGTGATTCGCGACCAGATGAACGAGCTGGCGCGCGAGCGGCCCAGTGAGGTCGCCTCCGTGCTGCGCAACTGGCTCGTGGAAGAGAAGGTCCAGTGAGTCCGCGCCGCGAAGCGAAGGAAAAGGCCGGGCTCGCGTTCGAGACTCTGACCGGCCGGCAGAAGGCGGCGATCCTCCTGCTGGCGGTCGGCAAGACTTCGGCCGCGTCCGTCATGAAGCAGATGTCGCCGCGCGAGGTGGAGTCGGTCACTCTGGAGATCGCGGAGCTCGGCAACGTTCCCAACGACGTGATGGAGCAAGTGCTCGGCGAGTTCTACGAAAACACGCTCGGCAAGCGTCGCGTGCAGGCCGGCGGCGTGGACTACGCGCGCCAGGTGCTGGCCCAGACGTTCGGCGCGGAGGCGGGGCAGGAGATCCTGGGCCGCGTCCAGGAGTCGATCCAATCGCGCAGCTTCCGCGTGCTGAAGCAGCTCGACGCGAGCCAGCTCATCGGGTTCCTGCGCGACGAGCACCCGCAGACGATTGCACTCGTGCTCGTGCATTTGACCCCCAAGCAGGCCGCAGTGGTGCTCGCCGGCATTCCCGAAGAGCTGCAGGGCGACGTGGCCCGGCGCATGGCCAGCATCGGTCCCACCGCGCCCGGCGCGATCAAGAAGATCGAGGATCAGCTGGAGAAGCATGTCTCCGCGATCCATCTCTCGTCTCGTGCCACCGGCGGACCGCAAGCGGTCGTCGATGTGCTCCATCAAGTCGATCGCGCCACCGAGGAAGCGATCCTGGAATCGATCGCCGAGGACGACCCCGACCTGGCCGAAGAGATCCGCAATCTCATGTTCGTCTTCGAGGACGTGGTGAAGCTCGACGATCGCGCGATTCGCGAGCTGCTCAAGGAAGTCGAGACGAAGGAGCTGGCGCTGGCGCTCAAAGGCGCCTCGGACGAGATCAAGAACAAGGTCTTCGAGAACATGTCCAAGCGCGCCAAGGAAGGAATTCTCGAAGACATGGAGTTCATGGGGCCGGTGCGCCTCGCCGACGTCGAAGGCGCGCAGAAGGCGATTCTCATGATCCTGCGCCGCCTCGAGGAAGAGGGGACGATCGTGCTCTCCGGCGGCGAGGACTCGTATGTCGTCTGACGTGCTCAAGGCCGGCACATTCGTCGTGGTCGCCGAGGCTTCCGCGGCCGACGCGTTTCGCGGCGGGCGACGATCGCGGGTGGAGGCGCTGGAGCAAGAGCTGGCGATCGCGCGGCGCGAAGCCGACGAGCGAGTGGCCACTGCGGTGGCGCGCACCAAGGAAGAGTGCGAGCGCCGGACGATGGAGGAGTGGGGGAACGCCACGCGCGCGATGCGCGAAGCGGCGATCGCGCTGAAGCGCGCATCCGACGCGGGGATTGCGGCCGCGGAAGAAGAAATCGTGGCCATCGCGGTGGCGGTGGCGGAGCGGATCGTGCGGCGCGAGGTCGCGAGCGATCCCGCATTGGTGAACGAGCTGGTCCGCCGGCTCCTGGCGCGCGTCACCACCCCGGTCGCGATGTGCGTGCGCGTGCATCCTTCGGATCACGCCCGCATCCACGCGGAGCGCGAGGCGATCCAGCGCGAGTCGGGTCTCGCTCGGGAGATCACGGTCGTCGCCGATCGTCGCGTCGCGCGCGGAAGTTGCGTCTTGGAGACGCCGGACTTCGTGATCGACGGCTCGCGGCGCGGACAGCTCGCCGCGGCCCAGACCGCGCTCGGTGGCAAACCCGCATGAGCCGCGTTCTCGATTTGACGGAACGCCTGCGCCGCGCCGACCTCGTGAAAACGCGCGGACGGGTCACGCGCAGCTTGGGACAGCTGGTGGAAGCGTCGGGACCTCCCGCCTTCGTGGGGGAGATCTGTCGCATCCATCTGGGGCGCAACGAGGCTCCGATTCCCGCCGAGGTCGTGGGGTTCGCCGAGCGCCGCATTCTGCTCATGCCATGGTGCACGAGCGCGGGCGTGCGGCCTGGCGCCGAGGTCGAAGGGACCGGGGAGGCGCTGGCGGTGCGCGTCGGCGACGAGCTCCTGGGGCGCGTGCTGAACGGGCGCGGCGAGCCCATCGACGAGCGCGGTCCGGTGCGTGCGGGAACACTGCGCCCGGTGCGAGGAACGCGGCTCGGAGCTTTGGAGCGCGTTGCCGATCGCGAGCCGCTCGCGACCGGAGTGCGCGCGATCGACGGGTTCGTGAGCTGCGCCGTCGGACAGCGCTTGGGAATCTTCGCCGGCGGCGGCGTGGGCAAGAGCGTGCTTCTGGGAATGATCGCGCGCTCGTCGTCCGCCGACGTGAACGTGCTCGCGCTGGTGGGAGAGCGCGGCCGCGAGGTCGTCGACTTCCTGCAGCACGAGCTCGGCTCGGACGGGCTGGCGCGCTCCGTGGTCGTGGTGGCCACCTCCGACGAGGCGCCGATCCAGCGCGTGCAGGCCGCTCGCGTCGCCTGTGCGATCGCCGAGTCGTTTCGCGATCGTGGGCGCAAGGTTCTCTTCCTGCTCGACAGCTTGACCCGCGTGGCGATGGCGCAGCGCGAGATCGGGCTCGGCGCGGGAGAGCCTCCCACTACGCGCGGTTATCCGCCGTCGTCCTTCACGATTCTTCCTGAGATCATCGAGCGCGCCGGGCGGACCCGCACCGGCTCGATCACCGGCTTCTACACGATTCTTCTCGAAGGCGACGACATCGACGCCCCGGTGTCGGACGCGGCCCGCGCCGTTCTCGACGGACACCTGGTGCTCTCGCGCGCGCTGGCGACGCGCAGCCAGTTCCCCGCGGTCGACGTGCTCGACTCGGTGAGCCGGCTTCGCGACGACAGCCAGGATCCGGAGATGAACGCGGCCTGTCGCTCGATTCTCGAAGCGATGGGAGCGCGGCGCGCGATGGACGATCTCATCGCGATCGGCGCGTACAAGAGCGGGTCCGATGCGCGCGTCGATCGTGCGCTGGCGATCGAGGAAGAGTTGGCGCAGTTCCTCAAGCAGGGACGGCGCGACCGCTCGGGATGGGAGGAAACGCGCGCGGGGCTCTTGAAGATCGCGAGCCGCGCGGCGGAAGGAACCCGTGTTCCGGCTTGAGAAGGTCCTTCGCTGGAAGGAGGGGCTGGAGCGGGAAGCGTGGGCGCGCCGTCTCGAGATCGAGCGGCGGGTGACGGACGTGGAGGGGGAGATGGCGCGCACCCGCGCACGCCGGGAGGAAGCTCCCGACGCGAACACAGGAGTCGAAGAATTGGCGAAATGGTCGGCCTATCTCGAATCGCTCCGCCGGTTGGAATCGCGCTTGCAAGGACGGTTGGAGGGTATGCGCTCCGTTCTCGAAGATCGCATTCGCGAGCACGTGGCGCTGCGACGCGACGTGAAGGGCCTGGAGCGCCTCGCGGACAAGGCGAACGCGCGCACGCAACAGCGTCGCGAGCGAGCTCAACAGGAGCAGCTCGACGAGGCGGCGAGCCGGACGCATTTGCCGGAAAGCGGCAAGTTCTTCCGGGTCGATGAGTCGGATCGAGTGGAACGCACGAGAGAAGGAGCCGCTCCATGAGTGGAACGGATGTTGCGAAGGAAGCACCTGCGGAGAATGCGGAACCGACGGCCCCTGCGCCGAACGTGTTCCTGACGTTTCTCCGGATTTGGCTGCCGTTCCCGCTGATGCTCGGAGTCGTTCTGTTGATCCAGCTTCGTGCGGGGGACTTGCGGCATCCGAAATCGGAGAGCGAGACGGGGACCGCGACCGTTGCCTTCGAGGGAGCGGGCGCGGATCTGCCGGTTCTCTTGCAAGCGATCGTCGCGGAGCGCGAGGCGGTTCGCCTGGAGCGCGAGGAATTGGGCTTCGCCAGCCGGCGCATCTTGCTCGAGCAGAGCGAGATCACCGCACGGCAGCGCGAGGTCGAAAGTCTTCTCGAGCGCGTGGAATCGCAGTTCGGAACGATGGAGAAGGAGCGGGACGTGATGCTCACTCAACTCGCCGCGGTCTACGAGACCATGAAGGCGGGAGCCGCGGCCGAAATTCTCACCGGTCTCGACGTGGAGACGTCCACGGAGATTCTGCGGCGCATGAAGGAACGCAAGGCCGCGGAGATCCTGTCGAAGCTCTCTCCCGAAGCGGCCGCGAAGATCAGCCAGGCCATGCTGCAAACGCGGCGCGGGAAATCGTGAACGTCGCACCGCGCGCGGAATCGGCCGCCGCAGAGCTGGCCGCGCTGTTCGCGCCCGACCTTGCGCCGGGGAAGATCATGCCCGGGGAAGAAGTGCCGGCTGCGGACGAAGCCGCTTCGCTGGAGGCTTCGTTCGCGGACGCACTGCTGAGCGCTGCGCAGGCCGGAAATGCATCGATCCCGCCCGCAGCGGGAGAGGGGGCGCCGAAAGAGGCTGCGGCGCGCTTCGATCGGGGAGCGCCGTTCGCGGCGACCTCGATCGAGGGAGAGCACGCGCCGCGCGCCGGCGCGCCGATTGCGTTTGCACCCGCGCCGGGCATCGCGCCGATCGCGTTTGCACCCGTGCCGGGCTCGGGACTCGGCGTCGAGATTCCGATCCCCGCCCACGCTTCTGCGACCCGAGAGTCCGATCCGCGCGGGACCGTCGCACTCGATTCCACTCCAGGCTTCAAGAATCACTTGAACCACGATCTCGGCGCACACGTGAAATCGGCGCTGCAAACGGCATCGAATGCGGCATTTGCGCTCGCGCCGGCGTCCGAGTCGAGTGTCCCGCTTTCGCCGGCAACAGAGTCGCGCGCCCCGGTCGCGGAGCTCGCCGTCTCCGACCAAGCGCTGCACGCGCGTGAATCCGGATCGGAGCTCAGTGCCCCGGGCGCCGAAGTTCTTCCGTCTACGGATCCTCTCGAAAAAGTCGCCGCCGTCTCCGAGGCCCCAGGGAAGGAAAGTCCCGAAGCGAACGAAGGTGACGAGTCTCCGGATCTCGATGGGCCGAACATCGCCGGCGACAGCGAAGATCGATCGGATCCCGAGAGCTTCGCGCAAGATCGCCGTGGCGCGGGTGCCGCGCACGAGAGGAGCTCGGCGAACGGTCGCGAGGCGTCTTCGCCGGTGCGCTCGATCGCGAGCCCGAATGCGGCCCCGTCGAGCGTCGCGGCTCCGTTGGTCGCGCCGTCGGCGAGCGATGCGCTCGCCCGAGCCTTCTCGCCCGCGTCGATGGAGCGTGCGGGGGAACCGGCGGTGTCGCTCGAAGAGCTGGAGCTGCGTTGGACTCCGCGCATCCATCACGAGCTCGCCGCGAAGGCGCGTTCCTTTTTCGAGAGGGGCGAGACCGAGATTCGCATCACGCTCGATCCACCGGAGCTGGGAAAGCTCACCGTCAAGCTGGAGATCTCCCCGGGGCGTGTTTCCGCGCACCTGGTGGCGAGCACGCCGCACGCCGCCGCGCTCCTGGAGCGCGACCGTGAGGATCTCGTGCGCGCCTTCGAGTCCCAAGGAATCGATGACGTGAGCGTGCACGTCGGATCGGAAGGCTCGCCCCGCGAGCACAGCGATCGCCTCGCACGCCGGCAGGATCATTCGTTCGTCGAGCCCGACGCATTTCCTTCCCCCACGACCGATCGAGATCCCGGGCCGCGCCGCATCCGGCGCTCCGCGGTGGATCTGGTCGCTTGAATCCAGGAGTACGGCCATGAGCGTGTCGCAAGTTTCGCCTCTCATGTCGGCCGCGACGGGCTCGTCCTCGTCCGCGACCGCCCAGCTCGGCAAAGACGATTTCCTTCGCCTTCTGGTCACCCAGCTCGCGAATCAGAATCCACTCTCCCCGGTGCAGGATCAGGAGTTCGTCGCCCAGCTCGCGCAGTTCTCCAGCTTGGAGCAGCTGGAGAATTTGAACGAGACCATGACGTCGTCGCTGATCCTCGACCAGGCGGTGAACAACTCGCTGGCGACGAATCTGATCGGCAAGGAAGTCTTGGTCGAAGGGAAATCGGCCACGCTCGGCGAGGAGGGCGGCGCTTCCTGGCAGGTCGCGCTCGCGAGCGATGCCGGCTTGAAGGGGCTCGTGCGCAATGCGGCCGGTGAGATCGTGCGCACGATCGATCTCGGCGAGAAGGCCGACGGCGTGCACGAGCTCGCCTGGGACGGCCTGGACGATTCCGGCGGGCGCGCCCCGGCGGGATCGTACGAGCTCGAAGTCGTGGCCACGGATGCGTCCGGAAATCCCGTGTCCACGTCCACGCGCGTCCGAGCGCTCGTCACCGGCGTTCGCTTCGTCGACGGCATCGGTTACTTGATCCTCGGGGACTCGTCCCTTCCGCTGAGTGCGGTCGTGGAAGTGTTGGCTCCCCGCAACCCGTCCTGAGAAGGAGAGCGGTCCCCATGATGCGATCTCTGTTCGCGGCCGTATCGGGCCTGCGCAATCACCAGTTCAGCCTTTCGGTCATTGGCAACAACCTGGCGAATCTCAACACGATCGGATTCAAGTCCGGTCGAGCGCTCTTCCAGGAGATGCTCTCCGAGACGGTGCGCGGGGCCTCGCGTCCCACCGAGGATCGCGCCGGCACGAACCCACTCCAAGTGGGCCTCGGCATGACCGTCGCCGCGGTGGACACGCAGTTCGGTCAGGGCCAGCTGCAGCTCACCGGCAACATGATGGACATGGCGATCCAGGGAAAAGGCTTCTTCGTGATGCGCAACGGCGATCAGAACTTCTACGGGCGCGCGGGGTCGTTCCAGTTCGACGGCCGCGGTCGTCTGACGACGGGACAGGGGCTCATCGTGCAGGGATGGCGGGCGAACCCGGACGGCGTCATCGGTTCCGGGTCCACGCTTGGCGACGTGCAGCTCCCGTTCGACGAGAAGTCCCCGGCGCAAGCGACCACTACGATTCGGCTCGCGTCGAACTTGGATGCGTCGGCGGAAGCGCTGAACACGATCACGCAGACGAATCCACTGCTCGCCACCGCGCAGACGACGGATGCGCTCTCCAGTCTCTTCGATTCCAGCGGCACGAACCTCGGCATCCAAGACGGCGACTTGATCGAGCTGCGCTACTCGGGAACGGGGGAGACGCTGGTCACCGGGCTTTCCGCCGAGTCGGGTGCACCGCTCGATCTGCAGAACGGCGATTCGATCGTGGTGAGCTGGGGCACGGGCTCCGGGCAGTTCACGTTCGATGACACGATGACGCTGCAAGACCTGGCCGCGCAGATCCAGACCGTGCTGGAGACGCAAGAGCCCGGCGTCACCGTCGGGGTGAACGCGGACGGCAGCTTGGCGTTCTCGAATCCTTCGGGCGGCGGCGGCAACGACCTTTCGGTGACCGTGTCCGCCGCGGGACGCGACGCCTTCAACTCGCTGGTGACCTCGGTCCCGGTGATCGACGGCACGTCGACGGCCCGCTCGCAGACCACGCACGTCGTCGTTCGCCTGGAGAACGGCGTGCAGTTCACCACCATGAACGATCTCGCCGCCGCGCTGCAGGACGGATTGCAACAGGGCTCCTCGGGTGCGTCGGTCGTGTTCCAGAACGGCCGCCTCATGTACGACAATTCCGCGGGCACCTCGAACCTGAACGACGTGCAGATCTCCCGTCCGGGAGCGACGGCCACATTCGCCGAAGCGATGGGGCTCGAAGGCGCCGCGCTCGCGATCGGCGACACTCTCGAGTCGGATCTGCTGCTGGATGCGGCGTCGGAGAGCGACGACCTGGCAAATCTCTACACCACGCAGGGGACCTCGCTGGGCCTCACCGCCGGAGATGTGGTGACGTTCGGCGCGAACGTGGGCGGAACCGCGATCTCCCCGGCCACGCTGTTCGTCGGCAACACCGGCAACGGCTCGGGGGAGGATCGCCAGGTGCAGACGCTCGGCGGGCTCGTCGAGGAGCTCGAGGACATCCTCGATCTGCGCACCGCAGGCGGGGTCACTCTGGAAGACGGCTCGATCGTGATCGAAGGGCGCTCCGGGCTCGCGCGTGCGATTTCCGACGTGACCTTCGGGGAAGCGGGAAACTCCACGCTCGCCGGCGCGCTCGGCTTCAATCAGACGCAGGCCGCCACGGACGTCACCCATCAAGCGTCGATTCACGTCTTCGATTCACTGGGACACGCCCACCAGCTCACCCTGGAATTCACCAAGGACAACGACACGCCCAATCGCTGGACGTGGGAAGCGACGAGCGATGCGGGACTCGTGACCGGCGGCGGCAGCGGATACGTCACGTTCAACGGGGACGGCACGCTGGAGAGCTTCAGCACGGACGACGGAGGGCCGCTGCAGATCGACCCGTCCACGGGAGCGAACGGACCCATCTCCATCGACTTCGATCCGGGCACGCTCGGAGCGATCGACGGGATCACCGGGTTCGCGCGCCCGTCCACGACGGCGATCGTGGATCAGGACGGCCACACCATGGGGACGCTCGAATCGGTGTCCGTGGACGTCGACGGAGTGGTGACCGGCGTGTTCACGAACGGAACGAGCCGCGCGCTGGCGCAAGTGGCGCTGGCCAGCTTCAAGAATCCGGGCGGACTGCTGCGCGAGGGCGGGGACGGCTGGATGTCGTCGGCGAATTCCGGCGAGCCGGTGATCCGCCGGCCGGGCACGTCCGGCGACGTGGGATCGATCAGCCCGGGAACGCTGGAAATGTCCAACGTCGACATCGCGCAGGAGTTCACCAACATGATCGTCGCGCAGCGCGGATTCCAGGCGAACGCGCGCACGATCTCCACGTCCGACGAGATGCTTGTCGATCTCGTGAACATCAAGCGCTAGTCGTCGCAGCCAACGCGGCGAAAGGATCGCACACGTGGATCTCGGCACGATTCTCGGCATCGTCCTGGGCTTCGGGATCGTGGTCGCGGCGATCGGCGCAGGCGGGGGCACGGGGTTCTTTCTGGACCCCGTCTCCTTCCTGGTGACCGCCGGCGGCACGTTCGCGGCGTGCCTGGTCGCCTATCCGATGGAGATCACCCGCGGACTTCCCGGAATGATCGGGAAGGCGTTCACATCGCGGGCGACCGAGCCCAAGGAAATCATTGCGCGTCTGGTGCGCTACGCGGAGCTGGCCCGGCGCGACGGCATGCTGGCGATCGAAGAACGCATCGACAAGGAGACCGACCCGACGCTCAAGCGCTCGCTGCGTCTCGCCGTCGACGGCACCGATCCCAAGATCCTGAATCTCATCCTGCGTCTCGAGGTCCGTGCGCTGGAGGAGCGTCATCTCGCCGGGCAGAATTTTCTAGTCTCTGCCGCCGGATACGCCCCGGCGTTCGGGATGCTCGGCACGCTCATCGGACTCATTCAGATGCTTCTCTTCCTCGACGATCCCACTCGGATCGGAAAAGGCATGGCGCTGGCGCTGGTCACCACGTTCTGGGGCGTGATGCTTTCCAATCTCGTGTTCCATCCGCTCGCCGCGAAGCTCCGCAATCGCACGCGGGAGGAGAAGACGCTGCGCCGGCTCGTGACCGAAGGAATCACCTCGATCCAGGAAGGGGACAGTCCCCGCATCGTTCGCGAGCGTCTGCACTCGTTCCTGGCCGCGGATGCTCGTGCCGGCGCGGCAGCCAAGTGACGCCGGCGGGGTGAGCGCGTGAACGACGAGGACCTGATCCCGCAGGAGGAAGAGGCTCCCGCCGCCTGGTACATCTCCTGGGCGGACATGGTGACGATTCTCCTCACGTTCTTCATCCTGATCTTCACGTTCTCGACGATCTCCAAGAACAAGTTCGTGGAAGCGACCAGCTCCATCCAGCGCGCGTTCGGAATGCCCATTCAGGATCGGCAGTTCCCGTCCGCCCGGACCTCGAAGCCGATCGCACTGCCGAAGAGATCCACGCGATGGTCCAGAAAGAGGCGCTCGCCGGAATTCTCGTGCAGGACTTCGGGGACCGCGTGGTGATCTCGATGGACACCGACGTCGCGTTCTCCGCGGGGAGCGCGGAGCTCACTGCGGAAGGGAAGACGACACTCGATCGGCTGCGCCCGGCGCTGGAAAAGGCGCCCGGCGAGATCCGGGTCGAGGGGCACACCTGCGATCTTCCGGTCTCGGCGGGGAGCCCGTTCGGCGACAACTGGGGGCTCTCCACCGCGCGGGCCGTGCGCACCTTGCAAGTGCTCGTCGAAGGGGGAATCCCGGCCCGGCGCATCGGGGCGGCCGGTTTCGGGGACCAGAGACCCCGCGCGCCGAACGACGGGGAGGCGAACCGGCGCAAGAATCGGCGCGTGGAATTCGTGATCGAGAAAAAGATGGTCCGTGCCGATAGCTAGCGGGTGAAGAAGACCCTTAAATATGTGGGCATTTTGGCCATTCAGGGCGTCGTCGCGTTCGCGCTCGCGGTGTTCCTCATCGGACCCGCGCTGCGAGGCGAGCCCATGCCCTGGGCCAAGGGGAACGCGGCGGCGGAAGCGGCCGACGCCGAGCACGCCTCGGAAGAGGACGAGCATGCCGACGCGAAGGACGACGACGCGCACGGCGCGAAGGACGGCAAGAAGTCCAAGAAGAAAGACGAGCACTCGATCGGTGCTCTCCTGCCGATCGAATCGGTGATCGTGAACGTCGCGGAAACGCAGGGGCGCCGATTCCTGAAGGCGTCGCTCACGCTCGAGGTCGAAGGAGCAGCGGCCGCCGAAGCGGCGACCACGCGCCTTCCCATTCTCCGCGGTGCGGTGATCGACGTGCTGGCTTCGAAGAACCTGGATCAACTCGTGGCGCCCGATGCACGCTCCCTGATCCGTGGCGAAATCTTGGAGTCGCTGAACGAGAAGAGCGAGAGCGTGGAATTCAGCAATCTGTTCTTCACCGAGTTCATCGTTCAGTGAGATCTCCGGTGCGGTCGTGACCGAGACCCTCGACACCACTCTGCGGGCCCGCCCTCACGCGCGCCCGCTGCTCTTTCCCGAGCTCAGCGGCCCTGCAGATGCGAAGCCGTTGCCCCCCTTGTTCAACCTGGCGCGGCTCGGCGATCTCCCCTTCACGCTGGAAGCGCCGCTCGGCTCCTTGGAGCTCGACGTCCGCGGCCTTCTGAGCTTGCGCCCCGGATCCGTCCTCCAGCTCGATCGGTTCACGGGAGAGCCCCTGGAGATCACCGTGAACGGCACGCCGATTGCACGGGGAGAGGTACGCATTCACGGCGAGCACTTCGCCGTGCGTGTCACCGAGATTCTCCGAGCGGAGGGGGGACGCGATGGCTCGACGAAAGATGGTGATGTTCCTCGCGTGGGCGACGGCAGCGATGCCCGCGCACGCGTGGGCCGCTGACCCCGCGTTCTCGACCTCGTCGGGAGTGCTGGCACTCCGCACCGTTCTCTCGCTCGCGTTCGTATTGGGGCTTCTCTTTCTCACGCTGCGATTCCTGCGCGGGCTCCAGTTCGGCGGGACGCGCGCCACCACTCGCGCGCACCCCATCGCCTCGCGGGCGCGTCTCGATCTGGGAGCGCATCGCGAGATCCGCATCGTCGACGTGCACGGCCGCCTTCTCGTCGTGGGAATCACCCACGAATCCATGCAGCTCTTGACCGAGCTCGCGCCGGACGCGCTCACCGCGCCGGCCGAAACGACGTCCGCGGCATTCGAAAACCCTCCCGCACCTCGCCTCGCCGCGCAAATTCCCGCCCCTTGGGGAATCGCCCGGTTCCTGCAAAGGGTGATCACTTCTTTCTGATCGAAAAGCATCCACTGCTCGATTTCTGAGCGGGTCGCGTGCCCTCGCGGAGCGCATCCGACTCCCGGT
>CAVRWY010000015.1:0-360393 GCA_963725045.1 uncultured Gemmatimonadales bacterium
CGTGAAGAATTTCTCGTAACGCTCGAACGGAAATTCATCGTCGAGCCGGTGCAGCACTTCCGCGGGCGGCGGAATGCGATAGAACGGCGCCTCCTCGATCTTGGTCTTCAGGAGCTGGCCGCCCGTCGGCGAGAGCGTCTGTGCGACGGACACGGTCACCATCGCCGACGGAACGCCGTGCCCCGACACGTCGAGCACGAAGAGGCCCACGTGCTCCTTGTCCAGGCGGTACAGGTTGAAGACGTCGCCGCCGACCGATTCGCACGGCAGGAAATTCCAGGCGAGCTCCAGCTCTTTGAAGCGCGACTTGAGCTCGTCGGAGGGAATGAGGCTGCGCTGGATCGTCGCCGCCGCGCGCAAATCTTCTTCGATCCGGTGCTGCTTGCGCAGCAGCTCCTGATTCATCGCCTGGAGCGACGCGCTCAGCCGGCGCATGGCGACGTGGGTGCGCACCCGGGCCAGGATCTCGCCGCGGCTGAATGGTTTGGTGACGTAGTCGACCGCGCCGAGCTCGAGGCCCTTCACCTTGTCCTGCGAGTCGGTCTTCGCCGACAGAAAGATCACGGGGATGTCCGCGGTGCGCGCGTCGGCCTTCAGTTCCGCGCACACCTGGTAGCCGTCTTTCGCCGGCATCATCACGTCGAGAAGCACGAGATCGGGGCGCGCCTCCATCGCGGTGCGCACCGCTTCGTCCCCGTCGGCAGCCTCCAGGATCGTGAAGCGCTCCTTGGCGAGGATCGCCTGCAGGAGCTTGCGATTCGTGGTGGTGTCGTCGGCGACGAGAATCGTCGGAGGTGCGTCGGCGTCCATGAGTCGAATATCGGCCGGGCGGCGGGCGCGCTGGAGGCGCCCGGAGGAGGGCCGGCTAGCGAAGCTGGACGGGCAGCCTCGTGGGATCCAGAAGCATGAGCAGGAGAATCGCGGGCAAGTACGCGATCGTGAGGAAGAAGAGCCGCCGGGCGGCCTCCCGCGTGCGATCGCGCTGCAGAACCCACGCCGCCGCGAGAAGCGCGGTTCCGCCCGCCGCCGCACCGAGCGCGTAGATCCATCCCGACATTCCCAGCGTCGCAGCCGAGAGCGTGACCGGAATCAGTGCGAAGGCGTACACCAGCGCAATTCGAAACGTGGTGCGTCCCGCGGGATCGGAGATGGGAAGCATGCGGAATCCGCCGCGCTCGTAGTCCTCGCGGTGGATCCAGGCGATCGAAAGGAAATGCGGGATCTGCCACAGGAACAAAATGGCGAAGAGCACCAGCGCGCGCGCATCGAGCGAGCCGGTGGCCGCGGTCCACCCGAGCACGGGAGGAATGGCTCCCGAGACCGCGCCGACGATCGTGTTGAGCGGGCTGGTGCGCTTCATGGGCGTGTACGCGAAGAGGTAGATCGCCCAAGAGGCGAGCGCCAAGAGCGCGGTGAGCGCGTTCACCGCTCCCGCGAGCAGCGCGATCCCGAACACGCTGAGCGCCGCCGCGAACGTGAACGCGGCCCGGGTGCCGAGCCGGCGCGAAGGCAGCGGACGGCCCATCGTCCGTTTCATCTTCGCGTCGAGCGAGGCCTCGGCCCACTGGTTCAGCGCGTTCGCCCCCCCGCCGACGAGCGCCGTCCCCACGGTGACCGCGGCGAGAGTCGTCCACTGGATCGGGTGGGGATGCGCCAAGAGATACCCGAGGCTCGACGTGGCCACGACGAGCCCGGTGAGGCCCGGCTTGGTGAGCTCCAGGAGGGCTCCGCCGGTCGAGGCGGAGTCGGACGCGGCGGCCGGATCGACGGGATCGGCGGCCTCCCCAGCGCGGGAGATCGGGCGAGTCGAGAGCAAGCTCAGCCGTTCCTCGAGAGAGACGTTTCGGCGGTTTCCGAGGCTTGGGAACGCGCCATGTTGGGAGTCCAGGGCTCCCCCGTCAAGGCCGAGCTCTTGCCGGTTGCGTGGACCTCGGCGAGCATGGTCCGCATCCGGACGAGTCGATTCGCACGACTCCCATGACGATGCAAAGGACGCCATGGAATCGAGCCCCAGGCCGCCGAGAACCCGCCGTTCGGGGGTCGGATTTCGTTTCCTGGGAATGCTCCTCGTGGCCGCCGGGCTCGCCTCCGTATGGATCACGCTGCGATCCCCCGCGCGGCTGGCCCCCTCGCCCGACCCCGGATCTCTGCGCGTCGCCACGTACAACATCCGCGCCGGCTTGGGCGGCATGTCCAAGATCACCGAAGATCTGCGCGCACTTTCGGCCGACGTCATCGCGCTGCAAGAGGTCGAGCGCGGCGTCTACGGATCCCGTTCGATCGATCAAGCGCCCACGCTCGCGACCGCGCTGGGGATGAGCTTCGCGTTCGCCCCATCGTTCTCCCTCGAGGGACGGGAGCACGGCATCGCGGTGCTCTCGCGCTATCCGATCGTGGCGTCCGAGACGATCGAGCTTCCGCGGGGAACCGGCCGTTGGCCGCGCGTGGCGCTCAAGACGCGCATCGAGACGCCGCTCGGCCCGGTGCGCATGGTGTGCGTGCATCTCACCCGCCCGTCGCGCGCGCCGTTCTCCCACACCCGCGAGCGCTTGGCCCAGCTCGGCGCGATGTTCGAGACGTTGGCGGGAGATTCGATGTCCTGCGTCCTGGCGGGGGACTTCAATTCCACGCCGCTCTCTCCCGAACGATGGCTCGTCTCCCAGCATCTTTCCGATTCTTGGATTCCCTGGCGGGACGGATGGGCCACGACGTTCTCGCTGCGGTCGATCGGCTTCCCGTGGGGCTCCGTGAAGATCGACGCGATCTACCACGACCGCTCATGGCGCAGCCGGGGGATCTGGGTCGCGCCCCGCGGGGGGAGCGACCATCGTCCGGTCGTCGCCGATCTCGTCCCCTCCGATCGCGGGCCAGCCCGCGCCCGCCGACCGTTCCGCGGGATCCTGATACAATCCCCGTTTCCTGCGCCGGCTGCTCCCGCTTCTTGCGGCCCGGCTGCCGGGATACACGGAGGCTTCGTGATCGTCGCGACGGACCTGGAAGGCGTCCTCATTCCGGAGATCTGGGAGCACGTCGCCCGGGCGTCCGGCGTCCCCGAGCTCGCCCGCACCACCCGTGACGAGCCGGACTTCGGGCGTCTCATGGATCAGCGCTTGCGGCTCATGCGGGAGCGCGGGCTGGGTCTCGTGGACCTGGAACGCATCGCCCGAACCGTCGATCCGTATCCGGGTGCAGTCGATCTTCTGGCGTGGCTCCGTGCGCAGGCGCAGATCTTCATCGTCTCGGACACATTTCACGAGCTTTCCGAGAGCATCGTGCGGCGCATGGGCGGATTCAGCCTGTTCGCGAACCGCTTCCAGGTCGATGCCGCCGGAAACATCGTCGGAGTGCGGCTGCGCATTCGCGGGCGCAAGGATCGAGTGATTCACTCGGTGCGCGAGCTGGGCTTCCGCGTGGTCGCGATCGGCGACAGCTACAACGACGAAAGCGTGCTGCGTGCGGCCGACCACGGGATTCTCTATCGTGCGCCGGCCGATCTCGCGACGCGCCTCCCCGAAGCGCGCATCGCGAACGACTACGCCGACATTCGCCGCCACGTGGAGGAGATCCGCCGGATCGACGATGCCGCGGCCATGGACGAAGCGCTCGGCCGCGCCGCCGACGCGAGCCCGGCGAGCTGACGGCTTCGATGCGCGCGATCGTCGAGTGCGTTCCCAATTTCTCGGAAGGGCGCGACCGCGCCAAGATCGACGCGATCACCGCGGAGATCGCGTCCGTCCCCGGCGTGGCGCTCCTCGACGTGGATCCCGGCGCGGAGACGAATCGCACCGTGGTCACGTTCGTGGGCGAGCCGGAGGCGGTGCTCGAAGGCGCGTATCGCGGGATCGCGGCGGCGGCACACGTGATCGACATGCGCACCCAGACCGGCGCGCACGCGCGTCTGGGTGCCAGCGACGTGGTGCCCTTCGTCCCGGTGAGCGGCATTTCCATGGAAGAGTGTGCCGCACTCGCGCGCCGGCTCGGCGAGCGCGTAGGACGCGAGCTCGGCATTCCCGTATACCTGTACGAAGCCGCGGCCACGCGCCCCGAGCGCAAGAGCCTCGCCGACATTCGCGAGGGCGAGTACGAGTCCTTGGCGGCGCGCGTCGGCAATCCGAAGTGGGCACCGGACTTCGGCCCGTTCGCGTTTCCGCCCCAACACGGCGCCACCGTGATCGGAGCGCGTCCCTTTCTCATCGCCTACAACGTGAACTTGAATACGCGCTCCAAGAAGCTCGCGCACGACGTGGCGCTCTCCATCCGCGAGAAGGGACGCCGCAAGCTGGGTCCGCGACGGCGCTCCGGTGCGCGACGCCGCCGGCGAGATCGTGATGGTCCCGGGGCGCTTGCGCGAATGCCGCGCGGTGGGTTGGGCCATTCCCGAGTACGGGCAGGCGCAGGTCTCGATCAATCTCACGAACTTTCGCGTGACGTCCTTGCACGATGCGTTCGACGCGGTGGAAGAGGAGGCGGTCAAACGCGGCTTGCGCGTCACCGGCAGCGAGATCGTGGGGCTCGTCCCGCTGGACGCGATGCGCGCGGCGGGCATGCATTACTTGAAGAAGCAGGGCGCGTTCGCGGGGGTTCCCGAGACGGAGCTCGTGCACACGGCGATCAAGAGCTTGGGGCTTTCCGATGTGGCCCCGTTCGATCCGGAGGCGAAGATCGTGGAATCTCGATTGAAAACGGCGAACACACTGGTCGATCGCACCGTGCGCGGATTCACCGACGAGCTCTCCAGCGAAAGTCCGGCACCCGGGGGCGGCAGCGTGGCCGCACTTCTGGGCGCGCAGAGCGCCGGTCTCGTCGCGATGGTCGCCGCGCTCACGCACGGCAAGAAGGGATTCGAGAGCGTCGGCGCGCGCATGAACGAAATCGGCGTGGAAGCGCAGCGCTTGAAAGACGCGTTTCTGGACGACGTGGACCGGGACACCGACGCGTTCAATTCTGTGATGTCGGCGAGGAAGCTCCCGAAGAAGACACCGGAGGAGATCGCGGCGCGCACGTCGGCCATGGAAGCCGCCACGCGCGAAGCGACGCTCGTTCCGCTCGGAGTCCTCGAGCGCACGCGGCGCGCGGCGGAGCTCGCGGCCGAAGTTGCCGCGCACGGCAACCCGAACTCGCTCTCCGACGCCGGCGTCGCCGCGCTCTGCGCGCGCTCGGCGGCCGAAGGCGCGTATTACAACGTGCTGATCAATCTCGCCGGAGTCGCACCGGACTGGGCCGAGGCCACTCGCGCGAAGGCGCAGGCCGCGCTCTCCGCGACCCGCGCCTCGGCCGATGCGACGTCGGCCGCCGTGGAGAAGAAACTCCAGGGCTGATCCATCGCAGGACGGTCTCTAACCCCCCGAAGCGATCCGCGCGATCTTCCGCGTGAAGCTCGCGTTTCTCGCCTCCATCCGCACGAAATAAATGCCGTCGGCCACGATCCGTCCGCTCGAGTCCCGTCCATCCCATTCGACGCGGTGCCGCCCAGGCCCGGTGAAGCCGCGGACTAGTTCCGCGACGCGCCGCCCCGAGAGATCGTAAACGGCGAGGTCGATCGGGCTTCCTCCCGCCGGGACGTCGTACGCGATCGCGGCGGCGCCGCGCGAAGGATTCGGGCTCGGCGGCGCGAGCGCGAGCACCGCGGGAACCTCGACGACCGCGGGCGCATCCACCGTCTCCGACTCTTGCACGGTCACGGTATACGTGAGCGTCTTGGCCACGTCCGCGGCGCCGGACTTCCATACCGCCAGCGCGTAGCGATCGTGCACCATAATCCGCAACCCGACCGTTTCCCCACCGAAGCCGGCGACGTCGTCGGCGTATGCATTCCCGAGCGCTTCGTCTTTCGCGAAGCGCCCCCCGGTGCCCGGGTACACCGAAATGCCGACATTCGCCGTTCCACCCTGCGGCGCGATCGTCACCTCGTATGTCCCGGGCTCGAGCCACAATTCGTGCAAGTTCAGAATGTCGGGGGTTGCGAGAGTGAACGGACCCCACGTGTCGGTTCCGGTGAGCGTTCCTTCGTCGCGTTGAAACTGGACGCGGCGATCGGCACCGGGACCTTCGAGCCACAACAGGCTCCCCCAACTCGTCCCCGTCCCGAGCTCCGTCGCATCGACGAGGACGAAGTCGGAGTTTCCCGGACCGTCACTCGACCAGCTCACGTGCGCGCCGAACCCCTGCAGCGGAATGTTCAGGGGGACTTCGGTGTTGAGGCGAACGTCCATGTCGTCGAGCGTGTGCGAAGGAAGGACGGCGAACGCGTGCCAGTGTCCGTTGAGCCTCACACCCTCGATGCCTTCGGCGTTGTACCAGATCGCGCCGCTGGTGGACGCCGGCGGATCGGCCGACGTGATGTACGACTCCCCTTCGTCCAATTCGTACCCGTCCCAGATGAACTGCCGGTACCAATTGTTGTTGGCCTCGTTCCCCTCGGTTTCTTGGTCCAGGTAGTCGGACTCCACGTTCACCGTGTGGCGCCCGCCTTTCGCCGTCCCTTCGACGTTCAGGCAGTACTGGTATGAGCCGGGCGATTGGCCGCCGCCGAGACACTCCCACATGAACTCGTCGTCCAGGCGAAGTGCGGTGCGTGCGCCGACGACTGAGCCGAACAGCGAGTTCGGCGAGAGCCTCGACGCCCAATTGAAGTACGTCTCACAATCGCGGCAGTCAGGATTGTCCCCCGGCAGCGGCGAAGGCAAAAGCGGCGCATTCGTGAACGTCGCGTCGCCGACGGCTCGCGGAACAGCCGGGTGCGGCCAGTTCCCTGGCGAGTCCGGGTACCAGTCCGGCTCGAGTCCGTGGATCGCTGCCTCCAAGTCCGGCATGAGCCCGACTCCCGTGTCCGGAGATGGGACCCCGCCGACATCGATGCGATCGCGCATCACCGACGGCCACATCGTATAGCCCCACTTTGCTTTGGTGATGCCCTGCAGTGCGGCCACCGCACCGACGATCATGGGAGACGCGGACGATGTTCCGCCGAACATGTAGGTGTAGCTTTGATCGCAGGCGGCCTCTCCGATCCATAGATCGCCGTACCCGGTCGTGATCACGTCGTTGTTTCCGAAGGCATGGACGTCGATCCGCGAGCCGTGGTTGGTCCAGCAGGTGCGCTCGTGGTCGTTGTCGGTCGCCGCGACCATGATTGCGCCCGAGTCGCGGAACCACTTTTGAAACTTGTTCTCGTAACGCGAGTGGTCCAAATCCATGCTCCCGTTCCCGGCGGGTTCGACCACGATCATGCCGTTCGCCGTCGCTGTCGAGATCGCGTCGAAGGAAGCCTGGTCCCACTCGAGCGGAACGTCCTCGTACTGGAGGCAATTGCATTGGCAAAGCGTGAATGATTCGGGACCGTCGATCTGGACCTCGATGAGGATGATCTCCCCGGGGTCGAGGACAGATTCGGCGAGCGCGACATTCGAGGCCAAGGTCGGCTCGGAATTGAAATCCGCCATCTTGAGCCTCACGTCCGGCGTCATCCCGGTCATCCCGTAGTCGTTCGCGCACGCTCCATAGATGCCGAGCACCGCCGTCCCGTGCTGCGTGTTGGCCCATTCGATGTTCGGATCTTCATTCACAGTTTGCCCGTTCAAGACGTCCAGCGCAGTGATGGGGAGATCTTCGAACGTCGTGCACCATCCCTGCTCGCAGTCCACGATCCAATAGCCTGCACCGAAGCCGTTGCCCCCCGGGTGATAGTCGTTCGCGAAGTCGGAGTCGAGACCATCGGGCGCCGGGCCGCGGTACGTCTGGGATGTCTCGAACGGCGGCGTCGCCGGAGCCTGATCCAGACAGATCGCGTTCTGGATGTTGGATTCAAGGTAGGCGGTTTCGATCGCGGCGAGCGCGAGAAGCTCGTTCGCGAGCGCCGCGCCGCGCGTCGATCCTGCGGGAAATTGCGCGAGGTACCAGTTGTTGAGATCGGGGAGCTCGCCGCCCGAGAGCACTTGTCCGGTCTCGCGGTTTTCGTCGAGGATGCGTTCCTCGGTGGTGAACGCGCGCAGGACCTCGGCTTCCGGATACCGGGAGAAGATGGAGTCCCACGTGTCGGCCGTGCGCCCTTGCGACGCGAGACGGCCGGACCGAAGACGCACCGGCTCCCCGTCGGTGAACTTGAAGAGCACCTTCGTCGGATCCACGCGTTCGTCGGCGACGACCGCTTCGGGCTTCACCGGAATCGCGCGGGGCCGAAGGGAACCGCGCGAGGCAGGCAGAGCGATGCCATGCCGCGCGAGTTTCTGGCGGTGACTTTCCGGGCGGCGCTCCTCCCCCTGTGGCCTCACGCCCATCTCGAGCGCGACCGGGCGGCCGGCTTCGTCCACCCAGAACGCGCCGTCGCGCCGGACCGCGCCGAGATGCGCGGGCAGCGCAATCCGCTCCGCGGTCACGCGATTCGCCTCCTCGAGGGCGGCCTTGCTCTCTCGAAGTCGCCGCTGAGTCTCGAGAAGAACATTGGAATGATGGTTTTCAGCGGCGAGGGCGACCGGCGCCGCAAGCAAGACGAGCGAGAAGCAGAGACCGGCGCAAAGGAGCGGGCAGTGCGGGAGCATGGGATCGATCCTCCAGGTACGAGTGATTGCCCCGGGCCCGACAGCCGCAGGGTTGGCCGTACTTGGAAGAACGCAAATCAGGTCAAAGGGGGATCATCGATCCCGAGGCAATGGTCGGGTCGCCACCCTGAGGATCGTCCGCTTGAGCCCTCGCCGCACCGGGCGTATGCTTTCTCTTGCTTCCCCCACAACCAGTGCGAGGTGGTCATGGCCTTTCCCTGCCGCACTCTGATGGGGACCATTGCGACGGCGTTTTCCGTCGCCGTCCTCCCCATTCCCTCTTTCGGCGCTTGCCTCGACTACGCTCGAAACCTGCGCGTCGAAGGAAGCGTGGACAATCCCGGAACCGGTCGCGATATCGCGCGAGTCGGAAACACGTTTTTCGTCGCCGACGGAATTCCCGGGCTCACGATCCTCGATGTGAGCGATCCCGGCGAGCCCGTGCTCGTGGCGACACTCGACACTCCAGGCCTCGCTTCCGACCTTCAGGTCGCCGGCGACCGGATCGTTCTCGCGGACCGAGAAGGTGGGCTACGGATCATCGACGTGAGCACGCCCGGCGCACCGTTCCTTCGGGGAGTCTGGCCATCCTCCGAGTGGTCGCTCGGCGTCGCACTCGTGGGCGAGCTGGCCTTCGTCGCTCAGCGTGCGGGCGGACTCGACGTCGTCGATGTCTCGAACCCGGATGCACTCTCCCTCGTCGGGCATGCCCCCACAACACTCTTCGCGTCCCAGGTCGCCGTTCAAGGATCGATCGCCTACGTCCTTACGGGCAGTCAGTTCGGATCGAGCGGAAATCTGGAGCTCTTCGACGTGTCCGATCCGAGCACGCCGGTCGCGCGCGGCGTTCTCCCGATCCCGGGCGGCGTCTCCACGATCCGCCGGGGATCGTGCCCGCGGGCGACATCGCCTACGTGTCCTCGGACGATGCGGGTTTCCTCATCGTCGACATTTCGAATCCGATGGCGCCGAGCATCGTCTCGTCGCTGAGCCTGGATTCGAGCGGGGATCTTGTGGTGCAAGGAACGACCGCGTACATCGCGAGCACCTTCGGCGTGTACTTCGTCGACCTGGTCCACCCCGAGGAGCCATCTCTGATCGGCACGTACCCGGGGGACTGCCTGAGCCTCACCCTCGATGCTACGCGGCTCGTGACCGCCGACAACGATCTCTGCGAAGTGTTTGACCTCCGGGGCGAGCAGTTCGTCTTCCCGATCGGAGTGAATTCGGGATTCACCGGGGGTCTCTTCGTGGAGTTTCCTTTTGCATACGTCGGTGACGGCGGGTTCCGAATCATCGACATTTCCAACCCCGCATTTCCGTGGACGGTGGGCCTCGTCGACCTCGTGAGTGGGGTGAAGGCCATTGCGACGGTCGGCCAACACGCCTACCTCGTGAACGGAGATCTACGCGTCTACGACGTGTCGAATCCCCCCACGCCGACGTTCGCCGCCAGCATTCCCACTCCGGGAACAGCGACCGATCTCGTGGTACGCGACGGAATCGGTTTCATCGCGGACGGGTATTCCGGGTTCAGGATCGTGGACGTCGGAGCGCCGCCAGCTGCACCCACCATCGGTTCGGTCGACACACCAGGGTTTGCCGGATCGGTCGCTCTCTCCGGTGATCTCGCTCTTCTCGCGGACGGCGAGTTCGGGCTTCGAATCGTCGACGTGTCGAACCTGACCGCTCCGTTCGAGATGGGCTTCGTGGACACCCCGGGGAATGCGGTCGATGTCAGCGTGCAAGGCAGCTTGGCCGCCGTCGCCGATGCCACGGGAGGAGTGCAGCTCATCGATGTATCGGTTCCGTCGGCCCCTTCGATCGTGCAAACCGTCCCTGCGTCCTTCACGACGAATGCAGTCGCGCTCACCGAGGACGTGCTGTATTTCGGGGGGAATGGCCTCCCGCAGCTGACCGTAGTAGACGTGGCGGATCCGGCGAACCCGATCTCCCTGGGTTCTCCCATGCCCTTCAATAGCTCGGTGAACAATGTGATCGTCGTGGATGACATCGTGTACGTGGCAGCCGAAAGCGGTCTCTCTCTCTATCCCGTCCAGTGCGGTACGGCGTCCGTGGGGGCCGGCGAGCTCGAGGTGGCCGGAATGCGGGGGATCGCCGTGTTCCCGAACCCCATGAGGAACGAGGGCACCCGACTCGTGTTCGCAGCACCCGCGAACGCACCCGTGAAGCTCACGATCCACGACGTGGCGGGGCGGCGCATTCGCACATTGGCGGCGCCTGCCGTGGACTCTTCGGATGAACGGGAAGCATTTTGGGAAGGCCGCGACGATGCAGGGGCCCTCGTGGCGCCCGGCGTCTACTTCGTGCGGCTGGAAGCGACAGGGCGTGCCGCCGAGGTGAGCAGGATCACGCTGGTTCGATAGCGGAAGGAAAGCCGGAGGGAGGTGGCGGTCGTTTTTACGAGACGGTCGCCTTCTCGCTCTTCCCGTCGAGCACTTCGGCGACGGTTTGCAAGAGCTTGGTCATCTCAAAGGGCTTGGAGAGCACGGCGTTGATACGATATTCGCGCACTTTCTCCTCGGGAAGCGTCGCCCCCCAGCCGGTGAGCAGAATGACGGCGAGATGCGGGTCGCGCGCCCGTAGCGCGGTGACCACTTCCCAGCCGGACATCTCGCGCATGCCGAGATCGCACAAGAGCAAGTCGGCCCGCTTCTGATCGAACATGCCGATCCCGTCCGGGCCGTTTTTCGCGATGCGCACGTCGTAGCCGTTCTCGACCAGAATGTCGGAGACGAGGTCCAAGATGTCGACCTCGTCGTCGATGACCAAGATCTTCGCGGATCGTGGTGTCATGAGCTTCGTCTCCTCCAGGGGGGCGCTGCCATTGGGTTCGGCGGATGGAATTCGGATGGCGAACATCGTGCCGCGACCGGGCTCGGATTCCACGGCGATCACTCCCGCGTGCCGCTCCACGATGCCGTAGACGACGGAGAGACCGAGCCCCATTCCGGCCGTGCCCTTCGTCGTGAAGAACGGATCGAACACGCGCGCCCGGACTTCCTCGCTCATCCCCTTCCCCGTGTCGCGCACCTCGATGATCACGTCGGCGCCGTCCATCCGGCTCTCCATGCGAATGCGGCCGCCGTGCGGCATTGCGTCCACGGCATTGAAGATGAGATTCGTGGTGACCTCGCGCAGCTCCGACGCGTTCCCCTTGATGTTGGCGACATGCCCCGGCTTCACTTCCACGTCGATCTTGACGTTGCGCAGCTCGGCGTCGTCCTTCCATCGGGTACGCGTGATCTCGACCGAGTCCTCCAGGATCGCGTTCACGTCCACGTCGGAGAAGTCGCGCCCGGTGCGCGCCCGCGCGAAGTCCTGGATGCGGCGCACGGTTTCTCCCCCGTCGAACGCAGCCTTCTCGATGGTGCGCAGCCCGCGCAGGATCTGCTCGTCCTTCACCACGCGCTGCAAGAGCTGCGCGCGTCCCAGAATGATGCCCAGCGTGTTGTTGAAGTCGTGCGCGACGCCGCCGGCGAGCTGCCCCAGCGCGCGCAGCTTCTCGTGCTGCACGAGCTGATTGTGCAGCTCCTTCGTCTCCGTGGTGTCGTGCAGGATGACTTCGACCGCAGGCCCGCCGAGATAGGAGATGCGCATTCCCCACATCTCGAAGAGCCGCTCCTTCCCGCTCTTGGAGACACCGCGCACTTCGGTGACTTCCGCCGTGCCGCCCTCGAGAATCGAGGCGATCCGCTCGCACGCGCTGGCGCGATCCTCCGGAGCGAAGAGATCCCCCACCGGAAAGCCGTCGCGCAAGAGTCCCCCCACGTTGTGTCCGAACACGCGCCCGAACGCGGGATTCACGAAGCGCACCAGCTCCCCCTGTACGATCAAGATCGGATCCGGCGAGTTCTCCACCAGGATTCGATACTTTTCTTCGGAGGCGAGAAATTCCTGCGTCCGCTTGGTGACCTTGTCCTCCAGCGTCGAGTTCAGGACCTCGAGCTCCTTCTTGGCAATCGCGATCTCGTCCTGCTTCTGTTTCACCTGCGCGGTCATGCGATTGAAATGTTTGGCGAGCGTGGCGATCTCGTCGCCGGTGTCGATGCCGATGCGATGGTCGAGATTGCCTTCCGAGACGGCGATGGTTCCGTGCACCAGATCGTCGATGGAGGAGACGATCCGCCGGGAGATGAGATCGGCGATCAGGAGCGCGACGGCGATGCCGGCGAGCCCGATCGCGAGAAGGATGAGCCGCACGCGGGTGAGCTCGCGCACCATCGGCTCCAGGTCGACGCCGACGCGCACGGTCCCCCACTGCACGCTGTTGCCGTCGAGGAACACGGGATCGGCGACGTCGA
Source organism: uncultured Gemmatimonadales bacterium (assembly GCA_963725045.1). GTDB lineage: Bacteria > ARS69 > ARS69 > ARS69 > ARS69 > CAVRWY01. The sequence goes on from CAVRWY010000015.1 coordinate 12,863, forward strand.
GCGCCGGCACGGCACTTCCGGGCCGTCGCAGCATCGTGCTCTGCACCAGCGGCTTGCTCGACGCAGCCGCGCGCCGTCCCACGCCGTCCACGCTCTCCATCCCCACCAGCTCGGGGCGATCGGTGTGGGCCGCGACCTTCTTCTCCTTGTCCAGGATCACCACGTAGGCGATCCCCGATTCCTGCACCGCTTTCTGCGCCACTTGATTCAGCGAAACGTAGTCGTAGTTCAAGAGCGCGTTCGTGGTGGACGCACCGATCGAGTGCGCCACCGCGAGTCCGCGCGCCGTCGTCTCGCGCAGGAGCAGTCTCTCCAGCCGGTCGTTCACGGCCACGGTGACGATGGCCATGAGAATGACGAGCACGAGCCCCACGGAGAGCATGAACCGGGACCGGAGCGACTCCGGCATGCGCACCGGGAAGCGCATCAAGGAATCTCCGGTGCGGCCCCGGCGGGGTCCAGCCACACGGTCTCGAGCTGAAGGTTGGCGATGCCGAACGGCGTCACCACGAGATTCTCCACGTCGCGGCGCACGGCGTAGTTGTTGGTGATGTGGTAGAGCGGCACCACGGCGACGTCTTGCAGAATCAGCTTCTCGGCGCGGCGGTAGAGATCCGCGCGGTCGTTCGACGCGCGCAGCGCCGTGCCGGCCTGCAGCAGAGAATCCACCGTGCTGTTCGAGAACTCGAAGAAGTTGAACGTTCCCCGCGACGCGAACAGCGAGGCCAGGATCGAGTCCGGATCGGGAAGATCCGCGATCCAGGACAGTCCGAAGGACTGCATCTCGTGCGCCATCAATTTCGTGTCGAACTCGTCCCAAGTGACGTAGCGAAACTCCACGGGGAATCCCGCGGCCGCGAAGTTCTCTTTCATCACCGCGTCGGCACGCTTCCCCAACTCACCGCGACTCGTCTGCCAGTAGACGATCTTGGAGAGTCCGCGCCCGCCGGGATGCCCCGCCTGGGCGAGGAGGCGTCGCGATTCGTTCAGATCGAACGCCAGCGCTTTATGCTCCGGCGAATAGCCGAACATCCCCGGCGGGAGAATTCCCGGGGCCACGGCCCGCCCGGTGGGGTCCACCTCGACGATGCGCTGCAGGTCGACCGCGTGCGCGAACGCACGCCGGACGAGTGGATCGTCGAACGGCGGACGCTGCAGATTCAGCCCGAGGAACGCGAACGAAAGCTCGGTGCGCCGCACCGTACGAAAACGCATGTCCGTCGTCACGCGCTGCAGCTTGTCGGTGGGCACGATGCTGAAGGTCAGCTTGCCGCTCAGGAGCTCGTCGGCGGTGCGGTCGGTGTTGTAGTCGGTGGTGACGTGAAAGACCACGCGATCCAGATGCGGTCGTCCGCGGAAGTAGTCGGCGTTCGCTTCCAGCACCACCAGCGTGTCGGCGCGAAGCCCCGCGCCGCCCAAGAGACGGAAGGGCCCCGTGCCGACCGGGAAACGCGCAAAGTCCGCGCCTAAGCGTTCCACTTCCTCGCGCGGAACGACCTTCGTCTGGTCCATCGCCAGGATCGAGAGAAAGGACGCGTACGGGGTCGTCAGCGTGATCGCGAGACGTCGATCATCGAGGACGCGGATGCCGGAGATCTCCTTGGCTTGGCCCTTCGAGAACGCGTCGACCCCTTCGATCTTGCGCAGGAACTCGCCGGAGATGCCGTGGTCGGCGAGCTTCGGGTCCACGATCCTGGAGAACGAGTACACGAAGTCCTGTGCGGTGACGGTGCGCCCATTGTGGAAGCGCACGTCGTCGCGCAGCGAGAACACGAACTCCCTCCCGTCGCGGGAGACGGTCCATTCCTTGGCGATACACGGAACCGGATGGAGATCGGCATCGAGATCGAGCAGCCCGTCGAAGATCTGGTTGGAGATGCACGACTCGTAGACGTCGTCGACGCGCGGAGGATCGAGCGTTCCCGGCGACTCCAGCATGAGGTGCAGCTCGCCGCCGCGCACGGGCATGCGGGGTGGCGGGGTCTGCGCCTCGGAGGAGCCAGGCCCGTCCGCGCAGCCGGCCAGCGCCAAGAGAGTGCCCAGGATCAGCGCCGATTCGCGGGCGCCGTGTCGAAAGCGAAGGTGCACGATGATCCTGCAGGTTCGAGCTCGGCGATCGCACGAGTGCCGTCCTTGGGGTTTTCGACGCAGGATCGCGGCTCCTTGATCCTCGTTCGCGATGCGTCCGGGCAGTGTCGCGAGGGCCGCGTCTCGATTCGCCGATCCTTGGCGACGCTCGCGCATCCTCGCGGAATATGACACCGCCTCTCCCTCGACCGGGCGAGATCGCTCCGGTAGACTGCCGCGTCCTTCTCCCCCAACCGCGAGATCCCATGGAGCCGAATCCGTCCGATCTCATCTACGACTGGAACCGGCCGCCCGGCTTCGTCTTCCCCCACAAGCCTTCCTTCCAGCTGTGCGACGAGACGCTCCGGGACGGGCTCCAGTCTCCCTCGGTGAAGGACCCGTCGATCGAGGACAAGCTCCGCATCCTCCATCTCATGGAGGACCTGGCGATCGAGTCCGCGGACCTGGGTCTCCCCGGAGCGGGGACGCGCGCGCTGGACGACATCGAGCGCCTCGCGCGGGAGATCGTGGACGCGCGTCTGCGCATCTCCCCGAACGTCGCCGTGCGCACCGTGATCGCGGATCTGGAGCCGGTCGTGCGGCTCTCCGACAAGCTCGGAATTCCCATCGAAGCGTGCGCCTTCATCGGCTCCTCCGCGATCCGCCGCTTCACCGAAGGGTGGGAGGTCGAGCACATCGTGACGCTCGCCGTGGAGGCGATCCGTTTCGGAGTCGAGCGCGGCATTCCGATCTGCTTCGTCACCGAGGACACCACCCGCGCCGAGCCTCATGTGCTGGATCAGCTCTACGGCGCAGCGATCGATGCGGGAGCGACGCGCATCGTGGTCGCCGACACCGTGGGACACGCGACGCCGATCGGCGTGCGCGAGCTGCTCCGCCACGTGCGCGGCATCGTGGAGCGCTCGGGCGCGAACGTCGCAGTGGATTGGCACGGTCACATGGATCGCGGGATCGGCATCGCCAACGCGATGGCGGCGATCGCCGCCGGGGCGGATCGCATTCACGCGACCGCGCTCGGCATCGGCGAACGCTGCGGCAACGTGCCGATGGATCTGCTGCTCGTGAATTTGAAGCTCGAAGGACTCACCTCGCGCGATCTCTCCAAGCTCCGCGAATACGTGGAGACCGTGGCGCGCGCCACCGGCGTCGCCATTCCGCCGAACTATCCGGTGTTCGGCGAGAACGCGTTCCGTACTTCCACGGGCGTGCACGCCGCGGCGATTCTGAAAGCCCGGCGCAAGGGAAGCGAGTGGCTCGCCGATCTCGTCTATTCCGGTGTCCCCGCGTCCATGGTGGGACTCGCGCAAAAGATCGAGATCGGGTTCATGAGCGGGAAGTCGAACGTGGTCTACTGTCTCGAAGAGCGCGGGATCCCCGCCGATGACGCCTTGGTCGCGCGGATCCTGGATGCCGCAAAGCGCTCCGACGCCGTGCTCAGCGGAGAAGCAATCGACGCGATCGTCGCGAATTATCGGGGCGGATCGCAGTAGCAGCGGCGATCGATCGGAGTCGGATCGGCGAGCGCGACCCCCGCCTTGGGGCCGAGCGCTTCCCGCACGCGCTCCAAGGCGCCGATCAGGACCGCTTCGGGAGATGTGGGTTGCGGGCCTCCCGCAATCGCCGCGGAAACCGCCGCGGGAATCACTTGCACGCGGTGCGGGCGAATCGTGTCGAAGGCGCGCTGCCATGCATCGAGGGAATCCGCACCGTCGTTCTCGCCGGGACGAACTCCGACTTCCATGACGATCTGCGCTTGAGTCTCGCGCCGCAGCGACGCCGCTCCCGCCACGAGGCGGTCGAACGCATCGCGGCGCCGGCCCGCTTCCGATCCCCGCACAGGCTCGCGCGAGTCCACCAGCGCCGGGATCCAGACCGCGACCACGTCGGCTTCCCCCGCTTCCCGCCGAATCTCGCGATCGGAAAGCAGCGCGCCGTCGGTCAGCAGCACCGCGCCCAAATGCGCGCTCCCGCGGATGCGGCGCAGCACAGGGGCGAGCCCGATCTCGCGCAGCGGATCTCCGGCACCGCCGAGCACGATGCGATCCGGAGCTTCACCCGATCCCAAGGGGTCGAGAATCGCCCGCACGCACGACTCCGGATTCGAGAAGCGCGCTCGTGCGGGCGGCACCGCATCTTTCCCGAGAAGGCGGCAGTAGCGGCACGGCGTCGCCGGCGGCTCTTCGGGAGCGACCTCGGCGAAGAGCACCCGCCCGAATCGAATCGAATCGAACGCGTCATGCAGAATGGGAAAGCTCGCCACCGGTCACCTCGCAAATGCGGTCAAGGCTGACGAGCGGCCAGAGCCCCGACGAATCCGTTTCGAGTCCAACCGCGCGCGTCCAGCTCGTCCGCGATCTGCCGGGCAGCGCGTGCATGTCCCGCGGCCGTCCAGTGGTTGTCGACGCGATAATAGAGCGCTTCCCCTTCCGCCGCGAGCGCGCGAAACGACGGCAGGAGATCGCAGGCGGCGATTCCTTCCGCCTCGAGAAAGGCACCGACGACGCGCTGCGCGTGATCGCGCTCGAACGCGTCCTCGGTGAGCTTCCACCGCTTTCGATACGTCGCCCAGGCGTCGTCCTCAACTTGATACTTCGCCGGCACCAGGACGACCAGGTAGTGCGTGCCGTGCGCCTTGGCCCACGCGTCGATCGTCCGGATCGCATCCCGGCATGCGGGCCACGTGGTGTGCTCGATCGATTCCGGCCACTGAGCGAGCCCGATCGGGTCCAGATACTGGCTTCGCTCCGCGAGCGGCGTCCCCAGATAGAGCCCGTAGAGACGGCTTCGCAAAAACGAGTACAGATGGGAGTGCGTTCGCAAATAGCGGCGCAGTTGTCCGATCGTCTTGTCGTTCGAGGAGACCATGCGTCCCCCCTGGATCGCCGGCTCCACGAGGAGAGTGGCCGGGTTCGAATCCTCCAGATCGTTTCCGACGTAAACCGCGTGCACGAGAATCTCGGGCGCGGACGCGTCTTGTGTGGCGACGAGCCGGCGCGCGCTGCGCAGCGGTCCGTACCCGCCGACTCCGTCGTTCTTCGCGCACCACGAAACATTGGTGCGCGCCTCGAGCAGCGTCTCCAATCGAAGCGGATACGCATCTTCGGCATTCACGCCGACTCCGAACGTGAACGAGTCCCCGATCGCGATCAGGCTGCGGCAGTCGGAGGCGGGATGCGCGGATTCTCCCGGTTGATCCTTGGCACGATCCCCCGCGGGAATGCGTCGGCCTTCGGCGTCGGTGCGGATCGACGTGCGGTACTCCGGCATGCGGATCTCGTTCACGACCCCGGGTCGCAAGCGATATCCGGCGATGGAATCGGATTCGAACATCCCGATCGTCGCCGCGGAACGCTGCGGCCAGAAGAGCGCGAGCACGAGCTCCCCGGCGGCGGCGGCGGCGACCACGCCAAGGACAACGGCGAGCAGGTCGGAGCGCCGCATCAGCGGAGCAGCACGCCCTTCACCTGACGATCGAAGCCGGGTCCGGTGAGACGCGCGAAATAGATCCCCGCGGGGACCTCGCGTCCTTGGTCGTCTTTCCCATCCCACGCGAGATCGCGATCCCCCGCCGCGACGCGCCGCTCGAGAAGCCGGCGCACTTGACGGCCGGTCACGTCGTAGATTGCGACGCGCACGGAGGCTGGGGCGGGAAGTGCCAGACGGAACTTCGTCTCGCTGCGGAACGGATTCGGCCGTGGTCCCGAGAGGCTCGGGGTTGCTGACAAAGAGGGAGAAGATCCACGGATTTCGCCCGGATCCGGCGGATTGGCAATCTCGAATCGAGCCGCGTGGAAGAGCCCGCCGGTCGCGACCACCGCGTAGCCTTGTGGTCCCTCGGGGACCGCTCGCCCGCGCACCCGCACCGTCCAGTCGCCGGCTGCCGGCGCGTCGAGAACGATGCATTCCACGTTGTTCAGGGAATCCGCTGCACCACCGGTCACGGAGACGCCGGACGGCACGTTGAACACGTTTCCGAGAAATAGCCCGCCGGGCCCTTCGACCTCGAGATTCAAGTCGTTCACGGGAGCACTCGCCGCGGCGAGCGCCGCAGGAACGTCGGCGAACACCAGCGTGACGCGAAGCCGCTGCTCGGAATCGACGACGCGCAAATGCTCGACGTGCACACCGCCGGTGGAGAGTCCGTGGGCGTGCCGCACATCCTGGATCCAGAGGCGCTCCGGATCTTCCGCGAACGGAAGCACGTCGTCGAGCAGGATACGGCCCCACCCTTCGCCGTACGTCGGATAGCCGCTGTACATGTCCATGTCATCGCCGGAAGTGATCAACATCGCTTTGAGCAGCGAGCCACTCGGCGTAAGGGCGCGCGACGGATTCGGCGCACCGGTGGGGAAATACCCGCGCATGAAGTAATCGCGGATGAGCACTGCGGCTCCGGCGACGGCCGGAGCGGCCATGCTGGTGCCGCCGCTCGTCGCCGACTCGCAGGAGCCGAGTCCCGCCGACGTGGTCCCGATCCCGGGAGCGAAGAGTTCGGGCTTGCGGCGCCCGTCCCCGGTGGGTCCGGCTCCGCCGCTGGCGATGTTCTCTTGGTTCGGTGGGCGATCCGCCGCACCGACCGCCACGCAGTTCTTCGCGTTCTCCGGAGTCTTCACCGTCCCTGTGTTCGTTTCCGCGAAGACCACCAGGTCTTCTTCGTTCTCGTGGCTGAACGCGTCGATGTCGCGGCACCAGGACGTGTACATCGTGCCGACGTTGTCATCTCCCCAGCTGTTCGAATGGACGCGCGCGCCGTCGCCATGGGACTGCGTGAGCAGCGAGTCCAGATTCGAGATCAGCATGCCCGAGCCCTCGACGTCGTTCAGATCCGTGAACGAGAAGCGCGCCTTGGGGGCCATGCCCCGGTTGATCAGCGTGCCCACGGTGGGCTCCCGGTCGCCGGCCAGGATTCCCGCGACATGGGTGCCGTGCCCGTGGGCGCCGAAGCCGATTGTGGAGTGATACGCCACGATCTTGCGGTGCGTGGGGCCGGGTTCGGAGACGAGCGGATCCGCGAACCAGCACGAAGGGAAGTACACGGCAGTGTCGATGAGCCCGGCGATCTGTCCCGCGCCGAGAAGCCCGTGGTCGAAGAGCGGGACCTCGTCGACCACGTTCGACTGGATGACCCAGCGCACGGTGTCGTTGCGCACGGACGCGACGTGCGCGGGCTCGATCCATTCCACCGCGGAGACCCGGGCGATGCTCTCGATCGCACGCGAGCGCGCCGCGCCGGACGGCGCACGCACCACGACCCGCCGCACGCGCGCGGTGTCCCAGGTGCGCACGACGTCGAAGCCGGCCGCGCGCGCCAGCTCGGCCACGCTTGCGGTCGATTCCCCGGGAAAGACCTCGATGGTGAGGAGGGTTCGCTCCGCCCCGACCGCGGCCGTCTCGCCGGCGATCTTCCACGCGGGCTCGTAACGATCGGCGCGCAGCACGCCCCGATCGGCACGAAGGACCTGCACCATCTCCCCCGTCGCCCGGACCAGGTACGCATTCTCCGGAATCGCCCCGACGATGCGCGCCCCCGCGTCTTCGATCCTGCGGCGAGCGGCCTCGTCCGCGGGAGCTGCCAGCACGACGATCCAGGACTCCACGGCGCCGGCATCGAAAGCGTCGTCGTGGGCGGCCGCCGGCGGTGGACCGGTCTTCGCGTCGTAGGTGACGTTCTTGAGGAGGACCCGGGTGTCGCCGGTGACCGTCGCGGCCAGCGGGCTTCCTGCGGCGCAGGTGAACGCTGCGACGAACGCCGAGAAGACGAGCGATCGTCCTCGCGAATTGGAGATCACGCGTAGTCTCCTCGAGACGAACCGGGGAAGGCTGGGCGCAGATACTCTACACGAAGCCGCCGGTTTTGGCCGGCCCCCCCCGCGCTACTTCAGAAGGACCATCTTTCGCGTCAGATCGACCCCGGTTCCCTGAAGGCGCGTGAAGTAGATCCCCGCCGAGACCCGCTCGCCGCGCTCGTCCCGAGCGTCCCAGTTCACTTGGTACTCGCCCGGATCGAACGCACCCGCAGCGAGCGTCCGAATGCGCCGGCCGGCGATATCGTAGACCGACACGGTGGCGTTCACGGACTTCCCGATGGAGAACCGCACCATCGTCGATTGCATGAACGGGTTCGGATGATTCTGTGCGAGCCGGGTCTCGCCGGCGCCGCCCGTGAGCAGAGTCGGCTCGACGGCCGTCGGCGGTGTCTCCGGAGCGACCAGCCCGGAGACGTGAATCGCATATCCCTGGGGTCCCGAAGGGACCGACGTCCCGCGCACGCGAATCGTCCAGGTCCCTGCCGTGAAGGCTCCGGAGGGAAGGAGAGCGCGCTCCACGTTGTTGCGATTGTCCGCCGTGCCGCCGGTGGTCGAGCTTCCCGCGGCGAAGACGTTCCCGAGAAAAAGACCGTCGGGACCTTCCAGCTCCAGATCGATGTCGTTGATCGGTGCGAACGCCGCTCCCACGGTCGCCGGCTGGTCGGTGAACGCCATGGTGATGCGCAGCGTTTGCCCGTTCTGAACTTCGACATCGTACTCGTCCACTTCACCGGTCGAAAGACCCAGATTGTTGCGTACGTCGACGACGAACGAAGTGCGCGTGTCTCCGTCGAAGAAGAGCGCATCGTCGAGGAGGATTCGTCCCCATCCTTCTCGGTTCGACGGATAGTCCGTGACCGAGATCATGTCCTGCGACGCATTCACCAACGTCGCCTTCACCAGAGCGCCCGAAGGGGAGAACGCGGTGGCCGAGTCGGCGAGCCCGTTCGGATAGAAGCCCGCCTCGAAGTACTGGCGCACCAGCGCGGCAGCGCCGGTCGCGGCCGGACAGGCCATCGAGGTGCCGGAAAGGCTTGCGGTTCCGCACGACCCGGACGCGGCGGAGATGATGCCGATGCCCGGAAGGTAGACCTCGGGCTTGCGCCGCCCGTCGTTCGTCGGGCCGGAGCCTCCGCTCCCATGCAGATCCTGGCTCGGAGCCTGGCGCGTCGCTCCGACCGCGAGACAGTTCTTGGCATTCTCGGGCGTCTTCAACAATGAGAGATTCGTGATCGCGAACAGCACGAGGTCTTCTTCCCGATCGCGCGAGAATGCGTCGATGTCGCGGCACCACGTCGTGTAGCTGGTGAATCCGTCGTCTCCCCAGGAGTTCGTATGGACGTCCGCGCCCTGCACGCTCGCCGAGTCCAAAAATGCGTAGAGGTTCGACGTGGAGTTGTTGAAGCCGGTGATGAGATTGAGCTTGGTGTGCGAGACCTTGCTGTTGTACGCGAGTCCCGCGTTGGACAGATCGCCGTTGACGTTGACCCCGGCGGCGGTGCATCCGGTGTGCGTGCCGTGCGTGTCGGCCGAGAAACTTCCGCGGTAGCCCACGATCTTGCGGTGCGCGGGACCCGGAGTGTTGTCCAGCGGATCGCGGAAATAGCAGCTGTTGCGATCGATTCCCCCGTCGATGTGCCCAATGACCTGGCCTTCGCCGTGAAGGCCCGCGCTCCACACCGGCACCACGTCCTCCACGTTGGACTGCGCGACCCATCGCGTGTCGTTGTTGCGGAGCGTGATCTCGCCGACCTCCTCGATCCACTCCACCGATTCGATGCCCGCGAGCACGCGCTCCCGCCCGCGATCCACGCGCACTTGAACACGAGGAGTGCGCGGATGGGTGTTGACTCCGAGCACGTCGGCGCCGAGCCGCGCCGCCTCTTCGGCGACGTCGTTCACGCTTTCTCCTTCGAACACACACAAGAGAAGGAGCAGCTCGTGAGGAAGCGCGGGGCGATCGGGATCGGTGAACGTGCGCGTACCGATCTCCGGAGAGAGCTTGTAATCGGCGCGATACGGACCGACCCAGCTCACCTGATCGTCGCCGGCGAAATCGCGCGCCGCGGAGGGCGACATGCGCACGAGATACGCGTGGTTCGGAACGTACGAAAGGATCTCCGCGCCATTCGCCTCCAGGTGGCGACGCGCGGACTCGGTCATGGGTCCGCGCACCTGCACGATCCAGTGCCGGGCCTCGTTCGGTTCCGAGCCGATGCCGGTGAATTCTCGCGGAATTGCCGGAGGACCCTGGCGAACGTCGAACTCCGCGCTGCGGAGCAGGATCTTCGCAGGATCGCGAAGGAGCTCGGCGATCTCCTCGGGCTCGCGCGCCGAGGACGGCGCCGCCGCGAAAATGAACAAACCGATCGCAGGAAGCGTCATGAATCGTCGAGAAAGCAGCACGGTGTCCCTCGAGGTGTTTCGGCGACTGCGAAGGTCAGGCAGACGAAGGTGTTGCATGATGGTACCACTCGGGAAGCACGCGGCGAAACACCCCCCAGGGCAGCCCCTCGCGACCGTCCCGCTGGCGGGGGTCGAGGGTCTTTCGTATATTCGGCGGATCCCTGCCTTTGCCGGAGCCCGAGCGCACCCCCTGGACGCGGATGAACCCATGAAAACTCGATGGATCCCCGCGATCGCGGTCGTGCTGGCTCTCTCCGGGTGCTCCTCGAAGGATGACCCCACCGGGCCCGACCCGGCTCCGGTCCCCCCGACGATCGAGGAGTTCGTCGTCTCCACCGGCGGGCCTGTCCGCCACGGAGATTTCGCGAAGCTCTTCTGGACCGCGCCGAACGCCGAGACCGCCGCGATCACCGGAATCGGGACCGTCTCTCCCGCGGCGGATGGGTCGGCCACGATCCGTCCGGCATTCGCCACCACCTACACGCTCACCGTGCACAACTCCGTCGGCTCCGCGACCGCGACGATCACCGTCGACGTGGAATACCTGCCCGGACTCTACGTGAACGGCACCAGCGGAGCCGATTCCGCCTCCGGAAGCAGTCCGCTCAGTCCATTCAAGACACTCGACGAAGCGCTCGATCGAGTCGGGAGCGGAGGCGCAATCTTCATCACCGGCTCGAAGATCGCAACGAACGGCATCTACGCCACGGCGATCGACTTGGACGGAAAGGACGTTTCCATCTATGGCGGACGCGATCCGGCGACGTTTTTCGCGAATCCGTCGGACTTTCCGACGCGGATCTTCCCCACCTCCGGAGTTCCGCTGGTGTTGCGCAACACGCTGACCATGCAGCAGTACTTCGACCTCATCTTCGATGCATCGAACGGAGGTCCTCATGCGGCGCTCGTCGCCGATGCCGGAGCGATGTTCCAGGGCTGCATCTTCGAGGGCGACAACAGCGCGACGGGAACGGCGATCTCGGTCGAAGGTCTCGGCCGGGTCGTGATCGATGCGAGCCGGATTCGCGGAGGCCGTGATCGTCTCTATACGACCACCGCCGGCATCCGCTCGAGCGCGCTCTCCGATCTTCAAGTGACGAACACCTTCATCGACGGAGGCCGTGCGAACGACACCTGCTCCGGCGTCGAAGTCCGGGGCACCGCCCGCCTCGGGTTCAACACGATCCTCGTGGAGGTGACGTCGTCGGGAGCACTGCGAAACGCTGCCTGCGTGCGCATCGCGGAGGCAGGAGCAGCGGTCGCAATCGGAGGAAACATTTTGATGGGCCAAGGTGCCGGGCAGCGAGTCGGCGTGGTGGAAGGCATCGTCGGTGCGGATCCGTCGTGGCTCGAAGGGAATCTCTTCGTCTCGCTCTCCACCCCGCCGTACTTGAACGCCGCCGGGAGTAATCCGACTTCGGAGGACCAGCTCAACGACCCGAGCTACACCACGCTCAACGTGGGCGGGAACTACTGGAGCCAAAACGTGGGAGCGCCGGCGATGTTCGAGAACTTCGCGGGCGGCGACTTCCATCTCGTCGACCCGCTTCCCGGCGGAGGCGACAATCCGGCGATCGATCGAGGCGACTCCTACGTCGGAAGGCCGGAATACGGCTCCGTGAAGTACGACGTCGACGGGGATCGGCGGCCCTCGGCCTTTCGGAATTTCGATTTGGGCGCCGACGAGCTCTAGGGCCGGCCGCCCGCTACGCGAGCAGACGTCGAACGCGCCGCAGGAGCAATCCGTGCCTCGGATTCCCAGTGTCTCGAGTCGAGCTGGCGTAGGCGCCGGCGCGCCGAGGAACGTATGCGAGACGAGAGATACTGGGAGTCCGGGGCACAGTCAGGCTCAGCGGCGGAGCAGAACCACCCGCGTGAGTGCGCTGCGCGTTCCTTCGCGAATGCGCGCGAAGTAGATTCCCGACGCGGCGCGCTTTCCTTCCACCGTCGTGCCGTCCCACGACGCGCTCTTTGCGCCGGGCGCGAGCGTTTGGCCAGCGACTTTGCGCCCACTCGTGTCGTAGATGGAGAGCTCGGCCTGCTCCGCGGCTTCGCCCCGCGATTGCGAACACGACTCCAGCTGGCGCCGGGTTCGGGCGCGCGCGAATCGCGAGCGCCTGCACGGAGTCCACGAGCGGCGCGCCGGTGACGGGCTCGCCCTCGTTCACCACCACGTTTCCCGCTGGAACCTTCGTGAGGATCGTGATCGCTTCGGACGGCCACACCACTTGCAACGTATCGCAGAGCGTGTCCGCGCCGAGACCGAACAGCGGCTCCAGTGGGAGATGCCCGCCACGCCAGGAGTTGCCGGTCACGTAGTGCACCTGCCGCCCAGCAGTGGCGGACACGCACGTCACCCAGGCGCCATACCCATCCTTGGTCGAGGATGTGCCTTCCAAATCGACGCGTAGCGAATTGCCGGTGGGGCCGTCATTGCGGTAAAGGCGATGCGGCGAATGGAGCGAGAAGAAACGCGGCCCGGCCCCGGAGAGGAGCGCGATGTCCCAGTCGCCGTCGCGATCGGCATCTTCGATCGCGAACGCGTCGCCGAGCCCCTTCTCGGGTCCTTGGAGATTCTCTTCCGCAGCGATCTCATCGAACGTTCCATCTCCCTGATTGTGATAGAAGAGATCGGGAAGGTTCTCCTCCTGCGTGTCGCCCTTGTTCATCACCAGCAGATCGAGATTGCCGTCGAGGTCCGAGTCCAGCCACCCGACTTGGCGCACGTTCGCGACGTCCCCGATGTTCGTTTCCCCGGTCACGTCGCTGAACGTCCCTCCGTCGTTGCGATACAGACGGGTCCCGCGTGATCCGTAGACGTAAGGCTCCAGCTCCGTGATTCCCACATCCTGGATGTCGCCGTTCGTGGTCATGACGCCGGCAAACGTGATCCCCTGCCCGGGAGGCGCATTGCCCCGCAATTGCCAGAACCCGAAGAGGCTGTCCGTCCACACGTACATTCCGATCGATCCGCCCGGCGTGAAGGGCGCCGCACCGTAGTTCTCGAATCCCAGGCTGAACGGAGAGAGAGGGCCGGGATTGTAACCGGCTTCGGCGATGTAAATGGTCGACGCCAAATAGTAACCATTGGTGTAGAGATCGTACGTCGTGGAATCGCCCGTCTGCACGACCGCGAACCCGTCCAGGCCGTTGTCGGTCCCGCGAGCGTTGAAGAAGAAGGAGAGCGTGTCGGCGTCCCATTTGATGGCGTCGAAGTAGGCCTCGTCGCCGTACCCGACCGCCAGGTCGAGATCGCCGTCGCGGTCGTAGTCTCCCCAGTCCGCGGAAGTGATCCGCTCGATGCCGGGGAGCACCTGCGCGGTGACGTTCGTGAAGTGGACGCCGCCGTCGTTGCGGTACAGCCGGGTCTCGTAGGTCGTGCTCTCCTCGCCGCCGATGAGGAGATCGGGGTCGCGGTCGTTGTCGTAGTCCCCCCAGACCGCACCGACCGACCCGAACGTGTCGGCGATCCCGGCGGATGCCGCTTGATCCGTGAAGTGCTGCGTTCCATCGTTCATGAAGAGCGAGTTCGGCGAAATGGGGCGGGGACCCTTCGCGACGAAGAGATCGAGCGCGCCGTCGCCGTTCACGTCCATCGCCGAAGAGCTGCGGCCCCGGCCCTGATTGTCGTCCGAGACCCCATTCCACGGCCACGTCCGCGAACAGGATCGACCCGAAGTCCATTCCGTCGTTGCGGTAGAGCTTCTTCGGCACCGTCCCCGTGCCTCCGTCCGCTCCGCTCGTCAGATAGATGTCCATGTCGCCGTCCTCGTCGAAGTCGGCGATCAAGGGACCGTGATGATCCGAAGGATCGAACAGCGGCGGGAAGTGCACGTAGCTGAAGTGCGCCGTGCCGTTGTTGCGATAGACGATGGGTCGATAGAAGTGGCGAACGACGAGCAGGTCGGGATCATCGTCGGTGTCGAAGTCTCCCCAGCCGAGTCCGTAGGTATGGTCGGCGAGAACGATGCCGCTCGCGTTGGAGACGTCGGTGAACGCGGCGCGCGCCGCAGCGGCGAAGCCGAGCGCCCGCGAGCAGGGAGGCGAGGAGCCAAGCGAAGAGCGGGGCCGGCGCTCTCGCGCGGAGCATGGAGGGCAATCGCACGGTGATCCCTCGAAGAGCAGCTGTCAGGACGGCCTCACGCGCATCGTAGCAGACGGGATTCCATCGTACAATGCGCGCTTCCGTCGGGCGCGAACGTTCGCGGCCCACGCGGTGAGGAGGTCGGATGCGCATCCTTTCGGGGATCCAGCCCTCGGGCTCTCTCCATCTCGGGAACTACTTCGGGGCGATTCGCCAGTTCTTGTCGTTCCAGGACCAGCACGAGTGTTTCTTTTTCATTGCGAGCTATCACGCGCTCACCACGCAACATGACCCCAACGAGCTCCGCCGCAACGTGGTGGAGGTCGCGGCCAGCTACCTGGCGCTGGGGCTCGACCCCGAGCGCTGCGTCCTGTTCGATCACTCCGACCTCCCCGAGCACCACGAGCTGGCCTGGTTCCTCTCCTGCGTGGCGCCGGTCGGACTCCTGCAGCGCGCGCACAGCTTCAAGGACAAGACGGCGCGCGGCATCGAGGCGACGCACGGGCTCTTCGCCTATCCGGTGCTCATGGCCGCGGACATCGTCATGTACTCGGCGGACCTCGTTCCCGTCGGCAAGGATCAGAAGCAGCACGTGGAGATCGCCCGCGACCTCGCCATCCGCTTCAACAACGAGTGGGGCGAAATCTTGAAAGTGCCGGAGCCGGCAATTCTGGCCGATTCGGCCGTGGTGCCGGGGCTCGACGGCGCGAAGATGTCCAAGAGCTACGGGAATGCGGTCGACCTGTTCGAGGAGCCGAAGGACCTCAAGAAGAAGATCATGTCGATCGTGACCGATCCCACTCCCGTGGAAGCGCCGAAGGATCCGGACAAGTCCACGATCTTCGCGCTGTATTCGCTGTTCGCGACCGACGACGAGCGCGCGGAAATGGCGGCGAAGTATCGGGCGGGCGGATACGGCTACGGCGACGCGAAGAAGGCGCTGCTCGAGAAGATCGAAGCGAAGTTCGGGCCGCTGCGCGAGAAGCGTCGCGCTTGGCTGGCGCGACCGGACGATCTGGAGGATGTGCTCGCTCAGGGTGCGCGGAAGGCGCGCGCCGCCGCGGATCCGCTCATGGAACGCGTGCGCAGCGCGGTCGGGCTCCGCGCAAGGCCTCGAACGGGTTGAAGCGCAAGCGCCCGCGCGTCGAGGAGAGCCGGACCGCGGCGCTCGTTCGCGGCGCGATGCTCGCGACGATCGTGCTCTTCGTCGCCGCGGCGCTGCATCCGGAAGCTCGCGTGTGGGGAATGAGCCCGTGGGCGTTTCGCGGCGTCGCCGTGCCCTGGATCTTGGGCGCCGTGCTGGCCTCTCTCGTGTGGGTCATTCCTCGGGGGATGGCGTCCCGTTCGCGATTCGTCGAAGAGAGCGCGGCCGCGAACCAGATCACCGCGGCGGGCGCTCGGTCCTCCTCGACTGCACGCTTCGCGCTCGCCGCGGCACTGCTCGCCGCCGTGAGCTCGATGTTGTTCTGGGTTCTGCGCGCGCGCTATCACTTCCTCGGCGACGGCTATCAGTCGCTCTCCATCCTGGCGGCGGATCCACCATTCGTGAAGGGGACGGCCCCTTTGATGCGCCTCGTGCTTCCCCCGCTGCGACTGGCGCTCGGGGCAGACGCGCCGGCCGCCGCGCTGCATGCCTATCAAATCGTCGCCATCGCCTCGGGCGCGTTGTTTCTGGTTGCGGCCGCACTCTTCGCGCGCGCGACGTTCGAGCGCCGCCTCGATGCCGCCCTTTTCTTCGCGTTGTGCGCGACGTGCGGTTCCATGCTGCTCTTTTTCGGCTATGTGGAGAACTATGCGCCGTTCGTCGCATTGAATGCGGCCACCTGCTTCGCGGGGGTCGCCGCGCTGGAGGGAAGGATCTCCCGAGCTTGGATCCTCGCGCCGGCGCTGCCGTTGTTCGCGGCGCACGCCTTCGGTCCGTTGGCGGCCCCCGCGGTCGCGTACGTTCTTCTCTCGCATGAGGGCGCGGCGCGCAAGAGCTCGGCGGCGGGGCGCAGGCTCCGCATCGGAATCGGCTTGGTGGCAGCGGCCCTCGTCGTCGCGGCGGGCCTCGCCTTCGCGCACCTCTTGCGAAACGATCTCAAGCTCCAGCTCGCGTTCCTGCCCCTCGCTCGCACGTGGTACACGGCGGACGGCGTCACGCTTTTCTCTCCCCGGCACTTCGTCGACCTCGCGAACTTGGCGTTTCAGCTCGTGCCCGGGATTCTGCTCTTCGGTGCGCTCTTCGCGCTCGGACGCGCGCAGGTGTCGCCGACTCCGTCCGTGCGCACGTTCTTCGCGCTTCTTCTCGTTCCGCAGTGGCTCGCGGTCTTCGTCATCGATCCCACGATCGGAATGCCGCGCGATTGGGACCTCTTCGCATTTGCCGGCGTGCCCCTCGTGATCCTCTGCGGGTTGGCCGCGCTTCGCTCCGCGTCTTCGCCCGCGATCGGCCGCACCACGGTGGCGCTGGCCGCGGCACTCGGCTTGGCCGCCCTGGCGCCGCGCGTCCTCGAAGCGCGCAGCGAGCCCCATGCCGTCGCTCGATTCCGCACCATGCTCGATCTCGATCCGGGGCGCTCCCGGACCGGCCGCTCGATTCTCGTGAAGCACTACTCTCGCACCGACCAAGACGCGCTCGCCGAAGCCGAGCTCGATCGCTACGAAGCGCTCCTCCCCCAGCGCGAAATGCTGCGCCAGGCCGACGAGCACCACAACGCCGGCCGTTTCGACGAAGCGATTCGCATCTGCCGCGAAGTGCTCGCTCGGGATCCCGGCTTCAACGAGGCCTACATGCTGCTCGGCGAGGCGCTGCTCATGGTGGGCGACCTGGAGAATTCACGCATCATGTCGGAGCGCGGTTGGGCGACGGGCGCGGATGCGTCGCGATGCTTGAACAACATGGCGCTGGCGAACGCATGGCTGGGGCACGACCAGCTTGCGGAGAAGTACTGGCGCAAGGCGCTCGCCGCCGAGCCGGACTCCTACGTGATCCACTTGAGTCTCGCCAAGCTCTACGAGACCCAAGGACGAACGGCGGAGTATCGGGAGCACCTGGCGATCGCGGCGCGATCGGAGCATGCCGCGCCGGACGTGGTGCAACGGGCGCGGGAGTTGGGGTTGGTCGGTCCATGAGAGTTCCCGGAGCGCTCGCCGTGCAGATCACTTTCGCAGCGATGTTCACCACGCTCTCGGCCTGCGCGACGTCTCCGCCGCCGCCTTCACCCCATGAAACGGTGCCGGAGTCGATCTCGAAACCGATCGAGATCGACGAAG
Source organism: uncultured Gemmatimonadales bacterium (assembly GCA_963725045.1). Lineage (GTDB taxonomy): Bacteria > ARS69 > ARS69 > ARS69 > ARS69 > CAVRWY01. The sequence goes on from CAVRWY010000015.1 coordinate 30,503, forward strand.
CGCTTCGCCAAGAACTGTTGACCATGGGTTACCTCGAGCAGTCGATCCGGCAAGAACTGATCGATGCCGGCTTGGACAAGAGAAACCCGGAGCTCCTGGAAGAAATGAAGCGGGTCGACGCCGAGAACACGGCTCGCCTCCAGAGCATCGTCGAAGAGCGCGGCTGGCCGGGCAAGAGTCTCGTCGGCGACGACGGAGCGGAGGCTGCGTTTCTCTTGTTGCAGCACTCCACCAAGTCGTTCCAGAAGAAAGTGCTGCCGCGATTGCAAGAGGCGTGGACCCAAGGAGAAGTGCAGGGCCGACATGTCGCGATGTTGACCGACCGAGTTCTCGTCGCCGAAGGAAAGCCTCAGCTCTACGGAACCCAAGCGCTGGTCGAAGGAGGGACAAATCACTCTGCGCCCCGTCACCGACGAAGCGAATCTGGATCAGCGCCGGGCGGAAATGGGACTCGAGCCCATGGCCGAGTATCTCGCCTCGCTTCGAGAAAGGTACAAGCTGCCGCCCGAGTGAGAAAAAGCCCGGCAGGGTTTCGTTCGGCCCGCCGCTTGACACCCCTCGAGGATATGACTACTCTCCCATGTGCTCATATAGGCATGTCGGAGGCATACTCCAGACCCATCTCCAACCCGGAGATCGATCCGTGACAACCTCGATTCCCACCATCGCTCCCGCCGAGCTTCGCGAGCGGCTCAGAGGATCTCAACGCCCCCATCTCCTCGACGTCCGCACGCCCGGGGAGTTCCTCTCCGTGCACATCGACGGCGCGCACAACCTTCCGCTCGACGAGCTCGACCGGCATGCGGCGGAGATTCGCCGGCAAGTGGTCTCGGAGCTCGTGCTCGTCTGCCAGTCGGGAAGCCGGTCGCGCCGGGCCGGCGAGATTCTTCGAGCGCAGGGAATGGCGAACCTCCAGTTTCTGGAAGGCGGAATGAGCGCCTGGGTGGCCGAACGCTTCGACGCGGTGCGCGGTCCGGCGCGCATCTCCCTGGAACGGCAGGTCCGCATGCTCGCGGGAACACTGATCGCATCGGGTACCGCGCTCGCCGCGTTCGTCGATCCCGCGTTTGCGATCGTTCCCTTCTTCATCGGATGCGGACTCGTGTTCGCCGGGGTCACCGACAAGTGCGGCATGGCCTTCCTGCTCGGCAAGCTTCCCTACAATCGCCCGGCAGCGTGCGACGTCCCCGCTGCCATTCGTGCACTCGCTTCGGGCCACTGAGCCGGCCTTGGAGGTTTCGTCGTGCTGTTGAAGCGTTTCGACGAGGAGAAGCTCGCCCAGACGAGCTGGCTTCTGGGGTGTTCGGCATGCGGTGAAGCGCTCGTCGTGGATCCAAATCGCGATGTGGAGCAATACATCCTCGCGGCGCAACGGGAGAAGCTCCGGATCGCCCACGTGACGGAGACGCATATCCACGCCGACTTCGTGTCGGGGACGCGCGAGCTCGCCCTGCGGACCGGCGCCCGCGTGTATTTGTCCGGCGAAGGCGGCTCCGATTGGCAATACGGGTGGGCGAAGGAAGCAGGCGCCGTCCTCTTGAAGAATGGGCACACCATCCGCGTCGGCAATATCCAAGTGCGCGTCTTGCACACGCCCGGTCACACCCCCGAGCACTTGGCATTCGTCGTCACGGACGGCGCGACCAGCGACCACCCGATCGGCGTGTTCACCGGCGACTTCGTCTTCGTGGGCGAGGTCGGGCGCCCCGATCTCCTGGAGCGGGCCGCCGGCTACGAGGGGACCATGGAGTCGAGCGCCTCGAGCCTGTTCGATTCCTTGAAGACATTTCGCGAGCTCGCGGACCACGTGCAGGTGTGGCCCGGACACGGCGCGGGCTCGGCCTGTGGGAAGAGTCTCGGCGCCATCCCGCAGTCGACGGTCGGCTACGAGAAATTGACCAGCTGGGCGTTTCGAACGGGCGATCGCAGCGGCGTTCATCCGCGAGGTGCTGTCGGGCCAGCCCGATCCGCCGCGCTACTTCGCGCGCATGAAGCGCATGAACCGCGACGGCCCCCCGATGCTCGGCACACGCGTTTCTCCGGAGCTTCTGGATCCCGAGGCGATGTCCGGGATTCTCGAGAGCGGCGGGATCGTCGTCGACGTGCGCACCACCGCCGAGTTCGGCAGCGCGCACATCCCGGGTACGATCAACATTCCTGCGAATCGCTCGTTCACGACGTGGGCGGGTTCACTCTTGCCCGAAGATGTCCTGGTGCACCTTCTCGTCGGGGAGCACGAGCTGGAGCGCGTGGACGAGTTGACCATGGATCTCGCCAAGATCGGCATCGATCGTGTGTCCGGGGTCTTTGCTCCCGGCGCCATCGCAGCGTGGTCCGCGACGCGAAGGAGAGCTCGAGCAGACTTTGCGGATCAGCCCTCGCGAAGCGGCCACGCTCATTGAATCGGGCGACGCCATCCTCCTCGACGTTCGCGAGAAGCGCGAGTGGGAAGCGGGACACGTCGCGGGATCGACGCATCTTCCGCTCGGCGAATTTCCCGAACAGTTGGCGAAGCTCGATCCGTCGCGCCCCTGGGTCACCATGTGTCAGGGGGGCAATCGCTCCGCGATTGCGGCGAGTCTCTTGCAACGGGCCGGCATTGAGAACGTGTTGAATCTCGATGGCGGATTCACGGGCTGGACCCGTGAAGGGCTTCCCGCCGCAAAGGAGGTGTCGGAGTGGGCCACCTCCCGATGACTCCGGCGCTCCTGGAGCGCATCGCAGGCCGTTTCAAGGCGCTCGCCGAGCCGGCACGCCTCCTCGTGCTCTCCACGCTTCGCAGCGGCGAGCGCACGGTCGGCGAGCTCGGCGATGAGACCGGTCTCACCCAAACGAATCTCTCGAAGCACTTGCAGGTCTTGCATCGCACCGGATTCGTGACCCGGCGCCGCGAGGGACTGCACGTGGTCTATTCGCTGGCGGGGGACGACGTCTCCCGCCTGTGCGATCTGATGTGCGGGAGAATCGAGCAGGAGGCACGCAGCGAAGCACAGCTCGTCGCCCCGTCGCGGACGCCCGCGCGTGCGAAGCGAGTCCGCACCGGCTGAACGCCGCATCGCATCTCGCGCGATGCGCAATTTGCATTCTCCACTCTCGAAGAGCTAAGGTCCTCGAGCCCGCGGGGCTCATCGCGCCGGCTCGAGAAGCAAGAGCGTGATGAGATCGTGGAGGATGAATCATGCTCGCTTGGTCGAAGTCTCTTGCGGCCGCCCTGGTTTCGTTTGCATTCGCTCCAGGGACCTCGGGTGCGCAGCTCGTTTACGTGACTCATTGGGGCGAGTATGGCCAGGGACCAGGCCAGCTCGCGTATCCGACCGGGATCGCCGTCGCTCCCGATGGCCATGTCTATGTGTCGGACGGTTGGAACAATCGCATCTGTCGCTTCACTCCCGACGGGAAATTCGTGGCGTCGTTCGGCGGAGCCGGAAGCGGCCCCGGCAAGTTCCAGGGTCCGGACCATTTGCAATTCAGCCCGACAAATGGCGACCTGTATGTGACCGACAAGAACAATCACCGCATCCAACGCTTCACGGAGAGCGGCGCGTTCGTTCTTCAATGGGGTTCCTTCGGGACGGGCCCGGGACAGTTCGCTGCTCCCTGGGGAATCCACGTGGACTCCGCCGGCGATGTGTGGGTCGTGTCGCGCGAGCAGACGCGGCTTCAGAAGTTCACCGAGAACGGTGTCTTCCTCACTCAGTGGGGCATTCCCGGAACGGGCTTCGGCCAGTTTCTGAAGCCGCACGGCATCGCCACCGACGAGGCTGGAAACATCTACGTGAGCGACGTGGAGCGGCACGACATCCAGAAGTTCGACGCGTTCGGGGAATACTTGCTGGAATGGGGCAGCCCCGGCTCGCTTCCCGGTCAGTTCTTGCATCCGCACCATCTCACCTACCGTTCGAGCGAGATCGTCGTGGTCGATTGGCTCGAGCATCCCCACGGAGGCAGACTCACCGCGTTCACCACCGAGGGAACACTGACGGGGGTCTTGGTCGCGGGATCGCAGGGGACCGGAGAGCTCCAATTCCACACGCCGTACGGCGTCGCCTACGACCCGCAGGGGCTCTGGTATGTCGCCGAGTTCGGGAATCACCGAGTGCAGAAGCTTCGCGAAGGAGCGGTCGCCGTGGAGAGCGCCGGTTCGAGCGATCTCCGAGTACTCGGCGATCCCACTCCCAATCCGTTCAGCGGCGCCGTTCGCGTACAAGTGAGTCTTCCCCACGGCGCAACGGGGACCTACGAGCTTTCGATTTTCGACGCGAGGGGAGCCCGTGTCTTCGCGCGCCTCTTGGAAACGCCGGGCCCGAGATCCCTTTCGTTCGAATGGAACGGAACCAATCTCTCCGGCCGGGCCGCGAGTGCAGGGGTGTACTTCGTCGCACTCCGAGGGGACGGAATTCGTGAGACTCGGAAGGTGGTTCGAATCGAGTAGGGCGCCGCCTCAGCTCTTCCCGCGCCGGCGCATGAAACGAAGCCCGCTCCAGATCTCGTCGATCGCGCACACTTTATTGTCCACGAGGCCGGTCGGGAGTCCGATCGCGCGCACCACATCTTCCGTCAAATCGGTGGCGACGCCCGAGGCTTTCTTCGGCCACGCGATCCAAAGCCCCCCGTGGTCCGCGAGCTGCTTCGTCATCGGCTTGAATTCCTTCGCGAGAGCGCCCTCACTCTTCACGAACAGCACGATGACGTCGTAGGCGGCGCCGGTCTTCGCGGTGCGCACGGTCGCGGCTCCCGCCGGCATCCCCTCGAGCGTCTTCTCGAATCCCACCGGGGCGCCCTTCAGCCACACGCGGCCGCCCTCCTTCACGCCGAGCTTCTTCGCGAGAGGAGTTCCGGAGTATCCGGCCGGGGTCACTTGCGTTCTTCGGGGAAAAGCTCCGGCATGACTTCGCGTTCGAGAGGGCCGGGCTCGCGCTCGGTCCGACGGCGCGACGATGGAGAGCTGGGAAGATCCCGATCGGGGAGGTCGCCCTCCGGAGCGTCGAGCTCGTTCTCGAGATCGTCGCGCTCGAGCTCCACGCTTTCGGAGTCCAGCGCGCCTTCTCCGAGGAGCGCCTGCGCCTCCTCCGCCGGAAGCAATTCCACGTCACGCAGCCTCCGCTCGATGACGCGTGAGCGCGTGGACGCGCGCTCGATCTCGTTGCTGGCGAGATCCAGCTTCCGCTTCACCTTCGTGAGGACGCTGCCGAATCGTCCGAACTCCGACTTCACCGCGCCGAGTACAGCCCACACTTCGCTGGAGCGTCGCTCGATCGCCAGCGTGCGGAATCCCATTTGCAAACTGGAGAGAATTGCCCAGAGCGTGGTGGGACCGGCGACCATGGTGCGGCATTCACGCTGCAAGTAGCCGACGAGGCCGGGACGCCGCAGCACTTCGGCATACAGCCCCTCGGACGGCAGAAAGAGAATCGCGAAGTCGGTGGTGTGCGGCGGCTCCAAGTACTTCTCGGAAAGCGCCGTCGCTTCGGCTTTGATCCGGGTCTCCAACGCTCGCCCCGCGGCCTCCATGCGATCGCGCTCCGCGTTCTCCGTGGCATCGAGCAGACGCTCGTAGTCTTCCTTGGGGAATTTCGAATCGACGGGAAGCAGCACCGGCTCGGAGTCCGGCCCGCGCCCGGGCAGACGAATCGCGAACTCCACGCGTTCGGTGGAGCCGGGCCGCGTGACCACGTTGACGGCGTATTGCTCGGGGGTGAGCGCGTCTTCCAAGAGCTTCGCGAGCTGCGCCTCGCCCCAGCCTCCGCGCGTCTTCACGTTGGTGAGCACGCGTTTCAGGTCGCCGACGCCGATGGCCAGCGCCTGCATTTCGCCGAGTCCCTTGTGCACCTGCTCCAGGCGATCGCTCACCAGATTGAACTGCTCCGCGAGCCGGCGCTCCAGCGTGCTCTGCAGCTGCTCGTCGACGGTGCGCCGCATCTCTTCGAGCTTGGTCTCGATCGCGACGAGAAGCCGCCCCAAGTCCCCGGAGAATCCTTGGAAGCGCTCGCCCTGCGTACGCGAGAATTCCGACAGCGTGGCCACGTGGCTGTCGCGAAGCCCCCCCAGCGCACCGCTCACTTCCACGCGCAAGTGCTTGGCGCCCGACGCCTGCTCCTCGCGCGTCGCGCGCCAGCTCCTCGCGGAGCGCGCGCTCCAGACGCTCGGCGTTCTTCTCCAGGGAATCGATGCGCGCGCCGAGCGCCGGGATCTCCACGACGCATCACCAGGACAAGCAGGAGAACCACCACGACCACGAGCAGAACGACGGCCGCGGCCGTGAGCGCGGTCATCCTTCGCGCGCCCCGTCGACGTTGCCGACTCCGAAATACTCCGCATTCGGATGATGGAACACGAGCGCGGACACGGATGCTTCCGGATCCATCATGAATCCATCGGTGAGCTCCACGCCGATTTCCTCCGGCCGCAACAAGCGCCAGAGCTTCTCCTGCATCTCCAGCTCGGGACACGCGGGATAACCGAACGAGACGCGGATGCCGCGATAGCGCGTGCGGTAGCGATCCATCATGGTCATGGTCGGCGGATCGGGGAAACCCCACTGCGCACGAAGCTCGGCGTGGAGCATCTCCGCGTATGCCTCCGAAGCTTCCACCGCGATGGCCTGGATGGCGTGGCTCTTCAGGTACACGCCGGCATTTTTCAATTGCTCGCTCCAGGCGCGCACTCCCGCGCCGCAGGTGGTCACGAAGAGCGCGATATAGTCGGGTCCCGCGCTCGCCGGGCGGACCCAGTCGGCGATGCACACGCCGTCCGGCTTGCGCTGCCGCTGGAACGGGAATTCCTCGAGCACCGTGCCGCCGTCGCGGTGAGAGCACGCGCAGCGTGTTCCCTTCCGACTCGGCACGGAACCATTGCCACACCGCGCGCCCCTTCATCGCGCCGGCTTCCGCTTCGCTCTGGATGCCGCGGATCAGCGCCTCGCAGCTTCTTCGCGGTCTCGTCTCCTTCGTCGATGAGCGTCGCGCCAGCGGCCCGCGCACTCCCAGGTGTCGCCCGTACAGCGACTGGTCGTTGATCCACGGCCAGATGCTTGGCGAGGTCGCACGATTCTGCTCCACGTGCCGCACGAGATCGGGAGGCTTCGGCACTTCGTCGAGCACGGGAATCGTGCGAGCTGCGCGCCGTTCCCGGATCCACGGTCGGACGCGCCTTGGTCTCCGCCGACGCTCGCCGCGCGCGACTTCGCCGCTTCCACCTCGGTCAAGAGCGCGGCGGAGTCCGCACCGCGAATGCGATCGCAGAGTGCGAGCCCCGCCATCGCGTCCTTCGCGTAGAACACCGGGCCCGGATACGCCGGTGCGATCTTGGTCAGCGTGAACTGCTCGGAGAGCGCAGCGCCGCCGACCAGGAGCGGAACGTAGACGCCCGCACGCGTCGAGAGTCGTCCGCGGTGACGACCATCATCTGCGCCGATTTCACGAGCAGCCCGGAGAGCCCGATCATGTCCGGGTCTGTGCTGCGTGCACCGCCTTGAATCAGCACTTCCGGCGGAATCTTGATGCCCAGATTCACGACCGTGTAGCCGTTGTTGGACAGCACGATGTCGACGAGATTCTTGCCGATGTCGTGCACGTCCCCCTTCACGGTGGCGAGCAGGATCTTCCCGCGGGACACCGTGTCCGCCTTTTCCATGAACTGCTCGAGGTGCGACACCGCCGCTTTCATCGCTTCCGCGCTCTGCAGCACTTCCGCGACGATCAATTGATTGTCGTTGAAGAGCCGGCCCACCTCGGCCATTCCGGCCATCAGCGGGCCGTTGATGATCTCGAGCGGCGGCGCACCTGTGGCGCGCTTCGCTTCGAGATCGCTGCACCAGCCCGTCCTTGGTCCCCTCGATGATGTAGCCGGAGAGCCGCTCGTCCAACGTGCCGGAGTGCGCCGGCGTCTCTCGCCGTCCGTCCGTTCGCGTCCGCGAAAGTGCGCGGAGAACGCGGCGATCGGATCCGCGCCGCGATTGAACAAGAGATCTTCGGCGAGCCGCACTTCTTCCGCGGGAATCAAATTGTAGCGCTCGAGCTTCTCGGTGTTCACGATCGCGAAGTCGAGCCCCGCCTTCGTCGCGAGATAGAGATACACGGAGTTCAGGACTTCGCGCCCCGCGGTGGGCAGCCCGAAGCTCACGTTGGACACGCCGAGAATCGTCTTCGTGCGCCGGAAACTCCGCCTTCAAGAGCGGGATCGCGTCGATCGTTTCTTCCGCGCGATCCCGCGTACTGCATGTCCCCGGTCCCCACCGGAAAGACCAGCGGATCCCAGATGATGTCTTCGGCGGCGATCCCGTACTTCTCGGTGAGCAGCCGGATAGCTCCGCCGCGCGATCTCCAGCTTGCGCGCGCGCGTGACCCCCATGCCCTGGATGGGATCCTCGTCGATCGTGCCCACGACGACCGCCGCGCCGAACTTCTTGATCAAGGGACACACGCGCTCGAAGCGCTCCTCGCCGTCCTCGAGGTTGATCGAGTTGACGATCGACTTGCCCTGGCAGTACGTGAGCGCGATCTCGATCGACGCCGCATCGGTCGAGTCGATCATGATCGGCGCTTTCACCTGCCGGATGATCTTCTCGTAGAAGCGGTGCACGTCGGCGAGCTCGTCGCGATCCGGATTCTGCAAGTTCACGTCGACGACCTGCGCGCCGCCCTTCACTTGGCGCCGCGCGATCTCCGCCGCTTCCTCGAATTTGTCCTGTTCGATCAGCTGCTTGAACTTGCGCGAGCCGATCACGTTGGTGCGCTCGCCGACCATCACCGGGCGCACGTCCTCGTTGGCCTCGAGGTACTCGATGCCGCGAGACCTGCGTCTTGCGGTACTGCGCGGGCTTGCGCGGCTTCGCGCCTTGCACGAGGCGCGCGAACGCGGCGATGTGCGCCGCGGTCGTCCCGCAGCATCCGCCGAGAATGTTGACCCAGCCTTCGGCGACGAAGCGCGCGAGCACGTCGGCCATCTTCTGCCGGCGTTTCCGAGTAGCTGCCGTCGGGATTGGGAAGCCCGGCGTTGGGCACGCAGGACACGAACGTCTTGGCCAGCGCGGAGAGGCTGCGCAGGTGATCGGTCATGAACTCCGGCCCGGTGGCGCAGTTCAGCCCCACGGAAAGAAGCGGCACGTGCGAGACGCGAGGTCCAGAACGCTTCGACGCCCTGTCCGCCGAGCATCGTGCCGGTCGGCTCGATCGTGCACGAGACCATGAGCGGAACGCGCACGCCGCGCTTCGTCCATCGCCTCGCGACGAGCCGATGAGCGCGGCCTTGACATTGCGCGTGTCCTGCTGCGTCTCGATGAGCAAGACGTCCACGCCGCCTTCGATCAAGCCAATCGCCTGCGCGCGAAACGTCGCGATCAGCTCTTCGAACGTGATCCCGCCGGTGACCGTGATCGCCTTCGTCGTGGGTCCGATCGAGCCGGCGACGAAGCGCGGGCCGCTCCGGGGTCGCATAGCGCGCGGCCACCCGGCGCGCGATCTCCGCGGCGCGGCGATTGATCTCGCAGCGTCTTGGCCTGCGAGTCCGTACTCCGCGAGCACGATCGGCGTGGCTCCGAACGTGTTGGTCTCCACCATGTCGGCGCCCGCTTCGAAGTAGCTCGCGTGCAGATCCGCGACGACGTCGGGGCGCGTGAGCACCAGGTTCTCGTTGCAGCCTTCCAAGGCCGGCCCGCCGAAGTCTTCGGCCTCGAGATGGCGCTGCTGCAGTGCCGAACCGGTGGCGCCGTCCAACACGAGGATCCGCTCGGCGAGCACGTCGCGCAGCTCCGCCTCCGTCCGCCGCGCGGGCAACGGAGCGCCGAGCTCGATCTCCACGCGCGAGCCGATCACGGTCGAGCTAGCCAAGAGCACCTCCGTACACGAGATCGACCGCGGCGCGCAGAATCGGAGGGAAAACGATGCCCGACGCACGCCACGCGGCCAGCATCCCGACCCACTGGATCATCGGCAGCCCGCGCAGGAAGTGAGTGAAGCGCCGCGCCGCATTCTCGGGAAAGAGCAGCGTGATCGCGGCGGCGCCGTCCAGAGGAGGAAGCGGCAGCAGGTTGAACGTGAAGAGCAGCGCGTTCAGCACGAAGAGAATGGAGAGGAACGTGGCGACCGCGTCGGCGAATCCGGGCTGCGCCGCATCCACGATCGCGGAGAACGCGAAGCGCTCCGGCGCGACCGAAGAGACCCGCCTCCAACCCCGACGCGCATGGCGAGCTCCCGCCAGCACAGCGAGCAGCAGGTTCGCGATCGGCCCGGCGAGCGCCATCCAGGCGGCGCGGCGCGGATGGCGCTCGGCCCAGACGGGATCGTAGGGCGCGGACGCCCAACCCATCATCCAGCCCATCGTGAAGTACGTGAGAATCGGCATCAGGACCGTCCCGAACGGCTCGCGCCGAATGTGTGGAAGCGGATCGAGCGTGACTTGACCGGTGTGCGCGGCCGTAGGATCTCCGCCCCGGAGCGCAACCCAAGCGTGCGCCGCTTCGTGGACGGTGATCGAGAGCAGGAAGACCACGTACCAAAGGGCCGCCGAACGCCAGCTGCTCCGCCACGACGATCCTTCGCGTTCAGACCCGGTCGTGCGAGCCGTGGGCCTTGGATTTGCGATCTCGAAAGTCCACGACCGCGACCTTCCCCTCGTTCCCGATCATGAGGCTCAAGAAGAAGCTCACGATCGAGATGAAGATCGTCCCTCCGAGCGCTGCCCAGAACCCCGAGACTTCGAACCCGTCGATCACGTTCGACACCAGCCAGAAGAGCAGGGCGTTGATCACGAGAATGAAGCCGCCCAGAGTCACGATGGTGAGCGGGAGCGTCAGGAAGATCAACACCGGCCGGACGAACGCGTTCAGTATCCCCATGAGGAGGCTCGCGACGAGAAGGGCGGGAATCCCCTGGAAGGAAATGCCTTCGAAGACGTACGCGGCCACGGCGAGCGCGATCGTATTGACGATCCACCGAACCAGAAGTCCCCTCATCCCCGACCACTCCCTTCTCCCGGGCCATGTCCCGCAGCCCCCCATTCTGGACGGAACGACCCGAGCGCGCCACCCCTCCCTTTCCCCGGTTGCCGCTCGCCCCGGCCTGCCCCAGAATCATTCGCTCGGAGGAGAGAGCGTGGTCGTGCGGGGATGATGAACATGCCGTTCGCGAGGACCGCCCGGCTCGGCGCGTTCGCGACCCTCGCGGCCTTCGCGGCGGGCGCGCACGGCGCATCCGGGGCGACGCCCCCCATGCCCTCGGGCCCGGCCTCCTCGGCGATCGCCCCGGTGCCGCTGCTCCCCGAGCTCGCCACCCGCGACTTTGTCGCGCGCGATCGTCTCTTCGATCACGGGATTCCGGTCACCCCGGAGTCCTTTTCCCCGGATGGTCTCCACTTCGTCTACCTGCACCAGATCCCGGGGCGATTCCCGCGACGCAAGCCGGAGCGCTGCGCATTCCTCTTCGACATGAGTACGCTCGAGAATCGCCCGGTCAAGACGCCGAAGGGCCGCGCCGTGCGAGTGGGTGGATGGGATCCGGGCGGGCGCAATCTGCTGCTGGAGTCGTCGAGCCCGGCGTGGTTCTCCGTCTTCACCGGAAAGTGGACCACGTTTCATTGGGTCTACGACGTGGTGACTTCCCAATTCGTCCCGCGCAAGCCGTTCACCGGCGAGGTCGAGAGCGGGCCGTTCCGATGGAAGGCGGATGGAACCGTCCATGGCGTATGGAAGAGCACCGAGCGTGGAGCGGTGGTGGTCCCGCTCGAAGCAGGGCAGCTCGCGCAGATGTATCAGGACCGGGAGCGCGCGATGGAGGAGGAGACGGCACGTCGCGTCGAGACCGCCCGCGAGCTCGCGGTCGGGTCGAGCCCCACGTCGCTCAAGATTCTCGCTGACGCGCTTCCACGGCTCGATGAGCACTGGACCCGGCGCGGGCAGCGCGATCCGGTCGTTTCCGACTTGTTCGGAGAGCGGCCGCACCTCTTCGCGCGGCGCGACGGACAATGGACGCAGGTCTGCCACGAAGTCGAGTACGTCGCCGTGCTCGACTCCGGACTTGCGCTTCTCACTCTCGCGGAGGGACGCCAGGTGATGTTCCACCCGGGGCTCTGGGAGATTGCGCCGCTCCCAGCGCCGCCCGAGGAATTCCGCGCCAAGCTGGCCACGCGATGGGACCGAGCGGAAGGGGTGTACGACGAAACCGACCCCCTGCCCCGGGATCTCCAGTATCGACGCTCGTACGACATTTCTCAGGGAGTCGCGAGCTACTTCAATTACGCCGTTCCGGGGGACGAGCGCGTGATGATTGTGTACGCGCTCGACGCCGACCATCGCGTGCTTCGGATCGTCGATCTGCCGGCTGCGTGGAGCCTCAGCGCGCGTCCTGCGAGCGCCGCGCCGGTCCCATCACCCTGAACGCGATCCAGCGTCGCGAGGCCGGCGGGCACGAACTGCGCGACCCCGGTGTGCAGCCGATTGATGAGCCCGGTCACGATCACGCGCTTTCCGCGATCCAGACCTTCGAGTGCTTCGCGCGCGACGTCTTCCGATGTCTGCTGTCCCATCGTGTTTTTCTTCTGCTTACCGGCGGCGCCCGACGCGTGATGGAAATTCGTCGCCGTGGAGCCCGGGCAAAGCACGCAGGCACGCACTCCGCTGCCTTGGAGCTCGGCGTCGAGCGCGTGCGTCCACGAGAGAAGATGCGCCTTGGACGCCGCGTACGTGCCGATCCACGGAACGGGGCGAAACGCCGCGGTCGATGCCACGTTCATCACCACGCCGTGGCCGCGAGCGATCATGTCGGGAACGAGGCGCGCCGCGAGCTCGACCGGCGCCTGCACATTCAACCGAACGAGCTCCGACTCCCGCTCCGGTCCCTGGCTGTTGAACCGCCCGTAGATTCCGAAGCCCGCGTTGTTCACGAGAAGATCGATGTCGAGCCCCATGCGCCGGCACTCCTCGGCCAGACGCCGCGGACCCTCCGCCGTGGAAAGATCGACGGCGACGACTTCCGCGCGCACTCCGTTTGCGGCGCGGATCTCCTTGGCCAGCGAGGCCAGCGACTCTTCGCTGCGCGCCGCGAGCACCACCGGCATGCCCCGCCCCGCGAGCGCACGGGCCAGCGCGCGCCCGATCCCGGACGATGCCCCGGTGACGAGCGCCGCCCCTCCCCATCCGCGAAATTCAGCCATGGCGGGAGCATCCTTCCTCCGGGGCCCTTGCGCAAGCGATCGCGGCGCGCGATCCTTCGATTCATGCGATCGAACTGGAGACTCGTCGGCGCGTGTGCGGCAAGCATGACTCTCGTGGGAGCCGCCGCCGCCTTCCCCCGCGGACTCGACGAACGCCACGGCGGCGCCCCCGGCCGCCGCAGTCATCGCGGCGGTCGCGTCGGTGGAGCGCGGCTGCGGCGGTGCCGAGGCGCTCGCCGCGTTCCCCGGACTCGATGCGCGCGGCGCAATCGTGCAAGTGGACAACGGCCTCGGCGGCGACGTCACGGTGTCGCTCCTTCTCGACGGGTCGATGCGCTGGGAGTCGCAACTTCCGCAGCGATGGAGACGCGCATCTTGGCCGGATCTCTGGCATGGAGCGGTGGCCGGCGCCATCAGAAGCCCGCGACGCGGGAGATGCAGGATCGCATTCGCCATCCAGTACTCCGCGATGGCCGCACCGTTCGTGCTGACGCGGGAGGCTCGTTCGGCGCTGGAGGTGCTCGATGCGTCCCCCGAGGGATGGACGCGCCTGCAGTGGGCGTGGCGGGAGGATCGCGCGATCGTCTACGACATCGATGAAGAATCGGGCTTCGTGCGCCGGGTGACGACGCACGCTCCGGGCGACGAAGCGTACGCCCCGATCGTCACCGAGCTCAGCGACTATCGCGAAGTCCACGGCGAGCGCGGCGCCGTGATGCTCCCGTTCCGCGCGCGGCTGCGCATGGGAGATCGTTGGGTTTCGGAAACGAAGTGGAATCGCATCGAAGAGAAGGGACGCGTTTCCCCCCGAGACGTTCGTTCCTTCGGACTCCGCGTCCGACTTCTAGATCTCAGGGCTCTCGCCCCGGCAGCGTGGGCAGCTCCGGTTCCCGGACGCTTCCCTCCAGGTCGCGGCGAAACGCGAAGACTTCGAACGGCGACGAGGCGCGCGCCTTTCCGTCGCTGCACTTCCCGCACGCGCCAGAAGCACGCATGCCCCGCGCCGACTTCCAAGTATGCGTCCAGCGGGATCGTCGCGACGTTCGTGTCCAATGGTCCAGTCTCCCAGAGCCTGCGCATGTCGCGTCCGTAGAGGATGACCTGAGAGGCATCGACGTCGTCACCGCCGGGCGTCCAGGTGAAGCGCGTCGGCGGCTCGTCGAGCACGCCGATGGGCTCGATCAGCTTGGGCAATCCGACTTCCTGCGGCGCACGATTCGGGGGCGTCGATCGCGGCGGGACGAAGGGTCGCGATCCCCAGGAGCACGGCGGCCGTACCGATGATCAGTCCGGCGAGACGGTCCGCGCCCCCGGCGCCGGACGCCGCGGAAACTCCGGCCGGCACATCCGCTTGCGTCGATTCGTTCACGTTCTGCTCGCTCATTCTGCGGACTCTAACATTGGATGGACGAATGGGACACGGCGACGTACGCTTCGTCCCCGATTCTTGCGGCAATCCCCGATCCCCCACCGACGAGGTTCTCGATGGCCACGAATATTCCTCCTGCGTCCGGAAAGCTCGGCGTCCTTCTTCCCGGGCATGGGAGCCGTCGCCACCACGTTCGTCGCCGGCGTCGAAGCCGTGAAGGCCGGTCTCGGGGAGCCGTTCGGCAGCCTGACGCAGATGGGCACGATTCGCCTCGGCAAGCGCACCGACAATCGCACGCCGAAGATCAAGGACTTCGTGCCGCTCGCCCCGCTCGACGAATCTCGTCTTCGGCGGCTGGGACATCTTCGACGACGACATGTACACGGCCGCCTCGACGGCCGGCGTTCTCGAGAAGGAGCTCCTCGGAAAGCTGAAGGGACGCGCTGGAGAAGATTCGACCGATGTCCGCGGTCTTCGACCAGAAGTACGTGAAGAAGCTCTCCGGCCCGAACGTCAAGAAGGGCGCCCAGGATGGAGAAGGCGGAGGCGCTCGATCGAGGACATCGCCAGCTTTCAAGAAGAAGCAACGGCTGCGAGCGCCTCGTGATGGTGTGGTGCGGCTCGACGGAGATCTACCTCCAGACCGACGCGACGTCCACCAAACGATCGAAGCGTTCGAAAAGGGGCTGCGCGAGAATCATCCCGAGATCGCGCCTTCGATGATCTACGCGTACGCGGCGATCAAGTCGGGCGTCCCTTACGCCAACGGCGCGCCGAATCTCTCCGTCGATATCCCCGCGCTGGTCGAGCTCGCCAAGAAGAACGGCGTGCCGATCTGCGGCAAGGACTTCAAGACCGGCCAGACGCTGATGAAGACGATCCTCGCGCCCGGCTTCAAGGCGCGCATGCTCGGCCTCGAGGGCTGGTACTCGACGAACATCCTCGGCAATCGCGACGGCGAAGTGCTCGACGATCCGGAGAGCTTCAAGATCGAAGGAAGTCTCCAAGCTCGGCGTGCTCGAGCACATCCTCCAGCCGAAGCTCTATCCCGACGCTCTACGGCAACATGCATCACAAGTCGTGCGCATCAACTACTACCCGCCGCGCGGCGACAACAAAGAGGGCTGGGACAACATCGATATCTTCGGGTGGCTCGGCTACCCGATGCAGATCAAGATCGACTTCCTGTGCCGCGACTCGATCCTGGCGGCGCCGATCGTGCTCGACCTCGCGCTGTTCATGGACCTCGCGCAGCGCGCGGGCATGAAGGGCATCCAGGAGTGGCTGCTCGTTCTACTTCAAGAGCCCGCATGACCGCGCCGGGTCTCTATCCCGAGCACGATCTCTTCATTCAGTCGATGAAGCTGAAGAACACGCTGCGCATGGATGAAGGGCGAAGACCTGATCACGCACTTGGGCATCGAGTACTACGACTGATCGCGGGAACCGGACCCGACGGGGGTCCGCGCGAGCGCGCGGCGGGGTTCCATGAAGATCGCGCTGATCGGAACGCACGGTGTCGGCAAGACCACGCTCGCGTTCGAGTTGGCCGCGCGCTTGAAACGCCTCGACCGCGGCGTGGAGCTGGTCACCGAAGTGGCGCGCGACTGTCCGCTCCCGATCAATCGCGAGACCACGCTCGACGCCCAGACACTGGATCCTGCACACCCAGGTCGCGCGCGAGATCGCCGCCGCCGCGAAGGCCGAGATCGTGGTGTGCGATCGTTCGGTGCTCGACAACTACGCGTACTTGGCGCACGCGGTAGGACGACGGAGCGAGACCGAAGCTTGGGTGCGCGATTGGTGCTCGAGCTACTCGGTGTTGTTCAAGATTCCGATCGGGCGAGCCCCGCGCTTCGACGGAACTCGAGACCTGGATGCGTCTTTCCAGCGCGGCATCGACGAGACCCTCGAGATCCTGATCGTCGATCTGGGCGTGAACGTGGTCCGGCTGGATGCGCGGGCGTCCGGCGAATGGTCCGACCAGGTTCTCCGCCGGCTGGACTTCCCTCTGGAGCCTCCGCAGCGCGACTTGTTCGGTGATCCCGACTGAACGTCACGCGCTCGTCGGGGTCTCGACGACGAGCTTCTTGAGCTCCGGATAGCTCAGCGGTTTCGTCAGGTGGGCGTCGAAGCCGGCTTCTCGCACGCGCCGGCGATCTTCATCGCGTCCCCACCCGGTGAGGGCCACCAACAGAATCTGCTTCCCCCAACTCTCTCGCCGGATCGCGCGCGCCACGTCGAAGCCGTTCATGACCGGCATCCCCAGATCCAGAATGACGACTTCGGGATGGAAGGCACCGCCGTGGCGGAGCGCTTGATGCCCATCGAAGGCGCTGCGAACGTCGTGCCCGTGAATCCGCAAGAGGATCGAAAGGCTCTCGGCGGAATCTTGGTTGTCGTCGACGACCAGGATGCGTCGCGGGAGCTCGTGGGGGATGGCACCGGTGCGAACGACCGGCGTCTGCCGCATGTCGGCGTGCGCCGCGGATTCTCGATCGGGAAGATGGATGATGAACTCGCTCCCGCGTCCCGCTCCCGCGCTGCGCGCTTCCACCCTTCCGCCGTGCATCTCCACGAGCTGCCGCACGAGAGTGAGCCCGATCCCGAGCCCGGAGCGCGAGCTCTCGAAGTTGTCGCGCACTTGATAGAACATGTCGAAGAGGTACGGCAGCTTCTCCCGCTCGATCCCATTCCCGTTGTCCGAGACGCGAATCACGATCTCGCCTCCGGCGCTCTCCGCCGAAAGTCCGATGCGGCCCATCGGCTTGGTGTATTTCGCGGCGTTGTTCAGCAGATTGACCAGCACTTGAGAGAGACGCACCGCGTCGGCGTCCACGAAGACCGGACACGCCGGCAGTTTCACGTGCAGCTCGTGGCCGCGGTCCCCGATCACGGGGCGGCAGGCTTCCACCGCGTTTCGCACGATGTCCGCCAGCGCCGTTCGCTCGCGACGCAGCGTGAGCTTCCCGGTCGTGATCCGGCTCACGTCCAGGAGATCGTCGACGAGCCGGGTGAGATGGTCCACCTGACGATCGATCACGTCGCGGCTCCAAGAAATCTCCTCCGGAGTCGACGCGTCCATGCGCAGCACACTCGCGGCGCTGCGAATGGGGTTCAGCGGATTGCGCAGCTCGTGCGCGAGAACCGCCAGGAACTCGTCCTTGCGGCGGTCGGCCGAGCGCAGATGCTCTTCCATGGCCTTGCGCTCGGTGACGTCGAACAGCACGCCGGCGAAGCGCACCGCGTTTCCGGAGTTGTCGTAGGAAAATCGGCCGTACGCCGACGCCCACAGGTGCGCGGCGTCGTCGGCGCGGACGATGCGATAGTCCGCGGAGAACATTGCGCGGCGGGCTCGCGCCCGATCCACCGCCCGATCTACCGACGGGAGGTCTTCCGGATGGATGCACCGTCGGATCGCTTCGACCGGCGCCAGCCCATCGATGGGGGGCTCGACCCCCAGCATCTTGAAGGCCCTCTCGGAGAGATGCGCGATGTCCGTGGCCAGGTCGACGTCCCACGTCCCCATTCCCGATCCGATCATCGCGAGGCGCAGCCGCTCTTCACTGGAGCGCAGACGTTCGTTCGACGCGGCGAGCTCCGCGGTCCGCTCCTCCACACGCCGCTCCAGATCGCGATTGAATCGCTCCAGCTGCTGCTCTTTGCGATAGAGCTCGACGAACACCGCAACGCGAGCGCGCAAGATCTCCGGAACGACGGGGACGGACACGTAGTCGACGGCCCCGAAATCGTAGCCTTTCACCTGGTCGAAGTCCGACATGTGGATCGCCGAGACGAAGATGATCGACGTCTTTCGACATCGGGGATGCTGGCGCACCATCGCGGCCAGCTCGAATCCATCCAACTCGGGCATGCACACGTCCATGAGCACGACTCCGATGTCGCCCTTCAAGAGGTGCTCGAGCGCTTCACGACCCGAGCGCGCTTTGATCAGGTTCTGGCCCAGATCACGAAGGATGGTCTCGTAGCTCAGGAGCTTTCCCGGTTGATCGTCGACGAGAAGGATTTTCACCTTGTCCGGATCGTGAGGGGTCTCGATGGAGGTCAACTCGTTCTCCCGTCTACCGGTGGAGCCAAATGCGCAGCGAGGAAAGCAGCTGCTCGGTGTTCACCGGCTTCGCCAAGTAGTCGGAAGCTCCGGCTTCGAGACACTTTTCGCGATCGCCCTTCATGGCCTTCGCGGTCAAGGCGATGATCGGCAGCCTCTGCAGTCTCGGCTTCAGGCGAATCGCTTGCATCGTCTGGTACCCGTCCATCTCCGGCATCATGATGTCCATGAGCACGATCGCGACCTCCGGACGGGCGTCGAGCGCGGTGATGGCCTCGCTTCCGGTGCTCGCCGTGTGCACCACCATGCCGCGCCGCTCCAGAACACTACTCAGCGCGAAGATGTTGCGGATGTCGTCGTCCACGAGGAGCACGGCTTTGCCCACGAGATCTTCGTCGGAGTGATGCAAGCGGCCGATCATGTGCCGCTTCTCTTGCGGGAGGTCGGCGATCACCCGGTGCAGGAACAAAGAAGTCTCGTCCAGAAGACGCTCCGGAGACTCCACTCCCTTCACGACCACGCTTCGTGCGAGCTCCCGTAGACGCGCGTCCTCGTCGAGCGAAAGCGACTTCCCGGTGAACACCACGACCGGCATGTCCTGATGCAGATCGGCGTCGCGCATCGTCTCCAGCACATCGAAGCCGGAAGTGTCGGGCAGGTGCAGATCGAGGACCATGCAATCGAACGAGTGGCGCCGCAGCATCTCGATCGCTTCGGCCCCGGTCCCGGCGGTGGCGATCTCCACGTCGTCGTGCCCGAGGAGCTCGGTGATGCTCATTCGCTCCGCCGCGTTGTCCTCGACGACCAAGAGACTCTTGGTGCGCGGAGACGCGTACTCCTTGATGCGGCCCAGCGCGGCGGAAAGTCCATCCATCGATTGCGGCTTGGTCACGAACGAGAATGCGCCGCGAGCCAAGCCGTGCTGGCGGTCCTCGTCGAGCGTGACGATCTGAACGGGAATGTGGCGGGTCTCGGGATCCTGCTTGAGCTGGCTCAGCACGGTCCACCCCAGCATGTCGGGAAGGAAGACGTCGAGCGAAACGGCGGTGGGGTGGTAGCGCCGCGCGAGCTCCAGCGCTTCCGCTCCGCGCATAGCCAGGAGAACCTTGAACCCCATGTCGCGGCCGAGATCGACCAGGATGCGCGCGTAGTGCGGGTCGTCCTCCACGGTGAGGAGCACGGAATCGCCGGGCTCGAGAATCTCGCGGTCGTCCGAGATGCGATCTTTACTGGGATGGACGGACTTGACCGCGGGAAAGAACGGCGCCGGCTCCGGCACCGACCGATCGAGCTCCACCGTGTCGACGGAAGGACCGTCGTAGATTCCGGGGAGATAGAGCGTGAACGTGCTCCCGCTGCCGGGCGTGCTCTGCAGATGGATCTCTCCGCCGAGCAGACCGGCCAGCTCGCGACTGATGGCGAGCCCGAGACCCGTCCCGCCGTATTTGCGGCTCGTTCCCGCGTCGGCTTGCTGGAACGCCTCGAAGATGATCTTCTGCTTCTCGCGGGGAATTCCGATTCCGCTGTCCGACACCTCGAACGCGACCACGACCGGCGCCTTCCCCAGGATCGGGTGCGTCGGATTCCATCCTTCGTCCGCCGCGAACACGCGCAGCCGCACCTGGCCCTCCTCAGTGAACTTGAACGCGTTCGAGAGGAGATTCTTCAGCACCTGCTGGAGACGCTTCACGTCGGTGACGATGCTGCGGCCCACTTGCGGATCGATACGCGTCTCGAAACCGAGCTGGCGATTCTCCGCCTCGTGGCGGAACGTCCGGCTCACCGATTCGACTAGTCCCGCGAACGTCACCTCCTCGGCGGTCACGGTGACCGTCCCCGACTCGATCTTGGAGAGATCCAGGATGTCGCTGATGAGATTCATGAGGTCCGAGCCGGCGCCGTGAATCGTGCGCGCGAACTCGATCTGCTTCCCGGTCAGATTTCCGTCGCCGTTGTCGGCGAGCTGCTGGCCCAGGATCAGGATGCTGTTCAGCGGAGTGCGCAGCTCGTGCGACATATTCGCGAGGAACTCGGACTTGTACTTGGACGTGAGCGCGAGCTCGGCGGCCTTTTCCTCCACCGCGCGCCGGGCCTGATCGATCTCCTGGTTCTTGCGCTCGACTTCCGCGTTCTGCTCGGCGAGCTGCTGCGCCTTGAGCGCGAGCTGATCGTTGGTCTGCTGCAGCTCCTTCTGCTGCGTCTGGAGCTCGGCGGCCAGCTGCTGCGATTGCTGGAGGAGCCGCTCCGTCTGCATGGTCGCTTCGATGCTGTTCAAGACGATACCGATGCTCCCGGTCAGCTGGTCGAGGAAGGCGAGGTGCGTGGGAGCGAACTCGGAGAGCGAGGCGAGGCCGATCACCGCCTTGGTCTCTCCTTCGAATACGACCGGAAGGACGACGAGACTCTTGGGCCTGGCCTCGATGAGCACGGAGCCGATCGCCACCGTGTCTTCGGGGACCGCGGTGACCAGGATGCGCCGCTTGTCGAGCGCGCACTGCCCGATGAAACCCTCCCCCACGCCGAGCCGCGTCGGGTAGCCGTTGTTGCGCGAGTTCCCGTAGGAGGCGAGCAAGTCCAGATGCGGCTCCCCCTCCAGGCTCCATTGATAGAGAACGCCTTGATGCGCATCGACGAGAGGCACGAGCTCGGAGAGCAGCGTCTTGCCCACGGTGACGAGATCGCGCTGGCCCTGGAGCATCCCGGTGAAGCGCGCGAGGTTCGTCTTGAGCCAGTCCTGCTCCATGTTGCGGTCGGTGGTGAGCCGGAGGTTCGTGATCATCGTGTTGATGTTGTCTTTGAGCTCCGCGACTTCGCCGCGCGCCTCCACCTGGATCGAACGGGTGAGATCCCCTTTGGTCACGGCGGTCGCCACTTCGGCGATGGCGCGCACCTGGGTCGTCAAGTTCGCCGCCAAGATGTTCACGTTGCCGGTGAGATCCTTCCACGTGCCGGAGGTGCCGGGCACGTTGGCCTGCCCGCCGAGGCGCCCCTCCACGCCCACTTCGCGCGCGACCGTGGTCACCTGATCCGCGAACGTCGCCAGCGTGCCGGTCATGTTGTTGATCGTTTCGGCGAGCGCGGCCACTTCTCCCTTCGCCTTCACGGTGAGGCTCTGCTTCAGATCCCCGGTGGCCACCGCGGTCACGACCTTCACGATGCCGCGCACCTGCTCGGTGAGATTCGCGGCCATGACGTTCACGTTGTCGGTGAGGTCCTTCCACGTGCCGGCCACGCCAGGCACCTGCGCCTGCCCGCCGAGGCTTCCGTCCGTTCCCACTTCGCGCGCCACGCGGGTCACTTCCGCAGCGAACGCGTTCAATTGGTCCACCATCGTGTTGATGGTGTTCTTGAGCTCCAGAATCTCGCCGCGCACGTCCACGGTGATCTTGCGTGAGAGATCGCCGCGCGCCACCGCGGTGGTCACTTCGGCGATGTTGCGCACCTGCGACGTGAGATTCCCCGCCATCGCGTTCACGCTGTCGGTGAGGTCCTTCCAGGTTCCGGCGACACCAGGCACCACCGCCTGTCCGCCGAGGCGTCCGTCCGTCCCCACTTCGCGCGCCACACGGGTCACTTCCGAAGCGAAGGAGCGCAGCTGATCCACCATCGTGTTGATGGTCTCTTTCAGCAGGAGAATCTCGCCGCGCACGTCCACGGTGATCTTCTTGGAGAGATCGCCGCCGGCGATCGCGGTCGCGACCTCGGCGATGTTGCGCACTTGGCCGGTGAGATTTCCGGCCATGGAGTTCACGTTGTCGGTGAGGTCTTTCCACGTGCCGGCGACGCCGAGCACCTGCGCTTGGCCGCCGAGCTTCCCTTCCGTTCCCACTTCGCGCGCCACGCGGGTCACTTCCGAAGCGAACGCGTTCAATTGATCCACCATCGTGTTGATGGTGTTCTTGAGCTCCAGGATCTCGCCCTTCACGTCCACGGTGATCTTGCGCGAGAGATCGCCGCGCGCCACCGCGGTGGTCACTTCGGCGATGTTGCGCACCTGGCCGGTGAGATTTCCGGCCATGGAGTTCACGTTGTCGGTGAGGTCCTTCCACGTGCCGGCGACGCCGGGCACCTGCGCCTCGCCGCCGAGCTTTCCTTCGGTCCCCACTTCACGCGCCACGCGGGTCACTTCGGAGGCGAATCCATTCAGCTGATCGACCATCGTGTTGATGGTCTCCTTCAGTTGGAGCATCTCGCCGCGCACGTCCACGGTGATCTTCTTGGAGAGATCGCCGCCGGCGATCGCGGTCGACACCTCGGCGATGTTGCGCACCTGGCCGGTGAGATTTCCGGCCATGGAGTTCACGTTGTCGGTGAGGTCCTTCCACGTTCCCGCGACACCGGGCACCTGCGCCTGGCCGCCCAGCTTCCCTTCCGTCCCCACTTCGCGCGCCACGCGGGTCACTTCCGAAGCGAACGCGTTCAGCTGGTCCACCATCGTGTTGATGGTCTCTTTCAAAAGCAAAATCTCGCCGCTCACGTTCACGGTGATCTTCTTGGAGAGATCGCCGCGGGCCACCGCCGTGGTCACCTCGGCAATGTTGCGCACCTGCGACGGTGAGATTCCCGGCCATCGCGTTCACGCTGTCGGTGAGGTCCTTCCATGTGCCGGCCACGCCGAGCACCTGGGCCTGTCCGCCGAGCCGCCCGTCCGTTCCCACTTCGCGCGCCACACGGGTCACTTCCGACGCGAACGCGTTCAGTTGGTCCACCATCGTGTTGATGGTGTTCTTGAGCTCCAGGATCTCGCCGCGCACGTCCACGGTGATCTTGCGCGAGAGATCGCCGCGGGCCACCGCGGTGGTCACTTCGGCGATGTTGCGCACCTGCGAGGTGAGATTCCCGGCCATCGCGTTCACGCTGTCGGTGAGGTCCTTCCACGTGCCGGCGACGCCGGGCACCACGGCCTGCCCGCCGAGACGTCCCGTCGGTGCCCACCTCGCGCGCCACGCGGGTCACTTCCGAAGCGAACGAGCGCAATTGATCCACCATCGTGTTGATGGCTTCCTTGAGCTGGAGGATCTCGCCGCGCACGTCCACGGTGATCTTGCGCGAGAGGTCGCCGTTGGCGACGGCGATGGTCACGTCGGAGATGTTGCGCACTTGCGCGGTGAGGTTGCTGGCCATGGAGTTGACGCTCTCGGTCAGCTCCTTCCACACGCCGCTGACTTCGCGCACTTGCGCCTGGCCGCCGAGCTTCCCGTCGATGCCGACTTCGCGGGCCACGCGAGTCACTTCGTCGGTGAACACGCTGAGCTGGCGGATCATCGTGTTCACGATCGTGGCGGAGCGCAGGAATTCGCCCTGCAGCGGGCGTCCGTCCACGTCGAGGCGCATGATCTGCAGGAGATCGCCCTGCGCGACCGCCGAGATCGCGCGCGTCACTTCCGTCGTGGGCCAGAGCAGGTCGTCGATCAGCACGTTGACCGACGCTTCCATCTCTCCCCACGCGCCCGTCCCACGGCCGAAGTCCGCGCGAACGCGGGTCCGCCCTTCCTTGCCCACGATCTTCCCGACGCGCTTCAGCTCGCGCGCCATCCGCTCGTTGGCCGCGGCGATCTCGTTGAACATGTCGGCGACTTTGCCTTCCATGCCGGTGCGATCCCCCGGGAGGCGAACGGAAAAGTCCCCATCGCGCATCGCTTGCAGCGCGGGAAGGAGCGCCTGCAAATCGATCGGATGCGCGTCGTGATTGGGGGAATCGTGGTTCGTGAGAACGACGGCCGGGGGTTCGCTCTTTCGGCCCATGGGCGCCTCCGCACTCTCGGTGGTCGAACGAGTGCTCCCCGGGCGCCGACACCAAGCCGCAGCAAACCCATGTGCTGCGGATGGGGTCGAGCATCCCCCGGGGCGGAGGAGGCTCAGGACTTCGAGCCTAGCGGATCGAGGAGAGAGGCTGCCAGCGGATTTTTCGGCGCGCTGCCTCTGGCCCTGGCGGTGCGCCGGCCCCACCGAACGGGGCCGGCACCGGCCGCAACCTTGCCCGCAGCCGGTCAGCGACGAACGATGAGCTTCGTCGTCTCCCGCTTCGCTTCGTTCTCGAAGCGAATCATGTACACCCCTGCGGCCACACGCCGCCCGCCTTCGTCGCGGGTGTCCCACGACGCGCTCTGTGCCCCTGCCTCGTGCCGTCCTTCGGCGAGCGTCGCGACACACCGGCCGGCCACGTCGCTTCGTGTAGACTGCCCGCCCATGAGCGCGAGAAGGCGCCGTAGCTCCCGGAAGGAACGCTCGAAGTGAACGACCCGAAGTGGCAGCGATTGCGCGATCTCTTCGACGCCGTGCAGGAGATGCCGGAGACGGAGCGGAAGCGATTCCTCGATCGCGAGCTGCCCGGCGACGACGAGCTTCGCGAAGAGCTCGACTCCCTCCTCATGTATGACGCGACCGCGGGCCATTTCCTGGAAGCCCCCGATCCGAACCCGACGTCCGACACGACTTCGGGGGCGCCGCTTCGCTCCGGCGGAGGCGCTGCGGTGGGATCGAGCGTCGGCCCGTATCGGTTGGACTCCGTCCTCGGCGAAGGCGGCTTCGGCGTCGTGTACCTCGCCGAGCAGAGCCAGCCGATTCGCCGCCGCGTCGCGCTCAAGCTGATCAAGCCGGGAATGGACACGAAGCAGGTCATCGCCCGCTTCGGCGCCGAGCGACAAGCGCTGGCGCTCATGGATCATCCCGGGATCGCGCAAGTGTTCGAGGCCGGAGAGACCGAAGACGGCCGGCCCTACTTCGCCATGGAGTACGTGCCGGGAACGACGATCACCGCGTTCTGCGACGGCGAGCATCTTCGCATCCGCGAGCGGCTGGAGCTTTTCCTCCAGGCGTGCGACGCCGTGCATCACGCGCATCAGAAGGGCGTCATCCACCGCGACATCAAGCCGTCGAACGTCCTGGTCGCCCGGCGCGACGGCCTTCCCGCACTCAAGATCATCGACTTCGGCATCGTCAAGGCCACGAGCGGCGACGACGATCGCGGCTTCGAGACACGCGAAGGTGTGGTTCTGGGAACCATCGGCTACATGAGTCCCGAGCAGACCGGCGCAATCGACGCCCCGATCGACACGCGCTCCGACATCTATTCGCTCGGCGCGCTCTTGTACGAGCTTCTCACGGGTGAGCTGCCGTTCGGTCGCATGCGCCTGAGGAAGGCGGCGGGCACCGAGGCGGCGCGCATCCTGCGCGAGGAAGACCCTCCGAGCCTCACCGCCCGACTCGCGCGCACGGACGGCGGGACTGCATACCCGGGAACGAACGTCACCGAGATCGCCCGGCGGCGTTCCGTCGACGAGCGAACGCTGCGGCGCGAGCTGCGCGGCGAGCTGGAATGGATCGCGCGCAAGGCGCTGGAGCGCGATCCCGAGCATCGCTACGCGTCGGCGTCCGAGCTTGCGGCCGATGTTCGTCGCCATCTCGCGAACGAGCCGGTCCTCGCCGGCGCACCCACCACGATGTACCGCATTCGGAAGTTCGCGCGCCGCCATCGCGTAGGCGTGGCCACCGCGACGCTGTTACTCCTCTCGATCGTCGCTGGCGGGATCGCTGCGGCGGTGGGATTCGGCCGCGCCGTTCGCTCCGAGCGCGTCGCGCAGAGAGAAGCGGAGTCCGCGCGACAAGTCGCGGACTTCCTCGTGAACCTTTTCGACGCTTCGACCCCCGATCGCTCCTTCGGGGAGACGATCACGGCGCGCACTCTGCTCGACCTCGGGGCTCGGCGGATCGACGGCGATACGATCGACGATCCGCTGGTGCGCGCCAGGCTTCTCTCCACGCTCGCTTCCGCACACGGAAAGCTCGGACTCTTCGAGGAAGCGCTGGAGCTGGAGCAGAATGCAGTCGAGGCGACGCGGAGCGCCGTCCCCGAGGAG
The DNA here is from genome assembly GCA_963725045.1 of uncultured Gemmatimonadales bacterium. Lineage (GTDB taxonomy): Bacteria > ARS69 > ARS69 > ARS69 > ARS69 > CAVRWY01. Next base: position 56,946 of record CAVRWY010000015.1, read on the forward strand.
GGGCCGGAGCTCGCCCGCGAGCTCACTCGGCTCGCCGAAATTCAGCGCTCCGCCGGGAAGAGCGCCGAGGTCGACAGCACCATCGATCGCTCCATCGAGATCCTGTCTCGGACTTCGGGAAGCAGCTCCGTCGATCTGGCGTCCGCATTGCACCAGAAGAGCGGATCGCTTCGCGACCGAGGCGATTTCGCCGCCGCCGACTCCACCGATTCGCATCGCGATTCGCATGGTGGAGTCGCAAGCTCATCCTGATACTTCCGTTCTGGCCTCGTTCTACAACACGAAGGCCGGGATCGCGACGCAGCGCGGGAACATGGAAGAAGAGGAACGGGACTTCGAGCATGCGCTTTCTCTGGCGATCGCCGCTCATGGGGAGCGCCACTCACAGGTTCTCGTCATCCATCGCAATCTCGCGAGTCTCTATGCCAAGCTGGAGCGCTTCGAGGAGGCAACCCGACACTCGGACGAAGCTCTGCGATTGGCTCGCGTGATGTTTCCGGCGGAACACCCTTACGTCGCCGCAGCCACGCAGGGGCGCGGAGACATCCTGAGATTCGAACAGAAATGGGCGGAAGCCGCCGAGTTGTACGAAGAAGCGATTGCGATCCTGCGCAAGTCCTATGCCGGTGATCACCTCATGCTGGCCTCGCTTCTGTATACCTTGGGCAGCATCTACGAGAGCGGGGAACGCCTCGATCTCGCCATCGAGCGCATGAACGAGTGTGTGGCGATGAGAAGCCGCATCCACGGACCCGAGAATCCCCGCACGGCGGAGAGCCAGACCAGCCTCGCGCGCTTCTACCAGCTCGACGGGGCCAATGGTGACGGCGGACTCGATCTATCGTGCGGCGCTCCCCAATCTCGAGAAGGCCGTCAAGTCCCGCCCCCACGCGGTCGCGTACGCTTACATGGGATACGCGAATCTCTGCCGCGATACCGGGAGATTGACGGAAGCCGACACTCTGTACACGAGAGCGAGTGCCTTGATGGACACGACGAATGCCATTCTCCTCGGCTACTACGCCGAGTGCATCGCGGATCAAGGCTACCTTCGATCGCTGCAAGGACGACACGCGGAAGCGGAGTCGACGATGCAGAACGCGCTCGAGATCTATCGCCGCGTCGACGGGGAGAATGCCGGGGAGCTGGCCAACCCCTACTTTCTCTGGGCGGTGGCGCGTGCACGGAAGGGAGATGCCGACGGTGCGATCGATTTGCTCGAGCGCGCTCTCGAGCGCGGATATCCGCCGGCGGCCGCCGCCGCGTCTCCGGAGCTCGCGGCGCTGCGCGCTCGCCCGGATTATCCCGCCGAGCTTCGCGCGCTCAGCGCGAAGTAGCTCCGGCGAGCTGCCGGTAGAGCCACGCCCGCGCGAACGCCCAGTCGCGCAGAACCGTGCGCGTGGAAAGCTCCAGCGTCTCGGCGATTTCCTCGACGTTGAGCCCGGCATAGAAGCGCAGCTTCACGATCTGCGCGCCGCGCGCGTCGCGCTCGCCCAAGCGCTCGATGGCGCGATCGAGCTCGAGAATCGCCTCGGGGTCCCGGTCGTCCGCGAGCGCCGCGACTTCCTCGAGATCCAGGGCGAGTCGCTCGGCGGGCTTGCCGCGCGTATCGCCGCCTCGCTTCACCCGTCCCTTCGCGCGCGCGCGTTCGATGAGAATGCGCCGCATCGCTTCCGCGGCCGCCGCGAAGAAGTGGCCGCGGTTGTTCCATTCCGCGCCTCCATCCGGGCGAATCCGCAGGTACGCTTCGTGGACCAGCTCCGTCGATTGGAGCGTTTGCCCGGTGGACTCGCGGCGCATGCGCGCGTGAGCGATGCGGCGCAGCTCGTCGTAGACCTGCGTGAAGAACGCATCCGAATCGCCGATGGGCCGCGTTGCCGCGGAATCGTCAGGGGTGGAGTCTTGCATCAAGCCTCCTCGTTCCGGTTGCGCTCGAGATCGTAGCGTTCCTTCCCGAGCGGCACAACTCGACCCGCGGGGCGGCGAGCGCGTATCCTCCGATCCGCCCTTTGCGGATCGACCCTGTTCTGAGGAAACGATTGATGAGATTCCGATCGGCTGTTCGTTGGGGCGCGGTGGGCGCGCTCCTCTCCTTCGCCCTCGCTCCGCGCGCCGCGCAGGCCGTAGACGGGGAGTGGCCCAAGGAGATCGACGCTCCCGAAGGGCGCATCGTGATGTATCAGCCGCAGCCGGAAGCATTCGAGAACGACACGCTCACGGGGCGCGCCGCGGTCAGTGTGACCCCCAAGGGAAAACCCGAGCCGGTGTTCGGAGTCGTCTGGTTCGAGTCGGTGGTGGACATCGACAAGAACACGCGGCTTTGCCACATCCACACGACGAAGATCACCGACGCGAGTATCTCGGACGCGAAACCCGAGCAGCAGCAGCGGCTCGCCGAAATCCTCACTCGAGAATTGAAAGATCGGTCGATCGATCTCGCCTACGATCGCTTGCTCGCTTCACTGGAGACTTCGTCGTCCGAGCGCCAGCATGCGGAGAATCTCTCCACGGCGCCGCCCGTGATCCTCGTGGAGGATCAACCTGCGTTCCTCGTGACGATCCAGGGAGAGCCAGTTCTTCGCGATCTCGGGAAGACCGAACTGAAGAAGGTCGTCAACACGCCGTTCTTCCTCGTGCAGGACCCGACGACAAACAAGTTCTGGCTGAACGGAGGAACTCGGTGGTTCTCGGCGCCAAAGGTCGAAGGACCGTACGGCCAGGACGCCACGCCGCCTTCGTCGGTGACCGAGGCGTACCAGCAGCAGCTTCAAGCGGAGGGGACGAAGGAGGCGCCGGTCGCCGAGGAAGGAAAAGAAGACGACCGTGTTCCGAAGATCATCGTCGCCACGAAGCCCACCGAATTGATCTTCATCGACGGAACGCCGAAACTGACGGCGCTCTCCGGATCGGATTTACGGTACGTCGAAAATTCCGAAGACGATCTCTTCGTCGATGTCGCCACGCAGGATCACTACGTGGTGCTCTCGGGGCGGTGGTACCGGGCGAAAGTCGTGGAATGGACCGTGGGAGTACGTCCGTTCCGACGCGCTGCCGGCGGCGTTCGCCTCCATCCCCGAGACTTCGCAGAAGGGCCACGTGCTCGCGTTCGTCGCGGGAACGATCCAAGCCGAAGATGCCGTGAAGGACGCGCAGATTCCGGAGACCGCGGCGATCAAACGCGACGCGGCGAAGTGCTCGGTGACGTACGACGGGGATCCCGACTTCAAGGCCATCGCGAACACGCAGATCGCCTACGCCGTGAATTCGCCCGACGCGGTGTTCCAGATCGGCGAGGACTACTGGTGCTGCAAGGAAGGTGTTTGGTTCACGTCGTCCGGGCCGAGCGGTCCCTGGGCTGTGGCGGACAAGGTGCCCATCGAAATTCAGGACATCCCCCCCGATAATCCTCATTACAACGTCAAATTCGTCGAAGTCTACGACTCCACGCCCGAGGTCGTGTACGTGGGATACACCCCGGCGTACACCGGGTCCTATCCGTACTACGGCTCGATCGTCTGGGGCACGGGCTATAGCTATCCGCCGTACATCGGCCCGCACCATTATTATCCGCGCCAGGCGACGTGGGGATCCCACCCGAACTACAACCCGTGGACCGGATGGAGCCACGGGATGAATATCAATTCCGGCGATATCAAGACCGGCCGCGGGCAAAGCAACAGCCTGTACGAGCTCGGCCAGCACAAGGCGGCGGTGACGGATCGAGGGCAGTTCGAGAATGCTCGACTGGACGGAACGCGCGGCGGCGCATCCGACGAACATGAAGAACGACGTCGTGGCCGGCCGCGACGGCAAGGTGTACCGCCGAGACTTGAACGGCAATATTCAGCAGCACGACGGCCACACGTGGCAGAGCACGTCCGGGCCGCCGCAGCCTTCGACACGGTCGACGACGATTCCCTCCGCATCCACGCACGATTCCATGACGGGCCGACCCAGCATGACCCGGGAATCGACGCAGATCGATCCAGAGGCAATACGATGCGCGCGATCGTGGAGCAGTGCAGACATACAACTATCAGAGCGGCGGCGCAGGGAGTGCGTCACACCCGTACGGGAACGTCGGGGTCGACGGCCGGCGCTAGCGGGTTCGCTGAAGCGAAGCGCCCGCGCCCCAGCGCTTCTCGACGTACTCTTCTAGAATCCGTGAGAACTCCGCCGCGATCGTCGGGCCCTGCAGCGTCATCGCGTGGCGGCCGTCGATGAACACCGGCGCTTTCGGCGCCTCGCCCGTACCCGGAAGCGAGATGCCGATGTGCGCGTGCTTGGATTCGCCGGGGCCGTTCACCACGCATCCCATGACCGCCACACGCAGCTCTTCCACGCCGGGATAGCGCGCACGCCACTCGGGCATCTTGTCGACCAGGTTCTTCTGGATCTCGTCGGCCATCGATTGAAACAGCGTGGACGTGGTGCGCCCGCAGCCCGGGCACGCCGCCACTTGAGGCGCGAACGCGCGCAGCCCGAGCGATTGCAGCACCTGCTGGCACACGCGCACTTCCTCCGCACGGTCGCCGCCCGGCTTCGGCGTGAGGGACGCGCGGATCGTATCGCCGATCCCCTGCTGCAAGAGAATCGCGAGCCCCGCCGTCGTCGCCACGATGCCCTTGGCGCCGAGCCCCGCTTCGGTGAGACCCACGTGCAGCGGGAGATCGGTGCGCGCGGCGAGCCGTCCGTACACGTCGACGAGATCCTGCACACCGGACACCTTCGCCGAGAGAATGATGCGCTCATGCGGGAGGCCCAGCTTTTCCGCGGCCTCCGCGGAGCTCACCGCGCTCTCCACGATCGCGTCCATGGTGACGTCGCGCGCATCCTTCGGCTCCGCGAGGCGCGCGTTCTCGTCCATCCGCCGCGTCAGGAGATCCTGATCGAGCGAGCCCCAATTCACGCCGATGCGCACCGGCTTTTCGTGCTCGATCGCCGCGCGAATCATGCTGCGCGAAGTTGTCGTCATGCTTGCGGCCGAAGCCGACGTTGCCCGGATTGATTCGATACTTGGCGAGCGTGCGCGCGCACTCCGGAAACTCGCGCAGCAGCGTGTGGCCGTTGTAATGAAAGTCGCCGACGATGGGAACGTCCGCGCCCGTATCGTGCACGCGGCGCGCGATCTCCCCGACTGCGGCAGCCGCCTCGCGCGTATTCACGGTGACGCGCACGATCTCCGAGCCGGCGTTCGCGAGCAGCAGAACTTGCTCCGCCGTCGACGCGGCGTCGGCGGTGTCGGTGTTCGTCATCGACTGGACGACGATCGGGTGGCACGACCCCACGGGGACGCGGCCGATCCAGCAAGTGGGCGTGGCGCGGCGGAAAACGGCGGGCAAGGAAAGCTCCTCGGAACGGGATCGGAGAGGCTGCGCTCCAAAGTATCAGACTCAGCGCAGGAGGACGATCCTCGTCGTTCGCGACTGGGAGCCGGCGTCCGCTCGCACGAAGTAGATGCCGGCGGACGCCTCGATCCCGGAGTCGGCTCGCCCGTCCCACGCCGCGCGGAAAGCGCCGCCGGGCGCCCCCCCGTCGTGGAGCGTCCGGACCACGCGCCCGCCGACGTCCACGATACGAATGCGAAGGCGCTCGCCGGGGGCGGCGCGGCACGCGATCTGGATCGGCCCTCGGGACGGGCTCGGCCCCGCGCTGAGCTCGAGGGAGCCGGGGGCGTTCGCAGCCTCGCCGACGATCACTTCCGCGAGCCACGCCTTCGCCGCCTCGCTCGCCGTGCGCCCGGCGGCGAAGCAGGGATACGGATCTTCGCCCGCCAAGTACGCGTCGTAGATGGCGAGCGCGTCGCCGGCGGTCACCGTGGAATCGCAGTTCGCGTCGCCGGCCGCCGCTTCGCAATCTCCGGAGACGTCGCATTCCGCCGGCACGATCTGCCCGTTCAAGAAGATCTTGATCGCGCAGAGCGCATCCCCCGGAGAAAGCTGGCCGTCGGAATTCACGTCGCCGTTGCGGCTGCAGGTGGAGAACGTGAACGTCCCGCAGCACAGATTCATTCCAACGAGATCGTCGGTCGCGCCGCTCACCACGAGACTGGACGCGTCGCCGGGAATGCACGCCGCGCAATTCACTTCCAGGAACACGCGCACCAGCGTGCCGGAGGAGCCCGCGGGAATCGCGCTCGATCCGAAGCCTGCACAGCGGACGCGCCCCGGCGCGATCTCCTCCGCGCTCACCAGCACGAAGTCTTCGGTGAGATCACCGGCCGCAGCGGAATCTCCGAACGCGAGCATGTCGGGATCGAATTCGAGATCGAAGCCGAACGCGTCGATCGCCTGCGTGCTGCCGGCGATCGTGATCGGGAGTGCAACGCGCACGCCGTTCGATGCCGGGATATCCGGCGGACGCACCGACGGCGGCGCACACCCGCCCGCACAATCGGTCTGCCCCGAGCCGGAGAGCGGAATCGTGAAATTGCGCTTCGTCGGGATCGTTGCTGGCGATGGTGAGCGTGGCTGACGCGGGCCCCACCGCGAGCGGCGCAAACGTCACGTGGACCATGAGCGTTTCCGCGGGGGCCAGCGACGTGGGCGCGGCGGTAGTGGTGAACGGTGGGCCGCTCACGTTGATCGCGGAGATCGTGAGCAGCTCCTCCCCCGCGTTCCACACCACGATCGAATCGGTTTCCGACGATGCCACCACGACCGAGCCGAACCCGAGCGCCTCCGGCGTCGCAGCAATATCGGGGCGCCCCAGCACGGTGAGCGTGACCGGAATGACGATCTCGGGGTGCGCCGGATCGTTCGATGCAATGGTTCCGTCGAGGCGATGCACGCCGGCGGGCAGCTCTTCGGCATCGATCTCCAGCGAAACGATGCGCGAGGAATCCGCCGCAATGCTTCCCGACGGCGGAGTCGCAGAGATCCAGGACGATCCGGCCAACCACTCCACGACTTGATTTCCGAACAGGCGATTGTCGCGGCCGGTGCCGGTGACCGTGTTCTGCAGGAGCTCGTCGGCGAATGCGACCACGCGTCCCGCACCCACGCGCGCAGCGACCGCGACCGGCGCGTCCACCGGATCGCGCACCAGCTCCACCGCTGCGCCCGAGATCGAGGCCAGCTTGGCCTGATGCAGCGCCACGTCGATGCGAATCACGTTCTCGGTGGTGGGATGCGGAAAGATCGTGGTGGTGAGTCCCTGGCCGCCGGTGTGCGTGGCGTACTCGAATCCCGCGCCGAGCGCGTTCGTGATCGCGTTGAACACCGGGATCGACGTGGGATTGTCCCCTTCGAGAAGCAGCCCGCCACCGCCCATCACGAAATCCTCGAGCGCCTGAATCTCTTCAGCGCTCCACGATTGGCCGGCATCCGGAGACCAGACGATGTTCACCGCGGCAAGCAGCTCGGCGGTGATGAGCGCGTTGCTCTCGGTGAGCGTGGCGCCCCGGCCGACGACATCGCCGACCACCGTCGACCAGAAGCTCGACGCCTGCTGTCCGTGCGAGCGATCCCAGAGAATCGCGACGCCGGCGAGGTCGCCGCCGCGCGGAGTGGGCGGAAGAACGGGCGGCGCAAACGCGATCGACCAGTCGAGAGCGACGTCGCCCGGATTCAGAATGAACAGCGTGCGGGTCGCGGAGTCGCCGGCAGTGAGCGTCAGCGTGTACGACGAAGGAATCACTGAGATCGCCGGATATGCGCCCGTTCCCGCGAGCGCGACGGAGATCTCCGGAGCGACGGGGTCGTCGCTCGCGATCACCAGCGTCGCCGATGCGGCGACATCGTCTCCCGGATGAAACGAGACGATGAGCGGAACGGACCCGCCGGCGGAAATCACGGTGCCGGGGCGCGGATCTCCGGTGCGCGAGCCGGCGTCGAACCAGGCGTGATTCGTGGCGATCTCGCCGAGCACGATCGGAGACGTGCCGGAGTTCGCGAGCGAGAGCGTGTCGCTCGCGTAGCTCTCCACGAGGACGAGCCCGAAGTCGACCGAGGGCGGCGTCACGGTGAGCGAGGCGTGGGCGATGCCGGCGCTACAAAGAGCCGCGAGCCCCCAACCGATGGCCGCCGCGCACCTCATCGGTACATCGCCTTCACGCGGCCCCACGACACTGTCTCCACGGAGCTTCCGACCCCGAGATTGCCGGCGAGATGAAACGTCCCGCCCCCGTCGGCGTAGCCCGAAGCAATCAGGTAGTAGCGCCCTGTCCCCGCAGCGGTGCGCGTGAACGAGAGATGCGAACCGTCGGGAATGGCATTGTCGCCGGCGACGCAGGTGCCCGCCGCATCTGCGCAGCTGCTCACGAGGAAGAGCGTGTCGTCCCAGCCGCCGACCGTCGTCATGGTGACGTTCAGCGTTTCGCCCTGCGCGAGATCCGCGATCCACACCAGATCGCGCCCCGAGTGCGTGTATCCCGTGCAGCTTCCCGGCATCGCCAGCGGATAGTCGTTGCCGGCGAGCGTGTTGTCGGCGTCGAGCGCGAAGGGCCCCGAAGGAATCGCCGTGGCGGAAGAGACGGCGCCCGCGCAATCGTCGTTCGCGGGAACGGGCGGCGGCGGCTCGTCGGAGACCACGGCCACTTCGTCGAGCAGCAGATTCGCGCCCTCGGTCCCGACATAACGGAAGCGCACGCGCAGATTGCCCCCTGCGTAGGAGCCCACGTCGAGATCGGTGTGATGCCAGGCGAAGCCGTTCCCGTCGACGTCGGACATGCGCCAGACGTCGGTCCACGACGCGCCGTCGGTGGACGCGGAGACGATGAAGTCCGCGCTCGCCGCCCAGAAAGGATTCCCCCACCACCAGAAGCGCAAGCGAACGTCGCCGGAGGTGACGCCGGAGAGATCGATGGATGGCGAGGTGAGCTTCTCGTCCTGAGGGACGTCGGCCCAATCGACGGCCGCGCTCTGGATTCCTTCGTGCGCGAGCGTGGAGTCCACGCGGGCGTGCCAGGTGTGCGGGGGCGATGCCGTGGAGGTACGCGACCAACCCGATGGCGGGACGGCGGCCTCGAAGCCCTGGAAAAGGATCACGGCGCGGGGAGTGAACGACTCGTGCGCAGGGAGGGGCTCACTGCCCCAGGAGCGTGCGGTCGGGGAAAGAGAGGCCGGCGTGGAGGACGCTGCAGAAGAGCCGCCGATCAACGCAAGCGCGAGGAACGTCCCCACCACCATCCCACACCTCCACGACCCATTCCCGCTCGGGGGGAGCCTAGCCTCCGAATGCGGTTTTCGCCACCTCTTCCGGGCAGCGGTCGCCGGCCTACGAGATCGAGCTCGGGACTCGGGCGATCATGTTCAAGGGTTCAAAAGGCGAGGAGAGGGTGGGCGAGGTCGATCTTCTCGTCCGCGGCGTGAAGCCGCAGACATTGCCGGCCTAGTCCAGGACCACGACCGATCGCGTGCGCACTTCGTTTTGCGCGGCCAGACGAATCCAGTAGGTTCCCGCGGCGACCTTGTCTCCCGCATCGGTCCTTCGATCCCAGAACACGGATCGAGATCCCGCGGAAGATGCACCGTCGTGCAAGGTGCGGACGCGGCGTCCGGCAACGTCGAATACGGCCACGGCCACGTTACCTGCAGCCGGCAGGTAGTAGCGGATCTCGGCGCGCTCCCCGAAGGGATTCGGGCGCGGCACCTCCAGCGCGAGCGCCTGACGCGCCGCGGCCTCGGGCGTCCAGTCTGCGGATGTCGGCGCCAGCTGCTGCTCGTTCAGGATCCAGTTATCGGGATCCACGAGAAGCCCCGTGGGCTGCGCGTTCACCACGAACGAGACCGTCTCTTCGGCGAGATCGATGCGGGCCGAAAAGTTCTGCGGGCCGCCCGTGGTCAGCACTCGGAAATCCACCGGCATGTCGAACAGCGTGCCCTCGGTCTGCTCCTGACGAATGATCACGTCGACGCGGAACTGTCCGCCGCCGATCGGATCGAACGACCAGCCGTACTCGTAGAGCGGATGGCCGTCGCCGTAGAGCCAAGGATCGAAGAACCAGCTCATGTCTTCGCCGACCGTGGCGGACACGTCGTCGACGAAGTCCGCCGACACCGCATTTCCGTAGAGATGGTTGTTCATGTAGTCGCGAAGCACCTGATAGAAGAGTGCGTCGTCGTCGAGCACGCCGCGCAGCATGTGCAGTACGGACGCGCCTTTCTCGTACGCGACGACGCCCCACAGATTCGAGGGCGCGTACACGCCGTCGGTCGCGCCGGAGTTGATCACCTGGTTCATGATCTGCGTCGCGGTGGTGTGATACGCCGCCATGCCGCTCTTCGCCTCGCTCCACACCGCTTCTCCGTACGTCGCGAATCCCTCGGAGAGCCACACGTCCGGCCAGGTCCCATAGGTCACGCAGTCGCCGTACCATTGGTGGGTGAGCTCGTGGGCGAGGATGCCGTCGTAGGTATTCGTGCTGTCGACGAGCCCCAGAAGATGGGTCACGCAGGTCTGATGCTCCATGTCGCCCTTGGGCGCGGTCATGTAGGCGAACTTCTCGTAGGGATAGGGCCCGAAGCGCTGCTCGTATCCGGCCATCATCTGATCGACGAACTGGAAGCTCACCTCCGCCGCCTTGCGATAGCCCGGATGGTGGTAGTACGTGATGCGGGTGTCGTTGGAGTCTGCATAGACCTTGTAGGGCGCCACCGACATGGCCATGAGATACGTCGACGTCGGGTAGTCGTGCGACCAATGCCAGGTGTGATTCGCGCCGGTCGTGTCCACGTCGGCGAGCGCGCCGTTGCCGATCGCCATCGAAGCGAGCGGCGTGGTGATGTGCAGATCCACGGTCGCCTTGTCGCAGGGGCGGTCGTAGCACGGGAACCAAGTGCGCCCCATGGACGGCGGATCCGCGACCAGGCCCACTCCCATCGAAAACGCGGTGTTGGGGAATCCGTAGAACCAGAACCCGCCGAAGCCGTTGCCGGGCTCGTGCCAGGGAGTGCCGGAGTAGGCGACGTCGATGGAGACGACGACGCCGTTGTTGATCGGCGCCGCCAGCGTGACGGTGAGCACGTCGCCGACGTGGGTGAAGGCGAGCGGAGTCACGCCCTGCGTCACCGCGCTCACGACCAGGTTCGGCTTGAAATCGAGCGCGATCTGAGAAAGGCCGTTGGTCTTGGACTCGAGCTGGATGATGGTGTGGCCGGTCAGATTCTGCGCGCCGACGTTCACGTTGGTGAACGTCAGGTCGTAGTGCAGCACGTCGAAACTGTGCGGGCAGCCGTCGAAGGATCCCGCGAGCGCGAGCCCAGGCTCATGCTGGCGGCGCACGTTCACCAGCGGATCGTGCGGGTCCAGGAGCGCGGCGTCGCCGATGAGCTTGCAGCGCGGCGATTCGTCGGCCCAGACCGGGCCGGGAGCGGAGCGCGCGGGGATGGCGACCGCGAGAGTCGCGGCGAGGGCGAAGACTGCGGCGCTGGCGGCTCGTGTGGGTTGCATCGCGGGCCAGAATATCACGCGGCGGGGGCACGAGCCCAGGGCTTCCCCGACTCAGCGATAGACGCTCTTGATCAATCCCCAGCTGAGGGGCCGAACCGGCGAGGCTCCCTCCATGCAAAGGACATGGGGGTCCGGCGCGTGCGTAACTCGTTAGATCGAGGCTCTCTCCTGGGAGCGGGGCAATGAATCGGAAATTGCCCGGCTGGAACGTGGCCATCGCCACCTCGACACCTTTGGCGCACATCGGAGTCAGATCCTCGCGCTCGAAATCGATCCGGATCGAATACGTGTCGATCGGGATGTTCAGCGATATCGAACCGTAGAACGTACGCGCGAGTATCCGGGATCGGTGACGATGGGGCCAACGCCCTCGGGCAGATCGAAGTTCGCGGCCGGTTCGATGATCACTTGTCCGGACAAAGGAGGCGGAAAGGCTCTGAACCACTGCGCGCCGTAGACGTTCCAGGTGTCCGGCCACTCCGCGAGAATCGGGTCGGTGCACAAATTGCAAATTTCGTAGAGGGCCGAAGGTTGGAATCCGCAAAAGGTGGTCAAAGGGCATTCGGGGTACCCACCCGCGGAGATACATCCATTGGCATCCGCGGTATGTTGGCCACAGCCTACAAACTGACTGCCCTGCGCGTAGATGATGGCCGTGCACTTGGTGTCCTCCGGACCGCACAAGAAGATGAACGATTCAAGGGAGCAACCCGAAAGCAGCAGCATGAGGATGCATCCGGTGGCGGTCGCCAGGGCACGAATTCGAGTGAGAGGCATCGTCCGATCCTTTCGTGAATCGACTCCCGGCCGGATAGGACGCAGGTCAGACAGACTTGCGCGCCCGGGCCGTTCCTCAAATCACACGAAAAGACGGAATGAACTTCGGGAGAAGTTGCGTCCTGCCGGGGGATGTGACCGGATCGCCTCGGGGCAATCGCAATTACATCGCCGGAAGCGCCGTCCAGGTGGAGTCGGGATCGTAGCGTTCCATCGCATTGAAGAGCGCGAACGTCGAATCGCCGAGGTCCTTTTCGAACACGATTCCGTGGTGTCCGACGACGAAGGTCTTCACGCCGGACACGAAGTAATCCGCCGGCGCGGCCACCAACGCGAAGCCGCCGATCATCGCACCGTCCACGACGAAGTCCATCTGCCCCATCGGTGCGTTCGAACCCTGTCCCTTGAGGATCTTGAAATAGTAGCCGTGGTACGGCTGGTAGCGATCCGTGTAGCCCTCCGCGATGACGCGCGCGATCCCTTCTCCCACCGGACCCTGCCACGTGCCGTCTTTGGCCTGCCAGGCCAGGCCGTCCTGCTTGCCCGGAGTGCTGACGATGCGCTGCGCGTACTGATGGACGAGCGCACCGTCGTGCTTGGTCAGTGCGTATTCGCGCTGCGCCTCGACGTAGCCTTGGCAAACTTGGATGGCATCCAGCTCGTTGCCGCCGATTCGCCGCGCGAGAACCTCGTCCGCTCCGGTGGCGCTATCGAAGGACCACTTGCCGTCGCGCAAGACGAGCGGGATCGGCATCGGCCATTCTCCGGATCCCGCCACGATCACTGCGCTGGTCTTCGTGGAATCGTAGTCGAGGCGCATCTGGATCTTTGCCAGGGTCGCGAACATGTTCGCGTCGCGGCGATCCTGCACGGAGTCGCCGGAGTCCACCAGCGGCTCGCCTTCCGAGCCCAGGATCGTCTTCATCGAAGCGACATCGAACTTCTCCGCGGCCGCAATCAGCGCCGACGCGGCTTCTTCCGCGGTGGCGAACTGCTGCGGAGGAACGGCAGGAGCGGATTCCTTCGTCGAAGCACCCTTCTCGCCGCCGCACGCAGCGAGCAGTCCCACCAGAACGGCAGCCGAACCCAAACTCCGCACGATGCTCATGACCGGTGCGCTCATCGGCGACCTCCTCCTCCTCGTCCGCCGCCACCGCGAGACCCACCGCCGCCGCGCGAACCACCGCCACCGCGGGAACTCCCCATGCTCGACGAACCGCGCGATCGACTGTCGCTTGCGCCCCCCTTGCTGTAGCCGCTCGACCCGCCGCTGAATCCGCTCGACGAGCGCCCCGAGGACGACTGCTTCGGAACCTCGCGGCTGCCGATTTTATCGCTCCCCGCCGAGCCGGCGGATCGATCGCTCACGCCCGCACGGTTGGACTGACCCGCTCCCGCCGAGCGGTCGCTCACGCCGGCGCCTTTTCCGCCACCTGCCGAGCGATCGCTCGTACCCGCACGGTTGGACTGTCCCGCACCCGCCGAGCGGTCGCTGACTCCAGCCCCACCAGATCCCGGCCTCGTCTGGCCGCCTTTGTTCGCCGCGCGGTCGCCGGCACCTTGGCCGCGCGTGGATCCGCCGAATTTATCCGCGGTCCCCTTGTCGCCGTACGGCGCACCGCCGCGATGCTCGGGGTTGTGAGTCCAGTTGCCGCTTCCCCCGCCTCCCCGGTTGCCGCTCCGTGTCGTGTCGCCGCGATTGATGTTCGTGTTGCGGTTGATATTGTTGAAATTGTTGTTGTTGTTGATGACCACCGCGTTGTTTCCGCCCCAGCCGCATCCGCAGCACGAGCCGCCCCACATGGCGGCTCCCCACATCACGCCAACCGAGAACGAAACGAACGCTGCTCCCGGCGGGTACGGCGGGTAGTAGATCGGCGGGTACGGATAGTACGCATAGGGCGGCGGACCATAGACGACCGTCGGGCTGTAGGACGGAACGTAGATGACCTCGGGGTTGCTGGACTCCACGATGATGACGGTCTTTTCCTCGATCACCTTCGTCTCGACATTTTGCTGCTCGTTGGACTCGAGCGCGCCCTTGTCCTTCGCCTTCTTGCGCATCGTCTGCACCGCGTCCATCACGTCGTCTTGCTGCGCGAGAAACGCGTTGCCCAAGTCCGTGGTCCACTGGATGTCCTCGGCGAGGCGCTTGACCAGATCGGGAATTGGAGCCATCGACTGAATGCTGGGATCCCACGGCTGCGTGGCAACGGAATCCGCGAGCTGCTTATCTTTCAATTCCGGGTGCTTCAGCAGGAACTGGTGCAGCTGCACGATCTCGAGTGGATACGTGGCTGCCGCGAGTGTTTGGGCGAGAAGGTCGTCGGGATAGAGCGCGATCGGCGCCACCAGCGCCTCGAGCTGCTCCGGCTTGAGCGTGGTGGTGGTGTCGGCGGGTGCCGCTGCGGGCGCTGCTGCCGGAGGTGCGGCGGGCGTTTCCGTCGGCGCGGGAGGCGGCGCATCTTGGGCACTCGCAGTGGACGCCCCGACTACGAAGGCTGCGCCGGCAACGAGCGTCGCGAGCAGCACGCCGGCGCCGATGCCGAAACAGGGAGTGCAGACGCGGCGTCGCTTCTATCTCGGGCCTTCCTTCGAAGAGCGGTGCGCGACGCAGGGCACTGAGCGACCGCATGGGCACCGGCCAAGGCGGGAGGATACGAACCGGCCGGCCGATTTGGAACAAGTTTTTCGCCAGCGGCCTGGCGAGGATCACCCCGCCAACATGTTCGGCGGGGTGCTCGCCGTCGGAATCACCGCCCGGGCTGCGGCACGATGCGGATGTACGGCCGCGGCGACTTCCACCCCTGCGGATAGGTCTTCTTCGCGTCATCGTCGGAGACCGAACCCGCGATGATGACGTCGTCCCCCGGCTTCCAGTTGACCGGCGTCGCCACCTTGTGGGCCGCGGTGAGCTGCAGCGAGTCGATCACACGCAGCACCTCGTCGAAATTCCGGCCGGTGGTCATCGGGTACACGATGATCAGCTTGATCTTCTTGTCGGGTCCGACGACGAACACGTTACGAACCGTCTGATTGTCCGCGGCGGTCCGTCCATCGCACGTTCCTTCGGTCGACGCTGGCAGCATGCCCCAGGCCTTCGAGATCTTTAGCTCGGTGTCGCCGATCATCGGATAGTTCGGCGCGTGTCCCTGCGTCTCCTTGATGTCGTTCGCCCACTTCTTGTGGTTCTCGACCGGGTCGACGCTGAGGCCGATGATCTTGGTGTTGCGCTTGTCGAACTCCGGCTTGAGGCGGGCCATGTAGCCCAACTCTGTGGTGCACACCGGCGTGAAATCCTTGGGGTGCGAGAAGAGCACGCCCCAGGATCCACCGAGCCAATCGTGGAAGCGAACACGGCCTTCGGTTGTCTCCGCGTCGAAGTCGGGAGCCACGTCGCCAATCTGCAGTGCCAATTCCATCCTCCAATTTTGTGTTACGCCCCGCAAGGGGATGATCTACGGCCGGCGGTGCGTACCCCGCGGACAGAGGCTTCGGTCGGGGCCGATCCTAGCGGCGAAGCTCCCCGCATCCAAGGAGAAACTGGGCGCCCGCATAGCACTCCGAAGCTTCTCCGGATCGACGCCATCGCCTTTGGCCCGACCACGTGGAGAACGACTCCAGCGCTTCAAAAAGTTGCACGAGCTGGTCAAGCCCCTGCGCGCCTCATCAGCGGAACCCACTTTCCGTACGTCAGCATCCGCCACAGCCACTCCAAGGGTCCGAAGCGGAAGCGGTCGAGCCAAAGCCGGCTCGCGACGACTTGCAGTGCGTACACCGCGAGTCCGATCGGCAAGTACAGCGCCGGACCCATCGTACCCCCGAGCCCGAGTCCCGTTCCCTGGAAGATCAGCGAGCAGAGAACGCTCTGCCCCACGTAGTTCGTGAGCGCCATGCGCCCGACCGGCGCGAAGAGGAGCAGTCGCTTGCGCCCGTCGATGCTCAGCCACGCCAGACAGAACAGGCCCACGTACCCCAAGCTCAGTGGCAGAACTCCGAACGTGCCGCTCAACGTTTCCGTCCACGACGCGGAGTCGAAGGTCGCGGCGTAGACGTAGTTGAGCGGCAATCCGACCGCGAGTCCGGCGAACGCCATGCGTTCGATGATGCGCCGACGGTCCTCGAGCTTCCGGTAGAGCTCGTTCCGGCCGATCCAGAACCCGAGCAAAAAACAGCCGTAGATCTTGAAGATCATGCCGCTCGAGATCAGGAACGACACCTGTGAGAACCACCTGGCCAGATTGAGCCGAATGATCTCGCCGTAGCTCCCCCGCGTCCAAATGTCGATCATCGCGTCGCGGGAGAACCCGAACCGATCGAAAAGCGCATTCTGCGCATCCGTGAGGAGACCCACCGGAATTCCGCCGGCCACCTTGATGGGGATCGGCGCGAGGAGAGCCACGGCCGCCGCGACGAGAATCGTCCGATTTCGCGCGTGGACGAAGGGAAGAAGCAGCGCACCGCAGAGTGCATAGCACTCGAGAATGTCGTCGTGCCAGAAGAGAACGGCGTGCGCAGCACCGATCAGGAACAGGAAGAAGACGCGCCTCAGAAAGAATCGATGGAATCCCATTTCCTTCGTGCTCGCGCGCGAGAGCAAGATGGAAAAGCCGACGCCGAACAGCACGGAGAAGATCGTGTAGAACTTCCCTTCGATCAGCATCAGTTCGAGAAAGTCGAGCACCTTGTCGGCGGAGTGCGTGGGCAACGCGGCCATGGCCGCATCGTTCAGGTAGATGTACAAGGAGTAGAGGATCATGTTGGCGCTGACGATGCCGAGCAGCGCCATGCCGCGGAGCGCGTCGAGGATCTCGTATCGCTCGCTGGCCTGAGTCGGGGCCAGATCCGAGGACCGCACCAGGTTCAGTGCTCGCTCGCGAGCCGGGCTCTCATCGCGCGGGCGCTTGCTGCAACTCTGGACGAGCGGCGCCCTGAGTGACATGCGAAGGGAGCATTCGGGCGAGTGCCATTCCGCTGAGCCAGCCTCCGAGAATGCCCGTAACTCCACCCACTGTGATCCAAAACACGCTGTGCTGAATCTCGCTCGTTTGCAAGGCTGGAGTGATCCCCAGCATGGTGAACGCGGCAAGCAGGCAGAGCTCGCCGACCAAACTGGCGACCGGGAAGCTCAGCAATGCGATGAGAGCGGCGATGCGGTGGCCCTTCGTGGGCACACTCCCGATCCAGACTCCCGATCCCAGCACCAAGAACCCGAGCAGGATGTCGGTGTCCCAACCTGGGAGCACAACAGTTTGGTAGGTCCCGATCCAGGATGCCGCAATGAAAGTCACCGGGACGATCGCGATGCGAGATCGCGCCACCGGTCGAATTGTGTTCAGGACGCCGCGCTGCGCGGTCGCCACGATCACCCCGGCGATTGCATAGGCGAGGGAGTGCGCCGCGATTTGTGCCGGGGTGAGATCTCGTCCATGTCCGCCGGTAATGCCATGGGCGATGGGTGAGTACATGAGAAAGGCGATCAACATTGCGACGGTGTTCGCGATGAGCCACTGCCGCGCAAAGCCGACGTTCTGCATTTCGAATCCCCTTGCTTGCGATCTGCAGACTTGGCGGCGCTCTCCGGAAAGCCGGATCGCCCCTGCCATGGAGGAACGCAATTCAGCGGAGAAGAAGGACACGGCGCCGAACCCATGCGCCAATCCCTTCTCGGGCCGGCATTTTGACTGGCCGAGGGCCTCTCAAGGATTCGTTTCGATCGAGAATTCGTAGGCTTCCCGCAAGAACGGCTTCATCGCCACGAGATCCTTCGGCGTTCGAAGCTGAGCGACATGGGTCACATGCTTGCGGTCCGAGCCGATTTTCGAGAACAGCGGGTGCGCCGCCTTTCGCGGGAGATGAATCGCGAGTCGGAGGGCGTTCGACATCATAACCGCGTCGGCAAAGATGCGAGTGGTGCGAAAGAGCACGTAGCGCTCGCGCGTCACCAACTCGACGGGGCCGAGCGACTTCGCGAATTTCTCCAGCGCTTCATAGAGCTGGACGAGCTCTGGCGGTCGATTGCGCAGGACACTCGCGCGATCCCCGGTGCCGCAAGCGTGCCGCTGGTTCTTTCGCGTGAACCGCCGCTTGCATTTCGGGCATGTCCAAGTTGGAGTCATACGGGTCGCTCGTCGCCGTCATTCGTTTCGTCGACCGGAAGCATCATCTCACATTTTCAGGAGAGAACAGATCGTAGGATCCATCGCGCAGATTGACCGCGCTCAATGCATCCGTGTACGCTCGTTCAATGCGGCTTCTCCCTCATTGTCACTTTCCGCCGACACTCTCGCGCATTCCCTCACTGCTCATCGCGATTGTTCTCGCCTCCCTGCTTTCGCTGGGAGAACCGTTCGACTTCGCCGGCAGCGGTTGCGCCGACACCTCATCGGCATTCACTTCGACCGCGAACGCTTCTGCCGACTCATCGCACGATCGAACAACGCTTTGGCGGACGTGCCTGAGAGTCATCGATGGAGACACGATCGAGCTAAATGGCCATGAACTCGTTCGCTTGATTGGAGTCGACACGCCGGAGTCCAAGCGGCCCGGAACGCCAGTGGAGTACTTCGCGATCGAAGCGACTCGGTTCACGACGCTTCTCGTCTCCGACCATCGCCTTCGGCTCGAGTACGACCAAACCCGCAAGGATCGTTATGGCCGCACCCTTGCCTACATCTTTCGCGAAGACAGCACGTTTGTGAATGCCGAGATCATCTGTCAGGGCTTCGGATTTGCGTACCCGAGGTACCCCTTTCGATATCTTGAGGATTTTCTGGCATTCCAAAGAGAAGCCCGAGATGCGGGCCGTGGACTTTGGGCACCTCGGGAATAGAATCCCCTCAAACAACACCGCAAGCTCGCCGGGCCAAGCAAGGCCTGAGTCGCGGGAGGCTTGACGCTATGACGTCATGACGTTATCATGCCTGATCATGGCGACTCCAAGACGGGCGACCATCTATCTGGACGAGGCCCTCCACCGTGCCCTACGCCTCAAGGCCGCGGAGACGGATCGCTCCATCTCCGACCTCGTCAATGAGGCGGTTCGCCTCAACCTCGCCGAAGACGCCGACGATCTCGCCGCATACAGGACCCGCTCGAAGGAGCCGAGCGTCGACCTCGAGAAAGTCCTGAAGGACCTGCGTCGCCGTGGCAAGCTATAGGCTGCTGATCAAGCCTTCGGCCGTCAAAGAACTCGAATCACTGCCACAGAAGGACCGACGTAGAGTGGTCCGGCGCGTCCAGGCTCTTGCGACGGAGCCCCGACCGCCCGGTGCCGAGAAACTCAAGGGGATCGAGCTCTATCGCGTCCGCCAGGGGGACTATCGCGTCCTCTACGAGGTCGTCGATTCCTCCGAAACGGTCACGGTGATCAAGATCGGCAATCGCAGAGATGTCTACCGATGATCCTGCCCGCTGAGAGCCTCGATCGTCGCTGAGCTCACGTGTGTCTGCTCCGAAATCCGCTCTAGTGCCCGTGCGTCGTCAGCGTCATCACTAGAATCCCCGCAAACAGCGCCGCCAGGTTTCTGAATCTACCCTCGGGCGACGAATGAATCTGCGGCAGGATGTCCGCGGTGGCGATGGCGATGAATGTGCCGGCCGACACGGCAACCCCCTTCAACAAGAGCTCGCCCGACATCTGCGAGAGAATCGTGAACGAGAGCAGCGCGCCCAACGGTGCGGCGGCGGAGAAGGCGAGCATCAACACCGCAATCTTGCTTCGCGAGTAATTGCAATGCAGCAAGATCCCGGCGAGCGATACAGCCGACGGCAGCTTGTGCAGCAGGATCGCGGCGGTGATCGCCACGGTGAGATCCGGAATCGCGAAACCGGCACCGAGCGCCAGTCCGTCGATGAGCGCGTGGACCGTCATCCCACAGAACGCGGGAATGCCGATGTGGTGGAACTCGCAGTTCTCTTCCCCGCAGGGATGCACCATCACGAAGCGCTCGAGCACATAAATGAGAAGGAATCCGCCGAGCACCCACGCGCCCACCGATTCGCCGAGCACGTGAATCGCCTCGGGAATCATGTGGAAGAACGCCGCCGCCAAGAGCACGCCGGCCCCGAACGCGAGCAGAAGCCGCAGCGTCGGCCGATCCCACGTGCGCACCAGCGGCAGAAGCCCGCCCGCCAGCGAAAGCAGAAACACGGTGCCCACAGTCACCATCACGGGAGTCGCTTCCATCACCGCGACTTTCCCATCGGGCGGCGCGTCGCTTCGCTCCCGCGCATGTTTCTCATTCGACCGTCGCCTTCCCGTCTTTCAAGTCCAGGATCTTGAGATTGAACGTGTCGCCGCCTTCGCCCACGTCGACGATGTAGCGCTCCACCCGGGGAAGCACATCTTCCAGCATTTCGAGATAGAGCCGCCGCTTCGTCGCCTGCGGATTGCGGCGATACTCCGCGAGCACCGCGGAAAAGCGCGTCGCCTCACCCGTGGCCTGCGCGATCCGCGCCTCCCGCTCACCGCGCGCCCGCTCCACGACCGAGCGCGCCTCACCGCGCGCCTTGGGCACGATGGAGCTCGCGTACCCGTTCGCTTCGTTCATGATCCGCTCCCGATCCGCCGCCGCATTCGCCACATCGCGGAACACGTCCATCACCTCACTCGGCGGATCCACCGAGAGCAGCTGCACCGAGCTCACCGCGATCCCGAGCCCCAGCTCCTCCAGGCGCGCTTGCGTGCGGCGCCGCAACTCCTCCGCGATCACCGGACGATTCGTGGTGAGCGCCTCGTCCACGCCGGTTCCGCTCAGGATCTCGGTGAGCTCGCCCTCGGCAATCTTCGCCATGAGAAACTGCGCGCCTTCGGCTCGTGAGAGATACGCGGCGAGATCGACCACCGTGTATTGGATCATCACCTTGATCGAGAGAATGTTGGTGTCGGCGGTGAGCCAGTGCGAAAGCTCTTCCGGCGAAGGGATGCCGCGCAGGAAATCGCGCGTGATCATCCCGATTCCCATCTTGTACACGGTCGTGGTCTCGAACTTCTCGGTGGATTCGATGGGCCATGGCCAGCGGAAGTGCATTCCCGAAGGGACCGCGCGATTCACGATGCGCCCGAAACGCTTCACGATCGCGGTCTCTTCCGGCTGCACCACGAAGAACCCGCTGAGCAGCCACAGACCGACGACCACGAGCGGAACTGCGCGCAGGACGCGCCCCCATCGCGGATCTTCCAGAGCTCGCGCCAGAATCCGCACTCGCTACCTCGGGCCGCGGGTCAGGAGCTCCATGAGCTCCGAGTCCGAAGGAAGGATCAGCGTGGTCTTGTCGTCCAGGAACTTGCGGTAGGCCTCGAGCGTGCGGGTGAACTCGTAGAACTGCGGATCCTTGGAGATCGCTTCGCCGTAGATTCGCGTCGCCTGCGCTTCGCCTTCGCCGCGAAGCACCTCGGATTCTTTGTACGCCTCGGCGAGAATGCTGGATTCCTCGCGATCCGCCTGCGCGCGAATCTTGCGCGCTTCCTCTTCCCCTTCGGAGCGATAGCGCCGCGCGATGCGCTCGCGCTCCGCTCGCATACGGTCGAACACGCTGCGGCGATTCTGATCGGGGAACGCGAGACGCCGCACGTCGAAGTCCACGACTTCGATTCCGTACTTCTCGCGCGCCAGCGTGGACACCTTGCCTTCCACGCCCGCGATCATCTCCTTCAGGCGGCGGGTCTCGCTCTGCGTGGAGACCAACTGATCGAACGGCACCGAACCCAAGCTTGCGCCGAGCTCCGACGAGATCACGTCGGTGAGCTGGCTGCGCGCCGCGGCGTCCGTGGGCAGCGCGCGAAAATAATGCAGCGGATCCGCGATGCGCCACACTGCGAACGACGACACGATCACGTTCTTCTTGTCCTGCGTGAGGTACTCCCCCTGCGGCGGCTCGAACACCTGCAGACGCGCGTCGAACTTGCGCACCTGCTGAATGAACGGAATCTTGAGCTTGAGCCCCGGCTCCAACACGACCGATACGGGATTCCCGAACTGCGTGACCACCGCGGTCTGAGTGACATCCACGGTGTAGAAGCACGACCATAGGAGCAGCAAGGCCAAGATTCCGATCACGACGCGACGGCGATCTCTCATGGAGTGTCGTCCCTTTCTTCCTTCACGACGGTTTCGGCGGGCACGGGCGCTCCTCCCTTTCCCGAGATCCACAGATCGACGGAGCCCGATCCCTTCCATCCCGGCCGCACGATCTTCGTGGAACGCGCGAGCACTTCTTCCATCGTCTCCAGATAGAGCCGCGTGCGCGTCCCTTCCGGTCGCGCGCGATACGCCGCGATCCGTTCGCGCAGGCTCTGCGAGTCCCCCTCGGCGCGCAGCACTGCGGCCGTCGACGTGCCCTCGCGCCCCCTCCACGCGCGCCACCGCTTCCCCGCGCGCCAGGTTCACGGTCTCGTCCAGGTAGCGGAACGCGATGTCGATCTCGCGCTGCTTGTCTTCTTGCGCGCTGGCCACGTCGCGGAATGCGGCGTGCACTTCCGGCGGCGCGTGCACGGAGAGAATCCCGAAGTGCACGATCTCGATGCCGAGATCGAGCGCGGCCGCACGCCGCTGCAAGCCCTCGAGCACCAGGCTCTCCACCGCGCGCCGATCTCCGGTGTAGAACCCGTCGATGCTGCGTGCCGCGAGCACGTCGACGAGCTCGGCGATCGTCTGAACTTGGATCGTCCCGTCCACGTCGCGAAATCCCCAGCGCCAGCGCGCCGGATTCGCAATCCGGTACTGCACGGTCGCCTTGGTATCGACCAGGTTCTCGTCGCCGGTGAGAAAGAGCGCTTCGTCGCCGACCCCGAGCGAAGTTCCGTCGGGCGCGAGCCAATTCTGCGAGTCTCCGTCCAACGGAGTGCGGAAACCGATCTCCACGCGCCGCACCCCCTGCGAATGCAGGATCTCCGCGCGCTCGAAGGGAAACGGAAGCTTGAGGTGCAACCCTTCTCCGCGCGGCGCACCCGACGGCGCCCCGAAGCGGCGCACCAGCGCGTGATTGCCGGGCGGCACCACCACGAAAGCGCTGGCGACAAATGCAATCGCGAGAAGCACCGCGGCAACGCGCGCCAACCTGCGCCCGGTGAAACGAAATCCCAGCAGGCGCTCGAGCCCGGCCCCGAGATCGCGGAATTCCTTCGGCGGCTTCACGCGCCGGAACGAGAGGAAAAAGAGCGCGGCGAGAATGATGGCGCCGGGCCAGGCGATCCACACGGGCAAGTCCGCCGCGGATCCAAGCACGACCTTCGGCGACCATCCCGTCTTGCGGATCGTGAAGTCGAGAAGCCAGCCAAACAAGAGCGAGAAGAACGCGATCGAGCCCAGGTAGATCGCGACGAAGCGGCGCCCGAACGTGCGCCCGAGAACGCCGAGCGAGCCCACGTTCGTCGCCGGCCCCGCGAGCAGGAACACGAGCGCGGCGCCGGGCGAGAGCCCCTTCAGCATGAGCGCGGCGGCGATCGGCGTGGACGCCGACGCGCAGATGTACAAGGGCACGCCGATCAAGAGCATGAGCACGAGCGGAACGGCACCCGACGAGAGATAGCGGGTCACGAATTCCGCGGGCAGCAGCGTGGAGATCAGCGCCGAGATCACGAGCCCGGCGAGAATCCAGTGCGAGGTTTCATCGAACAGCTCCACGAATGCGCGCGGAAATTCGCGGCGCAAACGCGTGAGCCAATCCTTGGGTGCGCTCGCGGCGCGTGCTTCGTCTTCGGCGAGCTTGTCGTGGGAATGCGCGCCGGCCGGCGTTTCGCCCTGTGCCGCGGCGCCTTCCGCCGGCCCCCCCGGCGTTTCCTTCCCCCAGAAGTCGGTGGCGAACCCCGCGGCGATTGCAGTGACGAATGCCGCGATCGGTCGATAGATCGCCATCAAAGGACCCATGAGTCCCCAGGTCAGCACGATGGCGTCGACGTCGGACTCCGGAGTGGAGATGAGGAACGAGGCGGTGGCCCCCGGGGAGGCACCGCGCCGTCGAAGTGCAATCCCGGTGGGAAGCACCGCGCAGGAGCACAACGGCAGCGGAATCCCGATCAAGGACGCCATGAAAATGGGTCGCACGCGCCCGCGCCCGAGGAGGCGCTGGACCGTGTGCATGGGAAGGAAGACTTGGATGCAGGCCGCGACGACGAATCCCAGGACGATGTAGGCCGACGCGTCGAGGAAGATCGTCTTGAGCTCGGTCAGGAACGTCTGGAGGAATGCGATCAAATCCGCTCCGCCCTTCGAGACAATCGATTCACGTTAGAGCACATCCCCGGGGCCGGCAAGGCTGGCCCGCCCCGGTTCTTGACCCGCCCCGGGGGGCGCCCTATGTTGGCCGCATCGACGGAAAACGCCCCCAATCGGAGGTTTCCCATGCCGCACGTTCTCCCGCCTCTTCCCTATGCGTACAACGCGCTCGAACCGCATATCGACGAACAGACCATGCGCCTGCATCACGATCTGCATCACAAGGCCTACGTCGACGGTTTGAACGCCGCCGAAGACAAGCTCGCGAAAATGCGGGAGTCCGGCGACTTCGGAAACGTCCAGGCGGTGGAACGCCAGCTCGCCTTCCACGGTTCCGGCCACTTCAACCACATTCTCTTCTGGGAGACCATGGGGCCGAACGCTGGCGGGGCTCCCAAGGGCGACCTGGCCTCGCAGATCACCAAGGACTTCGGCGGCTTCGACAAGTTCAAGGCGCACTTCACGCAAGCGTCGATCGCGGTGGAAGGGAACGGCTGGGGCGTTCTGGGATGGCATCCGGTGGACGGACACCTACAGATTCTCGGCGCGATGAATCATCAGAACCAAGGCCATTTCGGATCGATTCCGGTGCTGATGCTCGACGTGTGGGAGCATGCCTACTACCTCAAGTATCAGAACAAGCGCGCCGCGTACGTCGAAGCATGGTGGAACGTGGTGAACTGGACCAACGTGGCGGCCCGCTTCGAGAAGGCGACGCAGCTGCAGGCGCAGACCGCTTAAGTGCAAGTCGTCGACCGCGTCGTGCCGGGCTCGTTCCTCGTGGCGAGCCCGCTTCTTCGCGATCCCAATTTCCTGCACACCGTGGTGCTCTTGTGTGATCACGGAAGCGGCGGATCGTGGGGGCTCGTGGTGAATCGGCGCACGAATCTGGCGTTCGGCGATCTCCTGGAAGCGCTCCCCTTCCCCGCTGCGGCGGCGGGGCCCGTGCACTGGGGCGGTCCGTGCGAGTCGTCGCGCTTGCAGATCTTGCATCGGCTGCGCCGTGACACGCGCGGCAGTCTTCCGGTGTGCCGCAACGTGGAGCTCGGGCTCGAGGTGGATCGCTTGAAGTCGATTCTCGCGGATCCGCTGCATCCCGGCGAAGCGCTGCACGGCTACGTCGGATATGCCGGATGGGGATCGGAGCAGCTCGCGAAAGAGCTCGCCGAACGAAGCTGGTTGGCCTGTACCGCGGATGCACGGCTCGTATTCGACACGCCCCACGACGAGATCTGGGAGCGATCGCTGGAATCGCTGGGGCCTCCTTGGTCTCGGCTCGCTCGAGTGCCGATCGTCCAGCGCCTGAACTGACACGACGCGCGCGGCGGGCCCGAAGGGAGCTCGGAGCACCGAAGCATGGCGACGATCGGAATCCGCAGAGAAGACAAGAGCATCTGGGAGCGGCGCGTGCCGCTCGTTCCCGAGGACGTCGCGCGCCTCGTGGGCGAGGGTGTGCACATCGTGGTGCAGCCTTCGACGACGCGCATTTTTGCTGACCACGATTTCCGTACCGCCGGCGCAATCCTCTCCGAGGATCTCGCCGCGTGCGACGTGATCCTCGGCATCAAAGAGATCCCGCTCCCGTTGATCCAGCCGTCCAAGACCTACATGCTCTTCTCGCACACGATCAAGGGACAGCCGGCCAACATGCCGATGCTGCGCTCACTGCTGGAGCGCGGCTGCTCCTTGCTCGATCATGAGCTGGTCACCGACGACGACGGGCGCCGGCTCATCGCATTCGGACGTCATGCGGGAATGGCAGGGACGATCGACGCGCTGTGGATCCTGGGACGCCGGCTGCGCCACGAGGGGATCGCGAACCCGTTCGAGACGATGCGCCAGTCGGTGGATTACGCCGATTTGGACGGGGCGCGCGCCGCGGTGCGCCAGGTGGGTGAAGCGATCCGACGCGACGGCCTGCCCCGCGAGATCACGCCCGTGCGTGTTCGGAGTGACGGGGCGAGGAAACGTCGGCACCGGAATCCGCGACATTCTCAATCTCCTCCCGCACGTCGAAGCTGCGTCCCGACGAATTACCGCGGCGCCCGAGAGCGCGCGAATCCCGATGGTCACGAAGTCGTGATCGCACATTGTCGGACGGAAGATCTCGTCGAGCCTCTCGCCGGCGCGTTTCTCCCGTGAAGAGTACGGGGCGCACCCCGAGCGCTATCGCGGGCGCTTCGCGCCTTCGCTTGCGCACCTCACACTTCTTCTCCACGGGATTCAATGGTCGGTGGGCTCGCCGCGGCTCGTGCTCGCGGGAAGATCTGCGCGCGCTGTGGGACGCCGGTTCGCCGCGCCTTCGCGTGATCGCCGACATCACCTGCGACGTGAACGGTTCCCTGGAGTGCACGGTGCGCACCACGGATCCCGGTCAGCCCGCGTACGTCTACGACCCGATCGACGGCGAGCTCCGCGTTCGGCATCGCCGGACGGGGACCGGTCGTGGTCCCGATCGACATCTTCCCCGCCGAGTTTCCCCGCGACGCGTCACGCCATTTCTCGGAGGCCCTGGGGCCGATGATCGCGCCGCTCGCACGCACGACTCTGGAGCGCGGCCCGGACGATCCCACGCTCCCCTCGTCCCTGCGCCGCAGCTGGATCGCGGTGCGCGGGCGGCTGCTGCCGCAGTGGGAAACGAAGCTCGCCGCCGCACTTCGCGCCCACGGCAAGACCCCGGTCCAAGGCGCCCAAGGGAACGGAGAGTCCCCCGCGTGAAGACGATTCTCGTGCTCGGGGCGGGACGCGTGGCGGCGCCCGCCGTTCGCGTGCTCCTCGAACATGGGCACCATGTGCGCGTCGCCAATGACGATCTGGACGCCGCGCGCGCAATTCTGGGCGGAAACGCTCGCGCCACAGCCGAGCGGCTCGACGCGCGCGATCCGGACGCGGTGCGCCGCGCCGTCGCGGGCGCCGACCTCGCGCTCTCGCTGCTCCCTGCGCCGCTGCATCCCTCCGTGGCGCGCGCCTGCGTCGCCGAAGGGCGTCCATTCCTGTCGACGTCGTACGTGTCTCCCGAGATCGCCGCGCTCGATTCCGACGCGCGAGCGCGCGGCGTTCTGCTCATGAACGAGTGCGGCCTCGATCCAGGGCTGGATCATCTGCTCGCGATCGATCTCGTGGAGAGAGCGCGCGCTCGTGGCGCGCGCGTGGTCGCGTTTCGTTCCGTGTGCGGCGGCATTCCCTCGCCGGAGTCGAACGACAATCCGTTCGGCTACAAGATTTCCTGGTCGCCGCGCGGCGTTGCGCTCGCCGGAACGCGCACCGCACGGTGGCGCGAGAACGACGCCGTCGCCGAGCGCGGTCCGGGAGAGATCTTTCGTGATCCCTCGTCCATGCGCGTCGACGGGCTCGGTGCGCTGGAGGTGTATCCGAACGGAGATTCGCTTCCCTACGCCGCGAAGTACGGGATCGACGGCGTGCGCAGCATCTTTCGCGGCACGTTTCGTTGGCCGGGATGGTGCCCGACGTGGCGCGCGATCGCGCAGCTCGGCTGGCTGGACGACACGGCGCCGGCCGATGCGCTTCGCGAGGAAGAGGCGGCGCGCACGCTCGGCTTGTCCGCGGGCGACGCCGGTGCTCGAGCGCTTGCGCTGGATCGGGCTTTTCGACGACGGCGAAGCGGCCGGCGCTGCCCGCGCAAACCGCTCGCGCCTCGATCATCTGGTCGCGCTCATGGAATCGCGCATGGCCTATCGCTCGGGAGAGCGTGATCTCGTGGTCTTGCTCGACGAAGTGACGATCGAAGACGGAGAGCACGGAAACGGACCGCCGCGCACGCTCTCGGCGACACTCGTCGCCCGCGGGGATGCCACCGGCGACTCGCCCCGCGGAGCGGCGATTCCGCGATGGCGCAAGCTCGTAGGCATTCCCGCGGGACTCGCCGCCGTGCGCATTCTCGACGGAACGATCGGCGGCGCCGGTGTGCGCATTCCCGTAGAGCCGCAAGTCGTGCGCACACTTCTCGCGGATCTCGCCCGTGCCGGAATCGAAGCGCGCTTCCGAGAGCGCACCCGCTCCTTCGAGCGCCGACGTGACCGCCGTCGCCATTCTCCTCGCCGGCACGCTCACGCTCGCCGATGCCGTCGATCGCGCGCTGGCCACGCATCCCTCGGTGGCTGCCGCACGGGCCGGCACCGACGCCGCGAAGGCGGGAGTTGGCGAAGCGAAAGCCGCGTGGTGGCCGTCGCTCTCGCTCTCCGGATCGGCGATGTACTGGCAGGAGCCGATGCTGGTCACCCCGATTCACGGATTTCGGCCCTCGGTGATTCCCGACTTCGACGAGACGCTGTTCAATGTCGGCTTGCATTTGCGCTCCACACTCTTCGACGGCGGCGGGCGCGGCGCGCGGATCGACATGGCGCGCGCCCAGGAAGAGGGCGCGGACGCCCAGCTTCGCGAAGCCGAGCAGGCGCTCATCGACGGCGTCGCCGTCGCCTATCTCACCGCGCTCGACGAGCGCACCATTCTCGCGGCGCACGATTCGCGCATCGCCGCGCTGGAGGCCGAGGCCGACCGCGCGCGGAAGGTCTTCGACGCCGGGCGCGCCGCGCGCGTCGAAGTTCTCCGTGCCGAGGCGACACTCGAATCGGCGCGCGCACTCCGTGCCGGCTCAGTGGGCGCGCTCGACGTCGCCACCCGCGACCTCGCGCGCTGGATCAGCGCGTCTCCCGAAGAGACCGCAGCCTCGCTTCTGGTCGGCGCCGCACTCGCGGACTCCACGATTCCCGCGCGCGACTCCACCTGGGAGAGCGCCATGCGTGCGAGCCCGACCCGAGTCCGGAGCGAACGTGAGCTCGAGGCCGCGCGCGCTCGGGGTTCCGCTGGCCAAGAGCGAGCGTTGGCCCGACCTCCAACTCGTCGGGGACGTCGTCGATCGCGGCGACTCGGAGGGCGATTTCACCGCGGAATGGAACGCCGGCGTGGAGCTCCGCATGCCGTTGTTCACGGGCGGTGCGCTTTCCAGCGCGTGCGCAGCGCGCGGAAGCGCTGCACCTCCAAGCACAGGAGGGGCTCCGCTTGCAAGACGACGAGATCCGATCTCGCGCGGACGCGGCCCTTTCTGCGGTCGAGGAGTCGCGCGCCCGCGTGGTGAGCTTGGAAGCCGCGGCGACGCGCTTCGAAGAAGTGGCGCGCGTCTCCAAGCTGCTCCTGGAGAGCGGGTCCGGGACGCAGAGCGATTACCTCGAGTCCGAAGCGGATCTGCTCGTCGCACGCGCCTCGCTCGCGCGGGCCCGCGACACCGAGATCGGCGCGCGCATCCGCCTGGCTCGAACGTTGGGCGTTCTGGATGCCGCATGGATCCGCACGAACGTGAAGGAGACTGAATGACGCATCGTCCGCCGCGCGCCGTCATTGCCGTCCTCGGCATCGCCCTCGTCGCCGGTCTCGCCTGGGTCGCGACTTGCGGGCGCCGTACGAACGATGGATCGATCGTCGCGAGCGGCACCGTGGAGGCCACCGAGGCGCAGCTCGGATTCCCGGCGACCGGCCGGCATCGATTCGCTGGGCGTTCGCGAAGGCGATCGCGTGCAGCAAGGGACAAGTCCTCGCGCGGCTCGACGCGTCCGAGACCGCGGCGCGCCTCGAGGAAGCGCAAGCGCGATGCGGCAGCGGCGCGCGCCGGGCTCGACGAGCTGGAGCGGGGCTCCCGCGCGAGGAAGTGGCGCGGCGCGCGAGCCGCGCTCGACGCCGCGATCGCCGCGCCATCGCGACGCGGTGCGCGACCTCGAGCGCACGCAGACGCTGTTCGAGGGCGGCGCGGTGAGCCGCGAGCTGGTCGACAAGGCCGAGGTCGCGGAGCGCGTCGCCGCGAGCCAAGAGGCGCAAGCCGCCGAAGAGCTTCACCTCATGGAGAGCGGGCCGCGCACGGAGCGCATCGCGCAGCAACGGGCGCATGGTCGCGCAGTCCGAGGCGCAGGTTCGCACGCTGGACGCCATGCTCGCGAACCTGGTGATCACCGCGCCGTTCGACGGCGTCGTGACCGTGCGCCACCGCGAGCCGGGCGAGATCGTGCCGGCGGGCATCGCCCGTCGTCACCGTGATGAATCCCGACGACCGCTGGGTGCGCATCTACGTGCCCGAGGACCGCATCGGCGCCGTCGAAGCTGGGCAACCGCGCCGCGTGCTCACCGCCGACACCTTCCCGGCAAGTCGAATACGCGGGAGAGTCTCCTTCATCGCGTCGCGAGGCGGAGTTCACGCCCAAGACCGTGCAGACCACCGGAGGAGCGGGTGAAGCTGGTGTACGCGGTGAAGGTGCGCGATCGTGGACGACCCGGCTACGACCTCAAGCCCGGGATGCCGGCGGACGTTCGCCTCGAGCTGCCCGCGTCGTGACCGACGGCGCGAGCCCGCCGTCGCGCGTGCAGGGCCTGACGCGCCGCTTCGGCGAGCTCGCCGCGGTCGCGCGGCCTCTCCTTCGACGTCGCGCCCGGGCGAGCTGTTCGGCCTCGTCGGCCCCGACGGCGCCGGCAAGACCACCACGCTGCGCATGCTGGCCGGCGTGCTGCGCCCGACGCGGCGGCGACGCCGCGCTCGTCGGCATCAGCGTCGCGGCGCGATCCCGAAGGCGGTGAAGCACGACCTCGCCTACATGTCGCAGCGCTTCGGCCTCTACGCCGATCTCACGGTGCGCGAGAACCTCGACTTCTACGCCGACCTCTACGGGTGCCGCGCGCGCGAGCGCGCCGCGCGCCTCGAGCGGCTCTACCGCTTCTCGAACCTCGGGCCGTTCCGCGACCGGCTCGCCGGCAAGCTCTCGGGCGGCATGAAGCAGAAGCTCGGGCTCTCCTGCGCGCTCGTCCACCAGCCGAAGATCCTGCTGCTCGACGAGCCGACCTTCGGCGTCGATCCCGGTCTCGCGCCGCGACCTGTGGCTGATCGTGCACGAGATGGTGGCGCGACGGGGTGACCGCGGTCGTCAGCACCGCCTACATGGACGAGGCCGAGCGCTTCGACCGGGTCGCCCTCCTCCACCGCGGGCGCGGTTCTCGCCCTCGACACGCCGCAGGCCCTGCAGCGCGGCGCTGCGCCGGCGAGCTGCTCGCGGTGCGCGCCGAGCCGGCCGCGCGAGCGCGGCGCGCGCTCTGCGCGCGATCCCGGGCGTGCGAGCGCGCCGCGCTCTTCGGCGACCGCGTGCACGTGACGCTCGAGCCTCGGCCGAGCGGGACCGGCCGGCGGCGGAGCGCGCCCGGCAAGCGCGGCGGCGGACTCGCGATCGCGCGATCGTGCCCCGCTCGAGCCGTCGCTCGAGGACGTGTTCATCGAGCGCGTCGGGAGCGACGCGTGACAGTCCGGCACGCGGCGGACTCGCCGCAGCGCGGCGCGCCATGCGCACGCCGATCGCCGTCGAGGTCGCACGACCTGACCACGCCGCTTCGGCGACTTCGTCGCCGTCGACCACGTGACGCTTCGCGGTGCACGCGCGGCGAGATCTTCGGCTTCCTCGGGCCGAACGGCGCCGGCAAGACCACCACGATCAAGATGCTGACCGGCCTGCTGCCGCCGACCTCGGGCGAGGCGCGGGTCGCGGGCTTCGACGTCGCGCACGCAGACGCGACGCGATCAAGCGCGCATCGGCTACATGTCGCAGCTCTTCTCGCTCTACGGCGATCTCACCGTCGACGAGAACATCGACTTCTTCGCCGGCCTCTACGGCGTGCCGCGGGCAGCGCGCGGGCGAGCGCCGCGACTGGGTGCTCGAGATGGCCGGCCTCGCCGACCAGCGCGCGGCGGCTGACCGCGCGAGCTGCCGCTCGGCTGGAAGCAGCGCCTCGCGCTCGGCTGCGCCGTGCTGCACGAGCCGCCGATCCTCTTCCTCGACGAGCCGACCTCGGGCGTCGATCCGCATCTCGCGCCGCGACGTTCTGGGAGCTGATCTACGCGCTGGCCGCGCGCCGGCACCACGGTCTTCGTCACCACGCACTACATGGAGGAGGCCGAGTACTGCCACCGGCTGGCGCTCATGAACCGCGGCCGGCTGATCGCGCTCGACACGCCCGCGCGCGCTGCGCCGAGTCGATGCGCGAGCCGCTCCTCGAGGTCGCAGCTGCCGACGCCGCGCGCGCGGTCGAGGCGCTGCGCGGCGCGCCCGGCATCGTCGACGCCGGCCATGTTCGGCCGCGCCGTGCACGTCGCCGTCGACGACGCGGCAGCGCGCCGCGGCGACGTGATCCGGCGCGCGCTCGCGCGCGCGCGGCATCGCGGTCGAGCGCGATCGAGCGCGATCGCGCCGTCGCTCGAGGACGTGTTCGTCGCGCTGCGTCGCAGCGGCCGGCGGCGCGCCCGGTCGGATGAGCGACCGTGAGCCGCGCTCGCCTGCTCGCCGATCGCCCGCAAGGAGATGATCCAGCTCCGGCGCGACCCGCGCAGCCTCGCCCTCGCGTTCCTGCTGCCCGCCGCTCCTGCTGGTGCTCTTCGGCTACGCGATCACCTGGGACGTCCGCGACATCCCGACCGCGGTGCTCGACCAGGACCGCTCCGCCGGCGAGCCGCGACGCTGCTCGACGCGCTTCCGGGCCTCGGGCTACTTCCGATCGTGCGACAGCCTCGAGCGTCCAGCCGACGCCGATCGCGCTGCTCGACCGCGAAGGCGCCGTGCGCATCGTGCTGCGCGATTCCGCCCGGACTTCGCGCGCCGATCTCGCCGTCGGGCGCAGCCGGCCGCGCGTCCAGGCGCTCGTCGACGGCAGCGACGCCAACACCGCGACCATCGCGCTCGGCTACGCGCGGCGGCGTCGCAGTCGGCGTACTCCGCGCGACGTGGTGCTGCGCGGGCGCGGCGATCGACGCCGCCCGTCGCCGCGCGAGTCGCGCGTCTGGTACAACGAGGAGCTGGCGAGCCGCAACATGATCGTGCCCGGCCTGGTGGCGGTGATCATGACGATCATCGCGGCGATGCTCACCTCGCTCACCATCGCGCGCGAGTGGGAGCGCGGCACCATGGAGCAGCTCGCCGCGACCCCGGTGCGCCGCGCCGAGGTGGTGCTCGGCAAGCTCCTGCCCTACCTCGGCATCGGCCTGGTCGACGTCGCCGTGCGCTCGCTGCTCGGCATCCTCGTCTTCGACGTGCCGTTCCGCGGCAGCCCGCTGCTCCTCGCTGGCTGCTGTCGCTCTGCTTCCTGGTCGGCGCGCTCGGGCTCGGCATCTTCATCTCGGCGCGTCGCGCGCTCGCAGCTGCTCGCGACCCAGATGGCGATGCTCGCCACCTATCCTGCCCGCGTTCCTGCTCTCGGGCTTCATGTATCGCATCGCCGCGATGCCGGCGCCGCTGCGGGCGCTCACGCTACCTCGTGCCGGCGCGCTACTTCCTCGTGGTGACGCGCGGCATCTTCCTCAAGGGCGTCGGGCTCGAGGTGCTCTGGGCGCAGGCGCTGCTCATGGTCGCGTTCGCCGCCGCTCGGCGCTCGCGCTCGCCGTCGCGCGTCTTCCGGAAGGAGCTCGCGTGAGCGTCGCGACGCTTCTGGCGGCGAGCTGCGTCGAGCGCATCCGCGAGCTGGTCCGCAAGGAGCTGCGCGCAGGTCTTCCGCGACCCGCGGCTGCGTGCGGGTGATCTTCGTCGCGCCGATGATCCAGCTCGTCGCTCTTCGGCTACGCGGTGTCGACCGACGTGCGCGACACGCGACCATTCGTCGTCGACCACGACCGCACGCCAGGCCTCGCGCGAGCTGGTCGGAGGCGCTCGACCGCGTCCGGCTACTTCGGGGTCGTGCGGCCGGTCGCGACCGCCCGCGGACCTGGTGCGCGCGCTCGACCACGGCGACGCGATCGCTCGGGCTCGAGATCCCGGCCGGCTTCGCGCGCGATCTCGCAGCCGGCCGCGGCGCGACGGTCCAGCTCCTCGTCGACGGCACCAACTCGAACACCGCGACCGTGGCGCGCGGCTACGCCGAGCGCATCGTGCGTCGATCACGGGCGCCGGCACGCCGGGCGGCGCCGTGCCGACGCCGCCGGTCGAGCTGCGACGAGCGCGCCTGGTTCAACCCGGAGCTCGAGAGCCGCAACTACAACGTGCCGGCGGTGATCGGGGCCATCATGCTGCTGATCTGCCTGCTGCTGACCTCGCTCGCCGTCGTGCGCGAGCGCGAGATCGGCACCCTCGAGCAGCTCCTGGTGAGCCCGCTGCGCGCCGGCGAGCTGATCCTCGGCAAGACGATCCCGTTCGCGCTGCTCGGCCTGGTCGACCTCGCGCTCGTCACGACGGTCGCGCTGCTGTGGTTCGAGATTCCGTTCCGCGGCAGCGTCGCTCCTGCTGCTCGCCGCGAGCGTGCTCTACATCGCTCTCGGCGCTTGGCGCTGGGGCTCCTGATCTCGACCTTCTCGAACACCCAGCAGGAAGCGTTCATGTCGCACGTTCCTCGTCTTCATGCCCGCCATGCTGCTCTCGGGCTTCATCTTCCCCGTCACGCAGCATGCCCCGGCTCTTCCAGTGGCTGACGCTCGTCAATCCGATGCGCCACTACCTGGAGATCGTGCGCGGGATCTTCCTCAAGGGGGCGGGGATCGAGATCATTTGGCCGAAGCTGGTCGCGCTGGCCCTGATCGGGACCGTGATTCTCACGGTGGCGACGGTTCGATTCCGCAGGACCTCGCTGTAAGGCATCGCCCAACTCGGAGGCTGGACTGGGCCTCGAGCGCCGGCCGGCACCGATCCCTCGACGCCCGGGGGGTCGGGCCACCCCCGCAAGAGTGATAAAATGGATTCGGTGAGCCATGATCGCACCTCGAAACTCCCCCCGCGCTCCTGCTCGCCCTCCTCGCCCTCGCGGCCCCCGCGTCCGGCGAGCGTTTGACGTTCAAGCCGGCCTCGGACGCGAACGACGGCCATCTCGTGAACGGGACCACCTGGGACATCCGCCCCAGCGCCGCCACGATCGCGGACCTCCTGCTCACCTGCGGGCGCGACGCGGGCAACCGCTACGACGCCTCCTTCGGCTACGTGCTGAACGGCTTGGCCGAGGACCAGATCGTGGAGGACGTTCGCCTGCGGATGAACGAGCAGGGCGGCAATCCCACGGCGGGGCTGGTCGTGGAGATCTCGGCGGCGCTGGAGCTGGATCCGCTCTCGGTCCCTGGCGCCGATCGCTTCGATCTGCCGCGCACGAATCAATCCGTGATCTGGAACATCCCCGCCGACGTGGACTCCTCCGGACAACGCGTCGCGAAGTACCAAGAGTCGCCGGACATTTCTCCGGTGCTGAACGAAGTCCTCGCGCAGTCCGGGTGGGATGCGAGCACCAAGGGCGCGGTGTTCTTCGTGGAAGTGGTGAGCCCCCTTTCGGGGACTGCGTTCATTCGCACCGACGACATGCACATTCCATTCATCGGCGGAGGAAACGCCGGGATCCTTCCGGTGCGCCTCATGGTGTGCGAAACGCTGCACGACACATTCTGGGGCAAGGAGATGCTCTGCCGCCCGGCGCCAGGGTCGGTGCAAGTGAACGTGATCCCTCGCTTCGACATGGAAGCGTTCTGCGAATGGGGCACGGACTCCTTCACGCTCTCGAATACCACCCCCACGCAAACCATGGCGGCGGAGACCGCGTACCATTTCGCGCTGGCGCCGCTCCCGCACGATACGCCGATGCATTACCGCCTGCGTTTCCGGCGGACCGGCGAAGGCGCGTTCCAGGCCGGCCCCACGCACACGTTCGTCTCGATGCCGCCGGCACTCTCCGCCGAGGAAGTGCGCATCTGCGCGACGACCGACATCCACGTCACGAATCTGACCGCGCTGGGACTCAATCCCGATCTCGTGCTCTTGGAAGAATCGCTCGAGACCATGCTCGACTTCGAGCCCGCAAGGCTGGCATCTGTGGATGGACCTCGGCGACCTGGTGGTGATTCGCGCGCAGCGCATTGCGTTCGACGCCGACGAAGTGGAGCAGCGCTACCGGGAGGCACGCGCCTACGTCGATCTCGCCGCGCATTCCATTCCTTTCGTGTTCATTCGCGGAAATCACGAAGAAGTGAACGGCTGGGACGTCGACGGAACTCCCAACAACACGGCGATCTGGTCGGGAACGATGCTGCTGCGCTACTTCCCTCCCCCGCTCCCGGACGCGTACTACTCCGGGAACTACGACGCCGTTTCCGAACCTCGGAATTCCCGGCAACTACTTCGCCTTCACGGTGGGAGGGCTGCGGATTCGCTGCCTCGATCCGTATCTCTTCTCCACGACGCGCCCGCACAACGGACACGGCGAGAGCGGCGGCTCGTTGAACGGTTGGGATTGGCGAATCGGAAATGCGCAGTACGATTGGCTGGTGGACGATCTGCTCTCCAATCACACGCCGTACAGCCTCACCGCGCTGCACCATCTGTCTTCGTGCTACACGGGAACCGGCGAGTACTACGGTCGTGGCGGGATCGAGATCGCCAAGCACGAAGTGGATGGGCGGCCGAGCTTCGAATGGGGCGGCGAGGACGATGATGGCGACAACGTGCTCTCGACGCAGCGCCCGGCAGTTCGTGCACGGCGCCGTGCACGACGTCCTGGTCGGTGAGGGCAATCAAGTCGTGCTGAAGGGGCACGATCACTTTCACGCGCGCCAGGTGCTGGACGGCATGACCTATCTCACCATGGCCAAGCCCGACGACACCGGAACGCAGACCGGCAACCTCTGGGGATGGCGCTTCTTCTCGTACTATCCGGAAGCGCTCACCATCTTCCAGCCGAACTCGGGATTTCTCTCCATGACCGCCACGCCCGACGACATGACCTACGAGTACGTGCAGACCTATCCGGTCGCGGGGCGCGGCACGATCCTGGATTCCTTCACGATTCAGCCGGCGATGTCCACCGGGGTGGGCGACGCGCTCACGCCCGCGGATCTGCGCACTTCGATCGACGACGCCTTCCCGAATCCGATGCGAGCCGGCACGAGCCTTCGCTTCCACGTCGCCCGCGCGGGACCGGCGCGGCTCGTGGTGGTGGATGCGGGAGGCCGCCTCGTGAAGCAGGTCGCGCAAGGACACTTCGACGCCGGAACCCACGAAGCGGAATGGGACGGGCACGATGCCGATGGACGCCGCGTCGCCGCCGGCGTCTACTTCGCGAAACTGGAATGCACCGAAGGACGCGCCGCCTCCGTGAAGATGATCGTGCTGCGCTGATCGGGACCACGCCATGAGCCAAGAGATCACCGAAGAGCGCGTGCGCGATGCGCTGCGCGGCGTACGACTTTCGCCGCACGGGAAAGATGTCGCGAGCGCGGGGATCGCGCAGGACGTCCGCGTGCAGGGCGGGCGCGTCACGCTCACGCTGGAGCTCCCCTCCCCCGCGCATCCTCGCGCCGCCGCGCTGGTGCGCGAGACGGAAGAGGCGCTGCGCGGCGCGCTCGGCGCTGCGGAGGCGCGCGTGAAGCTCGCGTGGCGGGTGAAGCCCGCGGACGCCCGCGTCGAGCCGCTTCCCGGGGTGAAGAACGTCATCGCGGTGGCGAGCGGCAAGGGCGGCGTCGGCAAGTCCACGATCGCGACGAATCTCGCCGTCGGCCTCGCACTCGCCGGGGCGCGCACCGGCCTCCTCGATCTCGACATCTTCGGTCCATCCACTCCGGTCGCGATGGGCACGATCGATCCGCCGGAAATGACCGAAGAAGGGCCTGATGATTCCCGTCGAAGCGCACGGCGTGCCGTTTCTCTCCATGGGAATGCTGGCACCCGGGGATCGCCCGGTGGTGTGGCGCGGGCCCATGCTGCACAAGGCGGTGATGCAGCTCGCCGGCGCCCAATGGGACGATCTCGATTATCTGGTGCTCGATCTTCCTCCCGGCACCGGCGACGTGCAGCTCACGGTCACGCAGTCCATTCCCGTGGTCGGCGCGGTGATCGTGACCACGCCGCAAGCGATTGCGGTGCTGGATGCGGCGAAGGGACTTTCGATGTTCGAGGGCGCGCGCATTCCGATTCTGGGGCTCGTCGAGAACATGGCCGGCTACGTGTGCGCGGGGTGCGGAAAGCGCCACGCGATCTTCGGCGAGGACGGCGGGCGCAAGCTCGCGGAAGAGCGCCGCGTTCCGCTTCTCGCGCAAGTGCCGCTCGATCCCGCGATCATGCGCGGCGCCGAGATCGGCCGGCCCGTCGTGCTCGACGAAGCGAGCGCCGCCGGGGAACGCTGCGCCGCCTGGCCATCGACGTCGCCGCGGCCGTCGGCGATCTCTCGTTGCAGCGCAGCCCGTTCAAGGTGTTGGCGTGAGCGCCCCCGCCGACTCCGCGGTCCTGGAGCGCGTTCGCGACGTGGTCGCGATCCACAGCGCGAAGGGCGGCGTCGGGAAATCGACCGTGTCGGCGAACCTCGCCGTGGCGCTCGCGCGGCAGGGACTTCGCGTGGGACTTCTCGATGCCGACGTGCACGGCCCGTCGATCGCGCACATGTTCGGCTCCGACGAGCATCCCCCGCCCGCCGGCGACGGCGCGCGCGTGCGTCCGATCGAGCGACACGGCGTGCGCTACCTCTCGCTCGCGAACGTGGTGACGCCGGATGCTCCCGTGATCTGGCGCGGGCCCATGGTCGTCGAGTGCGCTGCAGCAGCTCGTGACCATGGTCGATTGGGGCGATCTGGACGTTCTCCTGCTCGATCTTCCTCCCGGCACCGGCGACGCGATCCTCTCGCTCGCGCAGATGATCGCGCTCTCGGGCGTGGTCGTGGTCACCACGCCGCAGGAGATGAGCCTCTCCGACACGCGCCGCGGCATCCAGGCATTCGCGAAGCTCGACGTTCCCATTCTCGGACTCATCGAGAACATGTCGACGTTCGTGTGCGACGCGTGCGGAACGGAGGTGGCGCTCTTCGGCGAGGGAGGCGGGCGAGCCATGGCCGAGCGCGCCGGACTTCCCTTTCTCGGGCGCGTACCCATCGTCCCCGCGATTCGGGAAGCGGGCGATGCCGGAGAACCGCTCGCGCATCGCGAGCCGGAGAGCGTGACCGCGCGCGCGTTTGCGGCGATCTCGCGTCAGGTGGCGGGATCGCTCGCGCTCGAGGATCGCGTGGAAGCGGACGCGCTCACCGTCGTCTGGAAGAAGATGAAGCCCGGCGAGAAGCACGAGACGCCGCCGGGCGGAAGGCTCCCGGCTCCGGTGCCCGGCCCGCCGCGCGCAATTCGCGTGTGGCAAGCCGCGGACGATCGCCTCGCGATCGCCTGGTCCGACGGCACGCTCACGTTCCACGGCGCGTACGAGCTCCGCACCAGCTGCCCGTGCGCGATGTGCATCGAGGAATGGACCGGGCGGCGCATGCCGTCGCTCGATGTCGGTGACGCGCGACGTGCGCCCCGTGATCATCCGGCCGGTCGGGACGCTACGCGATCCAGCCGGAATGGAGCGACGGGCACAAGACGGGGATCTTCTCGTTCGCGGATTTGCGCCGGACGGGGTGATCCCGATCGAGGTGCTTGCGGCACGGCTGGCGGCGCCAACCAATCGACGCGCGTTTCGCGTCAGCGAATCCGAACCACTCGCTCCGTGGTGCGCTTTTCCCCCGCGGAGAGCCGCACGAAGTACGGACCGGCGGAAACCGGCCGGCCGCGCTCGTCCCTTCCGTCCCAAGAGATCGCGTGCTCCCCGGCACCGCGCATTCCCGCGTCGATCTCCCGCACCCGCCGCCCCGCGACGTCCACGATCGTGAGCCGCACCCGTGCGGCCGACTCGAGCCGCAGCGCCAGCGTGGTCTGCTCGCGGAATGGATTCGGTGACGCGCGCAGCCGCAGCGCGCGCTCCGGGAGTGCGACGACCGGCGCATCGGTCGCCGGATCCACGCTTCCACTCACCGCGATGTCATCCAGCCCGATGCGCCCGCGCTCCGATCCGAACGCGCGCACCGAAGTCGAAGCGAACCGCGGCGACGTTCGTCAGATCGAGCCCCGATCCATTCGTCAGGAAGTCCGTGAGCCGCAGGTGCACGGTCGTGAACTCGTTCGCCCATCCTGCGCCCGACTCCGAATCCCGATCCGCTCGTACGGACGCGTGAGCCGCCCCGCGACCCCGAAGT
Organism: uncultured Gemmatimonadales bacterium; assembly: GCA_963725045.1. Classification (GTDB taxonomy): domain Bacteria; phylum ARS69; class ARS69; order ARS69; family ARS69; genus CAVRWY01. The sequence goes on from CAVRWY010000015.1 coordinate 97,323, forward strand.
CGATCGACGACGACACGCCCTTCCCGTCGCGCAGCGTCACCGTGAAGCTCAGTGGGCGCGTCGAGCGCATCCGTCTGCGGATGGCGCGTCCCCTGACAGGCGCGGAATGAGAGGAATGCGCGGCTCGAGAAGTCCCGCGCCGCGGGCACCACTTCCTGCTCGTAGAACCGCGGGGAGCTCGCGCCCCAGTCGAAGACCGCGCAGCGCGACGAGTCTCCGGCGAATCGCGAGCGGGTCATCCCGTTCGAAGGCTGCAGCCCATTCCACGCGAACGAGCCGTCGTGATCGCGCATCAAGACTTCCTGGAGGTTCGGGACGTCGCCGCTCACCGCGCCCCCGGAGCTGGATTGCGCAAGGCTCGGCGCGCTCTGGAAGTCGTCGATCACGAAATCGTCGTCCGTCTCCGCCGCCTTGAACTCGTTCGCGATGATCACGTTCTCGCCGATGCCCCACGGATGGAAGTCGTCGTACATCCGGGTGAAGAACTCGCGCCCCGCGGGATTCCCCTTCGCATAGAGCTCGACGAGCGGCAGCACGTAGCCGCGCACCACTTGATGCGTGGCCGCGCGCCCGATCAAATTCGGCCCGTCCGCCGGCGAGTTTCCCCCGTTGTGGAAGTCCTCGTGGCCCGCCCCCTGCACGTAGATCGCCTGCTTGTTCCCGCGTCCGCGCTCGTAGTTCACCAGCGCCTGCACGTACGAATTGATCGGCGCGCCGGACGTGTCCAGATCGGACGACCCCAAGAAAATGTGATAGTTCGCGAAGCGCGGGGAGCACGTCGCCGGCTGCAGCCAATTCACCGGCGCGATCGAGGAGATGAGCACGATGTCGCTCGCCGCAAAGTTCTGCGGAACGAAGCCGCCGTCGAGAAGCCGCGTGTACGCGCGCACCACCGCTTCCCCGCCGGTGCTGTGCCCCATCCAGACGATGCGATGCGCATCGATGTGGCCGTTGAGCACGCCGCCGCCGATCGTCGCGAGATTGCCAAGGACATAGTCGGTATTCGTGAGCGTGGTCGTGGCGGCGGTCTGCGTTCCCGCGGGATCGCCGGCGCCCACGTCGTTGCGAAAGCTCGCCACCACGTATCCGTACGACGCGAGATGATTCCCGATGTGGTCGTACCAGGTGTAGTCGTGGGTCCAGCCGTGGCCGATCAGGACGATCGGAACTTCCCCCATCGAAGCGATCTCCGCGGGAACGAAGAACTGCTGGGTGAGAAAGAATCCGGCATTGTTCGTGAACACATCGACGGCGAGCGGCCCCGGCATCGTCGTGTCGCGCAGACAGAAGAAGCCCGGCTCGCTGCCGCCCCCATCCAAGACGTCGCCGTCGTTCAGCGTTCCGTTGCGATCGACGTCGAGAACGACGTCGTAGGCGACGCCGAGCCCGGCGCCGGCGTCGGCATCGAGCGCGAACGGCGCCGCCAGAAGGAACGTGTTCTCTTGAATCGTGGCGCCGCCGATCGCGCGAAGATCCGGCCCGCCGGCCCGCGCATCATCGAGCGAGGGATCGATCGCCCATTCGCTCGCGGATTTCGCCTCCACGACGTAGACGTCGACTCGTGCTTCCCACGAGCTGCGGGAGTCGCGTCGGATCCACACCGACTTCGATCGAGGCATTCTCGTGGAACGACTCGACGGCGGTGAACCAGGGGTACGCCGCACGTGCATGTCCCGCGAGCGGCGCTTGAGTCACGACGGCGAGGGCGAGGGCGGCGAGGACCATACGGCGAGTGTACTACGAGACCACGCTCATCCCGCCGGACGCGTGCGGTCGTCAAAGCACTTCGCCGACCGCACCCGCCGGGGCCTTCTTGGTCAGCGATAGAGCGCCTTCACCCCACCCCACGTGGTCGCTTCCACGGAGACGGGTGCCGAGATCGTCATTTGCGTGAAGATGAATCCGATGGGTTCGAACGAGAGGTCCTGAATCACGAAATAGAAGCTGCCGAGTCCGGTGTAGTCGTACACGCCGAGCGCTCCGAGAATGTCCAGCGACGACAAGCGCGAGCCTTCGTATGACACCGCGAACGAGCTGAGGAAGAACCGCGTCCCCGCGACGTTGGCCGGCTCGTCGAGCGTGAGCCCGTTGGGATTGTCGACGCCCGGGCCGCCGCTGAAGAAGAAGCCGTCCACTGCGGGATCGTTGTTGCGCACCACGAAGTACGGAGTCCCCGGGAACGGATTCTTGAGCAATGCGGACGCCGGTCCCATGGTGAGCAGAAACGAGCCCTGATCGATGACGTATCCGCGCGTCGGCACGCTTGGACTGTCCACGTAGCTGTTCGAATCCAGCATGAAGGAGATCGAGACGGGGTCGCCGGGATCGACGGAGGCGAACTCTCCGATCGTGACCTGGTTGTATTCCACCTCTCCGGTGATCGTCACTTCCACCGGAGCGCTATACGCGGCGCCGGCGAGAAGCATCATCGCCATGGTCCATGTCGCCAGTTTCATCACACACCTATCCTTTCGAATTGTCGAAGTTGATGGACGCCCTGGCGCTCGGAAGCTCGAGGAGCCAGAACATCTCGATCAGGGGAACGGGGTACGTGAGGCTACTTCGCCATCCACGAAACTTGGTGGTGGCATGGCCGCTGAGTGCGAGCGCGTGCGTGATCAGCTCCTGATTTCCCGGCACGCCGGGGAGCTGGAACGCCCGCGATCCGGAAGGCAATTGCTCGATCGGGGCGACGAGGTCGATCGTTCCGGGATGCCGGCGATCCTCGTCCAAGTCGGTGCTGGCGTAGCCTCCCGGAACGGGAAGTCGAAAGCGGATGCGTGGAATTCCGCCGTCGAACAGCCCTTCGGCGACGAACACGTCGCGCACCACGGATCGGCAGGGCATGTGCAGGACGTATCCGCGAATCGGCTGCGGATTCGAAGCCGGGCTGCTCACCCATCCGTTGCGGATGCGAAATGCGGAAGTGATGCGCGACGGGGATCGCAGATCCGGATCTCCCGCGAGCATGAATGTGGTCATGGCGCCGTGGTGGAGCACATCCAGTTCCGGAAGCGGCTGGGTGCTGAAGCTCGGAAGGAGAAACTCGCGCGGTGCCAAGTTTCCGAGCCCCCCATCCAACGTTTCGATCCATGTGGAATCATCCGGCGGTTCGTCCTCGGGGGGCGTGAGCACGGAGAGCAACGGCAGCGGCGAGCTCGGGCGCAACCGGCGGAGCCCGATCCTCTGCTGCACTTCGATTCCATCCACGGAACGGCCGTTGCGGGACGGGACGAGAAAGAGCGCGGTCGCCAGCGTCTCGCAGTAGTGGCCGAGCAGGAACGACATCGACTTGAACGTCGCTTGCTTCGCCACGTGCTCGCGCCGTTCGCGGAGATCGTGCGAGGACTCCGAGATCAGGGACTCGATCGCGTCGCGGCCCCCGGGGGTCGCGTCGAGAAACTGCTGAAACCGATCGATCGCCTCCTCGAGACGCACGATCCGTCCGCGGTCCGCGGAACCCCGGGCCTGCGACGCGAAGATCCGAAGCCCCGTCGGAGACGGAACCCGGTGCATGAACTCGAGGTCCGACTCGGCGCGCGCGGCGCGCACCAGGCGGCTCGCCAAGCTCTTGTCGAGGCCGATCGTGCGAATGAGTCGCGCGGGTCGCGGCGGCGTTCCGCCGATCTCTTCCAGGATCGAGTTGAGCAACGCGCGAAGCTCGCCGCCCATGGCGCCGATCTGCTCCAGGAGCTGCATCGCGAGCGACGGCTCCTCTCGACTGGCCATGGTTCCACGTCCCTGCGTCATCGCCGTTCGACCTCTAGTGAATGACCACGATCTTCTGCGCTTCGCGCAGCGTGCTGCTTTCGAGACGCACAGTGTAGACGCCAGGGGCGGCCTTGGCTCCATCACGATCGCGCCCATCCCAAGCGATGGTGCGCCGGCCCGCCGTGATCGGACCGTCGTGAATGCGGCGCACGAGACGCCCCGTGGCATCGAAGATCTCGACGCTTCCCGCAATATTGTTCGGAAGATCCAGGGCGATGCTCGCGGCTCCGCGCGTCGGATTCGGCCACGCCAGCATGTGCGTCGTTCGTTCGCCGGAAGCATCCACGAGCGGCGCTCCCACGGATCCGCTCATGCGAATGACGAAGCCGCTCGGATCGAACGGCGGAATCATGGATTGGCCGACGCCGGTGATCACCGTGCCGTCATCCGAGACGGCGGTGAGGGATTGAATGTCGTAGCTCGGCGGCAGGGTGACGCCGTGCTGTGTCAAGAAAGCGACGACGTCGATGATGCCCGGTCTCTTCCGTCCAGAGAAACCCGGTGGAGTTCCCGAAAAAGAAGCGGTTGTATCCGACGATCAAGCTGCCGTCCGAAGTGATTCCGTTCCCGGTGACATAACCTTGGTGAGGCGCGGTTCCCGGGAGTTGTCCCAGAACGCGCTCCGTCCATGTCGCCCCGTCCCAATCCCAGGCGGCGGCGAAGAATTTGAACGTCGCGAGGTTGTACGTGGAGCCGGCGATGATCGTTCCATCCGGGGTCACGGCGTCGGCTTCGCAAAAGCCTTCGGTCGGTGTCAGCGTGTGCAGACCCGACGAGGTCCAGACAGTCGGCTGCCACGTTCCATCGGAGCGCTCGGCCCAACCCACGGTCACGGTGCCGTCGGCGTTCGTGGCATTCGCGCGACTGCTGCCCCCGTTGCTGCCGAGATCCGCCACGCGGGTGTTCGGCGTCCACCAGCTGGCGTGCGCAGAGCCTCCGGGCTGTCCGGGGCGCCAATACAGACCGACGAGAACCTCTCCGTCCCCCGAGAGTGCCCACGCCGACCCGTAGGCCAGATCGAGAATGCCCCCGTCACTCGGCGGAGGCGGCATCGTCTCGGTCCAACCGACTCCCTGAGTCCAGAGACCTTGAGTGACGTACGTGCTGTCGACCCCGAGAATCGTCGCGGAAACCTTCGTTCCGTCGTCGGAGACACCGGGCGTTCCCGCACCGACTCCGAGAACTTCCACCGAGGACATCCCGAGCAGCACGACTCCGGTCGATTCGGTCCATCGAAACGTCTCGTAGTTCCCACCGTAGTTCCCCACGATGACCGATCCGTCCGCGGACACGTCGGTCGGAAGTGCGGGGCCGCCCAAGAACTCGAAAGAGACGGCCGCTTGTGCGCCGCCCTCTCCCAGGAAGCTCGTCGCGATGGCCGCGATGGAAATGTTTCGCCACAACACCGCGAGCAGCCGTGGCGCGAGGGCTCTGCGATTCATCGGAGTCTCCACCTTTCGCCTTGCCCGGCCGCGGAGTATGCGGCCGGGCAACGAAGCGAACGAAAATGCGAGTGAGGCGTGGCCTAGCGATACGTGGCTTTGATTCGGGACCAGCTGATCGATTCCACGGAGACGGGACTCGTGCCTTCGATGCTCATCGCCTGATCGAGCCCGGGATTGAAATTGAACCAGGTCGGCGGGCCTGGAAACTGGAACGGATCGTAAGAAGCAGTGTCGTCACCGATGAGCGTGAGCGAGCTCATCTGCACTTCCGGCCCGAACGGACCGCTCGGCGCGATCGGAGTGATGCCGATCCAATATTCGCCGGGCGCGAGATCGAGGTTGAGCCCGGTGGCTTGCACGTGCCACACGCCGCCGATGTTCGTTCCGGTCATCGGAACGAGCGGGCTCGCGGTAGGAATGTCCGTCGCATCGATCGGAAGAGAACCGATCTTCGGAAAGACATGGAGATGACCTTGCGAGATTGCGTCGCCCCATGTGCCACTGATGAACCCGTAGTACGTGTTGATTGTGTCCACATGCCAGGGCGCACCGGTCACGGTCACGTCGGAGACCGCGAACATGGTGATCCCAAACGGAGGACCCCCGGAGACGGAATTGAAGAATCCGCCTCCGAAGAGGTCGTAGTCCGATTGGTCCCAAAGGATGTCGCCGCGGCTTGGAACCGCGATGAAGAGCATCGAGAGCGAGAGCAGCATGGTCAGCTTGCGCATGGAGCTTCTCCTGGATCGGATGGTTGCTGAGCCGATGGAGGACGAACGAGCCTCGATGGCCCCGGTTGGCTCGTGACGGAAGGGAGCCTAGCCAGCCCCGGAGAGGATGTCAAGAGTTCTCTCAGAGAATTCCAGGAGGGTGTTTAAGCGCCTCAATGGCAGGCCGGGAGGGGCGCACCTTGGGGCCCCTCGCAGGCGCGCGTCGTTGCCGGGGCCATCGCACGACCGTATGCTGCCCCGGTCATCCCCAAGGAGTTCGAATGTCTCGCATGGTCACTTGCGTGAAGCTCGGCCGCGAAGCTCCCGGCCTCGATTGGCAGCCCGTCCCCGGGCCGATCGGGAAGCGCATCTATGACAACGTTTCCGCGGAGGCCTGGGAGGAATGGACGAAGATGCAGACGATGCTGATCAACGAGTATCGCCTGAACCTCGCCGACGATCGCGCGCAGAAGCTCTTGATGGAGAAGCTCGAGGAGTTCTTCTTCGGGGCCGGAAGCGTGGAGCATCCTCCCGACTACGTGCCCCCGACGGGGTCCGGCTCCGGGAGCTGACCCAGACTCCGAGACCGGGCGAAACGCGTCGGGCGCGCCCACCGTTTCCGGCGAGCGCGCCCTCTTCAAACGTTCGATTTCAGCCGCTCGCGATCAGTTGATCTTCGCGGTGAGCTGATCCCAATCCTTCTCGATGTTGGCCATCGCCTCTCGGTCGTTGGCGTTCGGCCAGTGTTCCGAGCTGTACCCCTGCAGGCGATCGAGCTTGGACGCATCGGTCGTGAGCACGAGATCGTGATTGTCCGCGCTCACCAGGAACGCGTTCGTCGGAAGGCCGACCCAAGGATTCTGAGCGACCCCGTCACGCCCGAACACCACCGCATGAACTCTCTGTCCGTGCATGTCGACGACGAGGTCCTCGATCTTTCCTGCCCTCTTGTCGAGGCTCCGCACGTCCTTGCCGATGAGGTCCTTCGCGCGGAACGCGGTCGGGCTCTTCGACGGCTGCGCCGCAGGAGGCGTCGCCGGAGCAATGCCGTACACCTTGTCGGCTTCGTCCCAGAAACTCTTCTCCTTCGGCCAGGTGTCCTTCGAGAACTTCTTGGAGTTCTCCAAACGATTCTTGTCCAAGTTCGCGATCAAGTCGTCGTCGTCTGCGTCCGGACGAAGCTCCCGCACGGGAACCGCGTACCAGTCGTCGCCGACTCCGAGAAGTCCGCCGAAGGAAAGAATCGCGTAGCGAACTTCGCCGGTGTTCATGTTGATGACGAGATCCTCGATCTTGCCGAGCTGCTCGTCCTTCATGTTCTTGACCGTGGCACCCAGGAGCTTCGTTCCCATGTATCCCCGATAGGACGCGGGAAGCTGTCCCGCCGGGCGCGTGCTCGTGGGACTCGTGACGACCGTGCCCGTCGTCCCGGTCGTGCCGTGTTCCAAAGTGGTGCCGGTCGTGGCGGCTCCACTCTTCTCTTTCTTGTCGTCGTTGCCGGCGAAAACGACCAGCGCGACCGTCATTCCCAACAGAACCAGCGTCGGTACGAGCCACCGGTTACGCGGGCGCCGCTCGTAACTCCGCGGTACATCCGTATTCATCGTAGGCCTCCTCTTCGCCGGGGCGAAGGTGCCCCAAGCAGTCGTTAGGAGTGCTCATGCAGAAAGCGGACCAAATCCTGAATACGCACAAATGAGCATTTCCAGGCGGATTTGGGCGCAGCGCGCCGCAGGCAGGTCGCTTCGGGAAAAAGCGCGTGTAATCTTTTCTCAGGAGGCGGGCGCGGACTCCGGCATCACCAGGCACGCGGTCGCGTCGATCTCGAACGACTTCCCCGCGATCTTCGCCGCATCGATCCCCGGCGAATCCGACGCATAGTGCTCGGCTTCCTCGGCGGTGATCTCTCGCTCGGTGAGCGTCCCTTCCACGATCACGCGCTTGCCGGCGGCATCCTTCGGAAACGCGTACTCGCCTCCGCAGCCCGATGCCCATCGCACCCAGATCGGCGCTCCCTCTCCGTCCTTCACCGTCATCCAGCATCCCTTGGCCTGGCACACGCGATCCGCGGTCGCCTCGACGAGCACAGTCTTCGACATGTATTTCGCGGCGTCGGACCGAATCGCGGCGAGACGCACCGGCGCGGATTGCGTGATGGGCATCCCCACGGCCTGCGCTCCCGGCGGCGGAGTGAACGACGCTCGCCGATGCGGGAGGCGGCGCCGGAGCGCGATCCTCTTCGATCGCCGACTTTTTCGCACAGCCGACCGCCGCACAAGCGACGGCGGCCGCGACGGCCAACGAGGCGAGATCCCCGAGTGCGCTTCATCATGTTCGGTCCCTTTCTTCCGGCAATTGCAATGCCGCTTCGCGCGCGTTCCTCGACGCCTTCAGCCACGGATAGAAGAGCAGCGGAACGAGCGCGATCAAGCAGTCGAGCCGCAAGGGAGAGGGATATCCGCGCGATTCGGCCATTCTTCCCTGCCAATTGCTCGAGTAGGTGTACACGAGGTTCTTGAACGCCATGAACGCGGTGAACTGCGTGCCGGCGACTTTCGGGGAAGTGAGCCCCATGTAGATCGCGATCGAGGACGCATTCGTGAGCCCCGCGAAGAAGCTGTACATGAGGATCCACTTCCAGAACTCGTCCAGCGTGACGCCTTCCATCTTGGGGCCGGTGAATTCCCGCGCCAAGAGCAGCGTCGGAATCATGGTGAGAACCACCGAGATGGCGAGCGAGACTCGGTGTCCGATCTTGTCGGCGATCCATCCGCCGAGGATGCATCCCGTGGCCGCGAGCACCGAGCTCCACAGAGTCAGGTTCGCGATCTGGTTCTCGGTCATGGCGAGATCCACTTGCATGGTGCTGCCGAGCGCCAACCCCAAGGCGACCGCTCCGACGGGAAGGAGCGCGATCACCACCCCGACCACGGGGCCGGGGCCGGAGTGGAAGAAGCCGGCGAACAGATCGACCATGAAGTCGGCGATGCGGCCCAGGATTCCGAGGAAGACGAGTCCGGGACCCGATCGCTTCATCGACGCTTCCCAAGAAGCGATCGTCGCGGGCATCGACCTCTTGATTGCCAGCCCCACGAGAATCGTCGCAGCCACGACCGTGACCATGGCGGCGGGAATCGGGAGCATCGTCCAGGGGAAGGCCGGGACCTGATCGGCGATCTCCGACGCGCGCATGTACGCGAACCTCGCCGCGGTGATCCCGAACAGGGAGGCGATGAACCATCCCAGCACTCCCGGACGAATCGCCGCCGCGCTCAACGCCTCGACTCTCTCTTTGACCGGCTCGCGAAGGAAGAACACCACGAACGCGAGAATGAAGGCGAGCAGCATACAGACGAACGGAAACGTCGCCGGCCAACCGAACTTCCCGGCCACGAAGAGCGCCCCCGAGCCGCCGACCGCCTGCCCGAGATACGACGAGCCGAACATGAAGCCGTTCGCGGTTCCTCGCTCGTGATCGGGGAGGATTTCCACGGCGAGCGCGTCGATCGCGACGTCCTGCGTCGCGGCGAACACGTTGTGAATGGCGATGAGCAGCGTGAGCAATCCGATGTTGTGCGAGACGTCGAAGAACACGATCATCCCGAGCGTGACGATCATCATGCATTGCGCGGCGATGATCCAGAATCGCCGATGCCCGAGGCGATGCACGCGCACCAAGTCGACGATCGGCGCCCACAGCCACTTGAATCCCCAGGGCGCATAGAGCGATCCGGTGAATGCCCCGATTTCGGCGAGCCCGACGCCGCCCTGGCGCAAATAGACAGTCAGCGCGATCGCGCTGAAGCCGAAGGGGATCCCTTCGGACAGATAGAGGAGCGAGAACGCGAGGAGCCGGCCGGCCCGACTCCCGAGGAGACCCTTCACCGGAGCGGGAGCCGCGGTCCCGCCCGGGTGGGTGGCGCTCAAGCCTTGGGCCCCGCGGCGATCACTTCGGGGGAGGCTTCGGACTTGTACTTCTCGAAGTTCTTCACGAAGAGCGACGCGAGGTGCTTGGCCTTCTCATCGTAGGCGGCCTTGTCGGGCCAGGTGTTTCGCGGAGTCAGGATCTCCGAAGGCACGCCCGGGCATGACGACGGAACTTGGAAACCGAACACCGGATCCGCGACCGAAGGCATGCGATCGAGCTCGCCGGAGATCGCGGCGGAGATCAGCGCGCGGGTGTGCTTGATGGGCATGCGCTTGCCCACGCCGAGCGGTCCGCCGGACCAACCGGTATTCACTAGGAAGACGCGCGTGCCGTGCTGCTGAAGCTTCTCGCCCAGGAGCTTCGCGTAGCGCGCGGGATGGCGCGGCAGGAACGGCGCGCCGAAGCAAGTCGAGAACGTCGTGGTGGGCTCGGTGATTCCCGCTTCCGTCCCCGCCACCTTCGCGGTGTATCCCGACATGAAATGAAACATGGCCTGCGCGGGAGAGAGCCGCGCGATGGGCGGCAGCACCCCGAACGCATCGCACGCCAAGAACATGATGTTCTGCGGATGCCCGCCGACTCCGGGAATCACACATCCGGCGATGTGCTCCACCGGATACGTGGCGCGGGTGTTCTCGGTGATCTTGTCGGAGTCGTAGTCGATGCCGCGGGTGGCGTCGTCCATCACCGCGTTCTCCACGATCGAGCCGAACTTGATCGCGTCCCAGATTTGCGGCTCGTTCTCGCGCGAGAGACGGATGGCCTTCGCGTAGCAGCCCCCCTCGAAGTTGAACACGCCCTGGTCCGACCAGCCGTGCTCGTCGTCGCCGATGAGGTTGCGCGCGGGATCGGCGGAGAGCGTGGTCTTCCCCGTCCCGGAGAGCCCGAAGAAGAGGCACACGTCGCTGCTCTTGCCCACGTTCGCGGAGCAATGCATCGGGAACACGCCGCGCTCGGGGAGCAGCCAGTTCATCACCGCGAAGATCGACTTCTTCGTTTCCCCGCCGTACTGCGTCCCGCCGATGATCACCATCTTGCGCTTGAACGACAGCACGATGAACGCGCCGCTCTTGGTCCCGTCGGTCGCGGGATCGGCGAGGCACGTGCACGCGTTGATCACCGTGTACTCGGGGCGATGCGCGTCCAGCTCCGCCGCGGTCGGCCGGATGAACAGCGTGCGCGCGAACAGCGAATGCCAGGCCTTCTCGGTGATGATGCGTACCGGGAGCCGGTACGCGGGATCCGCGCCGGCAAATCCGTCGAACACGAACTGGTCGCGGCTCGCGAGATGCGCCTTCACCTTCTCGAAGAGGCGGTCGAACTTCGCTTCATCGATGGGGACATTGACGTCGCCCCACCAGATCCCGTCGTGCACGTCGGGGGTGTCCATGACGAAGCGGTCTTTGGGAGAGCGACCGGTGCGTTCCCCGGTCGTGACCACGAGTGCCCCGTTGGCCGCGAGCTTTCCTTCGCTGCGAGCCAGCGCTTGTTCCACCAGCGCGGCGGAGGAGAGATTGCGGAAGATGCGCCCCTGCGTCGGCGTGGGGAGCGGAGCGGCGACGGTGGCCATGACTTGAGATTTCCTCCGGGATTTCGTGAAGGAAGGAGCCTAACCGACCGGCCCGCGGGACGAAAGCCCTTCCGGGGCGCGCCGCGCGGCAGGCGGAGGCCCGGCGTTCAGACGTGGGCGTGCTGTGGCGCCCCGCCCGAGATCTTGTCCGATCCCCAGCGAACGAGCCCGGGGAGCATCGGCGAAGCCAAATCGGGATGATAGGGGAGCACGCGGACTTGATAGCCGCGGTGCCCCGTGGCGCGGCAGGGAACTTCCCCGCGATACCAGTACGATCCGTCGTCGGTGTCCCCGGAGGGCACCATCGGCGTCGCTTCGGCGCGGACGATCTCCCCATCCGGGCTGATTTCGCCGTGGTAGATCTGCACCTCGAGATCGTTGGGAGCGAGTCCCCCCAACGTCACGCGCGCGCGCACGGTGAGCGCGTCGCCGACCGAGAGCTCGGTGACGTCGCGGGCCTCGATCTCCTCGATGCGCACGCCGGGCCAACGTTCCGCGACGGAGCGCTTCCACTCGGTGAGCTCGCGCACCCCCTGCCAGCCGTGACCCGCCAGGCGCGTCGCCCGCGATGCCGCAGGGAAATACGAACGCGTCGCGTACTCGTGCACCATGCGGTTCGTGTTGAAGACCGGGCAAAGCCCCTTCATGGATTCCTTCATCATACGGATCCAGTCGCGCGGAAGCCCGTCGCGCCCGCGGTCGTAGAACAAGGGCACGATCTCGTTCTCCAGGAGATCGTAAATCGCGTTCGACTCGCGCGCGTCTTGAATGTCGTGATCCACGTACATCTCGCCCTGGCCGATCGACCATCCCAGATGGGGCGCGGCGGCCTCGTCCCACCAGCCGTCGAGAATGCTGACGTGGAGCGCGCCGTTCGCCGAGGCCTTCATCCCGGACGTGCCGCTCGCTTCTTCCGGACGCCGCGGATTGTTCAGCCACACGTCCACGCCTTGAACCAGATGCGCGGCCACTTCCATGTCGTAGTCCTCGATGAACACGATCTTGCCGCGCGCTTCGGGGAGTCGCGAAAAACGCAGGATGTCCTGAATCAGCTTCTTCCCGGCGTCGTCCCGCGGATGCGCCTTTCCGGCGAACAGGAACTGCACCGGGTGCTTGGAGTTCGCCAGCAGCGCAAGCAGGCGATCGCGATCGCGCAGAATCAGATTGCCGCGCTTGTACGGAGCAAAGCGCCGCGCGAAACCGATGGTCAGCGCCCCCGCGTTCAAGATCTCGCCCGCGTCGATGATCTGGTGCGCGGTCGCATTGGCCATGGACGATTGCGCCGACATCCGCGAGCGCACGTAGCCCACCAAGCGCTGCCGCTGCCCTTCGTGCGTGCGCCACAGCACCTCCGCGGGAATCTTCTCGATTCCTTCCCACACCGACTGATCGGCGGGATCGCGCTGCCAGCGCGGGCCGAGGTAGCGGTCCAGCAGCTCGCGCATCTCCCGCGAAACCCAGGTCTGCGTATGGATGCCGTTCGTCACGTGGCGGATCGGCACTTCGTCCTCAGGCAGCCCCGCCCACATCTTGCTCCACATGCGCCGGGACACGTGGCCGTGGAGCCGCGAGACTCCGTTTCGGAAATCGGCCATGCGCATCGCGAAGACCGCCATGTTGAACGCGGTCCCCTCGACGCCCTGTCTCTCTCGGCCCAGATCCATGAACTGCTGCGTGGAGAGGCCGAACGTCTTGCGCCACTCGGCGAAGAGGCCCTCCATCTGCGCCTCGCTGAAGTGATCGATCGCGGCGTGCACGGGCGTGTGCGTGGTGAACACCGTGGACGCCGCGCTCGCCGTCATCGCTTCGTGGAAGGAAAGATGGTGGTCGGTCATCAGCATGCGGATCCGTTCCAGCGCGAGGAACGCGGAGTGCCCTTCGTTCATGTGACACACGTCGGGAATCCGTCCCAACGCCGCCAGCGCACGCATTCCGCCCACTCCTAGAACGTATTCCTGTCGCAGGCGCGTCTCGCCGTCGCCGCCGTAGAGATCGCTGGTGATGCCGCGCAGCTGCGGATCGTTCTGCAGCACGTTCGTGTCCAGGAGAACGAGCGGCACGCGCCCGACCTCGGCCCGCCACACTTTGACTTGAAGGGTGTGCCCGTCGAGCGGGAGCTGAATGAAGATTTCCTCACCGTGGCGATCGCGCGCCGGGCGCATCGGCATGTTGTGGAAATCGTTCGGCGGGTAGCTCTCCTGCTGCCATCCTTCGGTGTTCAGGTACTGGCGAAAGTAGCCGCGCTGATAGAGCAGCCCGACGCCCACCAGCGGAAGCCCCAGATCGCTGGCCGACTTCAAGTGATCTCCCGCCAGCACGCCGAGCCCGCCCGAATAGATGGGAATGCAGGCCGCCATCCCGAACTCGGCGGAGAAGTAGGCAATCGTCGTCGTGTCGGAGCTCTCCCCCGATTTCACGAACCACGTTTGGCTGCTGGCGAGATATCGCGAGTAGTCGTTCCACACGCGCTGGATGTTCGCCAGGATCGCATCGTCCTGGGCGCACTGCTCCAGCCTGGCCTGCGAGACCCGTCCCAGAAAGTGCACGGGATTGTGCCGGGAGTCCTCCCAGAGATTCGGATCGATCATCCGAAAGAGGTCCAGCGTGGCCGGATCCCAGCTGAAGCGGAGGTTCCAGGCCAGCTCGCGGAGGCGCTCCAGCGGGCGAGGAAGCTGGGGGATTACCGAAAAGGAATGATGCGGGCGCATGCGATCCAGAGTTTACGGGAGAACGGCGCTGTGGTGTCCGGGAAAATCGGCATGAGAAGGACGGCGATCAAGGCCGGAAATGCCCCCGCCGTCGGCCACGTTCGTCCAAACCCGCTCAATCTCGGGCCCGGGGTGGCCGAACAATCCAGCGTGTCCACCACATCCCCGCCCATCGAGACGCTGCGAGCGACCCCCACGCGGGGCTGCGGAACGCTGGAATCTCCATGGCTCGGTTGGGAATCGCAGCTCGAGCGCCGCTCGAGCGCCGAGCCCCAAGGAGTCGTGGTGTTCGCGCCCGGGTTCTGGGGCGCGTCCCGGCCCGTGCGCGTTCGCTCCGATCTGGCACTCGTCGCCGACTCCAAGGAAGAAGGGCAAGCCTGGCTCCTCCCCGCGACGGAGAACGGCGCGCCGCTGGAGACGATTCTCCTCATCGACGGAGCGCACCGGGTCTCCATCCAGGGTCTTTGCTTCAACGGACGGCGTGATCGCGCGACCCGCGGTGTCACCATCCGATGCGGAACCCGGATCCATCTCGAGAGAGCGCACTTCGGAGACTTCGGCGACGAGAAGGGCGCCCCGGTGCTGATCGCCGGGGAATCGGCGGAGCGCCCCGTGCGCGGGATCGTCGTGCAAGGCTGCCGCATCTTGAACAGCGCGCGTGGATTGTGGCTGGGACGTGACACGTTCGACCTCCTCGTGGCGGACAATCGCTTCGAGGAAGTCGCCGGAGCTTCGCTCCTCGTCGATCCTCAGGATACCTGGACCGACTACGGGCTCATCTTCGTGAAGAATCGGATCCGCGCGCGGGAGACGTCGCGACAGTCCCCGCACGTGCGCATTCTCCCCGGCGCCGAGGGCATTCGGCTCGCGGAGAATTCGATCGAAGGACCCGAGAGCGCCGCGACCAATCCCGGCGAGGCGCACCCGGCGATCGAGGTTCGCGGCGGCGGGCCCATGAGCCGTCGGCGTCTCGAGGTGATGCTGAACCGCATCGTGGGATGCGCCGGTCCAGGAATCTCCGCGCGCCAATGCGGACCGGGGTTCCTCGCCGCGGGAAATCACGCGGTCGACTGCGGGAGCTCGGGAACGGCGGCCATGGACCTGCAGGCTTGCACCGGGGTTCTGGTCGAGGACAACGAGATCGAAGAGATCCGAGGTCCGGGAATTCGCATCGCCGATTGCGCGCGGGCGCGCGTCAATGGCAACGAGATCGTCGGCACGCGCGCAGGAACCACGCCGCGGCGAGGCACGGTGGGAATCCTTTTGGAAGGCGACGGCTGTCGCCGCTTGAGTGTGACCGACAACCGCGTGCGCTCGGTGCGCGAAGAGGGCGTTCGGGTCGCGTCGGGACGATGGGTGCGGCTCAAGGGAAACGAAGTCGAAGATTGCGGCATCGGAATTCGGGTGCAGGACGGGCGACAAATCGTCCTCATCGGAAACGATTGCCGCGATAATTCGGAAGGCGGGATCCAAGTGGATGCCGCGGTGCGCCGTGCACTGGTGGCACTGAATTATGCGATCCTGAATGGCCCCGTGGATCTCGAGATTCGTGGGGAGCGGGTCCGCTGCCGCCACAACAAGGTCGACCGGATGGGTCCGGTCCAAAACGATGGGGCCGGAATTCCGGCTTGATCGAAGCCCCGGGGATGGTGTAGTACTCAAAGCCGGTTCGAGAGGCGAGCGATTCCCCCGGGCTCGGGGACGGGGCGGTGAGGAGCCGGGAATCGCAGGCGGTCCGATGTGCCGCCGAGAGCCTCGCCGAGAATCCGAGCCTCCCCCCGGATTCGGGGAAGCCAGAGCGCGATGGCTGCGTGCCCCCTCTGGCCGATGGCCGCGGAAATCCTAAAGATGGGTTCCGGCCTGAACGGAAAGTCCCGAGAACGACGGGCAGTGTCCCCCTCGCGCGCGATGGCGCGCTGGGATGATCCACCATCACACAACCGGCGGACGCGTTCGTTCCGTCGGGGAGATGACTTGAGTCACTTCTCTCCCAACCCACGTATGCGAAGACCTCGATCCCGAAGAAGACCGATAGCCCAAGAAGGACCCGAACCGCCTCCGATGCGCGCGCCGCGCCCACCGGAGCCGCGTTCGGATTCCTCGGGCAACGTAGAGCCTCCTCCCGCGCGTCCTCCTTCGCGCGATCGCGACTATCAGCAGCACCCTCACCAACAGCCTTCGCAGCAGCCGCATCATCGCCGCGGCGGCGGTCGTCCCGGACGCGGGACGGATCGACAACGGCTACGAAGCGAGCGATCCACGTTCTCGCCAATCGCGTCCGCCGCAGCATCCTTCGCAGCAGCAGCGCGGTCCCAGCTCGCCGAACCCGAACGGCGGCCGCCGCGGAGGGCGGTTCGGCGGAGGGTCCCGCCGCCCCAAGATCACGCTCGGCGACATTCCGGCGCTCAAGATTCTCCAGCAGGGTGTGTCGATCGACCCGTACCAGCGCATCAAGCTGGAGACCACGTCGGACGAGCTCACCACGCGCGCGCTCGATCTGGTCTCGCCGATCGGACGCGGCCAGCGCTGCCTCATCGTGGCGCCTCCCATGGCCGGAAAGACCACGCTCCTCATCAAGATCGCAAACGCGATCACGACGAATCATCCCGACATCCGCTCGTTCGTGCTGCTCGTGGACGAACGCCCGGAAGAAGTGACGCATTTCCGCCGCAGCACCGCAGCCGAGGTGCACGCCGCATCCAGCGACATGTCCGCGGCGGATCACATTCGGGTGGCGGAAGCGTGCATCAACAAGGCGCTCGAATACGTCGTTCAGGGCGAAGACGTGATGCTCCTGCTTGACTCCATCACGCGTCTGGCACGCGCCTACAACGCGTTTTCGGACTCCGGCGGACGCACGCTCTCCGGCGGTCTCGATGCGGCCACGATGCTCGTGCCGCGCCAGATCTTCGGCTCGGCGCGCAAGATCGAGGGCGGCGGCAGCATGACGATCGTGGGCACGGCCTTGATCGACACCGGCTCGCGCATGGACGAAGTGATCTTCCAGGAGTTCAAGGGCACCGGCAACATGGAGCTATTCTTGTCCCGCGATCTCTTCGTGAAGCGGATCTTCCCGTGCATCGACATCGAGAAGTCGGGGACCCGCAAGGAAGAGAAGCTGATCCCGGCGCAGGATCTGGGACGCATTCACTTGTTGCGCCGGCACATGACCGCGATGAAGGCGCCCGAAGCGATGCAGTTCTTACTGGAGCTTCTCTCGCGCTACAAGTCGAACGCGGACCTGCTCTCCAGCATGGTGGCCAAGTCGTAGGCTGACGGGAAGAGCGCGACCGAACCTCTCGCGAGCCGGAGGCGTGTGCGTTCCATGGCCACTCCGCGCGCGTCGAAACGACGCCCCAAGAACGCGAAAGCCTCGACCCCATCGCCGAAAGCCGCCCCGCCAGCACCGCGGACAGGAAGCCTTCTCGTCGCGATCTCGTGGGCTCTTTCGGCCGCCGCGCTCCTCCTCTTCCTTCGCTTCACCGCGGAAGACGCCTACGTCACGGCACGCTACGCGGAAAACCTCGCGCGCGATGGTGCACTCGTATTCAACGCGGGCGAGCGCGTGAGCGCGCTGACCTCGCCGGCGCATGCGCTCTTCGAATCGGCCTTGGTGCTGGTCACGGGATCTTCGATCCTGGCGTGGAAAGTCATGAGCATGATCTTGTTCGTGGTCCAGGGCATTCTCGTCCTTCGCCGCCTTCGCGCGCCCTGGTCACGAGCGGTCGTCGCGCCCATCATTCTCCTGTCCCCCTGCATGGTGCTCTGGGCGGTCGGCGGAATGGAAACGCCTCTGCTCTCGTTCGCCGCCACGATCGCCACGCTCGCCGCGCTCCATCCCGACCCGCCCACATTCCGGCGCGCGACACTCGCGTTCGTCGCGGGCGGAATCGCCTTTCTCACGCGGTTCGACTCGATTCTCTTCGTCGCGCCGGTTCTCGCTGCGGTGTTCTGGCGCGCTCGGGACAACCGGGCGCGATGGCTCGCACCGCTTCTCGGGGCGGTCGCTCCCACGGCATGGCTCCTCTTCGCGCACGGCTACTACGGCACCATCCTGCCGACGTCCTACTACGTGAAGAACCTGTTGTGGAACGCCGAGTCCATGCAGCAGAACGCGAATTACATGGTGCAGGGTCTCATTCTCGTCGGCTTGGTTCCGGCGTGTGCGCTGCTGTTCTTCCGAAGGGGAACGCGCTCGAACGGGCATCGGTTCATGGCGCCAGCGATCGGCTTGGGGTGCGGCTTTCTCCTTCTTTTCGTGTACGGGCTCGCGATGGCCACGCACCACATGATGTTCACGTTCCGATACGTCGCGCCGTACGTGGCTTCCGCCTCCCTCTGGATCGGAACGCGACTCGACACGCGCAACCCCACACGAGTCTTCCTACGCACGGCGTCGGGGCTCGCGGCCCTGTGGACGCTCCTCCAGGTGGCGCACCTCGCGTTCACATACGGCACATCGATCAACGGATTCGCGATCGGGGTCGGCGAATACGCCAAGACGTCGGCCCACGTCTACGCGAGCGGCTTCCTCCGGGCGCTCGAATCCGGCGCGACCGATGCGCGCCGACACTGGGCCCGGGTCGGCGGAAGTAAGCCGCCGCGCATCGTCACGTTCGCGGCGGGCGCGCTTCCGTTTCGATACCGCGAGGCCTACGTCTTCGAGCAGCTCGTCTCCTATCGCGAGGGATATGCGGTGAGCCTCGGGTTCGTCCGCATCACGGACAACGCGATGCGAACGGGAAAACGAACGACGGTCCGCAAGTTCGATGCAACGCTCTGTGGCGACTACCTGCACATCATGGTGCCCGGCCACGGCTCGCCGGAGGCCCAGCTCCCCAAACCGATCGAGTCCTACGAGCTGATCTCCGATCGCCGCATCCAGCTCGAGGGGCGAGAACAGAGCCTGCGGATCTACTACGATCCGTCGCCTCTCCCTGCGGTGCTTCCTCCACGCGTGGGAGGCTGAGCGGCCCACGCCGCGCGCTCGCGGGACATGAGCCCTTGGCCGAGCGCGACGGCGCTCGCGCTTCAGCGATAGAGCGCCTTGATCGACCCCCAGGAAGCCGGGAAAGGCTCAGGGACCGAGGTCGCCACGCACCCTTGCCCGAGAGCGCCGATCCACGGACCCGGGCACCCGTTCGGCAGCGGCGGCAGACATGGAGATCCGGCACGCAGCGTGTAGACGTCGGACGCGGCCCCGCAGAAAAAGGGATCCAGCGAGAAGTTCGTCGAAAGGTGGATGCTGCCGGCGAGCGGTCCCACGAAGTCCCCTCCGACATTTCCGAACACATCCGAGCAGGAGACGGAGACCGAGCCCGGCCCGGCCGCGGCCCCTCCCGCGCCCGTGAACGCGAGAATGCACGAGCTCATCGTGGCCGGCCCCCCGACGGTCCATAGATGTCCCCCCGATGGCGCATCGTTCGCCACAAACGTCGAGCTCCGCACGTAGAACTCGGACGATGTCGAGACGTAGATCGCGCCTCCCTCTCCATGGGCGTGATTGCGGGCGAACACGTTCCAGCTGTAGTCGCCAAGTCCATCCTTGTCCGGCGCGACCGCATCGAGCCACAGTGCGCCCCCGTCGCCAGTGGCGGCGTTGTCCAGGAACCTGCTCTCGGTGACGCGATCGAACTCGTTCAGCCGCGCCGCGCCGCCGTTCGCCGCCGTGTTCTCCGAGAAATATGAATCCCGGATCGTCGACCCATAGGTCTCCCCGGGCCCCGTGCTAAAGAACGCGCCGCCGCTCTCGTTCGCTGCGTTCTCCTCGAAGATGCAGCCGTTGACCTGGATTCCCCAGTCGTAAGACTTCTCGGACGCAATCGCACCTCCGGAAACAGAAGCCTGGTTCCGCCGGAACGTGCAGGCGATGACTTCGCCGACGCCCGCGCTCCAGATGGCGCCTCCGGATCCGGCGGTCGCCTCGTTGTCTTCGAAGGCGCAGCCGGAGAAGTGCGGCGCGGAGCCTCCCGTCGCTCGCGTCACGACGGCGCCGCCGATCGGCGCCGACCCCCCGCGGAAGATGCACCGGATGTAGTACGCGTTGTGCCCGCCGCCGGTACCGCCGCGCCCGGCGAGGAGAATTCCTCCTTCTTCGTCATGAACGCCATTCTGAAACGTGATCCCTCGGATGACCGGTGCGCCGGTGAGACCTCCCCCGTCCAGGCATCGACCGAGCCCCTGCGCGTCGACGATCGTGTCCGACGGCTCGTCCGACTTGCTGCGCAGATCGACCAGAGATTTCATGACGATGTCGTGCTCGTGGAACGTTCCGGGCGCGAGCAGGATGTCGTCGCCGGACACCGCCATCGCATAGGCGGCGGCGATTGTCGGAGCATCGCCCGTGCCTTCTGGATTCACGAAGATCACGGTCGCACGGGACGAGAGTGGAGACAGAAGTAGCGCGGCCGAGATGACGGGCCATCGAAGGTTCACGAGGTTCATGACTCCCTCACTGGGAACGGATCCGAGAACGCCCTGGGGGGGGTGAGAACAGTCTAGACCCACCGCCCGTGCGGATCAAAGAGACGAAGCGGACCTAGGGGAGCGCGCGGCTCGCCCAAGCGGCGCGCGCCCGCGACGCAAGTGGCTTCGAAAGTGAAGCCGCGACGATTCCCGACGCGCGCGCCACGCCGTCGAACGAGATTCCGGTCTCGATCCCCATCTCCGAGAAAAGATAAAGAAGATCTTCGGTGGCGACGTTTCCGGTCGCGCCGGGTGCGAAGGGGCATCCCCCGAGTCCGCCGGCGGAGGAATCGAACGTGGTGATTCCTTCGCGCAGTCCCTCCACGACGTTCGCGAGCGCGGTGCCGCGGGTGTCGTGCAGATGCAGCGCGAGCTTGGCGCGCGGGACGCCGGCGGCGTCGCATGCGGCGAGCACGCGCGGCACGTCGGTGGGGACGGCCACGCCGATCGTGTCCCCGAGCGAGATTTCCGCGCATCCGGCATCGAGGAGCGCGCGCGCGACGGCGGCCGCGCGCTTGGGGTCGACGTCGCCGTCATACGGGCAGCCGAACACGGTGGAGACGTAGCCGCGCACTGCGTGCTTGGCGTCGCGCGCGGCCGCGATCACCGGCGCGAGATGCGCGAGCGATTCATCGACGGACATGCCGATGTTCGCGCGGTTGAATCCGTCGGACGCGGCGGTGAAAAACGCGACGTGGGACACCCCGGCGGCGCGCGCCGCGTCCAATCCCTTCGCGTTCGGCACCAGCGCCCAGTAGCGCGTCCCCGGACGCCGTGCGATTCCGGCGAACACCTGCGCCGCATCGGCGAGCTGCGGCACGCGATCGGCGCGCACGAAGCTGGAGACTTCGATGTCGGCGATTCCGGCCTCGGCCAGCGCGTTCACGAATGCGATCTTCGTCGCCGTGGGAATGGGGGTCGCTTCGTTTTGGAGTCCGTCGCGCGGACCGACTTCGAAGATCCGTACGCGTGCGGGAAGCGTCACGACTCCATCTCGACCAGCACCTGACCGGCCTCGCACGGATCGCCCGCCGCCACGTTCACCGCACGCACGCGCCCTTCGGCGGGCGCAGAGATCTTGATCTCCATCTTCATCGCTTCGAGCACGACGAGATCTTGTCCCTTGGCCACGCTCTCTCCCGCCGCGACCGCCACCTTCACGACCTTGCCCGGCATCGGCGCCGCCAGCATGCCTTCCGCTTGCTCGCGCCCCCGCCGCCGGCCCGCCGCTTTGCGTTCGATGCGCTCGGTGCCGAGCCCTTCGATCGTCAGCACGATCTCGCTTCCCACGCGATCGGCGAGGACGCGCCGCGGAGTCGCCCCATCGATGATGCGGAAGCGCCCGCCGCCCAGATCCTCGATCGTGAATGGCGCGGTCATGCGTCCGCCTTTCCGAGACCGGGATGGCGCCATCCCGCGAGCGTGTCAAAGGGACCGGCCATCGACAGATCCTTGGCGGCGCGCGACTCCGCTCCGTTGCGCGCGGGCGCGACGCGCGCTTCGATCGCCTTCGCCACCGACTCGAACAGCGCACGCCGCGCCGCATCTCCGGAGCGCGCGGCGAGCCATTCGGGAACGAGCGCATCCTCGAGCGAGCGTGTGGAGAAGCGTCCGGCGATCACGTCGGGGTGACGCGCGAGATCGCGCAGCAGGTCCAGGTTCACGCGCGGCCCGTGCACGATCGCGGCGTCCAGCGCGTGCGCGAGGCGCGCCCAGGCCGCGGCGCGCGACGGCGCCCAAGCCACCACTTTCGCGAGCAGCGGATCGTAGTGCGAAGGGACCACGTCCCCGCTCTCCACGCCGGCATCCACGCGCACGCCGGGAAGCGCGGGCCACTCCACGCGCACCAGCTCTCCCGATTGCGGCAAGAACCCGCGCTCCGGATCTTCGGCGTAGATCCGCGCTTCCACGGCGACGCCGCGGGCCGCGATGTCGGCCTGCGCGAACGGAAGCGCGCCGCCCGCCGCGATCTGCAGCTGCGCACGCACCAGATCCACGCCGGTCACGAGCTCGGTGACGGGATGCTCGACTTGGATGCGCGCGTTCACTTCCAGGAAATAGATGCTGCCGCCGGAATCGAGCAGGAATTCACAAGTTCCGGCGGAGCGATACTTCGCGGCCCGGCCGATGGCCACGGCGGCCTCCAGCAGACGCGCGCGCGTGGCGTCGTCCAACGCGCGTCGAAGGAGATTCCTCGAACACTTTCTGATGACGGCGCTGCAGCGAGCACTCGCGCTCGAAGAGATGCAGCACGTTGCCTTCGCCGTCGCCGAGGATCTGCACTTCGACGTGACGCGGGCCGTCGATCCATTTCTCCAGATAGACGGCGGCGTCGCCGAATGCGGACGCGGCCACGCGCGAAGCACTCTCCAGCGCTTGCTCGAGCTCGCGCGCATCGCCGGCGCGCGTCATCCCCTTGCCGCCCCCGCCCCACACCGCCTTCACGATCACGGGGTAGCCGAGCGCGCGGGCGGCGTCCGCCGCCCCGGCGCGATCCGCCGCCGCCCCCTCCCAGCCCGGCACGATCGGAGCGCCGGCTCGCATCGCGAGCGCGCGCGCCGCGCGCTTGTCGCCCAGAAGTGCGAGCGTCTCGGGACGCGGGCCGACGAACACGATCCCGGCGCGCTCCACCGCTTCCGCGAAGCGCGCATTCTCGGCGAGGAAGCCGTACCCGGGGTGGATGCCCCACGCGCCGCGTTCTTTCGCCGCCTCCACGACCTTCTCGATCGCCAGATACGACTCGCTCGCGGCCGCGGGACCGATCACCACCGCTTCGTCGGCGAGGCGCACGTGCCGCGCGCGGCGATCGACCTCGCTGGCGATCGCGATCGATCCGAGCCCTTCTTCGCGGAGCGCCGCGATCACTCGGCAGGCGATCTCCCCGCGGTTCGCCACCAGAACCTTGCGCGGCCCCGTCATCGCTCGCTCATCCCTTCGGAGCCCACGACGGCTTCCTCTTGTCGAAGAATGCGGCGAGTCCCTCTTGGCCTTCCGGCGAGGAGCGCGCGTCGGCGATGACGCCGGGGGTGCGCGCGGTGGCGTCGTCGATCGCCGCGCTTCGCACGATCTCCAGAAGCTGCTTGATGCGCCGTTGCGCATCGGGGCTCCCCGCAAGTAGGCGCTGCGCGAGCGCATCCACCGCTCCGTCGAGGTTCTCGGGAGGAACGACGTCGGAGACGAGGCCGATGGACGTCGCGCGATCCACGCCGAAACGCTCCCCGGTCAAGAAGCAGCCGGCGCGCATGCGTCTCCCCGATGCGGCGAACCACGTACGGCGAGATGATCGCCGGCAGGATTCCGAGCAGTACCTCGCTGAACGCAAAGCGCGCATCGTGGGCTGCCACCGCGAAATCGCACGTCGCGATCATGCCCACGCCGCCGCCGAACGCGCTTCCCTGCACGCGAGCGATCGTGGGCCGCGGGAACGAATGCAGCGCGCGAAAGAGCGCGGCCAGCACCTGCGCGTCGGCGAGATTCTCCTCGCGCGACGCCTTCCCTTGCGCGCGCATGTCGGACAGATCCGCGCCGGCGCAAAAATCCGCTCCGTCGCCGGCCAGCACCAGCACGCGCACGCCGGAATCCTGGGCCAGCTCGGCGAGCGCGGCGGCCAGCTCGGCGACCAGCGCCTTGGAGAGAGCATTCTTCGATTCGGGACGCGCGAGGACGAGCCGCGCGATGCCACCTTGCTGTGTGTGCCGAACGAGGGAGCTCATCACATCCGGAAGACGCCGAACGTCGTGTCGGGAATCGGAGCCTCGTGCACCGCGGCGAGCGTCAAGCCGAGCACCTCACGGGTGCGGCGCGGATCGATCACCCCGTCGTCCCACAGGCGCGCCGTCGAATAGTACGGACTCCCTTCGTGCTCGTACTTCTGCAGAATCGGCTCCATGAACTTCTTCTGCTCGTCGTCGGACATGCGCTGGCTCTTCGACTCGAGCTGCGCCACCTTCACCGTACGAAGCACGTTCGCGGCCTGCTCGCCGCCCATCACCGAGATGCGCGCGTTCGGCCACATGAAGAGGAAGCGCGGACCGTACGCGCGCCCGCACATTCCGTAGTTTCCCGCACCGTAGCTTCCGCCCACGATCACAGTGATCTTGGGCACGCGCGCGTTCGCGACCGCGTGCACCATCTTTGCGCCGTCCTTGGCGATGCCGCCGTGCTCGGCGGCCTTCCCGACCATGAAGCCGGTGATGTTCTGGAAGAAGAGAAGCGGGATGCGCCGCTGGCAGGCCAGCTCGATGAAGTGCGTCGCCTTGAGCGCCGTGTTCGAGAACAGCACGCCGTTGTTGCCGAGCACTGCGACCGGATAGCCGAAGAGATGTCCGAATCCGGTCACGAGCGTGGGACCGTAGCGCGGTTTGAACTCGTGGAAGCGGGAGCCGTCCAGGACGCGCGCGAGAATCTCGCGCACATCGTACGGCTGGCGGAGATCGGCCGGCAGAAGTCCCAGGATCTCCTCGGCGTCGAAGAGCGGCTCCTCGGGCGCGATGCGATCGGCCGCGGTGCGGCGCGCATCGCCCAGGTGCGAGACGATCGTGCGACAGATCGCGAGCGCGTCGGCGTCGTCTTCGGCGAGATGGTCGGCCACGCCGGAGATGCGGGTGTGCACGTCGCCGCCGCCCAGCTCTTCCGCGCTCACTTCTTCGCCGGTCGCGGCCTTCACCAGCGGCGGGCCGCCCAGGAAGATCGTGCCCTGATTCTTGACGATGATCGCTTCGTCGCTCATCGCCGGAACGTAGGCGCCGCCGGCGGTGCACGAGCCGAGCACCACCGCGATCTGCGGAATCTTCTCCGCGGACATGCGCGCCTGGTTGTAGAAGATGCGCCCGAAGTGGTCGCGATCGGGGAAGACTTCGTCCTGCATGGGCAGAAATGCTCCGCCCGAATCGACCAGATAGACGCACGGCAGGCGATTTTCGAGCGCGATCTCCTGCGCGCGAAGATGCTTCTTCACCGTCATCGGGAAGTACGTGCCGCCCTTCACGGTGGCATCGTTCGCAACGATCATGACGAGCCGGCCGGAGACTCGTCCGATGCCGGTGATGATTCCCGCCGCGGGGGCCGCGCCTTCGTAGAGGTCGGTCGCGGCGAGCGGCGAAAGCTCCAGAAATGGGCTGCCCTCGTCGAGGAGCGCGTCGATGCGGTCGCGCACGAAGAGCTTCGCGCGCTTGGAGTGCAGCGCACGCGCCGCGTCGCCGCCTCCCTCGCGCACGTTCGCGAGACGGGCGGCGAGCGCGTCGGCGAGCGCGCGATGATGCGCGGCATTCGCCCGAAACGCGGCGGCGGACGGATCCGCCTGGGTCTCCAGAATCTCCATTCCCGCAGTGTCCCCGAGGCCGCCTTCCCGCACAAGACGGTTCATGGCGACTCGATCAAGTCCAGATAGCTGTCCAGGCGCTCGGGGCGAATGGTGCCGGCGCGAATGGCCGCCGGAATCGCACAGCCCATGTCCCCCTTGTGGCGGCAATTCCCGAAGCGGCACGTCGCCGCCGCCTCGACGATCTCCGGAAAGAAAGCGGCGAGCGCGTTCGGCGAAGGCGCGCCCACGCCGAAGCTGCGTACGCCGGGCGTGTCGATCACGAAGCCGCCGAACGGAAGTCGGTAGAGCGTGGACGTCGTGGTGGTGTGGCGCCCCTTCCCGGTGTGCTCCTGGATCTCGCCGACCCTCGCTTCCAGATCGGGGACGAGCGCATTCACCAGCGTGGACTTCCCGACCCCCGATTGCCCGAAGAACACCGACGAACGCCCTTTCAGCGTCTCGGCGAGGCGGTCGAGGCCGGCGCCGGTCCGCGCCGAAACGGCGATCGTCGCGACTCCGATGGGCGCGTACGGTTCCAGGTACGAGTCGATCGTCGCCGGCGAGACCAGATCCGCCTTGTTGAGCACCAGCACGGGGTCGAGCCCGCCGTCCGAGATCGCAATCAAGGTGCGATCGACGAGCCGCGGCTTGAACGACGGATCATCGGCGCTCGCGAGAATGACGCCGAGGTCCACGTTCGCGCAGATCACACGTTCCTCGCCGTCGCGCACACGCGCGAGACGCGAGCGACGCGGGACGACTTCGGTGAGCGAGTACGGCGGATTGCCCTGCGCGAGATACGACACGAAGTCGCCGACGACGGCCGCGGTTGCATTCGTATGAGGAACGCGCGTGGACTTGCGCAGCATGCACTCGACGAGAGCTTCGCGCGCCACCTCGTTCTCGGGGCGCTCGCTCGGCGCGCCGCTCTCCCCCGGTTCGATCGATTCCGGCGCCACCACCAGAAGCGGTCCGCGCACCGCCACGATCTGCCCTCGGCGCGAGGCGCCGGCGAGCTCGGCCTGCGAGGCCCCTTCGGGAAGCGCGGCTTCGTTGTCGCGCCCCCGCATCATCCGTTCGTGGCTCACGGTATCGTCGGTGTCGTCGGCATGCCGGATTCGCTCGCGGGACATGCGATCCTTCGCGAACTTCCCGGATTGGGCGAGCTTGCGCTTCGGTTTCTTCAGACAAACCTCGAGGGAACGGATGGACGACGCGCACACCAAGACGGAGGCCGCAACGAAGGCGCGCCGCATATCGTAGGATCGGCCTGCACGCGCGAAAAAGGAAGGGCCATGACGCGGAGCACGGACGATTCGGGACGTGAAGAACCCGGCGGCGACCACGATCCGGGAGAGCCGGTCGAGATCCCCATCGACGGGATTCTCGACTTGCACGCCTTCCACCCCCGCGATGCCCAGGAGCTGGTGGGCGACTACCTCGACGAGTGCCGCGCCCGGGGCATCCTTCACGTGCGCATCATTCACGGCAAGGGGATCGGATCGATGCGAGAGCTGGTGCGCACGGTACTCGAACGGCGGACGGACGTGGTCAAGCACCGCCTCGATTCGCAAACCGGCTCGGGGTGGGGGGCGACCCTGGTGGAGCTCCGGCCGTCCCCCGGCCCCTCTTGACCGGCCCGACATCTGTCGATAAACTTACGACAGTTGTCGCCAATCCCCTGGGAGAAACGCCGTGAATCCTGCTCAAGTCCTGGACATTCTGGGGGCCAGAGGGGTCGTCCGCGGGCGGCGCGGAACGCAGCTCGATCTCGTGGATCTCGGCGAGCGGGGGCTTTCCAAGTCGTCGCTGCTTGAGCTCGCCAAGTTCATGAAGATGACCACCGCACAGATCGCGCGGCTCCTGCCCGTCACCGAGCGCACCATCCAGCGCTACTCGAAGGCGAAGCACTTCAATCGGGCGGTGTCGGACCGGCTCCTCACCATCGCGCACGTTGCCGCACGCGGGGTGGAAGTCTTTGGGGACCGGGACCGATTCCTCGTCTGGCTCGAGCGCCCCAGCGTCTCACTCGGAAACCGCGTTCCGGTCGACCTCTTGGCCTCGCAAGTCGGCACGGATCTCGTCCTCGACGAGCTCGGGCGCATCGAGCACGGAATCCCGTCCTGACGTGCTCGCGTTCCGGATCGCCCGCGCTCCGCACGCGAACGATCTGAGCGGCGTGGGCGCGCGCACCCACGGTGGGCGCTGGAACGAGAAGGGCGTCGCGGTGGTGTATGCGTCGGCGAGCCGCGCGCTCGCGACCGTGGAGTTCCTGGTTCACGTCGATCCCGCGATTCATCCGAAACACCTGCGCATGGTGACGATCGCGATTCCCGACGACGCGTCCTCGGAGTCGGTCGAATCGTCGGCGCTCCCCAAGCAATGGGCCTCGTTTCCGGCTCCCGCCCGCCTCGCGGAAATCGGCACCGCCTGGGCCAAGAGCGGGCGGACGCTCGTGCTCGTCGTGCCGTCGGCGGTGGTGCCGGGGGAGAACAACCTGGTGCTCAATCCCGCGCATCCCGAGATGGCGCGGGTCGCGATCGTGGAGTCGATCGCGTTCGTCTTCGACGCCCGCCTCGTGCGAGGACGCGCGGGCTCCTGAAGACTGGCGGGAGATGGCGTATGATGCCCTCCCCTCAATCCAAATCATTCCAAAGGAACCCGAACATGACCACGACGAGCACCCAGCCCGCTTCCCCCACGGTGGCGTCCACGACGACACGAGCCTACGCCGCGGCCAGCGCGACCTCGCCGATGGCCCCGCATGCGATCCCGCGGCGCGTCCCGGGGCCGCAGGACGTGCAGATCGAGATCCTCTACTGCGGCGTCTGCCATTCGGACCTGCACCAGGTGCGCGACGAGTGGCAGAGCGTGCATGCCCACGGTATCCCTGCGTGCCGGGCCACGAGATCGTCGGGCGCGTCACGCAAGGTCGGCAGCGGCGTGAAGAAGTTCAAGGAAGGCGACCTCGCGGCGGTCGGCTGCATGGTGGACTCCTGCCGCACGTGCCCGCAACTGCCGCGAGGGGCTCGAGCAGTACTGCGAGGCCGGCGCCACGTTCACCTACAACGCTCCCGGACAAGCATCTCGGCGGCGTCACCTACGGCGGGTACTCGGAGAGCATCGTCGTGGACGAGGCGTTCGTGCTGCGCGTGTCGGACAAGCTGAACCCGGCCGGCGCGGCGCCGCTGCTGTGCGCCGGCATCACCACGTACTCGCCGCTGCGGCACTGGAAGGTCGGCAAGGGCCAGAAGGTCGGCGTCGTCGGGCCTCGGCGGGCTCGGGCACATGGGCGTGAAGTTCGCGAACGCGTTCGGCGCGCACGTGGTGCTGTTCACCACTTCGCCGAGCAAGACGGCGGACGCGCAGCGCCTCGGCGCGCACGAGGTCGTGGTCTCGAAGAACGACGAGCGAGATGCAGAAGCACGCCGGCAGCTTCGACTTCATCCTGGACACGGTCTCGGCCGAGCACGACCTGAACGCCTACCTCGAGCTGCTGAAGCGCGACGGGACGATGACGCTGGTCGGCGCGCCGGAGAAGCCGGCGCCGGTGCTCGGCATTCAGCCTTGATCTTCAAGCGGCGCGCCTCGCCGGCTCGTTGATCGGCGGCATCCGCGGAGACGCAGGAGATGCTCGATTTCTGCGCCGAGCACGGCATCACCGCCGACATCGAGCTGATCCGCATTCAGCAGATCAACGAGGCCTACGAGCGGCTGCTGCAGAGCGACGTGAAGTATCGCTTCGTGATCGACATGGCGTCGATGGACTAACGCACCAACACGATCGGCGCGGTGCGGGCGGTGCCGCCCACTACGATCCGCGCGAGGTACACGCCGGCCGCAACGCGCGCGCCGGACTCGTCGCGCGCATCCCATTCCACGCGCACGGGCCCCGGCGCACGGACGTCGTCGGCGAGCCGCTTCACGAGCCGCCCGCGCACGTCGATGACGTCGACCTGGACGCGGGCTTCGCGCTCGGTGACCAGCGTGATCGCCGTGGAATTTCGAAACGGATTCGGCGCGGCGGCGACGTGCCCAAGATCGGCCCCGGCGACGTCCGGAGCGCCGGTCGCGCCCCCTTGATCGAAGAAGAAGGCGCCGAGATCCGCGATCGTTCCGTCCGGATCGAACGGAAGCGTGGGATCGCCGGCATCGATCGCCGGGCTGTTCGCCTGCAGCGAGTAATTGCCGCCGTTCGCATCGACCAGAAGCGGATTCGCGTCCAGATTCCCGTAGATCAAATCGCTCGCGTTCACTCCGTTCGCGAACGTTCCGCTCATGTTGCCGCCGCCGGCCGGCCAGAGGATCGCTGCGAGCTGATTCCCGAAGAAGAGGTTGTGGAAGATCGCGGGCGGAGTTCCGCTCAGCCAGCAGATGCCGCGTCCTCGCGGCGGCGGTCCCGGAATTCCATTCTCGAAGAAGATGTTGTGCCGCACCGAGGGGTGGCGCCGGTGCTGGTGAGAAGACCGTTCCCGTCGGATCGGCCGATCAGATTGTGCTCGAGAATCCCGTGGGCGTCGCCCGAATGCAGCACGCCGTGCGGATCGGTGTCGTCGGCCCCGTTCGTGTCGAAGTTGTCCCAGACGACGTTGTGATGAATCCATGGAGCGATCGCCGGCGTGTTCGCGCGATCCAGGAAAATGCCCGCGCCGCGGATCTCCGCGCCGTTGCCGACGACGAGATTGTGATCGATCTGCACGCTGCCGGCGGTCACGTGAATGCCGCCGCCGAGCGTGGCGATGCCCCCGGTGATCGTGAAACCGGAGATGCGCCCGCCGCTCGCTGCGGTGTGGCGGATCACGTTGCCGGTGCCGCCCGCGTCCAGGATGGAAAGCCCGGCGCCGGCGCCCAAGAGCGAGACCTGATTCGTGGACATGGTCAGCGGAAACGTCTCCCCCGTCGCCGTCGAGTACGTTCCGCTGGCGACGAGAATCTGATCGCCGGCATTCGCGGCGGCCAGCGCCGCACCGATCGTGGCGTGCTGCGAGGGCACGAGGAGCGTGGAGGCATGGGTGGCGGCGCTCGTGAGGGCGATGGAGAGCGCGGCTCCCGCGATGGACGCGGTGCGGGCCGTCATCCTCTTATTCGTCGAAGCGGATCGGTTCATCGTCGGCTCCCTCCGGCCCTTCGATGCGCCCGCCTCCCGAAGCGTTACGCGTCGCGCTCGAATGCCCCGCGCTTGGGGTGCTCGGCGGTCACGATCGTCTTGATCCCGCCCCGCACGCGGAAATCTCCGACGACCCGCATGCGCCGGGGCCGGCAGCTCGCCACCAGGTGATCGAGGATCTCGTTCGTGACCGCTTCGTGAAAGACGCCGCGCTCGCGGAACGAATGGATGTAGAGCTTGAACGACTTGAGCTCCAGGCAAAGCCGGTCCGGAACGTAGCGAATTCGAATCGTGCCGAAGTCCGGCTGCCCGGTGATGGGACAGAGCGCGGTCCACTCCGGCGCCTCGATGTCGATCTCGTAGTCGCGCCCCGGATTCGGGTTCGGGAACGTGAGAATCGGCTCCGCGGCCGGCGCCTTCGCAAGGCCTGCGGCTTGGGCGCGCCGCGCGCGCTTCGGATCGGAAATGCGCGTTCGCGGGCGGGGCATCATTCCTCCGAGAAATTGGATCCGTGATACGTGCAGCGCGCGTTGCAGGTCTCGTGGACGACGACGCGCCAAAGCCCCGGGAGCTTCTCGACCAGACGATCCCAGATCCAGCGCGCGAGATGTTCCGACGTGGGATTCTCCAACCCTTCGATCTCGTTCATGTAGCGATGGTCGAGCCGATCGCGCAGCGGGGCGAACGCTTCCTCGACGTCGGCGTAGTCGATGAACCATCCGACGCGCTCGTCCACGGGTCCACGCGCGGCGACGTCCACGATGAACGAGTGCCCGTGCAGCCGTCGGCACTTGTGTCCCTCGGGCACGTGCGGGAGCAAGTGCGCCGCTTCGAAGCGAAACGTGCGCTCGATGGTGACGATCACGCGGTCACACTCCTCGCAGAACGCCGGGCCAGAGGATCTTGTGCAGCTGGAGCTGGAGACGCGCCTTCGTTCCACTCTCGAGCATCCACGCGGCCAGCTCCGCGGGTTCCAGCTTGCCGTGCACCGGTGAGAAGAGCTGCGGAACGTTCGCGGTCCCCGGATGCCGCGCCAACCAGTCGATCGTCCAATCGTAATCGCGGCGATCTTGAATCACGAATTTGATCTCGTCCCCTTCACGAAGCTGTTCGAAGTTCGCTTCGAAGATGGCCGCCGTCTCCCCCGACGATGGAGTCTTCACGTCCAGGATACGTCGCACGCGCGGATCCAGCGTGGACACGTCGCGATGGCCGCCGGTCTCGATCATCACCGTCTTCCCCATTTCCAAGAGTCCGGCGATGAGCACGTGGACGTTGGGCTGGAGCAAGGGCTCGCCTCCGGTGACCTCCACGAGATCACAGTCGATCGCGCGGACTTCCTCCAAGATCTCTTCGACCGGGCGTTTCTTCCCTTCGTAGAACGCGTACTCGGTGTCACACCAGGAGCAGCGCAAGTCGCAGCCGGTGAGACGCACGAACACGCACGGCCGCCCGGCGAGCGTGGATTCTCCCTGGATGGAGTGAAAGATCTCGTTGATGACGAGCGTAGTCACGAGCTCACTCTGGAAGGGTCCTCGATCCCTGCGCCGGCGAATCCTTTGGCGCGCAAGAGACAGGCATCGCATGCCCCGCACGGTTCGCCGGAAGGGCCGGGATCATAGCAGCTCACCGTGCGCCCGAGATCCACCCCGACGCGAACGGCCTCGCGCACGATCTCGGCCTTGGTCATGCGCAAGAGCGGAGCATGGATGCGCAGCCAAGGCTCGTCCGCCTCGACGCCGGCTTTGGTGCCGAGATTCGCGGCGCGGGCGAACGCCTCCAAGAACTCGGGGCGGCAGTCGGGATACCCGGAATAGTCCAGCGCGTTCACTCCGAGGAAGAGATCGCGCGCCTCGAGTGTCTCGGCGAGCGCGAGCGCCATCGACAAGAACACGGTGTTTCGGGCCGGGACATACGTGACCGGGATCTCCGCCGCCGGCCGATTCCCTCCCTTGGGCACGTCGATCTCCGCGGTCAACGCGGACCCGCCGAACGCGGCGAGATCGACGCGCACGATCCGATGCGACGCCGCCTTCATCGACACCGCGATCTCTGCGGCGCGCGCCAGCTCGACGCGGTGCCTCTGCCCGTAGTCGATGGTGAGCGCATGGGCTTCCCATCCCTCGGCGATCGCGATGCCGAGCACGGTGCTGGAATCCAGCCCGCCGGAGAGCAGGACGACCGCGCGCAGCAGGGCCGGCTCAGGGGGACGAGGTGACAATCCGCCCCTCGGTGGTTAATGTGGAGCATGTGGCGAATGGTGAGCCCATGGGGAATCCCCTCCAAAGTGCGAGTCTAGGGCGTCCGCGCAAGCGCTCGCAACCCCCACGGCATCCGTGAGTTGGTATCAGGAGACGATCGAAGTGCATCCGGCCCGCGCGGGACTCCACGAAGTCACCCGCGACGTTCAAGCCGTGGTCGCCGCCAGCGGAATTTCGCTCGGGCTGTGCCACGTGTTCGTGAAGCACACCTCCTCGAGTCTCGTCATTCAAGAGAATGCCGACCCGTCCGCGCGCCATGATCTGGAGCGAGCGTTCGAGCGACTCGCGCCGGAGGGAGTGCCCGGAACGACGCACGTCGCCGAGGGACCGGACGACATGCCTTCGCACGTTCGGGCCGCGCTCACGAGTACATCCGAAACGATTCCCGTCTCGGGAGGACGTCTCGCGCTCGGAACTTGGCAGGGCCTCTATCTCTTCGAGCATCGGCGCCACCCGCGGCCCCGCTCCCTCGTCGTGACCGTGAGCGGAGAACCGGCGTGAAGAAGACTCTGGGGCGCGTGCTGCGCATCGTGGTGAGCGCGGCGCTGCTCGTCTGGGTGCTGCGCGGCGTCGACTCTGACCACACTCAAAGAGAAGCTCGCCACCGCGCACGTGGGCTGGATCTTGGCCGCGTTCCTGGTGAATACGGCGGGGAATCTCTTCGGGGCGTGGAGATGGCAGCTCCTGCTGCGCAGCCAGGGACGGGAGATCGGAATTCCGCGGCTCTTCGGCTCGTACTTCGTGGGACTCTTCTTCAACAATTTCCTCCCCTCCACGATCGGCGGGGACATCGTTCGGGCCACCGACGCCAGAAAGCAAGGGGGCGGCAGCCTCACCGAGAACCTCACCGTGATTCTGGTCGAGCGGCTCATCGGACTCCTGGCGACGCTCGCGATCGGTGGAATCGCCGCGCTCACCGGTGTGGCGCACGACATCGATCCCCGACTGACGTGGGCGTTCGTCGCCGCGCTGGCGGCGGCGACGGGAGGATTGGAGCTGGCGCTCCACGCCGGATTTCGCCGGCGCGCCGCATCCTTGATCGCGCGCCTGCCGATCCAGTTCGTTCGCAGCACGCTCGGAAAGATGCTGGAGGCATTCGAGCAGTTCTCGCAGGCCCGCCCGGCGCTCATCGGCTGCTTCCTTCTCTCGATCTTGTTCCAGGTGCTCCTGATCGTGCACTACTGGATGATTCAGTTCGCGCTCGGCGAGAATCTCTCGTTCCTCACGTATTGCGTGGTCGTTCCCGTCGTGTTCTGCGCGATCATCCTTCCGATCGGCATCAACGGGCTCGGCGTGCGCGAGTCGATGTTCGTGGGGCTGCTGTCGCTGGCCGGCATGGAGCGGGAGAGTGCGTTGGCGCTTTCGCTGATCTCCTATGCGATCGCCGTGGGCCAAGGAGTGCTCGGCCTCGGCGTGTACTTGATTCGCCAGCTCCGCGATCCCGCCGGGCGCGAGCCCCTGCCGGAGTCCTGAGTGCCGGGATTGCCGGGGCGATCGCTCCTCCCCCTTCTCTTCTTTGCCACAGGTGCGGCCGGACTCGTCTACGAGGTCGTTTGGTTTCGCCTGCTGGAGACGATCTTCGGCGTGACCACGCTGGCGACGTCGACCGTGCTCGCCGTGTTCATGGGGGGGTTGGCGCTGGGCGCGCACCTCGCTTCGCGCCGCGCCGACGCGTGGAAGAGGCCGCTGCGTGCGTACGGCGTCCTGGAGATTGCGCTCGCAATCGCGGCGCTCGCGGTTCCTTGGGTCCTGCCGCTCGCGAATCGCGCCTTCGTTCTTCTCTACGATGCGCTGCAGCCGTCGTTCGCGGTGCTCACGCTGCTGCGGCTCGTCGCGTCGGCGCTTGTGCTGCTCGTTCCCGCGACGCTCATGGGCATGACGCTTCCCGTGCTCGCACGGGCGTTCGCTCGCAGCGGGCGGGAAGGCGCGGACGTCGGGCTGCTCTACACGATCAACACCGCGGGCGCGCTGGCCGGAGCCGCAATCGCCGGCTTCGTCTTGATTCCGATGATCGGACTGCGGGCGTCGTCCATGGTGGCTGTGGGGCTGAATCTGCTGGCGGGAGTTCCGGCATTCGTGCTGGGGAGCTTGGCCGCAAAGGGGGCGGCGCCTTCGGTGAGTGAGGACGCACCCGCCACGCCGGCCGAGGCTCCGAAATCGAGTGCGCGCGCCATCGCTCGTTCGCTCTCCGCCGAGCCGGCCGCGCGCCTCCGGCTCCTCGCCGCGCTCTCCGGACTTTGCGCGCTCGCGTATCAGGTGTTTTGGACGCGTGCGCTGCTGCTCTCCATCGGCAACACGGTCTACGCATTCACGGTGATCCTCGTCACCGTGCTCGCCGGCATCACGATCGGCGGTGGACTCGCCACATTCCTGCTCGCACGGCGCGCTCGCCCACTGGTCGTGCTCGGCATCACCCAGCTCGCCGTCGCACTCGTCGTCGTGATCGCAACGTCCGCATTCGACGACTTCCCTCGCCTCTTCCTCGCGCTCTCCGAACGATGGGGCGCCTCGTGGGGTGGCTTCCTCGGTGCATCCTTCGCGCTCGCCGCGATCGGCCTTCTTCCCGCGACGATCCTGCTCGGCATGGGGCTCCCGCTCGTGCTCGGTGAAGCGGTGCGCGCATCGGGCGGGCTCGCCCAGGAAGTGGGCACGCTCTATTCGATGAACACGTGGGCGGGAATCGTGGGATCAGTGCTCGCCGGCTTCGTGCTCATTCCCCTCGTCGGAATTCGTGTGGGGCTCTTGGCCATGGCGGGGATCAATCTCGCGACCGGAGCATTCGCGCTGCTGGGATCGGGCGGTGCCGAGAGTTTGCGCAGCCGCCCCAAACTCGCGCAGCGCCCGTTCGCCGTCACCGCGGCATGCGCAGCGGCGTTCCTCCTGCTCGTGTTCCTCTTGCCGCCGTGGAATCCCGACGAGCTCACCAGCGGTCTGCACACCTCGGGACGCGCCGGAGAAAGGGGCGCCGATCCCTCCGAGCGCATCGTGTTCTACGAAGAGGGCATCGCCGCGACCGTGTCCGTGAAGCGGCGCGGGCGCGACTTCAAGCTGCAGGTGAACGGACGCACCGAGGCCACGTCCGTCGGCGACATCAAGACGAACACGATGCTGGGAAGTCTCCCGCTGCTTCTTCGCCCCGAGGCGCAGTCGGCGCTGGTGATCGGTCTCGGATCGGGGGTCACGCTCGCCGGAGTCGTGCCGCACCCCTTGAAATCGATCGACTGCGTGGAGCTTTCGGGAGAAGTCGTGGAGGCGTCGCGCTTGTTCACCGCGGTCTCCGGCGACGCCACCCGCGATCCACGCGTCGCGATGCGCGCCGAAGACGGGCGCAACCATCTCCTGCTCACGCGCAAGAAGTATGACGTGATCATCTCCCAGCCCTCGAACTTGTGGGCGGCGGGCGTGGGCAACTTATTCACGCACGAGTTCTTCGAGCTGTGCCGCGACCACCTCACCGAGGACGGCGTGCTCTGCCAATGGATCCAGGGTTATTCGGTGAGCAAGAGCTCGTTGCGCAGCATTCTGTTCACGCTCTCGCAGGTGTTCCCGTCGGTCGATCTCTGGGTCGGCGAGTGGAGCGACATCCTGGTCACCGCGTCCATGCGCGAGCTTCCGATCTCGGTCGCAAGTCTCGGCGACGCGTTCGGCGAAACGAAGATCCACAGCTCGCTCCAGCGTGCCGGAGTTCCCGACGTGGCCATTCTCCTCTCGCACCACATGATGGACACGGACGCCGTGCGACGCTTCGCGCAGGGGGCGCGCCTGCACACCGACGACAATCGTCTGATCGAGTTCGGCGAGCCCAAGAGCCTCGTGCAGGGCACCGCGACTCCACAATCCCAAGATCTGCTCGCATGGCAGACGGACGTGACCAACCGGCTCGGCGACATCCCTCTGGAAGAGGAAGCCGCCGCGTCCACGGTGGGCCGGCTCCCCAGCGCGGTGGCGGCGCGCCGGCTGGAGATCGAAGGGCGAGCCAAGGAAGCGGCGGGCCACGGCGGCGAAGCACTCGAGCTGCTTCAGCGCGCCATGGATCTCTATCCCGAGGATCTCGCGATCCGGCGCAATCTCGGGCGCCTGCACGTGCATTGGGGAGTGGATCTCGCCCGGCGCGGCGACTACGCGGGCGCGCACGATCACTTCGATCGCGCCGCGCACGTGGACAAGGCATCCCCTGAGTCGGCCGGCAATCTCGGTCTCTTGGCGATGCTCGGCGGCGCCGACGAAGAAGCCATGCGCTGGACGAACCGCGCGCTCCAGCTCGACCCCGAGAACGAGACGTATTACGCGCAGCGCGCCGACATCCATCGACGCGCGCGGCGATGGGCGGACTCGCGCGCCGATGCAGAGAGTGCGCTCGCTCTGTACAAAGATCACGTGCCGTCGATTCTTCTTCTCGCCGAAGCGCTCGCGGCGATGAACGATCCCGAAGGCGCGGACCGCGAGCTGCAGCGCGCGCGCCGCCTCGGCGCCGACCCGGAAGAGATGCAGCGCATCAAGAAGCTGGTGCGGCAAGACGGCTAGCGCGCTCGCCGCATGATCGCCTCGGACTCCCAGTATCTCTCGTCTCGGATACGTTCCTCGGCGCGCCGTCGGTGCGCCTCCGGTACGCCACCTCGCCTCGAGACACTGGGAACCCGAGGCGTAGAAGGGGCGCCTGCGCTGCGCTGACCGCCGCTCGAGGAAAGCCCGGGGACCGCGGAGCGACTGCTCGCGCCTCAACCCCCCCGATACTGCTCCAGCCACCAGAACGCGCACACCACGAGCGCGTGCGCGATGCGTCCGTCGGCGATCGCCGCGGGAATTTTCGCGAGCGGCATGGTCGCGACCTCGATGTCCTCGCCGGGATCGAGCTCCAGCCCTCCGACCTTGCGGCACCCTTCGATGAGATATGTCTTGCAGTGGTTCGAGAGGATCGCGGGATTCGGCTCCACCGTGCCGAGCAGGATCGGCCGGCTTCCTTCGTAGCCGGTCTCCTCGCGCAGCTCGCGCGCCGCGGCGTGTCCGGGATCTTCCCCCGGATCGATGATTCCTCCGGGGACTTCGAGCGAGACCGAGCCGCTGCCGTGGCGGAACTGTCGCACCAGGATCACGTCCTGCTCCGGAGTGAGCGCGACCACGTTCACCCACTCGAACGTGTCGATCACCGCAATGCGACGCGCCGTCCCGGTGCGCGGCGAGCGCGCGAGGTAACGACGAATGCGCAGGAAGTCGACGGTGACCACTTCCTCGGACCCCACGCGCGGCCAGGGGCGCGGCCCGTCCTCGCCGGAGCTCATTCCCCCTCCTGCGCGAGCACGGGGCTCGCCGAAATCCGATCCAGCTCGGTCACGCGCCCGTCCCGATCGACGCGTCCGAACTGCAGCACGCCGGTCGGGCAGCTCTGCACGCACGCGGAGCAGCGCACGCACTGCGGATCCTGCATCGGCAGTCCCTTGTTCGCGAAGTTCATCACGTCGATGCCCTGGTGGCACACCGACGTGCACACGTTGCAGGAGATGCATTTCTTCTTGTCGGCGACGATGGCGAATGGGCTGAAGCGCGCGTAGATGTGCATCAAGCGCGGCGAGCGGGCAGGCGAAGCGGCACCAGACTCGGCCCGAGAAATGAAAGTAGAGTCCGACGCCGAGAATCCCGGCGAGAAACAGATCGACGATCCACTTGTAGTTCACGAACGACATCGGGAACCCGAGCGACGCGCCGGACAGCGCCTTCCCCTCCAGCGCCCCTTTGAAGAACGCGAGCGCGGCGACATCCCCGGGACGAAACCAGGTCCACACGCGCACGGCGAACAAGACATCACGAGCGCCAACGCGACCTGCCCGACCATGTTGAGCCGGTTCCAGAATGGACCGTGCGGCATCTTGTGGCGATGCTCGTCGCCCAGCGTCTCCGCCAGCGCCCCGCACGAGCAGATCCAGCCGCAGTACACGCCCTTCCCCCAGCGGCGGATCGCGAGCGGAATCAGCACGAACGTCTGCACGAATGCCGATCGTGAGCCACAGCGCCATCGGGCGTTCGGTGAACACGTTCCAGAGGAAGAGCGGCCACGCCAGCATGAATCCGAACGCGCGCCAGTACTCGCGCC
This sequence comes from uncultured Gemmatimonadales bacterium, assembly GCA_963725045.1. GTDB lineage: Bacteria > ARS69 > ARS69 > ARS69 > ARS69 > CAVRWY01. The sequence goes on from CAVRWY010000015.1 coordinate 136,678, forward strand.
CTTGCGGATCCCACTCGGTGATCGGAAAGAGCGCATCGCCGATCGATTTGCCGAGCCGGAGTCGAACGCTCCGTTGTGTCCGGCCCACGGCAGCACCAGATACGGAAGCAGGAACAAGGGGACGACCTGGATCGCCATCAAGGTCCAGGTCTGCAGACGGATGTAGGGAGTGCGCTTCGAGCGCATGCGGCGCAAGCCGAAGACCACCACGCACAGCGAGTACGCGAGCGAGTACCAGAAGCCCGGCGTCCCCATCGAGATCGCGAGCGTTCCCGAGAGCGCGCTCGGATCGGACGGCGCCGCGAAACCGAACGGAAAGAAACCGCGCTCGCGAAACCAGGAAGTGAGCGCCCCTCCCGACTTCCAGTGATACAGGAACACGCAGAACGCGAGAAACGCCGCGAGCCCGAGCTTGCGAGGCGAGGCTCCATTCCCCGGCGATCGCGATCTCGGATCGGCGGAGGAAATCGAGCGGCGCCTCGCGGCCGATCATGGTGAACACGGCGTCGTTCGGGATCGTGGACACGGCGCCGCCCGCGTCGCGCAGGAGCACGTCGCGCTCGCGAATCTCGACGACCTCGGTGCCCAGCGCCGTGCGAAGCGTGCCGCGCCGGCCGCGCCTTCCATCTCCGGCATCGCCCAGGCGGAGACGCGCTCGCTCGAGGGGGACTCGATCGCCACTTCGTCCGATGCGGGATTCGCGATCAGCTTGTGCAGCATCTCCACGTTGTCGGGCTTCGCGCGCACGAACTCCGCGCGGCGATACGACAGCGTGACGTCGGCGCCGCCAGCGCCAGCGCGATGGCGGTTTCGATCGCGCTGTCGCCGCCCCCCACCACGAGCACGCGCTGTCCCGCGAAGTCCTTGGGATCGTGCAGGCGATTCGCGACCTTGTCGCGGTGCTCGCCCGGCACGCCGAGCATGCGGAAGTTCCCGCTGCGACCGAGCGCCACGATCACCCGGCGCGCGCGCACGCTTCCCCCGCCCTCCAGCTCCACTTCGAGCGCGCCGCCCGCGCGCCGCACGCCGAGCGCCCGCGCCATCTCGGGCACGATTCCTCGCTCCAGCGTCTGCGCGCGCAGCTCGTCGACCAGCGGCTCTTTCTTCTGCGCCGTGACCTCGAGCTCGCTCGTCGGTATTCATCTCCTTCGGATACGTGAAGATCGGCTTTCCCCGCGGGAAATTCACGATCGTGGAGAACGCCTCGGAGCCTTCCAGCAATCGAAAGGACAATCCGGCCTTGCGCGCTTCGAGCGCCGCCGACATTCCCGCGACCCCGGCCCCCACGATCGCGAGGTCCACGAGCTCGTCCGTGCCGGCTCGCCCCTTCCCCGCGCGCTCCTTCTCTTCACGAAAGCTCGCGCTCGCGGCGATGCGTCGCACCACCGCGGCGCCGGTTTGCGCGGAGAACTTGAGCAGCGGAATGCCGCGGAGATCGCCCGCGAGAAAAATTCCCGGGACGTTGGTGGAGCCGTCTTCCCGAGCGCGGGGAAGCTTCTCGACTTGGCCGGCCGGCCAGCGCGTGTGCAGCCAGCGCGTGTAACGCGCGACGAGATTCATCCGTGCCCACGGTACGGGCAGCCCCGATGCCGCGCAAGCCTCGCAGAATCCGGTCGATCGACGCCGCGCCAGCCGATAGACTCGCCCCATGGAGCTTCCGCACCATCGCGACGAAGGTGGAATCGAGCGGCGCGCGTCTCACTTCCCGCGAGACGTCGAGCGGGTATGGAGTCGATCCGGAAGCCCACCACGAGCAGTGCCGCCGACTGGCCGGGCTCGCGCTCACCTACGTCGTGGGCTACGCGCTCTTCTACGGGTACTCGTGGGCCATGGCGCTCTGCCATGGGCTGGAAGGCGTTCCCGCCAACGATCGAGAACACGTCTTCTTCGGATGCGCCGTCGTGATCGGTGTCGGCACGTACATCTTGGCTCGCGACGCTCGAATCCCCGCACGCCACTTCTCGGACTACGCGGTCGCCTTCCAGATCGTCACGTCGTTCGTGATCGTGGGCAGCGTTTGGGGATGGGAGCGGCAATGGAGCGAAGATCTCCGACGAAGTGTGGGCGGCCCTGGGATGAAGCGCCGGGGACGTGCAGACGCAGTTCATCGATCCGCTCGTCGCCAAGGGGATTCGCCTCATTCATCAGGGCGGCGTGTCGCGGCGTCGGGATCTGGGCCATGATCTTTCCGTTTGTCGTTCCGCTCTCGACGCAGCGGACTCTCCTCGGCTCCGGTCTGTCCGTCCTCTCGCTCCCCATCATGGCTGTACGCCTCGCTCGCCGCGCACGGCACGCCCGAGACGCTGCGCGCGTGGGCGCCGGGCATCATCGCCGACATCACGATTCCCTCCGCGATCGCGGCGGCGATCGGAGTGTACGGATCGCGAACGCATTACCGGCTCACGCGCGAGCTCGCGCGCGTGAAGCGCCTCGGCAGCTATCAGCTCGTGGAGAAGATCGGCGCGGGCGGCATGGGCGAGGTGTGGCGCGCGAAGCATCGTCTTCTGGTGCGGCCGGCGGCGATCAAGCTCATCCGCCCGGACGCGCTTGGCGACGCCGAGAGCTCGCGCACCGCGCTCGCTCGCTTCGAGCGGGAAGCGCAGGCCACTTCGGCGCTGAGCTCCCCGCACTCCATCGAGCTCTACGATTTCGGAGTGACCGAAGACGGCACGTTCTACTACGTCATGGAGCTCCTCGATGGACTCAATCTGCGCGCGCTGGTGGAGCGCTTCGGGCCGCTGCCCGCGGAGCGCGCGGTGTTCTTGCTCAAGCAGGCCTGCCACTCGCTGGCCGACGCGCACGCCCGCGGCATCATCCATCGCGACGTGAAGCCGGCGAACCTGTTCGCCTGCCGCCGCGGTCTCGATCTCGACTTCGTGAAGGTGCTGGACTTTGGGCTCGTGAAGCATCAAGGAAGCAAGGAGCGGACGCAGCTCACCATGGAAGGAATCGCCAGCGGCACGCCGGCGTTCATGGCGCCGGAGATGGCCACCGGAGATCGGCCGATCGACGCTCGCGCGGATCTCTACGCGTTGGGATGCGTCGGCTACTGGCTCTTGACCGGGAAGCTGGTCTTCGAGGGAGACAACGCGATGCAGATGCTGCTTCGCCACGTGCGCGAAGTGCCCGAGCCTCCCTCGAAGCGCACCGAGCTCCCCGTCCCTCGCGAGCTCGACGCGCTCATTCTCGCTCTGCTCGAGAAGGATCCTGAGAAGCGCCCGGCGAACGCACGCGAACTGTCCGCGCGGCTCGGCGAGTGCGCGGACGTGATGCCCCCATGGACCGAGGAGCGCGCGCAACAGCTGGTGGAGCGCGCATGCTCCCGCGCCTCTCCCCGCGACATGACGGCGTCGCGTCACTCCAACTCCCGCGACGAAGCGGCCACGCTCGCCGCCTCCATCACCGTGTTCGCGCTCGTCGCCAACCAGGTCGGCGGACGCGCCGTGCGCGACACGCTCTTTCTCTCCCACTTCGACGCGAGTCATCTCCCGCGCATGTTCGTCGCATCCTCGGTGACCGCAATCTTCGCGGCATTCGTGCTCGCTCGTCCGCTCGCGCTCCGCGGCCCGCAGCGCATGGCGTCGTGGGCTCTGTTCGCGAGCGCCGTCACTCTGATCGGCATCTTCGAGCTCGCACGCACGTCTCCGGCCGCAGCGTCCGTTGCTCTGTACTTGCATCTCGCGGTGACCGGAACGCTCCTGTTCTCGTGGTTCTGGACGGCCGTGACCGAGCGATTCGATCCGCGAAGCGCCAAGCGGCGGATCGGGACGATCTCGGCGGCGGCGACTCTGGGCGGCGTCGCCGGCGGACTTCTCGCCGAGCGCGTTGGAACCGCCTTCTCCGTCGTCACGCTCCTTCCGATTCTCGCGCTCTTCCATGTGGCGGCGGGAATCTTCGCGCGGCGCATCGGCTCGAGCGATGACATCTCGGCGACATCGCTGCGCCCCGAGGACAATGCCCCGAGCCCGCGCGCGGTCCTCGATCTCCTGCGCGAGCCGTACCTGCGAAGCCTGGCGGCGCTCGTCTTCGGGGTCGCGGTCACGTCGGTGTTGTTCGATTTCGTGTTCAAGGCCCGTGCGCAGGCCGCCTTCCCCGAATCCGCGGAGCTCTTGCGATTCTTCGCTCTGTTTTACGCGGCAACGTCGGTGCTGACGTTCGTCGTGCAGTCCTTGGTGTCGCAGCGGCTTCTGCACCGTGCCGGCCTCGCCAACACGGCCGCCACGCTTGCCCTCGGCCGCGGCGGTGCTCGGCGTCGTGGCGCTGATCGCGCCCGGATTCGCGGCCATCACGGCGGCGCGCGCCATGGAATCCACGCTGCGCAGCTCCCTCTTTCGCTCGAGCTACGAGCTGTTCTACACGCCGATCGCGCGGCGCGTGGTGCGAGCCACGAAATCCCTCGTGGACGTGGGATTCGATCGACTGGGCGAAGGCTTCGGAGCGCTCGTCATCCACGGAGTCCTCGTCGCCGGAATCGTCGCGCCGCATTCGATTCTCCTGGGGCTCGCGGTGGCGGTCGCGGTCGGATGCTTGCTCCTCGCGCCGCGCCTTCACGCCGGATACGTCGGGACCTTGGAGAAGCGTTTGCTCGAAGGAGGTTCCGCGATCGATCCCAGCGACGCCCAGGACGAGACGACGCGCTCCACGATCCTTCGAACGATCTCGGGCACGTCGTTCCGTCGCGACGCGGGCGGACTGCATGCGCCGCACGCCCCGGTCTTGCCGGCGGCGCATTCCGGCGCCATGTCCGCGGAGTCTTCTGCGCGCGCGGCGCCACTCGCTCCCGCGGACGAGATCATTGCGCGACTGCAAGACTTGCGCTCCGGCGATGCCGCGCGCGCGCGCCGCATTCTGGGTTCTTCCATGCCTCTGGATCCGATGTTGGTTCCGCAGGCGATCTCGCTGCTCGCGTGGGACGCGGTGTCGTCGGACGCGGCGCGCGCACTGGCGCGCGGCGTGGACCGCTGGACGGGGCAGCTCGCCGACGCGCTCGTCGATCCGGCGAGCGAGTTCGCCGTGCGCCGCCGCATTCCGCGCATTCTGGCGCGCGGATCCACGCCGCGGGCCGTCGATGCGCTCGTGCAGGCGCTCGCCGATGCGCGTTTCGAAGTGCGCTACCGCGCCGCCGAGGCGCTGGCAAGCCTGCGCGCGCCGCCAGCCGAAGATCGATCTCCCGGCGCCGGCGGTGTGGGCGGCCATCGAGCGCGAAGCCAAGGGAGGGACCGCGCGTCTCGCGGGACAAATGCTCATCGATCCGGTGGACGAGGGATCGGCGACCGGAGCGGAGACCCCACGCGATCCTTCGCGGGCCGCGGGGCGTGCGCTGCTCAATCTCTTGAGCGCGCTCCATCCCGGAGCGCAGTTCACCGCGGCATTCGATTGTCTGCGCGGCGGCGATCCGCGCACGCGCGGCACCGCGCTCGAATACGTGGAGACGTTCCTCCCCGTGTCGATGCGTCGCGAGGTCATGGCGTTCTTGGAAGAGACGAGCGGCCGCGCCGCCCCCGGGGAGCCGCGCATCGCTCCGTCCGTGGACGAAGAATCTCTGCGCCGCTCCCAGGAGACGATCCGCACCAGCCTGGAAGAGATCCGCCGGCTGCGCGAAAGCGAAGGCAGCTCCCAGCTAGCGCGGGCGCGCTTCGATCACGCTGAACGGCGATTCCGTCGGGACGACTCGCGTCATCTCGAAGCCGGACTCCCGGAACAGCGCGCCGTACTCTTCGGCAGTGCGCTCGCGTCCTCCCGGAAGCATCAGCATCTCCAGATCGATGAGCTTGCCGAGATCGGGCGCGTTGCCGGGCAGGAGCACGGTCTCGAGCAGCAGCACGCGGCCGTCCTTCACTCCTTCGAGCGCCTTGCGCGTGTTGCGCAGGATCTGCAGAGAGCGCTCGTCATCCCAGTCGTGGATGATGTGCTTCATGATGTAGGCGTCGCCGCCCGTGGGAACGGCGCGGAAGAAGTCGCCGCTCTCGGTGCGGACGCGATTCGCGAGCCCGAGCTTCTGGAGGCGGGGAATCGCGCCTTCGATCACGTGATCGAGATCGAAGAGAATGCCCTTCATGCTCGGGAATTCGTTCAAGATCGCGGTGAGCACGCCGCCGTGTCCGCCGGCCACGTCGACGAGCACGCGAATGCCGCTGAAGTCGTAGGCTTGCATTGCGGCCGGTGTGACCTGGACACTGAACGCGACCATGGCATCGTTGAAGGCTTCGGAGACTTCCTTTTCCTTGGCGAAGACTTCGAACGCCGGCAGGCCGTACGTCTTCTCGATGGCCGGCTTCCCCGTCTTCATCGTGTGCATCGCATCGGCGTAGATCTTGAAGTGGAAGGGATCGCTGATCCACAGCGCCATTTCTTGAATGCTGCCCGGCACTCCCTTGCGCAGGAGATCGGCGGGCGGGGTCAGCGCAAAATGCCGCGCATCCTTCTCTTCGAAGACGCCCACGCTGGCGAGCGCGCGCAGCACTCGATAGAGCGCGTCCTCGTTCGTGTCGGTCGCTTCGGCGAGGTCCGCCGTGCTCTTCGGGCCGTTCGCCAGCCGGTCGGCGATTCCCAATTTGACCACGATGTGGAGCGCGCTGGAGAGCATGTAGCCGGTCCCGATCTGGAAGATGATCTGGCCGGGGGCGGCAGGCGGCGCGGCAGGCGTTGCGGTGTCGGACATGGAGACCTCTTGGGTAGGGGATGCTTTCCGGGCAGCTTATCTCATCGGCAGTCGCGTGTCGTCCGGCGGCGTTCGCTCACACTCCGGGACCGGGCCGTCCCTTCGTCTCCTCGCGCTTTCGCACGATCATCTTCTCTCCGCGCGACGCTTCGATGCGATAGCCGAGCAAATGAAAGATCTGACGCGCACCGAAGCGCGCGATCCTTCGATTCACGACCAGCGTGTCGCGTCGCTCCGGATGGCGCCGCACGCCGGGAAGCCAGGGCGCGAGCTCGCCAAGGCGCAGCTTGCGCATGGCCGCGGACACCGCGAGCCAAAGCGGATTCACCGGACGCGCGAGAAAGAACCCGTCGTCGCCGAGCGCTTGATACAGGGGGAAGAGAAGTGTGAACGCGCCCGGCGAGCGAATCTCTCCGTTGCGATCGGTCGCGAGCAATTCTCCCGGCGCGATCTGCGCGAAGTTCGAGAACCCCGGCTTCATCACGAAGCGATCCGCCGCGGTGATCGCGTGCTTCCTCACGATCTCCATCGACCCGCGGAATGCCGCGCCCGGCAGACTCCAGCACTTCCGCCGGCCGCCGCCCGCTCGGCGCATCCTCCGCGGCGAGCACTCCGGTCGCCTCGAGCGCGATCCAGATCGCCGCCTCCTGGCGCTCGATCGACGCGGGATCGTCGTGCTGGCCGGCCTCGAACGCGATCGACGAATGTCCCTGGCTCGTCACCCACTCCATGATCGTGCCGGAGATCATCTCTTCGAGCCCGAGCACGATCGGGCTCGGAAAGCGCGTGGCCAGCTCGCGGTTGCGCAGCGTGTCGCCGAAGATGAGAAACGGCGCCGACACGGACGACGCGGAATGCAGATCGAACACCGTGACCGGGCCGCGCGCGCCGTCGAAGATCGCGCGCAGCGCCTCGAGAAGCTCGCGCTGCTCGAGGTCCTCGGCATCGCCGCCGCCCCGGCTCGCCCGTCGCCGCCGCCACCTTCTTCGCGGTCCACTGGCGATTCAGATCCTTGGCGACGAAGCGCACTCCCTCGCGGTAGCCGCGCACATTTCCGATGAGCCCGACGAACGTTCCGCGCAGCCGAACGCGCCGCGACTCCAATTCCGCGAACACGCGCTCCAGCGCGAGGACGCCGGACGGCTCGTTCCCGTGGATCGCGGCGACGCACACGAGCGTCGGGCCGCTGGGATCGCCGTCGATGCGCCCGATCGATCGCGCGCACGGAATCGTCTGCGGCCTGCTTCGCCACGCCGCGCAGCACCTAGGCGTCGCCGCCGCGCTCGCGCAGACGCTGCGTCATCAAGTCGCCGGCGACTTTCAAGAAGTCGTGCTCGGTGACGATGCCGACGAGGCGTCCGTCGAGCACGACGGGAAGACAGGCGACCCGGCTCTTGCGCATCAGCTCGATCGCTTCCAAGGTCGGCGTGTCCGGGTGCACGGTGATGGGGTCGCGCGCCATGACCTCGCGTACTGGAATGGGATGATCCCTCCCCTGCTGGAGGTCACGCGCCAACAGACGCAGGAGCTGGCGATAGGACACGAGCCCGACGAGCCGATGGTCTTCGTCTTCCACCGGAATGTGGCGCACGTGCTTCCAGTCCATCATGTTCGCGACCAGATCGATGACTTCGTCCTCGTGCACGGTGAAGAGATCGGTCGACATGTACTGCTCGACGCGCTGGAAGCTTCCCTCCCAGCCGCCGGCCTCTTCGATGCGCGCGAGCTTCCAGGTGTGCACAGGACGCCCGTCCTTCTGCCGCTCCAACGTGGCGCCGGTGAGCGCGCTCATCTTCTCCGCAACCTTGGCGGCCCCATCCATCGAAGCCAGCGAATCCAGAAGCCACTGCGACCCGGTGCGGCCGGTGCGCACGCGCTCTTCGATGACGTCCAGGAATCGGTCGATGTCGGCGGCATCGATGTGCGCGATCGCGAGCCCCTCGCGCGCCACCGGCAGCAGCTCCTCGAGCACCAGCTCGCGCGCCGGGACGCTCTTTCCGTCGAGCCAGGTGAGCTGCGCGGTCAAGCCGTTGCGCGCCGCGTCGATGAAGTTCTTCTTCGCGGTGTCGAACTCCATGACCTTGGTGATGTCCGGATGCTTGCGCGAGAGCGAGGACATGAGCCCGAACCAGAACGCCGCATTGGCGACCTGGTCCAGGATCGTGGGACCCGCGGGCAGCGCGCGGAACTCGATGCGCAGGTTCGGCTTCCCTTCCAGGATTCCGTAGCAGGCGCGATTCCAGCGGTAGATGGTGCCGTTGTGCAGCGAGAGCGCCTTGAGCTTGGGAATACCGCCCTGCTCGAGGACTTCGAACGGATCTTCGTCCAGATCGATGCCGATCATGGCGCGAAAACGCGTGATGTCCTCGCGGTAGATCTCCATCACCGATTCGCGCACCCAGTCGTTCCCGAACGAGACCCGCGAGTGCCGCTCCCGTAAGTGCATTCCCGGCGAGCGCGTGTCCACGGCCTGCTGGAAGAGCGCGATGCGCGTCTCCTTCCAGAGCCGGCGTCCGAACAAGAGCGGCGAGTTCACCGCCGCGGCCAGCACCGGCGCCGTGCATACCTGCGCCAGATTGTAGAGCTCCGCGAACTCCTCCGGGCCCACCTGGAAATGCGCCTGGCAGCTGGTGTTGCAGGACTCCAGCATCACGGACTCGTGGCGCAGGATCAGCTCGTCGGTCCCGGCAATGCGCAAATCGAATTCGCCGCCGCGAAGCCGCGTGATCGCCGCGTTCAGCGCGTAGTAACGCGGGCGCGGCATCATGTTCTCGATGCCGAGGTCGGACTTGCGGATCGTGGGAAGAATGCCGGTCATCACCACGTCTCCGCCGCAGGCCTGAGCGGCGGCGCGGACGGCGGCGAGCCGCTCGTTGAGCACACGCTCCAATCGCGAGAGGCAATCCCCACCGTAGGGAATCGGCTCCACGTTGAACTCGACGTTGAAGCGCCCCACTTCCGGAGTGAACACGGTGTCGTCGAGCGATTCGAGAACGCGATCGGCGATCGGGGCCGGCCCCCAACCATCGGGCTCCACCAGAAAGAGCTCCTGCTCCGCACCGATGCGGCGCACGCCCTTCTCGATCATCCCTTCGTCGATCATCTTCTGGAGCGCGCGGACGTCGTTCAGAAGCCGCTTCATGAAGTGGCGAAGGCGATGCGGATCGGAGTAGGAGTCGATCGAAGGCTCGCCCATCGTTCACCTCGGGGGCGCCGCGAGGAGTGCGGCGCGGGCGGAGCAGAGTATCCGGCCTAGCGGGTCTTGACCACCTTCGAGGAAAGCGTGCGCCCTCCCGCCACCAGTCGCAGGAAGTAGACGCCGTTCGCAACCGAGCGGCCGCCCGAGTCCGTTCCGTTCCATCCCACGCGATGGACGCCGGCGTCCCGCGGTGCGTCGACCAGCGTGCGGACCAACCGCCCGCGGACGTCGAGCACGTCGAGCTTCACGGGCCCCTTGGACGGAAGCGCGTACTCACAGATCGTCCCCTCCTCCCGGAACGGATTCGGCCGTCCCGTGGAGAGCGAAACCTCGCGAACCGCGCCGCCATCATCCGAGACTCCGACCGCTCCCCACGTCACTTGGATCGTGGACCCCGGCCCCGAGAACTGCGAAACGGTCAGCACCCCGGACTCGAACACGACGCTGGCCGCACCGGTCACGCTCCCCGGCTCGCCCAAGATTCCGCAGTCGATCACCATCCCCCCGAGCCCGCCGGCGTTTCGTCGACGCCGATCGTGAGCGTCGCGGTGGACGAGTCGAACGATGCCGATCGCAGCGTCAGGCACGTGGCGCTGCGAATCGGATGGGGCCGAGCGACGCCGCCACGCGCGGTGCCAGCACTCCCGCCGCCGGGATGTCGCGAAGGAAGTGCAGCGGGTTGGAATACGCGCGGAGCGATCCCCCGCCGGTGCCGCCGTTCGTCACCTCGATGCGGACGAACGAAGAGAGCGACGTGTCCAAGGTGACGCTGTCGGCGAACGAGCCCGACTCCAGCGTCCCTTCCAGGATCTCGTCGCGAATCCAATTCACGGTCGTGACCGCCGGCCCCGAGGTCTTGATCTCTCCCTGCCGCAATCGCACTTGCGCGCTGTCGCCCACGTCGACCACCGAGATCAGAAGCTCGTGCGTGTTCTTGTCCGTGGCCACCACGCGTCCCATGGGGAAACCCTCTCCGGTGGCGAGATCGACCGTGCCGTGAAACGCGTAGGGATCGCCGAAGAATGCCCGTCCCGAGACCATCGCCTCAATGAGCGGAACTTCCGAAAGCTCGGAAGCCCAGAACCACGTCGCGAAATTGTTCTCGAACGACGCGTGCTGCTGCCACGGCGCCCATCCGTTGAACGGAGTCTGACCGTGCGAATCGGACACGCCGTTGCCCGGTCATGAAGATCGCGTTCGCGGTCAGCGCATCCCAGGTGTCGAGATGATCGTTGAGGACGATCCCTCCCCTCCAGCGGTAGCCCACTTCCAGAAGGTCGGCGCCGTACGCGCGGCAGCGGATCAACGAGTTCTTCATCGCCAGGATGCGCAGCGCCTTCTGCTCCGCGGTCTCGTTCAAGTTTCCGTAGATGCCGGAGCCGTACATGTGATTCAGCGAGATCGCGCCGCCGGCCTCGTGCACCTGCTCGACGGCGTAGTACATCGAGTCCGACCAGATGTGGGTTCCGTAGTCGATCATCATGGGCGTGGGCGTGAACGCGTTCAGGTGCGGCTGCGCGCGGAAGCGTGAGATCTCGGTCCCGGTGATCTGACGCACGCTCGGAGTCTGCGCTTCGTAGTAGTCGGCGAGCTGCTCCTGCTTCGCCAGCACTGTCGCCTCAGTCTGCGTGGTGTCCCGGATGTAGCGAAAATCATCCAGGAACACGCGCGCCTTGTAGCCTTGGCGCGCGCCGAGCATGACCCGGAGCTGAAAGAGGCTGTTGTCCTCGGCGCGCAGAGAGTCCGCGCCGCCGGAGGTGAACTTCTCGATCGCGTCCGCGCAGACGTCGATCGTGTACTCGTTCCAGGTTCCCGGCACGAACGGGAGAGACGTGGAGTACGGACCCTCCTCGTCCATGGAGCCGAGCACATAGCGGAGCACGTGCGATCCCTCGGGATGCAGCGAGAGCCCGGCTTCGAGCACGAACTTCGAGCTGTCCGCCGCCAGCTTCTCGGGGAAGACCGCGAAGTGGACTTTCACGCGCGAGGCGAGGCTGTACTTGCTCTGTTTGACCGATCCTTCCTGATGCCAATACACGGTGCGAAACTGGGAGCTGTTCCACGCGTCGTTTGCATAGAGAAGAAAGCTCTTCTGACCCTCCAGCGAGAGACTGTCCACCATCGCGGTCGCATACAGCGCCTGCGGAATCCCGCTCAGCATCCACCAGCGGAAGTCTCCGGGAGAGGCGTCATCGGGCTCGGACCAGCGGATGAATTGAGGCTCGTAGACGGCGGTCTCGAAATTGTACTTCGTGGTGTAGTGCCACTGGATCGAGCGCCAGTCGTGCTCGGACCACCAGATCGCGTCGACTCCGACCTGCGAGGCCTTGTCGGTGTGCCACTCCATGCTGCCGTCGCCCTCGCTGAAGCTCCCATGGACGTGCATGGCGACGCAGTGGGCCTGCTCCACGGCTCGAGCCGTGGACCAAAGCCCTCCCGCAGCGAGCGCGATGAAGAGAGGGAGAACGTAGCGGAGCAAAGCCGGCCTGCAGGCGATGCAGGACCGGCCGATGAAGAAGGACATGCAGCGACCCCCGACTCAACGATACCCTTTCTCCCGCCCTCGTTCCTAGCCCTCGCTCGGCGTTTTGCTCTGGGCGCCCGCCCAAATGGACGATGAGATGCCGGGTCGAGAGCGGTCGATTTCACTCGGAAAGGGAGGCTGCCCATGAGCTCGGAGATGATCGGCGCGATTCTCATCGGGGTCGGCGTCATGGATTTCCTCATCGGACACTTCCTCGTGGTCCCCCGGATCAAGCCGGAGGAGGTCCAGCCCAAGGTCCGAATGGCGATTGCGATGGCGAGCCTCTTGACGATCGGGCTCGGGACCTCGTTTCTTGTGGGGTGGTTGGGCGGCGCTTGAGCCTTCGTGGTGAGTTCGGGGAACTTCTCCGGGCCCGGGGGGTCAGGAAACGCGACGAGAACCGGGATCCCCGGGCCGTCCCCAACGAACCTGGATCCGAGGAGGCATACGGATGAATTTTGCAAAGAGTGCGGCGGTCTTGACGGCGGCTTGTTTGGCCTTGCAGCTGGGGTTCGCGCCTGCGGGTGCTGCCGGCGAGGCGACGAAGACGGAGAAAACGGCGGACGCCGACAAGCCCGCAGCGACGACGGCGGCGGCTCCGGCCGCGAAGAGCGCGGTCACGGTGGACGCGATGGAGCTCACCACGGCTCCAGACTTCACGCTCAAGGGCACGGACGGAAAGACCTACACGCTGTCCTCGTACGTGAAGGAAGGCAAGACGGTCGTTCTGGAATGGTTCAACCCGGACTGCCCGTTCGTGAAGAAGCACCACGAGAAGAACAAGTCGATGAAGGCCACGTACGACGCGGCGGCCAAAAAGGACGTCGTGTGGCTGGCGATCAATTCGGGCGCGCCCGGCAAGCAGGGTGCGGGACTCGAGCGCAACCAGAAGGCGCGCGAGGAGTACGGAATCGCGTACCCGGTGCTGCTTGACGAGAATGGCGCGGTCGGGCGTCTCTACGGCGCGAAGACTACGCCGCAGATGTTCGTCGTCGGCAAGGAAATGAAGCTGGTGTACGTGGGCGCCATCGATTCCGATGCGAGCCCGGCGAACCTCGGTGAGACGAATTACGTCACTGCCGCGCTCGACGCGTATGCGGCGGGCAAGGACGTTGCGAGCCCGCGCATGAAGTCGTATGGGTGCAGCGTGAAGTACGGAGAAGCGCTCCCGTAGCGCTGGCGAGTCAGGGTCGCGGTCGTGCGATCGCGATGAGCCCCGGTTCTCCTCGTGAGAGCCGGGGCTTCGTCATTCCAGTGGCTCGCGCGTGATCAGGGTCCGCACGGAGCGCGATCGGGCTGCTTGATCGCGCCGTTCATCGCATGCCAGGCCAAGACACCCACAAGTGAACCGATCACCGGCGCTGCGAGATAGATCCACACATGCGCGAGATGTCCCGAGACAACCGCCGGGGCGAGCGAACGGGCTGGATTCATGGAGGCGCCGGTAATCGGTCCGGCGAACATCGCCTCGAAGGCGATCACTCCCCCCACGGCGATCGCGGCGGTGATCCCCTTCTCCTTCGGCCCCGAAGAAACGCAGAGAATCACGAGCATGAGAAGCATGCCGAGCGCCGCCTCGAGAGCGAAGGTCTGCAGCGAGGAGCCCGCAGGCGCCGTCACACCGAGTTCTGCGTGTTCGGGAAAGAGAAAGCGTAGGAAACCACTCGCCAGGAAGGCGCCCGCCAATTGCGACGGGATGTATCCCGAAGCGTCCCGCCATGACAATCGCCTCGCTGCTGCGAAACCCAACGTCACGGCTGGATTCAAGTGTGCGCCCGAGATGTCTCCGAGCGCGAAGATCATCGTCATCACGACGAGCCCGAATGTGATGGCGATGCCGACGTGTGTGATCTGTCCACCGGAAACGTCGTTGATGACGATCGCACCCGTTCCGGCGAACACGAGAGCAAATGTCCCAATGCATTCCGCGAGGAGTCTTCTCAACTCCGGCCGATCGCCTTCTCGGCGAGCCACGCATCGAGTCGTGCCGAGATTTCGTCGCGGACTTCGCGAAACTTCGCGACTGCCGCCTCCGATGGTCCGCGATAAGCCGCCGGGTCCTCGATGGGCCAGAAGTCACGAGTGAGAACGTTGGGAAAGGTGGTGGGGCACCTCTGATTCGCTCCATCGCAGACGATGACCAGGTGACGCACCGGGAGTCGGCCGAGGAATTCCGCGACCCCCTTCGGCAGTTGCCGGGAAATGTCGACTCCCGCTTCCTTCATGACTCGGATCGCCAACGGGTGGACGGCCTCGGCGGGGTCGGTCCCGGCGCTCTGTGCTTCGAAGAGCGCGCCCGCCTTGTCCCGAAGGAGCCCTTCGGCCATCTGACTCCTTGCCGAGTTTCCCGTGCAAAGAAAAAGCACGATGGGACGAGACGTCATCGGCAGCTCTCCTCTTGATCGTGCCTCGAAAAGAAGTGTCGCGGCGGCAGTATATTTGCCTGTCCACATATAGAAGGTCAAGGGCCGGCTAGAGGGGACAGCAGCCGCCCGGACTCCCGAACCTTTCGGGCCCGGGTACGATCCGCGGCAATCTTGGTGATCCCCTTGCTGCAAATCTCAAGGCAGCGAAGGACCGCTCGATGAGCTTCATCCTCGGCAGGAGCAATGGTGTAGAAGCTCCAGAGGCCTCTGCGCCGCACCCTCACGAGGCCGGAGCGCCGGAGGTAAGAGAGATGGCGGGAAACCGTCGGCTGAGAGAGGCGAAGGATGGAGACGACATCGCCAACGCAGAGCTCTCCATCCTTCAACAAGGAGAGAATACGTAGGCGAGTCGAATCCGACAGGGCTCGGAAGAGAGTGCTCACACTGGCGATGGATTCGGCGTGCTGCATCGTAGGATGCATCTTCACGCAGTCGCGCCCCGGTCGCAAGAAAACTCAATACGTCTGCTGCACGATCCTCTTCATCATCTCCTCTTCGGAGATCTTCTCCGCGCCGAACGCACGGAGGTCGTCGATCTTGGCCTTGATAATCAGCCGCGAGAAATTCTTCTCTTCGAAATAGTCGCTGCCGCGCATGAAGCCCACGAGCGCCAACCACTGGCCCGACGGGAGAGTCGTCAACGTGTCCCCGTAGTCCAGGATCAGATCGAGGAGCTCGGCCTTCCCGCGGGTGTAGGTGCGCTCCTGCTTCTTGCGCATTTCTTCCGCGCTGGGAAGATCTTCGTCGGACTTGTCCTTGTCATTCTCGTCCCCGTCTTCGTCGCCCTCGATCGTCTCGATGTGGATCTCGCCGTCCTTGTCCTTCTCCACGTGGACCTTGTCCCACTTGAAGATCTTGTCGAGATCCCAATCCTTCTCCACCAGGGAGACCGAGAACGTGAACACCATGCCCACGTCCTTCACGTACATCCCGCGCGCATTCTCGCGCTCCTGGATGAAGAAGTTCGGGCTTTCCACCAGCACTTCGTTCAGGATTTTCTCCATGACCCCGATCTGCCGCGCCATCTTGTCGGATGCCGGCGGATCGACGGCGAACGCGCGCGTGGCCAGGAGGCCAAGGACCAGCGCGGCCAGGGGAAACAGGATCTCCTTCGAAAATCTCATCGCCACTCTTCCTTCCATTCCAAGGGTCGCACATGCGGCGCGGTGTCACGCGGTTCGATCGACGCCGGCCTGAGAGCGGCCGAACTGCTTTCAGCGCCCGCACGCGTCTGCCGGAGCAGGAGCTCCAGACCGATCGAGTTCATGTGCTGCCGAAGCTCCTCGGAGTCGCGCCATTGGCGATCGCTGATGTCTTCGTACATGGTCTGCAGCACTCCGGTGAACTCCCGGTTCTGCCGATCGCCGTGCTGATTCAACAGATCCACCACCGATCCCACCATCTGGGCGGCGATGTCTTCCACTTCGGCGCGCGTCACATAGGCATTGGGATTCCCGCCCGCAGGCCGAGAACCGGCGCTCACCGTCTCCACCGGTCCGCTCGGCCGAAGCTCGAACGTGGCCGGCCCTGCCGCAGGCTGCGTCGTCGCGATTGCCGGGCGATCGTCGTCGCCGCCGAAGCGGAACGCGAGCCCGCCGTCCACGCGCTCCACGCGAAATCCGGTGAGCCCGATCGCGAGCACCGCCGCGCCCGCCGTGGCCAGCCCGAGCCCGAAGCTCGAAGGTCCGCCGCCGCGAATCGAATCGACGATGCGTCCCCAAAGAGTGGTGCGCGAGACGCGCTTCGTCTCGTTCCCCAGGAACACGAAGCTCGGCGTGGGCTCCGTCACTTGCCATCCGGCCAACATCTCGCGGGTGCCGCGAATCTCTTCGAGCTCGAGACGCAGGGCGTCGTCGCTCTCCAGCTCGAGGCGGAACGCGCGCGCCTCGGGCTCCGACATCTCGCCGTAGAGGTACGCGATCAGCCGTTCGTGGCGCGGATCGATGATTTCGCGCTTCATGATTGCACACTCCTCACGTGAAGTCCCCGCGGGTAAGGCCGCGCTCGTCGAGCTCCCGTCGCAGCGAGCGTAGCCCGTAGTAGATCCGCGTGCGGACCGTGGCCGCCGGCACGCCCATGATGTCGCCGATCTCCTCCGAAGTGAACCCCTGATACTCGCGGAGAAGGATCGAGGCCCGCTGCTCTTCGGGAAGCCGGCCCAGCACCTTCGCGAGCAAGTCCTGTGCGCTCGCACGCTCCATGTCGGCATCCAAACGGTTGGACGCGGAAAGACCTCCGGAGTGTTCGAGCTCGTCTGCGCCCGACTCGTCCAGCGAGACCATTTCCGCGCGTCCTTTGGCGGAGCGGAAGCGATCTCGGCAGAGATTCAGCGCGATGTGATGAATCCATGACTTGAATTTCTCCCCGTCCCGGAGGCGCTGGATGTTCGAGTGCGCCTTGACCAACGTCTCCTGGCAGACGTCGCGTGCGTCCTCGGAGTCGCCAAGCGTTCGGCGCACGAACGCGTACAACGTGGATTCCCACCGACCCACCAGAGAATTGAAGGCGCGCGCGTCACCCGCTTGCGAGCGGGCAACGAGCTCGCCGTCGGAAAGGGAATGCACGCGTCGACCCTCGGAGGACACTGAACCCGTCAATTGTCTGGGACGGAATCGGCGGGCGAAACGTTCACGGTGCCCCAGGAGCCCGCCAGGCGGACGGCCTCCGGGGCGATTCTAGCGTAGACGGACAGGCGGCCGACCGGACTTCCCCCGGGGTCTCCAGCCGGACGAAGTAGATCCCTGGCGCCGCCGGGCGTCCCGAGCCCTCGAGCCCGTCCCAGGGGACCCGATGCTCCCCGGCCGGACGGGGGCCCGCCGCCAGCTCGCGGACCAGCCTCCCCCGCACGTCGAAGAGGCGAAGGCGGGCCAACGAAGCGGGACGGTCCAGCCGGAAGGCGACCACCACCGGCGCCCGCGAGGGATTCGGCAGAATGCGAAGCGCGAGCCCCGCGGCGCCCACGCCGGCGGGTGCGTCGAGCGCGGACAACGGCGCGCACAGAGACTTCGTGTGCGTGGAATCGGTGATCGGACAGGAGCGAATGCGCCCGTCGAGCGCAGCCAGGATCGCGGCGTAGTCGTTCGTGCCCCAGTAGTTGAGACGCGCGTCCAGCGAATCTCCGGCGGCGTTCTCGTTGCGCATCAAGCGGAGAAGCGCGCCGCCGTTCGCGAACACGTCGTTCGCCTCCGCGAGCTCGCCGCCCAATCGAACCCGCGAATTCTGTCGATTCACGATGCCCCACGAAGTGGCGCCGGTGATCCGGTTGCGATGCAGATGCAGTCCCGTCGACGTGGACTCCGCGAGCACCGCGTGCGCCAGCGCTCCGGACGCGTCGATCCCGAGATCGGCGACGACCGTGGAGTCGGCGACGTGGCGCGCGACCACGAGCGCGGGCGCGCCGCTCCCGGAAGATACGAGACGCGAGAGATCGGCGCGTGCGCCCACCAGATGCACGCCTTCCTTCAAGACGACAGGCTCGTCGAAATCGCCGGCGCACACACCGACGACGTCGCCGGGAGAAGCGGCCGCGAGCGCAGCGGCGATCGTCGGGAAATCGTCGGGGACGCGGAACGTCGCCGATCCGGGACAGCCGCAGCCCGCATCGAACGCGCCGACCAGCGCACCTCCCGGCGCATTCTCGGGAAGGCACGGAGAGTCGGGCATGCGCAGCGTCGCCACCCCCGATGCGATGCCGCAATAGAGCGGATCCGCGGAGAAATTGCCGAGCGTGCCGTTTTGGCCGGCGATGCAGCCGACCCAATTTCCGCCGGCGTTGCCGAAGAGATCGCACTCGACGAGCGACACTTGCGCGGAGCCGGCGCAGGCCAGTGCGCTCCCCTGCGCCGAAGCGGTCACGATGGTGCGCGCGATCGTCGTCGACGACGTCCCGCCCACATACACTCCGCCCCCGGTCGGCGCGCCATTCGCATGGAATGTCGACGCGGCGACGCTCGCCGTCGCCGGCCCCGCGACGTGAAGTCCGCCGCCCTGGCTGCCGGCCGCGTTCCCGCGCAAGAAGCAGCCTTGCATCTCCAGCGCGGACTGCCCTTCGATGCGCAGCGCGCCGCCGAATGTCCCCGCGGAATTCCCCGTGAACGTGCAGCCGACGATCTCCGGGGAACCGCGGAATGCGTCGATGGCCCCGCCGCCGAACGGCGTCGCGT
The DNA here is from genome assembly GCA_963725045.1 of uncultured Gemmatimonadales bacterium. GTDB lineage: Bacteria > ARS69 > ARS69 > ARS69 > ARS69 > CAVRWY01. The sequence goes on from CAVRWY010000015.1 coordinate 155,651, forward strand.
GATTCGACGTGAACGTACAGCCTTCGAAGCGCGGCGCGGCGTTGAACGCGAGGAACAGCGCGCCTCCGTTCGCCGCGGTGTTCTCTTCGAAGACGCAGTCCACGAGACCGCCGATCGACGTCTCGAGGTACATGGCTCCGCCGGCATTGGCGACGTTGCCCGAGAACGTGCAGCGGAACAGCGACGGACGATCGCTGGAGTACGAATAGAAGCCACCCGCGCCGGCCTCGGCGGTGTTGGCGACGAACGAGCAGTCGGTGGCGACGAGCCCCGACGCATCGGAAAAGATTCCGCCGCCGTCGCCGGGAGTGTCGTCCGCGGCGGAGTCGTTCCGGGTGAAGGAACATGTGTCGAGCACGGGCTCCGCGTCGCGGCAGAACAGCCCCCCGCCCGCGGCCCAATCCGTTCCGTCGGCGCGATTGGAATCGAACACGCAGCTGGTGAAGGACGGCGCGCCCCGGAGTACGCCGGCGCCTCCTCCGAACACCGCGCGATTTCCCGCGAAGATGCAGTCGCGCACGCGCACCGACGAGTCCACCGCACGAAGCCCGCCGCCGCCGTTCGCGAAGAATCCGCCGGTGACCGCCACGCCGCCCTGAATCGTGAGCCCCGTGACGCGGCACGTCGAATCCACGCCCGCAGCGTCGAGCACGCGCCCCAATCCCTGCGCGTCGATGGTGACGCAGGCCGGCTGCCCGGTGGCGCCGCGCAGCGTGACGCCCGACTTCAAGGAGAGACCGTGCTCGAAGTACGTGCCGCACGACACCACGACCGTATCCCCCGCGGTCGATGCGGCCAGAGCGGCGGCGATCGTCGGCGAGGTCTGCGGAACGAAGCGGGTGACCGCGGATGCGGGCCCGGCAATCCCAAAGGCGAGGAGGGCGAGCGCGATCGGGAAGCCGGCGCGGGAGGCGATGCGCATTGTCGCAATTTTAGCATTGCCGGGGACGCAGCCCCAAATGCGCCTCTGCCGGAGCCCGATGCGGACTCCGGCCGCCGCCGGCCGAAGCCAAGATCGGCCAAAATCGCCTCAAGTCGGCCAGCGTTCCTCACGATACGAAGTGGACCATGCGCATCGACCTTTCTCGCCGTCCGCTCTTCGTGATCGGAACGGGACGCTGCGGAACGACGCTGCTCACGGAGCTGATCCAGGGTCCGCGGATCCGCTGCCTGAAGGAGCGGCAAGTCCAGAGCCGCTTCCCCCAGTTCGGGAACGATCACATCTTCTACATGCGCTATCGCGGCGCCATTCCCGAGGACACTTTCCTGGATTTCTTCCGCACCGCGCGCGTTTCGCTGCTGCGCGCGCTCCCCCCGGGGCACGTCTACTGCGAGAAGATCCCGCACGGACAATGGGCGATCTCGGAAATTCGCCGGATTTTCCCCGACGCGAAATTTCTCGAAGTTCATCGCGAAGGGAAAGACACGGTGCAGTCCATGATTCACGCGGGATGGTACGCCCCCGACGACGCGCGCCCTCGTTGGGTGCCGCGCGGACTGCTCGACGCATGGAACGAGATGTCGCAATTCGAGAAGTGCTGCACGCGCTACGCGCACACGGTCGCGCACACCGTGTTCAACCGCATGACGATGTCGGCGCGCGACTACCTGGCGATCTCGTACGAAGAGCTGATGCAGCAGCCGGAGTGCGTGCTCCAGCGGATCGAGGCGTTCGCCGGGGAATCGCTCCACCGCGGACAGGTGGAGCTCAAGCCCTCGCACGAGAACTGGCGCCAGTGGACCGAAGAGCAGCTCGACACGTACCACGCCTTCCTGGGCGAGGACGGGATGCGCGCCCAGACTTTCCTCGGTTACGAGACGTGCTCGACGTTTGTCTCCTCGTAAGGAACCGCGCGGAGTTCACCGCGCTGGTTCTCGAGCATCTCGAACGATGCACGGATTTCTCCCTCGTTCGCCGCCTCCTCCTGGTGAACGACGCCTCCACCGACGGCGCCGACGAAGTCTGCCGCGATTGGGCGCGGCGCACGGGAGTCGGCCAGGTCGTGGACGTGCGCGCCGGCTCGGTCACGAACGCGCTCTACCATGGGACCGCAGCGCTGGTCGCGGATCCGCCGCGCTTCCTGGTGAAGCTGGACAACGACTTCATCGTCTGCGAGCGCTGGCTCGAGATCATGCTGGCGCAAGTGGCGCATGTGCCGCGGGCGCTTCGACGTCTACGGATTTTCTACCGCGAACGACTTTTTCACTTCGCCTCCCGAAGACGTGTGGGCGGAGCGGGCCCCCGAAGATTTCGCGCTCGAGCCGACTGCGTACACCGGCGGCAATTTCCTGATGAAATGGGACGCGTTCGAGCGGACTCGCGCGCTCGGCGTGACCGAGACCCCCGCGAGCTACGTCTCGGGATCGGTCAGCGAGATCCACCGCCGTCTCTCCATCGAAGGAAAGCTCCGCTGCTGCGTGGTGAAGCCGCACCTTCCGGTCTTCAAGCTCGACAAGGCGCTCGATCCGGCATTCGACGCTTACGCATTCTTCGACCGGCGCGGCATCGATCGCGCACGAATCGCCGCGCTCGTCCGTGAGTACGCCGCGACCGGCGCATCCCGCAAGGATCTGGTCGGCGGACGCGTCGTGAACCGCTTCTAGACCCCCGCCCTTCGCCCCCCCGCCGGCCGCCGCCCCCACCCCCCGTAAAACGTTTCCGCCGGGACCTGCGTCTTTCCCGTTGGGTCGACGTGATTCGGTTCGTCCGCATCCGATTTCAAAGGACGGTGGAATGCGATTCTTGCGTCGATCCCCCCTCGTGACGCTCGTGTGCCTGGCCGTGACGACGTCGCCTCTCTTCGAGCCGATTCCTTGCCGCGCGTACGATGCCTTTGAAGTCCCCTCGTCTTCCATTTCCGTGGATCTCGCGTCGAGCTCGGGCGGGACTCGATCGACTCCCCCGATGGACACACCGGCACCCTCCACGCCGCGAGTCGGTCCCCCTTCCGCCAACGGCCGCCTCACCGAGGTTCCCTCGATCCAAGCGCTTCGTCTGAATGGAACGCCGATTCAGGTCGACGGCAAGCTCGACGATGCCCCATGGAACCAGGCCGAGCCCGGCTTCGGATTTCGGGTGTGGGATCCGGACCGCGGCAAGACTCCCACGGAAGAGACCGTGTTCAAGGTCGCGTACGACGAGGATGCGCTCTACTTCGGAATCGCCTGCCACGAGAAAGATTGCGCGAATGTGGCGAAATGTCTCTCGCGGCGCGACCAGATCAAAGACTCCGACCTCGTCAGCATCTACTTGGATCCCTATCTCGATCACCTGACCGGCTACAACTTTCGGATCAATCCGGCCGGCGTGCAGGAAGACGCCTACATGTACAACGACGTCGATCGCGATCCGGATTGGAACGCGGTGTGGGACGCGGAGACCTCGAGCGACGAGCACGGCTGGTACACGGAAGTGCGCATTCCGTTCTCGTCGATCCGCTACCGTCCGTCGGAGTCCATGACCTGGGGACTCCAGCTCTACCGGTACATGCATCGCCGCGGCGAGGACACATCCTGGACGACGTGGGAGAAGGAGAAGAGCGGCTTCGTGAGCCGTTTCGGGACGGTCACGGACATCTCCGGAGTGCCCTCGCCACGCCAGCTCGAGGTTCTCCCCTACGTGGTCACGCGCTTCACCGACCCTTCGGTCGAGGGCGCCGACGACGAGGTCGACGACTTCGAGAACTTCGGCGCGGATATGAAGTACGGGGTCACCGCGGATCTCACGCTGAACGCCGCATTTCAGCCGGACTTCGGACAGGTTGAAGCAGATCCCGCCGTTCTCAATCGTTCCCCGTTCGAGACGTTCTACGAGGAGAAGCGGCCGTTCTTCGTGGAAGGCAATCGCTTCTTCGAGAATCCCGACTTCGATCTCTTCTATTCGCGGCGCATCGGAACCGGAGACGAGAACACGCGGATCCGTGCGGCCGGCAAGCTCACCGGAAAGGCCGCCGGCAATGTTTCGCTGGCGCTTCTCGCCGCCGCCACCGACGAGACTCCGGCAGGGCAGTCGCACAATTTCATGAAGACGGGAGAGCTCCGCCAGCAATTCGTGCGTGGGGCGCATCGGCAAGGACTTCAAGAAGGGGAATCACCGGATCAACTTGATGCAGACGGCGACGTTTCGCGACTCGGACCGATCCGCACTCTTGGACCAGGGCTATTCCAGCGTCACTGCGGATCGCCTTTCCCGCGACGGCTACACCACCGGCGCCGACTTCAATCTCAATTTCAAGGATCGCACGTACGGCGTGAGCGGCTCGATGGTCGGATCGATCGTGGAATCGGCATCGATCAGCGGCGACCCGGAGATTCCGGAAGCCACGCGATACGGAACGGGCGGCGAGCTCACGCTCGGCAAGAACTCCGGCGCGTGGATCGGTAACATTTCGGGCCGATGGGAGTCCGACCAGCTGGACATCAACGACGTGGGATTCATGTCCGCACCGGACGAGGTGTTTTCCTCGGGATGGCTCGGCTGGCGCTACCTGACGAAGGGCGACGAGCGCCGCTGGAACTCTGCGAGCCTGAATCTGAACGTACACAAGAGCTGGCTCTACGCCGGGTCGGAAGTTCGCGGCGAAGAGCGGCGCCGTGCTCTGGGACTACTCGCCCGGGCATCGTCAGTCGTCCGGAGGCAACATCAACGGAACGTTCCAATTCCGCAACTACCGGACCGGCTGGTTCGGGATCTGGTACAACCCCGAAGGCAGCGACAAGTACCAGACGCGCGGCGGACCGCTCTTCACCATGCCCGAGCGCGGTGGTGTCTGGGTGGGCGGCGAGACCGACTATCGCAAGCGCTTCTCGATGAACGGCGAAGTGGAATGGTGGCGTGACGAAGGCGGCACCGAAGTCCTGGACTTCGAGACCGGCGTCAACTGGAACGCGTCGAATCGTCTCACCCAGAGCCTCACCTTGAATTTGAATGCGATCCATGACGACTCGCAATACATCGAGACGATCACGCACGCCGATCCTTCGCTCGGCATCGGCGGAAAGAGCTACATCTACGGCGAGATCGACGGAAAGACCGTGGACCTCACGCTGCGCTCGAACTTCTTGTTCAGCCGCAGCCAATCGCTGGAGCTCTATGTCCAGCCGTTCCTCACTGTCGGCGATTTCACGAAAGCGAAGGAGCTGGCCGAGCCGAACTCCTACGACTTCGCGGAGTACACGCAAGACGGCTACGATCCGAACGACTACGACGACACGTTCGCTTCGGTGAACCTGAACATGGTCTACCGATGGGAATACCTGCCGGGCTCCACGCTCTTCTTGGTCTGGACGATGGGCAACGCCGAGTACGAAACGCGCGCGGGGACGGGCAATTCGCCGGACTTCGATCCGTCGCTGTCCGCGGACAAGCTCTTCTCCAACGAGCCGGAGAACACGCTGCTCGCGAAGATCACGTACTGGTTTGCGCTCTGAGCGCCCCGCGGCGCGTCATCCGCTCGCTGATGGACCTGCGTCACCGCCGTCGCAGCACCAGCACCCAATCGAGATGCGCGGGGGACGGCGGGTGCAGGACGTGCGTTTCCGGCGGAGCGATGCTCCCGCGCTCCCGGATCGTTCCTTCGCGAGGGTCGAACCACAGGAAATCGTAAGGCGCGGCGAACTCTTCGGCGCTGAGACGGACCTCGCCGCCGAGCGGGACGTAGAGAACGTACTCGCGCTCGCGCGCCGCGAGTGCGCGGACCTCGCCTCCGATCGCGATCGGATCGGTGCAGGGCTCCATCATCCAGAACTCCGGCGCGACGTCGCGAAAGAATCGATCGAACGCGGCGATGTCGCTGCCCGTGCCGGTTCCCGCTGCCCCTCCCACGAACGACATCCACATCCGTTTGCGGGCCATCGCATTTCCCGAGGAGGGCACCTCGGCGAATTCCTCCGCGATGTGCGGTTTCGGCGGCGTTGCCGCGTGCCAATGGCGCAGCGCAAAATTGAAGCTGGAGACGAACGAGGTCCCGAACCCCTGCTGGGTCGCGAGGAAGTCGACCCAGGGCTCGCCCGCAAATGCGAAGTCGCCCGGCGTTCCGTGGATCGAGATCGGACGGTTCCACGCATTCGCCGCGTCGAGCGCGCGGCCGAGTCGGCGCACCCGATCCACCCCTCCCGACTCGGGAGGAAATGCTTCCTGCCACTCCAGCGCGAGCGTGAACAGCACGGGAAACGCGCCGAGCCGGGCCATCGCGTAGCGCAAATAGAGCATGAGCTCATCGTCCGACAGCTTCCCGAACCCGGAGTCGTCGGCCAGCAGCCAAAGCTCGGGCGTGAGCCCCTGCTCCACGCAACGCGCGATCTCGCGCTCGAAGTGCGCCCACCGCGCGGGATCGAATCGCCTTCGGTCGCATGCGCGCGCGGTCCCCAGCCACGGGGTGACCGGGAAGCCGCCGCCGTAATCTCCGATGTTGGCGAGGTACAGCGCGATCTTGTTCGCGCCGATCGCGAGAGCCCGGTCGAGCATCGCGCGGCGTTCGGACTCGGAGAGCGATTCCGAGAGAAGAAGGTGCGTGAACGCGAGAGGGGGCGCGACCCCGCGATCGAGAAAGCTTCCGTGAAGATGCACGGGCGGGCCGTCCGCATAGCGAAACCAGTGCGGATGCTCCGGGTCCCGGATCACAGGACCGCGAACTCCCGAGGGGACCGCATTCAACGTGCGCTCCACCCCGTCGAGCGCGGGCTCGTTCGATCGAGTGGAGAGCGTCCACGAGCCGACCTCGTCGGGCGCGAGACGAATCTTCCAGACTCCGGATCCCGGGGCGCGGGGATCGGCGCCGTCGAAGAAGCCGGGGACCACGACATGTCGTCCAGTGGGGGAGGTCAGCATTCCGTCCAGAACGACGTCGGTGAACGGGCTCGGCCACTCTCCGTTCGCACGAAGCTCGATCGTGCGGACCTGGTGGAGCGGGATGGAGTCCGGGGCGGTCGGGGGCGCCGGGGCGGCGAATGCGACGCACGCTGTCCAAGCATGGAGACCCACGATCGAGGCGGCGAGCCTCGCCATGCTCATGGAGCGTGCGTCCGCCCGTGAAGAACCCGACCGGCCCGCCCAGACTTTCGAAACCTTTTCATGACCCCGCTCGTCGAAAGGGAGCAGAATCCGGGGCGCGCTCTTCGAAGTGCACCCGACCCGTGACCCTCCTCCGGGAGATTCCATGGCCCGTCCTCGCAAGCGCCTCGTCATTCCTCTGGCCGGGCTTCTCCTCGCCGCCGGTACCGTGGCGCTCCTCTCCCATCTCGATGTGATCTCGCTCCCCGGTTCCATCGCCCAAGCGGACGACGGAAACAGGAAGAAAGACAAGGACAAGAAGGACGACGAACCGGAGGAAGTTCCCGTGCCGGTCGAGCTGGCGGTCGCCGAGAAGCGCCCCCTCGCCGCGTACTACCGGGCCTCGTCGGTGCTGGAAGCGGACCGCCACGTGGAGATCGTCGCCGAAAGTGCAGGGCCGCGTGCAACGAGTTCACGTCGAAGAGGGCGACTGGGTGAAGCAGGGACAGGTCCTGGCGGAGCTCGAGAACGATCGCGAGCGCGTTCAGCTGCGTCAGGCCGAGCTCAAGCTGGAGGAGCAGGTTCGCGAGCTGGAGCGGCGCAAATCGCTTCTCGAGATGAATCTCGTGACCGAGGAGCAGTTCGAATCGTCGCGCGGCACGCACGATCTCGCGGTCGACGGAACGGGACCTCGCGCGCATCGTGCTCGAGGAGACGGTGATCGACGCGCCGTTCGACGGGCAGGTCACCGAGCGCCGCATCGTCCCCGGACAGCACGTGATGCCTGTCGACCTCGCTTTTGACGCTCGTCGACTTCGATCCGCTGCGCGTGCGCATTCATCTTCCGGAGTCGATCGCGCGCCGGGTCACGCCGGGCGACGAGGTGCTGGTGTCCGTCGACGCGCGTCGAGGAATCGATCCCCGCGATCGTGGAGCGCGTCGCCCCGGTCGTGGATCCGACCACGTCCACGGTGCGGCTCACGCTCTTGATGAAGGGCGGGCGCGGGCAGGGGCTCGTCGGCGGGTTCGTGAAGGTGCGCATCACCACCGACACGAAGACCGAAGCGCTCTCCGTGCCCGAAGATCGCGCTCGTGGAAGAAGGCGGGATGCGCTCCGTCTTCGTCGCGGAAGGGGATTCGGCGCGCAAAGTCGAGATTCGCACCGGGCTCTCCGACGAGAGCGCCGTCGAGGTGCTTGACGGTCTCGATCGCGGCGCATTCGTGGTCACCATGGGCCAGGGTGGACTGCGCTCCGGGAGCAAGCTGGAAGTGCTGAACGCACGCGAGCGTCGGTTGGGTTCCTCCTGCGGTCGATTCCACCAGCGCGGACGTCGCCAAGACGGACGAAAAGAAAAAGAAGAAGTCCAAGAAGGGATCGTGATGAAAGCGGTCCGCTTCGCGGTCGAGCATCCCGTCACGGTCTCCATGGCGGCACTGGCCACCGCCGTGTTCGGTTTCGTGGCGCTGACCCGGCTCGATGTGCAGCTCCTCCCCGACATCCGCTACCCGTCGCTCACGATCCAGACCGAGTTTCCGAACACCGCTCCCGAGGACGTCGAGAATCTCGTCACGCGCCCGGTCGAGGAAGCGGTGGGCGTGCGTGCGCGGACTTCGCAAGGTCCACTCCATCAGCCAGGCCGGCCTCTCCGAAGTGACGCTCGAGTTCGACTGGGACACGAACATGGATTACGCCGGCCATGGAAGTGCGCGAGAAGATCGACCTCGTCCGACTTGCCGGAGGAAGCGGCGCCCCCCGCGCTCCTGCGCTACGATCCCTCGCTCGATCCCGTGATGCGCATCGCGGTCTCCGGCAACGGCGACGCTCGTCGCAGCTGCGCAACACTCGCGGAGCGCAAGTCATCAAGCTCGATCTCGAGACGATCAAGGGCGTCGCCGCCGCGCGCGTGTCAGGGCGGGCTCGAGGAGGAGATCGCAGGTCGAGATCGACGAAGCGCCTGGCCTCTCTGCGATTCGGAATCACGCTCAGGACGTCGCGACACGCGCTGCGCGAGGACAACGTGAACGCCTCGGGAGGGCGGCTGCGCGATCGCGATTCCGAGTTCCTGGTGCGCACGCTGAACGAGTTCGACCGTCGACGGACCTGGAGCGAGTCATGATCGTGGCGATGCGCGACGGCGCAGCCGTGCGCCTGCGCGACGTGGCGCGCGTCCACCGCGGACACAAGGAGCGCGAGGAGATCACGCACGTCGACGGGCGCGAGTGCGTCGAGATCGCGATCTACAAGGAAGGCGACGCCAACATCGTCGACGTCGCGCGCCGCGTGCGCGAGCGAAGTCGAGCACTGAAGAAGACGCTGCCGCCCGGAGCTACGAGCTCGCAGTGCTCTTCGACCAATCGGTCTTCATCGAGAACGCGATCAACGAAGTGCGCGACAACGCGATCCAGGGCGGCATCCTCGCGATCCTCATGCTCTTCGTCTTCCTGCGCGATCTGCGCAGCACGCTCATCATCGGCACTGTCCATTCCGATCTCGATCCTGGCCACGTTCGTCCTGATGTACACGATGCAACGTCTCGCTCAACATCATGTCGCTCGGCGGGCTCGCGCTCGGCGTCGGCATGCTCGTGGACAACTCGATCGTGGTGCTGGAGTCCGTGTTTCGCAAACGGGAAGAAGGCGGGGTCGGCGCCGGCTCGGTCGAGGAAGTCGGTGCGCGGAACGTCGGAAGTGGGCGGAGCGGTCATCGGGTCGACGCTGACCACGGTCGCGGTGTTCCTGCCGATCGTCTTCGTCGTCGAGGGAATCGCGGGGCAGATCTTCGGCGACCAGGCGCTCACGGTGACGTTCTCGCTGCTCGTCTCGCTCCTCGTGGCGCTCACGTTCACGCCCATGCTGGCCGCGCTCGGTCTCCCCCGCGCGGGACGCGCCGCGCGCCGCACCAAGGACAACGCGGCCGCCGCGCCCCGTGCGGCTGGAATGGCGGCCCCCGGCGCCCCCTCTTCCTGGCGCGACCTCGTTCCGCCGGGGCGGCTTCCGTACTTTCTGCGCGCCGCGTTCCCCTTCCTCTTCGTGGGGCTCCCCATTCTCATTTCGCGCGGGACGCGCGCCGTGATCCGATTCACGGCGCGTGCACTCGAGTTCGCTCTTCGCCCCGCAATCTGGCTCTTCGAGAGGACCTACGTCCCGTCGGAGCGCTTCTATCACCGCGTGTTGGTCGGCTCGCTGCGCCGGCGCGGCATGGTGCTCGCCGCCATCGCGGCGCTCGTGGTGGCCTCCGCGTTTCTGTTCGGACGCTTGGGAGCGGACTTGGTTCCGCCGCTTGCGCAGGGAGAGTTCACACTCGATCTGGAGCTTCCGGAAGGAACGCCGATCGGAACGACGGAGAAAGAGGCGGCCGAGCTCGGCCGCGAGATCCGCAGAGTCGCCGGCGTGAATCTCGTCTCGGCCAGCGTGGGCACGAGCCGCGAGGGCGACACCTCCGTCTCCCGCCGCAAGGAAAACCGCGCCGAAGTGCGGGTACGCCTCGACGAAGCGTCCCACGAGAACGAAGCGCAAGTCCTCGAAGACGTGCGCGGCATTCTCGGCAAACATCCCGACGTCTTGAGCCGGGTGCGCCGTCCGTCGCTCTTCACGTTCAACACGCCGGTGGAGATCGACGTGTTCGGCCACGACGTCGACGCGATGATGGCGACCGCCGCCCAGGTCCAGAAACGCATCGAGGGCATCGAGGGAATCCGCGACGTGCGCGTCGCGATGGTGCCCGGCTCTCCGGAGATCCGCGTCACCTTCGATCGCGACAAGCTGAATCGCCTGGGCCTGCGCCTTTCCGAAGTGGCCGAGACGGTGCAGGGCAAAGTGCGCGGAACGGTGGCGACGCGCTTCCGCGATCAGGAGCGGCACATCGACATTCGCGTGATGAATCTCGAGGAGCAGCGCTCCACGCTTTCCGCCGTGGAAGAGCTGATCGTCGCCGAGCGCGACGGCGTGCCCATTCGTCTCGCCTCCATCGCCAGCTTCGAGACCTTGGTCGCGCCCGCGGAGATCCACCGGCTCGGCAACCGCCGCGCGGCGATCGTCACCGCGAATCTCGCGGGGCGCGATCTGGCATCGGCGACGACCGAGATCCGCCGGGAGCTCGCCCGGGTCACACTGCCGGCGGGAATGTCCGTGGAGCTCGGCGGGCAGAACGAAGAGCTGGTGCGCTCCTCCCGATCGATGCAGCTCGCGATCGTGCTCGCCGTTTTCCTGGTCTACCTGGTGATGGCGGCGCAGTTCGAGTCGCTCTTGTACCCGTTCATCATTTTGTTCACGGTGCCGCTGGCGATGATGGGTGCGGTGTTCGGACTCTGGATCACCGGGACCCCGCTTTCCGTCGTCGCGGGAATCGGTGGGATCATGCTGGCCGGCATCGTGGTGAACAACGGCATCATCCTGGTGGATCGCATCAATCAATTGCGCCGCGAGCTGCCCTTGTTCGAGGCGGTGGTGACTTCGGCGCGCGAGCGCTATCGCCCGATCTTCCTCACCCAGTCCACCACCGTGCTCGGCCTCCTCCCCATGGCGCTCGGCCTCGGCGAAGGCGCGGAGCTGCGCGCGCCGCTCGCGATCACGGTGATCTTCGGGCTCACCATCGCGACCGTGCTCACGCTGGTCGTCGTGCCGGTGATCTACACGCTCATGACCCCGCGCGGCGAAGAGCCGTCGTCCAGCCCGGCCGCACTCGCGGCGATTCCCGCCCCCGCGCCGAGCCCGCAGGCCGGCGGCGCGGTCGAGTGATCGCGGGCCCGCGATGAAGCTCGTTCGTTTCTCGCTGCGCCGCCCGGTGACGCTCGGCATGCTGGTCACGTCGGTCATCGTGCTCGGCGCGATCTCGGTGCGCCAGCTCCCGCTCGCGTTTCTGCCGCAAGTGGAGTTCCCGTTCATCGGCGTGCTCGTTCCCATGCCCGGGAGCCTCCCCAGCGAGGTGGAGCGCGACGTGGCCCGGCCGATCGAGGAAGTCCTCGCGACGCTCGGCGGCATTCGCGAGATCTTCAGCGAGAGCGACGAGAACCAGACGTTCGTCGGCGTGGAGTTCGACTGGGGACGCGACGTCAACGTCATGCGCCTCGAAGTCCAAGAAAAGATCGATCAGATCCGCGGCACGCTTCCTCCGCAAGTGCGCGACGTCTATCTGTTCACGTTCAACTCCAACGACATTCCGATCCTGGAAGGGCGCATCTCCGCGAAGGGGCGCGATCTCTCCGAGAGCTACGATCTCATCGAAAGCCGCATCATCCGTCCGCTGCAGCGGATTCCCGGAGTGGGGCGCGTCGGCATCGACGGCGTCAACGCCACCGAAGGCGCGATCTATCTGCGCTTCGACCGCATCAAAGAGCACAGCGTCGACGTCGGACGCCTCTTCGAGGAGCTGGCCACCGCGAACGTCGACCTCTCCATCGGGCGGGTCACCGAGAACGGCCTGCGCTACGACGTCCGCTCGGTCTCGGGGCTCTCGCGCATCGAGGAGCTTCAGCGAGCTGCCCATCGGCTCGGGGATCTGCGTCTGGGCGACGTCGCCGAGCTCGTGTACGCCGCTCCGGTCACGTCGTACGGCCGCAGGCTCAACGGCGAGTTCGCGATCGCGCTCGAGGTGCAGAAAGCCTCGGGCTACAACACCGTGGAAGTCGCGCGCGCCGTCGAAGGGGAGCTGGAGAAGATCAATCTCGATCCGGCGCTTTCCGGCATCAACAGCTTCGTGTTCTTCAATCAGGGCGATCAGATCGAAGACTCGCTGAAGGGCCTCTGGGAGAGCCGGCATGATCGGTTCGGTGCTGGCCATCGCCGTCCTGTTCGTGTTCCTGCGACGCTGGAGCTTGACGTTCGTGGTCGGCCTGGCGATCCCGCTCTCGCTGCTGGTCACGTTCGTCTACTTCTTCCTCACCGGCATGACGCTGAACGTGCTCACCATGATGGGGCTCATGCTCGGCGTGGGCATGCTCGTCGACGACGCCGTGGTGGTGCTGGAAGCGATCGTGCAGCGGCGCGCGCGCGGCGCTTCCCCGATGGCCGCGTCCTTCCGCGGAACCAAAGACGTCGCGCTGGCGATCACCGCCTCCACGCTGACCACGGTGATCGTGTTCCTGCCCGTCATCGTGACTCGCGGCGACGAGCTCGCGGTGTGGCTCGGGCAGGTCGGCATCACCATCGCGATCACCAAGCTGGCCTCACTGGGAATGAGTCTCACCGTCGTTCCCGCGCTCGCGGTGTTCCTGGCGCGGCGCACCACGCTCGCTCCCGAGGCGCGCTGGCTCCTGTGGCTGCGCTCGCTCTTTCGGCGCGCGCTGGAATGGACGACGTTCCGCCACCCGCGGCTCACCGGATTTCGTCCTCGTGCCCGCTGCGTTCGCGTTGACCGGGGGATTGATGGCGGTCACGAAGTTCAAGCCGGACATCTTGGGCGACGAAGGAATCCGCCAGGAGCGCATTCGCATCTCCATGGAGTTCACCGGCTCGGTCGACAAGTACACCTCCGGCGCAGCATGCCGAGCGCGTCGAGAAGTATCTGGAAACGGTGCGCGACGAGCTCGGCATCCGCGACATCTACTCCGTCTACGGCCCCGACTACGCGACGATCTCCGCGATCTTCGACAAAGGCGTCTTGAAGTCCAGCGTCTTGAAGAAGACGCGCGACAAGCTGCGTGAAGGGCTTCCGGTGCAGGCCGGCGTGAAATACACGTTCGGAGACGAGGAGGGCAACGACACCGGCGCGAAGGGATTCGCGGTCACGCTCCACGGAGAGGACACCGAGCTCTTGAACGTGCTGGCCGGCGAGGCCAAACGTCGCCTGATGCGCTTGAACGGTGTGCGCGACGTGATGAGTGACGCGGATCGCGGCCACCCCGAGATCCAGGTGGCGATCGATCCGGTGAAGGCGTCGCAATTCGGAATCCGGCCGGAGACCGTCTCGCAGATCCTGGGGCTCACCTATCGCGGCACTCGTCTCCCCCGCTTCTCCCTCGCCGACAAGGAGATCGAGCTGACCGTCGCGCTTCTCCCGGATGATCGCGAATCGATCGAGAACCTCTCCACGCTCACCGTGGGTGAGATGGACGATCAGCCGATTCTGCTCGGTCAGATCGCCGACTTTCGATTCGAGAAGAGCCCGCAAACCATCTTCCGCAGGAACCAGAACACCGGCTTCACCGTGCGCGGCACCTACGAAGGGGACGACGAAGACGAAATGCTCGAGCAGGTCGAAGCCGTCATGAGCGAGCTCGAGCTTCCTCTGGGCTACGGATGGGGCTTCGGCTCCGAAGTGGAGCGCGGGCGCGAGCGCCAGTCCGAGGCGGGGCTCAATCTCCTGCTGGCGCTGTGCTGCGTGTTCTTCGTCATGGCCGCGCTCTACGAATCGCTCGTCGATCCCCTGCTCATCATGGGATGCGTGCCGTTCGCGCTGCTCGGAGTGTTCTGGTTGATGATCGCCACGCAGACCCCGTTCAATCTCATGGCCATCATCGGCATGGTGATCTTGATCGGCGTGGTGGTGAACAACGGCATCGTGCTGATCGACCACGTGAATGCGAACCGTCGCGTGGGACACTCCATCGGCGAGGCGCTGCGGCGGGGCTGCGAGGAGCGCCTGCGCCCGATTCTGATGACCGCCGGCACGACGATTCTCGGCCTGGTGCCGCTCGCGTTCCAGACCGGCGCCCACGTCGGCGACGCCGAGTACTACCCGATGGCGCGCGCCCTGATCGGAGGGCTGGCGAGCTCGACCATCCTCACGTTGATCGTGCTCCCCACGTACTACCTCTTGGTGCACGAATGGCTGGAGCAGATTCGAAGCTGCCGCGCCGTGGCCCGCGAGCGGAGCGGTGAGCCGGAGAAGGCGGCGCCCGCTCTGGTATGATGCGGCATGCTTCGGACTTCTACCCGGGAGGTCCTCCGCAGGGCGTTCCTCCTCCTGGCCACGACGGCCGCTTCGGCGACCCTGTCCATCTACGCGATCCCGGCGGCCCCGGCCGCGGCGTCGGAGTCCGCTTCCAGCGCGCTCGATCCTGAGGTCGCGGCGCTCCTGCGCACGCTCGAGCAAGAAACCGAGAAGAGTCCGAAGAGCGCGACGGCCTGGGGGCAGCTCGGCCTCGCCTACGACGCGAACTTGATGCCGAAGTCCGCAGCGCCGGCCTACCAGCGGGCGGTGGAGCTGTCGCCGGCGGAGCCGCGCTGGTCCTACCATC
Organism: uncultured Gemmatimonadales bacterium; assembly: GCA_963725045.1. Classification (GTDB taxonomy): domain Bacteria; phylum ARS69; class ARS69; order ARS69; family ARS69; genus CAVRWY01. The sequence goes on from CAVRWY010000015.1 coordinate 170,819, forward strand.
TCGCGCGGATGAAAGCCGACGTCGGCGACGTCGAGGGCGCGCTGCAGTCCATGGCCCAAGTTCTGGAACTGGAGCGCAACTACGCGCCCGCGTACGGACTTCGCGGGCAATGGCTGCTCGACGTGGGACGCATCGACGAAGCCGAAGTCGCATTCCGCGAGATGCTGCGCCTCGAGCCCAAGAGTGTGCAGGGACGCATCGGGCTCGCGCGCGTGCTCTCCGCGCAGGCGCCAAGAAGAAGAGACGGTCGCGCTTCTCGAAGGGATTCTCGAAGAGGATCCGAGCAACGCCTACGTTTTCCAGCTCCTCGGCAATTCGCTGCGCCGGACGGGAAACACCGAGCTGGCGCGCGAGGCATTCGCGCTGGCCGCGAATCCTCGTCCCCCGTCGTGGCCCGACCCGTGGAAGGACGCGCGCATTCCGTATCAAGTGGGATTCGCGGCGCGTCTGGAGAGTGCGCTCGGGCGAGTCTCCGGCCCCGAGTCCGCGGCGGCCATCGCCGAGCTGGAAGCGCTTCGCGTAAAGCAGCCCGAGAACGTCGCGCTGCTCTCGAACTTGGGCGCCGCGTATTGCCGCGCGGGTCGTCTCCCGGAAGGGATCGCCACGCTGCAGGCCGCGCTCGAGGAGCGCCCGGAACACTTCGCATCGCTCGCGAACTTGAGCCTCGCCTACGAAGCGTCGGGAGACATGGGGCAAGCACTCGCGGTCGCGGAGCGCGCGGTGCGCGCGCATCCCGAGCTCGTCCAGGCGCACATGCGACTGGGAACCGTGCTGGCGAAGCTCGGCCGCCACGAGGAGGCGCTCGCTTCGTTCCAGAATGCGCGCCGGCTCGATCAGCGCTCGATCGGAAGCGTCTTCTGGTGCGGGTCGATGAACGGCGAGCTCGGGCGCTGGAACGAAGCCGCCCTCGACTTCGAGGCGGTGCTCGCCGCCGAGCCGCGCATGGTGGGGACCTGGGCATGGCTCGCGCACGCCCGGGCCGAAGCGGGAGATCTCGTCAGCGCGCGCGCGGCGCTGGCCGAGGCGGAGAAACGCGCGCCGAACGATCCGAAGCTTCCCGAGGTGCGCCAGCGCATCGACGAGCTGGAACGAACGGCCTCCGCCCGATGACCCCTCGGCACCGATTGGCTGCGATCGCACCGGCGATCGCGCTTGGAATTGCGCTCGCCGCAAACGATGCGCGCTCTTCCCCGCCGCCCGCGGCCGCGCCCCGTGGTTCGAGGAAGTCGGAGCGCGCATCCGGGATCGACTTCGTCTGCAAGTCGGGGCACGCCACGCGTTATCTCTTCCCCGAGATCATTCTCGGCGGATGCGCGCTCTTGGACATGGACGCCGACGAGGACCTCGACGTGTACCTCGTCCAAGGCGGATCCCTAGAAGGACGCGCCGCACCCGGCGACACGGACCGCCTCTACCGCAACGACGGCGGCTTCCACTTCGTCGACGTCACCGCAGCGAGCGGGCTCTCCGAGCGCGGGTACGGCATCGGCGCGTGCGCCGGCGATGCCGACGAGGACGGCGACGTCGATCTCTACGTCACCAACGTGGGCCCTGACGCGCTCCTGCGCAACGACGGCGGCGGGCGATTCACCGACGTCACCGCGGCGTCGGGAACAGGACATGCCGGATGGGGCACGAGCGCCGCATTCCTCGACGTCGACGCGGACCGGGACCTCGATCTCTGGGTCGTGAACTACGTCCAATGGTCGGCGGACGCCGAGCTCGACTGCTACAACGACTCCGGGACCAGGGACTACTGCCTGCCCACGAACTACGAAGCCCCGGCGAGCTGCGTGCTCTATCGCAACGACGGCAAGGGCAAGTTCCGCGACGTCACCGAGGCCGCGGGACTTCGGGCGACGTTCGGCAACGGGCTCGGCATCACCAGCGGAGATTTCAGCGGGGACGGCCGCCTCGACGTGTTCATCGCCAACGATACGATGATGAACCAACTCTGGATCAATCAAGGAAACGGCCGCTTCGTGGACGAGGCGCTGCTGCGCGGATGCGCGCTCGACGAGCACGGCAAGGCGAAAGCGGGAATGGGAACCATGGCCGCCGATCCCGACGAGGACGGGGACCTGGATCTCCTGGTCATGAATCTCGCCGGCGAGACGGACTCGTTCTACATGAATGAAGGGGAGTTCTTCACCGATCGCACCGCGGCGGCCGGGCTCGGCTTCGCATCGCGCCCTTACACGCGCTTCGGAGTCGGCCTCGTCGATTTCGACAACGACGGGCACCTGGATCTCTACGAGTCGAATGGCCGCGTGCAGCGCTCTCCGGAGCCGCCCACCGCCGACGAGTACGCGGAGCCCAGCTTGCTCCTGCGCGGCGACGGTTCGGGGCGCTTCACGGAAGTCCTGCCGCGCGGCGGAACGGCGAAGCTCTTGATCGCCACCTCGCGCGGGGCCGCGTTCGGGGACCTGGACAACGACGGCGGCGTGGACGCGGTCATCGTGAATCGCGACGGACCGGTGCGCGTGCTGCGCAACGTGGTGAAGGAGCGCGGGCGGTGGATCCTGTTCCGCGTTCTGGAGGCGAACGGCCGCGACGCGCTCGGGGCGACGATTCAAGCCGACGTGGGAGGCCGCAAGATCAAGAGACAAGTGTCGGGCGCGTACAGCTACGCGTCCTCCAACGACCCGCGCGTGCACCTGGGATTGGGAGCTGCGGAACAAGTCGGCAATGTCCATGTGCGCTGGGCCGACGGCGCCGAAGAGTCCTTCGGCGATTTCGAAGCGAATCGCCTGGCCACGCTTCAGCGCGGAAAGGGAAACGCTCGCTGATCCGGCGGCGATCTTCGAAAACAATCATTCCTGGGTGAGGCGAACGTCGCCCGCATTCCATTTTTGCGCGAATCGCACCGTTGAGGTAAATTTCTAAGATGCCCTCGAACGTTCGCAAGTCACTTCTCTTTGCGGCGGCTCCCCTGGTCGCTTTGGCCGCGGCACATCTTTTCTACGCTCTCTTCGGACACATGGTCGTGCGCGCCATGTATGAAGGATCGGGCCCATCGGCAGTGGCTGGCGTGATCCATGGGAGAGAGGTCTATCCGATCGAACGATATTATCTCCAGGCCGACCTCGAGTTTCGCCGTTTATCACAGGCGGCTTTCCTCCCCGCATTGGTCCTCTCCGTAGTCATCTTTGGACTGCGTCTTCTGGCACCTTGGACGGCGCGAAAGATCCTCGGGCTCTCGGCTCTCCTTTTCCTTTTCGTCACCGCGTGTCTCGTCGTCAATCGGGCGCGGGTGGATATGAACGAGCTCGACCTCGCGGCGGAACGTCTCCTCACCCGCGCGAAGGATGTTGCCGATCGAGCCCCCTCCTTTCGTCAAGAAGAGGCTCTCGCCGCGATCTCTTCCAGTGAGCTGGTTGGGTTCAGCCACTGGCTCGACGAGCACCTCCACCAGGCGCGAATCATCATCGCTCCACCAGCGGCCCAGCCATCGGACGAGTCTCTTCTCGAATTTCGTTTTCAATCCCAGACGCCTCTCGCTTTCGCTCCCCAAACGAGCCCGCACGAGATCACCTCTGCCGGCACTCTTCGCTGCCAGCTTTCGAAGGGCGACGCTCTGGTCAACACGGCGCCCATCGATGTTCCATTGAATGACGTTTCGCACATCGAGATTCGGATGCGCAACGACCAGGGGAGAAACGCGACTGTCTCCTGGGGCACGAAGTATCCGCCCGAGATTACGGAGGTGACGTCGCACACGTTTCGCGTCAATCCCGGCGGCGAGCTTCGCACGTATTCGATTCGCACCGGGACCATGCCGAAGGGCCCTGGAGAGAAAGACGTCACTCTTCGCTCCATTTCCCTGCGCTCGACCGACGCCACGACGGATGAGATCGAAATCGAATCGGTCCGGCTGATCTCTCGGCTCTCCAAATATACAAAGGCACCTGCAGCGGTCAGCTACGAGAGCCTGAACGGAGAGATCCGGCGAGTGATTCATGCGCGGCTGCCGTCTCGCGTCGCCTTTTCGCTCCAGCTTCCGGACTCGCCCACCTTTCTCACTTTCGGAACCGGCGTTTTCAAAAGCGACATGCCGGTGACGTTGACCGTCACCGTCTCCGATGGGTCCAAGAGAACCTCGGTCTTTCAACGCAGGGAAATGGGATCGGCACAATGGAATGATGCACGAGTCGACCTGAGCCCTTGGGCCGGAAAGGCCATCGAGATCGAGCTCGACGCTCAGGGCGCCCCGGGCAACGTCGCCTTCTGGGCCAGCCCAGGCGTTCATTCTCCCCCGCCGCGGAAATTGAACGTCGTGATTCTTCTTCAGGATTCGCTTCGCGGTGACCGGCTCGCCCCCAGCGACAACCCCGCAGTGGAGGCCCCGGTGACTCGGCAGCTCGCCAAACAGGGCGTCGTGTTTTCGAATGCATTCTCCCAGGAGACCAAGACTCGGCCTTCCGTCCCGACCCTTCTGACGTCACTGCTCCCCAGCGCAACCGGGGTTTGGTATTCGTCCTCCCAGCTCTCGGATCAATACCTCACGCTGCCGGAGATTCTCCGAGACCAAGATTTTTCGACTGCGCTTTTCACCCAGAATCCAAATGTTGGACTCGACAGCAACGTTCACCAAGGCTTCGAGGTGGTCTTCAACGATTTGGCCGGCACGGGAACCAATGCGGATGAGTTCCTCGGCAAGCGCCTTCTCGATTGGGTGGAGTCGCAGTCCGAAAGGAACTTCTTTCTCTACATTCATCTGATCGATCCGCATGGGCCTTACGACCCCCCTTCGCCGCAGAGTCCCGAGTATCTCGAAGCCTCGCGCTCCGCGGAGTTGCCGAGAATGGACGAGCTGGATGCCGCTTGGATCGAACGACCGACCGCCGAAGGACGCCGCCTTCTCTACGATGCCGAGATCGCGCTCAACGACCGCTGGATCGGGCATTTTCTCGAAGCACTGGGGCAACGGCGCGAGGACACTCTGTTCGTGCTCTGCGCCGATCACGGCGAATCACTCGGCGAGCACGGCTTCTGGGGACATGAACCGCCCGGCTATCATGTCGGCCTTCACGTCCCTCTCATTCTGATCTATCCGCCGGCACTGCCGGCTGGCCGATCGCTCGAAGATCCGGTGCAGTTGATGGACGTCATGCCGACGATCCTGGATCTCGCCAAGATCGAGAAGTCGGGGCTCTTGCTGCACGGCGAGTCCCTCCTCCCTCTCTTGGACGAAAGACCCGATGGCCAAGAGAGCGCTCGTTTCGCCGTATCGGAAGAGTTCGTGAACCGCCGCAAAGGGGACGCGGGTGGACGCGGTTCCATCATGTTGCGGGATTGGCATCTTCTTTCGTCTCAAGACCTGCTCAACCCCAGCAAGGCACTCTCTTGGCTGCCCGATCTCGGACTCACGACTCGCGTTTTCAATTGCAGATCGGATCCGAGAGAGAAGAGGCTCTGGAACACGTTCATGCTGGACTGGATGCTCAAGTCGAAGGTCAGAAGTACTTTGGTTGCGCTGGAAGAGACCAATCGCAATGTTCTCACGGCGCTGAAAGAGGCGAAGAAAGAAACGGTCGAGTTGGACCCGGAAGTCGAGAATCGCCTGCGCGCCTTGGGTTACTTGAAATAGCCAACCCGCCGAAGCCGCCCGTCCCTCATCTCAAGAGGACGATCTTCTCCGTCGTTCTCGAGCGGCCCACGTCCACGATCACGAAATAGATTCCCGCGGCGACTTGGCGGCCGTCGTCGCCGCGCCCGTTCCAGTCGACCCGATAGCGTCCGGGGGCCAGCCCCGCCGCAGGAAAGCGGGCGATGGAGCGCCCGGCGATATCTGCGATCGCGACCTCCACGCGCGGGCGTCCCTGCATCACCCCGAACGTGACCGCCACGTCGCCGCGCGAGGGGTTCGGCGCGATCGATTCGACTCCCAGCGCGCAGCGGCGCCCCGTCGAGCGCAGTGGCTTCACCGTAGAGACGCACGCTCACCACCACTTCGTCCGCGGTGCTCAGCTCTCCGTCGAAGGCCTCGAGCCGAAATTCGTACTCGCCCGGCGCCGGCATGATGCCTCGCGCCTGGAGCGCGCCGGGATCATCGAGCTCCACGGCGACCGGTCCCGAGACCTGCGACCATCCTGCGGTCAACGCGCCGGCATCGAGCGGGTCTTGGTCGGCGACACTTCCCTCCAGCACGAGCATCTGCCCCGCGATCAGGTTCTGGTCGCTTCCCGCGCTCACGTACGGCGCGCGATTGATTCGCGGATGCGTCCCCAGGAACAGGATCTCGTCTTCGGTGAGCGCGTCGTCGTAGATGCGCACTTCGTCGATGGTGCCGGCGAACGCGGGCCCTTGCGGCATCACGATCGATTCCGCGCCGACCTGGACCGGATCGCTGGTGAGGCCGTACGAGAACGTGGTCGCCCCGCCCGTGGCCACGACGATCCCGTCGATCGCGAGCCGCAAGCTCGTCCCGTCTCCGGTTGCGGCGACGTGATGCCACTCTCCCGCGCGATAGGGATACCGCGCACGAACTTCCCCACCGAACCCGGTGACGATCCCGATCGAGTCCGCGGCCACGAAGCCGAGCGCGATCGCTCCGCGCTGCCCCACGATCCCGGATCCCGCGCGGAGCACCTCGGGGGCGATCCACGCGGCGAGCGTGAAGCGCGGACGTTCGTCCAGGATCGGCGCGGCCAGCGTAACGCGGTCTCCGAATCCGCTGAAGCGGTACGCGCCGCCAAGCACGCCGCTCGCGTTCACGGTCCCGACGATCGCAGCGTCGTGCGCGTGCCCCGAGGCGTCGAGCGCGGTGCCGCCTCCTCCCTCTTCGAAGGGCCAGTGGCAGGCCAGCGTCCTTCCGGGCATCACCAGGATCGGAAGCTCCGCGCTCGCGGTGGCCAGCACCACATCGCTCACCGTGAGGCGAACGACGCGCTCCCCGAATCCGCCGAACACGTGCGCCGGTGCGATCTCGGTCGAACCGGTCCCGTCGCCGAAATCCCACGAGGGAAACAACACGTCGGCGTCGGGATCGTGCGAGAGCGTGCCGTCGAAGAGCACGGGAAGTGGAGAAGATCCGGTGACCGCCGATGCGGACACCACCGCCACCGGCGTCGCGTTTGCGGGCAGATTCGCGGGAATGAGAAACGCCTCGCGCGAGGTGGCGAGCCCGCCGTTGTCCGTCGCGGTCACGATCACTCGGTACGAGTAGCGATCGCCGAGACCGCCGGAGTGCTCCTCCGCCTCGAGAAACGGAGGGTTCGGCCCCTCCCACACGAACCACTCGGGATGAATGTGGGAATTGTGCACCAGCTGCACTTCCCAGCGGATCTCCAGCGCCGTGCCGTCCTCCCGATCGGTGGCGATCGCTTCCAGAGGAATCATCTCGTCGACTTGGAAGCGATAACCGTGCGGCGGATGCACCATCGCGACGTCCGGCGGCGTGTTGCGCGTCTCGATGGTCACGTGCGCGGTGTCGGCGAGCACGACGTCCCGCACGATGAGCCGCGCATCCCAAGTGCCGAGCGACGCGTAGACGTGCGCGGGATTCGGGATCCTCCGAAGGCGGGCTGCCGTCGCCGAAGTCCCACTGGAACGACATCGCATCGCCGTTCGCGTCGGAGGTGCCGCTGGACGAAAACGCGACCGCGAGCGGCGCCGGGCCTGCCGACGGCGTTGCCGCCGCCGCAGCTTGGGGCGCCACGTTCCCGGCGGCGAAGGAAATGCGATAGACGCGCCCGGGGCCCATCGACACGTACAAGAGATCTCCGGTGAACGGATCGACGGCGAGATCCACCGGCTGCGGGACGCCGAACGCGAAGCCGTCCACGCTCACGACTCGATCCTGCGAGTCCAATCGCGCGAAGCGAATCCAACCCCCGCCGAAGTCGCAGAAGAAGAGGCCGTCGCGATACGCCGCGGGGAACTCCGTGCGGTCGTAGAACACGTTTCCGGTGGAGGCAAATCCGGTGAACCCGAGCGTGCCCGGCTCGTCGTGATTCCACATGAGGATGGGATCCGCCAGCGATCCCCGGAAGCGCGCTCGAGCACCACGCATCGGAGCGCGAGTCGGCATCGTACAGCGGCTGCGCCAACGTTCCTTCCCGGCACGGCCAACCGAAGTTCATTCCCCCGAGATGCGCGACGTTCAGCTCTTCCCAGGTGGACCAACCGACTTCGGAAATGAACAGCGTGCCCGGCGCCTCCGATCCCGGTTTCACCGAGAACCGGAATGCGTTGCGAAGTCCCATCGCCCAGATCTTCGACGCCGGAGAGTGGGGATCGCCGTCCCAGAACGGATTGGTCGAGAGCCCCTGTCCGGTGAGCGGGTCGATGCGTAGGATTTTCCCGGCGAGAGTATTCAAGCCTTGCGCGCGCGCCGCCCCCACATCCTGCGCGGCGCCGAACATGCCTTCGCAATCCGGATCTTCCGGCGTGAGATTCTGACCGAAGTCGACGCGATCCGCCCATGCGCCGTCGCCGCACCCCACGAAGAGCGTGCCGTCATGCGCGAATCGCAGCGTGCCCACCCCGTGGATCTTGGTGCACTGCGGAAATCCGTCGGAGGCCGCGTGGCCCATGAGAACCGTCCGCGAGCCCAAGTCGGCGAAGTTCCCGACGGCGGTGTAGCGCGTGAGCCGGCCAAATGTGACCGCCGCCCCGACTTCGTCCGGCGCTCCGAACACGGGATCGACCGCATATAAAAGGTAGACCCAGCCGTTCGACGCGAACGCCGGATCGAGCGCGAGGCCGATGAGCCCCTTGTCGGCGGCATTGTGAACTTCGTCGCGCAAGTCCAGGAAAGGTGTGGGAAGCCGCGTGCCATTTTCGACGATCCACACCGTTCCTTGCTTTTCGATCACGAAGAGCCGGCCGTCCGGCGCGAACTCGATCGCCGTCGTGCCCTTGAGACCGGACGTGACCAGCTGCTCGGCGAATCCGGGCGGAACCACTGCGCCCTGCGCAACTTGGGGAACGAGCAGCGCAGCGCTGATCAGAGATTGAACGAGCCGCACGAGCGCCGCGCCGCCTCCGACTGCTCGCATGCGTCGCAACATCGTGCTCCTGCGCTCGTTGCGCGGCTCGACCTGGTTCGATGGTGATCGGCCGGCCCTCTCCGGGCCGTTTCCCTCTCTTCGAGCGATGCTCGACGACAATGGAGTTGTTTTTGCCGAGCGCTGCGACACCTTTGCCCGGTCACCCGCGCTTCACTGCTCAGGAATCGTGCAATCTGCACATGAAGTGAGCAACTGCGCGTGCAAAAGGCGACCGGCGTCGTTCGCCGGATCCCACAATTCGCCAATTCTGCTGAACGACCGTCACCGATTCGTCATGGCAAGGGCCTTGCAGCATCCGCCCCCCGGCGCCGTGTCTCCGCGATCGAGTCTGCGGGGCGGGCGTCAGGGAGCGCACCGATGCGCACGAGTCGCCGACGCGGAATCGTGCTTGCCGCCGTTTCCGTGCTCGCCGGCGGACTCGTTTCGTCGTGCAGCTCGCCTTCATCCCCCGATCCTCCCGGAGGAGGACAAGTGTTCGAGCTCGACCCCATCGCGTTCGAAGCGAACGTCGCACCCATTCTCTCGAGCTACGGGTGCGACAACCTCTCCTGTCACGGGGGAGGCATTCGCGGGACCTACGAGCTCTCTCCTCCGGATGCGAAGGACGTCGCGTTCGACTTCGCGCAGTCGTCGCAGCAAGTGCGGGGATACGACTTCACGGGCAGCCCGCTGCTCGCGAAGCCGCTCGCCGATGACGGCGGCACCGCGCCGCATTCCTACGAGCCGTTCGCGACCGTCGAGGACCCTGCGTATCAGACGATCCTCGAGTGGATCTCCGCGGGAGAGTACCGATGACGATCGCGCTGTTCGCCTTCGCGTTCGCAGCTCCCGTGCTGGCGCCGGGATTCGCCGCATCGCCGGGTGCCGACGTGATGCCCCAGACGATGGGAGCCGCCGTCGCCGCAGCGCCTGCCGCGTCCGAGGACGCGGGGCTCGAGTACCTCGTTCCGGAGCTCGCCGGCGATCCGTTCGAGATCGACAAGGGGCGCCGGGAATTCTTGCATCGCATTTCGTTCAGCCCTGCGGCGGGACGTCTGGGCGGCGAGCCGATCTACGCGCTGCGCTTCGCCTACTGCCCGAACTCTTGGCTGGGATGGGAAGCGGCGGTGGGACACAACCCCGGCGAAGGTGTGCACGCGCTCACCCACTCGTTGTCCGCGCAACTGCGTTATCCGCTGCCCTGGCGCGTGCAGCCGTACGCCAGCGTGGGCTACGGAATGATCCTGGTCTATCCCGGCGAAGCACTGAACGCCGATCCGGTCACGTCGAACGTCCTCTACGCGGGAGGGGGACTGGAGCTGTACGTCCGAAACGATCTCGCGATTCGCGCGGAAATTCGCAGCGCGACCGTCCTCGACACGGCGGGGCCCGACGGAGACACCGTCGCCTATGACTACGGGGAAGCCACCGCGGGGCTCTCCTTCTATCGAGGGCTCGGGAACTAACAAGGAGTCAACGTCATGCGTCATGCCCAGTCTCCCCAAACGCAACGCCGGAATCGTTTGCGACCGGCTCGTTTGCTTCCGGGTGCGTTGCTTCTGCTCGCGGCGGCCTGCCGCGAGAGCGCTCCCGACGACCTGATCCAGCACGAGGAGACCACCGACGCGCTCGTGTTCGTGAAGACCGACGGCGAGGAGACGCTCAATCGCACCTGGGCGGACGGCAATCTCTACAAGCTCTCGCCGATCGCGCCCGACGGCGTGGTCACGCCGATCACGAACTTCACCGGGGCGAGCCATCTCCGACCCGTGCGTGTCGTTCGACGGCAAGAAGATCCTGTTCTCGATGCGCGCTCCCGGCACGTCGAATCGCAACATCTACGAGATCGACGCCGACGGCACCGGGCTGCGCCAGGTCACGAGCGGCGGCGGCCACGACTTCGACCCGCTCTACCTGCCCGACGGCCGCATCCTGTTCACCAGCTCGCGCGACGGCGAGATGGACGAGTACAACCACGCGCCGGCCGAGCACCTGTACATGTGCAACGCGGACGGCAGCGAACCTCGAGCGCATCAGCTTCAACCAGAGCGACGACTTCGATCCCGTCCTGCTTGCCCGACGGGCGCATCGTCTACACGCGCTGGGAGCACTTCGGGACGATGAACCGCTTCCCGCTGTTCTTCACCAATCCGGACGGCACCGGCACGTTCCACCTGTACGGGCCGCACGGCCGCAACTTCTTCCACGCGCAAGCCGACTGCCCGACGGCCGCCTCATCGCGATCGAGTCGACCGATGATCGAGGAGGACGCGGGCCCGATCGCGGTGCTCAAGCTCGAGCAGGGCCCGGCCGATCCCGTCATCGCCGCAGCGCTCGCAACAACTGGGACGTGCTCACCGCGCAGGTGAACAACGACGGCGCGCCCGTGGCCGTACGGCGCGTTCAAGTATCCGCACCCGCTCGGCGGCAACCAGTACGTCGCCTCGTACACGCTGCCGGCGGCGACCGACGAGGACGTCGACTACGGGCTCTACACGTTCACGCTCGACCAGACCGGCGCGGGCACGCCGGGCGATCCGGCGACGTTCTCCCTCGCGCGACCTGACGTTCCTCTACAACGACCCGGCGACGAACGAGTACGACGCCGCAGCTGCTGGCGCCGCACGCGAAGCCGCCGGTGATCGCGCCGGTCGTCGACCACACGCGGACTACGGCGTGTTCCTGGCGCAGGACGTGTTCAACCGCGGCACCAACGACGGCCAGGAAGTCCCGGTGCGAGGCGCCGACCCGATCGACCAGCATCGCGGTGATCGTCGCGCCGCCCGACACGGTCCGGCGAGATGAACGACTTCTCGGCGAACGAGTTCGAGAAGCGCGCGCTGCTCGGCTTCGCGCCGGTGTACTCGGACGGCTCGTTCCGCATCAAGGTGCCGGCCGACACGCCGATCAGCTTCGCGACGCTCGACGAGCACGGCCGCGGCTTCGTCGTCAAGCGCACCTGGCTCTACGTGCGCCCCGGCGAGGAGTTCGACCAAGTGCGTCGGCTGCCACGAGGACCGCGCGTCCGGCGGACCGGTGCTGACGAACCCGAATCCGATCGCGGCGACGCTGCCCGCGACCGACCTCAACGTCGTCCCAGCGAGTACACGATCATCAACTACGAGAACGACATCGGACCGATCGTGCACGCCAAGTGCGCGTGCTGCCACTCACGACGATCACCGCGGAAACGACACGATCCCGGCGCCGGCGAACCTCGACCTGACCGCGGTGCCGGACACCGTGGACATGGATCAGGTCTTCCCGCGCGGCTACGTCAACCTGTCGGGCGAGATGATGGATGACGGCCCCAGGTCGTCGAGCCCGCGTTCCCGCGCCGCTCCGTCCTGATCGACACGTGCTCGGCCTCGGCGATCACGCCGGGCAGCCGCATCCGGACGCGCCGTACACGCTCACCAGTCAGGAGAGGGAGCTGTTCAACCTCTGGGTGCTGCTCGGCGCCCAGTACCGATAGGGAATCACGGGGAGGAGGCTGCGCATGATCCGGAGTTTCGCCATGAGCCTGGGAGCGGTGCTGATCGCGACGAGCGCGATCGCCGGCTCCCCGGAAAACACCGTACGACGTCCTTCGGAGGGTGCACTCGCGCGCCCTCTTCAGGGACTCGACGGAACGGAAGCGAAGCTCGCGGATCTGCGCGGCCACGTCGTGGTCGTGAACTTCTGGGCGAGCTGGTGTGCGCCCTGCCGCAAGGAGCTCCCCATTCTCAAGAGCTGGATGCCGGAACTGGAGAAGGCCGGCACCGAAGTCGTCGCCGTCTCCGTGGATCGCGACCGGCGCCGCGCCGAGAAGTTCGTGAAGGAGATGGGACTCGATCTCCCGTTCTACATCGATGGTCCGGATGGACTCGCGCAAGTCATTCGACCTGCCCGCGCTCCCCTGCACGATCGTGCTGGATCGCAACGGGAACGTCGCGCACGTCGCCGAGGGAGGACGCACGGAGACCATGGAAGAGCTGCGGCGCGTGGTGAACCGCCTCGCTGCGGAGCCGCAGGGATGAGGCCGGCTGCGATTCCGCTGGAAGGCGTGGTGCTCGGCGCGGCCCTGGTGGCGGCGGTGGTTCTCGCGGCGTCGGGATGCGCCACGGTGCGCCCGTACGAGCGCGAGCATCTTCAAGACCCGATCATGTCTCTCGAGAGCGATTCGAGAGAAGCGAAGGAAAACCTGCACTGGATCGAGGCTCGGGAAGGCTCGACCGGCGGCGCCGGCGGCGCGGGCGGAGGATGCGCGTGCAATTGAACGCGTTCTTCGCGCGCGCGCTCCGCACGCTGGGACCGATCGCGATGCTGGGGACCGCCGGTCCCGCCGCGGCCGGCATCGAAGAGCAGGAAGCGGGATGGATCTTCGAGTTCTTCTCGGACTCCGACGACGTTCACGTGGTGTCCAACGCAGGAGGCTACGAGGTGCGCATGTCCGGCGACGCTCGGCTCGACGTCTCGTGGAAGCACGAGATCGTGACCGTGCCCGGCATCGACGCGATTCCGGGGACTCCGGAAGCAGTCGATGCCATCACCGCCGCATCGCGCCCGATCTCCGGCACGGCCGCCGCGTACCAGCCGTTCACGAAGACGCGCAACGAAGTGCAGGGGGGGCTCGACTGGAAGGGCTTCTCCGGCGGGTACTACGTCTCGCAGGAGGAAGACTACTTCGCGCAGCAGCTCTTCGGCGGAATGGTGCGCGAGCTCGCCGGATTCAATCTTTCGGTGGGTGCCAGCTACGGCTGGGACGTGATCGAGCCTCTGGCCGACGACGACGGGCACACCGAAGCATCGGAGAAGAGCACTGCGCACGCGAACCTGGTGCTCACCCGCGCCCTCACGCCCAAGACCGAGCTGCAAGGCGGCGTGGAGATGACCAACGTCTCCGGGCTGCAGCACAACCCGTATCGCAACGTGTACGTGGGCGGAACCCGCGTGCCCGAGCGACACCCGGAAGACCGCATGCGCCGCGCCGCGTTCCTCAAGCTCAGCCAGTACTTCATGAATCGCTCCAGCGTGCGGGTCTCGTCGATGCTCTACCAGGACGATTGGGGCGTGTCGTCGCACACCCTGAACGTGGCGTTGAATCAATACATCACCGACCCCGTGACCGTGCGCTACCGCTACCGGTGGTACACGCAGAACGCCGCCGACTTCTACCGCGACGAGTACGTCGAGCCGAACGGCGTCGACGGATACCAAACCGGCGACTACCGCCTTTCGTCGTTCTCCGCGCATCTCCTGGGTGCGCGCGTGGCTTGGGATCTCGGGCGCCCGTTCGGTTGGAAGGTGCTCGAGGGCACCGGATTGATGTTTCAGTACGAACGTTACTTCAACACGCACAACTTCTCCGCGAACCTCTTCGAGAGCGGAATCACCTTCACGTTCTAGCGTGACGAGCAAGGAGCTGACAGCATGACCCGGACCGCCTTCATGACTTCCCTCCTCGTCGCTGCAGGGAGCACGGCGGCGTGGGCCGGGACGTTCGAGCCTGCCCCCATTCTCGAAGATCCAGGGTTGGACGTGCTGAACCGTAAGGTCGCCCGCGAGACGGTGGACCGCGATCTGTTCAGTGGACCGTGGGCCACGGTCGTGGTGGGAAGCGTGGATGTGTACGACGCGTTCCCGTATCTGGAAGCGCGCACGTTCCAGGTCGTGTCCGATCCCCGCTGGAACCGCCTCTTGACCGGCGAAGTGGGCGGCGAGCTCCGCCAGTTCGACGGTCGCGGGACTTCGCTCGGCGCGCTCGCCGAACCGCGCGGCCTCGCCGTGGACGCGGCCGGACGCGTGTTCGTCGCCGATTGCGGCAACCATCGCGTGGTGGTTCTTGAATCGCATCGCGAGTACGGAAGCATGACGCTGACCCCGGCGTTCTCGATCGAGGGGCTGTCGCGTCCGTACGACGTCGCCCACTCCGATCGCGGCACGCCGTTCGACCTCTCCGACGACATGCTCTACGTCGCCGACACCGGCGCGAATCGCGTGGCGGCGTTCGAGATTCGCGGGAACGAAGCGCACTTCGTGGCCGCGACCGGATCGCTTGGCTCGGGCGCGAACCGCTTCGCGGGACCGACCGCGATCGCCGTGGGACGCCGGGACGGCGCCTCCACGTCCGATGTCTACGTGGCCGACGCGCACTCCGCGCGCATCGTGCATCTCGTGGATCAGGGCGGCTCGCTCGCTTGGGTCGGTGACGTGGCGCTGGAAGGCGGCGTGGCCACCTCGCTCGACGTCGACCACCGCGGCAACGTGTACGCCGCGCTTCCGCAGGCCGGCCGCGTGGAGAAGCTCACTGCGGACCTTCGGCCTTTGGCTTCGACCGGCACGCTCCTGGAGCGGCCGCGCAGCTTCCACGTGCCGTTCCTGGTGCGCACCGACCACCGCGACGGTTCTCGCGCGTGGGTCGGCGAGAGCGCCGGTCTCGTGGTGGAAGAGTGGAACGACCGCTCCGGCCTTCGTCTCATGAAGCTCGGCGTGGAGATCAAGGATTTGGCCGCCACCGGCGACCACGACATCGTCGCCTCGTTCACGTTGACCGACCACGCCGAAGTTTCCATCGACGTGCGCCAAGCGAGCACGGGCGCCGTCGTGGCGCGCCGCACGCTGCAAGCCGAGCCGGGCCCGCAGACGGTTCGCTTCGAGAGCAGCGATCCCCAAGCGCCTCTCGGGGACGACGCCTATCAGCTCACCTTCCGCTCGCGGGCCGTCGGCAGCGGCGACGAGGACGAGTCGCAGCTTCTGGTCCAGCTCGTGGGCTCCTTCGGAACGCCGCCGCAGCGCGCGATGATCGTCGGCCACGCGCCCAATCCGTTCGCGCAGTCGTCGACGCTCTCGTTCGCCGTTCCCGCGGGCGCGCCGCAGAACGTCGACGTCGCCGTGTACGACGTCTCCGGTCGCCTGGTGCGCACGCTGGAGCGCGGCGTGCTCGGCGCGGGAGTGCATCGCCGCACATGGGACGGACGCGATTCTTCGGGTCGCGCGGTTTCCGCCGGCGTGTACCTCTATCGCTACGAAGTGGCCGGCACCACGATGACTGAGAAGACGGTCCGCATTCGATGAAGAAGAACGCGATCTTCCCGGCGGCGGTGCTGGTCATGGCGCTCGCCGCCGGGTGCTTGGAATCGCCCACGGTCGAGGAGACGTGGACCCGCATCGAGCTTCTCTCGGCGGCTCCCGCGACTCGCGAGGGAATCGTCGGTCAAGCCGACGTTCCGGTGAGCGTGCGCGCACGCATCACCTATCGCGAGCTCCTCACCGGATTCCTGGTCGCGGACTTGCGCTCCGCGCCGGGACTCCTGCCGTCGGAGGTGAATCTCGTGGACGATCCGGACGACGACGAGGACGGCCTCGACGTCGCCCGTGAAGTGGATCGTGTGATCTTGAACTCGACCTCGGTCGGCGTGGAAGCGATTCCCATCACCGGATACGACCACTTGATCCAAGAGACCACGCTGGAGTTCGACGCGACCGTTGCGGACACGTCGGCCGCGGGTGGGCTCTTTCTCCTCGTGTATTTCTCCACCGACGTCGAAGAGCTGGAGGACGAAAACGGCAACGACATCGACTCCATCCTCGTGACGCCCACACTCAGCACCGAGCGCGACATTCTCTCGGCGGGAAGCGCGATCGAGGCGGCACCCCCGGGAAACTGAAACGTGACGCCCCCCTCGATCACGCGCGCGACCTTGGTCGCCCTCCTCCTCTCGACGACCCTCTCGACCGGGGCGCGCGCGGACGCACCTCAAGCGAGCTGGCTCGGCCTCGGCCCTTACGGCGGAGCGCTCTTCCTCGATGAGCATCTCGGGGACTACCGCTGGGACGTGACGCCCCAAGCGGTCTTCGGGCTTCAGGGAATGTTCATCCGTGACCGATTCGGAATTGGAGTGCGCGCCTGGCGGTCGACCACGACGCAAGGCACCGGACTGCTCGGCGAAAGCGCCTCACCGCGCGTGCAGCTGACCGGATTCGAGCTCGTCGCCGAGCCGCGGCTCGCGAGCCGCTGGGGCACGCATCTGTTCGCGATCGCCTCCGGAGGGCTCGTGCACATCGGCTATTCGCCCGATCGACTGGTGATCGACGACCTCGGCCCCGAGCCGATCACCGTCGATCTCGAGCCGATCGACGAATGGCAGGCGGGGCTCGGTCTCGCGGTGCGCCGCGCGCTTCCTTGGCGGACGACCGTGGGGCTCGCCGTGGAGCGCTCGATGTTTCGCCTGGATACCGTGCACCGCGTGGACGACGAAGTGATCGAGGATCGCGAGACGTTCGGCAACTGGACGGTTCGCTTCGAGCTTTCGCAATGGTTCATCTCCATTTGACGGAGGGACGCATGGACACCCCCAACTTCAAGACGCTGCGGCGCATCGCCCAAGCGGGCATCGTCGCCGCGATTCTCGCGCTGGGGGCGTCCGCCGCGCTCGCGGACGATCTTCCCGCACCGGCGGTGAACCCGGAAAACACGCGGCGCGTGAAGCTGGACCAGGAGGATCACAACGTGATCCGCATGGGACCCGGCGAGGATTTCGCGGTGATCATGGTCGTGCCCGAGGGCGCGCACTTCGAAGTCATCGCCAAGAGCGGTCACTGGTACAACGTGCGCATGAACGAGACGCAGACCGGATGGGTGCACTCCTCGCTGTGCACGGAGTACGACGACCTCTCCGGCCTCGAGTTCCGCCCGAATCCGCGGCTCTTCTCGCGCATTGGAGCCTTCACCGGCACCGGGTACGTGGGCGGCTATTCGTTCGATCGCAAGTCCAACTCCCTCGTGGCCGGCGGACGCATCGGATACTACGTGCTCGACTTCATCACCGTGGAAGGCGGCGTGTCCTGGACGCACGTGACGCGCCCCGCCGAGATCGTGGAATCGCTGTTCGATCTCACGCTCGAGGCCGAGGACTTCCACATGCTCTTCTACGAGATGAACGCCAACGTCGAGGTGCTCCCCGGACGGCAGATGGTGCCGTACGCGACCGGCGGAATCGGCTCGAGCATCCTGCGTGGCGAGACCGAGACGAGCTGGAACTGGGGTGCGGGCGTTCTCATGTACGTGAAGAGGAAAGTCGGGATGCGCTGGGAGTTCCGCAACTATCGCTTCGATTCCGGATCCGAGAACGCACGCCGGCACAACAGCAATTACACGTTCTCCATGGGCACCACGTTCCTGCTCTGATTTCCCCGAGCCCCCGCGAGGGGAAGAGGTCGCGACATCATGAGATTCGTTCTTCTCTTCGCGCTGGCGCTGGTGCTGCCTTCGGGCAGCCGCGCCGAGGACGTCACCGTCACCGCGCGCGCCGGCCTGGAGCAGGCCTTCGACGCGGCGCGCACCTGGGCGCCGGACGCGTTTCTCATCTACATCGAGAACGATGAGCCCGTCGCCGCTCTCGCCGATGCGACGCGCTGGGGCTACTTGTTTCACTCTCCGGTGCGGGGATCCTCGCGCGCCTACTCCATCGAGAACGGCGAGATCAAAGTCGCGCAGGATCTGGACTTCACGTTCGACTCTCCCCCGCTTCCGGGAACGTGGATGGACTCCACCGACGCGCTCGTCGCCGCCGAGAACGAAGCCGGGCGCGAGTATCGCGAGAAAACCGGAGGCACCGTCGATTCGATGTTCCTGGTGAGCGGGCTGCTGCATCCCAAGAATCCCGAAGGCGCCACTTGGGCGGTCTTCTACACGTCGCCGGACCAGCCCAGCTTGTGGGTCGTCGTCGACGCGGAAACGGGTGGCGTCGTGCGCACGTGGAGGGGTTGAGATGCGTATCCCCCCAGTGATGGCCTGCGGAATCGCGGCGCTCGGCGCATGGCTCGTGCTCGGCGCCATCGCTCCTTCCCCGGCGCACGCCGAGGATCCGGTGCCGACCCAGCCCGGCGTTCCCGAGGTCGCCGTGGAGCGCGTCGAGCCGGAAGAGAAGATGGAAACGGTGCGCTTCCTGCGGGAGAACCGAGAGTTCTTCCGCGCGCAGCTGGATCTCTTGCGGCAGACGTTCGGAACTTTGCATTTCGGCTACGCGCAAGGCCTCGACGCTAGGGCGCTGATGCTCCAGGAGCTTCTCGCGCAAGGTCGGGCGGATGCGGACTCCGCGTCCATGGCCATGGCGAACGATCGCACGCGGCGACTTCTCGAGTCGGTCGCGGAGCTCGCCGCGCTGGAAGAAGAGATGAATCGGATGGAGGAGACGCTCTTCGCTGAGCGCGATCGCTTGGCCCGCCTAGAAGAGGATTTCGCCGGGCGTCAGGAGACGGCGTTGATCGTGTTGCTCGCCGGGATTCCGAGCGGCAGCGCGCCCCAGGAGATTCGCTTTCGCGAGATCGGCGGCGACACGTATCGCGTCGCGATCTCGGATCCCGAGCGGCAGGCGCTCGCCGATGGTGGGCTGGCCCAGCTGTTCCACGCGTTCGTGGAGCCGCGCGAGCTCCGCTTCGCGGTCACGCTCCAGGGGGACGGAATCACGGACGCGCCGGAACTGCAGGTGGTGGTGACGCCCGAGCGGGATCGCCTCACGTTTCTCGAGCTCGATCTCGCCGCCGCCGGCGCGAGCTCGGAAGGGATGATTCCGACGCGCGTCTGGGTGCGGTGATGCGCGTCGCGTTCTCCACGATCGCGCTCGCGTTCGTCGCGCTCGCGGCAGCTCTTCCCGCTCACGCCGGCGCGCCCGACGTGACCGCGGAGGCGCTGTTCCGCCGCGCGTCGTATCAGTGGCGCACGGGAGACGTGGCCGGAGCCGTCCGGACGCTGGAGACGATCGATTTCACCGCGGCGATCGCCGATTCGCAGGGCGTCCTGCCCCGCGCGGCGTTTCTTCGAGTCGCCGGGGCTCTGCGGCTGCGCGATCCCGACGGACTTTCCGCCGCGATCGATGCCTCTCATTCCCTCCCCCCCGCTGCGCCGGAAGCGGCGTGGATCTCTCTGCTGGAAACGATCGCGCATTCTCCTTCGCTCGACGCCGCCGCGTTTCTCGCGAGCCCGTGGGCGCAGAATCTCCCCGAGATCGAGCGACGCTGGTGGAGCGCGCTCGCCGCGGAGGGCGCGGGCCAAGATCCTTCCGATGCGCTCCGCGACGTCGCCCGCGCCAACGCCGAGACGCCCGGCGAGCGCGACCTCGTCGCCGCCGCGCGGCTTCGTCTCGCCACCGACGCGCTGGCGCGCGGAGACTCTCCCGAAGATCTCCTGAAGGACGTGCCGCGCACGTCCATGTACGCGCGCCGGGCGACGCACCTGCGCGCCCTCGCCGCGATCGAAGCGGGAGACGTCGCCACCGCACGCGCGGCACTCGCCGAAGCGTCCGCGGGGAGCGTCGTCACCGCGGAAGATCGCGCGATCGCGCTCGCCATCGCCGGAATCGCGCTGGAGGAATCCCGCTGGCAGGACGCTTACGACGGTCTCACCGCCGTCGAATCCGCATGGACGAGCGAAGGGCGCGCCATCGAAACCCTCGCCGGCCGTGGCGCCGGCGCGCCCATCGCATGGAACGACTGGCTACTCTCCACCACGGACGGGCTCGCGCTGCGCACTCACGACGAAGAGCTGACCGGCGCGATCGACCGCAGCGTCGGCGATGCGCTTCGAATCGGCCACGCCGTTTCCGGTCCGCCGCCCGTCCCCGCGCTCCGGCTCACGACGACCGACGAGGGATTGGGCTTCGTGCTCCCTCCTCCCGATTCCGCGCTCGGGGCGGCGGCGCGCGGGAGCGAAGCGGCGCTCGAGCGCGCCGCCGCGCTGCTCGCCCGGGAGCGTGCCGCACTGGAGGACGCGCGAGCCGACATGGTCCGGCGGCTCGCCTACCTCGAGCGCGGCGCGGCCCGCACCGACGCCGAGATCGCCGCGATCCGCGAGCTCGCCGCGCGCATCGACGTGCTGGCCGCGAACACCGCCGGCGCCTTGGCCAAGCTCGCCGCGCTCCGCGACGAAGAGATTCGACGCATCGCCGAGCGCACCGAGAAGTTTCTCCGGCTCTGCGACGAGAACGCGGTGATCGTGCGCGCGATCCAGCGCTTCCGCATCGACGGGCCGAACTCGACCCGCCCCGACGAGCTCCCGCCGGAAGTGCCGGCCCCTGTGGCGATTCTGGAGAACGAAGCGACCGTCGCCGACACCGCGTGGGCCTGGACCAAAACGTTCGCGGAGCTCATGCCGGAGCTGGTGCGGCGATCGCATGCCGAAGTGTGGGAGCCCCGCGCCCGCGAAGGCCCCGGGATCCTGGCGCGCGAAGTCGCCGCACGCCTCGCCGAAGCGCAAAATCTCGCCGCCGCGATCGACTCTTCCTCGCTCGCGATCGGCGATCCGGCGCGGCTCGTCCCCTACGAAGAGCGCGTGCTGGCCGGCGAAACGCAAGTGGCGAAGCTGGAGCGCGAGACGCGTGCGGCGCGGGCGGCAGCCTTGGACGAGGCACTCGTCCGGGCGCGCGCGCAGCACGAGGCGTTCGGCGAGGGCCTCGCCTACTCGCTGGCCATCGCGTCGCACGAGCTGGCCGTTACGGAGTCGCGCGCGCGCCTCACGCCGAGCGACCCGAACGCGGTGCGCCCCTCTGCAGTCCATCGCACCGAGGCCGCCGCCCGCGCCGCCGCGTTCCTCGAAGGTCACCCCACGTCTCTCGCGCGCGGCGAGATCCGCTATCGCCTCGCCGATCTCGAGATTCTGCGCGCGCGGGAGGACTTCGAATCGAAGATCGGGACGTTCCTCGAAGATCCGGCCGCGGCCAAGGGCACGACCGCGTTCGCCCCGTACGTCGACTACGCCCCGGCAATCGCGTTGTACCGGGCCATCCTGCAAGAAGACCCCGACTACGCGCACCGCGATGCCGTTCTGTACCAGGTCGGCATGATCCTTTCCGACGAAGCGAATCCCGATGCTCGCGCATTCTTGGAGGAGCTGGTGACGCTGCATCCGTCGTCGCCGTTTTGCGCGCGGGCGTCCTTGCGTATGGGCGACGACGACTTCGAGCAGCGCGACCTGGCCTCCGCGGAGCGCCACTACGAAGGCGCCGTGGCCACCGGCGACCCGGACATTCGCGCGATCGCGCTCTACAAACTCGGCTGGGTGCGCTTCAACCAAGATCGCCACGAGCCGGCCGCGGGCGCGTTCCTCGCACTCCTCGATCTCTACGACACGAATGCCGAAGCGCTCGCGCAGACCGACCTGCGCCGCGAGGCCGAGGAGTCTCTGGTCCATTCGCTCGCGCGCAGCGAGGGGTCGGCCACGTTCGTAGCGCTGTTCGGCGAGACTTCGACGCGCGCGTCCGATGCGCGCATTCTCTCCGGCCTCGGCGAGACGCTCCGCGGTGCGAACCGCTACGACGACGCGGTCGCCTGCGATTCACTCTTCCTGGCGCGGCACGCGTCGTCTGCGGAAGCGCTCGGCATCGCGCGGCATCTGGTGGCGACGCACGAGGAAGCGAGCCGGTCGGATCGCGCGCTCGAGGCGCGACTGATGTTCGCGTCGCGCTTCCGGCACGACTCGGATTGGGCGCGCTCGGTGAGCTCCGATTCGCTGCGCGCGGAAGGAGACGCCTTCGCGCGGACGTCGATCGAGACGGTCTCGCTCCATCGCCACGACGCGGCGCGCACGGCGAAGAGCCCGGCAGCCTGGAACGAAGCGCTGACGCTCCACGAGCAGCTTCTCGAGGGATGGCCCGAGCATCCGGACCGGGCGCGCACCCGCTTCCTCGCCGGCGAAGCAGCCATGGCGAGCGGAAAACACGAGCGCGCGATCACCCACTTCGAGACGGCGTCGCAAGACACGGGCGCGCTCGCCGCCGACGCGGGCTGGCAGCTCGTGGCGGTGCGCGATGCGTGGTACGAGGAAGCGCGCACCTCGAATCCTCCGGCGGAGGAGAAGGCCGCGGCGCTGCTCGCGGAGATCGACCGCTTCACCGCCGCACGCGGCGGAGACCCGCGTGTTGCCGACGCGTTCCTGCGCAAGGGAGACGTGGCGCGGCGCATCGGTCACCTCGAGGAAGCGGCCGGCGCGTACGGCGCATTCCTCGACGCCGCACCGCGCGATCCGCGCGCCAAGGATGCGGCGCAGGCCGCGGCGCGGGCGCTCTACGACGACGGGAAATTCGCCAAGGCCGGCGTTGCCTTCGGCCGGGCCGCACAGGTCGCGCGCGCCGCCGGGGCGGATTCCTTGGCGCGCACGTTCGAGCCTTTGGTCCCGCTCTGCCATTTCAAGGAAGCGGAGCGTGCGGACGCCGACTCTTCGCACTCCTTGGAAGCGGCGCAAGCGTTCGAATCGGTCGCCCAGAGATGGCCGGCGTTCGAGCACGCCGATCGGTCGCTGTATCGCGCGGGTCTCGCCTATTCCCGGGCCGGCGCCGGGAGCGATGCCGTGCGCGCTTGGACCGCGCTTCTGGACGCGCATCCCAAGTCCGAGCTGGCGCGCGACGCGCATCTACAAATTGCGTCGGCGTGGAAGACTGCGGAGCGGCCGGCAGCGGCGGCGCGCGCCTACGAGCGATTCTCCGAGACGTATCCCGACGATGCGGAGTCCGCGGACGCGCTTCTGGAGGCCGCCGACCTCCTCGCGGCCACCGACGAGTCCGGCGCCGAGGCCTTGCGCACCCGCTACATGGAACGCTTCCCCGGCGATCTCGATGCCGCGTTCGCGATTCTGGGCACGCGCGCCGCGAAGGAGCTGGAATCCTGCGGGCCGGATCGACCGGTGTCGTCGCTGCTCCCGAAAGCGGAGAAGCCGGCGAAGAAGGGCAAGAAGTCCAAAGCGTCGGCCAAGGATGCGAAAGCCGCCACGCAGCCCGCCACATCGCTGGCCCGCTACATGGAGCTGGCCGTCGCGCATCCGCAGATGGCTTCCGCATCGCTTCTCGCGCAGGTGAGCTATCTGGAGGGCGAGGACGCGCGCCGCGCCTACGAAGCCGCGCGGCTCACACAGCCGTTGGCGCCGGCCATCGCCGCCAAGAAAGCACTGCTGGAGACCGTACTCGGCGAGTATCGGCAATGTGCGGAGCTCGGCGTGGAGCCGTGGAGCATCGCCGGGACGTTTCGCATCGGCGAATCGCTCGCGAAATTCGGCGAGGCGCTTCGGGAAAGCGAGCGGCCCGCCGATATTTCCGGAGAGGATTTGCTCGCGTACGAGGAAGTCCTGGAGACGCAGAGCTGGGAATTCGCCGACCGCGCCGAAGAGACCTGGTCCGAGCTCCTGAAGAACGCGCAACCGAAGAGCGATGCCACGAACGAGTGGATCGCACGGACGCGAGGAGAGCTCTGGCCGAGGCTCGCACGTCGCTTCGTGCACCATCCCGAGCTCGAGTACCCGCTGATCGCGGGAGAGCAGCCGCAGATCGTTCCAGCGCAGGCGCAGGAAGGAGATGGGAATGGCCGCGGATCGTGATCGCACGGCGATGCCGGACGCGCCCCATCCTGCGCGCTTGGTGCCGCCGTCCGCACGGGCCACGCCCCTCGCGGTCGCGATGCTCGTCGCTTCGATCGCGGCGAACGGCTGCGCCAGCATTCCTCTCGTGGGAAAGCCGGCGTCCCACGAAAAGAGCCCGGAGGTGGTGTCGGACGTCGCGTTCCTGACGCGTCTTTCGTCGGAGCAGCCCTCGGAACCGTACTGGCCGTTTCGACTCGCGGAAGTGCTCGTCGCCGAAGGTCAGGCGGACGCCGCGGACTATCACATGAAAACTGCGCTGGAGCGCGATCCCACGTACGAGCCGGCCCTCGCGCTGCGCGCGAAAACGCAGTACGACGCCGGCCGCTTCGAAGAAGGCGCCGCACTTTTGGAAGGCGCACGCGACCAACTGGGAGGCGTGCTCCCGGTGGAGCTGGCCACCGCCCTGGCGCTGCATTACGTCGCGCTGGGACGCGTCGAGGAAGCGGACGCGATCGCCAAGAGTGTCGAGGATCGGTCGGTGGACTGGAAACGCAACGGCTCGGCGCTGGTGTACTTGCGATTGAAGGGAGAGAACTTTCTGGATTCCCCGGAGATCGCGCGCAAGGCGCTGGATGCGGATCCCTCGAGCGCGGCCAACTTCAACAATTACGGAATTACCCAGCTCTACGGCGGCGATCCCGAAGGGGCCAAGGAGTCCTTTCTGAAGGCACACGATCTCGATCCCGATCTGCCGGGGGCGATGTACAACCTGGCGATCGTGGAACACTTCTACTTCTTCGACGACGACGGCGCGCGCGAATGGTACCGGCGCTATCGCCGCCTTTCGCCCGAGGATCCCGACCGGCTCGAAGACGTGCTCGCTTCCGAGGCCAAGCAAGCTTCCGCCGGCGCGAAGGGCGCGGAGGGGAACCCGTGATGCGCCGCGCGAACGCGCTCGCCGCTTCACTCCTGCTGGCCGTGCCTTCGTTGGCGCGCGCCGAGGAGGCACCGCCCTCGCCCTCCTCGCGTTCGCCCCGCGCGGCGGCGAAGACGCTCGAGATCACCACGATCGAGGGCCAGATTCTCTTCCCCAAGGTTCTGTTCATCGCGGCGGAGGAGCCGGCGCGCTATCCGGAAACCCTCCATCGAATCTACTGGGGCAGTGCCTTGGACTTAGGCCGCGCGACACGTCTTCCGAAACACATCGTAGTCGGCGCGACCGCGCCCCCGGTCGAAGGCGGTGAAACGCCGCCGGCCGTTCCATTGCCCCAAGAACCCGAGCCGGCGACGTCCTCGCCAAATCAATCGGAGGTGAGTCCGTGAGCTTTCCACACATTGCCGAGCTCTACCGCTCCGGAGGTTGGGTCATGCACCCGATCCTCGGGATCGCGGTGGCCATCATGGGACTCGCCTTCGAACGAGGGTGGGTCATCGTGCGTGCGTCGTCCTGGAACTTCGCACGTCTGCGCAGCGACATCTTGAAGCACGTCGGACGCGGCGACGTCTCCGGAGCGGCGGAAATCTGCCGCAACGTGAAGTCGCCGGTGGGCCAGGTCGCGAGCGCGATTTTGACTTCGTCCGGACGCACGGAAGAAGAGCTGTTCTCTTCCGCGGATGCCGAGGCTTCGATCGTGATGCCGGCCATCGCGCGCCGGATCTCGTACTTCGCGCTTTTCGCGAACGTCGCCACGCTTCTCGGACTTCTGGGAACGATCTTCGGGCTGATCACGGCGTTCTCCGCCGTCGGCGCCGCGGATCCGTCGCAGCGTTCGCAGTTTCTCGCCAAGGGCATTTCCGAAGCGATGAACGCGACCGCGTTCGGGCTCCTCGTCGCCGTGCCGGCGCTTCTGCTCCACGGTTTCTTCACCAGCCGTGTCGAGCGCATCGCCGAGCGCATGGACGAGATGACCGTCGGAGTGGTGCGTGCGCTCGCTTCCGCGAGAAATCGCGAGCATGCCCACGCCCCGATGCAGCAGCCGGCCGCGCGCCCGACGGCCCCGGCCCCGAGCGCGTCGGCCCCCGCCCATTCCGGCATGACCACCCACTCGGGACCGCCGGCCTCGGGCGCGGGACGCGTTCCCGTGCGCAACCGCTAGGATCGCACGATGAGCCGTCATCGCCGACGCAGCTGGAAAACCGCCGACGACGGCGACGTGCAGATCGACTTCATGCCGCTCATGAGCGTGTTCATCGCGATCATTCCGATGCTCTTGCTCTCCGCGGTGTTTCTGGAGATGGCCGTGATCCCGATGAATCTTCCTTCGGGATCTCCGGACGCACCGGTGGCTCCGCCCCCGCGCGCGCCGCTGGGTCTGTCCGTGGTCATTCTCGATGAGGCCTTCGCGATCGAAGCGACGGGAGTCCCGCGACGCGTCGTGGCGCGCGCCAACGACGGGGTCGAGGCGGAGCTGGCGGCGACGCTCGCCGAGCTGGGCCAGTCGTATCCGGAGAACAAGGACGTCGTGATCGCATCGGGACCGCACGTGCTCTACAAGAACCTCATCGACGTGATGGACGTCGCGCGCGAAGCGGGGCTCGCGAACGTCTCGCTCTTGGGAACGGGGGCACTCTGATGCGCGGACGACGGAAGAGGCGCGGCGCCTTGAACCTCAAGGCTCCGAAGGGCTCGCTCACGATCACGTCGCTCATGGACATTCTGACGACGCTGCTCTTTTTCCTACTGAAGAGCTTCGTCGCCGACGGCGGCCCGGGGATTCCGCCACCGGAAGTCACGCTGCCCGAGTCGTCCAGCCGCGAACAGCCGGAAGTGTCGTTGGTGATCGCGGTCTCCGAGGAGTCGATCCTTCTCGGCGACAAGCATCTCATGGCGACCGTGGACGCGGTGGCGCTGCAAGGCATCTACATCACCGAGCTCGGCAAGGGCCTCGACGACGCGTGGACGCAGATGGAAGACCTCGCCAAGCGCAAGGGCAACGAAGAGAAGCTGGACGCGAAGATCACGATCCAGGGCGATCGCGACATCGAGTTCCAGCTCCTGCAGAAGGTGATGTACACGTGCAATCAGCGCGGCTTCGATCAGATCGCGCTCGCCGTCGTGCAGGGGTCGTGATGACGACGCTCACCGGGGTCCTCTCGCCGTACAAGCAAACGCAGCTCTTGGAGCTGGATCCGCTCCTCAAGCGCTGTTTCTCCATCTCGGGCTCCGTGGGAGCGCTGTTCCTGATCGCCGTCTTCCTGACGCCGCGTCAGGACATCGAGATCACCACGATCGATCAGGTGCCCGAGCGCTTCGCGAAGCTGATCCTCGAGGAAGCGCCGCCCCCTGTCGTCGTCGCGCCGAAACCGGCCGTCAAGAAGGAGCCGCGCCAGGAAGGACCCAAGGGTGACGGAGGCGGCGGTGGCGGAGGTGGCGGCGGCGGGTCCCCCGCGCCGGGCCCCGACCGCGTCGTCCCCAACCCCTCTCGCACGGGCGGACGCGCCTCGACCGACGCCCCGCCCCCGCGGGTCAGCGGCGGCGGAAGCGCGGGACGCGCGCGCGCGCAGGCAGAAGTCGCCGAGCAGCTCGCCGATGTCACCGGCTCGCTGAACGGAATGATCGCGGACATCACCACGACGCTTTCCGCCGGCGCCGGCAGCGAAGACATTCCCGCGAGCCGCAGACCGCGTCGCGGTGCGGTTCGCTCCGGGCGCTCGGGCGCGGAAGTCGGCTCGATTCCTTCGGGACCGGTCGGCGGCGGCGGCGTATCGCGCGCGGAAACGGGTCCCCTCTCCGGCACGGTCCTCGACATCGGCCTCATCACCAAGGTCGGAGGCACCGGCAACGGACTCGGCACTGGAGACGGCGGACCGGGGAGCGGAACGGGGACGGGCGGCGGCCACGGCTCGGGACACGGAACCGGCTACGGATCGGGAACGGGGCCGGGATCGGGAAGCGGCTCGGGTGGTGGGCACGGCTCGGGTCACGGAACGGGGACGGGATCGGGAAGCGGACCGGGCACGGGCGGCGGCGCGGATCTTCGCAGCGACGCCTCGCTGCTCGCCGTGGTGCGCAAGTACGCCGCGGGGATCCGTTTCTGCTACGACAACGAGCTCAAGCGCGAGCCGACGCTTCGCGGCAAGCTCATCGTGGCCATCACCGTTGCGGCTTCGGGAGAAGTCACCGGTGCGAACGTGGTGGAAGACACGCTCCGCTCCGCCGAGTTGACGTCCTGCGCGCTCGCGCAGATTCGCTCCTGGAAATTCCCTCGCATCGCCGAAGGCATCGTCACGTTCCAAGCGCCGTTCGTGTTCACGCCGCCGGAGTCGTAAGAAGAAGAGAGAGCGACTGACTCGCTCCGCAGTCTTCTGAGCTCGTGCAAGGCCGCTGCCCGGTCCTAGCGAGTGGTATCCGGCAGTGTCGCCAGATACTCGCGAAGAACGCGCAGCCGCTCGTTGGCGATGGGGTGGTTCGGATCGATCTGGAGTGCTTCCTCGAGCTCGCGGACCGCATCGTCGTATTTCCCGAGATTCGTGAGTGCCCCGGCCAAATTGCAGCGGGCGACGAGATCGCGCGGATCGATTCCGATCGCCCGCCGATACCAGCGCTCCGCATCCTCGTTCTTGCCCAGCGTGAGGTAGAGGTTGCCGAGCGTCACCGGAGCCTGGACCGCGTCGGGATTCAACTGGAACGCCATCTGGTATTCCTTCTCGGCATCCGCCGTGCGTCCCAGCGCTTCGTAAGATTTTCCGCGCTGGAGGTGCGCGCCCGCCGAGTATTCGTCTACCAGAAGCGCGTTCTCGTACTCGTCCAGAGCCCCGCTGTGGTCCCCATGCCGGGCCATGGCGATCCCGATGTTCACGTGGGCCTCGGCCTGTTTCGGATCGATCTCCAGCGAGCGCCGCAGCTCCGCAATGCCCTCTTCATCGCGCTTGATCTCCACGAGCGCGCGTCCCAGCTCGAAGTGCGCCGGCGCCGACTCGGGAACCGCGCGCACGACTTCGCCGAGCTCTCGCGCCGCATCGTCGTACTTCCCGGTGCGCAGAAGCGCTTCGCCCAGACGCATCCGGACATCGTGCCGATCGGGGCGGTTCTTCAGCACGTCTTGATAGTGCTGGATCGCTTCGTCGAATCGACCGAGCTCGCTGAGCGTCCCCGCGAGATTCACGTGGGCGTCGACGAAGCCGGGGTTGGCCCGCAGCGCAGCCTCCAGCTCTTGCACCGCTTCGAGCAGCTTGCCCTCCTGCACGAGGGATGCGGCGCGGTCGGTGTGCCACCAAGCGAGGTCGGGCCCCGCATCGAAGAACGAGTGGCGGGACAGCGCGAAGACCCCGGCCCAGACCGCCGTGCCGATCGCGACCGCGGTCCACGCTCCCTCGCGAATGCGCTCGCCGAAGCGCACGATTCCCCAGGCGCCGAACAGG
Organism: uncultured Gemmatimonadales bacterium; assembly: GCA_963725045.1. GTDB lineage: Bacteria > ARS69 > ARS69 > ARS69 > ARS69 > CAVRWY01. Next base: position 200,498 of record CAVRWY010000015.1, read on the forward strand.
AACACCGCGGGAAGGATCGGCACTCGGAATCGCGAGGCGGCCAGGAACGGAACGAACGACAGGAAGTACGCGAGGATGAAGAGCGCGACTCCCACGAGCGCGACCGTCGTCCACGGATCGAGCGAGGCCGGAGCCGCACGCCCGCGCTCGGCTTCGGCGAGCTCCGCACGCGCGCTTCCTTGAGCCTTGCGCGCGCGGCGCGATGCGAGCACGAGCGCACCCGCACCCACGAGAGAGAGCGAGAGCACCCAGGGAAAACCCGGAAGCCACTTGAGGACGGGACTCTTGTCCTTGTCCACCTGCACGGCCTTGTTGTTCGCGATCTCCGTAGGACCCCAGAACAGCACCGCCCTCTTCACGCACAGCGCGAAGAACTTCCCCGGTTCGCTGCGGATGAAGTCCATCGCCTTGCCCGTGAACACGCGCGACGCTTCCGAATACTCCAGCGGGCGCCCCTCGGAGATGGAGAGCCCCTTCACGATGCGGTCGTACGAGAACCAGCTCCACCCGCTCAGGAGAACGAGCTCCTGCAGATTCGGGATCTTCACCGAGACGCCGTCGGCTTCCGGATTGTTTCCGATGTAGAAGTTGATCGCGCCGTTCGATCCGATGAGCACGAAATCGTCCGCGACGATCCAGTTGCGAATCGTTGCGGGCGAGATCGCCACGATCGTGCCCGCGAGAAATACGGCAGCGTCGCGGAGCACGCGCCGAGAGCGGCCCAGCCGACGTCCGCCCCAGACGATCCACAGCGCGCCGATCGGTGCGAACAAGAGCGCGTTGGCTTGCACCAGCGCGGTGATCCCGGTGACGGCACCGAGCACGAATGCACGCCAGCCGCTCGGTCGTTTGGCCCACGCGACGATGGCCAAGAGCATCACGAGATGGAGCAGCGTGATGAGCACGGGAGCGTGCAGATCGCTCTCGAAGTAGGGAAAGATCCAATACGTCGCGCAGAACGCGCCGAGCACGAGTCCCACGGCCGAAGAAAAGAGCGCGCGGCCCAGGAAGAACGCGAGCACCACGGTCACGAGACCCATGGCCATCTGCACGATGCGCGCCCCCATGGGGCTGCCGCCCGTCACACCGTAGGCCAGTGCGAGGAAGTACGGATACCCGGGCGGGCGCTGGAACGGCGTCTCCTGGATGCGCGGATCGAGCTCCCCTGCGGGCGGAGTCCAATCCCCGTCGAGGAGCGCGCGAGCCCAGTAGTCGTGGAACGCGGGATCGGCCAGAGGCTTCGCGAAGTCGGGGCGCGCCATCGCATCGCGCAGCACCACGAAACGCAAAGCGGCACCCGCCAGGAGGACGAGTGCGAGGAGGGCGAGCGTGTTCCGCATCAGGCGTTGGTTCATGCGCGAAAAGAGAGGCGGGCGTCAGACCGACGCCCGCCTCGAATCGAGCAGAAACTCTACGTAAGCTTGAAGCTTAGCGGTAGAGGTTCTTGATGTTGCCCCAGCTCGCAGCTTCCACGGACACCGGCGGGCAATCCTTGATCGCACCGGTGAGGGTCGCCGTGTAGTTTCCGCCGCACGCGCCGGCCGTAGAGCCGAAGCCGGAGGTCGCGACGAAGAACCACCACTCGCCCGCGGGCAGCGTCTGGTTCAAGCACGCCTGCACGCACGGGGAACCGAACGTGTAGTCGTAGAAGAAGGAAACCGGGCAGCCTGCGTCGCCGTCGATGATACCGACGAGCGTGTCGTACTCACCCGTCACGCAGAACGAAACGTTCGACTGCGCGATGAGCGTGGTCGTGTACCAGTCGGTGTCACGATAGCTGAGACCGAAGTACGTGAAACCACCATAGGTACCGCACATCGTCACGCCAGCGCCTTCCGGATCGCAGGGGATCGCGGTGAACGCCGGAGGCGTGCTGTTGCAGCCACCGTTGTAGTGATCTTGCGTGTCGTCAGCGCAATCCGGCTCGCCTTCGAGAACGCCGCCCGGAGGGCAGGTCACGAGGCAAGGCACGCACTCGGAAACCACGAGTTCGTAGTTACCGCAGTCCGTCGATTGCCAGCCGTCGATCACGACGTAGTACGAGTTGCCGGCCGTAAGGGCCACGCACTCGACTTCGGACTTGAACGAATCGGAACCGCACACGTCGTCGTTGCAGCCCACGAGATTGCCTTCGGCGTTCTCGTAGACGTACAGCTTCGTATCGTACGACGGAATTGCAGATCGAGAACGTCGCGCCGATGGTCGACGTGGCGTTGTAGCGATACACGACGTCAGGAGCGCCCGGAAGGTTGTACGGGCAAACTGCGTCGTAGTTGTGCGTGAACTGGCAGGTGTTCCCGCCGTCCGCGTACGGAATCGCCGGAATCACGGTCGCTGACGCGATCGTGTCGCCGCCGACATTGATGTAGATCGGATTGTGCACGCCGCCGCCGCGATCCACCGAGAGCTTCTCCGCCATGATGGCGTCGAAGTCGAGGCGGCTTTTGCTGTTCGGAACAGCAATCGCGAGGCTGCTACACAGCAGGAGAGCGACTCCCGCGAAAGAGGAAGTTGCAAATCTCACGGAGCAACTCCTTAACGTAATTCGAAAAGGGACGTCCGTTCCCCGAGGCGGCGGCCAGGAGGGTCGCCATTGGAATACCCCGAGTCACGCGGCTGATCATAAAGTTCACAGCCGCCCCGAATCAACGCCTATTTTTGCGAATTGGCTGTGAGTTGACGGATGCGTCGGGAGGCTGGCCCCTGAGGGTCCAAGCGGGCGGAGATTTCGAACTGCCGCATCGCCCCGGCGAGATCGCCGGTGTCTTCCAGGGCCCTCCCCCAATTGAAGTGGGCCGATGCGGATTCCGGGTCGAGGCGGGTCGCCTCCTGGAAATGGGCGATTGCGAGCTGGGGTCGGTTCTGCTCGGCCAGCACACTCCCCCAGTTGTTGTGGGCCGACGACGACAGCGTTCCCGCCTGCGACGCGCGATGGAACTGCGAAGGAGCCTCGTCCCGGCGTCCCTGCTGGGCCAGAGACCCCGCCAAGAGGGCCCGTGTGGCGGCGCTGTCCGGAATCCCGAGATCGATCGCCCGGCGATAATGCCCTTCGGCGTCCCGGAACTTCCCTTCCGACGCGAGCAGGATGCCCAGTTGGGCATGGGCACCGGGAATGCTGTCCTCGATCGCCAGAGCACTCTGGAACGAGCGAATCGCGGGCTCGGTCTCGTTCAGCCCCTTGTAGCAGGCCGCGAATCGGAGGTGGATATTCGGATTGTTCGGGATGGCCTCTTCGACGATTTCGAGATTCTGCAAGGCCTCGCGGAAGCGGCCCCGTTCCATCAGCTCGTTGGCCCGCCGCAGGCAGGTACTGGAGGCGACTCCCGAGGATCCGACTTCTTCGAGGACCGGGTCGGGCATGGTGTGGAGCTGCTTCAGATCTCGGGACCGGTCCGCGGCGACCTCGGCCTTCTCCCTCGCCCCGGTCAGCAGGTACGCCCGCGAGAGCGACGCAAATCCGGCGCCGTCGTCGGGCTGGAGCGAAGTGCTCCGTTCCAGGGCGACCACCGCACCCTGAGGATCATCCAGCTCGAGCAGCACTTGTCCGAGCCCACGCGACGCCATCCAGGACTGCGGATCGAGCTCCAGGGCCTTCAGGTAGGCGTCCCGCGCCTTCTCCTTTTGGTTCTGACGCGTCAGCGCGTCGCCGAGGCGGACTTGCGCGGGCGCATAGTCGGGTCGCAGCCGCATCGGCGGACTCGAACAGGTCGATCACTTCCGGGGTGTCGTTCCCCTGAAACTTGATCACCCGTCCGAGAAAATAGGCCCACCGAAACTCCTGCGGATCGATGCGGCGGGCGACCCGGTAGCACGCGATCGCCGGGTCGTACATTTCGTGCGCGTCGTAGAGGACTCCCAGCCTTCCCCAGTTCTCGTCTTCCTCGAGATCGGCCAGGAGCCGCGCGTTCGCCTCCTCGAGCACCTTGGCGACGCGCGGCTCGATGTTCGCCAGATTCGAGCGGAGGAACTTCGTCGGCGCGCGGCGGCTCGACCCGGTGAAAGAGCGGACTCAGCCGACCCGATTGCTGCAGCTCGCGGAGTCCCCAAGCCGCCGAGCAAGAGCGCGAGGAGCGCAGCGATTCCGGCGAAGACTCGCCGATCCCTCTTCGGCTTGTTTCGAACGGCTTTGCGACGGCTCACGGCTTCTTCGTTCCCTGTCCGCGGAGCAGTTCCATGCGGCGATCGACCGCGCCTCCCGCGAACGTCTCGCTCGTGCCGCCCGGCCAGCGCACCACGATCGAGTCGATCTTCGTCGCTTCGCCCAAACCGAAGTGCGCGATCGCTTCGCTGGACGAGAGATAGCTCCCTCGCTGCGGTGATCGTGCGCAGCAGCTTCGATCGCCCCGGCGTGGACCGTGACCGTCGCACCGATCGCGTCGCGCTTGAAGCTTCGGGTCGCGCGCGCGCACCGACAAGCCAATGCCCCTGCCGCGGCGCGTCGTTTCGGTAGAGGCGCGGGCCCGACATGATGTTCGAGACCACCAGGTCCATGTCGCCGTCGGCGTCGACGTCCCCGCCGAGGTGCCGCGGGTCGACTTCGACGTTCGCCGTGATCGGTCCCGCTCTTCCGCGGCGCAAGCACTTGGAACTTCCCGCGGCCGTCGTTCACGTACACGAAGCTCGGCTCGGCGTAGTGAGCACCACGGCGCGGGGAGCACGCATCCGGCGATCGGCGATCGCTGTGGCGCACTGGCCCGTTCACCACGAACACGTCGAGATCGCCGTCCAGCTCGAAGTCGACCGCCACGGTTCCGAAGCCGGTGTACGGAATGCTGTGCGTGACCGAGATTGCTCTTCGCGGTTGCGTCCTCGAAGCCGATCTCGTTGCCCAGATTCTCGAACAGCGTGTTCGACTCGTTCTTCAAGTGCGTGATGAAGAGGTCGAGGTCCAAGTCGCGATCGAGGTCCGCGGCGAACACTCCCATGCCCGCTTCGGCCATGCCCAGACGCGTTCAGCGCACATCCCTGCATCAGCGCTTCGTCGCGGAACTTCCCGCCGCCCTGATTGATCCAGAGATTGTTCGCATACGCGTCGTTGGCCACGTAGATGTCCTGGCGTCCCGTCCTGAGTCACGTCTTCGCAGATCGACGCCGAGCCCCGGCCCCTTCGCGCGCGTTCATTCCCGCGGACTCGGTGACGTCGGTGAACGTTGCGTCGCCGTTGTTGCGCAGGAGGATCTGCGGAGAGCGGCGGGAATTCCTTCGGCCCGCAGAACGTCACGCGCCCTGCGGAGTCCTTGCACACCTTCGTCGAGTCGTAGGCGACGTATTGATTCACCGTGAGTCGAGGAAGCCGTCGCCGTCGAAATCGACGAAAGCCGCCGAGCACGACCATTGATCCTTCTTGATGTTCAGCTTCTTCGACGCGTCCGTGAACGTTCCGTTTCCGCGATTCAAGAAGAGCTGGTCGCGACCGAAGTTCGCGAGGAAGAGATCCTGATCGCCGTCGTTGTCGAGATCGCCGACGGCACAGCCGGAGCCGTATTCGGCATGCGAGAGGCCGGATGCGGCCGTCGCATCCACGTACTTCCCGCCGGCATCGAGGCGATAGTAGCGATTCGTCGGAGCGGTGCGCGGCTTGCCGAAATCCCAGCTCGTCATCGTGAAGTACAGATCGAGGTCGCCGTCTCCGTCGAAGTCGTGCCAGGCGACCCCGAGTCCATGATGTCGGGGAGCTCGAACGAGTGAGTACGGCTTCACGGGGATGTTCCAGGAGAGTCCGGAGGCGCTGGTGATGTCCGTGAACCAGGCAGGCGCCGCCTTCGGCGGGGCTGCGGCGGCGCGGCCGACCCCGATCAGGGCGATGACGAGGAGAGCTCTTCGGACAAACATGGCCGGCGATCTTATCATCGGCGCGGCGGCTCCGGCGCGCTTCGACTGGACTTGCGGCGGTGTCGCCGGGGCGGTTCCACTCGCCCCCCCGGCTCTGCTATTCTCTTCTCGTGCGCCTCGCTCCAAGCTCCATGTTCCGACACCTCGCCGCATTCGCGCTCGGGAGCCTACTGCCTCGCCGGCTCCGCGTTTGCCCAATTCGAGGACCGAACCGCCACTTGCAGGGCTCACTTGGACCCAGCCGACCTGGGGCGGCGGACTTGCCGATCTCGACAACGACCTGGATCTGGACCTGTACGCCGGCCATCACACGTTCGTTCCCATTCTCTACTGGAACGACGGCCTTGGAGTCTTCGACAAGACGTTCTATCCGCAGCCTTGGTCGGGGCCGTTCGATCGCCATGGAATGCTTTTGCTTTCTTTGGACTTCAACGAGCGCATCGAGATCTTGATCGCGCACGGGGCGGACGGCGGTGCCGGCGCCGAGCCGAACGAGCTGTATCTCAATAGCGGTCCCGGCCTCTTGAACAGCCTTACTCGGGGCGGCGGGCATGTCCGATTCCCTCGGTCGGGGACGCGCGATCGCCGCCGCCGACTACAACGGAGATCGCCGCGTCGACGTCTGGGTGGGCAAGGCGCCGGATCGCGTCGAGCAAGAACTCGCTGTACCGCAACAACGGCAACCTTTCCTTCAACGACGTCGCCGCGGCGGTCGGATTGAACGAAGGGCTGGGAACGGTCGGGGGAATCTGGGGCGACGTCGACGACGACGGCGATCCCGATCTTCTCGTGGGCGGCGAGGAGTTCACCCGGCCCACGTTTCTCTGGAGAAACAACGGCGGAGTGTTCACGAATGCGAGCGCGGTCTTTTCTCCGCCACTGCCCTCGATTTCGGGCGCCGATTGGGGCGATGCCGACGGGGACGGGGACCTCGATCTCGCCGTCACCGAGGGCGAGCTCGGGATCTTCGATACGTGCGCCGAAGGCGACTCGGTCTCGTACTTCTTCAACACGCGTTTCGGCGACACCGGAATCGACGGGCTCACCGTCCCCTCCAGTGCCGACACCGCGTACGGCGAGTTTCAAATCCTCGCGTTCCCCGCCGCCACGACGATTTACCTGGGGCCGAACGCGGTCCATCCGCTCACCACGTCGGCCATTCCACTGACCGACGAATACGTCGGAGCGCCGGATTTCGATCCGGGCGTGGATCGCGGGACCTACGTCTGGCGACAGAGCCCCGGCGGACCGTGGGAGATTCGCTGCACGACGCCCCTCGGTCAACTTCGACAACTTCGACGGCTGGATCACCGACGGCGCTCCGATCTCCGGAACCGTGCCGCACGATCTCGAGAGCTCCGGATTCACTCCCGGCGGTCCGCGCGTCTGGCGCAACGACGGCGGATCGTTCTCCGAGATCACCGAAGCACTGGGGCTCGGCATGATGCTGAATCCTCGCGACGTGTCCTGGGTCGATTACGACAACGACGGCGACCTCGACCTGCACGTCGTCGACATGGGCACGAGCGCCTCCCCCAACGCTCCGGATCGCCTGTGGCGCAACGACGGCGCGACGTTCGCGGACGTCACCGTCGAAGAAGGAATCGCCGGCGGAAGTGAAGGAATGGGAGACGGCGGCATCTGGGGGGACATCGACGGCGACGAAGATCTCGATCTCGTGCTGCGCGAAGGAGCGGGACCCGCTGCGTTCAGCGCGGAGGCGCCGGCGCGTCTCCTGATGAACGAAGGCGACCGGGGAAATGCTCTGATTTTGAACATCGTCGGACGACAGTCCGGAATCCCGGCGGTGGGCACGCGGGTCACGGTCGTCGCCGGAGGACTTCGCATCGTTCGGCGCGTTCAAGCGAACGCGTGGCGCGGATGTCAGGATCCGCTCTGGATTCACGCCGGAATCGGAGAAGCCGCCGTCGCGGATTCGATCATCGTGGATTTCGTGACCGGGCCCCTGATCTCCTTGAACGTGCCGCCCGGATGGTGGCGCATCGAGGAAGGCGTGCCGGTGACCGGCGTGGGAGTCGTTGGGAATCCCCTCTCCGAAGGGTGGCGGCTCGATGGCGTCGCACCGCAGCCTTCGCGCGACGTGCAGCGCATCGCGCTGGCTTCGGCGACGGAGATGTCGCTCACGGTAACGGTCCACGACCTTTCCGGCCGGACCGTGCGCACGCTGCACCGAGGCCGCGTCAGCCCAGGAGCCTCGTCGTTCGCTTGGGACGGACGCGACGACCGTTCGCGCCCGGTGGCCGCCGGCGTCTATTGGATCCGAGCCACCGACGGCCGCGTGACGCGCGCCGCGAAAGCCGTGCGGGTGCGCTGACCGGCTTCAAGCAATCGCCATCGGGCGCCAAAGCGCGCAAACTCCGGCGATCTTCTCCGCATCGTTACAATCGCTGCGTCGCGCCATTTACTTTCACTCTTGGCGCAACCAACTTGCAAATGACGATGAGCTTCGTGATATGCTCGTGCGCGCAGGTCCGAGTCGACGCCACGCCGCCTGGTCCACCTCCGAGAGGCATCCATGAAGTTGACGACGATTCTCGTGCTCCCGCTCGCCTTCGCGCTCGCGTCGAGCGCCCAAGCCCAACTGCCGACGTTCTACGACCAGGGCGTCGTGAACTTCGGCTACGCGCAGTTCCCCGTGGGACCGTACAGCGGGACGTTCCTTGCGGACGGCGGAATCGCCGATCCGGACGCGTTCCCGCCGGGGGGATCGGGAGCGTCCATCGGGATTCGCGTGAACGTCGCCGGCGTGAATTACCTGCTGATTGCGGGCGGCGTGCAGAACACGGACGCGACCGCGGACGTCGCGCTCTTCTTCCTGCGAAGTGCCGCTCCGTTCGCTCCGGGCCCGTACCCGGTCGATCCGATCGGCTATACCGCGCTGTTCGCGTTCATCGACGACGCGAGCTCGGTGGTCATCCCGGATCAGATCGACGCGACGAACTGGCAAGCGTGGGTCGCCGGCATCGTCGCCGATCACAAGATCGTCTCCGGAACAGGAAGCATCGTGCTCACCACCGTGACGGACACGATCATCGAAGGAACGTTCTCGGGGATCGGTGGGGAGTTCGGCGGAGGGATCATGGTCTCGTTCGCGAACGGCCACTTCTTCGTCGATCCCGAGCCGCTTCCGGTGGAAGCCACGCACTTGGGGATCCATCAAGGGCCTCTATCGATAGGGCCGTCACCTTCCCGGGGGCCGGCTTTCGCCGCCCCTGGGAGACCGGTCGATTTCCCTCACCTCGATCGTCAACCCGCGGAGAGCTCTTCGGCCAGCCGCTCGACGTTCCCGACTTCGTTGTCTACGATGGGGGTGTCATGGCGCACCTTCGTCGCCTCCTCGCTCGCTCGCGCCTCGTCCTTGCGGTGACGGCCGCATTCGCACTCTCGGGGGCCGCTCCGATCGCGCGGGCACAGTCCGTTCCCACCGGATTCTCCGTTTCGCTCGAGATCGGCGAGCCGTTCACCGGTGCGCCCGTCGCATTCACGCGTCTTCCCGACGGCCGCGTGCTCCTCGTGGAGCGCTCCGTGGGGATCGTGCGCCTCGCCGCCGTGGGATCGTCGACGTCGACGGTGATCCACACGGTCCCGAACGTCGAAGGCATTCACCCGGAGCGCGGACTCCTCGGCATCGCCGTCGATCCCGATTGGCCGAGCCGGCCCTACGTCTACGTCATCTACAATCACACGAGCGGCTTCGAGTTCATCACCATGCTCACCGCGTCGGGACAGCTCACGAACCCCGCCAGCACGGCGATCACGCTGGGCAGCCCGTTCCACCTGCTGACCGACATCTCCGACGTGAACGGAATCCACAACGGCGGCGGCCTCCACTTCGGGCCCGACGGAATGCTGTACGCGTCGATCGGCGAAGATGGCCTCGCCTGTCAGGCCCAGAATCTCTCCAGCCCCCTGGGATCGATCCTGCGGCTGGACGTCTCCTCGATGCCGGGCCCAGGGATGGGGCCGCCGCCGAAATCCCAGATCACCCCACCCGACAATCCGTTTCCGGGCCCGGACGACTGGGCGCGGCTTCGTTTCGCATGGGGCCTGCGCAATCCGTTCCGCTTCACGATCGATCCGACGAACGGCGCGCTCTCGATCGGCGACGTCGGCTCCTCGTTCTTCGAAGAGATCAACCGGATCGAGATTCCCAACGGTGCGGGAGCGAACTTCGGTTGGCCGCGGATCGAGGGAACGATGCCGATTTTCTGCTGCGAAGACTGCATCCCGGGCAGCGCGTTCACGAACCCGGTCCACGTGTTCCCCCATCTTCCCGGAGTGACGTCGATCATCGGCGGGCCGGTGGTGCGCACGAATCCCGGAAATCCCAGGAGCTTTCCGCCGGAATACGAAGGCGACCTTTTCTACTGCGAGTTCTTCTCGGGGGTGATCCGCCGCTTGGAGCCGGGTGCCGGCGGAACTTGGTCGATCGCGCCCCCCGTCGCCGGACAGCCCGAACCATCGAACTGGGGGACGGGGATGCTCGGCATCACGGACATGCAGATGTCTTCCGACGGCGCGCTCGAGCTGCTCGCGTTCGGGGTCGAGGGAACGCCGCGCGGCCTCTACCGAATCGAGCGCATCCCCGCGATCGGCGCGCCGGAAGTGAGCAGCGGGTCCGAAGCCGACCTGCGCTCTCCGGCCATCCTCGCGCGACCGAATCCCGCGGCCGCGGGGGTCGATGTGGTGCTCACGATTCCGCGAGACGCGCGGCGCCGCGAAACTTGGAATGACGCGCGCGTGACCATCGAAGACGTGCGCGGGCGCCGCGTGCGCGAGCTTCGCGCGGCGGCCGGCGCCGCGGGCGGAGGAGAGAGCGGCGACACGCAGGTCGTGTGGAATCAGCGCGACGACGCGGGAGTTTCCGTCGCGCCCGGAATCTATTTCGTCCGGGCGTGGGGCGCCGGAAGCTCCGTGGTGCCAGGGCGCGTCACGATTCTGCGCTGACCCCGAGCCCGAGCACGCTGCGTTCCAAGCCGCGGCGGCGCAGGCGCTCGAGCGCAATCTCCGCGTCAAAGTCCCCCTCGAACCCGTCGAGAAATGGCGCGCGGCGGAGCGCGTCGCGCCACACCAGCGGCGGGATGCCGCCGTCGCGCAATGCATTGAGAAAGCGCACGGTCAGAAGCCCGTCGAACCACGTGTGCAGATGGCGGCGCAAGTTCGCGCCGCGTTCGTAGCCCGCCACGAGACGCGCGATCGCGTCGCGCGCGCCGAGGGTCTCCCCCGCTGCGGCGAGCCCGCCCTCTTCCGTCTCGCGCGCGAAACGCGCCCTGTCGGCATGCTCGGCCAGGCGATTCAAAGCCGCGATCCACAGGCCGAGCTTCTCGAAGCACACGGGATCGAGAAGACGCATGTCCTCGCCGCGCTCCAGCTCGGCCGCGATGCGCGCGAGCGCAGGGCCGGTTCCGAACGGGACGCGATCGCTGCGCCGCGCTTCGATCTCCACGGGCTCGCCATCGGCGACGACGACCGCGCCGATCTTCGCGACCTTGTCCAAGAAGTGGAAGTCCTCCCCCGCCTCGCGATTCGGCACGCCGCGCACGCGCGCATAGGACTCGGGGCGCACCGCGATCACGCTGCCGATCGCGGGAAATGCGTACGGCGAGCCGGCCGCCTGGAGTCCCAGAACATGAACGCGAAGCCAGATCTCGTGCCGGCGCATCGGTTCGTGCAGCGCGGCTTCCGCCACGATGTGGCGAAACGGAAGGACGATCGCGGACGCGTGCGCGATCTCGGCATCGATGGTGCGCGCGATCGAGAAGCGGGCGGCGCTCATGCGCGCGTCGGCGTCGGTCATGTGGATCCATGGCGATGCGAGACCCCCACGCGCGGCGATCGCGAGCGCGATGTCGCCGCCGATCTTTCGCGCGCGTCCCACGCCTTCTTTCGCGGCGAGACGGCGCCCGGGGCTCGCGCGATCGACGCGCAGGAGATCGATGCGCGCGCCGCGCAAGAGCTCGGCGGCCGGAGGAGGTTGCGACCGCGTCGCCGGTTTCGCTTCGCCAATTCGCCCTGCCGCCGCGCGCGGCTCGCTCTCGTTCTCCACGAGAATGACGAGCGTGCGCCCCGCGGGCGGCTCCCAAGCAAGAAGCTCGTCGGCGAGCGTCGCCCGCTCCCGCCGCGCCGGCACCACCACGATCTCGCCGTAGACGCCGTCGATCCGCTCGGCGAGCGACGCCTCGGGCTCTGCCCACCGCGCGAGATACTTGCGAACGGCGCGGTCGTTCACGCGCCGGCGTACAGCGCGGCGGACGGCGAGAGCTTGGTCACGATCTCCGCTTCCGCATCGAGGAGCTGGCCGAGACGCGCTTCGACGACGGATTCAGGAAAGGCGCGCTCCGCGAGATCGATGAAGAGGCGTTGGTGGCGCGCATCGGCGCGCGTTAATTCTTCGTAGAGAGTGCGCTCTTCCCCGGCGGCCAACGTGGTGGCCAGCATCCCGAAGCGCTCGCATCCGCGCGCCTCGAGAATCCCGGAGATGAGCAGCCGATCGAGAAAACGATCGTCGCGTCCGTGGCGCGCCGTCTCCAGCAGTGCGACCACGTAGGGCGATTCTTCGTCCGCGGCCAGACGCAGGCCGCGGCGCGCGACGAGCCGGACCAGCATGTGAAAGTGCTCCAGCTCTTCCTTCGCAAATTCCAGCACGGGGTCATGCAGCCACGCCCGATCCGGATACTTCACGACCAGATGGATCCCGGTGGACATGGCCTTGCGCTCACACGCGGCGTGGTCCACCAGAAAGGCGTCGAAGTCGGCGAGGACGGCGTCGAGCCAGCGGCGTGTCGTCGAGGCACGGAGCTTCATGGGCGGCGCATCCTAGCATGGAAGGCGGGCTCGGCCGTAAGGCGCACCATCGCTCGCTTGAAGTGGGTCCATCGTCCGAGTTACGATGACCGCCCCATTGCAAGGACGACCCCGTGCGATCCGTCCTGGGCGGCATCCTCGTTTGCATTCTCGCGGCCTCCTCCGGCCGCGCAGCGACGCTCCACGTTCCGTCGCAATTCCCCACGATCGCGCAAGGACTGGCCGCCGCGCACTCCGGCGACGTCGTGCTCGTCGCCTGCGGAACCTACTTCGAGCACGAATTGCAAATCCCCTCCGGAGTCGTGCTGCGCAGCGAGCTGGGAACCGCCGACTGCGTGACGATCGATGCGACAGGGATTGGGGCGCGTGCTGGCCTGCGAAATGGCGCAGGCGCCGATCGCGGTCGAAGGCTTCACGATTGCGAATGGACACACCCAGGGCGTCACGTTCGGAGAAACGTTTCGCCTGGAGGAGATGGACGACGACGCGTATCTGGACGCATTGGCGGAAGAAGCAGAGCGCGGTCGCGGCGGGCCCATCGGAGTCACCGGGGATCTCGGTGGCGGAGCCGGTGCCTACTGCTTTGCATCCTCGGTGACTTTCCGCGACTGCGTAATCCGCGATTGCACCACCACCGCGTCGGGTGCGGGAATTCGCGGGCGCTACGCCACGGTTTCCCTCATCCGATGCCGCTTCGAAAACAACGTCGCCCAGAATCAAGGAGGAGGGCTCAGCCTCGAGCATGCCTCAAACAGCGTGATCGACGCGTGCTCATTCAATGGCAACGATGCGCGAGTCGGTGGCGGGGCCATCGTGATCGGCTCATCGAACGTCGGCGTCACGGGGAGCTTTTTCGCCCAGAATCGCGCGGAGCGAACGCAGGGCGGCAGCGGAGGAGCGCTCGCCGCAGTCACGAGCTCAGTGCGCATCGAGTCGTCCACGCTGGTCTCCAATCACGCGAAGATTCGAGGCAATGCCCTCTACCTGGGCGGAACGTCGTCTTTCGTGTTCGATCGATCGATCGCGGCGTACGGAACCGGAGGAACCGGGGGTGCATTTTCGAGGACAGGCGCCGGGACCGGTACCGCGCTCTGCGCGGACGTGTACTCCAATGCGGGGGGAGATTTCACGGGGCCGCTCTCCGGGCAGCAAGGGGTCGCGGGAAACTTCTCGGCGGATCCTTTGATCTGCGATTTCGCGCAGCCGGAGATCGGGGTTGCCGCGGCTTCTCCGTGCCTTCCCGCCAACAACCTCTGCGGAGTGCTGATCGGCGCGTCCGATCTTCTCTGCGAAGTGAGCGGAGTCCTCGTGACCACGGATCCCGCCGGTCTGCAGATCCTGGTCGACGGACAAACGTTCACGTCGCCGCGCCTCTTCGACTGGGTGCCGGGGTCCGTGCACACGATCGGGACGCTGACGCCGCAGGACTTCGGATCGCAGACCCGCCTCGAGTTCGCTTCGTGGAGCGACGGTGGCGCGATCGTCCACGATATCGTTCACGACGAAGACGTGACCTCGTACGTGGCGAGCTTCGATGCGTCCTACTTCGTGACCATGACCTCCGCGGAACAGGGCACGGTCACCCCGCCGAGCGGTTGGTTCCCGGAGGGGGCCACGGTGACGATCCACGCGACCCCCACTTATCCCGACTTCGGATTCGCCTCTTGGTTCGGCACCGGAGAGGGCTCTTACACCGGCCCGAACAATCCCGCATCGATCACGGTGTTCGGGCCGATCACGCAGAGCGCGACCTTCGGCTACACCGGCCCGTACACGCTGACCATCTTCGCCGATCCTCCCGGTGGAGGGACGCTGAATCCCCCGAGCGGCCTGTTCCCGCAGGGAACGGTGGTCACGATCTCCGCGACTGCAAATCCGAACTATGTGTTCAGCCATTGGTCTGGAAGCGGCTCCGGCTCGTACACCGGTCCCAACAATCCGGCCACTGTCACCATGGGCGCGGACATCCAGCAGATCGCACACTTCACGTACACCGGTCCGGTCAACCTCTTCATGAATTCGGTCCCCCCCGGCGGAGGCACGGTCGCGCCCGGAAACGGCACCTATCCTCAAGGAACGCCGGTCACGATCTCGGCGTCCCCAAATCAGTACTACACGTTCAGTCACTGGAACGGAGAAGGTGCGGGCTCGTACACCGGCCCGAACAATCCCGCCTCGATCACGATGAATTGGCACATTACCCAGTCCGCGTACTTCACCGCGGTGTTGTTCCCGCTGACCATGATCGCGGGACCGGGCGGAAGCGTGCTCCCCGCCTCGGGGAATCGCCCGGCGCTCTCGAACGTGCAGATCACTGCGATTCCCGCACCCGGGCATTCGTTCGTGGGCTGGACCGGAACGGGAACCGGCTCGTACACCGGCACCGCGAATCCGGCGACCATCACCATGCTCGGCCCGATCACGCAGACGGCGGCGTTCCAGATCAACACGTATCACCTGACCATGAATGCCGGGCTCGGAGGAAGCGTGTCGCCGCCTTCGGGAGACTATTTGTACGGAACTCCGGTGACGATCACAGCCACGCCGGACTCCGGACTCGCCTTCCACACTTGGACCGGAAGCGGAAACGGCTCGTACACCGGGACGAACAATCCGGCGACGATCACGATCAACGGCAACATCACGCAGACCGCGTCGTTCGGGGGACCATCGTTCTCGACCATCACGACGCTTCCGCCGGGGCTGCCGATTCGAGTCGACGGGACCACGTACATTTCGCCGGCGTCGTTCAACTGGGGGATCGGCACCGTGCACACCGTCGCCGCGGATTCCCTCATTCCGACCGGGCCCGACGTGCGCCACCGCTACCTCTCCTGGAGCGACGGCTTGGCGCGACAGCACTCGATCACCCAGCCGCCCGTGCCGCTCCTTCTGTTCGCGACACTTCGCGCATGAGCTGCGGCTGCAGATGATCGATCCGCCCGAGGGCCATTCGATCCCGGGGACGGGATGGCACGCTCCCGGTTCCGTGGTCTACATCCGCGCGCTCGGGAATCCCGGATTCGCCTTCGATTCCTGGACCGGCACCGGCAACGGCTCCTACAGCGGATCGACGAACGCCGTCACGGTCACGATGGAGGAGCCGCTTACGCAAGCGCCGAGCTTCCGTCCGTTCGGATTCGAGTTCTCGATCAGTGCGAGTGCGAGCGATCCGTTCGTCAACACGGCGGCCCCGACGGGCGCGCTGCGCGAGCTCACGCTCTGGATGACATGCGGGGAAGAGGGACTGTCCGCATTGCAGGCGCGCGCGATCGGGAGTCTCAATCCGATCGCGTTTTCGCCCGCGCCTGGAATCTTCAACGTCGGCTCGGCGACGGACCTGCTCCTCGCCGTTTCCGGGTGCCCGATCGGAACGCAGACGACGTTTGCGATCGGAACTTGGAGTGTTCTCGACATGGGAGGAACTCTCTGCCTCGACGATGCCTCGTCACCGCACCCATTCATCGCCGTCGAGTGCGACGAGGTCGAGCCCTCGATCGTGATGAATCCACGGCTGGTGGGCTTCTCCTCGACCGGTGGGCCTCCCTGCATCCTCGATGAGCATCCCTGCGTGGGAGACGGCGTCACGCCTCTCGCGGATGCGGAATCGAACGGCGGAGACGCCGCGCTCGCGCAACCTCCCGTGATCGCGGACGCACTCGAGAGCGCGCGGCCCAATCCGTTCCAGGAATCGACGGAGATTCACTTCTCCCTCGCCGGCTCGGAAGACGTCTCCCTCACGATCTACGACGTCACCGGCCGGCTCGTCCGGACTCTGCTGCACGAGAACCGCGTGGCCGGAGCTCACATGGCCCGGTGGGACGGGCGGACGTCCCAAGGCGAGCTCGTGCCGGCCGGGGTCTACTTCATGCGGCTCGAGGCGGGCTCGTTTTCGCACACGGAGAAGATCGTCGCGCTTCGCACGCGCTGAGTTATCCTCCGCGCCATGAGTACGGAAGCGCGGCGCCGCACCATCCTCACCATCGCCGGCTCGGATTCTTCCGGCGGTGCCGGAATCCAAGCCGACCTCAAGACGATCGCCGCGAACGGCGGATACGGCGCTTCGGTGATCACGGCGATCACCGCGCAGAACACGCTCGGCGTGACCGCCGCCGAGCCCGTCTCCGTCCGCGCTGGTGATCGCGCAGCTGCGCGCCGTGTTCGAGGATCTGGACGTCGCCGCCGCGAAGACCGGCATGCTCGCGACGCGCGAGATCGTGGAAGCGGTCGCCGCGGAGCTGAAGCGCTTCGCGCCGCCATTCCTCGTCGTCGATCCGGTGATGATCTCGAAGACGGGGTTTGCGCTCCTCGCTCCCGACTGCGTGGACGCGCTGCGCACCGTGCTTCTTCCGCTCGCCACCGTGGTCACTCCGAACGTGCACGAGGCGAAGGCGCTGACCGGCCTCCCCATCGCCACGGTCGACGACGCGATCGAAGCGGGACGCCGGCTCGTCGCCGCGGGGGCGCGCGCCGCCTTGGTCAAGGGCGGGCACCTCGCGTCTTCGCCGGGCACCGACGTCTTGGTGACGCCGACGAGCGCACGCGCCTTTCACGAAGAATGGATCGACACGAAGCACACTCACGGTACGGGCTGCACGTACTCGGCGGCGATCGCGACGCAGCTCGGCGCCGGGCTTTCGCTGGAGGAAGCCGTGGCGCATGCGAAGCGTTTCGTGACCGGCGCAATCAAGGCCGGCGTCGCGGTGGGCGGAGGAACCGGGCCGACCGATCCGTTCTTCGCGGCGAAATTCAAGCCGGCGCGCTTGAGCTCGCGCGAGATCCAGATCGTGCGGTAGATCGCGGTGCCGGTGGACGCGACCGCGACCACGACGAGCACCCAGAAGAGAATCGAGCCCGGCTCGCGCCCGAGCTTCGCGGAAATCGTCGGATCGAAGATCGAGCCGAAGCCGAGCAGGAGCATGCGCTCGGCGCGCTGCATCACTCCCCCCTTGCACACCACGCCCTGGCTTTCGCCGCGCGCGCGCGTGTAGCTCACCAGAAGCGATCCGCCGAGCCCGACCACGACCGCGAGAAGCGCCGCGCGATCCGTCATAGAACGCAGCCAGCCCCACGAACACGGCCATCTCGGCGAAGCGGTCCAGGGTGGAGTCGAAAAATGCACCGAACGCCGAGGTCATGCCGCGAGCGCGCGCCACTTCCCCGTCGAGCACGTCGGCGATTCCGCCCACGAGAAGAAGCCAGCCGGCGGCGCCGAGCGATCCGCGCGCGTAGAGCACCATGCTCACCAGCGAGATGCCCGAGTCCCAGGTAATTGAACGTGTCGGGGCTCCATCGCGCGCGGACCGCGAAACGGCTCACCGGACGAATCGCCCAATAGAACCAATCGCGCACCCAGCGCCCGAGCACGAACGATCCCTTGCGCGCGGAGCCTTCCGGACTGATCCCGGTGCGTCCGGGGCCGAGTGCATACGGCACCATGGAGAGGACGGCTGCACTCACCAGCGAAACGAAAACCGCAACTTCCATTCTCACTCCGGCCCGCCCGTCTCCGCGTTCCGAGGAGACGGCTCTCTCCGTCGCTCGCGAAGAACGTAGAAGACCTTGGGCCAAAGCAGGAGAAAGGGCAATCGGCGTTCCATCGGCGTGATTTCGACGGTGACCCCGGTACGACGCTCCACTTTGCGGACCAGGTAGTCGAGCCAGTCCTCGAACGTGAACGTGTATTTGAGCCAGCGGAGCGTCGCGCGAACTTTCGATCGGAGGAAATACGCGCGCCATCCGAGCCGAGTCAGCCCGCCCGGCGGAGACACCAGGCGAAAGCGATCGCCGTCGCGCCGAAGCACGCCGCTCTGGGCGGCGTCATTCAAGATGGCCCCGTACGTTCGCTCCAGGAAGGGACGCTGTGCATCGAGCACTTCGCGGACCCGCGCTTCCGGCTCGGGGCGAATTTCGTTCGCGTACGAAACCTTGAGCATGCGCCACGTGAAGTCGAGCACGTCGAACGGCTGCTCGCGCTCCGTCTTGGTAAAAAACGACGGCACCCAATCCATCGCGCTGCGCCGCGCTTCATCCAATTGCGCGAGACAGCGGGCGCGGCTGGCCTCGTCGCGGGCATCGAGCAATTGGACGCTTTGCGTGAGCCGTCCCTTGACGAAATGATCCGGGGAACGGCGGCGCAGCATTCTGGCGAAGTCGTCCGAGGAAATGACGAAGCACTTCGCCCCGGGACCCACCCCGTCGTCGTACGAAAAGATGTTCGGCGGAAGATGGCGATTCAGGAACGAGAGCAGACGCGGCCTGGCGGTGCGGGCGATCCCGGGAACCGGGATTCGGTAGAAGGCTTCGTAGCGCTCGACCACGAGAAAGAGGTCGCACACGCTGAACGAGTTCGGACTGGTCCCCACATAGCGCGACCCGAAGAAGACGATCCCGACGAGCTCGTCCCCGAGAGACTCTCGAAGGACTCTGGCGATGCGAGACGCGTCGCTTGGCGAGGGCGTGGGCGCGGGAATCCCGCCCCCGCTCACCCTCGGCTCCCCGGGGAAGGAGAAGGCGGGTTCGCACGAATCTCGAGTAATTTCAAGCACATACGTTCCCGCATCCGGTCCAGGAACTGGCCCGCATCGGCGCCCGGCTGCCCGCCTGGAAACTCATGCGGACCGTCCACCTCCACCCGGCCGACCACGCGCGGCAGCTCCCGGGCGACCTCCTGGATGCGTCCCGCACGCCAGAATCCGTCCCCGACTGCGAGGTAGACGGACCACGGGCGAACTGCAAGAATACCGCTTAACCCAGCCTTCATGAATGGAGCGATTTCTCCATCGCGAGATCTCGTTCCCTCGGGAAAGACGACCATCGGCTGGGATGCGTTTCGTGCGGTCCGAATGAGCTCGGCGATCTGCCGGCGGGACTGCGTCTGCGGGTCCACGGCCGGGTGATCGTAGAGACGCAGCATGTGCGAGACCAACGGGATACCGGTGAAATACCTGCGGCGCGTGACGATCTTCGGGTATCCGGAATCCAGGCAACGAATCACGAGGGGAACATCCAAGAGTGATTGATGATTCATGAGGATCAGGACGCCGGCGCCCGCGGGAATCGATGGAAGTTTCGCGATGCGCGCCCCCCCGATGCTCTGAGTCACGGTCAAAGTGAGCGCGGCGAGAGCCCGGGCCCAGCGCGAGAGAATGTGCTCCCGCGATGCGGGTCGAAGACGTAAGAGCGCCACCACCACGGTACGTTCCACCAAGTCCGCGAACAAAAACAGGATTCCGGTGACGCCAAGAGCAAAGTATCCTCTCACGACTTCGAGCCGCCTCCGGACCCAGCCGGGGTCGGCCCTCATTCCCCTCCGTTCGGGGCACGAACCAATTCCATGAAACAGCCGCTGCACACTAGGTCGAAGGCCGTTCCACCGTCAACACGGCCTGAAAACGGGTCGGAGAACGGGGAGAACGGGAAGCCCGATTCCGCGTCGCCCGCGCACGAGGCGCCGCCGCGGCCGGGAACCCTGGACTCGGCCGCACGGGTCTTCAAGTCCGACTTCGCCGACTACGACTACAGCAACTTCTACTCGGGCGCCGGGGACGACGCGTTCGCTCTGGTCGACGCGTTCGACGCCTGGTGGACCGAGGCGCGCCCCGCCGGCTACTACCTGTTCGGCCAGCCGATGCACACCGCACCCAAGACGCGGGTCTCGGTCGTCGAAACGAAGGGGAATCGCCAGCTCGACAATCTGGTGAACCTGGCGTCGTACAACTACCTGGGCCTCTCTTACCGTCCCGAGGTCATTGAGGCCGCGATCGACGCGACCCGCAAGTACGGCCTCGGCGCGTCGGGCTCGCCGATTCTCTCGGGAACACTCGATCTGCACGAAGAGCTCGCCGAGAATTTGGCGAAGTTCAAGAAGAAGGAGGCGGTGCTCCTCTTCTCCACCGGCTACAGCGCGAATCTGGGATTGATCGCGGGGCTGATGCGCCCCGGAGATCTCATCGTCGCCGACCAGTGGGCGCACGCGTCGATCGTGGACGGGATCATCCTGTCGAAGGCCGACGTGCGCTTCTTCCGTCACAACCGCGTCGACGATCTGGAGAAGAAGCTCAAGGGCTTCCCCGGAAAGAAGCTCGTGGTGGTCGAGGGTGTGTACTCGATGGACGGGGACATCGTGAATCTCCCCGGGATCGTCGAGGTATGCAAGAAGCACGGCGCGCGCATCCTGATCGACGAGGCGCACTCCACGTTCCTCTTCGGCGAGCACGGCCGCGGCGTCGCCGAGTACTTCGGGCTCGAGGACGAAGTGGACATCCACCTGGGCACGTTCTCCAAGAGCTTGGGGGGGATCGGTGGATTCGTGGCCTGCGAGCGCAAGCTCGTGAATTATCTCCGCGGGTTCGCGCGCTCCCACGTGTTCTCCTGCGCGCTTCCCCCGGGGGTTACCGGCGGGCTCATCAAGGCGCTCGACCTGGTGGAGACGGAGCCGGAGCTTCGCACACGCCTTCACGAGAACGCGCGGATCATGCGCGATCTCTTGTACGACGCCGGCGTCGACATCGGGGAATCCACATCACAAGTGATCCCCATCATGATTCGCCGGGACGATCTCATCTTCCCTCTCACCGAGGAAATGATCCACGAAGGGGTCTATCTGCACCCGATCAAGTACCCCGCCGTGAGCAAGCATCGCTCGCGTTTCCGGCTCTCGATTTCCGCGAGCCACACCCGCGAGCAACTCGAAGAGGGCGCCGACGTCATCGTGCGGGTGCTCAAGAGACATGGGCTATGCCACTGACGTACTACCATTTCAAGAACGCCGTCAGCGCATTCTTCGAGATCCCCACGGAGCGCGCGCGGGAGCTGCTGCCGCCAAACCTGCACCCGCTCGAGGTGCATCACGGTAGCGCGATCCTCGCGGTCACCGCATTCGACTTCCACGACAGCATGGTCGGTGCGTATCAGGAGATCGTGCTCGCGATCGTCGTACCGCCACTGGTGAAAACGGGAGACCCGTTTCCCAAGTCGGCGATGTATCCGTTCCTGCTTGGGACTTCCTCGGAAGAGTCGCGCAAGCACGCCATCGAGCGTTGGCGCCTCCCCCACTACATGAAGAACGTGAATGTGGACTTCGAAGAGTCGAAGGGGCAGATGCGCATCCGCGTGCGCGAAGGCGACAAGGCGGTCATGGACTACACGGTCACGGACTACAAGTGGGATCCGGTGGACCAGCTGCACCAGTGCTTCACGCGCGACGAGGCCCACCGCTTCAAGGTGGACATCCACATGAAGGGCACGTTCACCGAGCACGAAGAGGAACGCGGCACGCTGGTGCTGCACGATCATCCGATGTGCCGCAACTTGGTGCAGGACGAAATCGCGGAGCGTCCCTTCCGAGAGCTGTGGATGAAGGACGGCACGCAGATCTTCGAAGAGCTCCGGACGCTCTGACGCTGCGCCCCGGCATACTTTTGAACCCCGCCCGGTGACGAACCGCTCCGTCTTCGTCGTGATCAACCCCGCCGCCGGACGCGGCCGGGGAGCGCGACGCGCGGAGCACTTTCTCCAAATTCTGCGCGAAGAGCTCCCCGAGTTCGAGCACGCCACGACGGCGCACCCCGGTGAGGAGCGCACGCTCGCCGAGCACGCGCTCGCCGAAGGCTACGCCACGATCGTCGCGGTCGGCGGCGACGGCACCTGGTCGTCGGTGGCCGACGTGGTGCTGCGCTCGGGACGCCGCAATGTCCGACTCGCGCTGCTTCCCGGAGGCACCGGCAACGACTTCGGCAAATCGTTCGGGATCACCTTCGACCGGGCGCGCGACGTGGTGCGCGGGATCGTTCGCGGGACGACGCGTCGCGTGGACGTGGGACGGCTCGGCGAGCGCCACTTTCTGAACGTCGTGGGCCTGGGCTTCGACATTGCGGTGATCCACGACGCGGCCCGCTTCCCGCTCTTGAAGGGCGATGCGCTCTATCGCTTCTGCGCGCTGCGGCAACTGTTCTTCTTCCCCGGGATTCGCCTGCGCATCGCTGGAGATTTCGGACCCGCGATCGACGGCGATTTCCTCATGGTCGTCGTGTCGAATGCGCGCTACTTCGGCGGCTCGTTCTTGATCGCGCCCGGTGCCGATCTGGAAGATGGGAAGCTCGATCTGGTCGCGATCGGGAATGCCGGCGCGGCGCGGCGCGCCAAGCTCTTCGGGCTGGTCGCGAAGGGCCGCCACGAAGCCGAGCAGGAAGTGCGCATCGAGACCGGCGCTTCGCTGACCATCGACGCGGACGGCGAGATCACCTACGAGATGGATGGCGAAGTCTTCACTGCGCGGGGCCCGTTGGAGATCACCACCGTGCCGCGCGCGCTCGAGATCGTCGTCCCCGCCGCCGAAGCGAGGAATGCCGCGTGAAAGAGCGGCTGCTTCGCCTGGCGATGTCCAAGTTCGTATGGGTCCTGTTCGGCCTCGCGCTCTTGGCGTTCGCCATCGACGAGTGGGTCACGGTCGAAGGCGGCCCCCGGGCGGTCGTGGAGCGCTGGGGCATCTGGGCGCCGCTCATCACGCTGGTGATCCAGACGGTCACGACCATGACGCCGATCGGATCGATGCTCATCTCGGTGCTGAACGGCGCGCTCTTCCCGTTCTGGACCGCGTTTTTCGTGAATCTCGCGTCCGGCACGCTGGGGGGCATCGCCATGTACTACTTGTGGCGGCGCGGCGATCACGAGTTCGACATCCAGTCGCGCATGAGATTGCTTCCCGAGCGCGTGCGGCGCTACGCCGGCGACAATCTCCTCTTCCTCGTCCTGCTGCGCTTCGTGCCGTGGGCCGGCGGCGCGCTCGCCGACATGATCGCCGGTGCACATCATGTTCCCTTGCGGACGCAGGCGCTGAGCCTCGTGATCGGCTACATCCCGGGATCGCTCTTGTACGCGCTGGTCGGTGCGGGGTTGCTGCGGCTGTAATTCGAAAGCGGCGGCCCCCTCATCGGAGACCGCCGCCATCGCCCAATCCATCAGACCTTTTACGAGGTCATCGCCCTCGATCAGCCCAATTCTACGCTAGCGATACATCCCCTTGATTCCGCCCCAGCTGGACGGCTCCACCGAGCTCGGTCCCTGCAGGAACACCTGGCCGTTGATCTCGAGGTCGTAGCCTTCCGGCGAGAAACCGGAGATGTTGGCGCCGAACGTCCAGCCGCCCGGATCGTCCAGGAGCGGGAACACGTCGCCGCCGGTGAACAAGAGATCGCCCACGAAGCTACCGTTCCCGGTCACCTCGTTCAGCGTGAGCGTGAATCCGGAGAACGTTCCGTCCAGATACGTGGACGTCCCGTCGGTGAACGTGGACGGAACCGTCGCGTTGGGCGGATTCGTTCCGTAGTCGTGGTTCGAAGGCAGCCCATCGACGTAGATCGTGAACTGGCCTCCCGTGTAGGTGGCCATGTGAATCGTTCCGTTCACCGATTCGCCGGTCGAAATGAGCCCGCGAATCCACCACGTGTACGAGTACTGCGCAGTGTTCCACACCAGGGGTGCGTCGATGTCCGTGAGAATGCCGACGGCCTGGAGCTCGTCGCCGATCTCGGATGTGGGGAAACCGCCGGTCTCCCACGCATTGCCTTGCATGAAGAGAATCGTGTGCTGGCCTGCCAGCACGCTGCTCGCCGCCGCGAGCAAGAAAAGAATGGTCAGTGTCATCTTGCGCATGATCATCACCTCGCCATGAATTGGGGCGCGAGAACGGTTTCTCGAAAAGAAACAACGGAGGGGGGGCGCTGCTGAGTCTCTGATCGCCGCTGAATTGACTCGAGGGCAGGGAGTCTAGCGGGGCCCCCCAGAGAATCCAAGGGGTTTCTGCTGCCGGGAATCCCTGTTCCCCAGGGCAGCGGCCCTACTCGTCCGGTGCACCCCCGGTGCTGGCGATCTGGTCCGCGCGGACCTTCCCGGGATCGAACTTGCGCGCGCTACTCAGCATTTTGTCGATGGTCTCGTCGAATTCGGCCTTCGCTCCGCGCTGGAAGCGAAGTGGATTGATCCGTGCCACCACGAACGCCTTGAGGTAGGGACTCTCGAAGCCCTTCTCCTTGAGCTTCGCGATCGCGTCCGCCACCGCGTCGTCGAGCGCGATCATTTTCTCCGCGCGCTCCGTCCGCGTCTCCAGCGCGGCAGGAAGCTTCGCGGCAAGAAACTTCTCCACCCGCTTCAGCACGGGGTGATACGCGCCGCCCGCGAATCGCCCGCGCGATTGGTAGCATCGCCCGAGGGTCAGCAGCGAAGGCTCCTCGAACTCCACCTCGAACTCACGCTCCGCGCGCGGATCGAGCGTCGCCAGCGCTTCCGCGAGGCGGATCACTTCGAGCGCCTTCTCGCGCAGGTTGTGCGACTTCTCGGTGTTGAGCACGAGGATGCGATGCGCCACCTCGCGCTCCGGAACCACCAGTGCGACGATCGAACGAGCGCCGAGCGCGCGCATCGCTGCGAGACGATGATGACCGTTCGGCGTCCAGTATTTGCCTTCGTCGGTTCGGAACACGATCACGGGATCGAGAAACCGGCCGAGCTTGTCGATCGCGGAGGTCAGCCGCTCGACGTGGGATTCCGAGAGGTCGCGCTGATACGGGGTGGGCTCCACGCGCTCGATGGGGAGACCCGCGAACACTTGCCAATGCGAGCCCAAGGGATCGCGATACGCGGCGAGCACGGAGCCCCCGTCCGATTCGATCTCGCGCTGCAAGCGCTCCACGGCCGCAGGAGGCGCGGCCTCCGCGAGACGATTCGCCGCCAGCCCTCGGGCCTCGGGCGCCGCCTTCTTTTTCTTCGCGCGCGGCTTCTTCGCGGATTTCGCTTCGGCCATGACTGCCCTTAGTGTGTGTGCACCGGCCCCGTCGCCTGCACGGTTTCTCCGCGGATGCGATAGATGCTCACCATGTACCCGAGGTTGTCGGTCTCGACGCCGACGGTGAGCTTGCCGGTGACGGACACGATGCGATCCGGATACGGCTGCGTCGACTTCCCTTTCCCCATGGTCACGACGGCCATCTCGTGAATCATGGGAGTGCCGGGCTCGCAGCAGCCGAAGGTGCGGCTCATGAGAACGAACTCGGTGACCGTCCCCTTCTCCGGATCGAACTGCGTCGGCATCATGTAGCCGTCGAGCACCACCTTCTTGCCGCTCCATGCGCGAATGGAATCGGGAATCGACCGGCTCGCCACGGCCGGGTCGACCTTGGACTCCAGGGGTAAAAACTCGAAGGAAGCGAGATCCCGAAACGAAACGGGAAGCGCGCCGTTCGCGTTGGGCACACGCGGGCCATCGCCGTCGGGCGAGCCGCTCCCCAGCGGATACGGCAGCGACGACGTGTCGGCGGCCGGGTCTGCGATCGCCCCGGCGAGCAGGGTCACGGAGAAAACGACGGCGGTCGCGCCCGCGAGAGAAGCGCGCCTCATCGCACTTCCACGGTCTCGCGCGCGGACTCCTTCGATGCGGCCGACTCCGGAATCGGCAGGCCGTTGCGCTCTTGCGCCGCTTCGAGAATCAATCGCAGCAGGTCCGAATAGCGAAACCCCGCGTAGCCCGCCATGAAGTTCAGCTTCCCGTCCCAGCACCAGCCGGGATTCGGATTCACCTCGAGGAGCTTGATGGCGCCCTGCGCATCGCAGCGGTAGTCGAAGCGCGCGTAGTCGCGGCAGGCCAGCCTCTCGAACAGCGCAGACGAGTAGTCGACGAGGCGGCGCCGCGAATCCGGAGTGAGATCCGTGGCTTCCTTGCACGAGATCGACGTCCAGTACGGTGAGTCGGGGTGCCATTTCGATTCGTAGGAGAGAATTTGCGGCAGATCCTTGGGGAGCTTCGAGTAGTCCACCTCCATCGCCGGCAGCACTTCGAAGGAGAGCCCGGGATTTCCCACGATGCCCACCGAGTACTCCGCCCCGGTGAGGTACTCCTGCACCAGGATGCCGTGGCGTCCGAACGTCTCGCGCAGCCAGGTGACATAGGCGACCAGCTCCGACGTGTCGTGCACGACCGCGTCCTTGGTGATGCCGATCGAGGAGTCGCCGCGATTCGGCTTCACCAGCCCGGGAAACGTGGACGGAAGCGTGGCGGAGGTGTCGTCCGGGCCGCAGTAGGACTCCAGCGGCACCGGAATCCCCAGCTCCTGCGCGATCGCGCGCACCAGCGCCTTGTCGTAGCACAGTCCCAGGCACTGCGGCCCCGCGCCCGTGTAGGGAATGCCGAACATGTCCAACACGGCGGGAACGTGCAGCTCTTTGAACGCGTCGTTCTTGAAGCCCTCGTCGCACAGATTCATCACGAATGACGGCGGATTGCGGCGCAGCCGCGTCACCATCTCGTCGTGATCGTCGAGGTAATCGAACTCGTAGCCGTCGAGCTCGGCGAGCGCATCTTGCAGCCGCTTCACCGTGTCGTGATCTTCGGCATTGAATTGCCCGCCGCGCTTCACTTCGTCGGGAAGTCGCGGATCCCCGAGGAACACGGTGACCGCCCGGCGCACGCGCGGCCCTCCCGCCACCCGGGGCTCGCGGCGCGGCGCCTTCGCCGTGATGAACAGGCGATGCGCCATCATTCCGAGATCCTGGCCGCGCGAAGAATCCGCCTCGACGACTCCGTGGCTTTTCACACCGGAGAATCCCTGGCGCTCCAGCAGTGCCGCGATGCGGTCGAACGAGTACAGGCGCTCCGCGTAGAACTGATCGGTGATCACGCCACGATCCGCATGGACCACGACTTCGCGCGAGATGAGCCGGTCTCCGTCGGAGGAGAGCGCACGCTCGCGGCACACCAGGTGCGACTCGTCGACCCATTCCCAGGAGCGCGGCTGGAAGTTCTTGCGCATCCAGTCGCCATCGGTGAGATCCAGAACGAGCGTGCCGTTGGAGAAGAGATGGCGCTTCACGTTGCGCAAGACGGCTTCGTCGTCCGCTTCCAGATCGAAGTAGCCGAAGGAATTCCCGAGCAGCGTGACGCAGTGGAACGGCTCGCCGCGGTAGCGGTATTTGCGGGCGTCCCCTTCGTGGAAGGAGACAGTGAGGCCCGCCTGGCGCGCGCGCCGGCGCGCGAGCCGCACCAGATAGCTCGAGCGATCGATGCCGACCACATTCTTGAAACCGCGCCGCGCCAGCTCCAAGCGAGTGGCGCCCCTGCCCGCAGCACAGGTCGAGGATGCGGTCGTTCGGCTCCAGCGCCGCGGACTGCACCACGAGATCGACCTCGCGCCGCGTGTTCTCCGCGTTCTCGACGACGTCGCCGTCCGTCTTCAGATAGACGGAATTGAACAGGTGGCGCCACCACTCCGAGGGGAGGTGACGCTCCAGGTCGGGGATCGGCCCCAGCGTGCGGCGCTTCGAGGGAGACGGCGGCGGCGGGGTTGGCGCGGCGGGAGGCGGCGGTTCTTTCGGCATGTTCTTTCGGCGCGAGGGGAGGTTCGGGAAATTCGATCGGACGGCCGCGCGCATGGTACGGCTGCGCGCGCGCAGGTCAAGAGGCGCTCAGCGCAGGCGGACGATCCTCGCATCCGCTGCAGGCTTCCCGACTCCATGCGAAGGAAATAGACGCCCGGGGCGACGGCGCGTCCCTCCTCGTCCCGGCCATTCCAGACCCAACGGTGCGATCGGGTGGCGGCGCCCCGGGACTCGCTCGTTCGAATTCGACGGCCGGTCGCGTCGAACACGGAGAACACCACGTCCGCGCCGAACTTCTCGGACGTCACGATCTCGACCTGGTCCTCGAACGGGTTCGGATGGATGGCGAACTCCGGCGGCAGCATCGCGGATCCCGAAGGTTCGCCGACCGCAAACGCCGCTCCCTCCGGCTCGACGAGGGCCGCCGAGATCGCCTCCGGTACGACCGGAGCGATCTTCCGCGAATGAATCCCGCCGCTCCCGGAGACGAACAGCTCGCGCCGGCCCTCCGAATAGAGAACGTCGCTCAACCGGTTCGACGGGAGTCCGTCGGTGAGGTCGCCCCACTTGGTCGAATGAACGCCGTTGTTGTTCGTCGCCAGGAAGATGTTCGACGTCCGCGGCGACCAATCCGCGGCGACGACGAGGGCGCTTCCGAACGCCGCGATCCGTTCGACCCAGGTTGCCCCCTGATCGAACGACTCCCACGGGGATCGATTGGAGTAGATCGCGGCGAGATGATTGGCATCGGCCGGATCGACGAGCACGCGCACCGCGGTTCCCGCCGGAAGCCCCTGAGAAATGGAGACCCACGTGGATCCACGGTCCGTGGACATCTGGATGGGATCCGTTCCGGACTTCGACACGAAGAGGACGTCGTCGTTCGTCGGATGGATCACTCCGGAGGTCGGGAAGAACGGCGCAGGAATCTCCTCGAACTGAAACCAGAGAGTGCCATTCCGATGAAGCTCCCCGGGAGTCCAAATGTACATGCGATCGCTTGAGGTGTGACGCTGCGCGGCCATGGCCGTGTAGTACTCATAATCCAGAAGAAGAGACGTCCATTGTGATGTCGCCGAATACCGATAGTAGACGCTCGCGTACGAAACGTCGTAGTCGTGTTCGATTCCGACTTCCAAGAGCTTTACTGGAGCAACTGTGTGAGTCTGAAGGGCGATGGCGTCAAAGTCTTCGGAAACTGACCCGGGCACAGTCGCCCATTCTCCGAACGGAGCCGCGGAGCTCTGCAGCCCGAAGATGTCGCTGCGTGCCACGAGCTCGTTGGTGGTCGTGATCGCGATTCTCGGCACTCGGATCGCCGCAATCCCATTCGTCTTGGCTTCCCAAGGACCCAGATCGCCGGAATCGCTGCGCTGCAGCCCCCTGCCTCGACCCGGCGAGATCCCATCGTGCTTAGTGAGGTACATCACGTTCGGATCGTTTGGCCGCGACGCCCCCACGAGAGGCTGCCGGAGAGCGCTAGCCCGATCAGCTCTGCCGGAACGAGACTCCTTGGCCGAGCTGCGGCGGCACGCCGTCCGGATAGCGCACATCGATGTGCCCCTGAATTCTCTCGCGCCGATTTCCCGGATCGGGATGGCTCGACATGTACTCGGGAGGCGCCTGACCGCCGGAGGCTTCCTCCAGGATCGTCATCACGTCGATGAGCGCAGCGCGGATCGTAGCCGGCGTCCGACATCAAGTGCACGCCGAGCGAGTCCGACTGGAGCTCGTCTTCGCGGCCGTACTTGAGCTGCACCATGTTGGCGACCACCGAGGCCACCTGCTGCGCCGAGTACGGATCGTCCGAAGCCATTCCCACCGCGCCGACGATCTGCTGCGCGAGGTTATCTTTCGCGATGCGCTCGGCGGCGTGGCGGCCGAGCACGTGCCCCACCTCGTGCCCGAGCACTCCGGCGAGCTGAGCTTCGTTGGAGAGCCGGGCCAGCAGCCCGCGGGTGACGAAGACCGGCCCGCCGGGAAGCGCGAACGCGTTCACCGTCTGCGGATCCGCGAGCGCGTAGAAGCGAAACTGGTACGGCGTCTGTGACGCCACCGTGGATTGAACGACCTTCGTCCCGACGCTCTGAACGAGCTGCTGCACCCGCTCATCGGCATCGAGGCCGCCGAACTGCTCCGCCATCTCCGGCGCAGTTTGCAGCCCCAGCACGATCTCCTGCTCCGTCGTGAGCGCAATCGACTGAGTTTCCCCGGTGATCGGATTCTTCTCGCGCGAGCTGTAATACGTGAGAAAGGCGATTCCCGCGATGACGAGCGCGATCATGAGACGAGGATTTCCGCGCATGAAAGAGACCTCCCGAGCGTGGGGGCGTCGAGACGCCGGAAGAATACAAAATCCGAGGACCCAGCGCGCGTGATTTCTAGTCGATGCGCTCGTAGTAGGTGAAGAGAAGCTGCCCTCCGCTCCGAGGGGGTGGATCTCCCTCGAGCGGCACCGTCTGCATGCGGTAGTGAAGCTCGAGTCGGGGATCCTCGGATATGTCGACGTCGGACGGAAACCAAGGGTTCGACTTCGGCGCTCCGTACGCGGGCCCGAGAATGATGTAGTCGGGCTCTCGATCCAATACATAGTGGCCGTCCCCCTTCGCGTGCCCCGGGAGATTCTTCCATCTCGTGCTCGCGGTTCGATCCGGACTGTGAGCGATGTGACGGTCGTTCAGTCCCAGCATGTCGATGAATCGCAGGCTGGCGGCGTAGTAGGGCGTGGAGCCGGCCGTATTGAGCGCCACCAGAGATCCCGGCGGCCAGTGACTCTCGATGTAGCGGCCGACGATCCCCCCCCAGTACGCGGCGGGATCTTCCTTGCGGGGATTGAGCGGGTACGACTGAAGCTGCAGCGCCGCGAGAGCGAGCGCGGCGACGACGACGGCGGTGCTCGCGACTCGACCGGAGAATCGGGGGGCCGCGGCGAGCTCCAGCGTGAGAATGCCCGAGCACAGCACGATCACCGGAAGCATGAGTCGGTAGGCCGGCATGTGATCGCCGCCGATGAAGACGATGAACAGAAGGTAACCGAGCGCCAGCGTGAGAAGGTAGAGCGTGTCGCTCCCGATCCGACGCCGCAGCAACGCGAGCACCACCGCGAGCCCCGCCCAGAGGAGCGTTCCCGGCGGCCGCGTCGCGCAGCGCTCGACATAGTGCAGACCTCGGTGCAGTCGGGCCGCGGAGGGATCCGACGCCTTCGCATGGAACGTGTTGGGAACGATATCGCCGTAGAAGTGCGCCTGAGCGAGCACGATCGGTACGACGAGCAGCGCGGCGGGGAGCACGAAAGCGATCACGCTCACGAGTCGCGCGGGTCCCGGCCGAACGAGGATCCAAACCAGGGTGACGAGAAAAAAGACGATGCCGTCCGGGCGTGCGAGAAACGCGAGCCCGAAACAGATCGAGCTCAGCGCGAGACGGCGCGGCGACGACCTGGACTCCGCTTCGATGAACACGAGCGCTCCCGCGAAGACCAAGAGCGTGAACAGTGCGCTCTCCAGGCCCGAGATCGACCAAACGATGAGCGGAATCGAAGTGCCGGCGAAGATGACGGCGATCCAGCTCGCTCGAGCGCCGAACATGCTTCCGGAGGAGCGAGATCGAAGCCGGAAGAGAAGCGCGATCAGACTCAGGTACGATGCGACCCCGATCCACTGCGAGGCCCGCACCCAGTCGATGCCGAAGCGCCCAAGCAGCGCGACCAGCAGCACGTGAAGTGTGCTCGTGTAACCCTGGACGCGCTCTCCCGGATTCCACACCAGCCCTTCGCCGGCCAGGAAGTTCCGCGCGTATCGAAGCGCGATGAACGAATCGTCGTGGTAGAAATCTCGGTTGAGCCAAAACGCGGCCGCTGCCATCGCAACCGTGCCGGCGAGCGCCAGCACATCGATCGCGCCCACGCGCGAACGAGACGTCACGACCGACGGCGTTCGCGTTCGGGGTTCGCCGACCGAGCGCTTCTCACCGCCCGGCGTAGCGCGACTTGATCCTCGCCCACGATTCCGAAGGAATCGGCTCCAGACCGGTCGATCCGCAGGACACAGGATATGCGCCCATGAGCCCGCACGGATTGTTCTCCGGAGCCGCCGGCGAAAGCGCATCCAGATGGTAGTCGCCCGAAGGATGAGACGGAGAGTTGCATTCTCCGGGGTTGCAGAACATCGGATCCGCGTCGATGTTCGCTGTCCCGAACAGGATGTTGCCCCCTCCCCCGATGTTGGGGCGGCCGCCTTCGACCAGACTGCAGTCGATGTCCAAGTTCGAGTTGAAGGCCGAATAGATCGCCCACTGTGCGCCCCCGCATCCCGGATGGAAGATGCAATTCCGCACGGTGGCCCGCGACTGCGAATTCAGGAACAAGTGCTGGGCGAGACTCGGTGAATCGTTGTTCGCGAAGGTGCACCCCAGCAGGGTGATCTCGCAGGGCTGCGAGTCCAATCCCACCGCTCCCTGGTGATTCCCTTCAAAGAGGCAATCGATCGCGGTGACCTTCGGTGAGTTTCCGAGACCCATTCCCCCGAGAGAGTTTCCGGAGAAGATGCATCGCGTGAACACCGGCTCGGCCTCCGCCTTGATGAGCACGCCGCCGGCGCTGGCTTCGGTGACCCAGTTGTTCAGGAACCAGCACTCCGTGACCTGTGCATTCGAGTGCGTGATCGAAGCGCCGCCGCCGGCGTGGAACGCGTAGTTGCCGTCGACGACGCAGCGCTCCACGATCGCATCGCAATCCTTGCGCAGCGTGAATCCTCCGCCGTACCAGCCGGACACGTTGTCGACGAAGGTGCAGTCGGTGAGCGTGATGTCGCAATTTTCCCACGCCAAGAGCCCGGCGCCGAATCCCTGGAACCCGGACTCGTTCCCTTCGAAGATGCATTGCGTGATCGTCGGATGGCTCCCGTACGCGACGAGGATGCCGCCGCCCCCGCACTCGGGGAACGGCCCCTGGACGTAGCCTCCGACGATCTTGATCCCCTCGATCCGCGTGGCCTGCGTCTCGCCCGCATCGAGCCGGAACGCTCGATGCGGACTTCCTGCCGCGCCCTCAGAATCGATGACGCAAGACTCCGGACCGTTCTGCGATCGAATCACGAGATCCTTGCCGAAGAGACGCACGTCGCGGTTGCCGCTGCCGATGAACACGCCGTCCTCCAGGAGAATCGTGTCTCCTGGGGCCGCGGCGTCGACGGCCGCTTGGATCGTCGGGAAATCTCCCGTGCCATCGGCGCGGACCACGTGCTCCGCGGCCTGGACGGAGGCTCCGAGGGCGAACGAAATCAAGACGGCGGCGCGAGCGAGATGCATCATCGATCGTCTCCTCTTCATCCCTCGAGAACGAACGTCACCTTCATGGTCACGCGGTATTCGGCGATTTCCCCTTCTTCCACCACGATCTTCTGCTCCTTGATCCACGCGCCTTTCACGTTCTTTAGAGTCTTGTTCGCGCGGCCGACGCCGAGCTCGATCGCATCCTTGAAGCTCTTGGGGGACGCTGCAGTGATCTCCGTGACACGGGCAACCGACATGGAATGCTCCTCGATTTAGGGGTAAGCGCCGCAGGGAACGACCAGGCAAGGCCCACGAGGATATCACTCTCGACCCCGCCGCTGCCACCAGCGGCGCCCGTCCCCCTCGCGCATCCAGCCCCAGCGGAGTACCTGCACCATGCGATATCCCACGAGGTCATAGGTCACCCGCCGCAGCCCCACGGGCTCGATGGCCCGCACTTCCTTCACGAACCAGGGGAAGGTCCAGGCCGCCACGAATCGGAAGAAGGAGGAAGTCACGAAGAGCACCGTCCACAAATGCCCGCCGACGAAGCGCGGAAGCGCGTCGATGAGGAGCCCGCCGGCCCAGGTGCCGGCCGCGATCCCGATTCCGTTGACGACATTGAAATACGCCAGCGCGCGAGTTCGCTGCGCGGGGGGAGCCGCGTCGAACACGAAGTTCACCGCGCAGAGATTCAACCCTCCCCACAAGAAAGCCGCCGATCAGAAAGAGAAATGCCAACCATACCGGGTGGCCGGACATCGCCCACAGGATCGGAACGACCGACACGCCGAGAAACGTCCAGCGCATCACCACCCAATTCCCGTGGCGATCTCCCACCTTCCCCCAGCGCGGGAGCATCAAGTTGCCGATGAGGTTGCCGCTCATGATCACGACCGAGTACGTGACGTAGTTGTATTTCAAATCGTCGAGCATGTAGACCGCGACGTACGGCGAGGAGATGAACGTCCCGAAGCTCATCGCCCCCATGCACAGCGTGAAGCGCACGAAGTTGTCCTGTGGTGCGCGTCGCAGAAAGTCAACGAACGAGAGACGCCCTTCGGGAGGTTCTTCCCAGGGAAGGTCGTGCAGTTGGCGGAGCATGAGCCAGGAGACGCCGCGAATCACGGCCGCGGCGAGGCACAGGATCGCGAACCCGCGCAGCGGCGCCGACTCCGTGGATTGCAGGAGAAGTCCGGCGACGAGGCCGGCGACCGTGGTGCCGACGCCGAGCAAGAGATTGCGCCGCCCGAAGAATCGTCCGCGATCGTCGGGGGCGAGATACTCCGAGACGAGGCTTCCCCAGGCCGGGGTCCCGAACGCGTTCGCGGTCATGCCCAACGTGAACAGCACGACGAGCGCGCCGACCGCCCAAGGCCCGAAGAGCCAAGCGACGAATGCGGTGGGAATCCACAGGAGCCCCTGGATTCCCGAAGTCCACAGCGCCAGGCGCTTGCGCGATCCCGCCCAATGCACGCCTTCCGCGGACTTGACCTGCGCGAGTGAGAGCACCAGCTGGCGCACCGAGGTGAGCAGGCCCGCCTGGAAGGCGGTGGCTCCCATGGCCAGCGCGTAGGGCACCATGAACGACTCGGTGAGCCCGGTCATGATCGCGAAGGGAATCACTTCCCACATCGCGAGTCGCACCGAACGGCGAATGGGATCGCTCATGGGTGGAGCAGCGGGGAAAGAGAGTCGAGGCGCGCGGGGAGCACGATCGCCAGCGTTTCTTCGCGCCGCACGGGATGCGGGAGCTCGAGACGCGTCGCCATCAGCGCGATCCCGCGCGCGCGCGCGATCGCATGATGCGCGGGAAGCGCACGGCCTCCGTAGCGCAGGTCCCCTTCGATGGGACACCCGATCGCCGCGAGCTGCGCGCGAATCTGATGCTTGCGCCCGGTCTCCAGCTCGATCTCGAGCAATGCGCGATCCCCGCGCACTTCCGTCGTGCGGTAGTGCAGCCGCGCGAGCTTGAGGCCGGGCGCGACCGTGGCGCGAGCGGGCACGCGTCCTCCCCCGGAGCGCTCCGGCGCATCCCCGAGAAAGTGCTCCAGCGTCGCCGCGTCCGGCTCCGGCACGCGATTCACGATCGCAATGTAGTGCTTGCGCACCTGGCGCTCACGAAAGCTCTCGGAGAGGCGCGACGCCGCCTTCGACGTCTTGGCGAACGCAACCACGCCCGCCACTGGGCGATCGAGCCGATGCACGAGACCCAGGAAGACGTTCCCCGGCTTGTCGTGCTTCGCCTTGATCCACGCACGCGTCACATCGAAGAGCGAAAGATCGAGCGTGCGGTCCCCCTGCGTCGGCATTCCGAACGGCTTGAAGACCGCGATCACGTGATTGTCTTCGTGGAGGACCTCGAGATCGGGTGCGCTTGACGGCAAGTCACCTCGACGCGACGATGCCGACACCATTCCCCCGATCTCGACGAGGCGATCCGCGAGTGGCCAAGCGAACGAAAACGAAGTGGAAAGAGAAGAAGCACGCGCCCCCGGCGGGCCGCACCGTCCGCCGCCGAGGCGCCGGCGATCCCGGTGGGCGGGCGCCCGGACGAGACGATCTCGCCCGCCTTCTCGATCGCGCCGGCATTCGCCTCGATTCGTCCCAGCTCGATCGGCTGTGGACGTACCACAACTTGCTTCGATCGCGCAACGAAGGCTATGAGCTGACCCGCCTCGTGGGGTTCGAGAGCATCGCGGTGAAGCACTACGTCGACTCGATGATCGTCAGCGACTTCATGAAGATTCCGTCGCCGCTAATCGACGTCGGCACGGGCGCCGGCTTCCCGGGCATTCCGCTCAAGATCCGCGATCCGCGCTTGGAGATCGTGCTGGCCGAGCCGCGGGCCAAGCGCGTCGCATTCCTGCGCGAGGCGGTTCGCACGCTCGGCTTCCAGGGAGTCGAAGTCTTTCCCCACAAAGTCGTGAGCCGAAGCTTCGACCGTCCCATGAAGGCCGCCGTCACCCGCGCCGTGGAGACGATCGAGAAGACGATCCTGCGAACTTCGGGATGCTTGGGCGCCGGCGGGCGGATCATCTTTCTCAAGGGCCCGGCCGTCGGCCCGGAGATCGAGGAAGCGCGACGCCGGTTCGGGGACGCGATCGAGCTGGAGCTGGACAAGCACTATCGCTTGCCGGGGACCACCTTCGAGCGCCGGCTGGTCGTGTTTCGCCGCACGCGCGACTCGTGGGGAGAGCGCGATTCATCGAGTGACGGGGAGGCCGCGAACGGGTAATATGGCTCGCTTCAATCCCGAGGTCGGCCATGGTCCCCCACATCCGAAACATCGCGATCATCGCCCACGTCGACCATGGGAAGACCACCCTCGTCGACCAGCTCCTGAGGCAATCGGGAGCGCTGGATCCGCGCGCCGTGGTCGCCGAACGGATGATGGATTCCAACGACTTGGAGCGGGAACGCGGCATCACGATCCTGGCCAAGAACACCTCGATCCGCTGGCGCGACTACACGATCAACATCGTGGACACGCCGGGCCACGCGGACTTCGGCGGCGAGGTGGAGCGCGTTCTCTCCATGGTGGACTCGGTGCTCCTCCTGGTGGATGCGGTGGACGGGCCCATGCCCCAGACCCGCTTCGTCACCCAGAAGGCGTTCTCGCACGGGCTGCGCCCGATCGTGGTGATCAACAAGATCGACCGGGACGGGGCGCGCCCCATCTGGGTGCTTGATCAGACGTTCGATCTCTTCGATCGCCTGGGTGCCACCGACGAGCAGCTCGATTTCCCGGTGGTGTACACCTCGGCGACCCTGGGCTACGGGCTTCGCGACATCGGCCACGATCCGGTGGACATGACGCCCTTGTTCGAAACGATCGTGTCGCACTGCCCGCCGCCGCCGGTGAATCCCGACGGCCCCTTCCAGATGCGGCTTTCGTCCTTGGATTACTCGACGTTCGTCGGCGCCATCGGCATCGGACGGATTCAACGCGGCTCGATCAGCCGGAATACGCCGGTCACGGTGATCGACCACGACGGCGTCGCCCGCAACGAAAAGGTGCTGCAGGTGCTCGGATTCCGCGGCCTGCAGCCGCGTGGAAGTGCCGAGCGCGTCGGCCGGCGACATCGTCGCGATCACCGGAATCGAGCGGCCGCGCATCTCCGATACGGTCTGCGATCCCGAGCACGTGGAGGCGCTCCCGGCGCTGGTGGTGGACGAGCCCACCGTCTCCATGACGTTCGAAGCGAACACGTCGCCGTTCTCGGGGCAGGACGGCAAGTTCGTCACCAGCCGGCAGATTCGCGAGCGTCTCATGCAGGAAGCGCTGCACAACGTGGCCATGCGCATCGAGGAGACCGAGAATCCCGACAAGCTCCGCGTCTCGGGACGCGGCGAGCTGCACCTTTCGATTCTCTTGGAGAACATGCGGCGCGAAGGCTACGAGATCGCCGTGTCGCGCCCGCGCGTGGTCACCAAGATGATCGAGGGACGCCTGAACGAGCCGTTCGAGATGCTGGCGGTGGACGTGGAAGAGAAGAGCCAGGGCGCGGTGATGGAAGCGCTGGGCTCACGCGGCGCGTCGCTCACCGACATGCGCCCCGACGGGAAGGGCCGCGTGCGTCTGGACTACGTGGTGCCCACGCGCGGATTGATCGGCTTTCAGACCACGTTTCGCACGATCACGTCGGGCTCGGGCATCATGCATCACGTGTTCGATCACTACGGCCCGGCCAAGGCATCGGATCTCACGCAGCGTCCGAACGGAGCGATGGTCTCCATGGCCACCGGCAAGGCGCTCGGCCTACGCGCTGTTCAATCTGCAGGAGCGCGGCACGCTGTGCATCGAGCCGGGCGATCCGATCTACGAAGGTCAGGTCGTGGGGCTCCACACGCGCAATGACGACCTCGTCGTCAATCCCCTGAAGGGCAAGAAGCTCACCAACATGCGCGCCGCCGGCAGCGACGAGAACATTTTGCTGACGCCGCCGTGGAAGCCCACCCTGGAGCAGGCGCTCGAGACGCTGGAAGACGACGAGCTCGTGGAGATCACGCCGCGCGTCATCCGCATCCGCAAGCGGCACCTCAAAGAGGAAGACCGCAAGCGCGCCGAGAAGGATCGGGAGAAAGCGCTGGCCTGATCGAGCGAGCCCGCAGAACGAGCACTTTCTCGCTGACGCTCGTTCCGCCGGTCTGCAACCGCACGAAGTACACGCCTGCCGCGGGAGAAGCTCCACTTTCGCGAGGCACGTCGAATCGCGATCGATACACTCCCGGGACCAGCGCTTCGTTCGCCAGCTCCATGACCAGCCTGCCGGTGACGTCGAATACGGAGAGATTCGTTTCGGCCGCTTGGCTCACCTGGAACTGAATCGTGGAGGTGTCCGACTGCCGGGTTCGGAAAGACGACGAGCGGCGTCCCCGAAGCGGGCTCGATCGTCGGGAACGGTCCATCCGTCGGAATCGCGGAGTAAGTGAACTCGAGATCGCTGGCTTCCGCATCGGTGAATCCGTTCGTCACGATCAACGTGAGATCGACGACTTCGCCCCAATCCGGAATCGTCACGGAGACGAAGCCGTTCGCATCGGGGGCCACTTCGGCGACTCGGATCTGCCCGCGGGAATCCATCGCCAGGATCGACACGATTCGCTCGCTCGAAACGCTCCGCGGCTCCCTGCATCTCGATGCGCAGGCCGCGCGCCTCCCGGGGCCCTGGAATCGGATGTAGTTGCTGCCCGCGCTTCGAGCGAGATTGCCTCGTCGATGAACGCGTCGACCACCGGAAACTGGTGTGCTCCGCTTGCATGCGCACATCGGTCAGAGCCGACCCATCCCGGTAGTGCTCCCCATCGTCGCGACTCCCGGTGAACGCGTTCCACTCCGCGAAACGGCTCAACACGACGGGCATCGCCTGCCCGCTGCGATTCGACTTCCGCTTCCAAAGCCTCGTGAGAATGCGAGCTCGCACGTTCGTTGAACGACGTCGGCGGGAAAGTCCGGACCGACGATCGTCTCCAGGGCATCCCAGAAGAGGCGAGCGCCATACAAACGATTCACTCCGGTGTCCCAGAGAGACCAGTGACGGCGTCGCCAAGAAGGCGTGCGTGTGAAGGTAGTGGGGGTCGGACGGAGACGCTCGCCCCGCCGCCCATTCTGCCGTGGACTCCGCAAACCACGGGGGATCGAGCACCCGGAGATCCCGTACTGCACGACGTGAAAGAGCTCGTGGGCGGTGACCTTGCGAACGTAACCGGCGCTGCGGCCATTCAGGTTCGCGTTGTTCAGGCAAAGGAGCCCGGTCTGGAGTACCCGCATCCACCGTACGAATCATCGAGCCGTCGCGCAAAGCCATCCCAGGTGCGGCGCGGGTGATCGAACTCCCAACAGTAGCAGTCGATCAGGCCCTCGCCGCCACCGAGGGTTCCGTCCGAAGGAGGAAGGGGAAGCCCAAAAGTCTCATGAAAGATATTCAGCGTGTTCTCGAGCGTCGCCGCGAGGTCGTCGAGATACGCGGGATCGGGCCAGCCCGGAATCGCGTGGTCCCCGTCGATCGCGTAGTGGATCCGGAAGTGCTCGGTGTCCCGGAATTCCGGGCACAGCGACTCGAATCCGCCGCGGGGTCCAGCGAAGTTGAGGTCAGCCTCGAGAGATGTGCCGCAAACCCACTCCTCGTAGACGGGAGACGTGGTCGGCGGAAGATCGATTGGTGGGAAAAGCAACAATGGGGACTCCGGGTGCTCTTCGATTCTCTCCCGGAGGGTGTCGCGGCGCAAGAGGGCGGCGCCGCAGTTTCAA
The DNA here is from genome assembly GCA_963725045.1 of uncultured Gemmatimonadales bacterium. GTDB lineage: Bacteria > ARS69 > ARS69 > ARS69 > ARS69 > CAVRWY01. The sequence goes on from CAVRWY010000015.1 coordinate 240,549, forward strand.
CGACGCCGCCGAACAACGACGGAACGAATGGAGCCCGTGCCGGGCTCTAGGCCGCGGCGACCGCCGTCTTCGTCGCGAATTCCTCGACGAGTCCCCGCCAAGTGGAGAGCTCCGGATTCCCGGGCTTGCGCTTGCCGAAGAACTGCACGATTTCTTCGCCGTGCTCGCCGACCAGCTCCACCGACGTGACCACGCCGTCCACGGTGGGCTTGCGCACCACCCAAGCGCTCTTCACCCGCGATTCCATCAAGTGCAGATTGAAGCGCTTCTCCAGGATGTTGAACCAGCCGTCCTTGCGCACCACATTCTTCACCGGGCCCGTGTAAATTTGCACGCCGCCGCGATTGCCCACGAACACCATGATCGGAATGTCGCGCGTCTTCGCTTCTTCGACGATCGCGGAATAGGCGTCCAGCGGCAGGCGGCGCGTGAACTCCGGCTCACCGAGCTCCAGCGCACGGGCACGCGAAAGCGCGTTGTCGCGCAGCAGCTTGGCGAAGTCGTGCGTGTCGCGCAGCCCGCGCCAGCTGTCCAGGAACGCGGTGCGATCGATCGGCGGCACCGCCGCCGCCTGGGTGCGCACGGTCACAGCGACATCCTGGGCGCGCGACTGATTCTCGGAGCGGAACGCCTGCGCGATCGCGGCGAGCTCTTCGGTTTTGTCCTCGGACACCCAATGAATCTTGTGCACCGCGTCGCCCGCCGAATCGAAGAACTGCACGCTCGGCAGACGCTGGCCCAACGACGCCGGGTCGATCACGGCGAACGCCATCGCCCACTGGCGGAAGAACAAGCGCAGGTCGATCTCTTCGCCGAGCACGAGCCCCACGGGTCCCGTGGTCGAGAGCGGCGCGTACGTCCCGTCGCACTCGATCACGGCGGCGTCATTGCGGGTGATCACCTTCAAGACTCCTGCGGTCTCGAGGCGCTTCAGCACTTCCGGCCAGTCGCCGGCGAGCCGAACGACTCCTGCGTCGCATCGCGTCGCGACGAGCTCCGCTTCCGACACACCGAGCGCCATCGCCGCTTCGCGAATGCGCATTCTGGGTTCCTGGGCGCGGAGCTCGTCCCACGCGGCAACGAGCACATCGGGAAGAACGGGGCGCACGAGTCGATTCGTCATGTTCTGCCTCCGGGGGGATACGACATCTTGAGTGGGCCGGAGCCTTCGCGCACCGGCTGAAGCTTGGGAACGAGAAGCGGTCGGCTCGCCTGGCGAGCGACGTCGAACGGAACGCCGAACACCTCTTCGAGGAGATCGGACGTGAGCACTTCGCCGGGAGATCCCTCCGCGACCAACGCGCCGGCGGAGAGCATGAGGATGCGATCGGCGAAGCGCGACGCGAGATTCAGATCGTGCAGCACGGCGACCACGAGCCGCCCTTCGCGCGCGATCGAGACCAGAGTTTCGAGAAGATCGATCTGGTGGCGCAGATCGAGGTGATTCGTGGGCTCGTCCACCAGAACGAGCGACGCTTCCTGCGCGAGCACGCGCGCCATCTCCACACGATGCGCTTCGCCCCCGGAGAGCGTGGGGAACGAACGCTCCGCAAGATGCGACACGTCGAGGCGGAGCATTGCGTCGCGCACCGCGCGCACGTCGGCATCGCTGGCGCGCGCACCGATCAAGTGCGGCGTGCGACCGAGCAGCACCACCTCGCGCGAGGTGAACGGAGGCATGCTTTCCCGCGTCTGGCGCAAGATCGAGCGGCAGCGGGCCAGCTCGTCGATGCCGTAGTGCGACATCTCGCGCCCGAACAGACGCACCGAGCCTTGCGAAGCGCGATGCTCACCGGAGAGAAGCCGCAGGAGCGTCGTCTTGCCCGAGCCGTTCGGCCCCACGATCACCACGAGCTCACCGGCGCGGAGCCGGAATCCCACGTGGCGCACGAGCCAGTTCGATCCGACGCGGTATCCCGCGTCTTGAACGTCAAGCACGAACGATTCCTCCCCGGCGCGAGGCCAGCGCCGCGAGAAAGAAGAGGCCGCCGGCGAACGACGTGACGATTCCGACCGGAAGCTCCGCGGGTGCGATCGCGGTGCGCGCGACCGCGTCGGCGAGTACCAGCGACGCGCCGCCCGCGAGAGCGCTCGCAGGGAGCAGCGCGCGATGATCCGCGCCGAGCCACAGTCGGAGGAGATTCGGCACCAGAAGGCCGACGAAGGCCACCGAGCCCGCGAACGCGACCGATGCACCGACCGCGAGCCCCGTCCCCAGAATGACACGCCGGCGCAGCGCCGTGGGAGAGACGCCCAGCGAGGCCGCTTCGGGATCGCCGAGCAGGAGCACGTTCATGCGAAACGACGTGCCGAAGAGGAGCGCGAGGCCGAGCACGACGAAAGGCGCGCAGGTGAGCACTACGTCCCAGCTGGCGCCGCCCAAGCTCCCCAAGAACCAGAACGTGATCGAGCGCATGCGCGCGTCGTCGGCGATTGCGGTGAGATACCCGATCGCGGCGGCGGTCACGCTATTGATGGTGATGCCGGAGAGAATGAGCACCGCCGTCGACGAAACTCCGCGAGAGCGCGCGATCGCGAGCACCGCAAACATCGCCGCGAGCCCGCCCACGAACGCGCAAGCCGGAACCATCCACAGCTGCAGCGAGCCGCTGCCGAGAAGCACGATCGCGATCGCCGCGCCGAGTCCGGCGCCGCCGGTCACTCCGATGAGCTGCGGCTCGGCGAGCGAATTGCGGAAGATGCCCCTGCAGGGCGCAGCCCGAAGCGCCGAGTGCCGCGCCAACGAGAAGTCCAAGCACGACGCGCGGCGCACGCACGTGGAGAAGCACGGGAGAATCCGGGGCGCCGCCGAAGAGCGCGCGCAACGATTCGAGCGGGCCGGTGCCGAGCGCGCCCCAGGCGATGCCGAAGAGCGCGGCTCCTGCGACCAGAAACGAGAGGAGAATGAGCGCGCGGGCCGACGCTCGATTCATCGCGAAGAAGCGCCCGATCCCGAGCCGCCCGATCCCGCGCCGGAGGGTTCTCCCTGGCTCGGCGCTTTCACGGCGGGCGGCGCATGCAGAGCACCGCACAATTCGATCGCGGCCTTTCCTGAACGCGGACCAAGCACGCCGACGAGCGAATCTTCCATGACGACCACGCGTCGCGATTTGCCCGCGGGCGTGAGCGCCACACCGGGGATCTCCAGAAGACCGTCGATGCCGCCGACCGATTCCAGTCCGCCCTGCATCACCAAGAACACCTCGGGCTTGGCCGCCGCGAGTGATTCCGCACTGATCGGAAGACTCTTTTCCACGTAGCCGAACACGTTCTTGCCACCGGCCGCCTCGAGAAGCGCAGCAGGAGCGCTCTCGCGTCCCAGAAACAACATCGCGCGCTGTCCGCGCAGGTAGAGGCAGGCGACGCGCGGCGTCGACACGCCGTGCTTCGCACACTCCCCGGCCTTGGCGAGATCCGCGTTCAATTGATCGACGAGCTCTTTCGCTTCCTTCTCGCGACCGACGATGGCGCCGATCTTCAGGATTCGCGCGCCGGCTTCTTCGACTTGCGAAGCGGCCGGAAGAACCTCCACGCGCACCCCCGCCGAGCGAATCTGATCGACGACGACCGGCGGACCCATCTCGCTCGCGCCGAGAAGAAGCGTGGGCTTCTGCGCGAGCACCCCTTCCGCCGAGAGGTCGAAGGGCAGTCCGACATGCGGAATCGATACGGTTTCCGCCGGCCAGATCGACGTCCGATCGCGGCCGACGACCTGCGCGCCGATCCCGAGCGCGAAGAGCGTCTCGGTGGTGGCGCCGTCGGCGCTCACGATCCGAAGGGGGGCAGCAGGGTCAGCCGCCGTTGCAGCTTCCGGCGTCCCTGCCCCAGCGGGGCCGGCGAACGCGAGGAGAGCGGCGGCGATCGGGACGAAACGGAGGAGGCGGGGCGAACGGCCCTTCGAGGGGGCCACGAGAGCACGAATCAAGGAGGTTCCTCGGCGCTGTTAAGGTGGCTTAATAGTGTACGGGAGTATGGCATTCGGCCCCCGAGCGTCAAGGGGAAAACTTGACCACCTAAGGTGTCCGCGCGTTCCCTTCGCGACCATGTGCCCGAATCCCGAAAACCGCATCGCGGCCCTTCTCGTCTCTCTCCTGCTGGCCGCGATGCTTCCGGGGTGCGGCGGGGAACGCCGCCCGAACGGCTCGCCGCCCGCCGGCGGTGCGCGGCCGCCCTCCATCCTGCTCATCTCCATCGACACCATGCGCGCCGATCATCTCGGCTGCGCGGGGTATTCCCCGTACGACGAACCCGTGTCTCCGGAAATCGATCGATTCGCGAAGGAGTCCGCGCGCTTCACGCAGTGTTTCGCGCCGCGCGCGCAGACGATGCCTTCGCTCACTTCCATGCTGACCGGACGATTCCCTTCGTCGCACGGCGTGCTGGAGAATGCGCAGCCGCTCGATGCCTCGGTCGCCACTCTCGCGGAGACTTTGAATCGACAGGGATACGAGACGGCGGCGTTCCTCTCGTTCCTTCCCACCGTTCCCGACGGCAATCCCGCGCGAGGCTCCAAGACGATCGGCTCCGGGCGCGACTCCGGACTCGGCGGTGCGGCGCCCGCAGCGCAATGGCAATGGGACGCCGGTGCCGCATTCCAAGCGATCGAGTGGCTCGCCTCGCGCAAGCCCGGCGATGCGGCGCCGTTCTTCGCCTGGGTGCACTTCTACGACGTGCATCAACCCTATGTCCCGCAGCCGCCGCTGGACCGCGCGTTCATCGGCGATTACGCCGGCAAGCTCCTTCTTCGCGAAGGGGCGCACGAGTCCGACTTTGCGCCGGTGGAGCACGCCCTGGACGAAGCCGCACTCTCCGGCACGCCGCTCTCCCCCGCCGACCACGCCTATGCGGTCGCGCTGTACGACGCGGGAATTCGCGGCGTCGATCGCCACGTGGGCGCGATCCTGCGCGCGCTCGACGAGCGCGGCCTCTCGCGCGAAACGATCGTCATCGTGACCGCCGATCACGGCGAAGAGCTCGCCGAGCACAACGCGTATTACTTTCACGGCAACTCGGTGTACGACGGCGCGCTGCGCATTCCACTCATCGTGCGCTGGCCGGGACGGATCACCCCCGGCATCACGCTCGATGCGATCGTGCAGAACGTGGACTTCGTGCCCACGATTCTCGAATGGGCGGGCGCCCCCGCGCCGCCGGAGATCGAGGGCATTTCCTTCGCGTCGCTTCTGGGGTACGCGGCGCCCACCTCCGCCGATCGTTCTGCGACCGTCGCCGCCCGCACGGCCGCATTCGGCGAGTGGCAGGATCTCATCGTGAGCGTGCGCACTCCGGCGTGGAAGCTCATCTCCAATCCGCGCGGTGCACATCCGAAGAAGCCGCCGTTCTTCGACAAGGACCGTGGCGGGTTTCGCGTGCGCTGCGAGGAGCTCTACCGTGTCGATGCCGATCCCGCGGAGGCGCGCGACGTCTCCGCCGAGTCTGCGGTGGTTGCCGACAGCCTTCGCGCAGTGGCACTGGCTCATCGCCATCGGGCGGGCGGAGGACGGACGATGGTCGCGACCGCCGAAGATGCGGTGACCGAAGAGCTTCGCGCGCTCGGCTACGTGGGAGCGCCGGCCGACCGCTCCGATGTGATCCTGGGCGCGGAGCCCTGCGGCGATCGGTGACATCTCACGCCGGCGACACATCCTCCGTCGACGCGCCGATCTTCTCGAGCAGCGCGCGAGCCCATTCCGCCGCGCGCGCCGCAGCACCCCGGCATGCGTTCGTTCCCCACACGACGTAGAGCGTTCGCCGCGTCGTGCCGTCCGTCTTCGTTCGCTGCGCATCCTTGACGGCGTTCGCGCACGGCCCCGCGGCGTCGTGGAGACAGAGCAGTCCTTCCACGTCGATCTCCTGTCCCGCTGCATTGAACACGTAGCGTTCCCCCGCCGCCGCGAGTCCCACGCGAAGCGGCGCCGTGGCGCGGTCGATGTCGACGACGCTGATCGGAAGGCCGCTGTGCAGCGACACGACGTTGCACACGTCGACCGCCGCATTGATGGAGCCCAGCGTCCCCTCTTCCGCGGCGCGCACCAAGTACTCCGACGCCGGCTTGCCGCGCCCGGTGGGCTTGTATCCGCCATGCCGCAAGAGATCGCGAATCGCGGCGCGCATTTCTTCCGTCCGCACCATCGGCACCGCGGCGTCCGCGCGAAGGAGCTCCACGAGCCACGGCGGCGAGGGCGTGTGCTCGAGCCCCGCGGCGAGCTCCGCCGTGAATGCCGCGGCGTCCAACAAGGGATGCTCATCCCATGCGATCACGATGCGGCTCATGACGTCCCTTGCTTCCTTCCTTGGCAGGTCCGCGCGCGCTCCCTAGAATACGCCGGATTGGGATTCCGCTCGATTCGCGAACGCACGCTCTTTCCGGGAGAGAACCTTGTCGATCGACGCCACCATCTCCGCGCAGATGAAAGAAGCGATGCTCGCGAAGGATGCTGCGCGCCTCGCCGCGCTCCGCAACATTCGCGCGGCGTTCCTCACCGAAATGAAGAAGACGAACGCGAAGACGCTTCCCGACGATGTGTGCGTGGATCTACTTCGCAAGTTGGAGAAGCAGCGCAAGGAGAGCATCGACGCGTTCGACAAGGGCGGCCGGGCCGAGCAGGCCGCTGCAGAGCGCGCCGAGCTCGCGATCATCTCCACGTTCCTTCCCCAGCTAGCCGATGAAGCGTCCACCCGCGCCTGGGTGGAGGAGGCGATCCGCACCACCGGAGCGAGCGCCGCGGGCGACGTGGGCAAAGTGATGGGGGCGGTGATGAAAGCGCACAAGGGCGAGGTCGATGGGACCCTCGCGAAGAGGATCGCCGGCGAGATCCTGGGCGGGTGAGCACGGCGCTCGATCGCGACGCGATGCTGGCGCGAGTGCGCGCCGCATCGACACCGTGGGACATCGTCATCATCGGCGGCGGCGCCACCGGATGTGGGGCCGCGCTCGACGCCGCCTCGCGCGGCTACTCCACTCTGCTCTTGGAGCGCGGCGATTTCGCGCACGGCACCTCCAGCCGTTCCACGAAGCTCATCCATGGCGGCGTGCGCTATCTCCAGCAAGGCAACGTCGCGCTCGTGTACGAGGCGCTCCACGAACGCACGATCCTGCGCCGCAACGCACCGCACCTCGTGCACGATCTTCCGTTCGTCGTCCCCGTCTACGATTGGTGGGAAGCGCCGTTCTACGGGGTGGGACTCAAGCTCTACGATCTGCTCGCGGGCCGCCACGGATTCGGCAAGTCGCATCATCTCTCGTTCGACGAGACCGTCGAGCGCCTCCCCACGATCGAACGCCGGGGGCTTCGCGGAGGCGTCGTCTACCACGACGGACAATTCGACGATGCGCGGCTGGTCTTGGAGATCGCGAAGACCGCCGCCGCGCACGGAGCCGTGCTGGTGAATCGACTGCCCGTCGTCGGATTCGTCACCCGCGGCGGGGACGTCGCCGGAGTCGTGGCCCGCGACGACGAGAACGGCACGGAGATGGAGATCGCCGCGCGGGTCGTGGTGAACGCGGCCGGACCCTACTCCGACCACGTGCTGCACCTGGAAGACGCCGCCTCTCCCGCCATGATCCAGCCGAGTCAGGGGATTCATCTGGTCCTGGATCCGTCGTTCCTCCCCGGCGATTCCGCGATCATGGTCCCGCACACCGACGACGGCCGCGTCCTCTTCGTGATTCCCTGGAAAGGACGCGTGCTGCTTGGCACCACCGACACTCCGGTCACGGAGATTCCGCTCGAGCCGAAGCCGTTCGCGGAGGAGATCGCGTTTCTCTTGGAGCACGCCGCACGTTATCTCCGCCGCCATCCGACGCCGGCCGACGTTCTCTCCGCATTCGCCGGACTTCGCCCGCTGGTGCGCAGCGGAGGCCACGCTTCGACGGCGGCCGTCTCGCGCGACCACACCGTGCACGTCTCGTCGCGCGGGCTGGTCACGGTCGCCGGAGGAAAGTGGACGACGTTTCGCAAGATGGCCGAGGACGCGGTCGATCACGCCGCACTCGTGGGGGAGCTCCCGGAGCGCGCGTGCCGCACGAAAGACCTTGCGATCGGCGATGCGTCGCGTCCGGCGGACGCTCCGGGCGCGGCGGCCGCGGTGCGCACGGAAATGGCCCGCACGGTCGAGGATTACCTCTCGCGCCGCACGCGCGAGCTTCTCCTCGACGCCCGCGGGAGTCTCGCGCGCGCCCCCTTGGTCGCCCGCGAGATGGCTAGGGAGCTCGGGCGCGACGCGGCGTGGGAGAAAGCCCAGGTGAACGATTACGAACGGCGGGTGCGCGATCATCTGGCGGCATGACCGCGGCGCGCCACGGGATGCCACATTCCATCGCGTGCGCGATCGCCGCCGCGTGAAGTATCCTGGCGCGGCGGGAGTCACCGGCGCACCCTTTCCCCGCGAAGGAGCCCCCTCGTGAGCCGCACTCTCGAAGTCCTGATCCTGATCGCGCTGCCTGCGTCGGGAAAGTCGGAGATTCGCCGCTACCTGGACTCGCTTCCTTCCGATGTGCTGAACGAAGAGTTCCACCTGGGTCCGATGGTCCAGCTCGACGATTTCCCGTACGTGCACTTCATGCGGCGCATCGACGAGTCGCTGGAGGCCGCAGGACGCCCGCGCATCTACTTCGGCTCGCCGACGAAATCGTTCCGCGATCCGCGCGACTGGAGCACGCTCATCGAGCTGCTGAACGAGGACTTCGCCTCACTGGGAGGTCAGGGACTTCCTCGTCCACCGTCGTCGGCCTATTACCTGTTCGATCGCTTGGATGCGGCGCGCATCCGCGTGGGGTTGCACGCGGAGCTGGTGCGGCTCAGCCCGCGCGTGCGCGCCGATCTCGCGGCGGCCGTCGATCCCGACGCGGAGCGCATCGTGAAGGAGCTCCGCGGCGCGGCGTCCGCTCCTCTTCCGGGGAGAACGGTGATCATCGAGATCGCGCGCGGCGGGAGCGACGGAGCGCGCATGCCGCTTTCTCCGCCGCACGGCTACGCCGCCGCGTTCTCCCGCTTCTCCGAGGAGATCCTGCGCCGCGCCGCAGTACTTTACGTGTGGGTGACGCCGGAGCAATCGCGTCGGCGCAATCGCGAGCGAGCCGACCTCGGCGATCCCGGATCCATCCTCCACCACATCGTCCCCGACGAGGTGATGCGCCAGGAGTACGGCAGCGACGACGTCGACTGGCTCCTCTCCATCTCGGAGACTCCGGATCGCATTCGCATTCCCTCGAAGGAAGGCACGTTCTCCGTTCCGCTGGTGCGCTTCGACAACCGTTCGGACCGCACGTCGTTCTTGGGCGCGGATCCGTCGACATGGAGCGAAGATGAATTGGAGCGCCTGCACGCGCCGCTTCGTGCAGCGTTCGAGCGGCTCGCGGACCTCGTTCGGCCGCGCGGAGAATCGGCGCGGACGTAGGCGCCGGCGCGCCTACTCGTCCAGCGTGAAATGGAACGGAATCGCGACCCACATCATGACGGGACGCCCGCCTCGCGTGGCGGGACGGAACTCGGCGCTGCGCGCCGCGCCGATCGCGGCTTCATCGAGCATGTCCACGCTCTGTTCCAAACGAACGCCGTGCACGCTTCCGTCTTTGGCCACGAGAACGCGCACCACCACGAGCCCCTCTACGCCGGCGGCCTGGGCCAGTTCCGGATAGGCCGGGAAGTCCATCTCGAGGAGCTCGGCCGGGACATCGACCGCGACGTAGTCCTCCGGACCTGGAACCCACTCGTAGGATCCGCCTCCGTTCGGCGCGGGCTCGCTCGGGCCGGTGCCGGGATCGGCGAGGATGTCGTCCGGCGGCGCTGAGGGAGTCAGAGCCTCCGGGAACTCCTCCAGCTCCGCCACGGGCACGGGCTCCGGAATCGCGTAAGGGATGGGCTCTACCCGGCCCGCGAAATCGACGCGCGGCGGCGCCGGCGGCGAGACGGGAGGGGGCAGGAGGTTCTTGACCACCTCGAACGGGCGCACCCGTTCGGGTGTTGCCGCAGGCACAGGCTGAAACCGGGAACCGAGGGAGAGTCCCAGCGCCGCCGTGATCAGCGCGGCGAGTGCGGCCGAGTGGGCGAACGTCTTCGTCTGCTCGCGTCGGAGCGGATGATCCGCGCCGACGAAGGGGAACGGGAGGACCATGGGCGTCTCTCTGGCAACGAATCCGCCGACCGTCAAGCGGATGCGCTAAAATTTCGCGAAACTGCGAGGGTCGATTTTGGAATCGAGGATTCTGGAGCCCGGCCGCCGGATTCGACAGTTCGAGCTGCGCGAGGAAGTCGGGCGCGGCGGAATGGGCGTCGTTTACAAAGCCTGGGACACGACGCTCCAGCGATTCGTGGCGATCAAGGTTCTCACGCGCGAGGGCGGCGAGGGCAGCATCGGCGGACTCTCCGGGGCGCGCAAGCAGCGCATCCTCCGCGAAGCGCGGGTCGCGTCGCAGATTCAGCATCCCAATGTCGTCCGCATCTACGACGTTCTTCTCGAAGAGGAGTCGCCCTGCCTCGTCTTGGAGTTCGTCGAAGGGGAAACGCTGCGCCGGAGAATGGCGGCGAGACCCATCCCCTGGCCCGAGGCCGAACGCGTCGCCCACGGCGTTGCACGCGGACTGGCGGCGGCGCACGAGCTGCAGGTGATCCACGGCGACATGAAGCCCGACAACGTGATCCTGGCGCGCAACGATCTTCCGATGATCACGGACTTCGGGCTCGGACGCTTCTTCGATCCGGAGGGCGGCTCCACGCTGACCGACGCGATTCAGGGAACTCCGGCTTATCTCGCTCCGGAAATCCTGCACGGCACGCGCGCCGACATGCGCTCCGACATTTACTCCACCGGCGTTCTCTTCTACGAGCTGTTGACCGGCCAGCGTCCCTTCACGGCGCCGAATCAAGCGGCGCTGTTCCAAGCGATCCTCTCGCAGCCGACGCCGTCGGTGGCGGCGGTGCGTCCCGAGCTCCCGGCGCGGCTTTGTCAGGTCATCGACCGGATGCTGATTCGCGATCCGGTGAAGCGCATTCCCGATGGGCGCATGCTCGTCGCCGAGCTCGAAGAAGCGGACTCCGGCAGGCTCCCCCGCCCCATCGCGACGGCCGCGCCGGCGACGCGCCGCAGCCCTCTGGTCATGGGACTGGGAGCGCTCGCGCTCGCCGCGGCGGCGATTCTCGTGCTGATTCCGCGAGGATCCCGTCCCGTCCCCGACCCGTGGTCCATTTCGGGATTGGTGCGGGACGAGCTCGGCGCCCCCGTCCCGAATGCGCTCGTGTCCGTGGACGGGCACGTCTTCGGAGTTCAGACGTCGACAGACGGCGCATTTCACGGCAATCTCGACGATGTGAGGGCCAAAGACACCGTGCTGCTGCGCGTCTCCCACGACCGCTATTACACCGAAACTCGCTGGCTTCGAGTGGGCGTCGATTCGCTGGAAAAGCTTCCGATCGGGCTTCGCTCGGTCGGATCCTTCACGGGACGGCCGCGTCGATGATGGATCGCAGAGCGGTGTGGACGCACGGCGTTTGGTTCGCCGCGCTGGCGCTGGGGTTGTCGCTCGTGCTCGCGGGCACGGCCGCGGCGCGCGACATCGAAGTCCGTGGAACACTCCTCTGCCGCGAGAACTACGACCCACTGCGCGAGCGTCCCGCGGAGCTTCCTTGCCTCCTGGTGAGGGCCGACCAGTACCCGCGCATCGTGGAGATCGTCGAAACGTCCGGTCTCTTCCGGCTGCGCATCCCCTCCAATGCGACCGACCGCCCTCTCGTGATCCGCGTCTTTCGCGGCGAGAAAGAGATCCATGCGTTTCGCGTGCACGTGGAGCCCGGTCGCTTCGTCCGCCAGGGGGACGTCGAGGTGCTCTCCGTCGGCGCGCACCTTCTTCCGCAGAGCTGCGAGGATCTCTATTGCACGTTGGACGTGGGGCTGGCCGGCCGAGAAGCTCTGCTGGCGTCCGCACCCGAGGAGTCTCATTCCCGCCGCAAGATCGCCACGTTTCTTTCGCCGGTTCTCCTGCTGATTCCCGGAGCGATCGCCGCCGGCGGCAGCACCGACATGAGCGCCGGGATCGGCCCCGTCGGCGGTGGGCCGTTCGACGTCATTCAGCCGGGAACCTGGCCGGAGTACGCCCGCGCAACCGCTTCCCCGGCCATCGGCCGCTCGCTCACCTCGCCGCGCCATCCGGATGAAACCGCGCTGTGGAATCCGTCGGCACTGGCGCTCGACGGCACCTCGGGAATCGCGGCGGGCTGGGGCTCGATGAACACGTTCCGGGGCAGCGCGTGGTACTCGGGCCCGGAGAAGTGGCGCGATCGCTCCCCGTTCCTCCCCCGCGTGATCAGCGCCGGCTACACACGCTTCAGCGTGAACGGCAGCTGGGGCGAAGGAGAGGACGAGCGACTCTTCGACCTCGAGGAGGCTTTGTTCGTCGCAGGACTCGGCTTCGGGATCGGGGAACGCGTGGGAGTGAGCGGTTCCATTCGCCGCGACGAGATCCGCGACGAGATCCCCGGCGAGGATGGACAGATCACGACGCAGGACATCACCGACTTCGACGTGGCCGCGACCGTGGACGCGACGCACTGGCTTCGCCTCGCGGCCGCGGGATACGCGCTCGCCGGCGAGGAAATCGACGACGACTTCTGGAACAGTCCGATGAATCCGCGCACGTTCGTCGTACAAGCCGCCGTGTCGTGGCAGCTCATGCACGCGGGAATCGAGACCTCGGTCGACGATGAAGGCGGACACGTGGCCGCGGGCGCGAGCTTTCGCCCGTTCTCGCAGGTGCTCATCGACATCGGCGGCGGCTCCCGCAATCACTCGGTCCAGATGGGGTTCGAGACGATCCTGGGGCCGGCGCGGATCGGCTTCCGAGTTCGCCAGGACGACTTCGACGCGTTCCAATACCACGTGTACACCGCGTTCACGCATTGATGACCCGGAACGATCCGCCCGCGACCCTGCGCGCGAGAATCGTTCGCATCGTCTTGCTGCTCGCATTCTTCGTGGGGGGAGTCGCGCTGACCTGGGCGTGGATCGTCGGACTCCGGCTTCCGCTCCCGCGCCATCCGATCGGACACAAGCTCGCCACGACGCTCTTGCAAACCGTCTTCGCGATCGTTCTCCCCTACCTCGCGGCGTGGAAGTGGCTGGGGCTTTCGCCCGCTCGCTTGGGCTTCTCCATGCGAGGGTTCGTCCCCAGCTTGATCGGCGGATGCGCGCTGTATGCAATCGCGCTCGCCGCGTTCCTCACCTGCTCCGACGATCCGCTGCTCACCCGCCACCCGCTGGCCCGCGCCGAGCCCTGGGTCGCCGTGGCCATCGTTCTGGTCATGGGTCTCCACGCCGCGGGGACGGACTTCGCGACGCGCGGCTACATTCTGCTCGGGCTCGCCGAGTTCGGTCCCGTCGCATTGGCGATCGTGATGCAGAACGTCATCTGGTTTCTGGGACACGTGTACGAAATCGACTTGCTCTCGCGCTGCATGGGACTGTGGCCGGCGCGCGGGCTCTTCCTCTTCCTCGGAGTGGCCGGAGACGTGGTTGCGCTCAAGACCCGCAACGTCGCCGGCCTGGCGGTGGCGCACGTGCTCTTGAACATCGCCATGGCGTTCGTCATTCGCCACGGATGAAGAATCGCGCCGGCTCGCTGGGGATGCGCCGCACGGGACGCGCGCTTCGATTCGCCGGGGCACTCGCCGCAGCCGTGCTCGCGTCACCGCCGTCCGCGCGAGCCCACGACCTCCCCATGAGCACGATCGATCTGGACGCAGGGCCGGACGCGCTTTCGGCACGGGTCAGCGCTCACGTCATCGACGTCGCCCACGACCTCGGTCCTTCCGCACCGGAAGATTCACTTCTCGACATCGATTTCGTTCAGCGCAACCAAGCCTCGATTTTCGCGCTCGTGCAGGAGCGGCTCACCATCGCGGCCGATGGCCGCCCCGTCGTGGGCCAGCTGGAAGGGATCGCGCCCAACTCGGAATCGGCTGCGATCACGCTGCGGATCCGCTATCCGCTGGAGCACCCGGCGAAATCGCTGGAGATCGAAGGCCTCTTGTTTCCCTACGATCCCCTGCACCTCACCATCCTCGACGTTCGCAGCGACGGCCAAGTTCTCCGCGAGGACTTTTTCAACAAGGATCAGCGCAGCGTCCGATTCCGGCTCGATCGCGGCAACGACGTGCTCCACATCGTGCGCCGCTTCGTTGCCTCCGGCGTCCACCACATCTTCATCGGTCCCGACCACATCTTGTTCATCGTGGGGCTCATGCTTTTGGGCGGAAGCGTGGGGCGTCTGCTCAAGATCGTGACCGGATTCACCATCGCCCACTCGATCACGCTCACGCTCGCGACGCTCGGCATCTTGAATCCACCGTCGCGCGTGATCGAGCCGCTGATCGCGCTCAGCATCGTCTACGTGGGCCTCGACAACCTGCGCGCCAAGCCCGGACGCCGCGATCTGCGCGCGCATCTCGCGTTCGCGTTCGGGTTCGTGCACGGCTTCGGCTTCGCCAGCGTGCTTCGCGAATTCGGGCTTCCCGGGAAATCGATCGGCTGGGCGCTCTTCTCCTTCAACGCCGGGGTGGAGATCGGCCAAGCGTGCATCATCGTCTTGGTGGCCCCGCTCATGGCATTCTTGCGTCGGATCGCACCCGAGGCCGCCCGGCGGGTGGCCCAGGTCGGGTCCGTGGTCGTCGCCGCCGCCGGCCTGTGGTGGTTCATCGAGCGCGTATTTCTCTCTGCGTGAGGTCCCCCTGTGACCAAGCCTCCGCCCCGGCATCTGGACATCGTCCTGGCCGGCGCATTCTTCGCGGCCGCTCTCGCCGTCCGCTTGCACGGGCTCGGGTGGGGAGAGACCGACTTCTACGAAGAGGCGACCCCCATGTGGAAAGCGTGGGAGATGAGCGGCTGGGGTCCGGAGCGCTCGCTCGATCCGAATCCGCGGTTCTTCCACTATCCGAGCCTCGTCTTCTACGTCCAGATGCTCGGTCAGGGAATTCTCTATTTGATTTTGCAGGCGACGGGCCGCATCGAATCGACGCTCGACTTCCGCGTCCTCTTCGCGATGGATCGGGCGCCGTTCTTTCTCACCGCGCGCACGGTCACCGCCGTGTTCGGCGCCGCGACCGTCGCCGCGACGTACGTGCTCGGACGTGTCGCTGCCGGACGAGCCGCGGGGGTGCTCGCCGCTCTCTTCCTCCTGCTCGATCCGCTGCACGTGCACGAATCGCAGCGAGTCGAGGTGGACGTTCCGCTCGCCGCATTCGCGACGTGGACCCTGATCGAGTCGATCCTCGTGACGAGGCGCTCGGGAAAAGGAGCGTCGCTGCGCGCCGGACTCGCGCTCGGACTCGCCGCTTCCGCCAAATACACGGGGGCGTTTCTCGCGATTCCCGTCGCGGTCGCGCACTTCTTGGCGGCGCGCCCCCCGAGAACGCGGAAAGACGCCCTCCTCTCTCTCTCGGTCGCATACGGCGCGGCGATCTTGGCGTTCGCGCTGACGTCGCCGTTCGTGATCTTGGACGCGGGCCGCGCGTGGCACGACCTGGCCACGGAGCGCGAGCACATGACGCTCGGACACTTCGGCGGCGAAGAAAAAGGAGCGGTGGAAACCTACGCGAAGATCCTGACGAACGATGCGCTCGGCTGGCCGCTCGCGCTGATTGTCCTGGCGGGAGTGGTGGTCGCCGCGGCCCAGAGGCGCACCTGGGCTTGGGTCTTGGGAAGCCACGTCTTGGTCACGCTCGGCATCCTCATGTCCTGGACGATGGTCGCGGACCGCTATCTCCTGTTCGTGCTTCCTGCACTCCTCGTCTTCGGTGCGGCGCTCCTCGCCCGCGACTCCCCCGAGGGTGCGCCGCAGCGGCTGCCGCGCTTCGCGCGCACCGCGTTGATTTCCGCGTTCGCGGGATTCGTGCTCGTTTCGTTCGGCACTTCCGTCCATTCGAGCCGCGCAGCTCCGATCGACGCGCGCACCACCGCAAAGCGATGGATCGAAGCGCGCTGTCCGACGGGCACGTTCGTTCTCGTGGAACCGCGCGGCCCGGACTTCTTCGACACGGTGGAGTTCGTCCGGTTGGACTCGGACGTCCGCGCGAAAGTCGGCGCCGATTTACAGAAACGTATCGTGCTGGCCGAGCTCCAGCTCCCGATGTTCCAGGTGGGCCCGGAGCGATCCGCACCGTTCTATGATCTGGCGCTCTATCCCGACGCCGACCTGGTGATGACCACGAGCGGAGTTCGCTCCCGCTATCTTCGCGACCCCGCGCGTTTCCCGCAGCAGGTCGCGTTCTACGCGGATCTCGACGCGCGTTTCCGGCGGGTCCAGGAGTTCGGCCACGACGCTCACGGTGATCCCGATCTCGTGCTCTATGCGAATCCGAGCGCGGGAAAGCCGTTCGCACTTCGCGACGCCCCGATCGGTCCGAAGGCGCTGGTGCGAAAGGACGGCGCGCCTCCCGCGGAAGAGGCCTACTTCTACTTCGTGTGGGGGCTCGACTACGAGACGTTCGGCTTCATGGACGAGGCGCTGTGCGCGTATCGCATCGCCCAGACGTATCCGCCCTCGCGTGAGGGTCTTTCGAAGTCGCTCGACGCCGCCGTCGAGCGGTGCCTCGCCGCGCTGCCGGCAAGCGAGGCACCATTGCTGAGCAACGCGCGATGAGGCGTCAGCGAATGATCGGGATTCTGGCGGTGCGAACTTCGCCCCCACCGTTCGTTTGGACGACTGCGCGCCCGAAGTAGATCCCGCTCGCGAGCGAACGCGAGCTCCCCAGATCGAAACGATGACGGCCCGCGGCGGTGCGCCCTTCGCGGAGCACGCCGATTTCGCGCCCGGTCACGTCGAAGAACGAGAGCCGCACGTCGGACTCCGACGGAAGCGACAGCTCGAGTGTGCCGCCGGCCGGAGTGCGCCAGCCCACGAGCCCGATCTCC
Organism: uncultured Gemmatimonadales bacterium; assembly: GCA_963725045.1. Classification (GTDB taxonomy): domain Bacteria; phylum ARS69; class ARS69; order ARS69; family ARS69; genus CAVRWY01. Next base: position 257,451 of record CAVRWY010000015.1, read on the forward strand.
GAGGGCAGGGCGGCGAGGTCCGGCGCATCCGTCGCGCCGGTGACCTTGAGCGTCACATTCGTCGAGGTGTAGTCGAGATTGAATCCGGAGAGCGGTCCGCCGTTCAGAGTCACGCTCGCGAACGTTCCTGTGCGCGAGGTGAACGTCATGATCGTGAACACGTCGCCGACGGCACCGCTGTACGTGGGCAGCTGGGTGAGCTCCAGCGTTCCGCCCAGAGTCGCGGGCCCGGAAACTGAGAGCACGTCCCACTCCCCGGCCGAGTGCTTGCCGAGCTCGATGCGGAGCTTGCCGGTCGAGGGCTGCACGAACGAGCCGCTGATGATCTCCAGCTCGCCGGCCGAGAACCCCGGTGCGGTGATGCCCGCATTCGTCACGTCGGCAGCGATAAAACCGACGCCGTTGAGCTCGCTTCCGAATTGGCCGATCAGGATTGAATCAGCGACGACGAATCCCTGATTCAGATTGATCTCCCCGCTGAGCACCCAGATGTCCCCGGCGGTCGTGACCTGGGCGCCGGATGCGACGGAGAGGCCGCCGCTTCCTTGGATAATCGAGACGCTGCTCGGGCTTTCCACGTTCACCGTCCCGGTGTTCGTGAGCGAGAGCACGCTGACCGGCTCCGGTGCCGCGACGCCCGCCCCCAAAGTGAAACTGTTCGCCAGCGTGATGTCGGATCCCGATCCGTCGACGTTCACAGTTCCCACGCCGTTGAAGTCGGTGCCGACTTGGAGGAGCGCGACGTCGATCAGCCCCCCGGAGACGACGTTGGCGGTTCCGGTCCCATCGAGTCCGACCTGGATGGTCGTGAAATTTCCCGCGACCTTCCCGCCGTTTGACAACTGCAAGATTCCGACGCCGCCCGTCGATTCTCCGAGAATGACGTCGTCCGTCGGCGTCCACACACCGCCGTTGTCGGCCGCCACGATTCCGAAGCCGGTCGTCCCCGCTCGAATGGAGTACGGCGACGATCCCGTATCCGGCGGGCTCGCCGTTCCGCCGTTCGTGAGCTTGAAGATCGGGCCGATGAGCGCGCTCCCGGTCGGGCTGTTGACCGTGAGCGGTTCTCCATCCGTGGTCAGCGTTCCGCCGTCGACGGTGACTCTTCCGCTGGGGAAATTGAAAACGGCGTTTTCATCGATCGCCAGGTTCGTGCTCGTGAAGTTTCCACCGGTCGTACTACCGGCGATGTTGAAGATCGCGTCGGAATTACCGAATCCCCCGATCCGGCTCATTCCATGGACCTCGAGGACTCCGTTGGAGAGCACGTTGAGAGTGCCGATCCCGCCGCCGCCCGTCCCTCCGGTGGCGAGGTCGAGATCTTGATCGACGGTGAGGGTCGCGAGTCCGCCGGTCCCGCCTCCGATGGTGACGATCGCGTTACCGTCGAAGAAGGGAAGATCGTTCGGGGCGATCTTGAGATCTCCCGACGAGAAGACCATGCCGTGGGCCTCGACGGCCAACTCCCCGTACCCGGTCGCGCCGACTAAGATGTCCGAAGTGGAAGTGGTGGTGACGAGATTCGAAGGAACGAGTGGGACGACGCTCCTCCCTTCCACGAGGACGTACCCTTCCGAGTTCGTGTTCGCGCCGATGAGCACGTCGTCGGACACTTCGACCGAGCCTCCGCTCTCCACGATCAGCGTGCCCTTCCCGAAGTTGCCGACCGCGAGATCGCTCGTCGCCCCCTGAATGCTCAGGATCATGTTCGCGGTGCGAACCATGAGCGTCGCGTCGCTGTCGCCTTGGTCGCCCACGACGACGAAGCTGTTCGCCGTGAGTGTTCCGTTGTTGAGCCGGGTGATGACGGTGTCGTCGGGAGTGTCACCCAGCCGGATCACCTGCGAGACCGTGTGCGGGGAGAGAAACGACATCGACACGTTTCCGTCGCGAAACAGCATTTGCGAGGACGCCGGCGTCGAAGCATTGAAGGACACCGTGTACAAGTTGTTCAGATTGAATTGCAGGACGTCGCCGGCGACCGGAACCTGTGCGGGACTCCAATTGGAAGCGACCGAGGCTTGCCCTCCTGCGGGGTTGTTCCAGTTGAGGAACGCGGCGAACGCCGGCGGAGCGGAAGCCGCCCCGAGAGCCAGCGCGAGGACGGCGGACGAGACGAATCGACGGGGGGCGAACCGAGACTCCATGACCAGACCTCCGGAAAATCGCGAAGTGAAAATCGAGTGATGTTTCCGGAGTTGTTTGACGAGAACGCGAAGTCTTTCATCGCCGCGGGCGGCACCGAGGCCAGAACGGCTCAGGGCCCGAATTGGAATCGGAGCGGCGCGGAAGGCGGACCGGTTTCCGTGCCATGGAGCGGCAGGACACGCCAGCTGAGGATCTTGCCGGAGCTGGCCGCGAGCGCGGCGGGAAACGCGAGGGAAGTCTCCGGCGTTTCCGTGGTGAACACGATCCGCGAGGATTCCTCCGAGATCTCGATTCGATACGCCGTCGCCGCGGGATCCCGGGTCCAGACGAAGCGCTTCGGCGACTCGTCGAACGAACCCGGTGGGAAAGAGCGCGGCAACCCCCTGCGCCGGGGACGGCGCGGACGGACGCTTGGAAGGTGCGGCCGGTCGATCCGCGGGGACTGGTGAGCGGAGCCGGCGGGTCTCTCCCTCGTCCTGCTCGAAGAACCGCGGGATCAGCGCCGCGAGCACGACGAGCGCCGCCGCGGGAACCGCCAGGCGCAGCCACCGCCTTTCGGACTGGGCACGCGCGCCCTCATTCCGGGCGCGGGCCCGGGTCACGTCGTCGACGGACGCGATCGATTCCCGGAGATTCAAATCGGCATAGAGCGCTTCGGAGAGACGAGAATCCGAGAGGATCTCCTTCTCCATGCGCGAGCGCTCCTCCCCCGTCATCTCTCCGGTCAGATAGCGAGACAATCTCTCGCTTTCTTCCGCGGTCAGCTCACGGGAAGCACCCATGTCCTCCGGTCCGCGGGTCACGCCGCATACCCACGGCGAAGGAGAATCTCTTTCAGCCGCTGCCGGCAGCGGAAGGCGCGCACGTAATCCGTCGACGTGCCCCCGCGTGACGCCGGCGCGACGACGGGCGAAGGTTTCGGCTCCGGACGCCCGAGAGCGCTGCGCAAGAGTCGCCCGCACTCTCCGTCTCGATTCGCCAGCTCGTCGATCGAGTCTTCCAGGAGACGCGCGAGCTCGAACTGTTCCAATGCCTCGAGAGGGGTCGGCTGCACGGATCGCGCGTGCATTTCCACGATGCGGGCGTGCTCCGCCGCGCCGGGGCGAGAGGCACGGTCTCGCGTGCGTTGCTTTTGATAGTGATTTCCGATGACATTCCGGAGCACCCGGAAGCACCAAGGTAGGGGCGGCGGCCCTGTGGCGTCTGCATCGGAGCCCGAGCCCTTCTCGTGGATCACGGTGAGCGCCTCCTGGACCACGTCTTCGACCACCTCGCCGGGAACCCGCCGACGTGCGACTTCGAGAAGTCGCTCGCGCAACGGACCGAGCCACGAGGCTCCCGCGCGCATCGAGGGTTGCGTTTCACTCATTTGGCGTCTGCGCCGATCCTTTCGCCTCACATCTTATCGTAGAATCGTATTCGATGGACCGAATCCGTGCGTTCGCTCTCGTCATGATCTCGACCCTCGTGCTCGTCTCCCCGCCCGGCGCGCTCTCGGCCGGCGCGGAGGAGGAGAATCCCGCGGCGCTCGCCCGCGAGCGTGTCGCCGAATCCGACTCCACGCACGGGCCCGAATCCCTGCAGTCCGCGGATGCGATTGACGTGCTGGTTCGGTCGCTCTGGAAGCAACGAAAGACGAAGGATGCCGAAACCGTCGCTCTCGCGGAGCGAGCGGTGCGCAATCGCACGGCGCAGCAGCCGGGATCGCCCGAGCTCGCGGGAAGTCTCTACGTTCTGGCGACGATCACGCGCATCAACGGCGATTACAAAGGTGCGCTGCCCATCTACGAAAAGGCGCTGAAGATCCAGGAGCGGTTTCTGCCCGCCGAAGCTGCAGGGCTCGGCGACACGCTGAACGGAATGGGCACCTCGTTGCATCGACTCGGGCGCCTGGACGATGCCGAGCGCGCCTACGAGCGATCGATCGCCCTCTTGTCGCAAGCGAACGGAGAGGAGCACGAAACCGTCGCCCTCGTGCTCGGGAATCTCGCGAACGTCTATCGCGATCAGGATCGCCTGGACGAAGCGATCCGGCTCCAGGAGAGAGCGCTGGCGATTCGGGAGCGGGCATTCGGGCCGGAGAGCCGCGAGGTCATCGCCAACGTGTCGGGACTGGCGAATGCGGTGACCTCGGCGGACGACCGCGTGCGGGCGAAGGCGCTCTTCGAGCGGGAGCTCGCGCTCGCGAAGAAGCACTACGGCGACGACTCCGTCGTCACCGCCCAAGCCCACCAGCACTTGGCCGTGATCGAAGAGCTCCTCGGAGACTTCCCTGCCGCACTGGAGCATGCGGAGCGGGCCGTGGCGATCGACCGCCAGGCGGTCGGAACCGCGCATGCAACGTTCGCTTCGGATCTGAACACGCTCGCGTCGATTCGCGCGGCGATGGGGAATCTCGAGGAAGCCAGGGATCTCTATGCGCGCGCGCGATCGATCTGGTCGGAAGCTCTCGGTCCTGATCATGCACGCACGGCGCAGGCGACCGCGAACCTGGGACGGATCGAGCACGAGCTCGGCCGCGACGAGCTGGCCCGCCCGCTCCTGGAGGAAGCGCTCGCCGTGCAAGAGAAGGCGCTCGGCGAGGATGCGCTCGAAGTCGCCTTCTCTCTCTCCGATCTTTCCGAGATCGCTCGCGACGCGGGGGACTTCCCCGCCGCGCGCCGCGATGCCGAGCGCGCGCTCGATATCCGCACGAAGCACTTGGGCGCGGAGAGCCCGCTCGGCCGCGACTTCGATGGGCCACCTCGCCCAGGCGTACGCCGGCTTGGAAGAGAGCGCTCGCGCGAAAGAGCTGTTCGTGCGCGCGGCCCAGGTCCAAGAGCGGACGCTCGGCCCATCGCATCCGGATCTTGCCGCGAGTCTCGCGGGCCTCGCCGGCGTGCTCTGGAAGCGCGGTGAATCGAGCGAAGCGCTGGAGACTGCGCTGCGCGCGGAGAGAATCGGCCGGGAGCACTTGCGGGAAACGGCGAGCGTGCTTCCCGAGCGAGATGCGCTGCGCTACGACGCGATTCGCGCTTCGGGATCGAGCATCGCGCTCGCGGTCGCAGTCGATCACCCCACGCCGGAAACGGTGCGCGCAACTTGGGACGCGGTGGTTCGTTCGCGCGCGCTCGTTCTCGACGAAATGGCCGAGCGCCATCGGACGATGGTGGGAGCGAAGGATCCCCAGACCGCGCAGCTCGCGATGGAGCTGGAGTCCGCGCGACGCCGGCTGGCGGGGCTCATCGTCCGCGGGACGGGCGAGAATGCCGCGGGCGATTCGGCGCACATCGAAGAGGCCCGCCGCGCGCGCGACGAGGCCGAGCGCGCGCTGGCCGCGCGCGGAGTCTCGCCGCGCGAGCAGCATGCCGCGGAGCGAATCGGTCTCGCGGAGGTCGCCGGTGCGCTCCCCGAAGCGAGCGCGATCGTTTCATTCGTCGCGTTCACGCACCCCGAGCGCGGCGCGGAATACCTCGCGTTCGTGAAGCGCGCCGGCGCCGACGCGATCCTCGTCGTCGGGCTCGGAGCGCGCGCCGCGATCGACAGCGCCGTCGCCGAGTGGAATCGCGCCGTCCGGGGGAGCGCGCACGCAGCGAAGCGCGACGAGCTGCGGGCGGCGAGCGACGCGCGCGCGCGGGGAGCCGAGCTCCGGGAGCTGGTGTGGACGCCGATCGAGCCCCGAGTGCAGGAGGCGCGTCGTCTCTTTCTCGTTCCCGACGCGGCGCTCCACCTCACGAGCTTCGCGGCGCTCCCCGTCGCGGAGAGCGATTTTCTTCTCGATCGCGTCGAGACGATTCACTATGCGGCCGCGGAGCGAGATCTCGTTCTTCTCGCGGGGACGCCGGCGGGCGGTTCTTCTTCGCCGGACGATGGAATGCTCGTGGTCGGCGGACCGCGGTTCGACGATCCGAGCCTCTTCGCGTCGCTGAATGGTTCCAAGACGAGGGCCGTCGTCGCCTCCTCGGTTCTTCCGGGCACGATTCCGCTTCGCGGTGCGCTTCCGGATTGTGCCGAGCTCGCCACGCTGCGCTTCGCGCCCTTGCCCGGATCCTCGCGCGAGGCCCGCGAGGTCGGATCCATTTGGAAGAGTGCGAAACGTGGACCGGTCGTTCGTCTCGAGGGATCCGACGCCTCCGAGCCCCGCGTGAAAGCTGCGGCTCCGGGGAATCGCGTCCTCCACTTCGCGACCCACAGCTTCGTGCTCGACGCCTCGTGTCGCGCGCCGCTGGCCTCCGGGCTCGCGCTCGCGGGATCGAACCTTCGCGACGCCGCCGGCGAAAACGAAGAGGACGGAATCCTCACCGCGGAGGAAATCGCCTCTCTCGATCTCTCCAGCGCCGAGTGGGCGGTGCTCTCTTCGTGCGAGAGCGGCGCCGGCGAATCGGTCGCCGGGGAAGGAGTGTTCGGGCTGCGCCGCGCGTTTCGCGTGGCCGGAGCGCGCACGATCCTCATGACGCTCTGGCCCGTCGACGACGACTCCGCGCGCGAGTGGATCCGGGAGCTCTACGCCGGCCGTCTCGATCGGGAGCTCACCACCGATCGCGCGGCCTCGGCGGCGAGCCGTGCCGTTCTGGACCGATTGCGGGCGAAAGGCGCGATCCCGCACCCGTTTCTCTGGGGGAATTTTCTCGCGGCCGGCGACTGGAGATAGCGTCGGCGGGACCTCGCCGCGTCAGCCAGGGGTTGCGAAGCCCCGCGTCCCATGTCGCGCGACGGCCGCTCTCCTGCTAGTTTCCCCCTTGTCCGGTACGATCCCGTGCCGGCAAGGGGGTGGATGATGAAGACAACGCGACATGACTCTTCTCGGATCGGCTGGCTCATCGCGGCCGTCCTCGTTTCGCCGGCAGCCGTGTCGGCGCAGAACAACGCACTCCTCATCGGCAATTCCGATTACGAGAACAAATGCTCGGAGGACTTTCCCACCGTTCCGAACGATCTCGTGCTCATGAACGGCGCGCTCTCGAACGCGGGCTACTCGATCGTCACCGTGGAGAACCGCATCGGCATCGAGATGGCGACCGACATCGAGTCCAACATCCCGCCGGATCCGAAGGTGTACATCGTGTACTTCTCGGGACTCGGGGAGCCGCTCGTGGACGGGGCGCTGGTGGGACCGGATTGCACGCGGCTCACGCCGGACGGCGTGCTGGGTCCCTTGGGAGATGAGATCGATCGCACGCTCCTCATCCTGGATTCCTGCGCATCCGGGAAGTTCGCCGAGGAGATCAACGCACTCGACGATCGGGTCTGCACGATCACGTCCACGACCGGAACGGACTGCGGCACTCCGGGCGTGTTCACGCCGTGCTTCGCCGAGGGGCTGAACGGTGCGGCGGATACCAGCGGCGAGGGAATCGTGACGATTCAGGAAGCGGCGATCTACGCGATCGCACATTGCGGGGATGGCACCACGCTTCCCACGTGGGACGGCGGCTGCCCCAATGTGCCGATCGGCATGGGACCCGTCTCGGTGGACGCGGCGAGCTGGGGACAGGTCAAAGCGGAATACCGCTGAACGAAGAAAGCCCTCGGCGGATCCCGCCGGGGGCTCTTCATTTCTCTTCCGGCTCTGTCTGCAGCACGTACCCGATCCCCGCGATGGCGACGAGGTATGCCGGCGCCGACGCGTCGGGCTCGATCTTGCGCCGCAGACGATGGACCAGCTGCTTCAAGAGCTGCTTGTCCCCCATCCCGCGATAGCCCCACACGTGTCCGGTGATGCGCTCCGCGGTGAGCGTGCGTCCCGCGTTCGCCATCAAAAGATGCAGAAGCCGAAATTCCATCGCGGTGAGACGCACCGGCTCGGCCTCTTTCACCGACACCGTTTGGCGGTCGGCGTCGAGCGTGAAGTCCCCCGCGGCGAGCGGTGCGGGCCGCTCGATTCCTGCGCGCCGCAACAGCGCGCGCACGCGAGCCAACAGAGTGCGCGGGCTGAACGGCTTCGTCAGGTAATCGTCCGCCCCCAGATCGAGGCCTTGCACCTGGTCGGCCTCGCTCGATCGCACGGTGAGAAGAAGAACCGGCGTGGTAACCCCTTCGCTGCGCACGCGCTTCAGCACGTCGAGCCCGTTCACGTGCGGCATGTTCACGTCCAGAATCGCGAGATCGGGACGCTCTTTCTCGAACGCGGCGAGCGCCGCGCGTCCGTCCTTGGCCTCGACCGCGACATAGCCGGCCTGACGAAGCGAAAAGGAGATGATCGACAGCAAGTCGAGGTCGTCGTCGACGACGAGAATCTTCACGCTGTGCTTCCCAAGGGAAGCGTAATGCACAATCGCGCCCCCGAATTCTCCGCCGCGCGCACCTGGACGCGCCCTCCGTGCCGCTCGACGATCGACTTCACGATCCAAAGGCCGAGCCCCATGCCGCTCTCCGCCGGCTCCTCTCCGCTCGATCGCGTGAATCTCTCGAAGATCGCTTCGGCGTCGTGCGGCGCCACCCCGTCCCTTCATCCTCCACCCACAGCGTCACTGCACCTTCCTGCGTCTCCCCGCCCACGCGGATCGTGGAACCCGCCGGGGAGAACTTGTTCGCGTTTCCCAAGAGGTTCACGAACACTTGGAGAAGGCGGTCGCGATCTCCGGTCACCGGCGAGAGGATACGGGAGATCGACCTCGAGCACTTGCCCGCGCTGCGCGAAGAGCGGCGCCGCCATGTCGGCGGCCTCTTCCACCACTTCGTCGAGGGCGACCGGCTGGCGGCGAATGGAATGTTGCCCCGCCTCGATGCGCACACTCTCCAGCAAATTGTCGATGAGCTGCGTGAGCCGCACCGTGCTGCGCTCGATGGAGAGCACCAGCTCGCGCGTCTCGTCGGCGCCGAGGTCCGGAAGCCGGTCGCGCAGCAGCTCGATGCGATGCGAGCTGCGCCGCGAGCGGCGTGCGGAACTCGTGCGACACGTTCGCGAGGATCGCGTCGCGCATTCGCCGCGCCGACTCGATCGGAGTTTCGTCCCGGATCACCTGCACTTGTGCCGCTTCCTGGGCCGGATCTTCCGGATCGCCCGACATCCGAGAGCGGCGCGGCGCTGGTGATCACGACGGTGCGCCGACCTCCGTCGTGCGTGATCAGATGCTCGGTGGCGGTGGCCGTTCCGCGAAAGCGCGCGTGCACGATCGGGCAGCTCTCTTCGCAGGGGCGATGCCCGAGTGCATCCACGGGGCGCAGCACGTCGCCGCAGAACCGGCCGAGCGCACCGTCCACGTTGATTCCGAGCGCGGCGGCCGCCTGCGGATTCATGTAGCGAATCCGGCGCTCGCTGTCGACGGAGAAGACTCCCTCCGCGATTCCGCCCAGGATGGAGTCGGCCTCGGCACGGCGGCGGCGCAGCTCTGCCATGAGCCGCAGGAGCTTGGAGCGCATTTCTTCCATGGTGGACGCGAGCGCGCCGACTTCGCGCCCGGCGATGCGCGGGATGGGGGTCGCGAGATCTCCGCGGCCGATGCGCGCGCTGGCCTGCGTGAGCCGCTCCACCGGGGCGACCAGACGGCGCGCAATCAAGGCCCCGCCGAGCGCGCCCAAGAGCGCAACGCCGATCGAGATCAGCGCCACCCACTGCGCGAAACGGCGCACCGACGCCGAGGCCTCGCGCTCGTCGATCGACGATTCGGCGACGCCGATGATCTCGCCTCCCGGCGCACGAAGCGGCGCGACGACCGCGACGATCCCCGCGTCCGGAATGGCGCCGACCTGGGTCTCTTCCCATTCGATCCCACGGCGGCGAAGTGCCTGCCGCGGATTCTCGGAAGATCGCAGCACTTCGCCGCGCGAGAGCAGCTCGATCGGATGGCCGGTTTGGGCGGCGATCTTCTGCGCCGCCTCCTCGTCGAGCAGTCGGGCGACGAGCACGCTCGTTCCATCGAGCGCAGGGACCGCGGCCGAAGCGCCGAGCACGATCGTCGAATCGGAGCTCGTGGAGGAGAGGAAGCGGCCCTCGTGAGCCCCTTGTTCCTGTGCAATTTCCGTCCAAGGCAGCGGTACACCCACTTGGACCACGATCGCGTCGTCGCGCAGCACGGCACATCCGGAAAGCCCGCTGGTCTCGCGAAACCGGTCGATGAACGGAACGAGGGCGGCGAGATCGCGAGATTCCACGAGGCGGCGCAGCGTGGGACGCTCCGCCAGGAGCCGCGCCGAGACCAGCGTCTCGTCGGCCATGCGGCTCACCACCTCGGCGGCGCTCGCCCCGGCGAGCTTCGCGCGGGCGATGGTCTCCTCGCGTGCCATCCGCTCCAGCCGCGACACCGCCGACGCCGCGACCACCGCGACCGCCAGGGCGACGAGCCCTGCAACCAGCAGAACGAGGAGCTTTTCGAGCCCGAGAACGCGCAGCATGGCGCGCAAGAATTTTGTCATGACGATTCGGCTCGCAGTCTACACCTTTCGCGTGCCACGACGAGTCTCTCCGCTCCATTCAAGCACGCTCTTCACCACGAGCGTCACCACCGCGAGGAACGTGAGCAGGGACGCCACCGCGAACGCGGCCGTGAATTGATATTCGTTGTAGAGGATCTCCACGTTGAGCGGAATCGTGGTGGTCTGGCCGCGAATGTGCCCGGACACGACCGAGACCGCCCCGAACTCCCCCATCGCCCGAGCGTTGCACAGCACTATGCCGTAGAGGAGTCCCCATTTGATCTTGGGGAGCGTGATCCGGCGAAACGTCTGCCATCCGGAGGCGCCCAGCGTGAGCGATGCTTCTTCGGCATCGTTGCCCTGGGACTCCAAGAGCGGAATCAGCTCGCGCGCGACGTAGGGCACGGTGACGAACGCGGTCGCCAGGATGATCCCCGGAAGCGCGAACACGACTTTGAGATCGTGCTCCTGGAACCACGGCCCGAAAATTCCCTGCGCTCCGAACAGAAGCACGAACACCATTCCGGAGATGACCGGCGACACACTGAAGGGCAGATCGATCAGCGTCACCAAGAGCCTTCGTCCCGGAAAGTCGAACTTCGCGATCGCCCAGGCGGCGGCGATTCCGAACAGCACGTTCATCGGCACCACGGCGAGTGCAGTGATCACGGTGAGCTTCACCGAAGCCACGGCGATGGGATCGGTGATCGCTTGGAAGTAACCCGAAAGTCCGTCGCGGAACGCCGACGCGAAGACCAGAACGAGCGGGACGACCAGGAACACCGAGAGGAATCCGATCGCCGCGGCGCGGAGCGTCCACCGTGCGGCGCGAGATCCTCCCACGGCGGGCCGGGCTGCGCCGATCACGATGCCCTCCGCACCGACGATGCGCCTCGATTGATCCAGTTGATCGCGAACAAGAGGATGAACGACGCGAGCAGAAAGACGAACGCGATCGCCGTCGCCCCCGCGTAATCGTACTGCTCGAGCTTGATCATGATGAGGAGCGGCGTGATCTCCGTCTTCATGGGCATGTTGCCGGAGATGAATACGACCGAACCGTACTCACCGAGGCCGCGCGCGAACGCGATCGTCATTCCGGTCAGAAGCGCAGGACGAATCTCGGGGAACACGACGCGCCGAAACGTCTCGAAACGCCCCGCCCCGAGGCTCGCCGAAGCTTCCTCCATCGACGGCTCCAGATCGGCGAGCACCGGCTGGACCGTGCGCACCACGAAAGGAAGCCCGATGAACGTGAGCGCCGCGATGATCCCGAGCGGCGTGAACGCGACCGAGATGCCGTGCGGCTCGAGAAACCGCCCGAACCATCCGTCCTTCGCGAACAGGGTGGTGAGCGCGATTCCCGCGACCGCGGTGGGAAGCGCGAACGGCAGATCCACGAGGCCGTCCAGGAGGCGCTTTCCTGGAAATTGGTCGCGCACCAGAACCCACGCGACCAGGACGCCGAACACCCCGTTGACGAGCGCGGCGACGAACGCCGTGCCCAGCGAGAGACGGAACGCCGCCAGCGTGCGCGGCGACGTCACCGTCTCCCAGAATTGGACGGGCCCCAGCGTCGCGCTCTTCAAGGCAACGGTGGACAGCGGAATCAAGACGAGCAGTGAAAGGTACGCGAGCGTGAATCCGAGCGAGAGCCCGAATCCCGGAAGCACGCGATCGCGTCGATTCTGCACGAGCGATTCCTCTCAGCGGCCGGCTTGATAGATCTGATCGAAGACGCCGCCGTCCGCGAAGTGGGTTTTCTGCGCGCTGGCCCAGCCGCCGAAGTCCTTGTCGATGGTGAGCATCGTGGTCTTGGGAAACTGGCTCGCGTACTTTGCGGCCACCGCCTCGTTGCGCGGCCGATAGAAATGCTTCGCGACGATCTCCTGACCTTCGGGCGTGTACAGATTCTCGAGATACGCTTTCGCGAGCGCTTCCGTCCCGCGCTTCGAGGTGACCTTGTCGATCCAGGCGACGGGGGGTTCGGCCAGAATCGAGATCGACGGCACGATGATCTCGAACTCGCCGACCTTGAGCGACTTCGTCGCCAGCAGCGCTTCGTTTTCCCAGGCGATCAGCACGTCGCCGATCCCGCGTTCGATGAACGTCACCGTGGACGCGCGCGCGCCGGTGTCCAGGATCGGACAGTTCTTGTAGATCTTGCCGACCAAGTCCTTCGCCGTCGCTTCGCTTCCGCCCGGCTGACGCAGCGCCCAGCCCCACGCGGCCAGATAATTCCAGCGCGCCCCTCCCGACGTCTTGGGATTCGGCGTGATCACGGCGACGCCCGGCTTGGCGAGATCGCCCCAGTCGGCGATCTTCTTGGGATTCCCTTTGCGCACCAGGAGCACGATCGTGGACGTGTACGGGCAGCTATTGTTCGGCAGGCGGGTCTGCCAGTTCTTCGGCAGGCGTCCGGCATTCGCCACCGCGTCGATGTCGCCGGCCAGCGCGAGCGTGACCACGTCGCCTTCCAGCCCGTCGATCACGGAGCGCGCCTGCTTGCCGGAGCCGCCGTGCGATTGGTTGAACTTGATCTCTTCGCCGCCCTTCGACTTCCAGATCTGCGCGAACACACTGTTATAGTCTTCGTAGAGCTCGCGTGTGGGATCGTAGGAGACGTTGAGAAACGACTTCGTCTTGGCCGCCCCCGGAGCGGCGAGCGCCAGCGTCGCCGCGAGCACGACAAGGACGGCGCTTCGGATCTTCGTCTTCATGATGTGCATCCTTCCGGTTAGAAGCTGAGCTGCGTGCGGAACATGAAAACCTTCTCGTCTTCGCGGTCTCCGCCCACCGCGGCCGCCGCTCCGCCCTCGAACTGCGTCGTCTGGTAGTCGCCGACCAACTTCACGTTGCGGCTCAGGAACCACGAGAGCCCGACGCCCCACGCCTCGGCGTCGGACACCGAGGTCGCGGGATTCGCGAACGTCGGGAACGCACTTCCTTCCACGTTGAGCTTCTCGTAGCGGCCGTCGAGCGCGAGCGCGCCCCATCCGCCGTCGACGCCGAACGGACGCTTGGGCGAGAACGAACGCTGCACGTACGTGTCGCCCGTGACGAAGAAGGAGCCGGTGACTTGCCAGGCGCGCGATTCGTGCTCCAGACGATTCGCCGCGAGCCGGATCTTCTGCTTCGACTCCACGTACTCCGCGTAGGTGCCGAACCGCCCGTAGGACCAGTGTCCTTGCGGCGACCAGCGCACCCGCTCCCCGTCCGCGACCACGGTGCCCGCCGCCAGGCCGTCGGAGCGAAACGCGAAGATCGTGGCCTGGCCGGGGCTGCGGTACGGCGCGAGCCCGGTCGCGGTGGGCGTGCCCACGTTCGCGCCGGAGCTGCCGGAGATGCCGAAGCCGAGCCCCGAAAGGAATGTCGACATCGAGCTCTTGAACGGATTGAAGAAGAGCCGCGCGGCGCCCTCTTTGGAATCGTTGATGTCGACGTCGCCGCTCGCTCCGTCGGAGACGCCGTTGAAGTACCCCGCGGCGTAGTTCACGACCCCGCCGGCGAGATCACCAGACACTTGGAAGCCGACGTCGCGGTTCGGGACCAGGTTCGTGGGGAACGCGCGGCTCACGAACACAATGTCGGTCGCCGACATGAGGCGTTCGTACCCGACCGGCGCCTTGAACTTCCCGGTGCGGATTTTTACTTTCGGATTCGCCCGGTACTCGATGTATCCGTCCTGAAGACTGGCGACGCCGAGGCTCCAGTCCGCCATGAAGCGGATGTCGAACGACTTCGCGACCGTCGCTTCGATGATCGGACGGAAGCGCTGTAGCGCGAACGTATTCGGCTGAGGATTGCGATCGTCTTCGTGGAGAATGCGCCCGTCCACGTGGGCATAGCCGCGGATGCGCAGGAAATTCGCGCCGTCCGCCGACTTCCAGGAGAAGCCGTCCCGTCCGCCGGCCGTGAACGTGGGCGCGGTCTTGGCCTTCTCCGCCGCGGCCTCGTCCTGAATCTCCAGCTTGCGCTCCAGGATGCGGATGCGCTGATCGAGATCCTCGGTCCCTGCGACCGAGACGGAGTCCGCCTGCGCGAAGGCGGCGCCGGGGACGAGCGCGAGAGCCGTGACCAGCCGACCGATGGTGAAGCGGAGCGGCGAGAAACTCATTCGTTGGCCTCCATGGTGAATCACGATGCGTTCAGTGCGAACGGACGATGAGAACGGGGCGATCGCCGACGGCGTGGAGCAGATCTCCGACGAATCCGTCGAGGGAGAGGACGCCGCGGCGATTGGGAAGCGGCGCGCCGAGCACCAAGAGGTCGTGCTGGCCGGTGCGCAGCTCGTCGAGGATCTGCTCCTTCACGGGCCCGCGGCGGACGACCGCGCGCGACGGCACGTCGAGCAGCGAGAGCGTGCGCTCGCCTGCGGCGAGAAAACGCTCCGCGCTACGCTCCAGCTCCTTGGGTGCGCCCTCCGGGAGCACGCAGGCGATCGTCGCCGACGCGCCGACGTGGCGCGCGAGCTGGCCGGCGAAGCGCACGTCTTCCTTGCCGGGCTCCCCCACCGCGACGCAGATCAGCACGCGGGTGGGCAGCGCACACGCCGACGGCACCACGAGGACGTTGTGATCCCCGGTGGAGAGCGTGCGCTCCAGACTGCCGTAGCCGTCGCGCGCGGGCTTTCCCTGCACCACCAAGTCGAAGTGGCGGCGTCTCGTCTCATCCAGGATCGACTCGAGGAGATGCGCGGCATGGTGCGTATCCAACGCCGCGAGCCCCGAGCGCGCACCCTCGCGCAGCGCTTGGAGGCGGGTGCGCATGGGCTCGCGGTCCGCGTCGCGCGCGAGCACACTCACCCGGGCGTGTGCGCGCCGAGCGATTCCCGTCCCCAGCTCCACCGCGGCCTTCGATTGCGGCGTCTCGTCGGCGATCAAAAGGAGCGAGAGGCCGGGGTCGGGAAGCGCGTGCAAACGCCTCACCCCGACCCACACCGCATCGCCCGCAGCCAATGGGTAACGCTGCGCCTGATCCTGCGGGCGTGACGCTTCCAGAATGAGCGCGTCGTCGCCGAAGGGAACGGGCGGCGAAATCGGACGCACGCCCGGAAGCCGCGGGAGCCGGAGACGCAAGCGCTCGGTGGATCCTGCGAACGTCGTTTCCAGCACGACGCCCTCGCCCAGGAGCGGACGGCCGAGCGCGTCCTCCGTGGTCTTCACGGCGACGTCTTCGGGACGAAAGAGCACTTGGACGCGGCGCGATCCGGCGAGCGCGCCTTCCGTGCCGAGGGGGAAGCGCACCGGCCCCAGGTTCACGCCTTCTTCGTCGCAGGTTCCCACGAGGAGGTTCGACGTTCCGAGAAACGTCGCGACGTACTCGGTGCGCGGGCGGAAGTAGAGCTCCTGGGGAGGCCCGACTTCGAGAACGCGCCCCGCGCGCATGACGCCCACACGATCTCCCAGCTCGAACGCTTCTTCCTGATCGTGGGTGACGAAGATCGTGGTCACGCCGAGCTCGCGATGAACGGCGTGCAGCGAGCGGCGCAGCTCCGCGCGGATGGGTGCGTCGAGCGCGCCGAACGGCTCGTCGAGAAGCAGCACCGCAGGCTCGTGTGCGAGCGCGCGGGCTAGGGCGACGCGCTGCTGTTGCCCGCCCGAAAGCTGCGTGGGAAGCCGCCCGCCGAGTCCCGCGAGACCGACCAGCTCGAGCAGCTCATCGCGCCGCTTGCGCCGAACGTCCGCGCTCGTCTTGCGCACCGTGAGCGCGAACTCCACGTTCTGCGCGACCGTCATGTGGCGGAAGAGCGCGTAGTTCTGGAACACGAGCCCGACGTTTCGATCCTGCGGGCGAAGTCCGGTGACGTCGCGGTCATGGAGGAGCACGCGCCCCCCGTCGATCGCCGCCAATCCCGCGATCATTCGAAGGATCGTGCTCTTGCCGCTTCCGCTCGCTCCCAGGAGAACGAAGAATTCTCCGTTGGCGATCTCCAGGGAGACCTGGTTCACGACGAGGTGGTCGCCGTACCGCTTGGTCAATTGATCGAGAACGATGGACATCGGCTGTGGTTCCTCGCCGGTGACAAAACGGTGACGGGCCTCCGGGGCTCGCATCGCCAGGCCTCAACCCGGGGCGATGGAGAGCCGTCGCGAAGGGACGATCCCTTTCAGGATCCCGAAGGCGCCGTTCCCGAGAGTCGCGGGGAGGTTTGCGCGGGGACCGCCGTGGCGTTGGGCCTGGGTGTCGGTTGCCACGCGGACGCCGAACGCTTCCCCTCTCCGCACCATCACGTTACGGCGTGGGTGGTCACATTCGCGGTCGCACCGCGGTGACGTTCGCAGGGGCCGCCGGTTCCAGGACCGAGCGCGAAGCACTCGATTTCGTCACCGGCATTCGACCGCGCCGGCAACCGGTCTGCGCCGATGATGCCGGCATGCGCACCGTCATTGCCGGAGCAGGATTCAGTGGAACGATGACCGCGATTCGCCTGATTCGCGGCGCAGAGAGCGGACGTGTTGCGCGGCCGCTCGAGATCGTTCTCCTCGATCGATCGGATCGCATCGCGCGCGGCGTCGCCTACGGCACGCGCTCGAGCGTCCCCATGCTGAATGTGCCGGCCGGAAAGATGAGCCCGTTTCCCGAAGACGAAGACGCTTTTCTGCGATACGCGCGCGGGCGCGATCCGCAGGTGAGCGCCGGCTCGTTCGTGCCTCGCCTCTGGTTCGGCGACTACCTCGAAGCGCTTCTGGAGCAGACGATCGCGAATCGTCCCGCACACGTCGCGGTGACTCGAGTGAACGGAGAAGCGGTCGCCGTCGACCCGCCATCGAACGGAGATCGCGGGCGTGTGCATCTCGCGGACGGACGGATGGTCGATGCCGACAGAATCGTCCTGGCGCTCGGGAATCTCCCCGACGCGTCCCCGATCTGCCCCGGCTTCGATGCATCCCAGGATCCGCGAATCATTGCCGACCCCTGGGCGCCGCGTGCGCTCGATTCCATCCCGCAGGATGCGCCGATCTTGTTTCTGGGCACGGGCCTCACCATGATCGACATCGCGCTCGAGCTCGCCGCGCGCGGGGCGCGAGGCCCCTTTCACGCGGTTTCACGCCGCGGGCTCCTCCCCCAACCGCATCGCGAGACGCATCTCGTCGACACCGCGCACGCGCGTCCTCCCATGATCGATGCGCCGCCCGCCTCGGCACGCAGACTGGCGCGCTCGATCTGCGTGCATGCGGCCGGCCTCGCGCGGGACGGAGGAGACTGGCGCGACGTGCTGGGTGCGATTCGCGCGGCGACTCCGGGACTGTGGCGCGCACTCCCCGAATCCGAGCGCGAGCGATTCCTGCGTCACCTTCGCTCGTATTGGGACACGCATCGGCATCGCGTGGCACCGCATCCGTACGCGGCGATCCGACGCATGATCGCCACCGGCTCGCTCACGGTTCACGCCGGCCGGCTCGTCTCCATTCTCGCCACGGACGAAGCGTTCGAGGTCGCCTTCCGCAAGCGCGGTGCGCGCCCGAGCTCGCGACTTCTCGCCGTCCGCATCGTCCGCTGCACCGGTCCCGCCGGAGACACGCGGCGAATCCAGGACCCGTTGATGAAATCCCTGCGAAGGACGGGGCTCGTTCGCCCCGACACTTTGGGGCTCGGCATCGAGACCACCGACGACGGGGCCGTCGTCGATGCATTCGGGAGACCGTCACGCTTCCTATTCTATGTGGGGCCGTTCCTGCGGGCGCGGTTCTGGGAAGCGACCGCGGTGCCCGAGCTGCGGGTGCACGCCCGCCGGTCGGCGGAAGCGATCCTTCGCGGAGCAAGCGAGCTTCGAGCGAGCGAGCGGCCCGCGGGGAGCGAGCCGCTCGTCGTCTCCCGGCGAGCGCCGGCGACCTAGCAGACCATCGGCTGAGTCGGGCCGATCGTGCTCGTTCCCGTACAGGGGCAGCACGCCGATGCGCGGCTCCCGCACACGATGGAGGGCAGCGCGCCCTTCACATTCTTGGACTCGGCCGCCGTCAGATTGCGCACCGTCGTGCGGTTCAACTCCAGCTTCTTGACCCCGAGCTTCAACATCGCGATGCTCCTTTCCCCTCGAAGGGTGGGCGAAGAGCGCGGGCAGAATGACCCGCGCGGGCGGAGTCTACGACAAGCCCCGGGAGAGTGTCCTGATCCAACGCGACTTCGCCCCGACAGGATTCTTCGCGCTGCGCACACCGCTTCTTCCCTTCGCGGCGTTCGAGGATTGGGGACGCGGGCTGCGCTCGGCGCAGAGGCCTGCGGATCCCGCGCAGTGGGCACGGGATCGGCGCGCGGTGCGCCGCCGGCTCATCGCGCTCCTCGATCTTCCGGAAGTCCGCGAAGCGATCTTCCTGGGATCTCCTTCGCTCGAAGAGCGCATGCCCATTTGGCGGCGCGACCCCGAGAGCGAAGAGGGACGCGGCATCGAGCTCGGCCTCGTGAAATACGTTTCGCGCATGGCGGTTCGGTGCACGCCCTTCGGACTCTTCGCCGGGAAACTCCGTGGGGCGGATCGAGCGCAACGACTCGGCTCGAGATCCTGGATCGCCACGCTGCGGTGCGGCACACGCGACTCGACATGGACTTCCTGAGCGAAGTGGTCGCGGCGCTTTCTCGCGACGAGCGCGTGCGAAACGAGCTCGTCTTCTCGGTGAACTCCAGCCTCTACGAAGTCGCGGGGACGCTGCGCTACGCGGAAGCACGCATGGAGAGCGGCAAGCGATCGTACTTTCTCGTCGACGTGGAGCCGCACGAGCACTTGCGCCGCGCACTCGATCGTGCGAGAGACGGCGCCGCCCTCGGAGACATCGCGGCGGCGATCACGGACGACGACGTCTCGCTCGAGGAGGCGCACGAATTCGTGGCGCAGCTCGTCGATGCACAGATGCTGGTCGCGGATCTGGGACCGGCGGTGACCGGGCCCGAGAGCCTGGATCACCTTCTCGCACGGCTGGAAGGCGTGGAGTCGGCGGGCGACGCCAGGCGCCGCCTGGAAGAGGCACGTGACGTGCTCATCGAAACGGATGGCGAAGGTCCGGGAGCGGCACCGTCGCGCTACCGCGATTTGGCGAAGTCCTTGGGCACGCTCGCGCCGGCCGAGATCTCGCGCCTCGTCCAAGTGGACCTCACCAAGCCGGCTGTGGCGCTCACGCTCTCGCACGATCTCACCAGCGAGCTCTTGGGCGGAGTGCAGGTTCTCCTCGATCTCTTCGGCGCCGCGCGCCGCGATCCCCTCGACGCATTTCGCAAGGCCTTCGAAGAACGCTACGGAGATCGGGAAATCGCGCTCGTCGAAGTCCTCGACGAGGAGCTCGGCATCGGATTCGACACCGCGCAGCATCCGGGCGTGGATCCGTCGCCGATTCTCGCGGGACTGCCGTTCCCTGCCGCCGAGGATCCCGAGCAAGTGACCTGGGGATCGCGCGCGCGCTTCCTGGAGTGGAAAGTTGCGGAAGCGGTCGCGGATGGGCGCGAAGAGATCCTGCTCGACCCCGCTGAGCTCGCGCCGTTTCGAAACGACGCCAAGCTCGCCGATGCGTTTCACGTGTTGGCGACGATTCTCGCGCCGAGCGAGAACGGCGGCACGAGAAAGAACGGACCGCGCGATGAAGCCGCACCGCGCGCGATCTTGGACTCCGCCGCCGGCCCTTCCGGGGCACGGCTTCTCGGGCGCTTCTGTCATGGGGATCCCGAGCTGCGTGCTTGCGTCGAAGAGCATTTGCGCGCGGAAGAAGCGCTGAATCCCGGTGTGACGTACTTCGAGATCGTGCACTTGCCGGAAGGCCGCGTCGGGAACGTCCTCGCTCGCCCGCTCTTGCGATCGATGGAGCTGGAGTATCTGGGTGCTTCGGGGGCGCCGCGCGCGCAACGCCTTCGCGTGGATGACCTGACGATTCGCATCGAGGCGAATCGGGTCGTGCTGCGCTCGCGCTCCCGCGGCGTGGAAGTACGCCCGCGGATGACCACGGCGCACAACACCGCCTGGCGAGCGCTCGGAATCTACCGCTTTCTCGCTGCGCTCCAAGCCGAAGGCTGCATCGAAGGAATCACCTGGACCTGGGGTCCGCTGGAGAGTCAGCCGCGGCTTCCCCGCGTACGCGTCGGCCGCATCGTGCTCGTGCGACAGCAATGGAACGTGCGGCGCGCGGAGATCGAACGCCTGCGCGCGGCGTCCGGTTACGCCGCGTTTCACGCGGTCCAGGAGTGGCGCGCCCAGCGCGGGATTCCTCGATGGGCCGGGCTCGTCGATTCAGACAACGTGCTGCCTCTCGATCTCGAGCAGCCGCTCTCGGTCGCGGTCTTTCTCGAGGAGCTCAAGGGACGCGAAGGATGCACGCTGCACGAGCTCTTCCCCGGAGTGCGCACGGACGCCGTCGAAGCGCCGGAGGGGCGTTTCACGAACGAGATCGTCGTGCCAGTGGTGCGCAGGAAGGTCGTCGCTTCGCCGGCGAACGCCCCGCGCTTTCACGAGAACGGATCGGCACCGGAGATCTTCACGCCCGGATCGGAGTGGCTCGCGGTCAAGCTCTACACCGGGGCTGCGCTCGCCGATCGAGTGCTGACGGACGTGATCGCACCGCTCGTGGAGGTGGCCGCCGCGAACGGTTCGATCCGGAGTTGGTTCTTCATTCGCTACGCCGATCCTGACTGGCATTTGCGCGTGCGTTTCCGCGGCGAGAGTGCAGGACTCTTCGAAAACGTGCTCCCTGCGCTGCACCGGGCCGCCGCTCCCTTCGTGGACGATCGCCGCATTCACCGCGTGCAGATCGACACGTACTTGCGTGAGACCGCGCGCTACGGCGGTCCGCTCGGAATCGAAGCGTGCGAGGAGCTGTTCCATCGAGACAGCGTCGCCGTGCTCGCGTTCCTGCAGGAGGCCACGGGCGACGACGGCCTGGACGCGCGCTGGCGCTTCGCATGCCGCAGCATGGAGAAGGCTCTCGATGACCTCGGGCTTGATCTCGCCGGCAAGCACGCGCTCTTCGGAAGGCTGGCGCGCGGGTACGGCGCGGAGT
The DNA here is from genome assembly GCA_963725045.1 of uncultured Gemmatimonadales bacterium. Classification (GTDB taxonomy): domain Bacteria; phylum ARS69; class ARS69; order ARS69; family ARS69; genus CAVRWY01. Next base: position 278,912 of record CAVRWY010000015.1, read on the forward strand.
TTCGCATCGATTCGAACCTCCGCCGCCGCATGATGGATCGCTACCGCACCGAGCGCGGGGCGATCGAGGCGTGGGCGGAGGCGCGCGCCGACGACGCGCTCGCAGCCCGAGCGGCGGCGCTTCTCGAGGAGCGTTCGCGCACCTCGCGCCCCGCGTGCGAGGAGTTGATCCAAAGGTCGCGGGCTGGCGAGCTCTCGCATCCGCTCGAGGAGATCGCCGGAAGCCTTCTTCACATGCACGCGAATCGCATTCTTCGCTCCGCACAGCGCGCGCAAGAAATGGTGATCCATCACTTCCTGGAGAGCGCCACGGCCTCGCGCCTCGCCAGGGCGAAGCAAACGCGGGAGACTGCGGCGTGAGCGAGAGAGAGTCCGCGCCCGATGAGCGCGACGGCGGCATTCCATCCGATCCTCTTTTTCGCGAGGAAGCGGTCCGCGAGTATCTGCGCGTGCGCACCCGGGGAGAGCTGCTGCGAATTTCCCCCGCGTGGGCCGACTGGGTCTTCTGGCTCTTGCTGACGACGGCGGCCGGTGCGCTCGCCTTCATGACACTCGCCCGCGTGGAGCATGTCGTGAGCGCGCCGGCCATCGTTCAGGCTCTCGCATCCCCGGAGATCGCGGGCGCGGCCACCGGGCGAGAGCTCGAGGTCGTCGCGCGATTCTCTCCGGATGCGCGTGCTCACGTCACCGTAGGCGCGCCGATCCGCGTTCGCGCCGGCAGCGGCGGCTTCCCCCCGCTCGAGCTTCGCGTCGCGGCAGTCTCTTCGTCGCCCGGAGAAGCCGCACTCCTCGCACACGCGCCGATTCCGCCGGCGACGGACGCCGCATCCCATGGGCTCGCGGCCGGAGCGCATGCCGTCGCCGAGGTTCGCGCGGGACAACGCACGATCCTCGAGCTCCTCCTCGGAAGAGACGCGCCATGAGCTGGATTCGCCGGCGCATCCCCGTGCTGCAACAGCTCCACATGGCCGACTGCGGCCCAGCGTGCCTCGCGATGGTGCTGCGCTACTACGGGCGCAGCGTGCCCTTGGACGAAGTGCGCGACCGCTTCGGCGGCGGACGCGACGGCGCTTCCGCGTTCGACATCCTCGAAGTCGCGCGCACGTTCGGACTCGGTGGACGCGCCGTGCGTATCGAGATGGATGATCTGCCGCTCCTCCCCACAGGAGCGATCCTGCACTGGCGCATGAGCCACTTCCTGGTATTGGAGCGCGCCAGTCGCCGCGGCGCCGACGTCGTGGATCCGGACGGGGGCCCCCGTTTCGTGCGCACCGAAGAAGTGGGGCGATCGTTCACCGGCGTCGCGGTTCTTCTGGAGCCGTCGGCCTCGTTCGAGAAGAACCGCTCCGGCGATTCGCGCCTCGCCCCTTACGCACGCCGGCTCATCTCCCACTCGGGCCTGCTTGGCCGCACGGTCCTGGTATCGCTCCTTCTCCAAGCATTCGCGATCGCGCTCCCGCTCGTCACCGGAGCGATCGTGGACCGCGTCGTCCCGCACTCCGATCTCTCGCTACTCGCCGTGATCTCCGCGGGCATCGCCATGATCGCGTTGTTCGCGTTTCTGGCGTCCTACGTGCGCTCCCATCTGTTCCTGGCGTTGCGCACCCATCTCGACTTGCAAATGACGAGTGCCTTCGTAGAGCACCTGCTGCGCCTTCCCTTCTCGTTCTTCCAGCTCCGCCATACCGGCGATCTCATGATGCGGCTCAATTCCAACGCATCGATTCGTGAGCTTCTCACTTCGGGAGTCATGTCCGGAGTCTTGGACGGCATCCTGGTGAGCGCGTATCTCGTCGTGATCTTGATGACGCATGCCGGCCTCGGGTTGCTCGTCGTGGGCCTCGGTCTCTTGCGCGTCGGCGTGTACTTCGCGACCCGGCGGCGCTACCGCGAGCTCACCGGCGAATCGCTCCAGGCGCTCGCGGATGCATCGAACTATCAAGTGCAGATGATCGAAGGCATTGAATCCCTGAAGACCTCGGGCGCGGAACGGCGCGCGATGGAGATCTGGTCGAGCCTCTTCGTCCACGTGCTGAACGTCTCCATTCGCCGCGGGCGGCTGTCCGCGGTGGTGGACTCGTTCCTGTTCACGCTCGAAATGGTCTCACCGCTCGTGGTGCTCGCGTATGGCGCCGCGCTGGTGATCGAGGAACGCCTGACGCTCGGAACGATGCTGGCGATGTCCGCGCTCGCCGCCGGCTTTCTGCGGCCCTTGGGCTCGCTCGTCGCCACCGCACTCGAGCTGCAGCAGCTCGGCAGCACGGTGGAACGCGTCGACGACGTGCTGCGCCAACCGGTGGAGCCGACGGAGGGCCGGCCGCCCGCGCCGCCGCTTCGCGGAGCGGTCTCGCTCTCCCTTCTCTCGTTTCGCTACGGAGAGCGTGCCCCCTGGGCGGTGCGAGAAGTCGATCTGGAGATTCCCGCGGGATCGCAGGTGGCGATCGTCGGGCCGAGCGGATCGGGAAAGTCCACGATCGCCCGGCTGATCGCGGCGCTCTACGTTCCCGACGAGGGGCGAATTCTGTTCGACGGCGCCGAGCTCGGCGACGTCGATCTGGTCACGCTGCGCCGGCAGCTCGGCTTCGTGCCGCAGCATCCGTTCCTGTTCGGCTCGACGATTCGCGCGAACATCGCGATGGCCGACATCGAGATGTCGCTGGAGTCGATCGCCGAAGCGGCGCGACTCGCGGATCTCGATCGCGACATCGCCGAGCTTCCGCTCGGCTTCGACACGCCGCTGGCGTCCTCGGGGACGAACCTCTCCGGCGGCCAACGCCAGCGCATCGCGATCGCGCGCGCGATCCTGCGCCGCCCCCCGATCCTGGTGCTCGACGAAGCCACCAGCCATCTCGACACCCGCTCGGAGCAGCGCGTGCTGCAGAACCTGCGCGAGCTGGAGTGCACGCGCATCGTGATCGCGCACCGGCTCTCCACGATCGTGGATTCGGATTGCATCGTGGTGATGGATCGCGGGCGCATCGTCGAGCGAGGGCGGCACGACGATCTCGTGCGCGCGGGCGGCCTCTACGCCGAGCTCACCCGTCCAGGTCGAGCAGAAGAAGTCGATCCCAGCGCGGCTCGAGATCGCTGATCGCAGCGAGCAGAACGAGCCCAACGCCCGCGGCACCGGTGAGCCACGCGGGATCTTCGATGTATTCGCCTTCGTGCGTGCGCTCGAAGCAGAACGTCGGGAATCCCGCGAGCGCCGGACGGTCGGTGGTGCGCTTCAGCAGGCGCTCGAACCAAGCGATGGCCGCGTCCCGGCACACGGGATCGCCGCTTGCGCGATGGATCCGATGGAAGATGTGTGCGATCCCGGCGCTTCCGTGACAGATGCCCGCGTCGACGACGCTCGTGGTCGCGACATCGCGGCGTGCGGCAACCTGCGCGACACGGACGGCGAACGACGACACCTCCGGACGCTCGAGAGATTTCCCCGCGGCGTAGAGCGCGGCCGCCACGCCGGGATCGCCGTAGCACCACGCCGTGCGTGCCGGCGGCGGTTGCTCGGTTTCGAGAGGCGACACGTAGTCCGGAAACACTCCCGTCTCGTTGTCCGCGAGTCGCTGGGCCATGATCCACTCCACGCTCTGCTTCAGCAGCGGCCGCGCGCGGGAGCGGAGATCGGAGCGCTGCGCGAATCGCGCGAGGATGCCCACGACTCCGGGGATTCCGTGGGAGAGGCCGAGATTGAAGTACGTCTCTTGGGGAAGGACGCCACGCCCCTGCGCGGTGCGCGTCAATGTTCCGCTCGGCCAAGCGATGCCCACGGTCTGCGGGCACGCCGTGTCCTCCAGCCGTTCGAGCACGAGCGTGGCGATGTGCAACGCCGATGCACGCTCACCCCGCTCCAGCGCATAGACCCCGATGCCCGCGAGTCCGTCGATCAGGTCGTACACGGGAACGAACGAAGGATCCTCGAGCGCGGCGATGATCGCGTCGTCGATGTCGGCGTTCGGGTCGTCGTCGGACTCTTCCTCGGACATCGCCAACAGATGCTCGACGGTCCACGCGACTCCGGGAAATCCGCAGAAGAGCGACGCGTCGAGCGTCTTCGAGGGAAGAAGCTCGATCGATTCGCCGAGGAAGCGCTCGGCGCGATCGGCGGCGTTCGCATCGAGTCCGGATCGCGAGAGCCACGCATAGAACAGCGCAACACCGCAGCGCCCGAGCGCCAGCGACACGGAGCGGAGCCCGTTCTCTTCCTCGCGGCGGCTGGTGAGCACCCACTCGTCGTAGGGCCGGTCGAGGATTTCGGAGATTTCGCGCAGGCGTGAGATCGCTTCGTCGCGAAGTGCTCCCGAGAGCAGCGGAGTGCGTGAGCTCATGGGGAAAATGAAGCGAGCGGCCACACGAAGGCGCGACCGCTCGCCTGAAATCGAGCGACGCCTGTCTCTAGCAGAAAATGAGGCAGGAGTTGTTCGGACGAGAGCTGGTGTGCGTACAGGGGCATCTCGGCGTGACGGCCGCGCCCTCGACCCGCTTCGTCTCGGTCTCGGTGAGGCAGCGCAGCGTCTTGCGGTTCAACTCGAGCTTCTTCACGTTCTTGCGAAGATCCATGGTGATCCCTCTCTCCATTCGATGGGAGTTGGAATTGGGCCGCGCCGGTTCCGGCCACGGCCCGCGAACGGTAGCGCACCGGTCGAGATCGAGGCAAGGGGGGATTCGTTGACACGAATCCGGCGCGCCCGTTCAATCCTCGACGCCTGGAGAGAGAGTCCGAACCCCTGAAAGGAGACTCCGATGGCCAGCCTCACGAGTCGCATGATCGGTGCCGCAAAGCTCGACGCCGCGACGTACGAAGAAGTCGAAGCGGATTCGTCGTCGATGGGACAGGCGATGATCGTCGTCGTGTTGTCCGCGCTCGCCGGAGGAATCGGCGCGTACGGAACGATGGGAACCGCAGGGATCCTGCCCATGGCCATCGCCGGGCTCCTCGGATGGTACGTGTGGGCATTTCTCACCTGGTTCGTCGGCACGAAGCTTCTCGGGACTCCGGAGACGAACGCCGACATCGGCCAGCTGCTGCGCACGATCGGCTTCTCCGCATCGCCGGGAATTCTCCGTGCGCTCGGCGTGATTCCCGTCTTGGGACCGATCCTCGCGGTGATCGCCGGAGTGTGGATGCTCGTGTCCATGAGCATCGCGGTGCGGCAAGCGCTGGACTATCGCAGCACCGGCCGCGCGGTCGCGGTGTGCCTGATCGGATTCCTCGTTTATCTCGGCATGATGGTGGCGATCGCCACAATGCTTGGGCTGGGCTCGGCAATGTTCGGGGGAGCGATTCCGACGGCGAGCTGATTCTGCGCTCGCGCCGGGAATGAGCTCGGCGCGCTGTCTTCCCTGCCGGTATTCAGTCCCGGCAGGGAATCGACTTCGGACTGCTCACTCCCGCACGAGCCGCACTCTCCGAATCGCGCTGTTCTCAGCACTCTTGGGCCCCAGGCCGTCGATGCCGGCGCCGCGCGGCCGGACCCTGCATCTTCATTTCACGCAACCGCGTGCGCCCGGCCCGCCGTCGACCTTGACACAAACTTGAGGCGGCACCGCTCGAGCTTGACGCCCTCTTGACTCCGACGTCGCTAGGATTCTCACGCGTCACGAACGCGGAGGAATTGCCGTGGCAGACATCGCCTTTCTCGGACTGCTGGTCTTCTTCTTTGCGCTCACGTGGGGATTCATCCGTTTGGTCGAAACACTGTGACGCCTACGAGGGACGGAGTTTCGTGGCTCGCACGCCAGGAGGATTTCGGACATGGAGCTGTTGCTCAAGATCGGCGCTGTGATCTCGCTCGCCGTGCTCGTGTATCTGTTCGTCGCCTTGCTCGCGCCGGAGCGCTTCCAGTGACGCGACGCAACCTTGCAGCGGCTCGGCACCGGCGGCGGCAGGCATTGGGTTCGCAGCGCTCTTCCTCGGAGTGCAACCGTCGCTCGGCCAGGAAGAAGGCGAAGACTCGCCGCTCACCCTGGGCGCCTACGCGGAAGTCGACGCCCACTGGAACTTCGCAGCAACCCGACAACGGGGTGACGAACTTCCGCGGATTCGACAATCGCGACGCCACGTTCACGATCACGAACGTCGCGCTGGACGCCCAGTGGGACGACGGCAGCACGGTCGGACGCGTGGCGCTCCAGGTGGGCCATACTCCGAGCACGTACTACTTGGCGGAGCCCTCGCTTCCCGGAACTGCGGGCGCGAATGCCACCAACGGCGAGCTCTGGAAGTACGTGCAGCAGGCCTACGTCGGAAATCGATTCGGCGAAGAAGAGGACCTCCTCGCCACGGCCGGCGTGTTCCTCTCGCCGATCGGTCCGGAAGGGATCGCGATCAAGGACAACTGGAATTGGTCGCGCTCGAATCTCTTCTTCGCGCTGCCGTTCTATCACACCGGATTGCGCGCGGCGAAGACCATCGACGACCGCTGGACGGCAACCGCCGGCGTCGTGAACGGATGGAACTCGGTCGTGGACAACAACCGCGACAAGTCCGTCTTCGGGCAGATCACCTGGTCCGAGGCGGACCATCTCACCGCCAGCGCGCTCTACTTCGGCGGCGTGGAACGCGGCGAAGGCGCGCCCGAAGGATCGCCATGGCGCCACTCGTTCGATGCCCACGCCACCTGGAACGCCACGATCGCGCCTCGCGCTGCTGGCGCACGCGGATGCGGGCTTCGAGGACAACGACTTCGGCACCAGCTCGTGGGTCGGCGCGGCAGGCGCGGCCCGCTATCAAGTGGCGTCGAGCGTGTTCGTCGCCGGACGCGCCGACTACTTCGACGAGAGCGTCGGCTTCGAACGATTCCGGCTCGGCGTCGTCGATCTTCTTTCCCGTCGAGTGGGTTTCTTCCGTCACCGGAACCTTGGAGTACAGGCCGAGCGAGCGCTCCTCGTGGCGCCTCGAGGTTCGCCACGACGAAGCCGAGGACGATCTCTTCTTCGGGGAAGATGCGCCGATCGATGATTCCACCGGGAGTCTGATCCCCAACGAATCCTCGCAGACGACGCTCACGCTGGGAGTGACGGCATGGATCTGACCGCCGGCATCCTGGAGTGCGGCCTCTATCTCCTGGTGCTCATCGCCCTCGCCGTGCCGCTCGGCGAGGGGATGGCGCGGGTCTTCTCCGGAACGCCGGGTCCCGTGATGCGTGCGTTCCTTCCGGTCGAGCGCTTCCTGCTGCGCCTCGCCGGGAGCGCGCCGACGAAGACATGTCCTGGAAGCGCTACGCGGCCGCCGTCCTCGTCGTTCAATTTCGTCGGGGCCGTCGTGCTCTTCAAGCTCCAGCGCGTGCAAGCATTTCCTTCCGCTGAATCCCGACGGTCTCGGCAGCGTGAATCCCGAGATCTCCTTCAACACCGCGGTGAGCTTCGCCACGAACACGAACTGGCAGGCGTACGGCGGCGAGACCACGATGAGCTACCTCACGCAAATGCTGGGGCTCACGGTGCAGAACTTCGTCTCGGCGGCGACCGGAATCGCGGTGCTGGTCGCCGTCATCCGCGGGTTCACGCGCCGCACCGCCAGCGGCATCGGCAGCTTCTGGGTCGATCTCGTGCGCAGCACGCTCTTCGTCTTGCTGCCGCTTTCCTTCGTCTTGGCACTCGCGCTCGTGGGGCAGGGCGTCGTGCAGACGTTCGAGCCGGCGGCGCACGCCACGTTCCTGGATCCTCCGCTCTCGGCCGAGGGAGCGCCCGTTCCCGGAGCAAGTCATCGCGCGCGGACCCGTGGCGTCGCAGATCGCGATCAAGCAGCTCGGCACGAACGGCGGCGGATTCTTCAATGTGAACTCCGCGCATCCGCTCGAAAATCCCACGCCGCTCTCGAACTTCCTCGAGCTGCTCGCGATCCTCCTCATCCCCGCGGCGCTGTGCTTCACGTTCGGGGCCATGGTCGGCGATCGCCGCCAAGGCTGGGCGCGTGCTCGGCGCCATGCTCGCTCGTGTTCGTTCCGCTCCTCTTGGGAACGTTGGCCGCCGAGCAGTACGGCAATCCGAAGCTCGCCGCGCTCGGCGCGGACACGACGATGAGCACGCACGCAGCCGGGTGGAAACATGGAGGGCAAGGAAGCTCGCTTCGGCATCGCGGCATCGGCGCTCTGGGCGGTCGCGACCACGGCGGCGTCGAACGGCTCCGTGAACTCGATGCACGACAGCTTCACGCCTTTGGGCGGACTCGTCCCGATGTGGCTGATGCAGCTCGGCGAAGTGATCTTCGGCGGCGTGGGCTCGGGGCTCTACGGAATGCTGATGGTCGCGATCGTCGCGGTGTTCATCGCCGGACTCATGGTGGGCCGCACGCCCGAGTACCTCGGGAAGAAGATCGAGGCTTTCGAAATGAAGATGGCGTCGCTGGTCATTCTGCTTCCGCCGGCCGCGGTGCTGGTCGGCACCGCGATCGCCTGCATCGTGCCTGCGGGCACGGCGACGCTCGGCAACCCGGGACCGCACGGCTTCAGCGAGATCCTCTACGCCTTCTCTTCCGGCTCGAACAACAACGGCTCCGCGTTCGGCGGCATCACCGTGAGCGGCACGTTCTACGCCACCGCGATCGGAATCTGCATGTTGATCGGACGCTATTGGCTCATCGTGCCGGTGCTCGCGATCGCCGGCTCGCTCGCGGCGAAGAAGTCGATCCCTCCGAGCGCGGGCACGCTTCCCACGCACGGCGCCTTGTTCGTGTTTCTCCTGGCTGCGACGGTCGTCCTGGTCGGTGCGCTCACGTTCGTGCCGGCGCTGGCGCTCGGACCGGTGGTCGAGCATCTCGCACTCTTCGCGCGTGAAGGAGGCTTGCGATGAGCGACAGACGCGAAAGCACGCCCGCTCTTCGAGGGACCGATCGTCCGGCGCGCGGTCGTTGGACTCGTTCCGCAAGCTCGACCCGCGGCGCATGATCCGTCATCCCGTGATGTTCGTAGTCGAGATCGGCAGCGTATTCACCACGATTCTCTTCGCGCACGCCATCGTCACCGGTCAGGGCGAGGCGCCCGCCGGTTTCATCCTGGCGGTCAGCTTCTGGCTCTGGCTCACGGTGCTCTTCTCCAACTTCGCGGAAGCGATGGCCGAAGGGCGCGGCAAGGCGCAAGCCGACGCGCTTCGCAAGGCGCGCCGCGACGTGATCGCGAAGAAGCTGGCCGAGCCGCGGCGGGATGCCCGCGTCCAAGAAGTTCCCTCGTCCAGCCTGCGAGCGGGCGATGTCGTGCTCGTCGAAGCCGGCGCGTTCATCCCCATGGACGGCGAGATCATCGAAGGCGTCGCCTCCGTCGACGAGAGCGCGATCACCGGCGAAAGCGCGCCCGTGATTCGCGAGTCGGGCGGCGATCGCAGCGCCGTGACCGGCGGCACACGCGTTCTCTCCGACTGGCTCATCATCGAGATCACGGCGAATCCCGGCGACACGTTCCTCGATCGCATGATCGCGATGGTGGAAGGCGCGAAGCGTCGCAAGACGCCGAACGAGATCGCGCTCGACATTCTTCTCGCCGGGCTCTCCATCGTGCTCCTGCTCGCGACGGTCACGCTCTATCCCTATTCCGACTACGCCGTCAAAGCCGTCGGTCAAGGGACCACGGTGCCGCTCACGACGCTGGTCGCGCTGCTGGTGTGCCTCATCCCGACCACGATCGGCGGGCTCCTGTCGGCGATCGGCATCGCCGGCATGGATCGCATGATCCAGGCGAACGTGATCGCGACGTCGGGACGCGCGGTGGAAGCATCGGGAGATGTGGACGTGCTGCTCCTGGACAAGACCGGCACGATCACGCTCGGGAATCGTCAGGCGACGGCATTCCTTCCCGCGCCGGGAGTTCAGGAAGCGGAGCTCGCCGACGCGGCGCAGCTCGCCTCTCTCGCCGACGAGACGCCCGAAGGACGGAGCATCGTCGTGCTCGCGAAGGAGAAGTTCGGAATTCGCGGGCGAGACGTGCACGCGCTCGGAGCCACGTTCGTTCCGTTCACGGCACAGACGCGCATGTCCGGCGTGGACTTCGACGGACGCCGCATCCGCAAAGGGGCAGCGGACGCCGTCGCCCGCCTCGTCGCCACCGACGGCGCAGGGCGACGGACTCCCCCGCGAAGTGCGCCACACCGTCGACGATGTCGCCAAGAAGGGCTCCACTCCTCTCGTCGTCGCCGACGGTGCGCGCGTGCTCGGCGTCGTCGAACTGAAGGACGTGGTGAAGGGCGGAATTCGCGAGCGCTTCGCGGAGATGCGGCGCATCGGCATCCGCACCGTGATGATCACCGGCGACAACCCGCTCACCGCGGCAGCGATCGCGGCGGAAGCAGGCGTCGACGATTTCCTCGCCGAGGCCACGCCCGAAGCGAAGATGCGCATGATCCGCGACTACCAGGAAAAGGGTCACCTGGTGGCCATGACCGGCGACGGCACGAACGATGCCCCCGCGCTCGCTCAGGCCGACGTCGCCGTGGCGATGAACACCGGCACGCAGGCGGCGAAGGAAGCCGGGAACATGGTGGATCTGGACTCCAATCCGACGAAGCTCCTCCAGGTCGTCGAGATCGGGAAACAAATGCTGATGACCCGCGGATCGCTCACCACGTTCAGCATCGCCAACGACGTTTCGAAGTACTTCGCGATCATTCCGGCGGCGTTCGTGGGAACCTACCCGCAGCTCGCCGCGCTGAATGTGATGCGTTTGCACTCGCCGGCGACCGCGATCCTCTCCGCGGTCATCTTCAATGCGCTCATCATCGTCGCGCTGGTTCCGTTGGCCCTTCGGGGAGTCCGGTACCGTCCCGCGCCCGCCGGAAAGCTCCTGCAGCGGAATCTGCTCGTCTACGGGCTCGGGGGTGTCGTCCTTCCCTTCCCCTTCATCAAGGCGATCGACATGGCGCTCGCCGCAATCGGAGGGCGGTAACATGTTGTCCCTCGTTCGAACTGCGCTTCTTCTTCTCCTCTCGCTTTCAGTGGTGACCGGTGTCGCCTATCCGCTGCTGGTCACGCTCGTGGGCCGCGCGCTCTTTCCGAGTCAGGCCAGCGGAAGTCTGATTCGAAGCGGCGAGACGTTCCTGGGCTCGTCGTTGATCGGCCAACCGTTCGACGATCCCGCGTACTTCTGGGGACGCCCCTCGGCGACGGCCCCTCATCCGTACAATGCGGCCGCGTCCACCGGATCGAACCAGGGGCCGTCGAACCCGGCGCTTCACGACGCGGTGGCGGCGCGCATCGCCGCGCTCCGGGCGGCGGACCCCATGAATCAGGAGCCCGTGCCGGTCGATCTCGTCACCGCGTCCGGAAGCGGCCTCGACCCGCACATTTCCCCCGCCGCCGCCTTCTATCCAGGCGCGGCGCGTCGCGAGCGCACGCGGAATCCCCGAGGCGCAGGTCTTCGAGCTCGTCGCGACCCACGTCGAGGAGCCCACGTTCCTCGTCCTGGGTGAGGCCCGTGTCAATGTCCTGCGTCTCAATCTCGCGCTCGACGAGATCGCCCCGCGGAGTGCATCCTCGCCGATCCAATGATCGAGAGCGAGGCTCGCCCCGATCCCGAAGCGCTCCTCGAGCGCGTGCAGTCGGGAAGAAGAACAGAGCCGGCGGGCGAAGCTGAAGATCTTCTTCGGCTTCGCGCCCGGCGTCGGCAAGACGTACGCAATGCTGGAGTCCGCGCGCGCACTCGCGGACGAAGGCGTGGACGTCGTCGTCGGCTACGTCGAAACGCACGGACGCGAGGAGACCGTCGGCCTCCTCGACGGGCTGGAGATCTTGCCGCGCCGTCCGGTGACGTATCGCGGCGTGCAGTTGGAAGAGCTCGACCTCGACGCCGCGCTCGCCCGCCGCCCCGCCGTGCTCCTGGTCGATGAGCTCGCCCACACGAACGCGCCCGGCAGCCGCCACGTCAAGCGCTGGCAGGACGTTCTGGAGATTCTCGACGCCGGCATCGACGTGCACACCACGCTGAACGTGCAGCACGTGGAAAGCCTGAACGACGTGATCGCCCAGATCACGACCGTGCGCGTGCGCGAGACCGTCCCCGATTCCGTCCTCGATCGCGCCGACGAGATCGAGCTGATCGATCTCACTCCCGACGAGCTTCTCGACCGACTGCGCGAAGGCAAGGTCTACATTCCCGATCAGGCGCGTCACGCCGCCGGCAATTTCTTCCGCAAGGGCAACCTGCACACGCTGCGCGAGCTCGCGCTGCGCCGCACCGCGGACCGCGTGGACGCGGACGTGCGCGCTTGGCGCGAAGCGCATGCAATCGACGTCCCCTGGGCCGCGTCCGAGCGGATCCTCGCTTGCATCGGTCCCGGGGCCGGCTCCGCGAGTGTACTTCGCGCCGCGCGGCGCACCGCCGCCGCTCTGCATGCTCCGTGGGTCGCGGCCACCGTGGAGATCATGGCGCGCACTCCGCTCTCGGAAGAGGACCGCGCGCGTCTCGAGTCCCACATCCGGCTCGCGGAGACGCTCGGGGCCGAAGTGGCGCGGCTTCCCGGGAATGGCATCGCCGAGACGATCGTCGCCTACGCGCGCAAGCGCAACGTGACCCGAATCCTGGTGGGGAGGCCGACGCGCGGACGCTGGAGGGATTTGCTGCGCGGATCGCTCGTCGACCAGCTGGTGCGACGGGGCGCCGACATCGACGTCCAGGTCGTCGCGCGCGAGGACGCCGCACCGGCGCCAGCGCGCACGACCCCGAGCATCCGCTCGCCGGCGCGAAACTACGGCTCCGCGGCGATCGCGGTGGCGATTGCGACCGGCCTCTCCGCGCTCGGGTCGGGGCTCTTCGATCAGCCCGACGTGGTGATGCTGTACATCCTCGCGATCATGATCTCGGGCGTTCGCTTCGGACGCGGCCCTTCGCTCTTCGCCGCGGCGCTCTCGGTGGCGACGTTCGATCTCTTCTTCGTTCCTCCGTTCCTCACGTTCGCGATCAGCGACGCGCGCTTCTTACTAACGTTCGCGATGATGTTCGCGGTCGGATGGACCATCTCGACGCTGACCTCGCGGCTCCGCTTCCAGGAAACCGCCGCGCGCCTGCGCGAAGAACGCGCCGCCGCACTTCTGGCACTTTCCAAGGAGCTGGGAGAGGCGATCGACCAGCGGGAGGTCGCGCGCGCGACGTGCGCTCAGATTCTCGGCGTCTTCGACACGCCCGCGGCGATTCTCCTTCCGAGCGAGGGCGGAACGCTTCAGCCGGCCGCGGAAGCCGGCGCGATCGCGCTCGACGCGCAGGACTTGGCGGTCGCGCACTGGGCGTTCGATCTCGGCAAAGAAGCCGGACACGGAACCGACACGCTGCCGGGCTCCCGCGTTCGCTGCATTCCGCTCGAAGCCGGAGGCCCCACGCTCGGGGTTCTCGCGGTGCTTCCTCAGATCGCTCGCGGCGTCCTACGAGCGACCGCACCACGAGCTGCTCGAAGCGTTCGCGCGCCAATCGGCGCTCGCTCTGGAGCGCTCGCGTCTGGCCGAGGAAGCGCGTTCCGCAGTGGTGCGCGCCCGCACGGAAGAGATGCGCAGCTCGCTCTTGTCGGCGGTGTCCCACGACTTGCGCACTCCGCTCGCCGCGATCACCGGGGCCGCCACGACGATCCGCGATTCCGGCGAGAAGCTCGCGGACCGCGAGCGCACCGAGCTCCTGGACACGATCAGTGACGAGGCGATGCGCCTCGAGAGGCTGGTCGCGAACTTGCTGGACATGACGCGCATCGAATCGGGCGGCATCGAGCCGAAGTCCGAATGGATTCCACTCGAAGAGATCGTCGGCTCGGCGCTGTCGCGGCTCGATCGGGAGCTCGCCGGACGCAGCGTCTCGATCGATCTTCCGGAGTCCTTGCCGCTCGTGAGCGTGGATCCCATTCTCTTCGGGCAAGCGCTGGTGAACTTGCTGGAGAATGCGGCGAAGCACACTCCTGTGGGAACGCCGATCGAGATCCGCGCGAAGGAGACCGATGGCGAGATCGTGCTCTCCATCGCGGACCGTGGACCGGGCTTGCCCGAGGAACCGGGGCGGCTCTTCGAGAAATTCGCGCGGGGTACGCGCACCACGGTCTCGGGCGCGGGACTGGGCCTCGCGATCGCCCGAGGAATCGTGGAAGCGCACGGCGGGAGGATCTCGGCAGCGAATCGCGACGGCGGAGGCGCGATCTTCACCATCACGCTGCACAAAGGGGCGCCGCCCGCATGAACGAGAATCGTCCGCTCGTTCTGCTCGTGGAAGACGAACCGCCGATGCGCAAGTTTCTACGCGCGACGCTCGACTCCAACGGCTACCGCCTGGTGGAAGCCGGAAGTGTACGCGAGGGCGTCATGTCCGCGTCTTCGCACAATCCGGAAATCGTGCTCCTCGACTTGGGACTTCCCGACGAAGACGGCCTCGAGCTCATTCGGCGCGTGCGCGAGTGGAGCCGCGTTCCGATCCTGGTGCTCTCGGCGCGCGGACGCGAAGCCGACAAGGTCGACGCGCTGGACGCCGGCGCAGACGATTACCTGACGAAGCCGTTCGGCGCCCGCGAGCTGCTCGCCCGAATGCGGGTCGCGCTGCGTCACGCGGGCGAGCGCGACGCGGGAGACGGCCGGAGCACGCTCGTCATCGGACCGCTCGTGATCGATCTGGGAAAGCGGGAAGTCACACGAAGCGGCGAGCGATTGCACCTCACGCCGATCGAGTATCGACTCCTCACGGAGCTCGCGCGGCACTCCGGAATGGTGCTTACCCACCGGCAGATCCTGAAGGAGATCTGGGGACCGGGAGCGATGCAACAGACCCACACACTGCGCGTCCACGTCGCGCAGCTTCGGCGCAAGATCGAGGAGGATCCGGCGCGCCCGAAGATCCTCATGACTGAACCGGGTGTGGGCTACCGCATGATGGAAGCGCAGGACGAGTGAACGCTCGCCCACCGCGGACCACGGCGGCGGCAGCGTCCGCACCGGCCGCGAAGCGCGCGGGGATGCCGGCGGCCGCGGCCCCGGCAGCGATCGCCCTGTTGGCGGCGATCGCCTTCGCACGAACGTTGGCCCACGACTTCACGCTCGACGACGTGGAGATCGTGCGCGAGAACCCGCGCATTGCGTCCATGGCAGACGTCGGTGCGCTCTATCGCGACGACTACTGGGGCCACATCGACGCGGGCGACCACGCGCTGTACCGGCCCACGACGCTCGCGTCCTACGCCGTAGGGCGCGCGATCCACGGCCCCGGCGCGCGCGGACATCACGCGGTCAACGTATTGCTGCACGCGGCGGCGTCCGTCGCGCTCTTCTATCTCGTGCGCTCCCTGTTCCGCGATCGGGCGACGGCGTTTGCCGCCGCCGCGCTCTTCGCCGTGCATCCCATTCACGTCGAAGCGGTGGCGGGAATCGTGGGACGCGCGGAGATCTTGGCGTTCCTCGGAATTCTCACCACCGTGGCGGCCGCGCGCCGCGGGATCGCGGCGCCGACGCCGGCCGCGGCCGCAGCGTGGACCGCTGCGGCGGCGGCGGCGTGCTTCGCGGGCGCGACCTCCAAGGAAACGGGGATCGTCGCCCCGGTGGTCGTGGCGCTCACCCAGTGGGTCGCGCCCGCGAAGCGCGGCCGCCCATCCTGGGGGCGAAGAATCGCGGTCGGGGCGGCGCTGCTCGGGGCGGTGGCGCTCATGTTGGTACTCCGCGCTGCGGCCACCTCGGGGGCGAGCACTTCGACCGTCTTCGAGTCCGCGTCGTTCGGGGAACGCCGGCTCACGGCGCTTCGCGTGCTTGGCGCGAACGTCGCACAGCTCCTTGTTCCTCTGCGTCTCTCCGCGGAGTATGGCGCCCGAGAAGTCCCGATCGCGACGAGCCTCTTCCAGCCCGGCGTGCTTTTCGGCGCCGCCGTCTTCATCGCGCTTGCAGTCGCATTCTTTCGAATGCGCACCCGTCTCCCCGCCGTCGCCTGGGGTCTCGGCTTCTTCGCGATCACGCTTCTTCCCGTTTCCAATCTCGTATTTTCCATCGGCGTCGCACGCGCCGAACGGCTTCTGTACTCTCCGTCCGCGGGCTTTCTGATCGCCATCGCCGCGGCGGCGATCGCCTGGGCCGCGAAACCGTCCCGACGTCGCATCGCGTCCGGTGTTCTCGCCGTCGTTCTGTTGCTCGCCCTCGTGCGAACGATCGCCGGCGCGAGAGCATGGCGCGACAACTGCACGCTCGCCGCCGCCACGCTCCGCTCGGCGCCGGAGTCGCCGATCTTTCTCACCATGAGTGCGCGCTGCCTCATGGATGCAGGGGACGACGCCGGATCGCGGGCGCTCCTCGAGCGCACCTTCGCCGCGCGCCCCGATTTCCCAACGGCGCACATTCTCGCGGGAATCCTGGACGAGCGCGCCGGGAATCCGACGGCCGCACTCGGTCACTACGATTCGCTCCTGGCTCGGGAGCCGCGACATCTCGTCGCGCTCAGCCGCTCCGCCGTACTCCTGCAGCAGAGCGGGCGGCCCGCCGAAGCCGCCACTCGCTACGCCGCATGGCGGGACGCGAGCCCGAACGATCCCCGTCCCTGGGCCGGCCTGATCGGGGTGAAGGCTCAGGCCGGCGATTTCGTGGGGGCGAAGGAAGCGGCGCTTCTGGCGATGGCACGCTTCCCCAACGATGAAAGCGTGCGCCGCAACGCCGCAATTGCCGACGCCATGCGAAGCCATGCGCCGCCGGAAGCAGATGAGCCCCCCCTAGCGCAGGGCCTTCCCGCCGCGCTAACTTTCTCTGTCCCCCATGGAGGCCACCGCATGCTCGCCTGGAACCGCCCAATCGTTCTGCTCGCCCTGCTTGGCGGCCTATGGTCCGCGAGCTCGACGAGCATCGCCGCCGAGCCCGTATCCCACTCGGATCCCGCCGCAGTCTCGATCGCCGAATCCGTGCTCGCGAAAATGGGCGGCCGTGCCGGATGGGAGCGCGCCCGCGTCCTCCACTGGAAATTCTTCGGGAAACGCCTGCACGACTGGGACAAGAAGACCGGCGACGTCCGCATCGAAGCCGATTCCACGCATCATCCTCATGAATCTCGACACGAAGAAGGGCCGCGTCTGGAATGCGGGCGTCGAGGTCACCGATCCCACCGCGCTCGCGGAAGCGCTCGAAGATGGGTACGGCATGTGGGTGAACGATTCCTATTGGCTGGTCATGCCGTACAAGATGCTGGATCGCGGCGTCACGCTCACGGACGGTGGCCCCTCCACGCTCGCCGACGGGCGGCCGGCGCAGAAGATCACGATGACGTTCGACGCGGTCGGGCTCACGCCGCAGAACAAGTACGACGTCTGGGTGGCGCGCGATTCCGGCCTCGTCGAGCAGTGGGCTTACTACGAGAACGCCGCCGACGCCGAGCCGAAGTTCACGCTTCCCTGGGCCGGATGGAAACCATTCGGTCCGATCCTGCTGGCCACCGAGCACGGCCGCGACGCGAACTGGGAGATTGCCGTTTTCGAAAATCGGCCGGACGGAGTGTTCGAACGACCTTGATTTTGAACGTCACCCGGACGGAGTGATCGGACGAACTCGAGTCGCATGAGGGATCAGAAGGAGATTTCGATGAGTCGCATCGTGCTATCCATCGCCGCCGCAATGCTGATGCTCGTCGTCGCGGCGCCGAGAACGGCGAAAGCGGTGGAGCTCACCTACGAGTGGGCGCTCCCGACCCCGCAGGGCAACGCACTGCACGGTCTCGCGTTCGAGAGCAACACGATCGGTTACGCGGTCGGGACGAAAGGCGCAGTGGTGCGCACGACGGATGGCGGATCCACCTGGCAGGACCTCTCCGACTTCGGCGCGATGCCGAACGATTTGCGCGACATCATCGCACTCGCGCCGAGCTCTCTTCTCGCGGTCGGCGCAGCTCCCGGGATCTTTCGTTCGACGAACGCGGGAATTACGTGGAACCCGGTGGCGAATCCCTCGACCGCGACGCTCGAGGACGTCGAGCTCGTCGCCGGCTCCGTGCTCTTCGCGATCGGACGAGAATGGGCAGGTGCTTCGCTCGACGGACGGGAGCGGCAGCTGGCATGTCCGCACCAGTCCCGCGCCGCAGACGTTGAAGGAGCAGCTTTGGCTGAGCGCTCTGGATGGGATCGTGGTCGGCGAGCATGTCGCGCGACGCACCACCGACGGCGGCGCGTCCTGGTCTACGCTTCCCGGAGTGACCGATTCGCAGGATTTCTTCAACGAAGTGATGCAAGCCGTCCCCGGCGTCTTCTACGCGATGGCCGACTTCCACACGGCGAAAACGACGAACGGCGGCGCGTCGTGGGATTGGATCTTCAATCCCGTGTTTCCGGTGTATCGCGGCAAGACGATCGCATTCTCCGCGGACCATCTCATGATGGTGACGAATCTCGAAGGTGCAGAAGTGTGGGAATCGACGAACGGCGGCGTCGATTGGGAAGAACGCTTGCAGCGCTTCGATCTGAACGGATTCAGCGAGCTCCTGCGCCGTCCCGACGGCGCGATTCTCACCTGCTCCACGGAAGGCGATCTTTTCCGTTCGACCGACGACGGCGCCTCCTGGACGAACGCCACGCACTCCCCCGACGACGATCCGCGCGTGACCATCGCCGCGATCGAGATCCTGCCGAATGGACGCGCGTACGCGGGATCGACGCAGCCGGGCGCTCCCGAAACCAACTGGCATCGTAGCGACGACGCGGGGCTCACTTGGTTCACGCCGCCGACCGCGCCCCCGGTATTCAACGTTACCGACGTCGAGTTCTGGGATGACGCGAACGGGCTCGTGGCCGGCGGGGTCGATTCCATGGAGCGCACCACCGACGGCGGCGACACGTGGACCACGGCACCTTTGCCTCAGGCGATTCCCGGAGGACTTCGCGCGTACCAATTGTCGCTGCCGGCGTCCGGGGTCGCGTTCTGCGCGTGCGACGGGGAACGGCTCGCTCGTCTTCCGCACGACCAATTTCGGCGCGACTTGGGAGCCGCGTTCCACGGGGATTCCGCCGTCTACTCCTTGGCTCGGCTCGGTATCGTTCTTGAGCACCTCGACGGGATTTGCATCGGGAGGCTCGACGAACCAAGCGCGCGTATGGAAGACGACGAACGGCGGCGGCTCGTGGGCTTTGCTCGCCGGGCGTCGGCCTGCCCAATTTCCTGTCGTCGACTTACTGGTTCGACGAGAGCACCGGGCTCGCCTCGATCCACGCCGCCTCGCCGGGGATTTATCGCACCACGAACGGCGGCGCGAATTGGACGCAGGTCTTCACGGCTGCGACGATGCGCATGAGCTTCGCCGGAAGCTTCGGCGTGGCCGAGCCGCAGACTTGGGAGCCGGGACGCGTGCATCTCACCGAGAACGCGGGACAGAGCTGGGAGGTCGTGGAGGTGCCGGGCGATCGCGCCGGAACTGCGGTGCTCGCGCTGGGCGACGGATTCCTCGTGGGCGGATACGCGAGCCAGATTCTGCGGGCCACGCGCGCCGATGTGACCGGCGCTCCGGACATCGCGCACGCCGGCGGACAGGATGGCGCGATCCGAATCCACGGCGCACCGTCCGTGGGGCACATCGTCGGCCTCGAATGGAGTGTGGATCGCGGCGGGGCCTACCGTGTGGACATCGTCGACGTCGCCGGACGCCGCGTGTGCTCGCTCGCGAACGGAGTGATCGCGCCCGGCGAGACACGCACGATCACGTGGGAAGGGCGCACCGACGCGGGCGGCGTCGCCGCACCGGGGGTGTACTTCGCACGGCTCGCCGCCGCCGACGTCGCCCGCGCGATTCGAGTGCAGATCCTGCGCTGAATGGCGAGCCCACGAGCCCAGCGGACCAACGCAGCTCCGTCAGCGCAGGAGCATCATCTTGCGCGTGTGGGAACCGTCCGGCGTCTCCAGATTGACGAAGTACACGTTCGACGAGACGCGTTTCCCCTGATCGTCCCGGCCGTCCCAAGTCTCCGTGAATCGGCCGGGATCGCGCTTGGCATCCACGAGCGATCGCACCACGCGCCCGTCGACCGAGATGACTGCGCAGCCTCACGTGCCCGCTCCGGGCCAGATCGAACGCGACCCGCGTCGTCGCCGCGAACGGATTCGGCGATGCCGGATGCAGCAGGGTCGCGCGCGGCAGGGCCAGCGCTTGGTCCCCGGCATGCGTCGGACCCGCGCCGCAGGTCGCTGAAAAATCGTGGAGCCCCGGAGTCGCGAAGGGATTCGAACTCGTCAAGGCCGCGCGATACTGCAGGTAGCGCGACGCCGCGCCGAGGACGGAGCCGGGTGCCGCAATCGGCGTCCACGGCGACCATGAGCCGTCGGGAATGGCGCTGTTTCCCGTGCGCATCTCCAGCGCAAGCGAGGTCGCGGCAGGAACGTCAGCGTTCCAGCTCACCACGTCCCAGGTGACCCCGACTCCGGCGTCAAACACGCGCGACTCGAAGAGCCCGCTGGACGCGTACGGCGCGAGCCGGGCCCAGTCGATCGAGAGCACGACCGCGTTCGGATCGAAGTCGCACGCGCCGATTCGCATCGGCCCGGCGATGGCGATGGCCGGAGCGTGCACGAGGTCACCGTCGATGAAGAAGTCGATCGACGTCCCTTCCAATCGACGCGGTACGCGTGCGTGCGCGCCGAGCCAGCTCCCCGGAATCGTGACGTCGAGGGATGGTCCGCCGTCCCAGACCCGCGCGAGCAATGCGCCGCCTCGAGCCGGTGGAGAAAATCGCCCACGGCGGAGTGTTGAACATCTCGTTCGGCGGAAGATCCGCGCCGCCCGCGAAGCCGAGATGTTGGAACCCGTTCCCGGGGCCGAAGCGAACGTGGCGCGAACCTCCAGCGAGACGCCCGGAGCACGCGGCGTCGCTTCACGAAGCCGCATCCCATCCAAGGTCACGCACGCCGCCGTTCACGACGGTCACGCCTCCTTCACTCGCAGGGGAACGCGTCCCACCGTTCCGGCAGACGCGTCGCCGCGAGAACTCGGCCGACGCCGTCGGCGCGAGGATCACTTCTCCGTCGCCGCTCTCGACGACGATGGTCCCGGAGTGGGTGCCGCAGCGAGCTCCGCGAAACGTCCGGTCGGTCACGCAGGGCGCTGCCGGAGTCGTGAAGCTCGCCGGAAGATTCGGCGCGGCGGGTGCTGTGGCGGAGTTTCCGGCGGCGTCGGCCGACGTCACGCGATAGAAGTACGTCGTCGCCGGCGCGAGCCCCGGAAGCAGGATCGAGTGCGAAGTCACCAGCGGTGCGCCCGACTCGAACGACGCGAGCGCGTCGGGATCGGTTCCGTAATCCACGCGCGAGTTCGCAGGCTCGTTCGTCGTCCAGGTGACGAGCGCCGTTCCATCCGCGTCCGGAGATGCGGCCGAGCGCGGTGATCACCGGCGGCACGCGCGTCCGAGGCGTACGTGGCGGCGTACGATCCCGTTTCCGCGGAGAACATCGCGAGTCTCGTCCCCTCGAATCATCTCCGTTCGCCACTCACCGGAACGGAGATCACGCGTCAGGCTGCTCGAGCGCGCTGCCCGCCACCTGCGCGGGAATCATTCCCTCGAGTCCGCGCGCGCTCGCCGACTTCTCCACGTCGAACGTGAGCACGCTCGCCGACCAGTCGATCGCGTCGAAGCGAGGACGCGTTGCGGGCGTCCAACCAGGTCAGCATTTGCATCGCCGAGACAATCGGGAGCGTCGCGCGCCTGCGCCGAAGCGATGATGGCGTCCGCCCCCGAGGAGTTCGGCACGTCGTTGTGCATGTTCGCGCAGAACGCTCCGTAGTAGCCGGCAGCGCCCGAGCGCGTTGTCGAGGAGCGCATCGATGGTGAACGGATAGCTCTGACCCGACTCGTCGGTCATTTGAGTCGCGACTTGATAGACGTCGATCATCGTTCCGTCGAGATCGGCGAAGCGCATCGGCATCCCGGATCCCGTGAACATTCCCGGACGGTCCTGCACCCACGCCGGCGGCCAATAGTAATAATTCGTGTCGAGCCGGATTCCGAACGTGAGCTCCGTTTTCGGAGCGGTCGCCCAATCACTCCACGTGATGCAATGGTGCCGCTCGGTCGGCGACGGGGTGAGGCTCGGGATACTGCGCGGCGACCGCGCCCCGCTGCGCGGCATAGTCGGCGGCGAGCGATGCCGGCGTCCAGTTCGCGCACCCGGTATTGAGATGAAGCCCGATTTCGAAGCCTTGCGACTGGAATGCGGCGGCCTGCGCCGTCGCTCATCGGATTTCCGGGATAGAGGTACGACGTGGAGCGGACGCACTCCCAATCGTCCGCGTCGCATCCCGGAGGATCGTCTCCCAGGTAGAGCGCGAATCGGTCTCGCGTGGAGCCGGAGTGATCGTCGCCGGTGAGCACGATCACCGCCTTCTCGCCGCGCGGGAAGTACCAGAAGCGAGGGAGCGGCGCGCGGTCCTCGTTCATCGCCAGCACGAGTCGGGCGAGAAGCCGCTGCTGCTCGTCGGCTTGGGGAATGGCGACCTTGTCCAGATCGATCCAGTCCGGCTGCGGATCGCCGGCCGCCGCACCGTAGAAGAGATCGTCGGAGCGAAGCGGCGCGATTCCGTCCCGCTCCTGCCCCGCCCACTGCGGATTTCCTTGGCGCGTGTACACGACGGAGCGCGCGAGATCGAACGTGAACGCGGCGGCTTGGCCGCCGTTCGCGCCGACTTCGACGAGCGTCACCGCCGGGTGCACGGTCGGAGTGGATGCATCGGACCAGAGCATCGCGAGAGCCGTCGCTCCGCTCGTGGTGTAGAGATCGCTCGCACCGTGGAACTGGATCGACGTCCCGACGAGCCCGGTGCCGGGCCCCGTCGCGGTGTCGATCGCGAGGTACGCATTCGACAGCGTTCCTGCCGCGGGCGTGATCCCGAGGAGCGGCGCGAGATCCGCATCGGGGCGCATCGCGATCAGATTGCCTCCCGCTTGCACCCAGCCGTGCGAACATCGCGGCCTGCGACGCGTCGAGCGGCGTTTCCCCGAGAATGACGACGTCGTGTGCGTCGAGAAGTGCGCCGTTCACCTCCGGGAGGTCGGCGACATCGAATGCATTCATGCCTTCGGCGCGCAGAATTTCGGCGAAGTATCGTCCGAAACGATTCGAGGGATGCGCGATCACGAGAATCGGGCCGCCCGGACCTTCGTCGGGGGGAGGCGGAGGAGGATCCTGGGTGGTGAACGTCCACTCGACGGCGAACGCGAGCGGATTGCCGGCGAGATCCTCGGCCGCATCGACGCGCGCGGTGTACGGCGTCGATGGCGCGAGCTGGTCGAGCGGATCCAGCGTGACGGTCCGCGACGGGGCGTCGTAGGTGACGCTCGCCGAGACCGGAGCGCCGCCGAGCGTGGGCGCCAGCGTGAACACGATCGACGCGGGGGCGACGGACTCGTTGAACGTGGCGCTCACGCTGGTTCCCGTGGGGACGCCCAACGCTCCATCGCCGGGAGTCCGAAGCGTGACCGTGGGAGGCTGCGTGTCCGTCCCCGTCGTGTCGAAGACGACGTCGACCCAGTAGTTCGAGGAGTTGTACGTGTCCGTCGGAAACGCCGATGCGCCGTAATGGTAGACGCCGTTCGGTCCGTCGGCGCCGTCGGCGAGTGCGTGCAGGGGCGCGTTGTCCACTCCCTGCGTCGCGAAGCTGTCGATCTCGAACGCGTAGTTTCCCGACGCGGTGTGGTACGACGCGATGTAGGTCGTGTTCGCCGACACCGCGATCGGCGACGGGAACGAGGCTTCCTGCCAACCCTCGGCGGATTCGCCGGTGAACGCGATGCTCGCCAGGAGCGCACCGCCCGAGGTCCACAGGTGGCCGACGTGCGCGCCGTCGTTCGCCGTTCCTTTGTAGAAGCGAATCGCGGAGACGAAACCGTCGAGATCCGTACGGAACTTGACGCCGAGCTCGACGGCCGACGGATCGTTCGTCGAAGCAATCGCGGGAACGATCGAATCGCTCCATAAACTGCACGGGCAGTCGTGCGGGGTGACGCTGACACTGACCCCCGTCGACGGCGTCTCCGCACCGAGCCCGGCGTCCCAGGCCCGAGACTGGATTACGGCCGCGCCGAGCACGCCCGGCGTCCACGTGAAGCTCCACGATTCGCGACCCTCCGCCGGGCGCCATGTCACCCCTCCGTCCACGGAGACCTCGACGAGCAGCACGGGGCCGGCGAGATCGCTCGCCGTGCCCGAGATCGCGACCGGAACACCGCTCTCCAGAACCGCTCCGTCCAATGGAAATGCAATCGCGCTCGACGGCGGGATCGGATCGGGCGGAAGCGTGGAGTACATTAGATTTGCTTGCAGCGTGGCCGGCGCCACGCCCATGTCCGCGAACAGATTCACCGTGGCCTGCTGCATGCGCGAGTCTTGGGGATCGTTTCCCCGGTCGTGCACATCGTCCAAGCCCCACACCCATTGCACGCTGCCCGCCCCGAACACGAGCGCGCCGCTCGGGAGATGGCGGTAGAGCGAGAGATGGTGCGTCTTCCCGCTCTGCGTCGTCTCCGACATGTGGATGCGTCCCGGCGGGTAGAACGCGTCGTATTGCTCGAAGTCCCATTCGTAACCGAGCGTGTTCGGCCCGAGCGTCGCGGACTGGTTCGGAAGCAGATCGGCGATGCTCGTGTTGCGCCAGAAGGGAAGGTGCGCGTACTCCCCGGGCACCTGCATCGCCAGCGTGGTCCCGACCCAGCTGATCTGGCCCGAGAGCGCGTTCTCCGGCTCGCAGCCGTCGGCGGGGGGCGTCCACTCGCATCCGGATCGCCACAGTCCGGTCCACACGTCGGCCACTGGATCGCATTTCGTGGAGCACTGGTTCTCGCCGAGCGTTCCTTCCTTATAGCAAACCAACGTGCGATACGGTGTCGACGCTCCGTCCACGCTCTCTTCCCAGCGCACCTTCCAATAGATCTCGTTTCCGCTCAGAAACGCGAGGTGCACGCCGGCATCCCTTGCTGCCTCGACGTTCTCGCGCGCCGCCCGTGACCAGTATTCGTCGTGGCCAATGGAGATGAACAGGCGGTGCTCCAGGATCTCCGCCCCGCGTCGATCCGTGTCCACGTCGGTGGAGTAGCTGACGTCGTAGCCGTTGCGCTCCAGCCAGCGCAACATGGGAAATTCAGCATTGAAAACCCAGTCTTCGTCCTCGCCGCCGCGCGTGGTGAAGGGCCGGTTGTAACTGACTTTGCTGGCCTTCCCGCCGGGGCTGGGGTACAGGCTGCTCCCCGATTGCAGTCCGGCGTTTCCGTACTGGTTGTACGCTTGCCACGTGGTGTCGGACGTTTGCATCAGGATGTCGGAAGCACCCTCGTCGTCGCGCACGATGAATGCAATGTGACTGGCCCGCCCGTCCTCGGGATCGGTGCGCACCAGCTTCGCCAGGTAAATCCCCGACACTGCATTCGCCGGCACGGTCCACGACGCGGACACGCCCCAGTTGCCGCAGTCGAGAAGGCGCGTCTGGGGATCGTGGATCCCCTCCGGCTGGATCTGCGGAAGAGTTGCCGAAGGAAGGACCGTGGCGACGAAGCGAGCACCGTCCCCGCCGTACCAACCCAGACGATAGATGTCGATGCGATACGAAGCGGCGTCGGTATCGATCTTGAACTCGATCGTCTCCCCGTGATTCACGGAGATGTCGGTCGCGAACCCTTGGATCGATTCGTCTCCGGCTCCGGAGATATCCCATTCGCTCGACGGATTTCCGGGAAGCTCGTTCTCGAGCACGATCTCGTTCTGTGCGGACGCACGAGAAGCGGCGAGCAAGACGCCGGCAACACAAACGAGAGCGCCGAGCGGCGCGCAAGACCGACGCGGCCGCACGCGGCGAGCGCGGAACAGGCTGGGCATGGAAACGAGCTCCTCG
The DNA here is from genome assembly GCA_963725045.1 of uncultured Gemmatimonadales bacterium. GTDB lineage: Bacteria > ARS69 > ARS69 > ARS69 > ARS69 > CAVRWY01. The sequence continues at coordinate 304,677 of CAVRWY010000015.1, forward strand.
AACCGAATGCTTTCGGGACGGAATTCCGGGGGGGATGGCGGCGCGATTAGATCACGCCGCCGAAGCCGCTTGCAAGGCTTATCCCCTGACGCGTCCCCTGCGTACCGCCGTCAGCGGTGCAGCATCACGCGCGCATTCGCTTCATTGTCACCGCATTGCAACCGAACGAAGTACGGAGCGGCAGCGACTGAAGCTCCGGAATCGTCCCGGCCGTCCCAGGTGACTTCCCGCTTTCCCGTAACCCCGGCGCCGTCGATCAGACTCCGCACCCTTCGGCCGGTGATGTCGAAGATTTCCAGGCGCGTGGTGAATGCGGCCGCATCGGCGGGAATCGACAGCACGAAACGGGGCGAAGAAGAAACCGAAGCATGCACGTCGAGCGCGAAGCGATCCGCGTCCGTGACGACGGCGACATCCACCGCTCCCTGCGTGGCGCCGTAGTTGTACGTGGTTCCGCCGGTGCCGCTCGCGCCGGCGTACACGAGCACCGCTTCGTCGTGCGTGGTCCCGACCTGCGGCAAAGTGAGCGACCCGATGTTGCCCGCCGCGAGAGTCATCGGCACAATTTGAGTGGGCGCGACGTTGTCCAGGAGCAGCGCCCGCACTCGGAAGCTGGTGTTGTCCACGCCGTCGAACGTCGTCTGCAGACCGGTGGCGTTCGTGTAGCGCGCATAGTCCGCGGCGAAGTGCGAGACCACCGAGGAATTCGGACCGGCGGGGTACGTGCTGATCGTGATGAAGGGATTGAACGGCGGCAGCGTATCGCCCACGTAGCCGTATCGCCCGTCCCCGATGGTGGTGTCGTCCAGGTAGTTCGCGACCACCCAGTCCGCGAAGACGTCGACGAAGTTCTCGGTGTAGAGGAATTCGTCGAGCACTGCTTCGTGGCCAGCGATGCCGTTCTGCGCTTTCGCCGTGAGCGAGAAGATCGCCGGCTGTCCGCCGTAGCGCTCGTAGAAATAGAGGAACCACAGATACGTCTTCACGTAGTCGTAGAAGTTTCCGGAGAACGAGTTGAGCTGCCGATCGGGGTTGCCGGGAAACTGCACGATCGGATCGGGGCTCCCGTAGAGCCACATGGCCAGCTCGCCCAACCCCTCGTCCACCCACGGCTCTTCGTTCGGATCCTGGTTGTGATGGATCAGATGCTCGAACTCGTGGGCCAGCACCGCGAGCAGAAAATCGCCGGCGGGATCGTTGTCGCTGCAATTCATGTACACGACGTCGCACTCGTTCGAATGAAACTCCGCCACGTCGTCGCATTCCTGGTCGAACGCCCAGAAGAAGCCGTCGGAGTTCACGTCGAAATCGTAATAGAGAATGTACACGCGCGGATCGGCGTCGATCACGTCGGGCGGCTGCCCGAAGTGCGACGTATTCAGATCCCAGATGCCCTGCGTCGGAAACGAGCCGATGCTGGAGTTCTCGAACGCCTCGACGATCGTATTCACATCCGTCTGGTTCACGTTCACGTTCCACTGGCTGTCTTGGACCACGACGTAGCAGTGGTCGCCCATACCGCGCACGGTGCATGACGTGAGATCGGCTTCGGGGAATCCGTTCAGCCGCCACAGATACCAGTTCCAGGAGCTGCCGACCTGAGGGTTCGGCGGCGGCCCGACGGGCGTTGCGCCGCACGGGCCCCCTCGCGTCATCGCATCCTTGGCAGTCGAGGCCCACGCTTCTTCGCCGACGGTCTCGCGCAAGCTCCACGTCGAGCAGCGCATGGGCTCCGAGCGCTCGATCGCACCGGCACGAGTGAGGGTTGCGGCAGCGGCGTTTCCTGCGCCGCCGGCGAACATGGAAACTGCGGCGAAGGAGACGAGATGTCTCCGGATCTGAAACGAACGATTCGTCATGTGAAGAGTCCTCCCGGAGTGGAGTTTGGCTCCCCGGGCTCCCGAATTCAAGCGCGCAGCGAGGTCAGACCCGGCGCGCCGTGATGACGATGTCGGGGTCGTGCACGGAAACGCTCACAGCCCGTCCCTCCTTCATGTCGAAGCGAATGCGTACGGCCTGGGAGCCACTGAGGAAAAACGCGTCCTCCTCGACTCCAAAGAGGAATTGGGGTGACCGATCTCCGCGCGCGAGACGCAGGCGGCCCTTGTCGTCGACGGAAACCAAGAGTCGATCGGCATCGGTCTCGCCGAAAGCGTAGGTGCCGACGTACTGCTCCAACTGGGCGGGCGTAAGCTCCCGGATCGCGGCCGCCGGGTCGGCGTCGCCAAGCTCTTCGAGGTAGGTGACGACCGCTGCGGCTTCATCCCCGCCGGCCTCTGCGTGCCGCATCAGCGAGATCCCGTGGGGACCCAAAAGACGCTGCACGCCAGGAGTCGTGGCCACGAAAGCACGGACGATCTCGAGCTGCCCCAACATCGCTGCGGAAAAGATTGTGGGGGTTGCGCCATGCTCCAGCAGAAAACCGGCGATGTCCGGTCGCCCGACGTGCGACGCGGCCCCGAGCGCGGTCTCCCAATCTCCGAATCCCCAGTCCCATGAGACCTTGGCGAGTGAAGGGCGAGCCGTGACCAGCTCACGGACGCGGTCCAGGTTCCTGTGGGATGCCCCGACCACCTCGCGAACGACGTTCGGATCCTGGGTCGGGAACTCGGGGGAGACGCCCGGGCCGTTGGGCCCGTCGGCGGCGCGGGCGACCGACCGAAACATCGAAGGCACGCCGGTGACGACGCCCAATCCGAGTGCGCCGGTCAGAAAGGATCTGCGGGTCGAGGTCATTGAAGCTCCTTTGAAGGGTACGACGCAGTGGCGGCCGATCCCGTTCAACGTCAATGGGCGAGCTGCCCTCGACCGGCTTCGAGTCGCCCATGGGCCGTCTCCCGGCGGTCACTGAATGTGGATCATCTTCCGCGATTCCACCCCGCGTTCCGTCTTCAGCCTCGCCCAGTAGACCCCAGTGGCCATTCCGGTGGCGTCGAACGTCTCTTCGTACCTGCCGCGCGCGAGGCTCCCGTCGACCAGCCGGCGCACTTCCCGTCCAGCGAGATCATGGACCGTGAGCCGCACCGATCCGGACCGCGGCATCCGGAACGCGATGCGCGTCGTGGTGCGGAAAGGATTGGCGACGTTCTGATCGAGGAGCGGGCCCGGCGCATCGAGCGCATCGACGATCTCCACATCGGTCGCCCCGGCCAATGCCCACCGCCAGACGCCGCTGAATCCGGTGCCGGCGAACGCGTACGTCGAGTTGGCGGCGAGCGCATCCACCGATTCGTTGATGGGCAGCCCCTGGGAGATCACCGTCCAGCTGGAGCCCTGATTCGTGGAGCGATACGCGCGGTCGCTCGACGACTCCAGCCCCGCGAACACGTCCGCGGGACGCGCGAGCACGGAGAACACGCCCTTGCCCGGCTCAGGAGAGACGTCGCTCCAACTCACCCCGTCGTTCGTGGAGCGAATCATCCCGCTCAAGAGATCTCCGACATACACCGAGTGCCCCTGCGCGCTCATCGAAGTCGGCGTGCCGCCGCCCAGTTGCAGCGCCATCGTCCACGACGCGCCGTCGTTCGACGAGCGATAGATGCCCGAATCGAAGAAGAATCCGGACTGCACGATCGCGAACACGAAGCTCGTGCCCTTGGCGAGCGCGGCGCTCATCCCGATATCATTCGTGCGGGTCCACTGCACGCCCCCGTTCGTGGAGACGTAGATGCCGTCGTCGGCGCCGGCGATCACGTTGCTTCCGGAGATCTCCACGTCGAATACCTGGAGAAAGGGAGAAAGGAATCCGGTGTTCACCTTCTGCCAGTTCGAGCCCCCGTTCGTGGACCGATACACGCCGTCTCCCAGAAGCGTCGAGGCGTAAGCATTGCTACCCTGCACCGCAAGACCGGCCACGATCTCGTTCTCCAGATTGCCGTCGTTGCTCGCGCCGAGCCGGGTCCAAGTCGCGCCGTGATCGAGCGTGCGGTGCACGCCATTGCCGCCGGTCCCCGCGAGGATCGTGTTGCCGTCGCTCAAGAGACTGCGGATATTTCCGCCGGGAGCGATCCCACTGTTGTGCTGGGTCCAGCTTCCGCCGAAGTCCGTGGAGACGATCACGCCCTTCTCCCCCGCGGCCAGCACGACGCGTCCCGAGGACAGCGTGATGCCGGTCACGCTCACGATCTCGATCGAGTCGTTGGACGGCGCCCAATGCGCTCCGCTGTCGGTGGATTTGTAGACGCCGAAGGGGAAGCCCGCGGTCCCGGCGTAGATCGTCGTGCCATCGATGGCGAGCGAGGCGATCCGGCTGAACGATGGAAGCGGCACGTCCACGAACTTCCAGCTCGATCCGCCGTTCGTGGACAGGGCCACGCTCTGGAATCCACCGGCGACAATGATCGATCCGGCGCTCGCGATGCTGAAGAACGAGCGGAATTCCATGTCGGGGACCGGAGTCCAGCTGTCGGCGCCATTGGTCGAGCGGAACATGCCTTGGCCCGCGACCGCGAACAGTGTTCCGCCGTTCACGGCGAGACCGTTGATCGAGTTGCTCCCCATTCCGTCGTTCGCGAGCGTCCAATTCGCGCCGTCGTCCGTCGACTTGTAGACGCCGTCGATCCCGTCGCCGGCGTAGACTGCGCCACCGGTCGCGAGGAGCGAGTAGACGGTTCGCCCGGCGAGGTCGGAGCTCGTTTGAAGCCAGGTAGCTCCTCCGTCCGAAGAGCGCACGACGCCTCCGCTCACGGCATTGTCGAACTGGAGGCCCGCGAACAGGAATCCCGGGCTGGCCGTGAATGCCTGCACTGTGGCATCGGTGATTCCGGCGTTCGCCGGCGACCACGACGTGCCCGAATTCGTGGAACGGAACACGCCTTCCCCGACCGTGCCGAGGAAAACGTTTCCCGCACTGGTGAAGACGACGTTGGCGCTCGCGACTCCAGGCCCGGAAGTCTGCGTCCAGAAGGGAACGGCGCCTGCGGAACCAAGTGACGCGAAAAGCGAGATCGAAACGGCGACTCCGACCCAAAGGTGGGATCGCGCCGTGCGGCGGGGACCGCGGTCCACCGGGCGAATCATGGAGAATTCCTCTCTGCGGGGGGCGAGCGGATTCTGCGCCTGGTCCGAGCTGCGTTTCAAGAGTCGTGATTCCTGGGCGAGAACCGGTTAGTCTCCCGCGGGCGGTCGTGGAAGACGCGCGCGGAGGAACCGGATGAGACTCTTCGTCGATCGAGAGGGATGGCTGGAGCGCGGACTGGTCGCGGCGTGGGTTCTTGGTGCGGCGCTCGCGGCGCCGTCCCCGTGCGCGGCCGGCGCACTCGATGCGCTCGATGAATCGCTGAGTCGCGCATTCGGGGAGCTCGGCCCTTCCGTCGTTCCCTCGGGAGTGCTTCTCGATCGCGTGCTGCCGATCGCCGGCCTGGAGCGATACGACGGCACGAGCCGCGCGCCGGAAGTCTCGGCGGCGGCGCTTCGCCAAATCGTCCACGAACTGCGGCGATCGACCTTCGCCTCCGGCGCCGTCCCCCGGCCCGACGCCGACGAGCTTCGCGCCCGGGCACAGCAAGTGCGCGACGGTGCCCCGATCCCCATCGCGGTCGTGGATGCCCGCGCGCATCGCCTCCGCGAAGGGGCGCTGCTCGGTGAAGGCGGAAAGATCGCGCCGGGTCGTGTGGAGATCGAGGCCGGCGATCTCGAAGAAATCCGCGTCTTTGCGGCCGCGCCTCTGGTGCACGAGACGCGTCGCGGCGGCGAAGTCCGATTCGTGCTGCCGGCCGATTTGCGCATGAGCTGGGGACGTCCGGCGCCCTCTTCCCTCTCCATCGACTTCGACGACGGGCGAGGATTCCGCCGCGTTCGCGAGAGCGAAACTCTCTCGCCGTCGTGGCCCCACCGCGGGCGAAGAACGGTGGCGCTGCGCGCCGAGTGGCCCGACGGCGACGTTCGCACGGCGCGCTTTCCATTCGACGTGATTCGTATGGGGACGCCCGCACCGGACGATACGCTCACCATTCAAGCCACCGTTCCCTTCGAAGGAATCGCCGGGAGCGGCCGCGCCTACGTCGCGCTGGCGCCCGGACACGGAACGATCGTGAATCCGGCCATCGTCATCGAAGGCTTCGATCTCGACGACACGATGAGCTGGGAACGCCTCTACGAGCTCTTGAATCAGGAGAATCTTCTCGAGGATCTGCGCGCGCAGGGCTTCGATGCCGTCGTGCTCGATTTCGACTCCGCGACGGCGCCCATTCAGCGCAACGCCTTCGTCGTGGCCGAGCTTCTCCAGCAGATCGCCGCGTCCATCGATCCATCGCAGAGCGTATTTCTGGTCGGTGCCAGCATGGGCGGGCTCTGCGCGCGGTACGCGTTGACGTGGATGGAGTCGCAGTCCATCGATGCGCGGGTGCGCACGTTCCTCTCGTTCGACGCGCCTCACGGCGGCGCGAACCTGCCGCTCGGCGTACAGTACTGGCTCGATTTCTTCTCCGGACAATCCACCGACGCCGCATTTCTGCTGAGCCGACTCGATACCCCGGCGGCGCGACAGATGTTGCTGGCCCATCACACGACGCCCCCCGGCCCGACCGGAGTGCCGGATCCCTTGCGGGGCACATTCCTCGCGGACCAAGCCGCGCTCGGAAATTGGCCGGCGGCGCCGCGGCTCTCCGCGGTCGCGAACGGAAGCGGCGCAGGTCTCGATCAGGGATTTGCCCCGAGCGCGCAGATCATCCGATGGGAGTACCGGAGCTTCCTCGTCGACATCGACGGCAACGTGTGGGCCGTGCCCAACGGATCGAGCACGATGATTCTCCAAGGTCGCATCGAGTTCGTGTTCCTGCCGCCCGACATCCAGAACGTCGTCGTCTCCGGAACGTCTCCCTGGGACAACGCTCCCGGCGGATCACGCGACTCGATGTTCCAGATGGACACCACCGCGGCTCCCTTCGGCGACATCGTCGCGCTGCACGATCGCCATTGTTTCGTTCCGACGGTCAGCGCTCTAGCACTCGACACCTCCGACCTCTTCTTCGACGTCGACGGCACGGCGAATCTCCTGGATCTCGTTCCGTTCGATGCGATCCGGTGGGCCGGCGAGAACGAAAGCCATGTATTCGTCTCGCCCGAGACGAAGGCGTGGATCATGGCGGAGGCCGCCTCCGGCGCCACGGGCGTTCCCACCGCGCTCCTCCCGCCGCCGCAGCCGGCGCTCTTGCAGATTCACGCCGCCGCGCCGAATCCGTTCCGCGACCGAGTGCTGGTCCGCTTCGCGCTGGAGACGGCAGCTCCGGTCAGCGCCGACATCGTCGACATTTCCGGACGCCGGGTCGCCCGGCTCCTCGACCACGTGCCGCTCTCCGGCCGGCACCCATTCGATCCCGTGGACGTCCACCGTTGCCGGAACCTATTTCGTGCGCCTCCGTGCGGGAGCGGAAGAAGCGGCGGCGAAGATCACCGCAATCGAATGAGGCGCCGCATCGCGACGATCATATGAAGCTCCGCACCGCGACGATCGCGGGGGTGCTCGGCATTCTCGTTCTCGCCGCTGTGGCGGGGCTCGTAATTCTCCAGAGCATGACGAGCGCGCCGTCCCTGGAAAAGAAGATGAATGCGGCGCTGCAAGAGTCGACGCAAGGTCTCTACCGCGCGGATTTCGGCTCGACTTCGCTCGACTGGGGGAGCCGCACGTTCACGCTCGACCGATTCCGGATCGCGCCCGATTCCTTGGAGCTCGCGCGCCTCAAGGAAGCCGGCGAGTCCCCGGCGATCGAATTCTCCTTCGAAGCGGAGTCCATTCGGTGCAGCGGCATCGATCTGAACGCGCTTCTGCGCGGGCGGATCGATGCGGCCAGCGCGACCGTGGAATCCCCAGTGTCGCGGGCGTTTCTGAATCGCCAATCGCCGAAAAAGAAGGCAACAACCCATCCCAAGCGCATGCCGCACGAGCTTCTCACCCAACTACCGCGCTCGGTTCGCATCGACACGATCGTCGTGAAGAACGGAACCATGGTCTACTCCGAGCTGGCCCGCGACGGCGCGCGTCCCGGCACGATCAGTTTCGAAGCCGTGAACGCCGCGGTTTACGGACTCATCAGCGATCCGCAACCGGGCTTCGAGGCGCCGTGCCGCATCGACTTGCGCATGCTTCTCGCCGGAGAGGGTGACACCGAGATCACGCTGGTGTACGACCTCACCTCCCCGCGCCTCGATCTCAGTTACCAGGGCCGCGTCGGACGCATGCCGGCGACGGCGTTCAGCGAGATTCTCGAGAATCTCGAAGGGGTGCGGGTGAAGACCGGCACCCACGACTCGACCTGGTTCTCGTTCGTCGTGAAGGGAGACGTCGCCGACGGTAAGGTGCAAGTCCTCTATCACGGTCTCGACAGCGAGATGATCAGAAAAGGAACGCACGAACAGGGCCTTTCGGAGAACCTGGCGACGTTCATCGGCAACAGGTTCAAGATCAACGACGCCAACCCGGCCGACGACAAGAAGCCGGCACTCGTCGTTCCGGTGCACCACGAGCGTCCCGGACCCGAGAACTTCTTCCGCTTTCTCTGGGTCATCGTGCGTCAGGGTCTGTACGTGACCATGGGAATTCAATGAGACCGGCGCTCGGATTGCCGCGAGCAATCCGATGTGCACTCCTGTTTCTCACGGTGGGCGGGCCGCCCCACGCCGCGCACGCCGACTTGATCGGAGACTACTACTCGACCGCGCTCCAGGGAGATCTCCGGGATGCGCCCGCGCTCTTCGCCGGCGCCGATTCCGCGCAGTGGAGCGAGAAAGAACGCGCCCTCGAAGCACGTTTCCAATCGCGCTTCGTCCGCCGCGACGAGAACCAGCCGCCTCTGGAGGCGAGCCCCTTCGTGCAGGAGGTCGTCGGCGTGTATCGCGACTACTGGACGAGATCCTTGATGGGAGAGCTGGAGGAAACGCAAGGCGAACGCTTCCTCATGCATCGGTTGCGCGACGCGCTGGCGGCGCACGGCGTCGCCGAGCCGCTTCCCGACGACGTCGTTCTGGAACGGCTGAAGCAAGAGCTCGTGCGGGAGGATTGGCACGTTCTCGGGGGCGTCACGCGCCCATACTACGATTTGATGCTGTGGAAGACGCAGGAGTCGCGCTCTTTCGATTGCCGGCTCACCGACGCGACCCAGCGCGTCGAAGTGGAGTTCCTGAGCGACTTCGTGGAATGGGGCTGGTCGCACTGGGCCACGTTCGGGCGTGCCTACACCGGCGGCTGGGCGACCCCCGAGAAACTCTACTGCCTGCGCGACGACTATGACCTCGAGTCTGAGAAGTTCAAGGTCAGCTACATTCAACACGAAGGGCGCCACTTCGCGGATTACAAGATCTTCCCGAAGCTCCAGCAGATCGATCTGGAATATCGCGCGAAGCTCACCGAGCTGGCATTCGCCGAGGAATCGCTGCGTCCCCTCATCAAGAATTTCGCCGCATCCGGCGCGCTGAACCCAAACGCCCCGCACTCCTACGCGAACTACTGCGTCGTGCGCGACCTCTCCGGCGCGCTCTTCGGGAAGGAGACCCTGGATGCGAACGATCCGAAATGGGAGACCGTCCCGCCGGAAACCATCCACCGAACGGCGCGGACCCTGGTCGAGGCGAGCACGGCCGCGCTCCAGGGGGACGGCGCCGCCACGACTCCCGGGGTCGTGGGCCCGAAGACCCCCTAGTCAAATTCCCGCCGCATGTTGTAATTTTCTTGCACGACCCGCGCGTTCCCACCGGGGAGCGGCGCGGCGGTGACCGGGGCTTAGGCGGCTACCGGAGCCGGGCGGGTTGGGACCTGCCGAACGTCCACACGCCTGACAGGAGGTGATCCAGTGGGTAGTCGATGCGGCTTGATCGAGGTGGTGGCCCCGTAGGGGGAAGCCTTCGCAGCGCGTGGCGCTCGATTGCGGTCACCCGATAGCGGGGAACCCAACGCCACCAGAATCATCCCGGAAGAGCCCGGTGCCATGGTGCCGGGCTCTTCTGTTTTATAGGCAAGATTCGCCGACTTCCGCGCCGGCTCGAGCCGCGAGAGGTCACCATCGACGTGCGCCAACTTTTTCCTTCATCGCTCTTGAAATCCATCTCCTGCTTTCGCTATCGTCATGGCATGAACGCACGCGCTCTCCCTCTCCACCGTTCGTATTACGCCGGCCTCCATACGGGCCGGATGGGACACGTGCGCGGCGACTGACGCGAACTCGACCCCGATCCTTCAAGGCGGCCCGTGGAAACGCGGGCCGCCTTTCTTTTTGGTGCCTCGACATCGCAAGGAGAAAACCGACATGAATGCCGCACTCGCTCACTCCATGGATCCCTCGTTCTTCACCGTGCAGAACTGGGAGGGCTACACCGAAGAGCAGCACGAAGTCTGGGGAATCCTGTACGAGCGGCGGATGCGCGACCTCAAGGAGAACGGGAGCCGCGTATTCCTCGAGGGAGCGGAGCGCATCGGGCTTTCGGCCGGGAGCGTGCCCGACCTTCGGATCACGAACCGATGGCTCCATCGCATGACGGGCTGGTCGGCGGTGCCGGTCACCGGCTTCGTCCCGGCGCGGGACTTCTTTCGATCGCTCGCCGTCCGCCGCTTCCCGACCACCGTCATCGTGCGGCCCAAAAGCCAGCTCGATTATCTCCCCGAGCCGGACATCTTCCACGATGTGTTCGGCCACGTGCCGCTCCACTCCGATCCGGTGTTCGCGGACTTCTTGCAGAAGTTCGGAGAAGCGGCCGCCGCCGCCGAGTCCGACGAAGACGTCCGCCGCATGGCGCGGCTGTTCTGGTTCACGGTCGAGTTCGGCCTCATCCGCGAGGACGGGCGCATCAAGGTTTACGGCAGCGGGCTCATCTCGTCCGCGGGAGACTGCGCGAACGCTCTGGGGCCGAAGTGCGATCGTCGTCCCTTCTCGCTCGACGCCGTTCTGGAGCAGCACTTCGAGATCGATTCGTTCCAAGACGTGCTTTTCGTCGTCGAGTCGTTCGACCAACTCTTCGAGGCGGTGAAGGAGGCGCGGCGCCGCATTCAGTAGTGGCCCTTCCCAAGGGGGTCGTTTCAGGGCATCATTCCTGGCCCAGCGGCGATCCTCCATCTCCGGCCCGGAGGGGTGCCCTCGTGCGCCATCAAGCCAAAACGATTCAAGACGGGGACCTGGCTTCGTTTCTGCTGCACAGTGAGTCGAGCTTCCGTCGTCTGCTCGAGCGACTCCCCGCGGCCGCGTACACGTGCGACCGGGACGGGCTGATCACGTACTACAACCAGCATGCGGTCGTCCTGTGGGGGCGCGCTCCTCTATTGAACGACCCCCGCGACCGCTTCTGCGGATCATTCAAGCTCTTCCGTGCCGACGGGACCCCCATCACCCATGCCGATTGTTGGATGGCTCTCGCGCTTCAAAACGATCGCGAGTACGACGGGCTGGAGATCGTGATCGAGCGCCCGGATGGAAGCCGGGTCACGGCACTGGCCCACGCCAACCCTCTCCACGACGAGCTCGGGAACGTCGTCGGAGCGGTCAACATCCTCGTGAACATCACCGAGCGCAAGCAGCTCGAGGAGTCCCTTCGTAGGGCGGATCGCCACAAAGACGAATTCATCGCCACCTTGGCGCACGAGCTCCGCGGTCCTTTGGCTCCAGTGCGGAATTCACTCGAGATCATCAAGCTCGCCCGCGGGAAGCAGGAGCTCGTGGATCAGGCGTGCGCCACCATGGATCGCCAGCTCGCCCAGATGGAGCGGCTCATCGACGACCTTCTCGACATCTCCCGCATCGCTGAGAACAAGTTGGAGCTGCGCCGGGAACCGGTGTCGCTCGCCTCCATCGTGACGCGCGCGGTGGAGATGTGTACCCCACTCGCGCTGGAGTCGAATCATCGGATCACGGTGAGTCTTCCAACCGAGCCCATCGAGCTGGACGCCGACGCTCAGAGATTGACCCAAGTCTTCGCGAATCTCCTGAGCAATGCCTGCCGGTACACGAACCTCGGGGGAAGCATCCGGCTGACGGCGGAACGGGTTGGGAACGAGGTCATCGTCACGGTTGCCGACGACGGCATCGGGATTCCCCCCGAGAAGCTCGCCCACATCTTCGACATGTTCACGCAAGGGGACCCTTCCCAGCTGCGAGCGGCAGGAGGAATAGGAGTCGGATTGGCATTGGTGCGCCGTCTCCTCGAGCTGCACGACGGATCCGTGGAAGCGTTCAGCGAGGGTTCCGGGAAGGGAAGCCGATTCGTGGTTCGTTTGCCGCTGAGAGTGGATCCGGGTCTCCTTCCCTTGCTTCCAGTTCGCTTGGGGGAATCGGAAGGAAGGCCGGTCCCTCCGTCACAGACCGCCGGCTTGTAGTTTTTTCAGCGTCGTCTTTGTAAATCGCGCCTCGTGACACGCTTCCACGCGACACGAGCGGCGGGCGAAATTCGCCCTGGACGCCTCTCTCCCCCCTTACGAGCCACGCCGGCGCCCTCTCGCGGTGAAATCGGTGAACTGGCACGGGCGATGCTTGCACATCCAAACGCTGAACGACGTGCCTGGGTGGCTGCACGAGTGAACGATGACCGCCTGCCGGGGAGGGACGTATGGCCAGCCGACCCATTACTTGGACCATTCACCATTCGATGGCGAGTGCCTCGCGCCCTCCCCGTCGATCCCGAATCCGGGAAGCCGTCAATGGCCTGCTCGACGAGGTCGGAATGTGGCTCTCGCGGATCGCCGAGTTCTCCGGTGAAGGAACGACGCCGCGGCACATTTCCACACGCCGGCACGTGCGCCACTTCGGAAGCTATCGCGCTTGGGAGTGACGTCTCGCGGCATCGCGACGCGGCATCGCGACGCGGCATTCTGATTCTCTCCGCCGCTTCAAAACGTCCTCGCGCGTAGGACTGCGATCCTCTGCGGTGCTTCGCATCGCGACGTCTCGCGCCGAACCCATTGATTGCCTTGTCCTTGGAGTCCGGGATACGTTCCCGGAGCGTGGCCCCGCGCTCGACGCGGCGTTGCTGCGCGTGACCAGCGGTTCTTTGCGCGGTGAGTGATGTCGATCTTCGAGCGCATCTTTCGGGTCTTGATGAAGGGGGCGCTCGGTCTCCTTCTCTTGCTCCTCATCGCCGTGGCCGCTGCCGCGCTGTTCTATCTGCGAAACGCGCAGACCCGCTCCTCTCTCGCGAATTCGTTCCTGAAGAAGATCTCGCTCGCCGGGGCCACGCTCACCATCGAAGACGTCGGGTTCGGGGAAGCGGGCTCGATTCAGATCGTCGGGGGACGATTGGCGCAGGGCGATTCCACGGTGGCTCGAATCGATACGCTGCGCGTGAAGTCCGATCCGGTCCGGCTGGTCACTGGGGAATACATCATCGACGACCTCGAGGTGACTTCCGGGGAAGTCGACGTCGCTTTGCTGCGGCGAACCTTTGCGCCAGATACCGCCGCCGCGGCACCCGACTCCGCCGGCGGCGATCTCCACCTCACGTTTCGCCGCATCCGCTTGCGTGATCTGCGCGTGCTCCACGCCGGAGTCCCCGACAGCGGTGCCGCGCGCGTCTCTCTCGAACGGATCGCCCATCTGGACGGCCGATTCGAGATGCAGGGCGACCGCATCGAGGTCGGCATCGACTCGCTGGACGCGCGCGGAAGACTGGGCGAGCCCGATTCCATTCCGGTGACGCTGACCGCCCGGGGAAAATGGCAGCCGGAGGCGCTCGACGCCGACACGCTTTCGATCACCACGGAGCGGAGCGCGATCTCGGGGCGCGGGGCGATGCGCTTCGGCGAGAACGGCTTCGATCTTCGATCGATCGACGCGGAGCTGAGCGCGCGACCGCTCGCGGCGGAAGACGTCGCCGCGTTCGCCCCGCAGGCCCCGCCCGGAGCGCGCCTGGAGCTCGATGCGCAATTGAAAGAAGGGGTCGCGCGCGGGACGGCACGGCTCGACGCCGATTCCGGATCCGTGTCCGTGGAGCGCTTCGAGGTCAAGCTCGCCGATCTTCCCCGCTGGAATGCGACGGCCGATCTCGGTCCCAGCGCGTGGAGCGGGCGCAAAATCTCCGGCGCGCATCTCGAAGTCGCATCTTCCGAGGGCACGATCACAGCGCTCGCCGCGATCCAGTCGAGCGGCGGATCCCTCGACGTTCGCGGTGCGATCACCGACCCCGGGCCGAACGCTTGGATCGAAGTGCGCGAAGCCGTGTTTCGCGACGTCGATCTCGCGGTTTGGAGCGGAGCTCCAGGCATGAGCTCCGATTTGAGCGGCCGCTTCTCCGGATCCGCACGAGGAACGGACCCCAAGACCATGCGGGCGAAGGGCGTGCTGCACTTGCAGAAGAGCCGCTTCGCGAAGTTCGAGGTGGATGAGACGGACGTCGACCTCGCTCTGGATCGCGGACTTCTCGACTTGAACGGAACCCTGCGCCGCGAAGAAGGCGAGGCGCGCGTGGTGGGCTCCCTGCAACCGTGGGCGAATCCGCTGCGCGCGCAGGGAACCGTGGTCGCGCACGGAACGGTGCGGGACTTCGCCGTCGATTCGCTGCTGGTGCGCGCCGTGGTCACCGGCGACATTGCCGAGGTCGACACGCTGCTCTTGGTATCCCCGGCGCTGGATGCGCACGGCTCGGGAACTCTGGGATGGAACGAAGCCGCCCCGAGCACCGGCGACTTTCGCCTGCGCGCCTCCTTGAAGGACGCCGCGCCGATCGCCCGGCTCGCGAAGATGGACTCGCTCGCCATCGGCTCCGCGGAGCTGGAGGCCCACGTTCGCGGGCCGGTGCAGCACGCTCGAGTCGATGCGACGCTGTCGGCGCGGGAAGTCCAGTACGGCGCCATCGTGGTCCATGAAGTCGACGGAAGCGTGGAGCACGACGCCGCGACGGGGCGCACTTCCTTCGATGCGACGGCGGCGGCGGATTCCGGGAGCGTCGCCGCGCGCGGCACCGTGCTGCGCACTCCCGGGACTCCGGCGTCCACCCGCTTCGATCTGGAATCGTTGGAGCTCGCCAATGGATCGGAGCGCTGGCAGCTCCTGCACCCCACGACGATCCTGCTCGCCGGCCCGCGCATCGACGTCGACGACGCACGCTTCGAATCGGGGACGTCCGCCATCGCGATCGACGGCACGATCGATCGACGGGGCTCGCAGGATCTTCGCGTCGAAGCGCGCGCATTCGATTTGCAGACCATCGAGACATTGCTCGGCCGTCCGGTGCAGGACGGCACGCTCGACGCCAAGTTGGAGATTGCCGGAAGCGCCGCAGCGCCGCGCGCCGGAGGAGACATTCGTCTCGTCATGCGAGTCCGCGAGCGCGAAGCGGGAATCCTCGCGACCAAATTCGAGACCGACGGGACGCGCACGCAACTCGAAGGCACGCTTGCAGAACCGGCCGGCTCGCAGCTCACGTTCGAAGGATCGCTGCCCTTCGCACTCTCTCTCGAAGCCGCGGCCGACGACACTTCGTCCTCGCTCCTGCGCAAGACGGACGCCGGCGTCGACGTTCGCATCTCCGGCAAGGACGTGGCGCTCACCGTGGTGGAGCCGTTCCTGGATCCGCAGTCGGTGCAGCCGCGCGAGGGCACCATCACCGTCGACCTGGAAGTGAGCGGCCCCTTCGAATCGCTGCGCGGCAACGGCTCGCTTCGGCTCGCCGACGGAGTCGTCGAGTTCCCGATGCAGAACGTGGTGTACGAGGACATCGGACTGCAGATCCTTCTCGAAGGGGATCGCGCGCGCGTCCCCGAGTTCACGATCCGATCCGACGACGGAACGCTGCGCGGCTCCGGAGAGCTGGCGATGAGCGAGCGCAAGCTCGGCGACGCCAGTTGCAATTGACGGCCGACAAGTTTCGCATGCATGAGATCGTCCAATCTGCAGATGACGCTTTCGGGAACGATGGACCTCACGCGAACGTCCGACGCGCTGAAACTCACCGGCAAGGTCGACCTCGACCAGCTCGAGTACTTCCTCGACCCCACCGCGTTCAACCGCGACAATCGCGAGATCGTGCTGACCGAAGCGGACCACGCCATGCTCGTCGAGACGTTCGGCCCGAACGTGACCGCGGAGCGCTCCACGTTCCTTCGCGACGCGCTGAACATCGCGGAGATCGACGTCACCGTGCGCGCCGAGCGCAACGTCTGGATCCGCCAGAGGTCCGAGCCGCGGATGTCCGTGGAGCTCGAGGGAACCGTGCAGGCCAAGAAGGAGCCGGAGAAGCCCTTCGAGTTCTTCGGGGAGCTCCGGCCGATCGAAGGGCGCGGCTTCGTCGAGCAGTTCGGACGCCGCTTCGAGCTGTCCGACGGGGAGGTCATTCTGAACGGCGATCCCGCGCTCACTCACTTCCGGATCGAGAGCACGTACGAGGTGGTGCCATTCGACGACCCCAGCGGAACCGAAGTCGTCGCCACGCTCACGCTCACCGGAACGCCGTCGGACTACGACCTCGTGCTTTCGTCGGATCAGGGGCTGTCGACCTCGGAGATCACCACGCTGATCGTGACCGGTTCCACGGGCGGATTCGAAGGCGGCGGATCGGACCGCAATCAAGTGGCCGCCGGCACCGCGGTCCAGGCCGGCCTGACTCCGGTGACCGGCGCGGTCGAGGAGATCGCCGGTGAGGCGGTCGGCCTGGACGTGTTTCAGATTCGACAGGACGGACTGAACGGCGTGACCTTGATCGCCGGCAAGTACGCGCGCCCGAAGTTCTACGTCGGGCTCCGCCAACCCGTTCTCTACGAGGCGGAAGACGTCACCGACCGCACCGAAGATGGAGACGTCGAGCTCGAGCTGGAGTACAGCGCATCGAAACGACTCCAAGTGAATTTCAGGGGGGAAGGTGACGCACTCCGACTCTTCCTGCGCACCAGTCACGCGTACTAAGGCGGTCGCGCTCGCCGCCGCACTCCTCGCGACTCTCCTCCCCGGCTCGGCCCAAGCGGTCATTCGAGTCGATTCGAGCACGACGGTCGCGAGCATCGAGTTTCGCTTCGACGAGGAACAGCAGAGCGTCGAAGAGGACGACCTGCGCAAGCAGATGCGTCTTGCCCCCGTGCAAGTTCCGTCGGAATGGCGGCGGGTGGTGGCCGCGCTTCCGTTCGTGCCCGACGGCACCAAGTACCGGCTGGAGCCGCTGACCCTGCAGGAAGACGTGGTGCGCCTGCGCCGGCTCTTGAACGAGGCGGGAATGCCGTATGCGGCGGTGCGCTACGAGCTGAAGCCCGCGGACGAGCCGAACTCCTACGACCTCACCATGGTGATCGACGAAGGTCCCATGCTGCAAGTGCGCGGAGTGCATTTCACGAGCGCCGCCGGCGACTCCTTCGTCCCTCCGGAGCGCGACAAGGACGATTTCGACAGAACACGACGCCGCGTGGAGAGGAACAAGCAGCGCTACGCGGCGCTCGCCGAGCGACAGGCTCTGCAGGCCCGGATCGTGTTGTGGTGGAAGAATCGCGGCTACGCGGCCGCTCGGGTGGAAGTTACCGCCGACGTCGATTCCGCACGGGTGGAGTCGGACGTCCGCATCATGATGGATCCCGGCATCCCCAGCGTCTTCGGAGAGTTGACCGTGGAGGGCAACAAGTCGATCAAGGACGAAATCGTTCTTCGCGAGCTTCCCTTCAAGACGGGAGATCCCTATCGCCCGCGAGACCTCGCGGAGGGCCAGCGCTCGGTGCAGTCCCTCGACATCGTCCGCGTGGCGTTCGTCGACGGAGCTGCCGACTCCGCGAATCCGGGGCAAGTGCCGGTGAACGTGCGCGTCAGCGAAGCGAAGCCGCGACTCATCACCGGTCAGATCGGATACGGAACGGAAATTGGGGCGGCCGGCGACGTGAGCTGGTCGCACCGCAATTTCACCGGCGGTGCGCGAGTGCTCACGTACTCCGGATCGGCGGAAACCGGATGGGGAGCCTTGATCGACGACCCGGAAAGCCGCTACTACGGCTCGGTCACGATCCGGCAGCCCTACGTCTGGGACCGCCGGCTCTCGTTCGTGACCGGTCCGTTCATCGAGCTCCGCGACGACTATCGGGATCGTTCGTGGGAAGCGGGCGCGAACGCGACGCTCGTGTTCGAGGCGGCGCCGCTGCGCACGGCGGCGCTCTCGTACGAAGGCGCGCGTCGCGAGATTCTGGACGATCGAATCGGAGAAGTGTCATCCGGCGACACCGACTTCTTGACCTTTCTCGAGCAGCTCGCCCAAGGCGACCAGATCGATCGCGGCGAGCTCACACTCACGGGAACCTGGGCCACGCTCGAGGAGCCGAATCCGCGCCGGCGCGCCGCGGTGGTGCGCCCGTTCATTCGGGTGTCCACTCCGTCCGGGATGAACGACCGCGAGTATGCGCGTCTCGATCTCACCGTCTCCGGGTACGAGCCGGTCACGCGGCGCATCGGGTTCGCGGGCCGCGTGACCGCAGGGCGCATCTTTCCGTTCGGAAAGAGCTTGCCGGCGCCGGGCGAGGGAAGCGAGCTCACCTACGTCCGGCTCCGCGACGTCGCCTTCACCGCGGGCGGGCAAGACGACGTCCGCGGATGGGGGAATCGACTTCTCGGACCCAAGTTTCCCGACGTGCGCTTTCGCGAGGACGGCGACTCCCTCGTGGCCTTCACCGACGGATACGTCCCCATGGGCGGGTTGTCGCGCGTGTCGGCGACCGCGGAAGTCCGCTTCCCCTTCCCGGGTCTCGCGCGCGAGTGGGGGACGCACGCATTCCTCGATGCGGGACGCGTGTGGACGGCGGACGAGCGCTATGCGTTTCCGATCGCGGAAGACGAGGACCAGATCTTTTACGGCACCGGAGTCGGCATCAACTACACGACGGCGGTGGGCGCGATCGGGGTGAGCGTCGGCTACAAGATCAATCCCAGCCTGCTCGATCTCGCCGACGCCGACGACGTCCTTCAAGTGCTCCTCGATGAGCGGCCCGCCGAGAGCTTGGACACCCACGAAATCCGGCGCTGGCAGTTCCACCTCTCCTTCGGGTCGCAGTTCTAGGGAAGACAGCGCAGGGCGTCCGTTGCGCTGACGCCGCAGAGGGGGACCCGGCGTTTGCTTCTCGCGCAGCCCGTGCCGGTCCAAAGACCGTGGCCGGACCCGGCGAGCACCCCAGGCAGCCCTTCCTGGACTCCCCCCCCGGAATTCATCTATGCTCGGCGACGGTTGCGTCGTTTTGTCGGGGTTGGATCCATCTCGTATCGAAGGAAGTGTAGGGCGATCATGCGAATGACCTGGCTACTTCCGATTCTCCTGGCGTTTCTCCCCGCTGCGGGAAGCGCGATCGAGATCAAAGCGGGGACCATCGACGAGTCCCATCGGATCGATGTTCTCTCCGGCGGTCCGGATCGGACCGAGCTGCGATTCCAAGTCGGAAACTTCCGTCTCGAGCCGGTCTCGGTCGACGGAGCGAGCTACTCCCGCATCGCCTGGGAAGGCGGCGCCGAGTCGCTCGTGAAAGGAATGCCGGCGCTTCCCGGATTCCGCGAATCGATCGTGATCCCGGCGAGCGCCGAAATGGCCATCCGTGTGCTCGCTTCGGAGTATCGGGATTTCCAGAACGTTCGCATCGTTCCTTCCAAGGGACCCATCACCCGCGACGTCCTTCCTTCCACCGTGCCGTGGGAGTTCGCCGACGCGTATGGTCAGAATGCTTGGATCCCGGCGGCCGTCGCGTCGCTCGGTGAGCCCTACATTCTCCGCGACGAACGCGGCGTGGTCGTGGCCGTCGATCCATTCCAATGGAACCCGGCGACGCAGACGCTTCGCGTGTACACCAGCATCACCGTCGAAGTGAAGGCCATGGGCCCGGGCGGCGCCAACGTTCTGACGCAGCAGCCCGAGCACCGCGTCTCCGAGTTCCAGAAGATCTACGCGCGGCACTTCCTGAATTGGAACACGCTCACGCGCTACACGCCGGTCGGCGAAGTCGGCCCCATGCTGGTCGTCGCCCACGACGATTTCATGGAAGCGACGCAGCCCTTGGTGGACTGGAAGAATCAGATGGGCGTTCCGACGACGCTCGTGCCCATGTCCTCGATCGGAACGACGGCGACGCAGCTCAAGACGTACATTCAGAATCTGTACGATACGGAAGGCGTGTGCTTCGTTCTGCTCGTCGGGGATGGCGCGCAGATTCCGTACTTCAATTGGGCCGGCGGCGCTTCGGACCCGACGCTCTCGCTGCTCGCCGGGAACGACAATTACCCGGACGCGTTCGTGGGCCGCATTTCGGCGGAGACCGTCGACCAGGTGACCACGCAAGTGGAGCGGCTCGTCGAGTACGAAAGCTCTCCGGATCCCGAAGCGTTGTGGTACAGCCGCGGCGTGGCGATCGCGTCGAACGAAGGGGACGGCTACGGCGACGAGGGCCAGGCCGACTGGGAGCACGCGCAGATCTACCGCGCGCAGCTCTTGGCCTTCACCTACAACATGATCAACGAGCTGTACGACGGGAATCACCCCAGCGGCGATCTGCTCGGCGGCCAGACCATCGACCAGCCGGGGAATCCCACCGCGGCGTCTCTGAGCCCGCTGCTCAATGCCGGACGCGGATTCATCCACTACACCGGGCACGGCAGCATCACCAGCTGGGCCACCACCGGGTTCAATAACAGCAACATTAATGCGCTCACCAACGACAACTCGCTCCCCTACGTGGTGAGCGTCGGTTGCGTGAACGGCGCGTTCATGTCCACGACCTGCTTCGCGGAGACGTGGATGCGGGCGACGAACGGCACCGAGCCCAATGGTGCGATCGCCGTCTACGCGTCGACCGTGAATCAGCAGTGGGCGACGCCGATGGAAGCGCAGGACGAGATGATCAACGTCCTGTGCGACAACGAGAAGTTCACGTTCGGCGGCACGTGCTTCAACGGCTCGTGCAGCATGATGGAC
Organism: uncultured Gemmatimonadales bacterium; assembly: GCA_963725045.1. Classification (GTDB taxonomy): domain Bacteria; phylum ARS69; class ARS69; order ARS69; family ARS69; genus CAVRWY01. The sequence continues at coordinate 325,503 of CAVRWY010000015.1, forward strand.
CGCTACGGCTCGAACGGAGTCAGCGAGTTCAAGAACTGGACGATCTTCGGCGATCCGAGCGTGCAGATGCGCACGGCCACGCCGACCGACATCGCCGCGACGTACGCCGATCACGTCGATCCCGCCGTGGGGATGTTCGAAGTGACCACGGAGCCTCGGGCCATGGTCGCGATCAGCCATGAAGCCGTGCTCTACGGCTCTGCGATCGCCGACGAAGCGGGCCTCGCGGTGATCGCCTTCGATCCCGTGGAGCTGGGAGCGCTTTCCGAGATCACGCTCACCACGACCGGCTTCAATCACATCCCCAACGTGGCCCTGCTGCCGGTGTTCACGACGTCCACGGCCGTGGGAGAGATCTCCGGCGGAGTGCTCGTCGGCCAGAACCAGCCGAATCCGTTCGATCGCTCGACGGAGATCTCGCTCGTGCTGAGCCGCGACGACGCGGTGCGGCTCGAGATCTACGACGTCGCCGGCCGCAAGATCCGCACCGTGCACGACGGCGTCCTGGCCGCGGGAAGCCATGCGCTGGTGTGGGACGGCGCCACCGACGGGGGAAACCGCGCCACCGCCGGCACGTACTTCTATCGCCTGTCGTCGGCGGACGGAGTCGAGACCCGCCGCATGGTGCTCTTGCGTTAGCGCCGCGCAAACGTACGAGCGATTCGTGAACGAGACCGTGATCGACCCCGTCGGTCACGGTCTCTTCTTTAGGACCTTCGCCCGACTTCGGGGGAATGAATGAAATTCGAACGAGCGTGGAGGATCGGACTCCTCGGAATGTTCACGTTCGCCGCGCCGCCGGCCCCGGCGATCGAGGCTCTCCCTCGCCCCCTCCCGGCGATTTCGCGCGCGCTGATCGTGAGCATCGACGGGCTGCGGCCCGATCTTCTGTTGCGGGCGGATGCTCCGGTTCTCGACGGCCTCATGGCGCGCGGCAGCTACACCATGTGGGCGAACACCACGCCGGTCGCGGTCACCCTCCCCTCCCACGCCTCCATGCTCACCGGCGTCTCCCCGACGAAGCACAACGTCACGTGGAATGGAGATCACCCGGCGGCGGGTCGAACGTACTCCGAGCGCCCGACGATCTTCGATCTCGCGCACCAAGCGGGACTCACGACCGCAATGATCGCCGGAAAGTCGAAGTTCTCCGCGTTGGCGAAACCGGGCACGCTGGATTTTGTCTACGTTCCGACGCCGTCCCTCTCGCTCGCGCCGGACCAAGCCGTGGCCGATTCCGCGGTGGCGGCGATCACACGGATGGCACCGCAAGTGCTCTTCGTCCATCTGCCGCTCGTCGACTCGGCCGGCCATGAACATGGCTGGGGCTCCGCGCAGCAGATGGCGGCGATCACGGAAGCCGACCGCTGTCTGGGGCTCGTTCTCGCAGCGCTCGAACGCCGCGGTGTCCTGGATTCCACGCTGGTGATCGTGTCCACGGATCACGGCGGCGCCGGAAAATCCCACGGCCCCGACGATCCTCGCAGCTCGCACATTCCGTGGATCGTCGCAGGACCGGGAGTGCGCGCGAACCTGGACCTCACCATCGACGACGACCTCACCATCCGCACCGAAGACACCTTCGCGACGGTGGCGTTCTTCCTGGGAATCGAGGCCGACAAGGACATCGAGGGCCGACCGGTGGTGCAGATCCTCCAGGACCCGCACGTGAAGGCTCACGGGTCCGCTTCACGCTGATCCCACCGAGCTCGGTGTCGCGTCGTCCAGAGCGGCGGCGCTCCCGAGCGATGAAGCGCCGCCGAACGAAACGTCCGGCGGCGCTTGGCATCGATCCGCGCAATCACTCCCCTAGCGCAGCACCTCGATCGTAACCGCGTTCGAGTCGCCCATCCCGAGCCCTTCCCCGAGAAGCACGATCTCGTAGCGTCCGGGTCGCGTCAGAATTGCCGCCTCGGCTGCGCTCAGACGAGCCTTGATGGTGTGCGTCTTGCCCGGCGCGAGGGAAAGCGTCGCCCCCTTCTTCCCGGAAGGATTCTCGGAAGTACTCAGTGTCGAGATTCTTCCCTGCGCATCGACGACGCGAAGGCGAAGTCGTGCATCGTCCCAACGGAAGCTCTTCGGGACTTCCACCGCATACCCACCTTGGTTCACCAGGGTGAGCGTCAGCGTGATCGACTCCCCCGCTTTCACCGCATTCGGCGTGGCCGACAGTCGCAGAACCACGACCGCTCGGCCGTCGACGAACAATGGTCCTGCATCCTTCGTCTGGGTCCGTTCGATCGCCGCAGGGGCCGGCGCTTCCTGCACGATCGCGCGATCTCCGCGCTTCGACTCGGGCGCGGCCGATCTCACCGAACGCTTCGACATGTCGAACCCTCCGGAACCCAGGAAGCCGCCTCCCGGCGCCACCGAGTTCATCACCGACGCCCTCTCCTCCTCTCCGAACACCCCCTCCCAGCTCACACCCTGCGGCATCTCCACGGGAACTTGCACGCGCTGCGGGCGGCCATCGGAGACGATGGTCTTCTCTTCCACGGCGACAAACGACGTGAATTGCGTCACCAAGCGATGCGCAAGACCGAGCCGCGTGATCTCGTCCTCGATGGCGGAAGTCATTCCGGTGTGTGCGTCGCGTCCCAGATCGGCAATGCGGGCCCGCGCCCACAATGCGCCGACCGCCTCGTTCCCGGACTTGCGGCGCGGCAGATCGAGCGGAACTCGCTGGCGCCACGGCCGTCCGGCGAGTTTTCCACGCACTTCCAGCGACGCGTTGCGAGCGTGTTCGTAGCGCGCATGCACGGCGAGCGGCGTGCCGCCGAAGAGATCCGGCACGCGCGCGGGAGTCGCCTCCTCCACGCGAACGCCGTTCCACACCAGCTCGACGTCGGTGAGATAGGGATGGCGCACGCGCTCTTCGAATCGATCGGCGGCTTCCATCGCCGAAGAGCCGGGGAGCACATACTGCGTCTCCCCGCGCCCTTCCTCGGCGAGCCCATCCAAGAGATAGCGGTTCACCGAGCTTCCCACGCCGAACGAGAAGAGCCTGGCGTCGCCGATCTTCTGTCGCACGGCGGCGAAGATCTCCTGTTCGTTGCCGATGTATCCGTCGGTCAGGAACATGACCATGCGCAGGCGATGAGGGTCGTGCGGAAAGTCGAGCGCGGCACGAATGCCCTCGATCATCATCGTGCCGCCTTCCCCTTCGAGGCGATCGAGGTAGGCGAGCCCGCGCTTCACATTCTCCGGTGTCGCCGGGACCGGCGCCGGTCCCAAAGACGACGCGGTCGACGAGAAGTTGATCATCTGGAACGTATCGTCGGGATTCATGTTCAGAAGCGCGCGTCGAATCACCGACTTCGCCGCCGCGATCGGCTCTCCGCTCATCGATCCGGAAGAATCCAGCACGAAGATCATCTCGCGTGAGGTCAGATCGCGCTCCTCCAGATCCAGCTTGGGATGCAGCAGCACGGTGAGATATCCGTCCTTCCCATCGTGATACGAGAGCACGCCGGTCTCGGCCCGCTCTCCTTTCGCCCGGAGGCGAAGCACGAAGTCCTTGTTCGGAACGGAATCGATAGGATGCAGCGCAATCTCGGCGCGCCGATCACCGATTCGTTTCACGTCCACGCGATGCGTCGGGCTTTCGACGACGTCGATGGGCACTCCCGCGTCCCAGTTCACCCGAATCGAGAGGTCGTGCGCGGAGCGCAGTCCCGGCGGGAGGAAAGACGGGTTGATCTTGTCCGCGTCGGGCACCGAGGGAGCTGGCCGCTGCGCGAAACCCGCCGGCAGCAGCGGATTGCCGATCGATCCGGGAGGGATGAAGCGCGGCCCCACCACGGTCGGGAACACCACCTCCCACGCGCCGTCTTCGTAGTTCAAAGTCTCCACGTACGTGATCGCCACGTCGATCTCGTGGCCGGGAACGATGTTCGCGACCGACTGCGTGAAGATGTTCGGACGCTCTTGCTCCAAGAGCGAGGCGACGTGTCCGGCGTCTCGCGCCGCTTCGTAGATGCGCCGCGCTTCGTCGCGCTTCTCGATGATTCCGCGAATGTCGCGCTCGCCCACTCGCAAATGGAAATCGGAGACTGCGGCTTCGTGCGGCAGAGGAAAGACGTAGGTCGCTTCGATCGTCTCGGCATACGGATTCTGAAACGTCTGCGTGACCACGACGCGCGCCACCGGCCCGGACACTTGCGCTTCGACCTTGGTGTGCTTCAGAGGAAAATCGACGGCACGACCGTCGATGATGGTCTGCAGACATCCGGTCCCCGGAACGTCGGAGGGAGGCGCGGGGCGCTCGTCGGCCCTGGCCGCTCCCGCGACGAGGAGGCTGAGTACGAGGGCCGTCGCCGCATGACGGAAGGGGGTCGCGTCCTTCGCGAGGCCCGTCGCCGCTGGAAGGGTGGTCATGGCTGCTCTCCGTGGGGGGGCGCCGATTGCTCGCGCGGAATCTCCGCACGATCCATTCGGGTTCGACCGCTATACCCAGGGAGAGCGCCGCTTATTCCGCGAGAGCCGCAAGACGCGGGCGCGACCGCCCTGGGGGTCGCCCGGGCGAACGCTCCGCGGTAGAGTCCGCGACCGATGGGAATAGCCGGGAAGGTCGTGGGGTAACGATGTCGGAAGGCGAGCTCGTCGGCCGAGCGAAGCGCGGAGATCAGGACGCCTTCGGCCAGCTCGTGCGCCTGCACCAAAGGCGCGTCTTCGCGCTCGGCATGCGATGGTTCCGCAATGCGGACGATGCCGACGATCTCGTGCAGGAGACGTTCGTCCGCGCGTGGAAATCGCTGGCGTCGTTCGACGAAGCTCGGCCGTTCGCACCGTGGCTGATCACGATCGCGGTGAATCGCGCGAAGACGATGGCCGCGCGGGCAAGACCGGCGGAGGAGCTGGACGAGAACGTCGTCTGGGAAGGGCCGTCGCCCGAGGAAGACACCGAGCGGGCGCGCTTCGCGGGAGCCGTCGCGCGGGCGGCAGCGGCGCTGCCCGAAGACCAGCGCATCGTGCTGCACCTGCGCGCGGTGGAGTCGAAGTCGTATCGTGAGATCGCGGACGCGCTCGGAATCCCGATCGGGACCGTGATGTCGCGATTGGCGCGGGCGCGCGAGAGCGTTCGCCGAATGCTCGGCGACGCGGTCGAGAAAGGCTCGTGAAATGAACGAGAGTCACGAGAACGAAGACACGCTGACCGCGTACCTCGACGGCGAGCTCGACGCCGTTGCAGCGCGCCGCGTGGATGCGCACCTTGTAGGGTGCGCGGCGTGCCGCGCCACGCTCGCTGCGTGGCGTGAGGCGGATGCGGCGCTCGCTGCGGTGGCTCCGGCGCGCTCGGAGGCGGAATGGGAAGCGCTGGCGCAGCGCGTGGACCGCACGATCGGGGAAGAAGAGGCGCGCGACGCACGGATTCGGGAAGCGGCGGCGCGCGCGCCCGAGTCCAAGCCACCGGGCCGGCGGCGCTTCCTGTGGGTGTGGAGCTCCGGCGCCGTGGCCGCCGCCGCGCTCGTTCTTCTGATGCGGCCCTGGGTCGATGAGCCGCCGCCCTCATCGTCAAGCCGACCGACGAGCGAGGCGGCGCCGGAGAAGGAGCGCGCGGCGCTCGAGCTTCCTCCCGCGACGACACCTTCGGACGCCGCCCGGCAGGATGCGGCACCGGACGCCCGGGCACGGTCGGTCGAGCCAGGAGAATCACTGTCGAAGGCGAAGGACTCCGCAACATCGCCTGCCCCGATCGCCGGCAATGCCGCACCGGCGCGCCGCCGCCCGCGGGTTTCGGGGGGCGACGAGCCGGCGCCGGCGCCGCACGCGAAGAGAGCCAGGCCAAGATCACTCCAGGAGCCGCGGGCGCGCTTCTCATGCGCTCCGACGTCGACCGCACGCAGCGATCGACCAGGAGCATTGCGGGAACCGAGTCGATGAAGTCGACGGCCGAAAAGCCTGTGGTCGAGATGGTCGACAAGCCCGAAGGCACGCTGCAGGAGTCGGTGGTCACTCCGCCGACGCAAGCCGATCTCGAGAAGTCGCTCGCCGAAGTCGACGCTGCGCTTCGCGATCCGAGCGCCCTCCTGAAAGTCCCGGAGCTGCTTCGCCGCCGTATGCAGATCGCCGCACAGCTCGCCGCCTTCGATCGCGAGCGCTGGTGCGAGACCGCTCGCGCAGCACGCGCCGACTGGCTGCGCGACGGCGCCGTCGACAGCACTTCGGTCCGCGAAGCCGCCTGGATCGAGGAGCGCTGCGGTGAGCGATGACTCGATGGAGCGCACCGCACCCGCCGCGCACCGCATCCAGCTTCGCACCGGTCTTCGACCGGGAGACGTCGACGCGATCATTCGATTCCACGGCGAAGCGTACGGGCGGGAGTTCGGATTCGACGCCTCGTTCGAGACCCACGTCGCCGTTCCTTTGCGCGAGTTCGCACGCTCGACCGACGCACGCCAGCAGACGTGGATCGCGGAACGCGACGGCGAAATGGTGGGATGCGTCGCGGTCGTTCGCGCGGAGCCGCACGTCGCCCAGCTTCGTTGGTTCCTGGTGGCGCACGAGGCGCGCGGTACAGGGCTCGGCCGAACGCTGCTCGATCATGCGATTCGCTTCGCCGAAGACGCCGGCGACGAACGCATGATTCTCTGGACGGTGAGCGTGCTCACCACCGCCGCACGGCTGTATCGCTCGTTCGGCTTCGTCCTCGTGCAGTCCAGTCCCGCGCGCCTCTGGGGCCTCGATCTGATGGAAGAAAAGTACGAGCTCTCCCTGCCGCGATCCTTGCCGAATCGTAGGGCCGGGGAGTAAGGTCGCAGGGCATCGACGACGCCCCGGGTGCATTCATTTTCTTTCGTCGTACGATGATCGCATTTCAACAGGAGTGAACTCATGAGTCCAAACCCACCGCCGAAGGACGATCCCGGCAAGAAGAAGGCGGACTTCTCCAACGTGGTCTCGGGCGGCTCGTCCACGGCGCCGGCCCGGCCGCCGCAACCGCCTGCTGCGAAGCCCGCGGCTCGCACCTACACCGTGGTCTCCGGCGACAGTCTCTCGAAGATCGCCAAGCGCGAGTACGGCGACGGCAACCAGTGGAAAAAGATTTTCGAAGCGAACCGCGACATCCTCAAGGATCCGGACAAGATCTTTCCGGGCCAAACCCTGCAAATTCCCGAGTAGACCAAGGAGATGAGAATGAGAAACCTTTCGATTCCGATGCTCGGCATTTGCATCGCGTTGCTCGTGACCGCTTGCGCCAAGAAGGAAGCCGCTCCGCCGCAGAGAACGGCGCCGCCTCCGGCCGCGGGCGTCACTCTGGTCTCGGTGGATCTCGGAAAGTCGCTGAACGCCGACAAGACGATCAGCGAGAAGGCCGCCGAGTTCCACGGGACCGATACGTTCTACGCTTCGGTCGCGACGGCAGGAGCGGGCAACGCTTCCGTCCGCGCTCGATGGATCTTCGAAGATGGGACGGTCATCGACGACTCCATGCAGTCGATCGCTCCCGCCGGTCCGGCGCAGACCGAGTTCCATCTCTCCAAGCCGGACGCATGGCCGCTCGGAAAGTATCGCGTCGAGGTTTCGCTCGACGGCGGCCCCGTCGTCACCAAGGAGTTCCAGGTCAAGTAAGCGCATGCGCGCTTCCGAAAAACCGGCGAAGCGCGGGCAAAGCACCCGCGCTCGCTGGTTCGTTTACGTTTTGCGCTGCCGCGACGGAGCGCTGTACACCGGTATCGCGACGGACGTGGCGCGGCGCCTCGCGCAGCATGCGAGCGGAGACGGCTCGGGAGCGAAATCCCTGCGCGGACGAGGACCTCTGGTGCTCATGCGCTCGCAATCGATCGGCTCGAGATCGCACGCACTTCGCGTCGAGACGCGCATCAAGGAGCTTCCGAAGGCGCGCAAGGAAGTGCTGATCGCGAAAGCGCGCCGCTTCCGAGAGTGGACCCTGGCCGTCAGTCCCCCGCCGGCGCCGCGACTTGAAACGAAGACGAGAAGAACGCCGCCGCGCCAGGGCTCGAAGCGAGCTCCAGCCGGTAGTCTCCCGGAGGGAGAACCTCCGCGGGAACGAGCACGCCGACGAGCCGATTCGAGTCGTCCCAGAACTCTTCGCGCGGACCCGCCACGGACCACGCCTCGCCGCCGCTCTCGCGCATGAGCCGAATGGCCAGCGCGCCAGGCGGCGGGACCACGTCCAAGAGGAGCGGCTGAAGCCGCTGCCCGGCGCGCAGTCGGACCGACGGCTTCTCCTCGCCGGCGCGCGTCGCCCCGCGAAGCACGAGCGCGGCCACGCCTCCTCCCCGCTCGGGCTCGCTCGCTCGGGAGGCCAGCTCACGGGCCTCTGACTCCGCACGCGCGCGTCCCTCTTCGGCGTCGCGGAGGAGCTGCGCGGAGGTCGCTCGTTCGCGCGGCGCGTCCACGAGGCCATTCCACGCCGGGACGACCAGGAGAAGGAGACCCGCGGCGAGCGCCGGCTGGAGCATGCGGGGCGCGAGGGGAATGGTTCCGAGGCTCGCGCGAATCGAGCGCCACCATCCGGGGGCGGAGGCCTCACGCATGAGCACCACGTCGCCGCGACAATCGTCGCAGCCGTGGAGATGCACGGCGATTTGCGCGAGCGACGCAATGGGCTCGTCGTCGGGAACGACGACGTAGCGAGCGAGCGTGTCGGACGAAGGATGCCGCTGCGGCGCGGAGCGAATCCGCCCGGCCTCGCTGTCCAGCGCCCGAGCCGCGGCGGCGGCGTCTTGGCACTGCACACACTCGCGCACGTGGCGTTCCACCGCGGATGCTCTGGTCTCGTCGAGCGCGCCGCGCGCCCAGTCCGAGACCAGAGGCGAAGCTTCACCGTGGGTCATCGCCCCTCCCTGTTCCGGACCGCCCTCGTCCTCCCTCACCCATCATGTCGCACGAGACGCCGCCGCGTTTATACTCGACTTGCTCGTCGAATTCACCTGCCGACTCGGGGACGAAGAGCGAGGCACGATTGGACCTCCCTACCGCACGCGCCCCCGAAGACGATGAGCCGCTCCTGCGCCGCTTCCTGGGCGGCGATCCCGGCGCGTGCCGCAAAGTCGAGCGTTGGGCCAAGGAAATCCTGCTCTATCGCCGGCTCCATCTCGGTGCCGAAGACGTCGAGGACGTGGTCCAGGATGTCGTCGTCGGTCTGTGGCAGGCGGCGGCGCGTCCCGACTTCCGTCTCCGCCACGGCCTTCGCGCGTTCGTGCGCACCCTGACGCTCGCACGGGGAATCGATCGAGTCCGGCGCCTGCGCGTGCGCCGCGCCGAGCCGATCGTGGAGACGCTGCGCGACCCACAGCCGAGCCCGACTGAAGTCGTCGAAGCCCGCTCGGAGCGCGCGCTTCTCCTTCGTGCGCTCGAAGGGCTCGATGCCAAATGTCGCGAAGTGATTCGTCTTCATTACTTCGAGGGCTGGCCCTATGCCAGGATCGCCGCCCGCGAGCAGCGCAAGGAGAGCGCGATGCGCGTGCGCATGTTCGGCTGCATCCGCGCGCTCCGGGAGCGCATGCGCCGGAGCGAAGCGGAGGCGGCGTGATCGCGCTCGCCATCTCCATGCTCTTGCTGGCCGGGACGACGACCGCTCCACTCGATTCTGTGACCGCGCTCCTCGCGGCCGGTGACTTTCAAAGTGCCGACCGCGTCGCGCGCGCAGCGCTGGACGAGGCCGAGCTCGATCCCGGACCCGACAGCCTGCGCATCGCCGAGGCGATCGAGGCGCTCTTGCGCGTGGATCTGCGCCAGTCGCGCAGCGGGCCGGCGGAGATCGCGCGGGCTCGGCGAGCGGTCTCGATCCGCGAGCGCGCCTTCGGCCCGACGGATCCGCGCACTGCGGTCGCGCTGAATTCCCTGGCGGCGATGCTCTGGTCCGCCGCGCAGTACGAAGAAGCACGCGCCACCGCAGAGCGCGCGCTGCAGCTCGTGGAGGTCGCGCCGGCGCCGGATCCCCGGGAACGCATGCGCAGCCTCGCCGTGCTGGCCAACGTGGAATTGAGCGCCGGAGACCCGGAGCGGGCGATTGAACGATGGACCGAAGTGCACGAGCTGCGCGCGAGCCTCTCCGGTGCCCAAAGCGCGGAAGCCGCCCAGGCGCTGCACTCCTTGGCGATCGCGTATCGAAATGCGGGACGTTCGGTCGATGCGCTGGCGACGCACCAACAGGCTCTCGCAATTCGGGAACGCGTGCTCGGCCCCGAGCATCTTGATGTCGCCTGGACGCTGCTGAATCTCGCGAACGTGTACTTCGATCTGGGCGACTTCGAAGAGTCCGAGCGGCTCAATCGCCGCGCCTTGGAGATTCGCGAGAAACAGCTCGGGCCCGACCACGTGCAGGTCGCCCTCAGCCGGATGAATCTCGGAAACGCGATCGAGCGCGCCGGGCGTCCCGCGGAAGCCGTGCCGCTGCACGAGAGTGCGCTCTCCATTTACGAAAGTGTGTACGGTGCGTGGCATCGAAGCGTCGCGCAATCGCTCAACAATCTCGCGCTCGCCCGGGTAGGGCTCGGCGAATACGACGTTGCGCGCCCGCTCTACGAGCGCTCCATCGCCATCCGCGATTCTTTGCTCGGACCGGGAAGCGAGGAGGCGGCGCGCACCCGCCTTCGCCTGGGGATGCTCGAGCTCTTCGCCGGTGCGCCCCAAGCGGCCGAGCCGATTCTGCGCGAAGCGGTCGAGGCCAATCGAGCGCAGCTCGGTCCCGATCATCCCTTCGCCCAGGACGCCGCGATCGCACTGGCCGAAGCGCTCGCGCTGCTTGGCCGCGACGCCGAAGCGCTCGACTTATCGCTCGACGCCGAGCGCGCGACGATTCAGCATCTGCGTCTCACGGCGCAAGGGCTGGACGAAGCGCAAAGCCTCACTTACGCGGGAACGCGCTCCTCGGGGCTCGATGTGGCGCTCACGCTCGTGGCCGCCGCACCCCGCGACACGGCCCGCGTGATCCGGGTGTGGGATGCGCTGGCGCGCTCGCGCTCCGTGGTGCTCGACGAGATGGTCTCGCGGCGCCACTGGGCGTCGGCCTCCGCCGATTTCACCACGCAGGAGCTTCACGCGAAGGTCGCCGCAGCACGCGACGAGCTCGCCCGCGTTGCGATCCGGGCTCACGCGTCCGGCGCCGCGACCTCCGAGCCGCTCGACGCCGCGCTTCGCGAGAAGAAGAACGCGGAGCAAGCGTTGGCCGCGCACAGCCGCCGCTTCCGCGGCGAGCTCTCCGGAGCCGGAGCCACATTCGCCGAGATCGCGGCCGCGGTTCCTCCGCATTCGGGAGTGGTGACGTTCGCGCGCTACCGCGATCTCTCGCGCGGCGGAACCGACACGATCATCGCATGGATCGCCTTCGTCCTGTCTCCGGACCAGACGTCGCCCGAAGCCGTTCCGCTGGGAACTGCGCGGGAAATCGATGCGGCGATGCTGGCGTGGAGCGATGCGATTCGCACTGCCCCCGATCCCTTACGGCGCGCCCGCGACGAAGCCGCGTGCGAATCGCTGGGTCGTGCTCTGCGCGGGCGAATCTGGGATCCCCTCGCCGCTCGACTCGAAGGCGCCGAGCGCGTCTTCGTGGTCTCCGAAGGACTCTTCCAGGTCATTCCGCTGTCCGCGCTTCCCGATGCGCGCGGGCGAGCGCTCGTGGAGTCGGGTCCGCTCATTCATTTGCTGGCCACCGAGCGCGATCTGCTCGCCGAAAAGAGCGCTCGAAGCGAGGGGCACGGACTTCTGGCGATCGGTGGTCCCGCATTCGACGTGGACTTCGGGAAAACCACGCAGACGCCGGCCGCGAGCATGCCCGCGGCGAGCGCGCCGACCTCGAGCGATGCTTGCGCAATGCTGGCGGGCGGGCGTTTCAATCCCCTCCCCGGGGCCGGCGCAGAGGTGAGCGAAGTCGCGGCCACGTGGAACGCCGCGGCCGCCGTGCGTGGAGCGCCTTCCGAGGATCGGGCGCTCGTTCTCACCGGAGCCGGTGCCACGGAGCGCGCTCTTCGTGAATCGGCGAAGGGCCGTCGCGCCCTGCATATCGCTTCGCACGGTTTCTTTCTTCCCGAGCATTGTGCGTTCGCGCGAGGCGGGAGCGAAAACGGAGCGCTCGCGCATCCCTTGCTGCGCGGGGGAATTGCGCTCGCGGGCGCGAACCGGCGCGCCGCTTCTCCGCGTGCGGAAGACGACGGCATTCTCACCGCCGAGGAAGTCGCCGGTCTCGATCTGGAGTCTCTGGAGTGGGTCGTTCTCTCGGCGTGCGAGACGGGTCTCGGCGAGGTGGACTTGAACGAAGGGGTGATGGGACTCCGGCGAGCCTTCCGCGCCGCCGGATCTCGAGCGCTGGTCATGAGCCTTTGGCGCGTCGACGACGAAGCAGCGCGCGAATGGATGCGCGCGCTCTACGACGCGCGCTTCGCCGACAGCCTCGAGCCCGCGGATGCTGCGCGCGCCGCCACTCGAAGCGTATTGCGCACGCGCCGCGCCGAGGGGCGCTCCACGCATCCGTATTCCTGGGCCAGCTTCATCGTGGAAAGCGGCCTGCGGGAGTCGCCCCTCGATTCGTCCGAGTCCCTCACTGGACGATGATCATCTTTCGCGTGAGCACCGTGCCTGGGGCTTGAAGTCGGAGGGCATAGACGCCCGCGGCGGCATTGGCCCCATGCCCATCGCGGCCGTCCCAGGAGACCGCATGCGTCCCTGCCGACGCAGGCCCGTGGACGAGCGAGCGCACCAAGCGCCCGGTCACGTCGACGACGTCCAAGCGCACCTCCGATGACGCCGGCAGCTCGAAGTGTAGGACCGTGTCGCCGCGAAACGGATTGGGATAGTTCTGCGCGAGCACGATGCCGCCGCCCAGCGCCGGCGACGCAGCGATTCCCGTCGCCGCCGGGCAGATGCCTGCCGCGCCCGCTTGATGGATCGCGAGAATCTCCGCGGCGCTCAACGCACGGTGAAACAGATGCACTTCGTCGATGAGCCCGTGCCAAGAAAAGGACGGGATCACCACGTTACGGCCGATGACGAGCGGCTCCGAGGAGCTCAGGATTTCCCCGAGAAGCGGCGCGGCACCGCTCTCCACGCCATCGACGAAGATTCTCATCATCGATCCGTCGTACGTGGCGGCCACGTGGTGCCAAACCTGGAGCGACAAGACGTCGGCAGGTGTGGTGGCCAACGCGAAGCCGCCGGTGCTCCAGACGCCGAATTGCAGCCCGTTGTTGGCCCCGGAGGGTTCGTGTGTCGTCTCGAACGTGAATCCTCCGGTGTTGCCCGGCGTTCTCTTTTGCAGAACGGGACGCCCATGTCCGGACGAGCTCGGGTTGACCCATGCGTCCACGGTGAATCGGCTGTCCAGGTTCTGGTTCGGGGCATGAGGAATCGAGTCACGATCGTTGTCGCCGTCGAATTGGAAGGCCTGCCCGACCATTCCGGGAGCGAACCCGACTCCGTCCAAGAGGACGCCGTCGTTTCCGTCCATGGAATCGCTCGCATCCCCCTCGCCGGCCCACCAGCTGACCATGTCGGAGGGGGCCGGAGCGCATTGCGCCCTCGAAAGGGATGGCGCGCAAAGAACCGACAAGAACAGCGCAGCCCCGAGGGCGATCGCGGCTTCGAACGTGGTCAGTGAGCGAATCCGCGCCGCAGGCACCGAGCCGCGACGAGATTCGGAAGAAGGAGCGGGCATCGGCGGTCTCCCGTCGTCGTGGTGGAAGTGGAGGCCGGCCCCGACTGGGGCCGGCCATCACACTCCTGTCGCACGACGAAGGGATCCGTTCGCGGCGCAGCGATTCCTGGGGCGGCAGCTACCTCAAGAGAACGACGCTTCGCGACTGCACCCGGTCGCCCGCCGTCACCCGCAAGGCGTAGACGCCGGATGCGAGCCGGCGGCCGCTGCCGTCGATCGCGCTCCATTCGAGGGAATGCTCGCCCGCTTCGAGCGCGCCGCGGTCCACGCGGGCGCAGCGACGCCCCTGCGCATCGAAGAGCTCGATCGTCGCCGAGGCCGCCTCGCGCAGCGTGAAGGAAATGCGCGAAGCCGCTCCGACGGGATTCGGCGACACTCGCAGCGTCAGGGGATCTTTCGCAGGAACTTCGCCGATGAGAGCGGGCCCCATGGTGGCCAGCGCGACGCGGGCCACGAACACGTCGGCGATGTCGCCGTTGTACTCCGGATCGTAGGACCCCGCGGTGACGGGGAATCCTTCGCCCACGGATCCGGTGATCACGACGGTCGCGTTGCCGGTGCTTCCCTTGGCGAGCTCGTAGCCGTAGTCGTCTCCCGGCCCACCCAGAAACGTGCTCCACTCCAATTCGCTGCCCGCCGCGCTGAGCCGCAGCAAGAACACGTCGCCGGCGCCGTTGTGGGTGCGGTCGATCGCGTCCACCGTGGTCGGGAAGTCGTCGGACGGGGTCGTCCCCACGACGATCGGACGATCCCCGCTGCCCATCACCACGCCGTGCGCGATCTCGTAGACCGGAATCGTGCCGCCGACGAACGTGGCCCACTGCAGGCCGCCGTCGGATCCCTGGAGCTTTCCGACGACGACGTCGTCGTCGCCGTTGTACGTCACGTCGTAGGCGCCGCGCGTCACCGGAAAGTCGGACGATCCCGTCGATCCGCAAAACACCGGATTCCCCGCGGAGTCGAGTGCCAAATCGGTGCCGTAGTCGTAGCTCCCGCCGCCGATGAGCCGCGACCAAGTGAGGCCGCCGGCATCCTCGGTGAATTTCGCCACGAAGATGTCGTAGAGCCCGTTCGCGGACTCGCCGTTCAGGAAGTCGAGCGAGGCGGTGTACCCGCAGACGATGGGGGCGCCGGAATCGTCGAGCCGCACGGACTGCACGCCGTCGTAGAGCTGGCCGCCGAGCATCGTCGAAAATAGAAGAGTCGTGCCGTCGGCGGAGAGCTTGGTGAGGAACCCGTCTTCCTCGCCGTTCGCATCCGTGTCATAGGACCCGACTGCGGTCGGGAAATCCCCCGAGAGCGAGCGTCCCCCGATCACCGGGTTCCCCGCCGCGTCGAGGTCGATGTCGTAGCCGATGTCGTGACTGACTCCGCCGATGAACGTGCTCCACATGAGGTCGGACCCGTCAGCAAGGAGCTTGCTGACGAACACGTCCGCCTCGCCGGCGTACTCCGTGGCGAACGCACCATCCGTGACCGGGAAATCCTCGGAGCGTGTGTAGCCGGTCACGAGGGGGTTGTCGTTCTCGTCGATGATGATCGCGTAGCCATAATCGAGAAGGAGCGAAGTGCCGCCGATGAACGTCGACCAGAGAAGCTCCGATCCGTCGGCGGAGAGCTTGGAGACGAACACGTCGCCCAAGCCCGAGTAGACCTGGTCGTAGGCACCGGCCGTCGTCGGGAAGAACGACGACGTGTTGAGCCCGGTCACGATCGCGTTCCCCTGGGAATCCAGCGCCGCAGACCACGCGGACTCTTCCGCGCTTCCGCCCACGAACGTGCTCCACAAGAGCGCGCCGGGATTCGCGCGGATTTCGGAATCGTTCCCCCGCGCGAGCATTGCGGAGAGGTCGGCGAGGGAAATGGTGCTCGAGCCGATGATGCCCCCGCTGTCCCGCTCGAACCGCACCGGCTCGAGGCTCACGCCGGGGCTCGCGGTCAGACGGCAGGCGAAGCCGTCGCGCTCCGCCGAAAGCGTGAGATCGATCCCCGGCCAGAGCTCGCGATAGGAAACGCTTCCCCACACGGGGACTTTGGACTGCCACGCGGAGCGATCTCTCCCAAGCAGGAAATGAAGCTGCGCGGCGGTGCGATCCTCCGATTCCAGGATCGCGCTCGGATTCGCGCCCGAAAACGCGATCCGGACGGCATGTCCGCGGCGATGCAAGGTCTCGTCCTGGGTCATCCGCTCCGATTTCCAGGTGTCGAGAACGATCGCGTCGTGGGTCAGATAGAGCGCGCCCCCCGGGAGCGAGGCGTAATAGAGAACCTCGGCGGGAGCCTGCCCCCGATTGGGAACGAATCCCGAAGCCGAATGAAGGGGGATCGGTGTCGCCCCACGGGACGGCAACGGAGCAAGAAGCGAAGCAAGAAGGAGCGTCCACGCGATTCTCATGAGATTCCCTCGGGGTGGGACGTTGGAGAAATGGATCCGACCGCTGCATCGGATTCTCGTCTTCCGGGGACCCCCGGCGCAAGCCCCGACGGGGCCAATCTCACGAGAGTCCGCGACGACGAAGGCCGACGCGTCGCCAGCGGAACGTATTTCTGCCGGCTGTCGGCCGGCTCACGCGCCGCGACCGAGAAGGTCACGCTGCTTCCCTGACGCGAAGGGGACGCCCGGCCGGCTCGCTCACGACGAGACTGGGCGCCCTCCAGCGCGCAGGCGCAATGCGTTCGTGATGACGGAAGCCGAGCTCAGGCTCATGGCCAGCGCCGCGATCATCGGAGAGAGCAGCCAGCCCGTGAACGGATAGAGCACTCCTGCAGCCAGCGGCACTCCCAGCATGTTGTACACGAATGCAAATCCGAGATTCTGCTTCATGTTCGCGACCGTCGCGCGCGACAAAGTACGCGCCTGAGCGATCCCGCGAAGGTCGCCCTTCACGAGCGTCACCGGAGCGCTGCTCATGGCGACGTCGGTGCCGGTGCCCATGGCGATGCCGACGTCGCTCTTCGCCAGCGCCGGGGCGTCGTTGATTCCATCGCCGGCCATCGCGACCACGCGGCCTTCCTTCTGCAAGCGTTCCACGAGCGCAAGCTTGCCGCTGGGCGCGAGCTCCGCGTGCACTTCGTCGATGCCGAGCCGTCCGGCGACCGCTCGCGCGGTGGTCGCGCCGTCGCCCGTGGCCATGACGATGTGCAGCCCATCCGCTTTCAATCGGGCGAGCGCCTCCACGGCGTGGCCATGAATCGGGTCGGTGACGGCGAGCGCGCCGAGCCATTCCCCGCCGGCCGCCAAATGCATCACGCTCGCTCCTTCGGCGCGCAGCGTCTCCTCCTGCGCGATCTCCGCGGGAATGTCCGCGCCGGCCTCGCGGAGGAGCGCAGCGTTGCCGAGCACCACCGAACGGCCCGCGACGCGCCCGCGCACTCCGCGGCCGGCGATGGATTCGAAGGCTTCGGGCTTGTCGAGCACGAGCCCGCGGGCCTGCGCGGCGCGCACGATGGCCCCGGCCAGCGGATGCTCGCTCCCCTGTTCCAAGCTCGCCGCGATGCGCAGCACTTCGTCGGCGGAATGCCCTGGAGCCGCGACAGCGCGATCGAACACCGGCTTCCCTGCGGTGAGCGTCCCGGTCTTGTCGACGACCAGCGTGTCGATGTTCTGAAGTCGCTCGATCGCGGCGGCATCGCGGAACAGGACACCTTGAGATGCGGCCCTTCCGGTCGCGACCATGATCGACATCGGCGTGGCCAATCCCAGCGCGCACGGACAGGCGATGATGAGCACCGCCACCGCGTTGACCATGCCGTGCACCCAGCTCGGGTCGGGACCCAGCAGACCCCAGAGAAAGAACGTCACCAGCGCGATCGCCACCACGATCATCACGAACGCCCCCGCCACTCGATCCGCCAGGCGCTGCATCGGCGCTTTGGAACGCTGCGCTTGCGCGACCATCTGCACGATTTGCGAGAGCACAGTCTGAGCGCCCACCCGTTCGGAACGCATCACCAGCGCACCCGAAGCATTGAGCGTCGCACCGATCAGCGAGTCCCCGGCACTCTTGCTCACCGGGACGGGCTCGCCGGTCAGCATCGATTCGTCCACGGCGCTGGCACCTTCGAGAACCACGCCGTCCACGGGAATCTTCTCGCCGGGGCGAACGCGAAGCATGTCCCCCACGTGGACATGGGAGATCGGAATGTCTTCTTCCGTGCCGTCGGCCCGGATGCGGCGCGCCGTCTTGGGCGTGAGACCGAGCAGCGACTTGATCGCCGCCGAGGTCCGCGAGCGCGCCCGCAATTCCAGAATTTGTCCGAGCAGCGTCAGCGAAATGATCACGACGGCCGCCTCGAAGTACACACCGACGCGCCCCATCGAAACGAACGACTTCGGGAATACGCCGGGGGCCACCGTGGCGACGATGCTGTAGACGAACGCTGCACCCGTTCCGAGCCCGATGAGCGTCCACATGTTTGGACTGCGATTCGCGAGCGATTGCACGAAGCGCGCGAAGATGGGCCGGCCGGCCCACAGCACGACGGGGAGCGAGAGAACGAGCTCGATCCAGCTCTGCGTTGCGCCGTCGAGCCGGCCAACGCGATGTCCGAGCATCGCGAGCGCGGCGATCGTGATCGTGAGCGGAAGCGTCCGCCAAAAGCGCCGCTGAAAATCGACGAGCTCCGGATTCTCGCTCTCGTCGAGGCTCGGCATTTCGGGCTCGAGCGCCATGCCGCATTTCGGACAACTCCCGGGGCGATCCTGGCGGATCTCGGGATGCATCGGACAGGTGTAGGTGGCGCCCGCGGGAAGCGCCTGCGCGACGGGCGGCGCGGCGGGTTCCAAATACTTCGACGGATCCGCCGCGAACTTCGCGCGGCACGGCTCGCAGCAGAAAAAGTAGACCTGGCCGCGATGCTGGTGACGATGCGGTGACTGGTCGGTGACTGTCATCCCACAGACGGGATCCTTCGAGGACGCAGCCGGCGCAACCGAAGCGTGCGACGTGCCGCTCATCGCGCGGCGCCCCCGATCACTTCGCCACTTTCATGATGGTGTCCCAAGTGCGCGTGGTGACGTCGTCGCCGAACGTCTTCTCGATGAGCGTCATGAAGACCGGTCCCCGAGGACCGGGGACATACGCACTGTACGCTTCGCTCCCTTTCAGGCAGAGAATGCGGGCGCCGTCGAGCTCGACCGGGAGCGAGGGCTTCTTGCGCGGCGGCGTGCGCAGGAACGTGACGACACGTTTCGCACCCGCAGGCACCTTGAACGCTCGGTACGGATCCGTGAGGAGAATCGCCGTAAGAGAATCGATCGGGCGCACGATCGTCACGAAGCTTCGGCCGAGCCCCTTCTGCATCGCGGCTTCGGCCTTGCGAGCGAGCACCGCATCTGTGGCCGCCCGGGCGCTGAACACCACGTTGCCGCTCGAAAGCACGGTCTTCACGTCCGAGAATCCCGCGCCCTCGAAGCACTTTTTCAGTTCCGGCATCTTCGCGTTCGTCGGACTCACGCCGCGAAGGAATGCTGCGTAGCGTGCCATCGGCGCATCCTACCGCACTTCGTGGCGAAACGGGCCCGCCCCTGGCCCTTCCTTTGCATTACCCCCCGGCACGGAGCCACTCTCGAAACCAAATCCAGGGGAAACCATGCGCTTTCGTATCGCATCGACACTGTACGTTCGGATCGTATTCGCGCTGATCGTCGTTGCCGGGACCTTGGGACTTTCCGGCTCTGCGACAGCCCATGAAAGCATACCGGGTTACTTCAATGACACCGCCATCGAGGTCCGAGAGACCGACGATCCCGTCCAGAAGCGGGAGATTCTGAATCGGAAGCTCGATGCCATGGATCGTGCGATCGACATTGTCCATGGATCGCTCCTGAGCACCGCACGCGATGATGCGTTCCTCGCAGAATTGCAATCTACGATTCACGAGAGAAGCGACGAGCTCGCCGGAGAGAACGGCTTCGATCGCGTTCCCGACGACCAGATCGATGCCTTCTCCAGTTACATCGTGCAAGACATGGAGCAAGCGGACACGATCACCATCGGTGTCGTCACGCTCCTCCTGATCATCATCATCATCATCCTGATCGCTTAGCGATCGGGGCGAATCCCCTGACCGCGTAGGGATTGGGGCGTCGGATCGATGAGGCATTTTCTACAAAGCTCCAAGGGGCACGTCGCAGCGACTGAATCCCGGGGCCTGAAAATAGCCGCCAGTCTCGTGCTGGCGGTCGTCCTGGGGGCGTGCGGGACTTCGCCGAGCTCCCAGCCTCCGGTTTTGAACCTGGCTCCGGAAGCTGCACCCCGAACCTCGCTGGTGTTCATCATTCACGGGGATGGGGACTACCGCTATCACGATGCCCGCGGCGACGCGCATCAGGCCGATGCAACGATTCTCGCGCAGGCGCGAACGATCGCGGAGCAGAACACGGCGGCCGAAGTATTCATCTTTCATCAAATCGAGCGCCGCCACGTACTGTTCCTGATCCCGCGAAAGGACGGGCGTGCCTATCACTACCGCAACGGACGGCTTCTCCACGAGGAATCCTACTGGCGCGACCAAGGCGACTCTCGCTTCGATCCTGAGATGCGTCTCTACCAGCAATATGCGGCCATGCATTCCCGCCCGAGCCGGCAGCTGTTTCTTTACTTCGGGCACGAGATTCCGGAGATGGCGAGTGCGGGATACGATGCGTCGTCTCCCAAGCGAATGAGCAGCATCGACGATTTGGCGGCAGCCGTTCGTAGCGTTGCGGCGCCGAGTGAACGCGTCGATCTGCTGGCGTTGGCGACCTGCTTCGGCGGGACACCGCGCACGATCGGGGCGCTCGCTCCGCACGCGCGATTCATCGTGGCGTCGCCGGACGACTTGCATTTGTCCTACTTCGATCTGGCGCCCTTGACCGCGTTCGATCTCGGCGAAGGAGATGCCCACATCAAGGCGTTCGCCAACCACTTCGCGCAGAATGCATTCGAGAAGCTCACTCGTGAAGTGCTCACCCAGGTCAGCATCGTCGTGTACGACGCAGGCGAAGTCGGAACGTACGTCGACGCCGTCTCCGTCCCCTACGAACGCGCGCTCGCCGTAGCGGCCGCCGCATCCCCCGCGATCCGGCGCTGCGATTGTGCGGAGGACTCGAGCTTCGTGCTTCCGGAAATGAAGCGCGGACTCACCGTGTACGATCGCGCGCCGCGCTTCGGACGCGACAAGCAGCGCGCCGGGCACTCCGGATGGCAGTGCGTGAAGTCCGGAGCACCGGTGGTCGAGTCCGCCTCGGCGCGGTGAGCTTCGGAACGTTCACCGCCCCCGGTACACGTCCGTGCTCGTGTACTTGAGTCCGGAGTCCGCCATGAGAGTCACCACCGTGGCGCCAGGCCCCAGGCGCTGCGCGACGCGAATCGCGGCGACGACGTTCGCTCCCGAGGAAGTTCCCGCGAAGAGCGCTTCCTCGCGCGCGAGGCGCCGCGCCATCGCCTTCGCCTCGTCCGTGCCGACCGCCACGATGTCGTCCACGAGCCCGGGATCCCACAAGGGCGGCGTGTAGCCGATCCCGACTCCTTCGATCTTGTGCGGCCCGGGCGGACCGCCCCGCAGCACCGATGACTCCGCCGGCTCCACCACGACGATCTCGACGTTCGGCGAGTGGCGCTTCAGCGCCGTGGCGACGCCGCGCGACGACGCCGCCGTCCCCACGCAGTGCACGAACGCATTCACATTCCCATTCGTCTGGCTCCAGATCTCTTCGCCCAGTGAAAGATAGCCGGCGATACTGTCGTGATTCTGGAGCTGATCGGTCCAGTACGTGTGCGGCTCACGGCTCAGCTCGCGCGCCGCTTCGATCATGTCCAAGATCAGCTTTTTCGTGGTGAGCCCACCCTCGCTGGGGACGAGGGTGAGCTCGGCGCCGAGCGCCGCCATGTGGTCGCGTTTCTCCTGGCTGAAGGCATCCGAGGTGACGATGCGGATGCGATAGCCTTTCGCGGCGCAGACGAACGCCAAGGACGTGCCGGTACTTCCGCCGGTGTACTCCAAGACGGTGTCGCCGGGCTTCAGCCGGCCGTCCTGTTCGGCGCGCGAGATCACCGCGTTCGCCATGCGGTCCTTGAGGCTGCCGGTGGGGTTCTCCCACTCCAGCTTCACCAGGACATTGGCGCAGCCCGCCGGCACGACCTTGCGCAAGCGGACGATCGAAGTGTTCCCGACGGCGTCGAGAACGTTCATGCGATTTCGTCACCGGCGCGCTCGAGGGCCGCGCTCTCTCTACCGCAGCACGGTGACACGCGCCGCCTTTGCTTCTCCATCCGCTTCAATCCGCGCCAGGTACATTCCCGCAGCGACCGCATTCCCTTCGCCGTCGCGTCCATCCCACGACGTCTCGCCGTTGCCCGCGCTTCTTCTCCCCTCATTCAGCCGGCACACCACCCGACCGGACAGGTCGTGGATCGTGACCCTCACATTGGCGGAGCGACGCAGCATGTACGACACGATGGTCCCCGAAGTGCGCGCCGGATTCGGCGACACCGAGAGCGACGCCACGATGCTCTCGACCGGCGCGTTCGCCTCCGGTCCCGCATTCGCGACGTCTTCGACTCCGGTCGACGCGGTGCGGCAGAACTCGTAGACCCGGTTCATTCCCAGATCCACCACCGACACACGGCCGTTCGCGGCTTGCACTTCGACGCCGCAGTCGCCGAACTGCGTGAAGCCGCTGGCGATGAGCTCGACCGCGCCGGTTCCGGGATGAATGCGGCGCAGCGTGTGCCCGCCGTTCTCCACCACGTAGAGACGCGCGATCGAAGGGTCGTAGGCGATCCCCACCATGCTGGTGAGCGGCGTGGAGAGCGCGATCGGCGACAGCACTCCCGTCGGGGAAAGCGTGTACAGATTGTTCGGATTGCCGGAGTTCACCGTGTACACGTTGCCGCCCCCCGACGCGAGGTCGAGAAAATCGGGAGTTCCGGTGATGTCGGGCACGATCTGCAGCTCGCCCTCCGCGATCGTCGTCTTGAACGACCAGATCTCGTCCGGCCCGCTGAATCCGTAGTCGGTGACGAGAACGTCGCCGGGGTCCACGTTGGGACCGTCGTACCCTGCCGGCGCGAAGCACAGACCCATGGGATCGTCGTCACCGGAGTGCAATCCGGAGACCCACGTCGACGAGACCCCGCCCGCGAATCGGAAGATATTGCCGCTGGCATCCTCGGTGACAAACGCGGCGCCCGTTCCGTCGAAGATCAGGTGTGCGGGCGTCGTGTACGCCTGCAGGCGGATGCCGGCGGTCGGTCCGGTGAGCGGATACAGTCCGCCGCCCGACGCGCTCGCCAGGTCGATGATCCCGTACAGCTCGGCGTCGGTCGGATTGCGCGCCACGCTGGAGACGCCGACCAGGCTCAGGATTCCGCACTTCACGATGTCCGGCGTCGCGACCACGATCGGATCGTCCACGATGCCGCACGACGCGGCGAGCCGGCCGAAGTTGTCGAGGCCGACGATCTCGCTGCCGTTCACCACTTCCGCTTCGATGCGGCATTCCGTCACGTTCGCGAGCAGCCCCGCCCACGTTCCCGAGGACACGTTCCACGCGGACGCCGTGAGCGGATAGCGCAGCGTTTTCCATACGAGAGTGCTCGCCGGAATCTCCGCGGGCGTGAGCGCCACGGAAGCGATGCCGCCGGGACCGGACAAGCGAATGAACTGCGACGTTCCCACGACGGGGCCGGAAACGCTGACCAGGCGAAAGTCCACGGTGAGCGCACCCGTTCCGTTCAAGGACGACAGATTCCCGAGGAAGCGCGCCGGCGCGAGCGCGACCGACGTCCCCGTCCCATCCACGACGCGGCAGAATCCGCCGCCGTTTCCGCCCGTTCCGGGATTCGTGACGCCGCCGGTCGAGGAGAAGCTCCAATCGTTGAGTACCGTGCCGGGGAACGTTTCCGTCTCGCACGCGAGGAACACCGGGGTCACGTTTCCGGTGAGCCGGACGTTGTCGAACCGCACTTCTTCGTTTCCGCTCACGAACTCCGCTTCGATCAATACGGTCGTGACGTGCGCGAGGATCGCGGGCCAAGTTCCGGACTCGATCACCCAGTTCAAAGGGTTCATCGACGTGCCGGCGGTCGCCCAGACGTTCTCGGGCGGCTGGTAGCCCTGCAGTGCATGCGCGGCTCCTCCCGGGCCCGAGATGCGGAACTGATACGGCCCGAGAGAAGGGGATCCGCTGAGCTGATCGAAGAATATGTCCACCTTGATCGAGTCCGCCGCGGTCATCGTGCTCCAGTCCCCGAGATACGCTGGGGGTGCGACCGCGAGATTGTTCGCCCCGGTGGCGAGGTCGTTCACGTCGAAGCAGCCGCCGGGATTCCCTCCGGTGGCGCTCCAGACCGAGGCGTTGTCACCGGTGACGAGCCAGCCTTCCGCGCTGGAATTGAAGGTCGTGGTCACGGCGGCGGACGCCGGAAGGGCCGCAAGTAGCGCTCCGAGAAGGACGAAGGCCGCCAGGCGGGGCGACCGGGCATGGGTCGAGGACGAAGCTGGAAGCAGCATGAATCGGAACCTCTATGACGGGACATGGATGTCGGCTCTTGGGACGAATGAACGAAGCGCCGCGGTGATTCTAGCACTCCCCTATGTCCGGCGGGAGCCGCCGCGGCTCACCGGGACGCCGCCATCGGGAGGAGTGCCGGCCCCCACGCCCTCCCCCACGCCCTTCGCTGGTCACGGGTGCGGTCCCCGGCCCTTTGACTCGGGGGGATTCAGGCCACCGGGTCGCGTGTGTTAGAATCATGATTCCGCGCGCTTTGTGTCCCTCGATGCGCACACCCTGGAGGCTCATAATGTCCTTGGTTCGATCCATGTTCCGCGCTTGTACGCGCACGACTCTCCTCGCGTTCGCCGCGTTCTTCTGCGCTGCAGCAGCGGCATCCGCCGCCGTCGAGTTCCGTGAAATCAACAGCGATGGTTTCGCGGCCAGCGGCTTTCCGCAATCCTCGCGCTTCTTCGAGATGGAGTTCTCGGAAATGCGCGCGACCTTGGCCAACGCCCCCTACGAAAGCTTCACGAATCGCGTGACCGGCCTCGAGCTGACTCTCCCGCTTCCCGACGGAACGTCGGAACGCTTCGAGGTCTGGGAAACGTCGGTGATGCATCCCGATCTCGCCGCGCAGTATCCGGAGATCAAGGTCTACGTCGGTCGGGGCATCGACGACCGCGGCGCATACGCCCGGCTCGATGCGACGCCGCACGGCTTCCACGCGATGATTCTCTCGACCCGGCCGATCATGTTCATCGATCCGGTCGAGATGGGGAACACGCGGATCTACGCGAGCCACTACATGCGGCCGCCGTCGGCCGAGTTCGAGCCCTTCTCCTGCGAAGTGGTGACCACTCCCGAGGCGGAGCGCGATCTCGAGGAGTTCTACCGGACCTATCAGGGCGGCGATTCACCCATGCCGAACATCGGGGAAACGCTCCGCACCTATCGCACGGCGATCGCCTGCACCGGCGAGTACGCCACGTTCCACGGGGGCACGCTCCCCCTCGCGCTCGCCGCGATCAATACGTCGTTGAACCGGGTGACCGGAGTCTACGAGATCGATGTGGCCGTTCGCATGGAGCTGATCGCGAACAACAACCTGATCGTCTACTTGAACGGCAGCCACGGATCCGTACACGAACAACAACGGCGGCACGATGCTCAACCAGAACCAGGCGAACCTGGACGCCGTGATCGGCAATGCGAATTACGACATCGGCCACGTGTTCAGCACCGGCGGCGGCGGAATCGCGGGACTGAGCGTCGTCTGCAAGACCGGGCAGAAGGCCCGCGGAGTCACCGGACTTTTCCAGCCCATCGGCGACAATTTCGACATCGACTACGTCGCTCACGAGATGGGGCATCAGTTCGGAGGGCAACACTCCTTCAATGGGAACGCCGGCGCCTGCAGCCGGAAACCGCTCAGGGCCGACCGCGTACGAGCCGGGATCGGGTTCCACGATCATGTCGTATGCCGGCATCTGCGGAAACCAGAACCTCCAGCCGCACAGCGACGCGGACTTTTACGTCAACAGCATCCTGCAGATCGTGAACTACACGACGATCGGCCCAGGCAACAACTGCCCCGTGCAGACCGCGACCGGAAACAGTGCTCCGGTCATCGACCCGTTGACCTTGGGCTACGTCATTCCGATCGGGACTCCGTTCATCCTCTTCGGGGCCGCAAGCGATCCCGACGGCGACCCGATCCAGTACAGCTGGGAGGAGTTCGATCTGGGGCCTGCCGGGCATCCGAACACGCCTTCCGGGAATGCGCCGATCTTCCGCTCCTTCCGTCCGACGGATCGTGAATGGCGCATGTTCCCGAGGAAGATCGACGTGCGCAACAACACCTCGACGATCGGCGAAATCCTCCCCACGTATACGCGGGACCTGAACTTCCGCCTCACCGTGCGTGACAACCTGGGCGGAGTGGGGATCACCGGCGTGATGAACATGGACGCGACCGCGCTCGCGGGTCCCTTCGTCGTGACTTCGGTCGACGCCACCCCGTGGAACAACGGCGAGACGAAGACGATCACGTGGGACGTCGCCGGCACCGACGTCGCGCCCGTGAACTGCACCGAAGTGAACATCCTTCTGTCGTTGAACGACGGCATCGATTTCCTCGAGACGCTGGTCGCGAACACCCCGAACGACGGCAGCGAGGACATCGTCGTCCCCGCGCTCGCCACCTTGGAAGCGCGAGTGCTGGTGGAGTCGGTCGGAAACGTGTTCTTCGACATGAACCAGGATGGGTTCGAGATCATTTCCACGTCGACGGGCATCGGTGACGTGGCCGCGGCGCCCGAGATCGCGAAGCTCGTCGTCCAGCCGAATCCGTTCTCCGAACGAACCCTGGTGACGTTCGCGCTCGCACGTCCGGGACCGGTGGAGCTGGACGTGTACGACGCCGCCGGCCGTCGCATCTCGACGCTGCTCAAGGGCGACCGTGAGGCTGGCGTCCACTCGATCGAGTGGAACGGCCGGGACTCCAACGGGCGCACCGCGGCACCCGGCGTCTACTTCGTGCGGATGAAGTCGGCGGACCAGGTGCAGACCACGCGCTCGCTTCTGCTGCGCTGACGATCGCGCGCCCATCCGCGCGCAACACCCACCACGCTCCGAGGCTGTCGTGCGGCCGACGGCCTCGGAGTTTTTCCCCCTCCGACCTACGAGAAGAATCATGCCGTCGATCCGTGTCCGGGAACGCGTCGAGATCCACTACAAAGACTGGGGCAAGGGCAAGCCCGTCGTATTCATCCACGCTTGGCCGCTGAACGCCGACATGTGGGAATACCAGATGGAGTTCCTGGCCAACCAGGGACTGCGCTGCATCGCCTACGACCGCCGCGGATTCGGACGATCGAGCCAGCCGTGGAGCGGCTACGACTTCGACACGCTCGCCGATGACCTTCGGGCCCTCATCAAGGAGCTCGATCTTCGGGACGTCACGCTGGTCGGATGCTCCATGGGCGGTGGAGAGGTCGCGCGCTTCATCGGGCGTCACGGGACGAAACGCATCGCCAAGGCGGTGCTCATCGGCTCGGTGACTCCGATGCTGGTCGAGACCGAGGATCATCCAAACGGCATTCCCCGCGTCGTCTTCGACGGCATTCGCACTGCGATCGGGGCGGACCGGCCCCAATTCTTCAGTGACTTCGGCAAGATGTTCATGGGCGCGAACCGTTCGGGCGCGAAGGTCTCGCAGGGTGTTCTCGACTGGACGCTGTTCATGGCGATGCAAGCGTCGCTCAAGGGAACGCTGGATTGCGTCGGAGCGTTTTCCGAGACGGACTTTCGTGAGGACTTGAAGGCCTTCGACGTTCCGACCCTCGTCATTCACGGCGACGACGACCAGATCGTGCCCATCGACGTGACGGGGCGCGTCTCGGCTCAGGAGATCGCCGGCGCGCGACTGGAGGTCTATCCCGGGGCTCCGCATGGGCTGTATTTCACGCACAAGGACCGGCTGAACGCCGATCTCCTGGCATTCATTCGGGAATAGCGCTCATCCGGGGCCGGCCATCCGCGGCCCCTCTCAGCGATCGAAGCGGAAGAGATCGGCGTTCTCGTTGGGACGATCCAAGATCGCATCTCGAACGATCTCCGCGGCCAGCATGCCGAAAGTGATCCCGTTGCCGCCGCATCCCAACGCGAAATAAGCGTGGGGCAAGTCGGGAGAACGATCGATGAAGGCGAGTCCGTCTTTGGATTCGCCGAACGTGCCGGCCCAGGCGTAGGCCACGCTCAGTGTCTCTCGGGGAAAGAGATCTCGAAACTTCTCCGCCAGGCGACGGGTCTTGTCATTCAGCAAGGCGTCCCTTCGCTCGGGATCGCGAAAGTCTTCGTCTTCTCCGCCGAGCATCACGCGCCGGTCGGGTGTCGTGCGCACGTAGAAATAGGGTCTCGCCGTCTCCCACATGACATGTTCTCGGAGGGCACCGTCGAGCTCCTTCATCGGAGTGCTGGCCAAGGCATAGGTGCTGATGAGCTTGAGGACGCCGCTCTTTAAATACTCCTGCGATTCGTACCCGGTGGCGAAGACGAGCGTCCCCGCGCGCACGCTCGATCCGTTCCCGCAGCGAATGGTCACTCCGTCGGAGTGTTCCTCAGTCTCGATCGCGCCGGTCCGCGCGAAGACTCGCGCTCTTTTCGATGTCGCCGTTCGGAGAAGCTCATGGGTGAGGCGATAGGGGTCGAGCTGGGCAGCGTCGTAGGACAACAGCGCCGCCGGGCGGGCGAAGCCGAAGGCCCTGAAGATCTCCGTTTCGCTCATCCAATCGATGTGGAACCCCAGGCTGCGCCGCGCTTCATATTCGCGCCGAAGGGTGTCGACATCCCTCGCCGTGCTGGCCCAATAGAGACTCTTGCGTCGCTCGAATCCGCACCCGCCGTCCAGCCGGCGAGTCAGCGCTTCGAGCTTCGAGATCGCCGAACGACACGCCAGATACGCGCGGGAAGCGTGATCCTCCCCAAGCATCTCCGTCAGCTCGATGAGAGGAGTATCGATCTCGTATTGAACGAGCGCCGTCGTGGCTGCGGTGCTCCCGCATCCGACATCCCTTTTGTCCAAAACGACGGTGTCGACGCCGGCTTCGGCCAAGTGAAATGCCGCGAGCGCCCCAGTCAGTCCGCCCCCCAGGACCACCACCTCGCATCGGATGCTCTCTTCCAGGGAAGGATAGGACCGGATCGGCCCATCCTGGACGGTCCAGAACGGGGTCCCCGACTTGAGATCCATGGTTCACCGATCGAAGCATGCCGAGCAGCAGATCGAACCTAAGAGCAATGATTTCAGCAAGGAGCAACGATTGCGCCAAGGGCGGGTCGCCCGGTGAACGGGGCGAATGCCATGTCTCGGATGGTCCTGGACGATGGAAAGGCGTATCTTCAAAGCACGGGCAAATCCGCCCGTGGCCCGAGGAGTCGAGAAGTACTTGATGAAGCACGACAACGCACATCCGTACTCCGGCGAATCGAACAAGTTTCAAAGGAGTATGAGTTGCGTAACACAGGAACTGTGAAGTGGTTTAACGACGATAAGGGTTTCGGGTTCATCGCCCGAGACGACGGCGAAAAGGACGTGTTCTGTCACCACTCGGCGATTCGCGCGGAAGGATTCAAGACTCTCGCGCAGGGTCAAAAGGTGGAGTTCGACGTGGTTCAGGGCCAGAAGGGCCCGGCCGCGGAGAACGTGACGCTCATCGCCGGCTAAGCCGTCCGTTGACCTTCACATCGAGAGGCCTCGCGGGTTCGCCCGCGGGGCCTCTTTGATTTTGGGGCGAGAATTTTTGGGCGGCGATGACGATCCCGCGGAAGGAGCGCCGCGTTCCGCTCTAACGCGACTTTCGTCGCCGGGGCGGTCCGGTTTCTTTTCGCGCTCGGCGCCCGTGGTCTCTCTGCGTTGCTGCCTTCGGCTCCGCGGACGTGCGCGACGGCGTCGCCCCGACCCGTCTGGATGACCCGGGACTCGCGCCGTCGCGATGTCTCCCCCCTGCGCTCTGCCTCGCAACCGCGTCCAGCTTTTCCCCCGCGGTCTGCCTCCCCGTCGTGCTCTGTGAATACACGAAATCCGGCACAGTGATCCGCGGGAGTCGCTTGTCGATGGCGCGCTCGATGCTCCGCAGCTCCCCTTCCTCCTGCGGCGAAACGAACGTGAAGGCGTCGCCGGTTTCCTCGGCGCGTCCCGTCCGCCCGACCCGATGGATGTAGTCGTCGGGGGTCATCGGCACGTCGAAGTTCACGACATGCCCTAAGGACTTCACGTCGATGCCTCGCGAGGCGATGTCCGTCGCGACGAGTACATCGTAGCGGCCGGTCTTCACGCCGCGGAGTGCCGACGTGCGCTGCTGCTGGGAACGATTCCCGTGGATGCGCTCGGCCTTGATCCCCTTGCGCACCAGGTACGCGGCCACGCGGTTGGCGCGATGCTTGGTCCGCGTGAACACCAGTGCCTGGGCGATGTCGCCGCGCTCGAGCAGCGCGAGCAGAAGATCCGACTTCTGATCCTGCGACACCGGATAGACCGCTTGGCGGATTCCCACCGCCGGGGCGGACACGCGCTCCAGCTGAATCCGCGCGGGGTCGTCGCGCAGCATGCTCCGCGAGAGCTCGATGATCGGCGGCGGCATCGTGGCGCTGAAGAACAGCGTCTGGCGCCGGGCCGGAACGTGCCGGATCACCCGGCGAATCGCCGGAAGGAATCCCATGTCCAGCATGCGATCGGCTTCGTCGAGAACTAGGACCTCGAGCTTCCCCAAACTGGCGTACGAATACTTCAGGTGATCCAGAAGCCGGCCTGGCGTCGCCACCAGAATGTCGACGCCGGTGCGAAACGCGTGCTCCTGCGGCCCCATTCCCACGCCGCCGAAGATCGCCGCCGCCGTCACCGGCGTGTGCACGGCGAGGTCGTTGCAATGCTCGTACACCTGAGCGGCGAGCTCGCGGGTCGGCGTCAGGATCAGCGCGCGCGTCGTCCCGCGGGGCTTGTCGATCAACCGATTCAGAATGGGCAGCAGGAATGCGGCGGTCTTGCCGCTTCCGGTGGATGCGCAGGCGATGACGTCGCGCCCTTCGACGCCGGGCGGAATGGCTTCGGCCTGAATGGGAGTGGGACGGAGATAACCGAGCTCTTTGATACCACGAAGCAAGCTTCGATGAAGAGAGAGACCACTGAAAGGCAATGAGTTCCTTTGGAAGGTCGCGTCGGATACGAAATGAGAATCGGATCGCGAGCGAAGATGAGGTGCGGCGGGCTTCGAGCCGAGCCGCGGTGGCACCGAGTGAAGTGGAGGGCGGCGCCGGAACGGGAAGCATCCTACTCGGATCCGGCTCGCTCATCAAGGCGAATCTCGTCCGGGTTGCAGTGCCCTGCTCCGGCTTGCTAGGCTGCTTGCTGTCCTGATCCATTGCTTCGTCCGCTTCATTTCATTCCGCGGCGCAGCAAGAGTCCGGAGGAAAGAGATGCGCGCGCCCCACTGCATCGCCCCGCTTCTCCTCGCAGCCGTCGCTCTACTCGTTCCGCAGATCTCTTTCGCCTCTCTCCAGTACGTGATGGCATGGGGCGAATTTGGAATCGGCCCGGGACAGTTGCGATAGCCCAAAGGCATTGCCATCGGTCCCAGCGGAGACATCTTCGTCTGTGACGCCGGCAACCATCGCATCAGCCGCTTCACTCCGGACGGAGCATTCGTCGCCAATTTCGGGAGTCTCGGAAGCGCGCCGGGGCTATTCAACGGTCCGGATCACATCGGCTTCAGCCCCACGAACGGCGATCTCTACGTCACCGACAAGTTCAACCATCGGATCCAGCGCTTCACGGAGAACGGCGTGTTCGTGTTGCAATGGGGATCTTTCGGGGCGGGCCAAGGGCAGTTCCACGAACCTTGGGGGGTGCACGCCGACCTCGCCGGCGACGTGTGGGTGGTCTCCCGCGAGCAGCAGCGTCTTCAGAAATTCACCGAGAGCGGCGTCTTCCTCACGCAGTGGGGCATTCCGGGTACGGGCTTCGGCCAATTCATGAAGCCGCATGGAATCCTCGCCGACGCCGCCGGCAATATCTACGTGAGCGACGTGGAGCGGCACGACATCCAAAAGTTCGACCAATACGGCGAGTACCTGCTCGAGTGGGGCAGCCCTGGCGGGCTTCCCGGACAATTCCTGCACCCGCACCAAGCGTCGGATCGTCACGGCGAGATCGTGGTGATCGATTGGGTCGAGCATCCGCACGGCGGACGACTGACTGCGTTCGACGACGGCGGCAATCTCACGGAAGTCCTGGTCTCCGGACCGCAAGGCAACGGCGAGCTGCAATTCCATACGCCCTATGCCGCCGCGTACGACGGAAAAGAGTTCTGGTACGTCGCGGACTGGGGAAACCACCGCGTGCAGAAGCTTCGCGAAGGCGCGGTGGGAGTGGAGGCGTCGCATTTCGCGGCGTCATCGGTCGGCGCGCCGATTCCCAATCCGTCGAGCGGCGACGTTCGCTTCGTTCTCAATCTTCTCGGACAAACTGTGGGGCCCTACCGGATCGACATCGTGAACGTGCGGGGCGAGCGCGTCTTCGAGGAGATCCTGCCGGCGCCGCCGCAGGGGATCGGTGAGTTCTCCTGGAATGGCCGGGACCGCACCGGCGTTCCAGTGCGACCCGGCGTTTACTTTCTCGAGCTGCACGGAGCAGGACACCGCGAGGTCCGCAAGCTCGTTCGAATCCAGTAGTCTCACTCCACCCGCAGCACCTTGGTGCTCGTGACGCTCGCGCCCGCCTGCATCTTCACGAAGTAGACTCCCGCGCGCACCGCAGCGCCCGAAGCGTCGCACCCGTCCCATACGAGAGTGTGCGCCCCCGCTGTCCCCGGGGCATCGAGCAGGTTCGCAACCACTCGGCCGGTCACGTCGACCACGGTGAGCCGCACGGGAAGCTGCTGTTCGAGCGAGTACCGGATCGTCGCGGTCGCGCGGAAGGGATTGGGAAAGCTCGCCAGCGCGAAGGACTCGGGAGACGACAGAACATCCACTCCGACGGGACCCACTCCCCCGTCGTCCGTGCGAACGACCACACCGTCGCGCCCGACCGCGAATTGCACGTTCGCGATTCAGCGCCACGAGCTCCAGCAGGTCGACAGAAGTCGGTGAGTATTGCTGCACCCAGCTCACGCCGGTATTGGTGGATCGGTAGATGGCTCCGCCTTCACCGACGGCCGTCCATTGCGACACGCTCCCAGAATCGATGGCGTAGAGGTCGTCGGCGATTCCGGAGCTCAAGACGGTCCAGCTGTCGCCGGCATCCGTGGTCTTGAGCACGGTTCCGTTCGCTCCTGCCGCCGCCACGACTCCGGTGGAAACGAGACAGAGATCGTAGATGTCTTCGGTGGTTCCGGAGGGGATTGCGTTCCACGTGACGCCGCCATCGCTCGTCTTGAGAGTCGTGCCGCCGTCGCCGGCGACGATCATGACGTTGCTCGTCCCGGAGGTCGGGCCTTGAACGGCTCGAAGCGTCACTTCCGTTCCGCTGTCCTGCGCGGTCCAATTGACCGCGGCGTTCGTAGTTTTGAAGATCACGCCGGCGTCGCCGACGGCGTAAGCAATGCTGCCGCCCCGGGCGCCGATCGCGTGGAATGTCTCGTCGGTCGACGGGGATCGGTTGGTCCAATTTCCCCCGGAATTCGCGCTGAACCACACGGCCCCTTCGGTGCCGCACGCGTAGTAGGCAACGCTGGACGGAGCGTAGAGGTCGCGGAGACCGATGGCGGTGCCCATCGAAACCGGCGTCCAACTGACCCCGTTGTTGGTCGACTTGGCGGCCGCTCCTTGGTCACCCATGTACCACTCGACGGAGCTGACGGTGGTGGCGGCGTAGAGGTCCTGGGTGGTTCCCGAGACCACCTGAACCCAGGCGGCCCGCGCGGGGAACGCAGCGAGGACGAGGGCCAGGAGTGTGGTCGACGTCAGGATGCTCGTGGAGATGCGCATGATCGCCCCTTCCGAATATGCTCTGAATCGTGCGCGCGGCGGGCTCGGCTTCGAGCGACCCTCGGTCGCGCGGTCGTGACTTCAGAAGGGGGAACGCAGCCGCCCGGGGAAACCGGACATGGTCATCCCGGGATTGGACGAAGAATTTGGGATCGACGGCCCGATCAATCGCGCCTAGATTCCGCGCGAAATCTCGCCTGTCCCCCACTCGAGGAGCCCCATGAACATGACCTCCTGGTTGCGCCGCGTCACACTGGCGGCCGTCGTTCTCGTCGCCTTTGCCCTTCCCGCCCTGTCCGCGGAGCCCATGTTCTACAACGAGGTCGCCCGCGACGGGACCATCTACGTCTTCGCGAGCGGGGCCCGTTACGACGCCTTCCAGAAGAGCGGCGGGACGGAAACGGGAACCGTGATTACGAGGGCCGGCTACGGGCCGCTCGGCGAGACGGTGGTGTTCGACAGCGAGGACGCGGTCAATCTGTACAACTACAAGCACGATCTTCCGGGCGAGGTATTCCCCCCGAAGGAGCCCGCCAAGCCGGCCTATCCGTCCGGCAAATTCGGCGGCCTCATGTTCGGCGACTACTACTGGTACGACGAATCGCACCAGGATCAGATCAGCACCGCGAACACGAACGGCGTGGAAGGACAGCAGGGATTTTGGTTCCGGCGCTTGTACCTCACGTACGACTTGGCGTTGAGCGAGAGGTTCACCACCCGCTTCCGCCTGGAGGCGAACAGCAACGGACAGTTCGCCGGAGGCGGAAACCTCACTCCGTACGTCAAGGACGCCTACATCAAGTGGAACTACTGGCAGAAGCAGCAGGCGACGCTCGGCATCGCGCCGTCGCTCTCGTTCGACTGGTTCGAGTCGTTGTGGGGCATGCGTCACATCGAGAAGACGCCGATCGATCTCTACCGGCTCGACTCCTCGCGTGACTTCGGTTTGACCTCCGCCGGACCGGTTCTCTTCGACGGGCTCTCCTATGCTGCGCAGTTCGGCAATGAATCCGGAACCAGCTCGGAGATCGAGAAGCACAAGATCGTGCGCTTCGAAGCGCGGTATGAGAAGAACCCGGGACTCGCGCTTGAAGGGTTCGTGAGCTATGCCGATCGCCCGGACGGACAGGACCGCCTGACGGCGCAGGGGGTCGCCGGGTTCCGGACCAAGAATGCCCGCATCGGCGCCCAATACGTGTGGCAGGAGAGACAGTCCGGCGCGGACGGCGTGTCCGACCAGACGATTCAGATCATGTCGGGATTCATCGTTTGCACAGCAACCACCCACTTCGGGTTCGGAGTCGCCTCGTAGG
>CAVRWY010000016.1:0-45633 GCA_963725045.1 uncultured Gemmatimonadales bacterium
CGCTGGTGGGTGGGACCGCATGGGCCGACTACGACCGCGACGGCGATCTCGACATGCATGTGGTGAACACGTCGATGGATGCGCTCTTCCGCAACGAGTACGGCCAGGATTTCAAATGGCTGCACGTGAACTTGAAGGGAACCGTCTCGAACTCGTTCGGCGTCGGCGCCAAAGTCTTCGTGAAGACCGGAACCAAAACGCAGATGCGCGAGGTCGGTGGCGAGAGCGGATTCCGCTCGCAGAACTCGCTGACCGCCGAGTTCGGACTCGGAAGTGCGACGATCGTGGATCAAGTCCAAGTGGAGTGGCCTTCCGGCATCAAGCAGGCGCTGAACAACATCCCCGTGAATCAGAGAATCGTGATTACGGAAGCATCCTCCACCGGAGTGGAGGAGATCGCGTCCTCGGGAGCCGCCGCGTCCGCGAATCTGCCGGAGCTCCGCGCGAACGTCCCGAACCCCTTCATCGAGTCCACCTCGATCGCCTATTCGCTCCCGGAAGCGAGCGAGGTGGCACTTCGCGTGTACGACGTCGTCGGTCGCGTGGTGATGACGCTCGATCGAGGCTCGAAGTCCGCGGGAGATCACACCGTGACGTGGAACGCGCGTGACGAGAACGGGCGGACGATCGTGCCGGGCATCTACTTCTACGAATTGCAGGCCGGCACCGCCAGCATCACTCGGAAGATGATCCGGCTGGAGTAGCCTCCGGCGACCGACCCAGGTCCGCGCCTGCTTCCTCACCGCGCTGTGCCGTTTCACCCTCAGCAACGAGATCAGCGCTTCTCCGGACCGCCCGCCGTCTCCGTCTCGCATCCCCGGCTTGATCCGCCCCGACTCCGTGGTGCAGAGTTCTCTCGAGGGCCGCGCCACGGAGCGCCGGTCATCCCTGATCCGCAGTCTTTATTTCGCGCGAGGTGTGTCGTGAGAAAGATTCCCTGGTTCGTTCTCGTCCTTCTCGCCTCCGCTCATTCCACCGTGTGGGCGTCGGGGATTTTCCTGATCGGTCAAGCGCGGCATGTGCAGAGCTCTGCGTTCGTGACCGCCACCGAAGACTTCGACAGCGATTCGCAGTCGTTTTCCGCTCCCGACGAAGGCGATTTCGACGCCACCGCACTCGCCAACGCGGAGATCACCGGCGCGATCGCCGCCGGAACCGGATCGCAGATTTCCACGATCGATGCGCAAGCGGTTCATGCCACCGGCACGCTGGAGAACTCGGCGCAAGTCACCGCTCCCGACGCGACCGGCTACGCGAGCGGCGCCTCGAACGTGGCGCTGCGTTTCATGGTGCAGAACACCACGACGTATCGGCTGGTCGGGTTCGTCGAAGCGTTCGGTGAGGGCTTCGCGTCGGTGCAGTTCAGCCGGCCGTTCCTGACCGTGGTGTTCGAGTCGGCCACCGAGGAGCACATCGACCTGGATCTCTCGGGACAGATCGAGCCCGGAACGTACGACTTTAACGTGACCTGCTCGGGGGCGCTGAACGTCGTCTTCGGCCAAGAGGGACAGAGCACCGCCGGCTACGATCTCGCGCTGGTGTTCGGCGACGCGACCGGCGCTCCCGTCGTGCCCGCGTCGATCGGCGCGTTTCCGAATCCGTCTCGGAAGAGACCCGGCTCGTGCTGGGCGACGGCGTCGAGCGTGTGCGCGTGATCGATCTGGCGGGGCGCGTGGTGCGCACGCTGCAAGGGTCGAGCTCGCTCGTCTGGGACGGACGCGACGATCACGGCCGAGCGATGGCGAACGGCGTGTACTGGATTCGCGCGGAAGGCGGAAGAGCGCGCCCGTGCGGGTGGTGCGCTTGCGCTAGCCGCGAGGACTCGGCCGGAGAGAAAACGCCCCCGACGAGGTGCTAGACTCGTCGTCGAGTCATTGAGGCGCGTTTCCGTCACGGGATCGGGTCGATGTCGCCAGTTTTTTCAGTGCCGTCGAGATCCTCCTCGCCATGCAGACCGTGCTCGCCACGGTCACGGGGAGCATTCACGACTCCGACACCGGGGAGCCGCTCGTCGGTGCCGAGGTCGCATTCGTCGAGCTTCAGCGGTCGACTTCGACCGATGCCGAGGGACGTTATCTCCTGAGATCCGTTCCGCCCGGCGAACAGCGAATCACGGTCCGATTCGTGGGCCACACCACCCGAACCGTGGTCGCGATCGTGCCCCCGACCGGGACACTCGAGCTCGACGTTTTTCTGGTCCCCGCGCCGGTCCCGCTCCCGGGACTCGAGGTGCGATCCCCGGCATCGAGCGCCGGCTACCCGCCGGCTCGGGGGCGCTTCCCGACCGGGCCATGACCATGTCGGAAGTTCGAAACGATCCGCTGCTGGCCGAGCCGGACGCGTTTCAAGCATTCCAAGGGGGCGAGGTCGTTCTGCAGCAGGAGACGCCGAACGGCGTGCACATCCGTGGTGGTGCGGCGGATCAGACCCAGTATGTCTTGGACGGCATTCCCGTCTTCAATCCCTATCATGCCGGCGGGGTATTCAGCGCCTGGAATCCCGACGTGCTCTCTTCGCTCGAGCTCACCTCGAGTCCCACGTCCTCCGCGTCGATCGATGCATTGTCCGGAACGATCGCCGGAATGACGCGCGCGCCGGCTCGCGAGTTCACGCACTCGGCAGCGTGAGCAACAGCCAGGCTCGCTTCGCCGTGGATGGCCCGCTCGGTGTGGGCGGAGCTGGGTTCCAGCTCGCGCTGCGTTCGGGTTTTCCGGGGGATCTCGCGCAGCGGCGAAGCCTCGTACGTGGCGGGGCGAACCGGCGACGCGCTCGCGAAGCTCGAAGCGCCCGCCCTCGGCGGCCGGTTGCGTGCGCTCGGTTACGGCAGCGAGAACGAGTTCGACGCGGCGGCCACCGTGACGGGCACCGCCGACGGTGCGACCGACGACGCCGGCCGCAACGTCTTCGAGTGGGAGAGCCTCTCCCTCGGCGGCGAGTGGACGGGAGACATCGACCGCATCGGGCTGCGCGTTCTCGGCTGGAGTGCCGCGAGCGAGGCGAGCGCTGCGTGGCTCGGATCGGACGACCGTCTGGCCATGTCGTCCGAGCGCCAGGATCACGGGATTCTGGCGGCGGGACGCTACGACGAGCCGATTCGTACGCGCGCGCGCCGCGACGACCGAAGCGGGACTGCGCGTCGAGCAGAGCGAGACCTCGTACGCGGTCGTGCCGACATCCGGCGCGGCGCCCGATGCGTCGCTTCTCTCGCTCGACGCCCGCACTCCCGTGGTGACCGCGTTCGCGCATCACTCGCGAATGATCGCGCCGCGCCTCGAGCTCGACTTCGGAGCGTCGCTCGCCTCGTTCGAGGGATCGTGGCAGCCCGCGCCGACCGCGGGGCTTCGATGGACGCTGCGCGAGCGTGTCACGCTCAGCGGACGATACGCCCGCACTCACCAATACGCGCAATCTCTGAGCAACCCGGAATCCATCGCCCGGAATCTGTTCCCGGCCGATCTCTTCGTCGGTGCCGGCGACTCCCGCATGCCGGTCGCCACGAGCGATCTCGGAGTCGCCGGAGTCGAGTGGCGGTCGTCGGGATTCGCACGAGTCGGACTTCAGGTGTATGCCCGCCGCTTCGACGACGTCGTTCTGGTGCGCGCCCCAGAACGCGGAGCCGTTCGCGACCGAGACCTTCGACGTCGGCTCGGGGACATCGTGGGGAGCTTCGGCCGATGCCCGATGGAGCGCGGGAAAGCTCGGGGTCGAGATGAGCTACGGTTTCCAGGACACTCGGTACACCGCCCACGACGCCACGTACGTTCCCCAGCACGGAGCCTCCCACACGTTCGAGAGTGGAGTGACGCTCTCCCCTGGCGCTCGATGGACGCTGCGCCTCGGAGGATCGGCCGTCCTCGGGCGCCGTGCGACGACGGCATCGGGCGGATTCGAATGGGAGGCGTTCAATCTCGCCGACATGGGAAGCGAGTTCGGCGGAAGTCCCGGCGCCGACGGCGGGCCCCTGGGAGGAACCGACCTTCCGGCGTACGGACGCCTCGATCTGGGAGTGCGCAAGAGCTGGACGTCGGCGTGGGGAAGCGAGATCGCGCTGTTCGGCTCCTTCACGAACCTGATCGGCCGGGCGAACGTGCTGAACTACGCAAAGAATCCCTCGACCGGGGAGATCGCCGCGATCGAAATGCGCTCGCGATCTCCCCTCGTCGTCGGGCTCGACTGGCGTTACTAGCTCGTCGTCACACATTCGCCGGCTCGCCGGTTCCCTTCCTCGATGGAGGCGAGCGCGCTGTCCGGATCGAACGCGTCGTTCCACGACCAGTTCGTCGCGTTGTTCGACGCGCAGTTCCGAGGATCGCTCGGGTTCTCGACCGCCTGTCGGGCGATGCGGACCTGGCGTCCGACTTGGCGCAGGAAGCGTTCATCCGTTTGTACCGGAGAGGCTCGATGCCGGATTCGCCCGGAGGCGTGGCTGATCAGCGTCGCGATGAATCTCTTTCGCAACGAGATGACCACGCGGCAGCGAAGACACCGGCTCCTGCGGCTGGTCCATGGCGGACGCGTCGGCATCCGCTCGCCGCCGTCGGCGGAGCAGGCGGCGGCTGGCGGAGAACGCGCATCGACGCGTGCGGCCGCGCGATCGACGGCCTTCCGGAGCGCGAGCGCCGGCTGCTCCTGCTGCAGGCCGAGGGCTACAGCTACCGGGAGATCGCGGCGGCGCTCGAGCTTCAACGAGGCGAGCATCGGGACTCTTGCTGGCGCGAGCGCGCCGCGCGTTCCGCGCGATCTACGAAGGGCCGATCGATGCATCCGAATGACGAGCAGATCCAGCGCCTTTTGGACGAGGAGCTCTCGCCGAGGAGAGGCTCCGTTCGCGCTCATCTCGCGGAATGCGCAGAGTGCCGGGCGCGCGTCGCGAGCATGGAGCGCGACGAAGCGGAGGTCCACGCGCTTCTGCGTGGCGTGGATCACCCGCTGCCGCCCGCCGACGCAGAGAGCCGTCGCCGAACGTGCCGGGCCGCGCGAGCGAGAGATCGGAAGCGGCTTCGCCGCGCGGCGTTGATTCTCGTGGGGCTCGGGCTCGTGGGAGCCGCCTATGCAGTCCCGGGCTCGCCGCTTCGCGCGTGGGTCGAACGCCGCAGTGGAGCGGTTGGAGCGGTCGAGCGCGTTCGCGACGGCGAGGACTCGGCGGCTCGATCCCCCATCCGAGACGACGCGCGGTTCACGGCTCGGGCGTGGCGGTGGGCCGGGCGATCGCTTCGTGATCGAGTTCTCGCACGCGAAGAGCGGAAACCGTGTGTCCGTCACGCCGACGAGCGGACAGGAAGTCGTGGTCCGCGGCCCTTCCGGCGCCGCCACGTACTCCTCCGGCGCGGATCGGATCGACGTCGAGATTCGCGACGGCGGACGCCGAGTTCGACATTGAAATCCCGAGAGCGCGCCGCACGTGGAGATTCGGGCCGACGGGCGCGCCTCTTCTTCAAGGATGGGGCGCAGCGTGTCCACCTCGGGCCCGAGGGCGCCATCGAGCTCCTCCGCTTTCCGCTCTCCCCCGGCGATTCCGCACGCTGAGCCTCGTCACATTTCGGCGCGCCGGCGTGTTCCATTCCGCAGCGACGCACGGAATGTCCATCGCAGCAAGGAGGTTCGATGCTCGCGACGTATTCATCATCGTAGGAGCGCGTTCTGACTGCGGCTTCTGCGGCGCAAGGTTGCAACAACAGCTCCGGTCCCTCGCAGGGCGACGCCTACGATCCTGCACATTCCGAGCGGCGTGGGCCGCGGCGATCGACAACCTCATCTTCCCGCTCGTCCCGGGAACCACGTTCCAATACGCGGGCGAAACCGACGAGGGCACCGAACGATCACGCGTCGAGGTCTCTGTCGGAGACACGAAGATCGTCAACGGCGTCACGGCGACCGTCGTGCGTGACCGCGTGTACCTCGACGGCGAGCTGATCGAGGACACGTACGATTGGTACGCGCAGGATGCTGCGGGAAACGTCTGGTATCTCGGCGAGGATTCGAAGGAGATCGAGAACGGCCAGGTGGTGAGCACGGAAGGCTCTTGGGAATGGGCGTCGACGATGCTCTCCCGGGCATCATCATGTGGGCCAATCCGGCGGCGCATCTCGGCGAAGAGTACCGGCAGGAGTTCTACGAGGACGAAGCGGAAGACTGGGCGAAGGTTGTCGCGGTGGATCAGAGCGTCTCCGTTCCGTACGGCGACGTGGCCGGCTGCTTCCAGATCGAAGAATGGAACGGGCTCGAGCCCGGGCACGAACGAGCACAAGTACTTCGCCGCTTCGATCGGAAACGTCTTGGAGGTTCCGGTGGGCGGCAACGAGCGCGTGGAGCTCATTTCGGTGACGGGCCCGAAGTGATCGACCTTCGCCCGAAGGCTTCCGGCGCGGAAACGTTGCGCACGCGCTCGGATGCTCTGCGCAATCGCCGTCGGGATCTGGCGTCGTTCGTCTCAGGCACTGCGCGCGCTCGCCGCCGGACTCCGAGCTGCCCGTGTACTTGCGAGATCGTGGGACGGGGATCGCCACGTCCATGTTCGGCACGTACGTGCGTCCCGGCGAGCTTCTCGTCTATCCGTTCGTCGAGTACTACCGCGATCACGACGCCGAGTATTCGCCGCAGGAGCTCGGCTACGAGCTGGATCAGGACTTTCGCGGCGAGTATCGCGCGATCGAAGGTTTGATTTTTCTCGGATACGGCTTCACCGATCGATTCGCGATGGAGCTCGAGGCCGCGGTCATCGACGCGACGCAGAAGACCGCGCCGGAGGATCCCACCGCGATCCCCGACGAGATCTCCGAGTCGGGCCTCGGCGACATCGAGGGACAGCTGCGCTACCGGC
Organism: uncultured Gemmatimonadales bacterium; assembly: GCA_963725045.1. Lineage (GTDB taxonomy): Bacteria > ARS69 > ARS69 > ARS69 > ARS69 > CAVRWY01. The sequence goes on from CAVRWY010000016.1 coordinate 6,821, forward strand.
TTTCGTTCGAGAACGCGAGCCGTCCCGAGCTCTTCACGTACTTCGAAACCGTCGCCCCCACTCCCGGCGATCCCGTGCTCATCGGAACGGGGGATTGGGAATTCAAGCTCGGGTTCGGCGCGGTGAAGGGATTCTCCTGGGGCACGGCGACGTTTCGAATCGCCGGCGAGTACTCGCTCGAAGAGTCCGCCGGAGAGCTCGGCGAGTACGCGGTCGAGTACTTGAAGCGACTTTCCCCCGCCTGGCGCGTCTTCGCCGGCATCGAAGGATCCCAGGACGAAGTGGAGCTCATCACCGAAGCGCAGTGGCACGTGACCGATTCGATCTTCTTCAAGTTCAACAACGCGTTCGGCCTCACCTCGAAGGCGACGGACTGGGCTCCGGAATTCGGCGTCATGTTCTCGTTTCCGCTCGGCGACGAATCCCGGTAGCGGCGCGCCGATCCTGTCACAAGCGCTCGGATTCGCGTGCTCCTCCCCCACGGGAAGGGCGGTGGTCCCGCATTCGAGCCGGCCAGACCCCGGCCGCAGGTCCGCGCATCGTTCAAGGAGGTCTCGTGATGTGGAAATTTCGACTCTCGGCGACGCTCGCGACGATCGTCGCCACGGGAAGCATCGCCGCCGCTCCGGCCGGAGGCGCAGGAGCTTCGAGCTCCGCTCCGGGAATCACGTCGGATCCGGAAGAAATCTCGGATGAAGGATGGGGAACGGAAGACGATCTCGCCGGAGCTCGGTCCGGATGCCACGAGGCTTGCTCCCAGTCGGTTCGAGCTGTGCTGCGAGGATGCCGGCACGAGGTGCAGGAGGACTATCTGATCACCGTGGCCAATTGCCTCAATCTCAGCGACGAGAAAGAGCGCGAAGAGTGCCTCGACCTCGCGAAGGAAGAGCGCCGCGAAGCGCGCGATCTCTGCCGTGAGCAATTCGATGAACGCAAAGAAGTCTGCGAGCTCCTCGGCGAGGATCCTTACGACCCCGAGATCGATCCGGACGATTTCTATTCTCCGAAGGAAGCGGCCGAGAATCCGAATCCCTACTTCCCGCTCATCCCCGGCTACAACTGGCTCTACGAAGCGGGCGACGAGACGATCGAGGTCACCGTCACGGAGGCGACGAAAGAGATCCTCGGGGTCGAGTGCTTCGTGGTGAAGGACGTCGTGAAAGAGAACGGCGTGGTCATCGAGGATACCGACGATTGGTATGCGCTCGATCGCGACGGAAACGTCTGGTACTTCGGTGAGCTCACGCTCGAGTTCGAGGACGGCGTTCTCGCCGGAATCGAGGGGTCGTGGGAGGCGGGCGTGGACTACGCGAAGCCCGGGCGCATCATGCTCGCGGAGCCGGAAGTCGACGACGCCTACCGGCAGGAGTTCTTGCTCGGGGAAGTCGAAGACCTGGGGCAAGTGCTCAGCATCACCGGGTCCGCCGAGGTTCCCGCGGCCTCTTGCGACGGCGACTGCGTGATCACCAAGGACTTCACGCCGGTCGAGCCCGGCAACATCACGAACAAGTACTACGCGCAGGGGATCGGGCTGCATCCTGGAGGTGTTCCCGGATTCCGGCGATCGGGAAGAGCTCGTGGAGTTCAACGGCGCCGCCATCGCCCGCGCCGCCGGTACCGCGGTCCACTCGAACGTCGCTCTAGACGTTCACGTTCTCCCAAATCCGTTTCGATCCGAAACGGACGTCGCCTTCGCGTTGGATCGCTCGGCGCGAGTCGCCGTCATCGTGTACGACGCCGCAGGAAGAAAAGTGCGCTCGCTGGCCAATGCGCAATTCGATGCGGGCCGGCATTCGACGCGTTGGGATGGAGCCGATTCCGAAGGCCGCCGCGCGGCGGCCGGCGTGTACTTCGTTCGCGTGAACGCCGGCGATCGATCGACGACGCGGAAGCTCGTGCTGGCTCGCTAGTCTCTTCGGGGGAGACGTGGGGAACATTCGGGAGAAGGGTCGCCTTCTCGTCATCGTCCGAATCCTGCGTCTCCTCCTTCGCCGCGCTTTCAGGCGGTCTACTTGAGCAGCGTCATCTTCCGGATCTGCGAGAACGAGTCCGGCGTTCATCCGATAGAAGTAGACGCCGGGGGCGACGCTCGTTCCACGGTCGTCGCGTCCGTCCCACTGGACGGAGTGCGTGCCGGGAAGCGACGGCTCGTTCACCAGCGTCTTCACCAGCCGGCCGGACACGTCGAAGATGCGAATCTCCACGTGCCGCCCGTCGACCGGAACGGCGTACGAAATGTTCGCGCGGCTGGTGAACGGATTCGGACGCGCCGGACCGAGCTGGAACGTCGCGGGCATCGACCCCAGCGGCGCATCGGTGACTTGCGCCACGGTCAGCGTGATCGGCAAGTCGACGATCGGCTCGTCCAGATCGTTCGTCGCCAAGCGAATGATCGCCTGGTAGACGCCGTCCGCGAGATCGGTGGCGTCGAACGTCACCAGCAGATCGTCGAATGCCTGGCTCGCCACGTTTCCGGATGTCGTCGGAATTCGGATCCAATCGAGCCAAGGCTCGGTCGAAATGAGCACCGCGAGCTCGTCGTGCAGGTAGGGAGCGTTGAACGCCACCTGCAAGCCGACGTTCCCGATGCCGTTCTCGACTCCGACGGAACAGCCGTTCGCCTCCGACACGGTCTTGTACTGATACACGATGGAGCCGTCGGAATTCAGAATGACCTGGAACGTCTGGGGGTTGCCCGCTCCGCCCGGAGCCTGCTGCCGCACCCCGTTCCACTCCACGATGAATCGTCCGTTCTGAAGGTCCGCGTAGCGGTAGATGAAGCCGCCCTCGCTGGGATTCAGATCATCCCAGTACGCAGCGACGAGTCGGTTCGGCGGCGTGGGTGAAGGCATCGGCACGTTCGTGGCGAACGTTCCGGAATTCGAATTGAACGTCAGGAAGCCGTTGGAGCTGACGTGGACGTCGTGGAAGGATCCGGTGTAGAAAGGGAACGAAAACCCCAGTGGGAACGGTCCGGCGAAGGTGTTGTCGCCCATGACCATTTGGGTGCCCACACCGCTGATCTCGATCCACTCGTACTCTGGGCCGGCGACGTCGTCGCTGTCGATCCAGCGGTAGCCGAAGATGTCCGGGCCGCCGCGGCCCCGCGTGGGCATGCCCGGATCCACGAGTGACGCATTCCAGGTCAGCGCCCCGGGGCCCGAATTGACGATCGTGAACGAATCGTCGGTGACTTCGTCGCTCTGCAGCGTCTTGGACATGCCATTGGGCTGCACGGAGACCTCGGGATTGAGTGCGGGGCCGATCGCCGGGAACTCGATCCGGTCCACCCAGGCGGCATCCGCGCCGACGTCGATCGACCCGTTCTTCGTGTAGCTCCATTCGAACGTGTGCGTGCCGTTTCCGACCGCGAATGCCACCGCCGTCCACGGCAAGCTGCCCGACCACTGGCCCTTCATCACTCCATCGATGAAAAAGCGGAGCCGGTCGGCGGATGCTTCCGAATCGATCCGCACGTGGAATCGCAAGCTGTCCGGATTCTGCAGGGAAAGCTGGATCGTCATGGTGGACGATTGATTCGCCCCGATGCCTCCGGACTTCGCGGAGAACGAGCCTTCCTGCGGATTCACGGCGTCGACCGTCCAGGGTGCGTTTCCGCTCATGCTCCACGGCCAATCGAGGAAATCTCCGCTCTCGAAGCCTTCGTCGGTGAGCGGGCCGAGCACGAAGTCGAAGGGTGTGCTTCCACTCACGGGAATCGTGGCCAGATGAGACGCGAACCCACTCTTGCGCGCGCGGACGACGTAGGTCGTGTTGTCCGGAACTTGGATCGAATACGTGCCGTCGGGATTGGAGATCGCCGGGGGGATCGGCGAGTCGAGAATCGTGATCGAGGCGCCCTCGGCCGGCGCGCTCGGGAACTGCGTGACCGTTCCGCTGATCGTCCCAGGGGTCACCGGCACCAGCGCGATCGAGCCGTCCGTCGTTTCGAACGCGGTGACGCTGACCACCTGCTGCTGCGTGACGTATCCGAACGCACTGTACTCGAGCGTCCAGGAGTGCTCTCCGGAAGCGCGAGATGGAACTGGCCGAGCTCGTTCGTCGATCGCTTGTCGCGGATCGTCCGACCACGTCGACCAGCACGCCTTCGATCGGCAGCAGGGTCGACGAATCGGTCACGATCCCCTCCACCTCACCGAACCCATTCAACGCCGCGGTGACGGCATCGAACGCGTTCACGAAACCGTTGCCGTAGGTGTCTTCGTCCCCCGGATCGCCGAGGTCGCTCGCGGTGTCGATGAGGATCTGCTTGATCGCCGGAACGTCGATGTCCGGATTCGCGGCGCGCATGAGCGCGACGACGCCGGCCACGTGCGGCCCGGCCATCGACGTGCCGCTCAGCAATTGGTAGCCGCCGCCGGGCTCGGCGCTGTAGACGTCGACTCCTGGCGCGCAGATCTCGGGCTTGGTGGCGAAGGCGCCGCCGCATCCGGAAGGGCCGCGGCTCGATCCGGGCCAGATCGTGAACGGGCTTGCGTCGATCGTGGCGCCCACCGAGAACGCCTGGAGCGGGCTCTGGGCGCGATCCGCCGGGCTTCGAATCGTCCCCGGATCGGGGCCGTCGTTCCCCGCCGACCAGACCAGAGCGACGCCCGCGGCCTCGCAGTTGTCGATCGCGTTCCACCAGCGGCTGTCACAGTCGAAATAGCCTTCGATCGCTTCGCTCACGCTCCAGCTGTTCTCGACGACGTCGGGAACGTCCTCGATCGTGAGCGAATTGCCGTCCGGATCGGTGAACCACTGCAGAGCGCTGAGCACGTCGTTGTCGAACTCCAGCCCCGCCGATTGCAGAATGGAATTGTCGGCGATCCACAGTGCGCCGGGGGCGACGCCGATCGAGTCATCCGCGGCGACTCCGCAAATCGTCCCCATGACGTGCGTGCCGTGCACGTCGCGGTCGATGGGAGAGGTGTCCCCGAATCCGGCGCCGTCGCGCCAGCATTCGCCGGCCGGTGCGAAGTTCCCCCGCCACCGTGCGGTGAGCGCCGGGTGGAGTCCGTCGACGCCCGTGTCCAAATTGCCGACGAGTGCTCCGGTGCCGTCGATGTCCAGCTCGTGCCACACGCGATCGGCTTCGATCGCGAGAATTCCCGGGGCCACGCCGATCGAGCGCGGGAGCGGAGGGTGCGCGCGCGCCGGTGAAACGGGCACGATTCTCTCCACCAGAAGGTCGGGCTCCACGATCTCGACGTCGGGTCGCTGCGCGAGCTCCCGAATGCCCTCGATCGTTCCCACGACGGAGATCGCGTTGAGCAGCCAGTACGACGCGGAGCCGCGAATCGCGTTTCGTCCGCGCGCGGCCGCGATGTCGCTGCGGATCGCCGCTTGCGTGCGCTCCGCGGTTTCGCGGAGCGCGTCGACGATGCGCGCGTGGCGCTCGGCTCTCGTGGCGCCCTGCGCGCGCAGCTCTGCGTCGAGCGAAGCCACGGGGGCCTGCTCCTTCATCACGATCAGAGCTTTGATTTCTTCGCCGGCGTCCAGATCCCGCGATCGAGCCTCGAGGCTGGACGCGAGGCGACCGGCGAGCGCGGCAGGAGCGGTCGCGAGAAGGAAGACCGCCGCCAAGAAGCTCGGGGTGCGCATCGGGGGCGTCGTCCTGGGACACCGGTGAACGAGCATGGAGGTGAGCGAGCCCACGATTCTACCACGGCGCCCCCGGGGGCCGGCAGGGGGCGGGGGGAGGTCAGCTTCGACCGCTAGGTCACCTTTGCCGGCGTGCTCAGGAATGCCGAGAACTTCCAGGACTTCAAAGAGAGTCCATCAACGACCCTTCGGTCCTTTGCTCATGTCCCGGATCTCTTCGCCGAGCGCCGTGGCCAGGTCGATTTGATGCTCCTGCTCGTTCAGGATGATGTCGCGGATGTGCTCGGACATCGCGAACTCGCCCAGGGACTCGCACTGCCGCACGCGCTCCCGGTAGTGCTTGATCGTCTCGCTCTCATTCTCCAGATCGAAGCGCAGCATCTTCCTCGGATCCTTGGAGGTCTTGACCTCCTTCGGCGTCACCACCGGCGAGCCGCCCAGATAGTCGATCTGCTTGGCGATGATGATGGCGTGCTGCAGCTCTTCGGTGGCGTGCACTTCCAGCTCTTTCGCGATCGCCATGTACTGGGCGCCTTTCAGAACCTGCGAATAGACGATGTACGCGATGATCGCCTGGTACTCGCGAGCGAGGTCCTCGTTCAGGAGCTCGATGAGTCGCTGGCGCGTGATCGGCGCGTCGCTTTGCTGAGTCTTCTCCCGAACCTTGGGGCTTCGACGTTTCGCAGTGGCCATGAGCCTCTTCCTTTCATAGCGATGAATCGTGAGATCTTGCGAATGCCCCCACCGGCTTCACGGGGTGAAGCGGTTCTCCTCCAGGAGCACGGCCAAGCTCTCCATTCCGAGCGTGAATGCGGAACGGAACGTGCCTTCGACGCCGACGTGGGCGCCGGCGCGCGGTGCACCGCCCGACTTGGTGACGACGCGGAGCGTGCCCGTACCGTCGTTCATTTCGTAGGTCCCGACACCCAAGGCGCCGGCGGAACCCTCCTCGACGTCTCCGACGATCCGGACGTCATCACCTTCGTACTGCGAGGGGTCGTCGAGAAGCGTCTTGATGCTCACCGTCTTCGCGGCGCAGCCGTTCAAGAACAAAAGCATGCACGCGACGAGAGTGGACGCGGCGAGGCGGCGAGGCCGCCCGGGTTGGAAGCAAGGCATGGAGATCCCCTTTTCGAATGGGGGGGCGTGCGGAGCAGACTAACGGCCGCGCCGCCGACCATCCAGGGGAATCCTGCCGCGCTCGGAACCGGAAATCGCAAACGTGGGTTTCGCCCGGAGCCGAAGTGCGCGCGATCAACCTTCGACTACTCCTGCCGCATGAGCTTTCGCGTCTGCGACTCGCCCCCGGACAGCATTCTGCAGAAGTAGACTCCACTCCCCACGGGGCGTCCGGCATCGTCGCGCCCGTCCCAATCGGCGGTGTGATATCCCACCGCGACATCACGATCGAGCAGGGATCGGACGCGCCGTCCGGAGACGTCGTAGATGGCGAGATCCACGCCACCCGCCCGGGCCAACGAAAAGCGGATCATCGTCGAGCTCTGAAATGGATTCGGGAAGCCGGTGTGCAGGTAGGTCAGGTCGGGGTCCGGCCCCTCGTCTCCCGCGTCGGTCTCGTCCACGTTCAGCACGAGATCGAAGACGCCGTGGAGTCCGTCCGCTTCCTGGACGAGCGGGATGATGCGATTCACCGCGCTCGGCAACCTCGCGAACGGATCGTTGGGGATCTGAGGGTCTCCCTCGAAATAGAGCTGCGTCACGAGAACGGGGCCGTCCACGGGCGCAAAGCGAAAGTGAATGTGCAGGCAGCGGCCCGGGTAATACCCGGGAAGGATGGTCTCGAGCGTGTACGTACCGTCGAGCCCGGTGAGAAATTGCCCTCGTAAGTTCCACGGATCCTCGTCGGCACCGCAGGGCTGGGAGATGCTGTAGCAGCCGGCATTGCTCGCCTGCCACACATCGACGATCGTCGCGGGAAGCGGCGCCGAGCAGTGGACGCCGCGCACGATTCCGTCGAGAAAGAGACGAGACCCAGGCTCATCCGCCGATGCGATCACGTTGCGCTGCGGCGCGCCCGCAACGAAGTACGGTCCGAGAGGATCCGTGGTCGTGAGTGTGCACTGGGCCCGAGCGAGACGCGCCAAACCCGTGCTCATTAAGGATAGAGCGATCCCACCACCCAGGAACTTGCGCCGGGTGACCGCGCGCTTCTCCGCATCGCCGCCGTCGCTTCCCGAATGCGCTCGCTCGTGGTGGGACATGATGATTCTCCTAGCGGAGCACGAGGGCTCGCGTCGTGGCGCCGTTCGAGGCGCGCACCAAGTAAATTCCCGCCGCGACGGGATGCCCCCCGAGATCGCGCGCGTCCCAGGTGACGCCGCCGGCGTCCACGTTCGCGAACCGGCGCACGATTCGCCCGCTGAGATCGAAGATGGTGATCTCGCTGCCGGAGTGTGCCGCCCCGAGCGAGCCGGCGACCCCGTGTACTTGTCGACGGCAGAATCCGCGTCGTGCTGCGCACGGGGTTCGGCGCCACGACGGGCGCGAGCGAGTGCGCCGAGCTCCGAGAATGGGAGCCGCAGTCGCCGAAGGGAAGATCATCGACAAGGAGAAGCTGCCCGACGCGGGCTCCCCCCCTCCGTTCGGCAACGCCTGTCCGTATCCGCTGGTCACCGCGGTCACTTCGTATTGGCCCGGTTGCAAGGTCAGCGTTTCGTCGACGTCGTCGGAACCGTCGTGGATCGAACGATGAATGAAGATGGTCCCGTTGGCGATGCGAAACACGAAGTTCGCGGCACCGTTCCCGCCGGCAAACAAAGTGAGTTGCACGTGGACCTCGGTGGGCACGTCGACGGAGAAGAGGGAAACGAAGCGCGACATGCCGAACCCTTCGGCGAACGTGGCCGCCTCGGAGATCTCGGCCTGCCCCGACATGGCTCCTTCCGCGAGGATGAGATCCGGCAAGAGGTAGGAGAGCTGATGGCCCGTGGAGTGGGCCTGATCGCCGGGCACACCGACGAGACAGTCGGCCGCCCCCTCGAACTGCCCATCTTCCAACGTCTCGAACATATCGTTGCTGAATTGATCCTCGCCCTGGATGAAATCAATGGTGGCAAAGGTGCTCACCTCGCGATCCTGTCCGATATAGGTGAGCGCTGCCGAGGTCGTCGCCGCAGCGACGAGCGACATGCAGAGTCCGGCGAGACCGATCGTGCAGGAACCGAGGAAGCGCGATTGCAAGATCGCGAAAAACTTGGGGCGCACGGCATCCTCCTTCGTCGCGGGAAGGATCGCGGAGTCAGGGGTCGCGACGAGAAGACTAGCGGATTCGTCTCCCAATACCAAGGCCGGCCAGGTTTCCCCGGCCGGCCTCTTGCGCGGATCGCGTTGGCCTCATCGCGACTCCGCGCAGATTGACGAGGGCGACACTCTCGCCGGCGCCGTCCCCGCGCGACGGGCGCCGCCCTCGATGTCTCGGTTACTTCACTCGAATGAGCTTCTTCACTTTCTCCTCGCTCGAGGTCTGCAGCCGTGCGAGGTAGACACCGGCGGCGACGCGCTGTCCGCCGTCGTCGCGGCCGTCCCAACGCTGCACGTGCGAGCCCGCGGACACTGCCTCGTCCATGAGGCGACGCACCAACCGTCCGGTAGCGTCGTACACGGCGAGCGTGACCCGATCCTCGCGAGGCAAGCTGAAGCGGAGCTCGGACGCGTCGACGAACGGGTTCGGCGCAGCGGCGAGATCGAATGCCGCAGCTCCGGTGACGACGGCGGCGTCGGTCGCACGCCGAGGCGCCGACGATCAGCTCGAACGACCCGCTCGCGTCGTTCTGGTTGAACACGACGAGCCCGTAGTAGTCCGCAGCCGGCGAGAAGTACTCGAACGTTTCATTGCCGCCGACACCCACTCGCATCCGCCTGATCCACGGCGTTCAAGGGCGACGCGTAGTACGCCGCGCCGTTCGACTTGAAAAGCGCCATCCCCAGATCCATGTTGCCGGACACGTTGTTCAGCTGGAAGTGCACGTTCGCATTCGCCGGAAGATAGACGTCGAACACTTCCACGACGTCGCCCGCCGGCCAGCTCTGCGTGGTGCTCACCGGATTCACGCCCAGGAACGTGAGCGTCTCCGTTCCGCCTTCCATCTCCACGTCCATCGCACCGACTCCGGCGGACCGCCACATGCGCGGGTACACCGTCTCCGCCGCCATGTGGTTGTAGTCCCCCACCACGAAGTTCACGACGCCAGAACCCGATCTGATCGCTGGCCTTGAACGTGCTGATCGAGTAGCCGTCGTCTCCGTAGAGAGAGATCGCCGCGGTCTCGCCGGTGGCGGGACGAACGCCGAACGCCATGCCAGTAGCTGCGCCGGCGCGCTGCCGGTTCCCCACTGCACTTCGTCCGCATAGCTCGTGCGACTGTCGGCTGTCATGGCCACTTCGCGACCGAGCCAGTTGATGTACGAGCCGTCCCCTTCGTCGTTCACGATCTGCACGACGCCGTGCCAATCGGTCTCCGTCGGGGTGTAGCTCAACCATTCACCATCGGCGGCGGAACGGAAGTTGGCCGCGCTCGCGAACACGTTGCGCTGCTTGTAGTAGTCGCCGTCGCCGGAGCGGAAGACGTACAGCCCCTGGTCGATCGTGCCGCTGTAGCTGCGCAGCTTGTAGGGAATGCCGTCGGTCAGGAGTGCGTCCCACACCTTGCCCACGTGCCCGGCGACCCACGACGAGATCGGCATGATTCCCGCGATAATGTCCGCATCGTGCTCCCACTCGGTGCGGTGGAGGCCCGCGCCGACGTTGGCGATGACCCGCGGATAGTCCACCGCTCCGTTGGCGTGGTTGTAGTCCACGGCGATGAAGTCGATGTTGTTCGGCGATGCGCCGTTGTAGTTGTTCGACGTCTCCAGCTCACGTCTGGTACGTCGAATCGTTGAAGAGACGCACCGTGGTGTTGTCGCCCACGGCCGGACGATTGCCGATGAACGACCAGTACACCGCGTTCGGATCGTAGTTGAAGAGCCGCAGATCCAAGCGACGATGCGATCGGCGTCTCCTCCTGGAGCGTCAACGGCACCGGCCCGATCTGGATCGTGAAGTCGGAATCGGCGTGGTTGTTCGCGAAGATCACGAGCCCGTAGACGTCGTCCGCGGGCACCGTGTAGGTCCACGTCTCGGTGCCGCCGTCCCCCGCGGCGTTGCGAGTCCATTGGGCCGAGGCGCGCCCCGCGAAGTACTCGGCACCGTTGGACCTGAAGAGCGACATCCCGAAATCGGTGGTGCCGCTGGTGACGTCGAGCGTGAAGCTCACCGACTCACCCGCGAACAAGGGAACGTCCCATACACGAACGACGCTGTCCCCGCCCCAGCTCCCGGCGCGCTCCACGCCGTCGGGATAAAGCACGCCCGTGCCGCTCTCGTATTGGATTCGATAATTGTCCGAAGCCCCCTCGTACCGGGTGACCTCGATATGCTCGTTGCTCTCGGCGGTGTGGTTGTAGTCGCCGACGACGAAGTCCACTTCTTGTCCGGCATAGATGGACGACGCGACCTTGTAGCGATGCTCGTAGTCGCGGAACACGTCCATGTCGTAGTCCGCGGTCGCCGGGCTGCGAAGTCCCGCCACGCTCCAGGTCGGCGTGGTCTGGCTGTACGAGAATCCGTGTCCCGTGTTGTTCCACAGGAACCAGCCGCCGTTGCCCATTTCGTAGATGTTCGCATACACCTCGCCGACCAGCCGGCGCTTCACCGTGTCGAGCAACCCGTTGGAGTCGTCGTCGACCCAACCCCAATGCCCGAGCGTGTACGGGCAGATTCCTGAGAACGTGTTGTTGTTCATGATGCAAGGGACGGGGGTCCCACACGCAGCGATCTCGCAGTTCTCATTGTCGATCGCCGCGGGGAGATACCAGCTTTGGCATGCGCCGCAGCATGCTGCATCCGCCGTTCTCCGAGTACTCGTCGCACGAGCCGAAGAGGTGTCCCCACTCGTGCGCACGAACGTTCGCCGTATCGTCCGTATAGATGCGGGTGCGTGCGTATCCGTACGAGGCGTACGCGCGGCCGGTGATGTCGGCGGGCTGGAACACGGCCAGCACGTTGTCCCAACCGCCGCCCCAGTTCTGGAGCCAGATGGTGAGGTCGTCGACGTAGACCCCGTCGCCGTCCCCATCCGCGAAGAGCAGCGCCGCGGCGTCCTCGGTCATGTCCCAGGTGCACCCGTCGTCCGGAATGTTGTAGGGCAGATCGACCGTGTATTCCCAGTAGCCGTTCGTGCCCTGGTTGTCGAAGCGGAGATTCGCATCGGCCGGTGCGCTGTCGAAGTAATGGTCCTTCGCCACCGAGTTGCGCGCCGCCATGGTCTCCTTCTCCGTCGTCGACCACGCGCCGCCGTTGTGATCCATGAAGATGTTGATGATGAGCGTTCGGCCGCGCCCGTAGTGCGCGGTGTCGTCGTCGTTGGTGGCATCGCCGCCGCGGAGTCCACGCGCCTGCGCCTCCATCTGAAGGCGAAGCTCCTCATCGTGGGACTCGTCGGCTTCCCAATCGTGACCCACGAGCGCCGGCTCTTCGGACGCTTCGCGGTGTGCAAGATTCTTCGCCGCATCGCTGAACGTGCCGAAGCGCGGTGCACTGGGGGCCGCGGATGCGACGCCCGCGAGAGTCGCGACGACGCATGCTGCCTGTGCGACGCGAATGGCCAACGCGCCGACGCTGCCGGCGAGCTCCATCCGCTCGAAAGAGTTCGTGCTACTCATTGGAGGTCCCCTTCTTCGCGTCGACGGGCGCGCCGTCGCCTTCGGGAGAAATCGGATTCGCCGATGCGTCCGCCGGTGCGGGCGCGCCTTGCGGTGCGGTGGGCGTCTCTCCGCGAAGCTTCGCTTCCTCGCCGGCGGAGAGCCCCGCGGGGCCCACTTCCTGAACGGGCGTGAGGTTCTCGCCGATGCCTGCGACGGGATCCGGCGCCGACGGAATGGAGCGGCGCGCCTCGAGCTGCTGCATCTTCATGCGCGCGAGCTCGTCCTCGGTCGCGGGAATCGTGTCGTCGGGGAGCTGCATGACGTAGAGCGTTCCCGCGGCGCGCGACGCTTCGACGGCCGCCCGCGCCATGTCGAGCTTCAACGTCTCCAGCGCCGTCGCCGGACGCACCGGCATCCCGAGGCCCGCGTCGGTCATGACGCCGCCGCGATGAACGGCGCCGTCGGGGGCGATCGGAATCAGGGAAGATCGAAGAACGTCGAGCTGGATGGTCTCCGGATCCGGAAGCTCGGTCATTCCGGGGATGACGATGCTCTCGACTTCATCGAGGGAAAGCGGAGTGCTTGTGCCCTGGACGGGCTCGGCCGCGAGGGCTGAAGCCGGAAGGAGCAGCATCGCGAGCGCCGCCGCGCGTCCTCCGGTCCACGTGCAATGTCCTGGGGTTCTCATGGTTTCTCCTTGGGTGGAAGAGTCCCTTCTCGGGGAGCTCGACCTCAGAACGGACCAAGGGGATCGAACCGAACACGGAAAGTCCTCGAAGGGGGCCCCCCGGCACGGGACGCCGGGCTCTCGAGCGATCTCCGGCGGAGAGGCGCCTCGGCGAAAGCGGCCGCAGGGGCCTCAATCTGGACCCCACGGCCCCCCCGTGCTAAATGTGAGCGCCGCGTGATCCTCCCCCCCGTCTCGAAAGGATCTCTCCCGATGAAGAAGCTCATTCCCCTTCTGGTCGTGCTCGGCCTCGTTCTTCTGCTGTTGCAAGGCGGCTGCGGCATTTACAACACGATGGTGCAGAAGCAGGAGGGCGTTTCCGCGGCGTGGTCGCAGGTGGAGAACGTGTATCAGCGGCGCATGGACTTGATTCCGAATCTCGTCGAGACCGTGAAGGGAGTCGCGGGTTTCGAGCAGGAAACGTATACGGCGGTCGCCGAGGCGCGGGCCAAGGCCGGCCAAGTGACGATCGGACCGGAGACGATCAACGATCCGGCGGCGTTCCAAAAATTCCAAGAGACCCAGGGAGAGCTTTCGTCGGCGCTTTCGCGGCTGCTCGTCGCCGTCGAACGCTACCCCGAGCTCAAGGCGAATCAGAATTTCCTCGAGCTGCAGAGTCAGCTCGAAGGAACGGAGAACCGCATCGCCGTCGAGCGGAACCGCTTCAACGATTCCGCCCGCGACTACAACGCGTACATCAAGGTCGTGCCGAACAACTTCGTGGCGGGAATCGGCGGATTCAAAGAGCGGCCGTACTTCGCCGCCGCCGAGGGCGCGGCCACGGCGCCGAAGGTGGAATTCTAACGAGACGCACGGAGCGTCCGATGCTTGCGCCGGCGTTCCGAACGCGCCCGACGGCGCTTCGGAGCGCCGTCGCCGCGTCGCTCGCGGGCCTCGCGCTCTTCACGGGTCTCGCGCCCGCGTTCGCGCTCGAGGTTCCGGACGCGCCGCAGGGGCGCGTCTCGGACTACGCCGGGCTGCTCTCCCGCGAGGCAGTCGCGCGGCTCGAGGCGCGTCTCGCTTCGCACGAGAACCAATCCTCGGATCAGATCGCGGTCGCGATCTTCCCTTCGCTGGACGGCGAGAGCATGGAGGACTTCTCCATTCGTCTCGCGGAGAAGTGGAAGATCGGCACGGCCGGGAACGACAACGGCGTCATTCTCCTGATCTTCGTCGAGGACCGTAGTTCGCGCCTCGAAGTCGGCTACGGATTGGAAGGGCGCCTCACCGATGCGGTGTCGAGCCGCATTCTACGCAACGAATTGGCATCCCACTTTCGTGACGGGGACTACGACCAGGGCGTCGAGGCATCGGTCGACGCGATCATCAAGACGATCAAGGGCGAGTACACCGCTCCCCCGCGCGAGCGCTCCGGCGACCCCTTGGGCGGAATCCTCTTCTGGGCATTTCTGTTGTTCATGCTCTGGTCGTGGTGGGCCGGCCCCCGGCTGGCGCGGAAAAGAGCGCTGGAGGACGCGGTCGAAGGAAAGAGCACCGGCTGGAGGCGTGCGCGCAGCCCCTGGGGAGGCTGGGGCGGTTGGACCGGCGGTGGAGGCGGCTTCGGTGGGGGTGGCTTCGGAGGCGGGGGCTCGGCGGGGGGGTTCGGCGGAGGGGGTTTCGGGGGTGGCGGCGGAGGCTTCGGGGGAGGAGGGGCGTCGGGACGATGGTGATGCACCCCGTCTACGAGTCTCCGCGGCGTCTCGCGCTCGCGTTCCTGGGGTTCCTCCTCGCCGCGATGTCGCTCGCACTTCTCGTGCGGATCGGGCACCCGAACCTCCAAGCAAGCCCCGTTGAATCCACCTGGGCCCCGATCGGCCTCCATGCCATCGCCAGCGATCGCGGAGCGCTCGCGCTCCTGGCTGCGCTCGCGGCACTCGGGTGCTTCGTGATGGCCATTCGCCCGGGGCGCCGGGCCACTCCGGCGACGTTTTTCGACGAGGAGGAACGGCGCGAAATCCAGATTGCGATCGCCGCGGCGGAAGACCGCACCTCCGGCGAAATCCGGGTCCACCTGGAGCCGGCCACGCCCGCCGAGACCTTGGCGGCGGCCCGCTTCATCTTCGAGTCGCTGGGCATGTCCCAGACCGCGGCCCGCAACGGAGTGCTCATCTACATCTCCGTGCAGGACCGGCGCTTCGCGATCCTAGGAGACGAGGGGATCGATCGCGTCGTCGAGACCGGCTTCTGGGATGAGGCGCTCGCGATCATGAAGACTCGCTTCGAAGAGGATCGCTGCGCCCGGGGGGTGGTCGAGGCCGTCGCAGATCGTCGGCGAGAAGCTCCACCGCTACTTCCCCATGGTTGCCGGGGATCGCAACGAGCTCCCCGACGAGATTTCCTTCGGGGGACCGAAGCCCGAGCGGTAGGTGGCCGGCCCCGACCTGGAAGTAGCGGGTGGGCTCAGCGCGGACTGGCGAAGCCCGATCTCGCCATGGGCCGCGATTCCGCGGATGCCCTCGGCCCCCCGAGTGCGCTAGACTCTCCGAGGCGAGACCGGCGGAGTCCGCGCCGACATTCCGAATCCGTGAATAAGGAGAGCCCCCTTGAAGAAGACGACTACGGGGATCGCATTCGTCGCGCTCGCGGCGCTCGCGACCCCTTCCCTTTCTCAGGCGACCCTCGTTCCCCGCGTCGTGTACGCGGAGGAGTTCGGCTGGGTCACTTGACCCTTCTGCCCCGACGCCCGTGCGGCGTTGACGCAGCTCGAAGAACAATATCCTCGGACTCAGTTCGTCCACGCGGACTTCCATGTCTCCGGTCAGCTCACGAACCCGGATGCGCAGGCCCGCGGTAACTACTACCCATTCTCGGGCGCCCCGTCGGTGTGGTTCGACGGATACGACAACGAGATCGGTGGCGGACAGAACATGTATCCGGTCTACGCGCCGATCGTGGCCAACCATTTGGCGAACGATCTGGGCAAGCTTTCGGTGACCGCGACGCTCACCATCGACGAGGGAGCGGGCACGGGAACGATCGACGCCCAGGTCATCGTGGCCAACGGCGAAGTCGATCACGAATCCTGCGGAATGCCGAATCCGATGCGTCGTGTACGAGAACAACATCGTGCTGTGCTGCGATCCTCGCGGCAACGACGATTGGAACGGGATCGCCCGCGACATGCTTCCGGAAGTGATCCTCACGGCGACCAACTCGAACGATGTCCAGAACTACGACCAAGTGTTCACGCTGAGTCCTGGGTGGAACGCGGACAACCTCCACGCGGTCGTCTTCGTGCAGCGAAACTCGAACCGGCGTTCTCTCAACGCCAGCTACGCGTTCCCGCTGTTCGACCTGACGCTCGCCACGTTGGATCCGCACTCCCAGAGGATCGAGGGCACGGTGGTGCCGCTCGAGTGGGATCAAGAGGTGATGTACACCGGGGCGACGACCGACGACGTCATCGTCACGCTCGACAAGTCCGCTCTGCCCGCCGGGTGGGACGCGGAGCTCGAGTACCTATCGACGACGTATCCGACCACGTTCACGATTCCAGGAATGACCACGGGGCAGGAGGCGGCCTATCGTGTGCGCATCCTCTCCGACGGAACGCCGGGAATCGGCACGGTGACTGCAAGCGCGGAGCCGGCGTCGCTGCCGTCGGCGGTCGAGAACGCAGAGCTCAACGCCATCGTCAACACGCAAGTGGTCCTGTTCGTGGATGACGATCAGGGTGGCACGAGCGAGGTGGCGTTCGAGAATGCGATTGCGGACGCCGGATATGCGTCGATCACCCACACCTCCACGGACCTGGGATCTCCGACGCTCGTCGATCTCAACACGTTCGACGCGGTGGTCTGGACGACGGGATCACCGGAAACGGACGTGATCAACTTCGACGAGAACGTGGCGATCCGGCAGTACCTGGATGGAGGCGGCCGGTTCTTCCTCTCGAGCCACGGTTTCCTGGACAACGGGCAGAACACGATGACGATCAACTATCTGCGCGTCCAGAACTTCGCTCTCGACCAGGGGGCGATCTCCGGCACCGGTACGGCAGGCGACGTGCTGGGAGATGGGCTGGCATTTCCGCTGGCGCCTCCGTTCCCGGATAAGGCGGACAAGATGGCGCCGAACACCGGGGCGGTGAAGTGGCTGGCGAACACGGCTGCCCCGCCGCAGAACGCGATCGGCATCCGCTACGACACGGGGACGTTCAAGACGGTGTTCATGAGCGCCGCCTTCGAAGGGATTCCGCTCGTGGCGACGGCCACCGATCCGAATAATCAGAAGACGGTGATGAAGCGCATTCTGGAGTGGTTCCTGCCCGCCGCGACGGATGTGAATCCGGAGCTGGGCGGAGCCGTCTCGAAGCTCCAGCTCTCGCAGAATGCGCCGAATCCGTTCTCCACGGAGACGACCGTGCGCTTCGCGGTGCCGACCGCGGGGCCGGTCTCGCTCCAGGTCTACGACGTGGCCGGCCGCAAGGTCACCACTCTCGTCGACCGGACCATGGATGCGGGATCACATTCGCTGATTTGGAACGGACGAGACGACTCCGGAAGCGCAGTCGCGACCGGCGTCTATCTCGTGCGGCTGCAAGCCGCCGGTGAGACCGTCACCAGCGAAATGGTGCGCATGAAGTAGCTCGGCGCATTCAACGCCGCAGCCAACGAAGCGGGGCGCTCGAGGAAACTCGGGCGCCCCGTGTTCATGATCGGCCGCGCCGGGAATGCGTGGCGCCTCGCGCTACTTTCCGGCGCGGGTGCGCGCCGCGGCCCACACCGCATCCACGTTCGGATACCAAGCGCGCGCCCCGTCTCGAATCGCTTCCGCGCGCGAGACGTCTCCGTGCATCAAAGCCACCAGCATCGACGCTTCCAGCGCCTGGCGGTACGTCGCCATCACCTTCCAATACTGCACGTGCCGTGGAATCATGCCGCGCATGTCCAGCCGCGGGCTGTCGTCCGAGATCTTCGAGCGAAGGAAGACGAAGATTGGCGGCGTCCATCGGGCTGAACGGAAGCAGGTGATCGGGAGCGGACGGTGCCACGGTGCCGGCCGCCGGGCGCGGATCGAGCACGCGGATCAAGAGCTCGTCGGGAACGCTCTGTACGCCGCGCACCCAAGATGCTTCGTCGGGGCGCGTCGCGCATCCCCAGTCGAACCACGCGCCGGCTCCTCGCTCGATGCCGATCTCCATCCAGCGGCGCAGCAGATCCTCGTACAGAGTCTGAATCCGCGCCTGGTCGTAGGGCCGCCCCAGATCGAAGAGCGTCACCTGCTCGCGAAATGCGTCGAACTGCGGACGGCTCGCGGCGACGAGGTCGGGCATGATGCGCTCGAGGGTGGCCAGGTACCAGAAGCGGCGCATCATGAGAATGTCGATGACGTCGACGTCGCGGCGGAATCCTTCGATCTCGCGCATGTAGAAGTACGGCGCGCCGAAATTCCACTCCGCGATCAGCACGACTCCGCCGGCGGGAACGTCGCGCAGCGTCTCGTGCACGAACGTGCGGGCCACATGCTCCTCGCGGAAATCGCAGACGCCGGCGTTGCGCACCACGTTCCACCCGGCGATCAGGAGCACGAGCCCGGCGCCCGCCGCCGCCGGCGCAGGCGCGCCCCGAATGCGCGTGAGAATCCCCCACGCTCCGAGACCCGCCGCGGCGCACCAAGCCAAGTGTGCCGGCAGGTCGTAGGCAATGCGGTCCTCGGGACCCACGACGTAGGCCAGGGAGAGAGTCAAGTTCGCCGCGACCGCCGCCACCAAGAAGGCGAGCGGCGCCACGAACGCCGCACGCCGCCGGAGCGCGGCCAGCGCGAGCGCCAGCCCCGCGAGGAGAACGATCGCCGTGGGAATTCCCGGACCGCGCAGCAGCTCGCCGAAGAACTCGCGCGCGACGAACGCCGACTCCCCGGGAACGTGGGTGAACTGCACGTGATACTGGCGCCCGAGCACGTGGCGCACGAGAAGCGGAACGTCGCGGATCCCGCCCCAGTCGAGCCCGCGCTCGGTGCGCCCCGCGACGATCAGCACCAGGTACAGCGCGAGCGTGAATCCCAAGGACGCCACCGCGGCGATCCAGAACCAGCGCGCGCGAAGAATCGACGGCGCGCCGAGAAGCGCAAGCACCAGGAGCGGCGGGGCGACGACGAGCGCGGTTGCGTGATGGTTCGCGAGCCCCAGAGCCGCGGCCGCCGCCGCCGCAATCGCAAAGCCGCGGCCGTTGCCCGAGCGCTCCGCCACTTGGGCGCAAGCCGCCCAGCCGAAGGCCCACGCCGCAGCGGCCAGCGCGGCGTTGAGGGCATACACTTCGGTCACCCCGGCCCAGGTCCAGGGATTGCGGGCGGTGGCCCATGCAGCGGCGGCGGCCGCGGCAGCGAGCAGGCGCAGGCGCGGCTCGGACGCGCGCCGCGCCGAAGCGCAAGCCCACGCAATCATGCGCTCGACCAGCAAGAACACGAACGCGACCGAGACCGCGCCGCACACCGCGGACAGGAGATTCATCGTGCGGATCGGCGTCGCCGGGGAGATCGCGCAGGCCGCGCGTCCAAGCAAGAAGTAGAGCGGGAATCCGGGCGGATGCGGCACGCTTCCGGTCGCGCACGAGAGCGCCAGCTCTGCGGAGTCGACGAGCATGAGGTCGCGTGCGCTCGTGATCCCGTAGAGGGCCAGCGCCAGCACGAACGAAACGACGGCGCCGAGGATCGCGGCTCGGCTCACCTGGATTTGGACGACGGAATGCGTTCCATGACCTCGACGGAGGCTACCACGGACTCGCGGGAGCCGGCGCTAGATCGCTGCCGCGCCAGCTCGGTTTCGCCAGCACCAGTTGAACATCTCCCAGGAAGCGCTCCCGGAACCCGGCCTCGCAGTACGAGAGGTAGTAGCTCCACAGGCGCACGAAGCGCTCGTCCCGGCCCAGGTGGCGCACGTCGTCGAGACGGCGCAGGAACCGTTCGCGCCAGGCCTGCAGCGTTCCCACGTAGTGCGGGCCGATGTCCTCGACCGATTCGATGCGCAGGTCTCCGGTTCGATCGGCCTCGCGGGCGAGGTGATTCATCGACAGGAGACAGCTCCCCGGAAATACATGTTTCTGAATGAAATCCATCGAGCGCCGGTACTTCTCGTACGCGGATTCCGCGAGCGTGATGCATTGCACGCACGCCGCTCCCTGCCGCGTGAGCAGCGAGGAAACCTTGCGCAGGAAGAGGCCGACCTGGTCGTGTCCGATCGCCTCGATCATCTCGATGGACACGATCTTGTCGAAATGCCCCGCAAGGTCGCGATAGTCCTGGAACAGGACGCGAACGCTTCCTTCGAGCCCTTCACGGCGCACGCGCTCGCACGTGAAAGCATACTGCTCACGCGAGATCGTCGTCGTGGTGACGTGGCAGCCGTAACGGGTTGCAGCATGGCGCGCGAAGCTCCCCCAGCCGCCGCCGATTTCCAGAACGCGGTCCCCCGCCCGCAGCCCGAGCCTCCGGCAGACGCGGTCGAGCTTCTCGATCTGAGCCTCTTCCAGGCTCGCGGTCGCGTCGGGGAAGATCGCGCACGAGTAGGTCATGGACTCGTCGAGAAAGAGCGCGAAGAAATCATTTCCGAGATCGTAGTGCGCCGCGATGTTTCGCCGACTCCGCAGCCGCGTGTTGCGATACACACGCTGCGCGAGACGGGCGAGCAAACCGGTAAGTCCGCCAAAGCGGCGGTCGGTGCTGTCGGCGATCGCCCCGTCTTTCAAGAGGATGCGAAAGAGAATCGTGAGGTCATCGCAGTCCCAATCTCCGTTCAAGTAGGACTGCGCCGCGCCGACCGTTCCACCGGTCGCGATCGACCGATAGAATCGAAGGTCACGAACCGTGATTCGCGCGGTGAGAGCATCGCCGGGATCTTCCACTCCGGCGCTCCATCGTCCCAGCTCGTCGTCGAAATGGATCCGGCCACCCTGGAGCGAGGGCGCCAAGTGACGCGCAAAGGCTCCGCGGGCGAAACGGTCGAGAATGCGCATGATCGCTCGACCCCCTCTTCGTGAAAAAATGTCTTCGGCCAATGGAAAGAATTGTCACAGAGCCCGCCCTTGTTCTGGCGAAGCTCGTCTGCGATCGATCAATGATGCACAAAATGAGCCGGGAATGGCAGCCGGGCGGCGTGGAGTGCCGGCCGGAGCGGACTCTGCCCAACGGTCGGCGCGATTGGAGAAGGCCTAGTTGCGGGGCGTTCGATCGACCCGGTCGCGCTCCAGGACGGGAGCCGGGACGGGGCGGAGCTCGGAGATGAGCCCCACGCGCTCGAGAAGGCGGAGCGTGTAATAGGTGAAGTCGATCTCCCACCAGTAGAAGCCCTGGCGGGCCGACGACGGGTAGTGGTGGTGGTTGTTGTGCCACCCCTCGCCGAGCGTGATGATCGCGAGCCAGAAGTTGTTGCGGCTGTCGTCACCGGTCGCGAAGCGTTTGCTTCCGAACTGATGCGCGAGCGAATTGATCGTATAGGTCGCGTGATAGAGGATGACCGTGGAGACGAGGAAGCCCCACACGAGCATCTGCCATCCGTTCGTGCCCAGCGACGGCGCGAAGCGCTCCAGCGCGACACCCAGGAAATAAACCGACACGCCGAGCCCGATTCCGGCGAACACGTGGAAACGGTCCAGCCAGACGAGCTCCGGAAATTTCGTCCAATCGCGCACGTAGTGCGTTCCGGTCTTGGACGCAGACTTCGTCAGGAACCAACCCATGTGCGCGCGCAGGAATCCCAGGAGCCGCGGCGAGTGGCGATCCTCGACTTCGTCGGAGAAGGCATGGTGATGGCGATGATGCGCCGCCCACCAGAGAGGGCCGCGCTGAACGCAGGAGCAGCCGGCCACCGCCATCAGGAACTGGAACGCGCGCGAAGTCTTGTACGTGCGATGCGAAAAATACCGGTGATAGATGCCGGTGATGGCAAACATGCGCACGACGAAGAGAAGAAACGCAACACCGACCGCGACCGGGCTGACCCCGACCAGGAAGATCGCGAAGCATCCCATATGAAGGATGAAGTACCCGACGTTGCCGAGCCAATCGATGCTTTCGCGGGCGTGATCGCCGGCGCCGAAAAGATCGTGCGGACGGCCCGCATAGGCGGGGATTTCCGCAGCAACGGCAGAAACCTCGAGAGCGGTGGCCTCGTCGAGCTCGGATTCTGCCAATACGGGGGAGGCGTGCTTCACCACGAAGGAAAGATAGGGCCGGTCCGGCCGGTTGGCAAGCGGGGGGCCGGAAGTGCCCCCCCCGATTCACCTTAGCCGAGGAGCACGGCCGTCCCGCTCACCGCCACCATGAGCATGCTTCCGCCTTGGCCGACCACTTCGTAGTCGATGTCGATGCCCACCACGGCGTTCGCTCCCAGATCTTGTGCCTGCTGCGACATCTCCTTGAAGGCGATGCGCCGCGCTTCGGCCAGCTCCTTTTCGTACGCCGCCGACCGGCCGCCGATGATGTCGCGAACTCCTGCGAAGAGATCGCGAAACAGATTCGCGCCCAAGATCGCCTCGCCGGTGACGATCCCCCGGTGCTCGCGAATCGTCTTCCCTTCGACGGACGGAGTCGTGGTGAGAATCATACCGTCGCTTCGACCTCGGCGCACTGCTCCGCCATGCGCTTCGCAATGCTCTTCGGAGTGACGATCTCGATTCGCGACGCGATGGACCACATGTGTCCGAACGGATCGACCACGACGCCGTAGCGATCGCCCCAGAACGTGTTCTGAATGTCCATGATCGTCTTGGCGCCGGACGACACCGCCTTCTGGAACACGGCATCCGCGTCCTTCACGTAGAGGTGCACGGTGACCGGAGAGCCGTTCAGCGTCGACGGCGACTTTGCGCCCATCTCCGGATACTCGTCATTCAGCATGATCATCGAGTCGCCGATCTGCAGCGACGCATGCATGATGGACGAGCCGTCCGGTCCCAGCATGCGCCCCTTCTCCTTGGCGCCGAACGCGGTCTTGTAGAAATCGATCGCGCGCGCCGCGCCCTTCACGGTGAGATGCGGGGTGATCGTGCCGAATCCCGCGGGGATCGGAGTCGGCTTCGACGCTTTCGCCTTCGGCTTCGACTTCCCCGCGGAGCGCCCCTTGGCCTTCGTCGTCGTCTTGCTCTTCTTCGTGCTCTTGGTCTTGGCGGGCATTGAGGGTCTCCTTGCGGTATTCTCGCGATGCATCGCGAATGGTTTCGATCGCTCGGGAAAAAACGAGAGACGCACTCTAGAGGAAGGAGGCAGGCGGCCGCAAGACGATGCGCGTGAACGGCCGCCGATCGAAACGCCATGGAGACGCTGACGGTTCTCGCCCAATCCCTTGGAGTGGCGTTCGCTACCGGGATCAGCCCCTATGCGACCGTATTCGCTCTGGGGCTCGCAGGCCGGCTGGGCTGGATTCCCTCGCTTCCCGCCGGACTCGAGCCGCTGACCAGCATTTGGATTCTGGCAATCGCCGGTGTGCTCACGCTCGTCGAGATTCTGGCGACCGTGATTCCCGGGATCGCTTCGGCCTGGGAAACCGCACACAGCGTGGTGCGGCCCCCCGCTGCGGCGCTCTTCGCGGTCCTCGCGGCGTGGGGCGGAGACCCCATGACCCTGCTCTTTGCGGGAATCCTCGGTGGAGCACTCGGATTCGCGACACACCTCACGAAGCTCGGAGTTCGGCTCGCGATCGACGCGTCGCCCGAGCCGGTCTCCAACGGAGGGGCGACCGCCGCCGAGCTCGGGATTGCGGCCAGCATCGCGATCTGGGTCTGGACCCATCCGTTCTTGGCGCTCTCGATCGCGCTGCTGCTCTTGATCGCGCTCATTCTGCTTCTTCGCGCACTGCTTCGATCGATGCGCAAGCTCTGGACGTCGGGTGGCAAACGCTCGCTGGAGCCCCCGGTCTAGGCGGCAGGCATCACGCGAGAGGCCTCGGATTCCCAGTGTCTCGAGGCGAGCGTGGCGTTCTTCAGCGACGCATGCGCCTCAGCGGCGGCGTGGCGGACGGTCCGCTGCAGCTTGTAGGACCGTTTGCGTTCCGAGGGCCGAGATTGACGAATCCGAATCTTGCCTTCTTTCCCGGTCGTCAGTGAAGCCAAGACACGAAGCGCATCGTTCACTGACTTCGAGTCGGGAAACAGTCTGGCGAGATCCGGATCAAGCACAACGATGTTGGTGCCTTCGGCGTATCGCCGCGCATACTTGCCACGAATTCCACGTGAAAAGTCATACTCTTTGCGCATACGCTAGGCGGGGGGGCTACCCCTCTTTGTAGGCGCGCTGCTCTTTACGAGTCGCGGTCGCGCAGTAATGTTCGCGAAACGCTATCCGCGCTTCGGCTCCGGAGGGAGCGGAATGCGTGCGTAGTGCTCGGCGACGAATCGGCGGATCGACTCGAACGTCTCTTTCCAACCGCGCTCGCATCCTTCGTAGAAGTCGTCGGCGACGGACTCCGTGGGAAAGCCTTCTTGGACGACGCGCAGCAGCGATCCGCTCGGGCGCGGCTCCACCGTGAACTCGGTCGTGAAGTATGCGCGGAACGGAAGCGGACCGGTGCGCGAGTAGTAGCGGAAGTCCGCAAGCACCAAACGCCGCGGGGGATCGTAGACGCGCACGAGCGCGGCCGTCATGTAATCGGGATGATCCTCATCGTCGCCCCATGCGGCCATCCAGGCGCCGCCTTCGCGCGCCATGACGATCGCACGCGAGGCGTACCACCACTGCCGAATCGCGCTCGGCGTCACCAGCAGCGGAAACACTTCCTGCGGCGGCGCGGGGAGCTCGACGGTGTGAACGTGGCTCCGCGTGTCCGGGGGAACGATCTCGCGGGCTCGGCTCACGACGGAATCAGTGCCGGCGAACGGGAACGCGGCGCAGTCGATCGCCGTGCCGGAAGCGCCGGATCCCCGCGAAGAGAAGAATGGCGAGCGCTCCGACCAGGAGATGCTCGGGCTCGGTCAGATAGTGCCATGCACCCCAAGGCGCGGCGTCCGAGCCGTGACCGGGGTGGGCTCCCGCCGCGCAGGGCAAGAACATCGCGGCGAGCGCGGGAGTGAGCCAGAGCGCCTTCACGGAGTCCTCCGGAACGCGGCGCAGAAGCGCGCCGAGCCCGCATCATTCCCGAAACGCGGGCGCTGCGCAAGTGCCTCGTTTCCCCCACCACCACGTCACGAGGACGGCGAGCAATGGAGACAGCATGAACGGATACCAGATCGCCTCCATGAAAATCGAGACGCCGTACTGGGGATTCGTCGGATCGCCGAAGAGGCGCAGCTCGATCGCCTCGAACACCGCGCTCAGGATTGCGATCGCCACCGCGCTGACCAAGAGCGACGCGACGAGCCGCATCGCCAACGATCCCCAAGCGGTCCCGTTCGTACGCAAGAAGCCGGGCCAGCGGCGCACCATCACCCAGGTCAGCGCGATGCCGAGCCCGATCGAGATCAGGACGGCACAGCCGTCGAGGAGGGAACGGAAACGCTCGCCCCAACGATCGGTGAACAAAGATGAAACGGCGACCAGGTTGAAGCCCAGTGCCCACGCAAAAGCCGCAGCGAAGAGCGGCCGGAGTGCGACGTCGATTCGCGCCACGATTTCGCGACGAAAGATCGCACGACCCGACTCAGCGAACCAGCGTCAACCGAGCTCCACCGGGTCGCCGACCCGAATTGTGCCGCCGGCGCTTCCCGGAGTGAGCCGCGTGTTCACGGTGAATCGATAGAAATGATCGAATCGTTCGCGCGGAGCCCAGGATGGAAGCGCATCGCGCCGGCGCGTCGCAAACGTCTTCGCGAAGAGGGGATCGCCCTCGCCCGTCTCCGGATCGCGGGACGGAACCGCGCAGCGCTGACAAGGATTCACGCCTTCGAATGTCATCGAGCCCAGCCGGAATCGAACCGGCGCGGACGCAGTCCCCACGAGACGATCGTCGCCGAACGGCGGGAAGCCTCGGACGATGAGATTCACGCGGAAACGCCGGGCGAGCGCCGCCGCGGTGACTGCGGGAAACCACCGGGCCACCTCCGCCAGGGATTCGGCGGCGACGAGCGTGGGACCCGGTGCATCGCGATCGTCGGGGAAGCCTCCCGCCGCATCTTCTCGAACGACCACCGGATAGCCGAGAAAGTCGCTCAGCCACGACTCGAGCGGCGCGCGCTCCTCGTCCATCGAGAAGGAGACATCGGAGGCGGCGCCGTTCGCGCGGAGCGTGATGCGGCGGGATGCGGCGTCGTACGAAGTTCGGAGTCGATGAATCCGCGGCTCGCGCTTTCCATTCACGAGCGCGCCGCCCGCATCGACGATCGCGAAACGGCGGTCGTGCTCCAGCGCGCCGGAGGGAAGAATGCGCGCTTCCCGGACGTCGTGGCCGTCGAGCGACTTCACGGGAAAGACCACGATGCGCTCGAGAACGCCGGAGAACTGCACGGGCGTGTTCAACGCGCGCGGGGTGCGAGGTTCTTCACGAACACAGCCTGCGTCTTTGCCAATTCATAACCACGCGCGGCATAGAATCGGTGCGCCTCCTCGCGAATTATGTTGCTGCGCACACGAATCGTCGGAGATCCGTGCGCGCCGGCCCACGATTCCGCCGCTTGGACCAGGCGACCTCCGATTCCGACGCCACGCGCCGCCTCGTCGACGACGAGTCCGCCGATCTCCGCGAACGTTCCGGACTCGAGCCGGGGTGCGAGAAGAACATGGATCCAACCGACGACCTCGCCGCCCTCGTTCACAAAGACGAGCACCTCGCCGGAGCTCTCCAGACGGATCGCGCGCAGCGCTCTCGCCGCCGCGTCACCGCTTTGGGGATAGCCGAGCTGCGTGGAGAGGCGGGCGATGGCGGGAGCATCCTGGGTGCGGGCCGTGCGAATTGCGGGGCCGGCGGCGGCGCTCGGTTCGCCCGAGCCCGCGCCATCGTCCAGGAATCGGTGCATGACGAGGGCGTCCACGAGCCCCGCGCCGGCGTGCCGGAACGCGGCGGGAACGCGCCCCACGATCGTGAAGCCGAGCTTCGACCACAGCGCGATGGCCGGCTCGTTCGTGCTCACCACGAAGTTGAATTGCATCGCGGCGTAACCGAGCGCACGCGCTTCGGCGAGCGAGTGCACGCCCATGGCTTCGCCGATTCCACGCCCGCGGTCCCGCGCCGCCACCATGTAGGCTGCGTTGGCGACGTGCGCGCCGCGCCCTGGTTGGTTCGCTCGGATGCGATACGCCCCAGCGACTCGGCCGTCCCACATGGCCACGTAGACCGCGCCGGACACGTCCCAGAATGCGCGGGCGTCGTCTTCGTCGGAAGCCTCCGAAGTCCACGCGTACGCGTCTCCGGCAGCCACGACTTCGCGGTGGATCTGTGCGATCGCTTCGCCATCGCTTGATAAGGCCCGGCGGATCGAGAGATTCGAAGCCACGTCCCCGCTACATCGTGGAGGAGCTCACCCTTTGACGCGACTCAGGTATTCGCCGCTTCGCGTGTCGACGAGGATCATCTCGTCCCGTCCGATGAACGGCGGGACCTGGATCTCGAGGCCCGTTTCGAGCTTGGCCGCCTTGTACTGATTCGTGGCGGTCGAGCCCTTGATCGCGGGCTCCGTATCGACGACGCGGAGCTGCACCGACGCGGGGAGCTCGATGGAGAGCGGCTTCCCGTCGTGGAACGTCACCTGGGTCTTGTCCGTTTCCTTGAGGTACATGATGAGTCCGCCCAGGATGTCGGCACGCAGGTGGACCTGCTCGAAATTCTCCGTGTCCATGAAGATGTGCTCTTCGCCGTCGCGATACAGATATTGCATCGGCCGCGTATCGAGCTCCGCCTTCTCGACCTTGTCGTCGGGATGCACGCGCTGGTCGTTGGTGAACCCGGTCTTCAGGTTCTTGAGCGTGAGCCAAAGCTTGGACGGCAGATTGCCCGGAGTCTTGAGCTGGCGGTCGACGACGGAGTAGAGCTGGCCGTCCGGCATGCGGAGAACCATTCCGCGGCTCGCGTCCCGGTAGAGGATCGAGGACACATTTCCTCCCGAATTCGATGGATCGATGATGGGGGGCCGATGAGCCGGGGTCCGAAATCTTCCCGGACCGGCCACACGCTGAACCCAAGATATCACATGGGGCGGGGATCGGGCATCCCCGGCTTGCGGGCGCTCACCCCAGGCGAATCCCGGTGAGGACACCGCCTTCGAGCGCGGGCTTCCCCGTCGCTTGATCGAGATAATCGACGGTGCGATCGCGTGTGCCGCCGGCGAGCAGCGTGTCGACGTACGCGTCGCGCTCGAACCCGATCACCTCGAGGTCCCACACGCACACCGATTCGCCTTCTCGCGCGGGACGCCAGCGTGCTCCGGCACCTTGGGGGCGCACGAACACGCGCAGCGGGAGCTCGTTCTCACGATCCCACCACGCGAGCACGACGTAGTCCGAAGAGCCCTTGTGCGCGACGACGAAGCCGAGCCCGGGCCGTCCCGGTGCGGACGCCGGGCGGGGCAGCGCGCCCAGCGCGAGACGAATCCCGTCCGCGAAGGCGGGCCACGCGAGGGGCGTTCCGTCCGCCGAGATCGAATAGAGCTTGAACTTGAATCCGGCGACGGGTTCCACGCCGTGAAAGCGAATCGTACGCGGTGCGTATGGTTTCAATGAATGTGCCCTACGGCTCGAGGCGCTTGCTGCGGAATTGGAGTGCGCCGGAGGGGCAGCCTTTCACGGTGACGATCACGTCGTCCGCGGGAGCAAGCTCGGGACGCACCCACCGTTTCCGATTGATATCGAAGACGGCAGGAAGACTTCGGACACAATGGCCCGAATGAATGCACACGTTCGGGTCGAACGTGACGATGACCTCGTCGGATTCGTAGGTCTGAAGCGGTTTCGGCGTCGACATGGCGACCTCCAGGAAAGCGAGCGAGATTCGCTCGACGTGCCGAAGCCTGCGCCGGCCGGAGTACGAAAGTCAACCACGCGGCTGCCAACGCCAGCGGGCGAGATCGACGCGTCCGGAAGCGTCGAATCGTACGCCTTCGCGCTCCAGCATCGCGCGTTGTCGGCGATCGGCATCGCCACCGGCACGCAGGCTGATCGCGCCTTGCGCATTGATCACGCGATGCCACGGAATGCGGGAGCCGGTGGGAAGCGCGTGCATCGCATAGCCGACCTGGCGAGCGCCGTTCGGAATTCGCGCGAGCGCGGCGATCTGCCCGTACGTCGCCACGCGTCCGCGCGGGATGCGCCGCACCACCGCCCAGATGCGCGCGTACGAAGCGGACGGCGCCGCGGAGCCGCGAGTGCTCGACCGCTTTGGTCCCACGCTTCCCCCGTCGATGTGGCGACTCCCCGGAAACGGCCGCGAGCGTACCACCGGGGCGGGTCTGCGGCAGCGCCCGGAGAGGCCGAACGAATCTCCCCGTCGTGCGACTAGAGAATCAGCCCGCCGCTCGTGGCGGCAATCGAGAGGAGTGCGGTCATGGCATCGAAGTTTCAGGGTGTTCGAATTCTCTTCCTTCTCGTCTCGATCGGCTTAGCCGCCCCGGGCTTGGCCCAGGACTGTGTTGTGCCGCCGTCGGACATGGTGAGCTGGTGGCGGGCCGAGGGAGATGAGACGGATTTCGTGGACGGCAACGACGGCGCGGGGAATGGGGTCGGGTACGCTGCCGGAATGGTCGGCCAAGCGTTCGCTTTCGACGGAGTCGACGACGCGATCACGATTCCGCACGCCGTGAATCAGAACCTCGGCACAGGATTCACGGTCGATGCCTGGGTCAAACCGACTTCCCTCGGCCTCGGCAAGGTCATCCTGCAGAAGAGAAATGTCAGCAACGTCGGCGGATTCACGTTCGAGACGTCGGAGAGTCAAGGCCTGCAGTTCTACATCTGGGTCGACGGGACCTACTACTGGTGCATCACACCATCGAACGTCTTGTCGGTCGGGACCTGGCGACATGTCGCCGCCACATATGACGGGGAGGAAATGAAAGTCTTCGTCGACGGAGTCGAGAGAATGGTGTCCGGGGTCTTGGCTTCCATTGACAATTCCACCGAGCCGCTCGTGATCGGGAGGAACGTTCCGACTCCCTCCTACGTCTGGCACGGGCTCCTCGACGAGATCCATCTCTTCCGTCGGGCGTTGAGCGCGGCGGAGATCATGTCCATCTACCAAGCCGGCGCGGCGGGAATCTGCACGGATGTGACCGGGGTCGCGTCGTTCGGAGGCGAGTCTTCGGGCCTCGTGCTCGCGCAGAACTACCCGAATCCGTTCCGCAGCGATACCGCGGTTCGCTTCGAGCTTCCCTCGTCGTCGAATGTGCGGCTCGACGTCGTCGACGTCGCCGGCCGATTGGTGCGATCGCTCGTCGACGGCCCCAAGCCGGCCGGCGCACACGTCGTGTCGTGGGATGGCCGGGATCGAAGCGGCACGAACGCGGCGACCGGGGTCTACGCGGTTCGGCTCCAGGCGGGAGGGTCGGTTCTCGTGCGCAAGATGGTCGTTCTCGAATGAGCGTCGCAGGGCCGGCTGGATCGCACGTCTGACGTCGTCGTGGACGAGACGAGGGCGATTTCCGCGCCGTAAATCGCGTGGTACCGCTACAGCCACCCCTTCTTCTTGATGATCGCGTAGGGAAGGATCGCGGAGATGATCATCAAGACGATGGACAGCGGATAGCCCCAGGTCTTGCCCAGCTCCGGCATGTGCGTGAAGTTCATTCCGTAGATGCTGGCGATCAAGGTCGGCGGAAGGAACACGACCGCCAAGACCGAGAAGAGCTTGATGATGGTGTTCTGCTCGATGCTGATGCGCCCCATGGTGGCATCGAGAAAGAAATTGACTTTGTTCGACAGGAACGAAGCGTGGTCGGCGAGCGCGGTGACGTCGCGGCGGATCGTCTTCCAATGCTCTTCGGCGGGCTCGCCGCCCAACACGGGATGCGTCTCTCCCAGGAACGCGAGCAGCCGCACGATGCTCACGAGGCTCTCCCGCGCGCTCGCGGCCAGCTCGCCGTCGTTGCCGATGCGAGTCAAGATGCGCGTGTAGTCGGTGCCGTCGCGGCGCGTCTGTCCGGGAGTCAGTTCGGGAAACACGATCGCGGAGATCGCGTTCAAGCTTCCGCCCACTGTCTCCAGAATGTCGGCGATGCGGTCCACGATCTCGTCGACGATCCCCAGCATGATCTTCTGCGCGGTCGGGATAGGACGCCGGGTGATTTCTTGTACTTCTGCGGGAACGTGTCGAACGGCCGCGGCTGCGCGAAGCGCAGCGTCACCAGCCGGGACGATTGGATCACGAACGTGACCGGGCTCGTGCCGGGATGCGGAGTGTCGGCGCCGATGATCACGGTGAGCGTAGTGAAGATGGTGCGCCCCTCGACGTAGAGCCGGCTGGAGATCTCGATCTCCTGCGCTTCGCGCCGCGTGGGCAGCTCTGCGCCGAGGATCTCTTCGACCGCCTTCGTCTCGCCGGGCGTGGGATCGAGGAGATCGATCCACACCGATTCGCGAAGCTCGCGCGAGCAATCTTCCACTTCGGGAGCGACGGTGGCGACGCCGGAGCTCGAGTACACGGTGACCATGCGCGCAGTCTATCCCAACCGCGCCGATGGGTCTGCGCTCGACGGCCCCGCGCGCCGGCGGCCCCGGGAGGAGAATCGCACGCGCCGCCTCCACCGCTTCGTGCGTGCCGGTGAGCACCAGCACTTCCCCGGGATGCAGCGTGGCGTCGGCATCCGGCGCCGACGTGGTTCCGTCCGCACGCCGCACCGCGAGCACGGTCGCGCCGGTGACCCCGCGCAGATTCAGCTCCGCGAGCGTCCGGTTCGCGGCGACGCTGTCGGGCGCGATCGGAATCGCCTCCAGATCCCCGAGCCCGGGGAGATAGGGCTCCACGCGATCGACGGTCTCTTCCCACGCCTTGTCCCCGCGCGCCGGGGACGACCGATCCGAGCGCCTGCACGATCAGCTGCGAGCCGGCGCGCACGTGTCCCTCGAGATTCGTCGCACTCTTCCAGAACACGACCCCGAGCCCGATGCCCACGACCAGAAAGAGAATCGCGCCCGGCGCTCCTTCGATGAAGGGCTGGGTGATCGCGAGAATCGGCGCGGCGACGAGCCCGCAGACTCCGAGCTGCAGCGTCACGACGAACATTCGCCGCGGCGCGTCGGCGAGATCCACGCGCTCGCGGGGCGCGGCCGGGAGCGCGGCATCGGCCAGCGCCTGCCCGAGACGACCGGCGAGACGAACGACGCCGAAGAGTAACGGCGCCCCCACCAGGATCGCGGCCATGGCAAAACCGAACGCGGCGAGATTCGGCGTGATCCCGAATCGATCGTTCGCGAAGCGGGAGAAGTGTCCGATCTCGAGCGGAGTCAGGACGGACACCGCAGCGAGAAGCGCGGCATCCACGACGAGAAGCGTGACGATCCGCCGCATGCCGGAGATCGGCTTGCGCGCTTGGCGCGACTCGCGCAGCCGCTCGATCCACGCCCCGTAGAGCGCGCCGACCATTTGCAGCGGGTGCGGGAGCCGGCGGTCGGCCCAGCTCGCGACCGCGCCGGACGCACTGACCATCCACGGTGTGGTGAGCGCGGTGATCGCGGACACCGCCACCGCTACCGGATAGAGAAACTCGCGCGTGGCCCCGAGAGAAAGACCGAGCGCCGCCAGAATGAACGAGAACTCGCCGATCTGCGCCATGCTCATGCCCGCGCGGATCGACGTGCGCATTCCGTTTCCGGTCAAGAACGCGCTCGCCGAGACGCCGATCATCTTCCCGAAGAGGACGACTGCGGTGAGCGCCGCGACCGGCCCCCAGTGCTGCAGAATGAGCTTCGGGTCGATCAGCATCCCCACGGAGACGAAGAAGATCGCCGCGAACATGTCGCGCACCGGCTCCACGCGATGCGCGATCGCTTCTTCTTCTCCGGACTCGGCGACGAGCGAGCCCGCGAGGAATGCACCGAGCGCCGCCGAATACCCGGCGCTTCGAGCGAGCAGCGCGAACACGAAGCAGATGCCGACGCTGGCGACGAGCGTCGTCTCGGGGCGATCGAGACGGCGAATGAAGCGAATCGCGCGCGGGACCACGAGCAGCCCGACGCCGACCAGAACGACGAGGAA
This sequence comes from uncultured Gemmatimonadales bacterium, assembly GCA_963725045.1. Lineage (GTDB taxonomy): Bacteria > ARS69 > ARS69 > ARS69 > ARS69 > CAVRWY01. Next base: position 39,901 of record CAVRWY010000016.1, read on the forward strand.
CGCGGCGAGGCGCGACAGAACCTGCGCGAGCGGACCCGCGGAAAGCCCCGATCCCGTCGCGAGAGCAGTGAACGCCGCCATGAGGAGGATCGCGATGAGGTCCTCCACCACCAGCACGCCCACCACGAGCTCGCGGAGCCGGCCTCGGACTCCCTGCTCGTCGAAGGCCTTCGCGATGATCGTGGTGCTGGAGATGGCGAGGATCGCGCCGGTGAACAGGCACTCCATGGAGGTCCACCCGAAGGCGCGTCCCACCAGCGTTCCCAGCCAGAAGACGAAGCAGGTCTCCACCAGCGCCATCAAGCTGACGCCAGACCCCACGCGGAGCAGCCGGCGCAGGCTGAACTCGAGCCCGAGCGAAAACATGAGCAGGATGACGCCGAGCTCGGACAGCGTGTGCACGATCTCGGGGTCGGCGACGAGCGGGACGGGAACGTGCGGACCCACGATCAGCCCGGCGATCAAATACCCGAGCACCACCGGCTGGCGCAGGCGCTGAAAGAGCACCGTCGTGATCGCGGCGACGCCGAGGACGATCGCGAGCGCGCTCAGGAATGCTGCGCTGTCGTGCATGCGCGAAACGTATCACGTCAGGAAAGAAGCGTCAGATAGACGTCGAGATACCCCCGCAGGAGAAACTCGTGACCATTCCAGGCGAAGCCGAGCCGGCGCGACGGGTCATGGATCAGCGGACGCTCGGACTCTTCCGAGTCGAAGCGGATTCGCGTGCCGGGCACCAGGCGACCGCCCGAAGCGGCCGCGAGGCTCGTCAGGAGCTCCGCGTACCTCTGCTCGATGTTCGCGAGCATCGGAAGGAATCGGGAGGCGTGACGCGGAATGCCCAGCCGGGTTTCGACGAGACTTGCGGACGGTCGTGGAAACACCAGGGCCGTGAGATGCGGCGACCCGCGCTCATCCGCGATGAAGGAGAATTGAATGCAATGCTCGCAGATCGAGACTTCCTGAACCTCGATGCGGTCGAGCCGCCAGCAGTCGGGAACGGTATGGCTCTCGTCGGCGAAAAGCATCCAGCCCGGCGCAATGGTGGCGCAGCACGGTGAGCTCCCCATCTCGGGCGAATCCGCAGTCCATGCCGGTGCGCCGGCGACGAGCACGGCGACGATGCCGCGGGCAAGCGAGCGCGCTCCCATGATCGCATTCCAATCTCCCGGGGGGCGACGGGACCTCGCTCGTGCCCACTCTTCCCCCCATTCTCCAGTTGCGCAAGGGGGAGCGAGTGCGATACTCGGAGCGTGCGGACGCCGGTCCTATTCGTTCTTCTTCTCTTGATCGTGGAGTCGGCGCTCGTACTGCGAGCGAACGGCGGCCGCTTCGTCTATACGCTCGACGACCCCTACATCCATCTCGCCCTCTCCGAAGAAATTCCCCACGGCACGTACGGAGTGAATCGCGGAGAAGCCTCCGCGCCGTCCTCCAGCCCGGCGTGGCCATTTCTCCTCGTCCCCTTCGGCGCCGCCGGGTGGGCGCCGTTCGCGCTGAACGTCCTTCTGTCCGTCGCGATCGCGTTGGTGCTCGGAAGGATCGCGCGCGCCGCGCTCCCGGACATTCCCGGCGCGCGACTCGGGTGGTTTCGCGGAGCGCTCGCCGTCGCCCTGGTGCTCTCCACCAACGTCGTGGGGCTCGCCTTCACCGGAATGGAGCATTCCGCCCACGTCCTGCTGACGCTTCTCGTCGTGCTCGGGCTCTGGAACGAAGCGAACGGCGCGCCGCTCCCCCGTTGGCTTCCTCTCGCGATCGTCGCGGGGCCGCTGCTTCGCTACGAAGCGCTGGCGTTCTCGCTCCCCGCGATCGTGCTCCTCGCGCTGCGCGGCCGGCGTCGTGTCGCGCTGGCCAGTGCCGCCGGCGTGGTGCTCGCGCTCGCCGCGTTCTCGTTCTTTCTCCATTCGCAAGGGCTGGGTTGGGTGCCGACGTCGGTGCTGGTGAAGAGCCAGCCGGTTTCGTCGGCGTCCGCCACGTCGTTCCTCTACAACGCACACGTAAACCTCGCGACCCGGCAGGGCGCGATGCTCGCGATCCTCGCGCTGGCGATCGCGATGGCCGCGTTCGATTCCCGACGCGCGCGCTCGATTCGCGCCTTCGCGGCATGGGCGCTCGCGGGAGTTGCGCTCCACATTCTGCTCGGCCGCTTCGGCTGGTACCACCGCTACGAGATCTACGCGTTCGCCGCGGCGCTCGCCGCCGTGCTTCTCCTGTACGGCGTTACGTTGGTGCTGCACGCCACCCGTGCGCCGCGCACCGCGCTCGGCACCTGCGCCGCAGCGTGCGCCGCGCTCGCGATCCTCGCGTACCCCTACTGGAACGGGCTGCGCACCATTCCGGACGCGTCCGCCAATGTGTACGAGCAGCATTTCCAGATGCATCGATTCGCAGCGGACGTCTGGCGTGCTCCCGTGGCCGTCAACGATCTGGGATACGTGTCGTATCGCAATGATCAGTATGTGCTCGATCTCTGGGGGCTGGGATCGCGCCGGGCACTCGCGCATCGGCGCATGCGCGATGGTTCCCAATGGATGAACGATCTCGCGCGCGAGCACGACGTGCACTTGGCGATGATCTACGGACCGTGGTTCAAGACTCTTCCGGAAAATTGGACGCCGATCGCCGATTTGCGCTTCCGCCGCAAAATCGTTTCGGCGGCACGATCCCTGGTGACGTTCTACGCGCTCGACGAGGACGCGCGCACGCGAGCGCTCCCGCTCCTGGAGGAATTCGGGGCAACACTTCCGAAGGGTGCATCGCTGGAGCTTCGCGGCGACGGCGACACACACGCCGTGGAGGACGCATTCGATGGCCGCGGCGACACGACGCCGGCGCCTCGGATTCCCGGTGTCTCGAGGTGAAGTGGCGTACCGGAGGCGCACCGGCGGTCGCCGCCCAGAGTCCCGGAATCTTTCGGCGAGCCTGCGTATCACCAGCGCAGACCTTGTTCATCACGAAGCGAAAAGCGCGGGCCGAAAGGCTCCGGGAATCTGGGCATAAGGCGAGCCGCCGGCGCGCCGAGGAACGTATCTGAGACGAGAGATACTGGGAGTCCGAAGCGCCGGCGCCGCTACCCGCTGAGGTGCTGGTCCTTCCACGACGCGGGATCTTCGACGGGCTCCAGGTGCGTGAACACATGGACGCGGGGCGCCGCCTTGCGAACGTCCGCCTCGATCTGCTCCACGACTTCGTGCCCGTGGCGCACGCTCCACGCCCCGGGGACGAGCACGTGCACGGAAACGAATCGGCGCATTCCCGCCTGCCGGGTGCGCAGCGCGTGGAAGCGGATCCCCTGTGTTTCGTAAGCGTCGAGCGCTTTGCGGATCGCGAGCTGTTCCTCTTCGGGAAGCGCGGTGTCCATGAGCCCGAGCACCGAGCGCCGCACGAGATGCACGCCGGTGTAAATGATGGCCGCCCCGACGGCCAGCGCGATCACCGGATCAAGCACATTCCATCCGGTGAGCGCGACTCCCAAGACTCCGGCCGCCACTCCGCACGACGTCCACACGTCGGTCAGCAAATGCTTCGCGTCCGCCTCGAGCGCGATCGAGTCGAAGCGCCGTCCGGCGCGCAAGAGAATGCGCGCCACGACGAAGTTCACGCCCGACGCGGCCAGCGACACGGCGATGCCGGTCGTCGCATCCTCGATGGGGCGCGGCTCCATGAATCTTCGAATCGCCGAAAAGATGATGCTGCCCGCTGCGAGCAGGATGAGCGCGCCTTCCACTCCGCTCGCGAAGTACTCGGCCTTGCCGTGACCGTACGCGTGTTCGTCGTCGGGCGGACGTGCCGCGACCGTGATCATGGCGAGCGCCATGATCGCGGCAGCGAAGTTCACCAGCGACTCGAGCGCGTCGGAAAGGAGCCCGACCGACCCGGTGAGCGTGTACGCGACGCTCTTGAGGCCCACAGTGATGATCGCGGCGAGAAGAGAAAGCAGCGCGAAGCGGCGAAGATCGCCGCGCGGCGCGTGCGCGCCCGTGGACGAGGCCTCCGTGGTCACGTCGCGCTCGGTGCCGCGCCTTCGACGAGAAGGATGCTCGCGTTCGCCGTCCTCCGGCGAAGCTCCTTCGGTCCCCGGTAGAGTTCCGAGTCCCACCATTCCTTGGCCTTGTCGTACGTCGGGAATTCCACCACCACGACGCGCTTGGCGGCGACCACGCCTTCCAGAGTCTCGGCGCGCCCGCCGCGTGCCAAGTAGCGACCGCCGAACGCGGCCAGCGTCGCCGGCACCAAGCGCGCATACTCCGCGTAGTGCTCGGGATCGGTGACTTCGATGTTCACGACGAGATACGCAGCCACGAGCTCATTCCTTTCGCGCGGCCGACGCCGCAGCCATTCCCTCGGTCTTTCCGTACTTTCGCAGCGACGGCGTCGCCCCGGCAACCCAGGCCGTTGCGAGAATGCACGCAATCCCACCGGTCACGACGGAGAACGGCGCGCCCTTCCACTGGGCGACGAGCCCCGCCTCCAGCTCTCCCAGCTGCGGGCCGCCCATGAAGAACACCATGTTCACTCCGGTCATGCGCCCGCGCAATCGGTCCGGCGTCTCCAATTGTCGAATCACGTTTCGAATGACCATGCTCACCGTGTCGGCCGCGCCGGTCGCGGCCAGCGCGACGAGCGCCACCCAGAACGAGCGCGACGCGCCGAAGACGACGGTGGCCGCGCCGTAGGCCACGACCGCGAGCAGCAGCGTGGCGCCGCGCTTCTCGATGCGCCCGATCGCGGGAACCATGATCGCGCTCGTCACCAGTGCCCCGGCAGCCGGCGCGGCGTACAACCAACCGTAGCCCTTCGCTCCCACGTGCAGCACATCCTGCGCGAAGATGGGAAGGAGCGCCGTCGCCGAAGAAAAGAACGTCGCGAAGAAATCGAGCAGCATGGTCGAGCGGATCATCGGGGAGCGAAAGACGAAGCGCAGCCCCTCGAGCGCGGCGGCGAGCGAAACGTCATTCTTCACGCCGGGCTCCAGCGGGGGGCGTCCGTCCACGCCGCGCATGCGCAGGAGCGCGACGATCACGCAGAGGAAGGAAATTGCGTTGAGCGCGTAGGTCCACCCCACGTGGGCGGCAGCGATCAGTATTCCGCCTGCGGCCGGCCCGAGCACGGATGCGGCCTGGAACATGATCGTGTTGAGCCCAATCGCGTTGGGCAGATCTTCGCGCGCCACCAGCATGGGCAGCAGCGCCTGACGCGCCGGAAGATCGAACGCCGCCGTCGCGCCGCCGAACGCCGCCAAAACATAGATGGGCCACACCGCGTCGATGCCGTGGAACGCCAGAATCGCGAGCGTGACCGCGACCAGCGCGGCAACGGTCTGAGTGAGCAGCATGAGGCTCCGCCGATTCCAGGCATCGGCCACGACTCCGCTCAGAAGCGAGAACACGACGATGGGGACGACACGCACGAGCCCCACGAAACCTAGCGCGAGCGCTTTCTTCTCCGGCGGCACGAGCAGCGAGACGTGCCACAAGAGCGCAGCGCTCTGCATGAACGAGCCGGTGTTGGAGACGAGAAGCCCGAACCAGAGCAGCCGAAAATTGCGATGGCGGAGCGCGGCGAGCGATGCGGGGATGCGGGACGCGCTGGGTTTCACGACGGCGGAGAGTAGACGGACGGCGGCGGATCGTCTACGCGCACATCAGAAAGAGGCGCCGGCTCCGTGCGTCACGATGCGAACCGTGGTCGCGAGCTGGCCGACGTGGCGCGTGGTGTGGTCTACCGCGCCGT
>CAVRWY010000017.1:0-37500 GCA_963725045.1 uncultured Gemmatimonadales bacterium
CCCCATCTAAATCCGGTACCCAGAGCTCGACCTGTTCGAGTCGCGGATACGCCGAGGGCTCCCCGGTGAACCAGCTGTACTCCGCGGCCTGCAGGAAGCCATCTCCTGGATCCATACCGTGATGATCCCCACCGGGTCATCGTCGGCTGCTTGCAGACAATCGCCTGCACCGGGAGCGGACCGTCTCCGCATGGCGCGGCAGGCAGCGAGTCGCGGTCGAGCCGAAAGGTCAGGTCCTGAACGATCGGGCGGTAGACCGTTGCCGCGTCCAGCTGCATCAGGAGCGTGCGCGCACAGCTGGGGTCGTTCGCCGAAATGATGCTGCGTAGCACCTCGTATTCGTTCGCGGAAAGCGACTCGGACTCCACCGACGCCCCTTTGTCCCATCCTCGCTCTCTGACGCTCCCTGACGGGTGATCGAGCCGAGTCTATCGACCGCGGCGACCCGCCCCCGCGGTGGTGACGTCGCGTGACCTCGCGCACGCTCGCGGACAGCGAGATCATCTACCGTAGCGGATGGCGATGCGGGACACGCACCAACTCGGCTACCAGCGAGTGGACGATGACCCGAACGTCGACGTGCTCCTCGCCACCATGGACAGGACCGCCGCATGGGAGGCGACACGCCGGCTGCGGTCGTGGGAGCGGGCCCAACTCTCTCTGGCTCCTGGCGAGCGGCTGCTCGACGTGGGCTGCGGCCTCGGGGAGGTAGCGCTCGGGCTCGCCATGGATGTCGGCGAAGCTGGCGAGGTCGTCGGCGTCGACGCGTCCGAGACGATGGTCCGCGTCGCACGCTCCAGGGCCCTAGCCGCACGCTTCGGGTGCGGTTCACCCCGTCGGCGATGCCCGTTCCCCTCGACGAACCCGACGGCTCGTTCGACGTCGCGCGGTCGGAACGCGCGCTCCAGTGGCTCGTCGACCCCGCAGCCGCGGTCGCTGAGATGGTGCGGGTCGTGCCGAGCGGCGGCCAATCTCGCTGATCGACACCGACTGGTCGACATTCACGATCGACGTCGGCGACGAGGAGCTCGCTGGCCTGGTTCGCGACGGGATGCGGACCGAGCGACATCGAGCCTCCAACGTCGGGGCCGGCTGCACGATCTGGTCCGCGCGGCTGGTTGCGTCATGGTCGCCCGAACCCGTGCGACGCAGACCTGGACGACCTGGGATCCCGGTGAGTCGCCGGCACCGGTTGGGTGCTTCTCCATGGAGAGCCTCGCCGACGACCTCGTCGCCCGCGATCGGCTGACGACGGCCGATCGCCGAGCAGTTCGTCTCGAAGATCCACGAGGCCGCGCGGCGAGGCCGGTTCTCGATGCGCCTCACGATGTTCGCGGTCGTCGCCGCCGTCCCGTAGCGCGGCGTGTGGTGGTCGGGCCACCCCTCCGTCGCCACCATATTCAACCCAACGGTTGACATGGGCCGGCGAGCGTCGTAGGGTGGCGGTGTTCAACCAATCGGTTGGATACGAGGAGGTGGCGCCATGGCTCCGGCCGATCAGCTCTCCCGGGTGTTCTCGGCCCTGGCTCGATTCCACTCGGCGGCACATGGTCGCTCGGTTGACCTTGGCGGACGCCACGGTGAACGAGCTGGCCGAGCCCTACGACGTGACGGTCCAGGCCGTCTCCAAGCACCTGCGGGTGCTGGAGGAGGCCGGGCTCGTCAGCCGACTGTCGTGAGGCCCAGCGCCGGCCCGTCCACCTCGAAGCGGAGGTGTTCGACCTCATGACCACGTGGATCGAGCGGTACCGCCGTCAGGCCGAGGAGCGGTACAAGCGCCTCGACGTCGTGCCGCTGTTGGCCGACCTGCCCGGACGGGAACCGAAGGAGAAGGCGAGGAGTGAACGAAGCCCAAGTCATCGTCGACGACAAGGTGCCGGTGGTGCGGATCATCCGGGAGTTCGACGCCCCCGGTGGCGAAGGTGTTCCGCGCGCACGTCGAGCCCGAGCTGTTCGCGAAGTGGAACTGCCCGAGGGCTACTCGGTCCAGTTCGACGGTTGGACTGCCGGACCGGCGGTGCGTACCGCATCGCGATGTCAGGGCCTAAAGGAAATTCAGGGGAGCGTGCACGGCTCGTTCCACGATGTCATCACCAACGAGTTGATCGTGCAGACCTTCGCCCCCGACGGCGCCGGCGACTTCGTGATTCATGGAGAAGCATCGCTTCGAGGACCTGGGCAACGGCCGCACCCGGCTCACCGCGCAGTCGCTCGTCGAGAGCTTCGAGCACCGCGACTCGTTCATCGACGCCGGCCTGGTCGACGGCTACGCCCGACTCGACCAGCTGCTCGAGGAGCTGTAGCGCATCGTCGTCACCGAACACGGCGGTCCAGTCGGCCGCGCACGCGCGCCGTCCGCCGGAGGTCGGGCACCCTGCCCTGCCGAGATCTCGGCACACTGGTGAGGATGCACCGCGATCACGTTCGGTCCAAGCCACCCGAGCACGTCCTGCGCGCCTTCGGCGGTGACGGCGTGCCGGCTCCTCTGACGGGCGGCCGAGGGCTCGCCTGGCGTGCAGGCAACGTCGTCGTCAAACCAGCCGACACGAGCGAGGAGTCCCTCGCCTGGCAGTCCGAGACGCTCGGTCAGGCGAGCGGTCATCCACTCCGGGTCGCGATGCCGCGACGATCGGTACGGGGATCATTCGTGGTCGATCGTCTGGATGGCCTCGGCGTTCTGCGCGGGGAGCCATCAGGGTGGGCGCTGGCTGGATATCGTCGCGGTCGCCGATCGCCTGCACGCGGCCCTGGCGAGTGTCGCCCGTCCGACCTTCGAGATCGGCCGTGACGACCCTTGGACGACTGCCAATCGGGTGGCCTGGGGCGAAGCCCCGGTCGCCTCATTTCTTCACGTGCCGCACGTTGCTCGGCTCGCTCCGCTGCTGGCGCCGGTGGACGATCCATCGCCAGGTGATCCACGGTGACTTGACCGGGAACGTGCTCTTCGCGGATTCGCTGCCGCCCGCGGTCATCGACTTCGTCGTCTACTGGCGGCCCGCGGCCTATGCGCGTGCGGTCGTCGTTGCCGACGCGCTCGCCTGGGAGGGGGCGACGCCCGATGACCTCGCGGCCGCAACCTCGGGCGAAGGGTTCGGACAGTTCCTCGCCCGTGCCCTCATGGCCCGCATCGTCACGGATTGGCTCGCGGATGCGGACTCGGCCCCGGCTCGCCGGCCCCGACTATGCCTCCGGCGTCGACCTTGCGGCCCGTCTCATCGAGTCTGCCTGACGCTGCGACGCCTCTCGATGAAGGGGGCTGGAGCCTCGCTATCGTTCGCCCTATGCCCGATGAGATCGATGCGTTCGTTCCACTGACCGACCGACGCTCGATGCGCCAGGCCCTAGACGACCTCCTTGTCGCCTGGGAAACCGGAGGCCGCGAGCCGGCACAGGTCTTCGCCGACGCTCGGGCGCTGTGGCTGTCACGGCGGTGGCCCCAGCAGCATGAGAAGGGCTTTGATCTCGCGGCATCGGATGTGCTGTTCATGCTCGCGTCGGCGCGGGACGCGGGGCTGACCGACAGTGACATCCCCGCCCTTCGCGACTACCTGGAAGCGACGGGACGGCGTGGCATCGGCCGCGCCCGGGATCGCTTCTATGCGCACCTCGAGGCGACGATCGACGATCGCGAGGCTCTGCAGGGCCGCGACGACTACACGGTCGGCCACCCGACGACGATGTCGATGAGCCTGAGTTCACCATCTCGGACCCGGATGCGCGCCAGCTCCATAAGGCAATGCGGCTGGACCCCGAGACAGGCTGGCCCAACCTGCGCGCCAGGCTGTGCCAACGTGGTCCCCGGGACGAGCTGCTCCTGCTCGACCTCGTGGAGGACCTGATGTTCTTCGCACGCTGACCAGTTCATCGACCGGATCGGCAGGACCGACGAGTGCCCGCAGGCGCGCCAGGTCATCGCCCACGCCCACGTTGGCGGGCTGGCGGCAACACCTGCGCTTGAGCGGTTCTGGGACCTCCAGCAACGGCTTGGCGGCAATGACGCAGAGCGTCGTAGAGCCGCAGCTCAGCAAGATCATGTCGATCGCTGCTCAGGTGACATTGGCGGACACGACCGACAGGTCGCCGCAGCATCCAGCAGGCCGCGCTAGCCTTCCGACGCCGGACTACCGGAGACGCGCCTTAAAGCTGAGCAATACGGCGATCCTTTGTAACACTTGACTAACTACGTATTGCTCTGAAGAAGAAGGCCAAATCTTGGCGGGATAAAGAAGTCGCCCGCCAGGAACGCCGCTATACGCGCGGCAAGACGGAGATCGTCGAGCTTCTGCTCGATCACTCCGATCTGCTCTCCAGCATTCCCGACAACGAATATCTCGAGGTGCAGGCGTCGCTGCGGCGAGCGGTCTACTTCAAGGACAAGGATCTGCGCCGGCTCGTGGTGCGCGCGAAGATGTCCGACCTGCGCGCCTACGCCGACGGCAAGATCAACGAAGAGACGGCCAAGCAGCGGATCGAGATCAAGGAATCCTAGACGGGCGAGGTGCGGCACTGCGCTCGCCCGATCGATCGAGGAGGTTCCCTTGGACTCTCCGCGAATCGACGTCGACCCCGACATCGGGCGGGCGCGCACCTCTCGAGGAGCGCGCCCTTCGATATTTCGGCGCCGCTACTTCTTCGGGGCGACCACCGCGTCCTTCTCGAGAGCCTCGATCGCCTTCCCGATCACGCGCGTGCTGTTATCCGCCGGTGTGGTGGGATTCGTGAGCTCCACCATCCCCGACCAGTACGGCGTCTCGCGAGTCGGCTTGTGCGGCGTCCAGATCGTGATCTCGTAGGAGTTGATCGCGTCGGTCTCGGTGTAGCCCTCTTGATAGACATCGTTGTAGACCGTCGTGTAGCGCCCCCAATACGGGTCGTAGACGAGATCGGTTTGCACACTGCTCGTGGGAGGCACGTAGGTCGCGATCTCGTCCGTGCCGCGGTAGTACGTCACCAGGAGACCGTCGTATCCCTCGTTGGGAAGCGTGGCGCGGAGCTCTTCCTCCGTAGGCACCTTCGACGGATAGATCGTGTACGAGGCGATCGCCTGCGCTCCGCGCGCGGAGAGCTCGCGCAGCCACGTCTCCTCCCAGATGCGCCGGCGCTGGGCGTCCTTGGCGAGGACGATCACGAACACCTTCTTCAGGGGCCCGATCTGCAGCGAGGAGTCCTTCCATTGACTCATCATGTTGACCGGCGATGCGCAGCCGCCGATCACGAGGGAGGCGGCGAGAACGGCGAGAGAAAGACTGAGAGCGAAGCGTCGCATCGTCCGAGTCACGGGAAGACTCCTGTTCGGGTGGGCTCGAGGCTCGAAAGCGTCACCGTACCGTCCGATTCTCCCTCTGTCCAGGCGCCGTCCCCGGGCCCCCTTGCCAGAGGGCTCCCCGGTGACGCACATTCACTCCATGACCGGCAAGGGCGGCGAGGTTCCGCGGCCCCGAAGCGCGGAAGGCATCCCACTCCCGAAAGGACCTCTCATGACGACCCGGATCCTGCGTCCCGCCGTCCTGCTCTTCGCGGCCCTCGCGTTGGGTCTCGGCGGGCAGATCGCCCAGGCTTCGCCTGCGACATTCGCCGAAGCCAAGGAGCTCGCCAACAAGGAGAAGAAGCCCCTTCTGGTGGACTTCTATGCGACCTGGTGCGGCCCGTGCAAACGCTTCACGGCCGCGTCGGAGAGCGACGCCGAAGTGCAGAAGAGCCTCGGGCAGGTCGTGCTCTTCAAGACCGACGCCGAAAAAGGCGAGGGCATCGAGCTGGCGAAGACCTTCGACATCAAGGGCTATCCCACGTTCGTTCTGCTGAACGGCGCCGGCGAGACGGTCGAACGGTGGAGCGGCTATCACAAGCCGGAGTTCGTGAGCACGCTCGACGCGGCGGTCGCGGACCCCACGACGATCGAGACCAAGACCGCGCGCTTCCAGAAGTCTCCGACCGCGAACGACGCTGAGAAGCTCTCGCGCTACTACGGTACGCGCGGGAAGTACACGGAGAGCCTGGACTACGCGCGCAAGGCGGCCGAGCTCGAGCCGACGCCGGCGCGGCGTCTCGAAGTGGTGGACGCGGTCGCGGCGGGAATGCGCGACAAAGCCTTCCCGGTCACCGAGCTGGAGAAAGAGCGCGACCTTCTCGCTCGCGACGAAGACGCAGGATCCGGTGATCCTGACGTCGTTGTCCTCGGCGCTGGCGTACGGCGGGAGCGAAGCCGGAAAGCCCGAGATCCTCGTTCCGGCGATCGAGCCGACGCTCGCCGCCACGGCGAGCTCCACGGATCCGGCGATCATGAAGCAGCGCCAGGCGCTTCTCGTCGACAAGGCGCTCCTCGTCGACAAGGACAAGGCCAAGGCCTACGAATTGAAATTGGCGACGCTTCCCGAAGGATGGAAGAAGGACCCCGCGCAGCTCAACAGCATGGCCTGGTGGTGCTTCGAGAACGAGACGAATCTGAAGGAAGCGGAAGCGTTGGCGCGTGAAGGCGTGGCGCTCGCCGAAGCGGGTCCGGACCGCGCGATGGTGAACGACACGCTCGCCGAGATTCTCTTCGTCCAAGGGAAGAAGCCGGAAGCGGAAGCCGCGATCCAGGCGGCGATCCAGGACGACCCGGCCAAGAAGTACTACAAGGAGCAGCTCGAACGCTTCCACGGTCACGCACACGCGGCCGGGGAGACGCACTGACCGAGCGTCGACCGAAGACCCTCGTTTCGAGCATCGTCGAAGCGCACACGCCGGACTCTTCGGCGCGTGCGCTTCGCGCGGGAGACGTCGTTCGCATTCGTCCCGCGCACGTCATGACCCACGACAACACCAGCGCAGTGATCGACAAGTTCCGCGCCTGGGGCGGCACGCGCGTTCGGGACGCGCGCCAGCCGGTCGTCGTGCTTGACCACGACGTCCAGAACGAATCCGCGACGAACCTCCAGAAGTACGCGCGCATCGAAGCGTTCGCCCGCGAGCAGGGCATCGCGTTCTTCCCCAAGGGACGCGGCATCGGCCATCAAGTGATGATCGAGGAAGGCTTCGCACGGCCGGGAGCGCTGGTCGTCGCCGCGGATTCCCATGCGAACATGTACGGCGCGGTCGGCGCGCTCGGGGTGGCGGTGACGCGCTCGGATGCCGCCGCGATCTGGGCCACGGGGGAGACCTGGTGGGAGATCCCGCGAAGCGTGCGCGTGTCCTTGGAAGGGAAGCGTGCGCCGGGCGTCACCGGGAAGGACATCGTGCTCGCGCTGATCGGCCGCGTCGACAAGGACATCGTGGAGAACGCCGCGATCGAGCTGGGCGGGCCCGCGCTGGCTTCGCTTTCCGCCGATGAGCGGATGACGATCGCGAACATGACCACGGAATGGGGCGCGATCGCCTGCGTGGCGGAGACCCGCGAAACGGCGCCGGCGGACCCCGGTGCGTCCTACGCCGCGCACGTCGCCATCGATCTCGCCAGCGTGGTGCCGTTCGTCGCCGGGCCGCGCGATCCCAGCGAGCTGCACTCGCTCGCCGAGATCGCCGCACAGCGCATTCCCATTCAGAAGGCGTATCTGCTCTCCTGCGTGAATGCGCGCCGCGAAGACTTGGAAGCGGCCGCACACGTGCTTCGCGGAAGAAAAGTGGCGGACGGCGTCGAGCTGTACGTGAGCGCGGCGAGCGCGCGGGTGGAAGAGGAAGCGAAGGCGGCCGGAATCTGGAGCGATCTTCTCGCGGCCGGGGCGATTCCGCTCCCTTCCGGATGCGGTCCGTGCATCGGGCTCGGACGCGGCACGCTTCGCGCCGGGGAAACGGGAATTTCCGCGACCAACCGAAACTACCCCGGGCGCATGGGCGATCCCGCTGCGTCCTGCTGGATCGCGAGCCCCGCGGTGGTCGCGGCGTCGGCGGCGGCGGGCGTGATCGTGGGGCCGGAGGACGGTGTGCCGCATGCGGCGCAGGGAGACGAGTGTGCGGGTCACGGTGACGCGGGATGCGGGCGAGGACGAATGCGCCCGCACCTCACGCGGTTCCGCCCGCCGCCGCCGACGCGCTCGGCACCGTGCGCGGCGGGGTCGTGCTCATTCCCCGAGATGGAGTGAGCACGGACGCGATCTGGCCGGCCTCGCTCACGTATACCGACGACGTCTCCAAGGAAGAGATGGCGCGCGCGGTGTTTCGCAATCTGGAGCCCCGCTTCGCCTCGATCGCGCGCAGCGGCGACATCGTCGTGGCCGGCAGGAACTTCGGCGGCGGATCCAGCCGCGAGCAAGCCGTCACCGCGCTGGACGCGTTCGGGATTCGCGCGGTCGTCGCCGCATCGATTGCGCGCACATTTCGCCGCAACGCGCTCAACAACGGGTTCGCGGTGATCGAGTGTCCGGCGTTGGTGGCGGCGCTGCGGGATTCTATCTTCCGTCGCATCGATCGAGTCTCCAGTGCTTCGGCCGGGAATCGAGATCTCGATCGATTTCGATCGCGGCGTGATCGACGCCCTCGAAACGCAGTTCCCGTTCGCGCCGCTCTCCGATGTGGAGCGACGTCTGCTCTCGTCCGGCGGGCTCGGCCCGCTGGTGCGGGCGTGCTCGCGCGCGGCGGCACGTCGCGCTCGCGGCGTCGACGCGGCGTTCCGCGCGAGGGGATTTGCACGCGGCAGCGCGAGCCCCTATCGTCCGCGGAAACGCGCTCGTCCCTTCGCCGACGAACCCGAGGAGACTCATGACCCCCGAGACGCCCGCCTTGGAATCCGCGCCGCGCACGCGCGCCACGCCCGAGATCGAGAACGCGATCGTCGCGACGATCCGCACGCTCTCGATCGACGCGGTGCAGGCAGCGAACTCCGGGCATCCGGGAACGCCGATGGGATGCGCCGACTTCATGACCGTGCTGTGGCTCCGGCACATGCGCATCGATCCGGCCGATCCCGAGTGGCCGGGACGCGACCGCTTCGTGCTTTCCGCCGGGCACGCGTCCATGCTGCTCTATTCCATGCTGCATCTCACCGGCTTCCCGCTCTCGCTGGAGGAGATCAAGCGCTTCCGCCAGTGGGACTCGAAGACACCGGGACATCCGGAGTACCGGCTCACGCCAGGGGTGGAGACGACGACCGGACCTTTGGGGCAAGGCTTCGGCAACGCCGTGGGCATGGCGCTCGCCGAGCGCATCCTGCACGCGCGCTTTCCCGGAAATCCGGATGGCGAGGCGGGGCATCGCACGTTCTGTCTGGCGGGGGACGGCGATCTCATGGAGGGCATTTCTTCGGAAGCCGCGTCGTTCGCCGGGCACTGGAAGCTCGGGAATCTCGTGGTCTGGTACGACTCCAACGACATCACCATCGACGGCTCCACCAAGCTCGCGTTCACCGAGGACGTGGCCGCACGCTTTCGCGCATACCACTGGCACGTGGTGGGTCCGATCGACGGGCACGACCGGGAAGCGATCGACGCCGCGCTCGCGCAATGCCTCGCGGAGAAGGAGCGACCGAGTCTCATCGTGGGGCGAACCAAGATCGCCAAGGGCGCACCCAAGGCGGAGGGGACGGCGAAAGCTCACGGTGCCCCCTTGGGCGCGGAGGAAATCCGCGCGATCAAGGAACGTCTCGGCGTCGATCCGGACGCGACGTTCGCAAGTCCCCGGCGAGGTGAAGGCGCATTTCGAGCGTTGGAGAGCGGAGCGCTCCCGCGAGCGCCAGTCGTGGATGGAGCGTCGCAAGGCGTACGCAGCGGCGCGCCCCGACGAATCGTTCGCCTGGGAGGAGGCGCTCGCCGGCAAGCTCCCCGCGGATCTCCTCGCGAAGCCTCCCACCTGGAAGACCGGTGAGGGGGTGCCGACCCGCAAAGCGGGGCGCGAGGTGCTTCAGGTGGTCGCGGCGCAAGTGCCGTCATTGCTTGCTGGTTCCGCGGATCTCTTCGAGTCGAATCTCACGAACGTCGAAGGGGCCGCGCCGGTGCAGGCGCCGGATTATTCCGGGCGAAACGTGTTCTACGGAGTGCGCGAGCACGCCATGGGCGCGATCGTGAACGGGCTCGTTTTGCACGGCGGAGTGCGCGCGTTCGGCTCCACGTTCCTCGTGTTCACGGACTACATGCGCCCTTCGATCCGGCTCGCATCGATCATGGAGATTCCCGTGATCCACGTGTTCACGCACGACTCCGTGTGGGTGGGGGAGGACGGCCCGACGCACGAGCCGATCGAACACCTGGACGCGATGCGCGTGATTCCCGGGCTCCATGTGGTGCGTCCCGCGGATGCGCGCGAGACCGTCGACGCGTGGGCGTACGCGCTGCGTCGATCACACGGCCCGACCCTGATCGTTCTCTCGCGCCAGCCTCTTCCGGTGCTGGAGCGGGCGCAGGGGAAAGGCGTGCCCGCGCCCGTGGGGCTGGCCGGTGTGGTGCGCGAACCGGCGGAAGGGAAGCCCGCGATCGTTCTCGCGGCGTCGGGCTCGGAAGTCTCGCTGTGCGCGGCGGCGGCCGAGCTTCTGGGCGCACAAGGGATCGCGGCGCGCGTGGTGTCCATCCCCTGCCAGGAGACGTTCGCGGACGCGAGCGACAAGGAGCGAGAGGCGCTCCTCCCGCCGGGGGTGCCGCGGCTCTTCGTCGAAGCGGGAACGGGAATGACCTGGCGGCGATGGGCAGGCTCCGGCGACGACGTCTACGGCATCACGCGATTCGGTGCGTCGGCGCCGGGGAAAGTCGTCGCGGAGAAGCTCGGGCTCACTGCCGAAGCAGTGGCGCGGCGGGCCCGCGCTCTCGCCGAGGTCAGGCCGTCGCGGAACGCGTGAACAGTCCGAACGCCGCCTCTTCGGTCGGCGCCGCGACGAACACGGAGTCGAGATGCGTGAGCCGCAGGATTTCCTGCACGCTGGGCTTCAATCCGAACAGCACCAGCTCGCCGGTCGGGCGCACCGCCTTCAAGAGGCTCACCAGTGCTCCGAGCCCGGAGCTGTCCATGAACTCGACCTGGGTGAGATCGAGCGCAACGCGAGCTCCCTCGCGGGGGAGGTCCTTGAGAACCTGCGCGCGGAACGCGTCGGCGGTGTCGGCCCCGATCTGAATCGCCTGCACGCGAACCAGGAGCACGGCGCCTTTCGTCTCGATGGTCGTCTTCATGGATCCTCCGTTGCTCGCGGCCGAGGGTCGGCACCAGGAATAGAGTTGATTTCGGGGAGTGCGCTCCCCTGGGAAATCGACCTCCGGGGCGCCCGGCTTGACGGCGAATCTCAATGCCGTGGCGGCGGGGGTCGATGATCCCTCTATCCGGTAGGAGAGGGGCGCGTCGCGGTGCGCCCTTTCGGAAGGGAAGGTCGTCGTGGAGCCGACTCCGAAGGACGTGACCGGGGCTTATCCCCGTCCGGCCACGACACCCGCAAGCCCGCGTCTTCACGTGCGCGCCGACGGAACGCTGGCCTCGCTTCCGTTCCTGAATGCGCTCGTGCAGCGCTTCCTCGTCGATGGATGCGATCTCGATCCACAAGACTCCGTGACGATCCACACTCGCCTGGCGATCCAGGAGGCGCTCGCCAACGTGGTGCGCCATGCGTACGCCGGCCGCAACGCGGGTCCGATCGAGCTGGAGCTTGCGCGCGAGGCGAACGAGCTGGTCGCGCGGCTGCGAGATGCGGGAGAGGAGTTCGACCCGCGCGGAAATGCACGAGCCCCCGAAACGGGAGACGAAGCGCTTCGCGAGGGAGGCTACGGCATCGCGATCATCGAGCGCGTGATGACCGGGATCGAGCACTCCTTCGTCCCCGGCCGCGGCAACGAGCTGGTGCTCCGCAAACGACTCGTGTGATAGGCTCCGCCGCCCGACGGAGGACCGCGCATGAGCCCGAAGCCCAAGCCCGCCTCACATGCTCCCGGCGCGCAACGCGAGCTCCATCATGGCAGCGACGACGGCCTCGAGCCCGTCTCTCCGCTGGAGATCTCCAAGGTGCACACGCTCTCCGATCTCGTCGCGGAGATGAAGCACACCTCGTTCGGCGGGCGCCAAGTCGGCGAGGCGGCGGAGATCGTGCAGACGATGGCGGAGGATCCGGACTGCCTCGTGGTGGGCACGTTCTCCGGCGCGATGACCGTGGGAATGATGGGACATCTCCTCTGCGACATGATGGACGCGAAGATCCTGGACGCGGTGATCTCCACCGGCGCCTTGATGGCGCACGGCTTCGTGCAAACTGCGGGCATGCATCACTACAAGTACGACCCGCGCATGGACGACACCGAGCTCTACGAGAAGGGCTACAACCGCGTGTACGACACGCTGGAGCCGGAAGCGAATCTGGATCACGTGGAGCGCATCATGGACCGCGCCATGAAGGATGCGGATCCGGGCACCGTGCTGTGCAGCCGAGTGATCCACGACCGCATCGCCGACACGCTGCTCGCCGAAGGCCACGTGCGCGGCATCTTGCCGGTGGCGCGCAAGAACGGCATCCCCGTGTACGTGCCCGCGTTCACCGACTCGGAGCTTGGCCTCGATTTCGAAGTGCAGAACCGCCGGCGCGATCTGGAGAAGAAGCCGCGCTTGCAGTACAACCCGTTCCTGGACCTCGCGCACTACACGGAGCTGTGCCGCTCGAAGAAGCGCCTCGGCATTTTTACGATCGGCGGCGGCGTTCCGCGTAACTGGGGGCAGCAGGCCGGCCCTTTCTGGGAAATCCTAGAAAAGCGCACCGGGATTCCCGGCGGGATCGTGCGCTTCACGTACGCGGTGCGCATCTGTCCCGAGCCGGTGCATTGGGGCGGGTTATCTGGGTGCACTTACTCCGAAGGCGTGTCGTGGGGGAAGTTCGTGCCCCCGGACGAAGGCGGCCGCTTCGCGGAAGTCTACGCCGACGCCACGATTGCCTGGCCTTTGGTGGCGGGTGCCGTGCTGGAGAGAATGCGCAAGAAGTAAGGGCTCACGAGCCGTCAGACTCTCCCCGCCGGAGCATCCTTCGCCGGCTCGCCGGGCGGCCGCGGCTCCCGCGTCAACACCACGGCGGTCGTGTCGTCGCCCCAAGGGCGACCGCCGCCATGCTTGTCCGCCGCGCGAAAGATGTTGTCGAGCACCACCTTCGCATTCTGCCCCAAAGTTTCGCGCACGGCGCGCTCCACGCGGTTCTCGCCGAACATCTCACCCTTCTTGTTCTCGCGCTCGAGCACGCCGTCCGTGACGATGACGAGAGCATCGCCACGGTCCATGTGCGCGAAGCCGCGCTTGAAGCTTGAAGTCTCCAGCGGACCCAGGATCGACCCGCCCACAGTCAGCCGACGCATGGGGTGCTCGCCGATGATCCACGGCCAGGGATGCCCCGCGTTCACGTAGAAGAGATTCCCGTTCGATTCCAGCTCGCCGTAGAAGAGCGAGACGAATTTGGTGGAGAGCATGCTCTTGCCGATGACTCGGTTCAGCCGCTCGATCATGGGCACGATCTTGAGCTCGCGCTCGGCGCCCATGCGCAGCCCGGTGACCACATCGCGCGCCAGGAGTGCAGCGCCGAGCCCGTGGCCCGAGGCGTCGCCCACGCCGATGGCGAGCGCCTCCGGACCCTGGGGCAGGAAATCGTAGAAATCGCCGCCGACCGAGCTCGCCGGAATGGAGCGTGCAGCAAGCACGTAGCCGGCGAAGCTCGGGAGCGTCTTCGGCCAGAGGCTGCGCTGGATCTCGGAAGCCTGCGCGAAGTCGGTCTTCAAGTGCACGAGCGCGAGCCGTTGGTTCACGGAGTTGCGAATCGTGTTCAGCGCGAAGTCCAGATGCTCACGCTCCCATCCCTCGCGCAGTCCGAACGCCAGAATGCGGCGCGGGTCGGAGTTCACCAGGATCGCGGCGGACTCCGTACCGCCCAGGCGATCTTCGAGCGCGACGTTCTGGCCGCGCACCGACTCGTCGTAGATGTACGTGCCGTGGGCGAGCACCAGCTCCAGCGGCGGATAGCCCGCTTCCAGGAGGAGCCCTTCGACTTCCGGGTCGCGCGAGTGCACGTCGTGCGCCAGCACGAAGCCCCCCTCGGTCTCCGTGTAGAGCCGCCCGTTCTCGATCCACAGCGCGGTCCCGAACCGCTCCACGATCTGGTTCACGAGCCAGCGAAACCAGAGGTCGTCGCCGGCGCCCACGTCGATCTCGTGGAGCAGGCTGTCGAGCTCACGATAGAAGAGCTTGGGCTGGAACACGGGAACCTCCGCGCGCTCGTTTGCGCGCGTGCACTCTACCGGAGAGTGCCGCGGCGCGCATTCACGATCTCGCGAGCTCTCTGGAAGGGTGCGCGGAACATGGCGCGCGTGAGCCGGCCGGTCTGCGTGTTCTGGCGGCTCGGATGGTAGCTGGCGAGAAGCGTGATGCGCCCGTCGCGCGTGGAAAACTCCGCGCCGTGGGCGAAGCGCGGCGGCGCATCGAACAGGAGCCGCCCCGACTCCGCCCCGGCCCGGAGCGCGGCGTCGAAGCCGATGCGCCCGAGCGCAATCACCACCACGAGATGCTCGTGCAAGCGCATCTCCTCCACGAGATATCCGCGGCAGGTGTCCAACTCCGCGGCGGTCGGCTTGTTGTCCGGAGGCGCGCAGCGCGCCGCGCTGGTGATGCGGGCCCCGGTGAGCACCAGGCCGTCGCCCTGCGCTGTGGCCTCGGCCTGGTTCGCGAATCCGGCGTCGTGCAGCTCGCGGTAGAGCCAGTCCCCGCTGGAGTCCCCGGTGAACGTGCGCCCGGTGCGATTGCCGCCGTGCGCCGCGGGTGCGAGCCCCACGACGAGAAGTGCCGGGTCCATGTCGCCGAAGGACGGCACGGGGCGCCCCCAATACTCCTGATCGCGAAACGCGCGCCGCTTCACGCGCGCCACTTCCCGGCAGTAGTCGCGAAGTCGCGGACACTTCTCGCAGGCGACGATGCGGCGCACCACGGCCTCCAACGCCGCGCCGGGCTGCGGCGGGCGTGCCGCCGCCGCTGGACTCTTCCTCGCCGCCGCGCGCGCCCTTGTCACGGGACCCTCCTTCGCGCGAGAATCCGCCGCGGAGGGAATGCCCCATGTCCGACTATTGCAAGCGTGCGCTTCTCGACGAGTTCGAGCGCGCCATGCTGGAGTTCGGTGAGT
The DNA here is from genome assembly GCA_963725045.1 of uncultured Gemmatimonadales bacterium. Lineage (GTDB taxonomy): Bacteria > ARS69 > ARS69 > ARS69 > ARS69 > CAVRWY01. The sequence goes on from CAVRWY010000017.1 coordinate 15,023, forward strand.
TCATCCAGGAGCTGCCCGAGGATCTTCTCGACGTCCCGGTTCCGGGAGACGAGGGAAGCGTGCGGGCGATCCTGGGTCACGTGGTGGGGTGCGGCTATTCGCACGTGCGCTACGTCGCGGATCTCGCCGGGGTGCCTTGCCCCGAGCGCCGCTTCACCGACCCGGAGAACCTCGCCGACATGAAGACGTTCCAGGCGGCGCTCTTGGACACCGTGCGTCACGCCCGCGAAGCTTTGGGGCCGGTCATGGACGCGCAGATCGAAGGGCGCTTCAAATCGCGCTGGGGGCAGGAGTACGACGGCGAGCAGATGATGGAGCACGCCATTTGCCATCCCGGACGACACATCCGTCAGCTGCGGCTCTTCCTCGACGGTGAGCTCACATCGCGGTGACGTTGAATCCCGCATCGACGTAGTGGATCTCGCCGGTCACGCCCTTGGAGAGCGGTGAGAGCAGATACAGCGCGGCGGAGCCCACGTCGTCGATGTCCACGTTGCGTTTGAGCGGCGCGCGATCCACCGCATCCTGCAGCATGCCGCGCAGCCCGGAGACTCCCGCGGCCGCGAGCGTCTTGATCGGCCCGGCGGAGATCGCGTTCACGCGAATCCCCTTCGGTCCCAAATCGATCGCGAGATAGCGCACCGACGCTTCCAGCGCGGCCTTGGCCACGCCCATGATGTTGTAGTTGGGGACGGCCTTCACCGATCCGTAGTACGTGAGCGTGAGCAGGCTCCCGCCGTTCGGCATCACGCTTTCGGCTTTGCGCGCGAGATGGAGGAACGAGTACGCGCTGATCTCCAGCGCCTTCAAGAATCCGGCGCGGGAGGTGTCGACCGTCCGGCCCGCCAGATCTTCGCGGTTCGCGAAGGCCACGGAGTGCACCAGGAAATCCAGCGATCCGAACGCTTGCCCGACGCGATCGAACGCTTCGTCGACTTGGGCGTCGTCGCTGACGTCCAGCGGGAGCACCAGGGGAGAGCGCACCGATTCCGCGAGCGGACGCACCCGGCGCTCCAGCGCTTCGCCCTGGAACGTGAAGGCGAGCCGGGCACCGGCGGCGGCTGCGCGACGCGCGATTCCCCACGCGATGGAGCGCTCGTTCGCGACCCCGACGATGAGCCCCGACTTGCCGGCGAGGAGATCGCTCCCCACCGCGGCGTCCATCGTTCCCGTTTCGGTTTCGTCTTCGGGCGCTGCGCTCATGCGCGAAAGATTCGCAGGGATGGACGCGCCACGCAAGCCCGCACTCCGGACCCTCCCGCCGACCTACGGACGATCGCTCATTCCCTCGGCTTCGGTGCGCGCGGGGCGCGGCGGATCCCGAAGCGGGAGAGGCGGCGATCGGCCAGGAGCTTTCCTTCGTTCTGGCAGGTCGGGCAGTAGTTCGTCTCGTGATCGCGGAACGAGATCATCGCGATCGTCGAGCCGCACGCGGGGCAGGGGAGTCCCGCGCGCCCGTGGACGGCCATCTCCCGCCGCCAGTCCTTCTGTGATGCCGGCAGTCCTGTGGGGCAGGCCGTTCGCACGCGCTCGATCCAAGCGCGCAGCAGCGCGGGAATCGACTCGGCCAGCCGCGCGATCTCCGCATCGTCGAGCGAAGACGTGAGACGCATCGGCGAGAGCCGCGCGTCGAAGAGAATCTCGTCGGAATACGCATTGCCGATTCCGGACACGACGGTGCTGTCGCGAAGCGCCGACTTGATCCGCCGGTTCTCCGCGCGAAGCACCCGCGCGAGCGCGGCGGCCGTGAATTCCGGCGACATCGGGTCGATTCCCTCGGGCTCGAGATCGAGCGACTCGAGGCTCTCTCCGGCGCGCACCCAGGCCCTGTGCTTGGTTCCCGCTTCGGTGAGCTCCAAGACTTCGCCGTCGTCGCCGTCGCCGCCGGCGAACGCGATCGCCAGGCGAGTGCGCTTGGCGTGCCGGCGAAATCGCGCGGCGTCCACAAGATGGAGCCGTCCCGCGAGCATGAGGTGGAACGCCAGAACCGCGCCGCCCTCGAAGACGAGCGCGAGCGACTTGCCCAGCCGCAGCGCTCTCGTCACGGGCACCCCTACGAACGACTCCAAAGCGGGCGTGTGCGTGCGAAGCACGAACGGATCCGCGTGAAGGATGCGGGTGGGCCGCCGCCCCGAGACTCTCGCTTCGAGCCGCTCGCGAATGACCTCGAGCTCCGGAAGCTCCGGCACGCGATTCTCCTTCGATGCCGGCGCTCCTTCGCGCGCCGGCTTCGTTGTTGCCCCTCAGAATCCGGGGTATTCTCCCGGCTTCCTGCGCGGGAGCATTTCGAGGGCTCGTTTCATGCTCGATCTCCGAATCATCCGAGAAGAAACCGAACGGGTTCGCCGAGGGGCCGAAGCCAAGGGCTTCCCCGTCGATTTGGATGCGATTCTACGCAAGGACGAGGAGCGCCGCCGCGTGCTCCAGGATGTGGAGTCGCTCCAAAGGGAGCGCAACCGCCGCTCGGAGGAGATCGGGAAGAAGAAGAAGGCGGGGCAGGACGCCTCCGAAGACCAGAGCGAAGTGCGGGCGATCGGGGAGAAGATCAAGACGCTGGAAGAGTCGCGCCGAACGGTGGAAGACGAGCTGCAAGCGCTCCTGCTCACGGTCCCGAACCTGCCCGACGATTCCGTTCCTCCCGGTCGCACTCCCGAGGACAACGTGGTGGTCCGTGAAGTGGGAGCCGAACGGACCTACCCGTTCGAGCCGCTCGCGCATTGGGAGCTCGGCGAGCGCCTCGGCATCCTGGACTTCGAGCGCGGCGTGAAGGTGACCGGGAGCGGATTCCCGGTGTACCGCGGAATGGGGGCTCGCCTGGAGCGTGCGCTGATCTCGTTCTTCCTCGACCGTCACACGAGGTCCGGGCGCTATCTCGAAGTCTTTCCACCAATTCTGGTGAACGCCGAGAGCGCGACGGGGACCGGCCAGCTCCCCGACAAAGAAGACCAGATGTACGTGGCCACCCGCGACGAGCTCTACCTCGTTCCGACCGCGGAGGTCCCGGTCACGAACCTGCACCGCGACGAGATCCTGAGCCTCGAGGACCTTCCCATCCGCTACGCCGCGTACACGCCGAACTTTCGCCGCGAGGCGGGATCGCACGGGCGCGACGTGCGCGGGCTCAACCGGCTCCATCAGTTCAACAAGGTGGAGCTGGTGCACTTCGTGGAACCGTCCTCCTCGATGGAGGAGCTGGAGCATCTCGTCGCCGACGCGGAGGGGATTCTGCAGGCGCTGGGGCTGCGCTACCGGGTCTTGTCGATGTGCGCGGGAGACATGGGTTTCACGCAGACCAAGAAGTACGACCTCGAAGCCTGGGCCCCGGGTCAGAAGAAGTGGCTCGAGGTCAGCTCGTGCTCGAACTTTGGGGACTTCCAGGCGCGGCGCATGAAGATTCGCTACCGCCCCGAGGAAGGGAAGATCGCGTTGGTCCACACGCTCAATGGCTCCGGGCTCGCGACCCCGCGCACGTTCATCTCACTGCTGGAGACCTATCAGCGCGCCGACGGCACCGTGGAGATTCCGGACGCGCTGCGCCCGTACATGGGGGTGGACGCGATTCTCCCTCCGACGCCGCGCGCCGCGGCGGAAGGAGCGCGGCGATGAACGACACTTCCGACGAAGCTCGGGAAGCACGCGACGATTCTCTACGGGCTCGTGCTCACGCTGCGCGCCTCGGCGATGGAGCTTCTCGAAGCGAAGGACGTTCCGTCCGCGCGCGGCATGATCGACACGCTCGAAATGATCGAGGTGAAGACCCGCGGAAATCTCGCCGCCGATGAAGAGCGCATGCTGCGCAGCGTCCTGACCGAGCTTCGCATGGCAGTCGTCCGCTCCGGCGCCCCCTCCTCGGCGGAGAAGGATCAGCCGGAGAAGAAGTGAAGCTCCTTCGCTCCGCGCTCCTCGCCGGGGCCTCGTGCTTCGTCGCGTGGCCGTCGTTCGCCCAGACGTCGCACGCCGGGGGCGAGGGACTCTTCGACGTGCGCACGGCCACCGTCCCCGCGTCGGGCGCATTCCGCATTGCGCTCACCGGCGCGCGCTACAGCGTGCACTCCACCGAAGATCCGGTCTCTGGCGAAGAGCGCGACGTGTGGAGCGGCGGCGTCACCGGCGCCGTGGGATGGCGTGGCTGGCTCGAGGTATTCGGCCGCGCCGACGGCGTACACGAGTCGCTCGGGAACGATGCGTCCGGCGGTGGGGCCGACGGGCTGGTGGGCGCGAAGGTGCGCCTCCCCTGGTCGTGGGGGGGAGTCCAAACGGCGGTGGCCGCAAGCACCAGCATTCCTTGGGGGAGCGAGGGGCTCGGCTATGGATCGGGGTCGTACGATCCTGCGCTGCAAGCGATCGCGACGATTCCCATCCATGAATCGAGCGCGATCAACATCATTCGCCTTCACGTGAATCTCGGCTACCGCTGGCGAAACGGGCATCTCGGCAACACGTTCGAGGATGAGCCCACGTTCTTCTTCGATCCGGCGTATCCGCGTGTCGAGAACGATCAGATCGATCTGCGCACCGCGCTCGAGCTGGGGTCGCGCAAGCTCACGCTGTTCGCCGAGCTTCTCCTCGACGACCTGCTGGACGACGACGTCGCCTTCCAGGAAAACCCGCTCTTCCTGACGCCCGGGATGCGCATGCGCTTCGGGAAATCGATCCGAGCGATGCTCGGCAGCAAGATCGCGCTGGCGACGGATCAGACGTCGACCACGCGCTGGCGCAGGCCCGAGGAGATGTATCCGAACTGGCAGATCGTGTTCGGGCTGGAGTGGTCCAAGCCGGTGTCCGGAGCGGCGGCGCCGTAGGCTTCAGCAATTGCCGAGATCGCTCGACCGCTCCGCAAGTCCCACAGCGAGCGGAGCTGTGTCGCCGGTCTGTGTTGAACGTCGCACGGACGATGGGCCGCCTCCGCAGTCCCGGGGCTTTCGCCGAGCAGCGTCATCGCAGTGCGAGGCTCGACTTTCAGAGGGCCTCGGATTCCCAGTGTCTCGAGGCGAGCTGGCGTACCGGAGGCGCACCGGCGGTCGCCGCCCAGAGTCCCGGTACCTTTCGGCGAGCCTGCGTACCACAAACACAGAAAATTCATGCTCCACGTCGGAGCAAAGCGCGAGCCGAAAGGCTCCGGGAATCTGGGCAACAGGCGAGCCGCCGGCGCGCTGAGGAACGTATGCGAGACGAGAGATACTGGGAGTCGAGGCCCTCACGGAGCCCCGCCCATCGGGAGTGCTTCTGCAGATCGCGTCGAGTCCGGCGAGCGCCCTAGCGCTCTTCGCTCTTCGCCTTCTCCCAGACGGCGTCCATCTCCGCGAGTGTCATGGCGCGCCCTTGATCGCGCATCGCCCGCTCCACCTGGCGGAATCGCCGCTCGAATTTCTTGATCGTCCCCACCAGGACTTCCTCGGGGTTGCGATTGAGGAAGCGCAGCAAGTTCACGACCGCGAAGAGCACGTCGCCAAGCTCTTCGACGGCGTGGGCCGTGTCGCCAGCGTGATAGGCGCGGCGCACCTCTTCCATCTCTTCCTCGACCTTCGCGAACACCGGATCGGGATGCTCCCAGTCGAAGCCGATCGCGGCGGCACGTTCTTGGACGCGCCGTGCGCGCAAGAGCGCGGGGAGATTGTGCGGAATCCCGTCGAGCGCGGACTCGCGATCCGTTTTTCCTTCGGCCTTCTTCATCTCCTCCCACACGCGCTTCGCGTCGTCCGGCGTGCGGGCCGCGGCATCCCCGAACACGTGCGGGTGGCGCCGGTAGATCTTGTCGTACGCGCCCTGGATCCAGTCGCGCATCGAGAAGAGTCCCTCTTCCTGCGCCACCACCGCCATGAACACGAGGACGTACAGAAGGTCCCCGAGCTCTTCGCGAAACTCTTGCGGGTCGCCGGAGGAGTGCGCTTCGAGCGCCTCGTAGGTTTCCTCGAGGAGATTGGGCTTCAGCGTCTCCACCGTCTGCACCGCGTCCCAGGGGCATCCTCCCGGCCCGCGCAGGCGTTCTTCCAGCTCCACGAGGCGTCGAAACGCCGCCGCGGATTCCTCGATGTCGGACGGCTTCAGCGCCATGATCGATCGAGCCTACGCCAGCGCCCTTCATCGATCAAGGATCCCGCGGTATTCTCCCTGCGTGAACGAGCGCCCGGACATACTCAGCACGTGGGTCGAGGTCGACCTGGACGCGCTCGCGTCCAATCTTCGCATCGTGCGGGGAATCGTCGGGCCCGGCGTGAAGATCCACCTGGTGGTGAAGGCCGATGCGTACGGCCACGGCGCCCCGCCGGTCGCCCGCGTCGCCGAAGAGGAAGGGTGCCACTCGCTGGGGGTGGCGACGCTCGACGAAGGGATCGAGCTCCGCCGCGCGGGGATCTCGCTGCCGATCATCGTGCTCTCGCCAAGCCTCCCGTTCGAGGCGGAGCGCATTGTCGAGCATGAGCTCTCGCCTTCCTTGGGAAATCTCGAGGTGGTGCGCGCCGTGGGACGCGCCGCGACGGCCCGGGGGCGCGTCACCACCTGCCACGTGGAGATCGACACCGGGATGGGCCGATCGGGAATCGAGCCGGGGCACGCGGTGGAATTCCTGGGCGCGCTCGCGCGAGAGCCGGGAATGCGTCTGGCCGGACTCTTCACCCACTTTCCGAAGGCGGATTCCGTCTGTGCCGGCCCGGATGTCGCGCGACAATTGGCCGTGTTCGCCGGAGTGGTCGCGGCGTGCCGCGAGGCCGGGATCGATCCCGGTGTGCTGCACGCCGCGAACAGCGCCGGCATCGTGAATCACTCCGCGTCGCACCTCGACATGGTGCGCCCCGGAATTCTGGCGTACGGCGTGGTCACCTCCGACATTCTCGCGCCGCCGGCGGGCCTTCGCCCGGTGATGCGCTTCGCGACCCGTCTCGTGCAAGTGCGCACCATGCCCGCGGGACACGCGATCAGCTACGGCGGCGACTTCGTCACGCCCGAGGAAATGCGCGTCGGAACCGCGGGCGTGGGCTACGGGCATGGCTATCCCTGGGCGCTCTCGGGAAAAGGGCGCGCACTCGTGCGGGGGCGGCGCGCACCGATCCTGGGGCGCGTCACCATGGACACGACCGTGCTCGACCTGCGCGAGATTCCGGATGCGGCGCACGGCGACGAGGTCGTGCTGTTCGGCGCGCAAGAGTCCGCGGAGATTCCGGTTTCCGAGCTCGCGCGCCTCGCGGGAACGATTCCGTACGAGCTGCTCATCGGCATCGGCCGGCGTGTGCCACGGGTCTGGCGCCGTCACGGGCGGTGGGTCGGCGCGCGCACGCTTCTCGGAACGGAGATGGAGGCGCCGTGGCCCGGGTCGCCGTGATCGTGCTGGATGGGGTGGGCGCGGGCGCCGCGCCGGACGCGGCATCCTTCGGCGATGCGGGCACGAACACGCTGGCACACACTGCACGCGCCGTCGGCGGGCTGCATCTCCCGGAGCTCGCGCGCTTGGGACTCGGCCATGTGACTGCGATCGAAGGGGTGCCGCCCGCGGCGTCTCCGCAGGCGTCGTGGGGTCGCATGCGCGAACGCTCCGCGGGCAAGGACACCACGACCGGACATTGGGAAATGGCGGGGATCGAGCTCGATCGCCCGCTGCCGACGTATCCGCACGGGTTTCCCGAAAATGTGATGCGCGCGTTCGAGGAGATCGCGGGGCGGCCCGCGCTTGGGAACGTCGCTGCGTCGGGCACGGAGATCCTGGATCGCCTGGGCGAAGAGCACGTGAAGAGCGGCCGGCCGATCGTGTACACCTCCGCGGACTCCGTCTTCCAGATCGCGGCACACGAAGAGGTGATTCCGATCGAGCGCCTCCTCGAAATCTGCCGCGCGATGCGCCGGGTGTTGCAAGGCGAGCACGCCGTCGGCCGGGTGATCGCGCGACCGTTCGTCGGAGCTCCGGGGAGCTGGCGGCGCACCGAGCGCCGGCGCGATTTTTCCCTGGAGCCGCCGGGACCGACGATGCTCGATTTGCTTCATGCCGCGGGTCACGATGTCGTGTCGGTCGGGAAGATCGACGACGTGTTCGCCGCGCGCGGCATCACCCGGAGCCGCCACGTGATTCCGAACATGGAATGCGTCGACGCGACGATCGAGGAGCTGGGCCGGCTTCGCTCCGGGCTCGTGTTCACGAATCTCGTGGAGTTCGACACGCTCTTCGGTCACCGCAACGATCCCGTGGGAATGGCCCGCGCGCTTACGGAGCTCGACGCGCGCGTCCCGGCGATTCTGAACGCCGCCGCTCCCGACGGCCTGGTCGTCTTCACCGCCGATCACGGAAATGATCCGACCTCGCCGTCGACGGATCATTCGCGCGAGGAGGTGCCGCTTCTGGTGTGGAGCGGGGGCGGGGAGGGCGTTGCACTCGGCGTGCGGTCGAGCTTCGCCGATCTCGGCGCGACCGTCTGTGAGCGCTTCGGAGTGGGTCCGCTTCCTCACGGGCGCTCGTTCCTTCGCGACTTGCCCGCCTTCGGCGAACGCGCGAGACTGCGCGCATGACCAGCGGCGGAGAGAGAGAGAAGGACGCGGCCTTGCTCGCTGAAGCGCGGCGCGCATTGAGCGATGCCTATGTTCCGTACTCGGGTTATGCCGTGGGCGCGGCGCTGCTCACCGCCAGCGGTGAGATCGTGAGTGGCTGCAACGTGGAGAACGCATCGTACGGGCTTTCGATTTGCGCGGAGCGCAACGCGATCTTCGCAGCACGGGCGCGCGGCCTCGCCGATCCGGCGAGGGCGCCGATTCGCGGCGATCGCGATCGTGGCGGAGGGAGGTCCGACGCCGTGGCCCTGCGGCGCCTGCCGGCAAGTGTTGGCCGAGTTCGCCCCCGGCAGCATGCGCGTGCTGGTGCAGGGCGCGGACGGCATGAAAGAAGCGCGTCTCGACGAGCTCCTTCCGCATGCGTTTCGCTTGAAGAGCGAGCGTTGAGCGACGCGGCGCGCGCGGCGGCGGCCTCGCCCTGGCCACCCCGGGTGGTGGCGCTCGGCGCGGATCACGGCGGCGTCGTGCTCAAGGATGAGCTGGCGCGGTACCTGGCGGGGAAGGGGTTCAGGGTCGTGGATTGCGGCACGCGCGGAAATGCCGTGGTGGACTATCCCGATTTCGCCGCCGCCGTCGCGCGCGCCGTGCAGCGCGGGGAGGCGGGTGCGGGCATCGTCGCCGACACGATGGGCATCGGATCCGCGATCGCCGCGAACAAGATCGCGGGGATTCGCGCCGCCGTCGTCGCCGATGTGGATGCCGCGGTGTCGAGCCGCGCGCACAACGACGCCAACGTTCTCTCCCTCGGCGCCAAGAGGATCTCGCTGCCGCAGGCCATGCGCATTGCCAGCGTGTGGCTCGCGACCCCGTTCGAAGGCGACCGGCATCTGCGCCGCGTCCAGAAGATCCGCGAGCTGGAATCGTGAACCGCGAAGAGCTGATCCGTTTGGTCACGCGCGAAGTGCTTGCCGAGCTTCGCGGAGAGGAAGCGGGCGCTCATCCCGGCCCCTCGCACGATTCGGCGTGCGCGTGTGCCGGCGAGTGCTCGTGCGAGCACGGCAAGGTCACGGTCGAAGAGGGCCGTCTCGTCGACCTTTGTCGCGATCTCGGAATCTGCCGCATCAGCGGCGCCTTGGGCGCGCCCTCGGCGCCCGGCCTCGCCGCGCTGATCGACCACACGATTCTGAAGCCCGACGCCACTCGCGAGGACATCGAGCGCCTGTGCGCGGAAGCGCGCGCCAACGTCTTCGCTTCGGTTTGCGTGCAGCCGCACTGGGTGGCGTTGTGCGCGGAGCTCCTCGCCGGCACGCCCGTCAAAGTGTGCACGGTCATCGGATTTCCGCACGGCATGAACAAGCCGGAGACGAAGTGCTTCGAAGCGCGCCGCGCGGTCTTCGACGGCGCGACCGAGCTCGACATGGTCATCAACATCGGCGCCTTGAAGTCGCGCGACTACGCGACCGTGGAGCGCGACATTCGCGCGGTCGTGGAATGCGGACACCCGCGCGCGAGAGTAAAGGTCATTCTCGAAAATGCGTATCTGACGGACGAGGAAAAGATCGAAGGATGTGCGCTCGCGAAGGCGGCCGGAGCGGACTTCGTGAAGACTTCGACCGGCTTCGGTCCCGGGGGCGCCACCGTGGAAGATGTCGCGCTCATGCGCCGTGTGGTGGGCCCGGACATGGGCGTGAAGGCGGCGGGAGGAATTCGCGACGCGGAAATCGCCCGGCGCATGGTGGATGCGGGCGCGACGCGCATCGGGGCGTCGGCCTCGCTCGCGATCGTGCAGGAGGAGCGCGCCGGGGCGGCGCCGAACGCGGCTCGTCTGCGCCGCGCATGAACGTTCCGGAAATCCTCGAAAGAAAGCGCGACGGTCTGGAGTGCACGTCCGAAGAGATCTCCGCGCTCGTGCGCGGGCTTCTCGATGGATCCGTGCCCGAGTATCAGATCGCGGCGTGGCTCATGGCGGTGCTCTTCCGCGGCATGACGTCGCGCGAGACCGCCGATCTGACGTCGACGATGCTGCATTCCGGCGACGTGCTCTCCTGGGACGATCTTTCCGGAGCCACCGTCGACAAGCATTCCACCGGCGGCGTCGGCGACAAGATCTCGATTCCTCTGGCTCCCGCGGTGGCGGCGTGCGGCGCATGGATCCCCATGATCTCGGGGCGCGGGCTCGGTCACACCGGAGGAACGCTCGACAAGCTGGAATCGATCCCCGGACTGCGCACGAATCTGGAGGTTGCCGAGCTTCGCAGAATCGTTCGCGATCACGGATTCGCGATCGCCGGCGCTTCCGCACGACTCGCTCCCGCGGACGCGAAGCTCTACGCGCTGCGCGATGTGACCGGAACCGTTCCCAGCATCCCGCTGATCACGGCGAGCATTCTCTCCAAGAAGCTCGCGGCCGGGATCAGCGGTCTCGTTCTCGACGTGAAGACGGGATCGGGCGCGTTCCTGCGCACGGAGTCGGAGTCGCGCGCGCTGGCGGCATCCTTGGTCGGCGTGGCCCGGGCTCTGGGGCGAAACGCGGTCGCGTTCCTGACCAGGATGGATGAGCCGCTCGGGCACGCGGTGGGAAATGCGCTGGAGATTCGCGAGTCGATCGATGTCCTGGAAGGGAAGGGACCCGCCGATGTCGTCGAGCTCGTGGTCGTCCTCGGGGGCGCGATGCTGGAAGAGAGCGGCGTCGAGACGCAGGCGGATGCTGCTCGGGAGCGCGTGCGGCGCGCGCTGGAGTCGGGGGCCGCGCGCGAGCGATTCGCCGCGTGGGTGCAGGCCCAAGGAGGCGATGCGCGCGCGCTGGAGGAGAGGGGACGCGGGCTGCCCGGTGCTCCCGTGGTGCGGCCCGTGAAAGCGATGCGGCGCGGGCGCGATCGAAGCGATCGATGCCCGCGAGATCGGCTATGCCGCGAACGCGCTCGGGGCGGGGCGCACGAAGATCGGCGATGCCATCGATCCGCGCGTCGGATTCGTGATGAAGGCGCGAATCGGCGACGAGATCGGCGTGGGCGACATTCTCGCGGAGGTCCACGCCGCGAGCGAGGACGCGGCCGCTGCGGCGTCGGAGCGCCTGGTGGGGGCGATGCGCATCGGCGACGGCGAAACGAAGCCGCGTCCCCTCGTCCTCGAGCGGGTCACGGCTTGAGGCAGCGCCGGCGACGTGCGTTCACGTGCCGGCGAAACGTGCAGCTTCTTTAGACCTTTTCGCCCTTCGCGCGCAGCTCGCGAACGACCGAGGCGAGGCCCCGCTTGTCGATCGTGCGCATGCCCCGGGTGGAGATGCGCAGCGTGATCCAGCGGTTTTCCTCTTCCAGAAAATAGCGCTTGGACACGAGGTTGGGCTTCCACGTGCGCTTCGTCTTGTTGTTCGCGTGGCTCACGGAGTTTCCGGTACGGACCCGGATCCCCGTGATCTTGCAGACACGGCTCATCAGTGCTCCTTAAGGCGCAACGCCGGCTCGCCCGGACCTGCCGGGCGGCGGCTACTTCATCTTCTGTTCGACGAACTCCACGTGCTTGCGGGCTTTCGGGTCGTACTTGTTGCACTTGACCTTGTCCGGATGGGTTCGCCGGTTCTTGGTCGTCGTGTAGAAGTATCCCGTCCCGGCACTCGACACGAGGCGGATCTTCTCGCGGTTGGTCTTGGCCACGCGTTCCTCCAGGATGGAAATCGGCCGAGCAGTCTATCGGATCCCGGGCCGTTCCGGCAAGGGCTCATCCCGGCCCGCGGGGTCGGCCTCCGCCGGCGCCTCCCCGGTTCGCTTGGCCCAGGGTCAGCGGCTCGTTTCGTCGTTCGGGTAGGACTCTTCCCAGGACTGGCGGTCGAGGAGCTCGAAGGAGCGATCGTCCTGGTGGAGATCGAGCGTACGCCCGGCGTTGTGGATCGGGCAGAGCTCCTTGGGTTGCTTCCCTTCCGGGAAGATCTCGCGGCGCGTATTGATGCATCCGGCGGTCACCAGATACCCCGACTCCATGCAGACTTCGCGAGAGACGACGCCGTCGGGCATGTCGAATTTCGCGCCCTTCTTTCCTTCGTGGATCTTGAGCATCGCCGCCGTCCAGATCGGAAGCGCCGCCGCCGTTCCGGTCATCTCGTGGCCGATCGACTTCTTCGTGTCGAATCCCACCCACACGCCCATGGTGTACATGGAAGTGAAGCCGACGAAGAAGGCGTCGGTGAACTCGTCCATGGTGCCGGTCTTGCCTCCCGCCGGCTCCCGGAATCCGGCGGCGCGCGCCGGATACCCCGTCCCCCGGTCCATGACGTCTTCGAGCAGGTCGGTCATCACCGCCGCCACCGGTTCGGCGAGCGCCTCTTCGCTCTCCATGCGGCCGCGCTCCAGGTCCGCGCCGTTGCGGTCGCGGATCTCGCGCACGAACCACGGCCGATGCAGGATTCCGCCGTTCGGGAACACGGTGTAGGCCGCGGTCAGCTCAAGCAGCGTGACTTCCGAAGAGCCAAGCGCCAGCGAAGGAACCGCACGGAGCTTGGTGGTGATGCCGAAACGCTGCGCCACCTTGACCACTTTCTTGGGCGAGACGGTGAGGATCGTGCGCACGGCGGGCACATTGATCGAGCGCACCAGCGCATCGCGCATCGTCATCGCTCCCTCGAACGTGCCGCCATGGTTCGCCGGCGAGTAGATGTCCCCGTTCGGCATCGCCAATTCGAGGGGCTCATCTTGGAGAATCGTCGACGGTCCGATTCCTTCCTCGATCGCCGCGGAATACACGAACACCTTGAACGAGCTGCCGGGCTGACGCTTCGCCTGCGTCGCGCGATTGAAGCGGCTCTCCCAGAAGTCGCGTCCGCCGATCATCGCCAGCACCTCGCCGGAGCGAGTGTCCAGGCAGACGAGGGCCGCCTGGAGATAGGGGGTGCTCTTGGAGGGCGTCTCCGGCTCGACCTCCGCTGCGGCGTCGCGCACGACTTTGTACCGGTTCATCTTCTCGAGCTTCTTCATTTGCGTCTCCAGCGCTTCTTCGCAGGTGCGCTGGATTCCGAGATCGAGGGTGGTGATCACCTGGAGGCCGTCTCGATACAAACGCTCTTCCCCGTAGCGCTGGGCGAGCGCCTGGCGAACGTGCTCGACGAAGTAGGGCGCCTGCATCGTGCGCCGATCTCCGGCCAGAATCTCGACCGGCTCGGCGGCAGCGACGTCCGCTTCGTCGCGCGTGATTGCGCCGGAGCGCACCATCATGGCGAGCACGACTTCCTGGCGGCGCTTCGCATTCTCGGATTTCTTGCGCGGATCGTAGAGCGAGGGATTCGCGGGCAGCCCCGCGAGATACGCCGACTCCGGCAGCGTGAGCTCGGAGAGGTCCTTGCCGAAGTATTCGCGCGCCGCCGACTTCGCGCCGTGGGCGCCGTTTCCGTAGTAGATCTGATTGAAGTACATGCCCAGGATCTCGTCTTTCGAGTAGATCCTCTCCAGGCGGATCGTGAGCAGCGCTTCCTTGATCTTGCGCGTGATCGTGCGCTCGTGCGTGAGGAACAGGTTGCGCGCGAGCTGCTGCGTGATCGTGCTCCCGCCCTGGCTGGTCCGCCGGGAACGCACGTTCGCGACCGCCGCGCGAGCCAGCGCCGGAATCTCGATGCCCCAGTGGTCGTAGAAGTGGCGATCCTCCGCGGCGAGCACGGCGGCCACCATCGGCGCGGGAATCTCCTCGAGCGGAACGACGATGCGATCCTCGGCGAAGAGATCCCCGAGCGAGCGGCCCTCACGATCGAAGATGCGGGTGTTCGACGGCGGCTCGATCCTCTCGAGGTGCGCCGTCGAAGGAAGCTCGTTCTGATATCGGAGCAAGAGCGCGACGAACACCGCGGCCGCAAAGAGGAGAAAGCACGCGGTGAGCGTGAGCGAGGCTTTCAGGAACGACGAGAACGAGAGCGGTCCCTTGCCCAGCGAGCGAACCGCACCGAATCCCTGAATTTTCTTCGAAGTTCTCCGTGTCACGCCGCCCCCGCACCCGAAACCCACGCGCCGCTACCGGAGAAGGACGGTGCGCCTTTCCAGCCGGCCCCCCGGGGCCGTAAGCCGGTAGAAGTACACGCCGGACGGGACGGGGATCCCGTCCTCGTTGCGTCCGTCCCAAGAGACTTCCGCGGGCCCCGCAGGGAGCTCTCCATGCGAGAGCGTGCGGATCTGGCGCCCGGTGACATCGTAGACGATCAGGGAGTGAACACCCGCGGTCGGCAGGCTGAAGTGGATCGCGGTGGAGCGCGAGAACGGAGTTGGCCGGCCGCTGTCGAGGACCAGCTGGCTGGAGGATGCGATGTTCGCGATCGTGGTCGCGGCGTTCACCACCGCCGAGGTCGGCGCGGAAACGTATCCCCAAACGCCTTCGGCGTCCTGGCCGCGGACCACGTACCAGTACGTGCCGTTGGGCTTGCCGGTGATCGGGAACGACGTGGTCGCGATCGTCGAGGAGAGAATCGTGGACGTTGCGTACGTCGGGACGAGACCCATCTCGTCGACGTAAACGCCTTCGTTCGTCGTCCCTTCGTCGGTGTTGTAGCGCACGCCGAGCCACACGGTTTGTCCCACGTACGCGGCGAGGCTGAACGTCATCGGGATGAACGCCCCTCCTGACGATCCGGTGATGCCGTTGTCGGCGTTGCGCCCGTTCGGATCGACCATCGACGTGTTCGTGCCTGCGAGCGGAACGAACGAGCGCCCGCCGTCGGTGGAGAGGACCGCGTACAAGTAGTCGTAGCCCGACTCCGTGTTGTACCAGGCGCGGAACGTGAAGTTGTCGCCGGGCTGCACGACGCGCCCTTCCTTCATGAGGCAGACGCGATCCAGCCGATCGGCGTTGCCACCGAACAGACTGAACGAGCCGGCGAACTTGCGCACGCCCGACGTCACCCATCCGTCCGTGTTCGAAGTTCCCGGTGCCCGACTCGAATCCATCGGTCACCGTGGCGGGGCCGGTCTTCTCGACGAGCTCGTACACGACCGGCTGGGTGTCGGCGACAGTCGGCGTGTTCCACGTCACGGTGTAGTCGCCGTTTCCGCTCGGCGGAATCGCGTTGAACGTCGGCGGTCCCGGAGGCGCGAGCCGGCCCGGACGGTCGGCATATTGGAGCGCGAGCCAGGCGGTCGGCATGTTCTCGGCGACGAGCACCGGAATGCGCGCGGCCGAGGGATGGAAGCCGTCGAAATCACCCCCGACTTCGGGCGTCATTGCGAAGATCTTGGGATGCGCGGGCGCACCATAGAGCCAGTCGTCGGAGCTGCCGTTCGTGAGGTAGATCGTGCCCGTCGCGGGATTCCCCGGCTCGTAGCCGTTCAGCGACGCGACCAGGGCTCCGTATCCCGCGAAGATGTCTTGATCGACCGTGTACGACGGCTTCCAGCTGTTCCCCCACAGCCACCAGTTCCCGTAGCTGTGATAGGAGTGGCTGAACACGAACTGGCGCGAGTTCACGAAGCCCGACCACCGCTTGAATCTCGGGCTCCGATGCGGGGCCGCTGCCGCGGAACGTCTCGTCGGATCCGAACGGACTCGAGCCGATGTTGTCGTGGCCCCACTGGAACGCGTAGTTGCGGTTCAAATCGACGCCGATCGAGCCGCCGCCGTTCGTGCGGCGGTTCTTCCGCCACCAGAGATCGTTCAATTCCACCCACACGAGGCCGTCCGGATTGATCGTGGGGACCACCCAGATCTCGCGCTCGTCGACCCACTGCGTGAACTGCGGATCGTCGCCGTAATTCGTGAGGAGGCTGTCGGCGATCGCCAGCGTGAGGATCGGCGTGATCACCTCGCGTGCGTGGTGATTCCCCACGTAGAGGACTTCGGGCTCGTTCTCGTCGACGCCCACGTTGTCGGAGATCTTGAGCGCGAAGATGTCGCGATTCTGGACCGAGTTGCCGATGTCGGTGACCTGTGCGATCGCCGGATACGTGGCCGCGTACGCGTTGAGCCGCGCCACCGCCTCGGAGTACGAGATGTACTGCGGGAGGAAGCCCCCGCCCCGAAGCGCGCTTTCGTAGACGTCCTGGTCGACGATCTCGACCGAGCAGCCCATGCCGCGCAGCGTGGAGAGCTCGGCTTCGGAGACGCGCACGTCGAGGCGGACGCCGTGGGCGTGCAAGATGTCCAGATGTGAGGTCAAGATCTCGCGGAGCACCGCCTTGGACGGCGGCGTGATCCTCGCGCGGATGTGGCGCTCGCGGTCGGCCATGGCGCCGGTCGGGAGCGCAAGGAGGACCGGGAGCATCGCGAGGAGCGCGGCGGCTCGGGAGACGGCGATGCGGAGAACTCTTCGTGTGGCGCGCTCGACCATGAGACCATGGTAGTGGCTTCGATGCCCCGAGGTCAACGTGTCGTGCGACGATCGAGCTTGGGGACGCTCGCGGGATGCGGGCGGAGCCGCTAGGATGCGCGCCGGCTTCCACGGAGGGGAGAATGGGATTTCAGCCGGTCGATGAGCAGATCCAAGTGCTGCGCCGCGGCGTGGAGGTGATCCTCACCGAGGAAGAGCTACGGGGGAAGCTGGAGCGATCGATTCGGGAGAACCGCCCGCTTCGCGTGAAGCAGGGATTCGATCCGACGGCGCCCGACATTCACCTGGGGCACACCGTCGGAATGCAGATCCTGCGGCGATTTCAGGAACTCGGGCACCAAGTGGTGCTGATCGTGGGGGACACGACCGCCATGGTGGGCGATCCCAGCGGGCGAAGCCAGACGCGTCCCCGCCTGACGCGCGAGGAGATTCTCTCGAAACGCGCAGACCTACCAGGAGCAATTCTTCCGACTTCTCGATCGAGAG
Organism: uncultured Gemmatimonadales bacterium; assembly: GCA_963725045.1. GTDB lineage: Bacteria > ARS69 > ARS69 > ARS69 > ARS69 > CAVRWY01. The sequence continues at coordinate 32,274 of CAVRWY010000017.1, forward strand.
CGGACCGAAGTGCGCTTCAACGGGGAGTGGTTCGGCACGATGCCGTTCGAGCGCTTCCTCGAGCTGGCCTCGCGCTTCACCGTCGCCCAAGTGCTCGAGCGCGACGACTTTCGCAAGCGCTTCCGCGAGGAAACTCCGATCGGAATTCACGAGCTTCTCTACCCGGTGCTGCAGGCCTACGACTCCGTGGAGATCCGCGCCGACGTGGAGATCGGCGCGACCGAGCAGACGTTCAATCTGGTGGCGGGGCGAAATCTGCAGAAGAGCTTCGGGCAGGAGCCCCAGATCGCCATGACCTGTCCCGTGCTCGCCGGGGCTCGACGGTGTGCGGCGCATGTCGAAGTCGCTCGGGAACTACGTGGGCGTCACCGAAGAGCCGGCTCAGATGTACGGGAAGGTGATGTCGATTCCCGACGAGCTGCTCGACTCGTGGACTCGTCTCGTGGCGCGCTGGGATGGGGAGGAGTTGGCGCAAGCGCTGGCCGAGGTGGCCGGAGGGCACGGACCCGATGGGCGTGAAGTCGCGCCTGGCCGCGCGCATCGTCTCGCTCTACCACGGGGACGACGCCGCCGAGAAAGCGGCGGCGCATTTCGATCGCGTCGTGCGCAAGAAGGACGCGCCGGAGGAGATCGAGACTCGGGTGCTGGCTCCCTGGGCGGAGAAGCTGGCCCTGACCCGGATCGTGAAGGAGATGGGGCTGGCCCCATCGACCAGCGAGGCGCGCCGGCTGGTGGAGGCGGGGGCGGTCTCCTTGGATGGGGAGCGGGTGACGGACCCGCATCACGAGCTGGCCGCGGAAAAGGGACGCGAAGTCCTCCTTCGGGTCGGGAAACGACAGTATCTTCGAGTGCGGATCGGCGCCGACTCTTCGACCGGCCGCTGACCTCGCCGGACGATCCCGGCCTGCGAAAAACTTGCAGATTTTGGACGATTCTTCTCAAAGGCGACCGGTTCCGGCGCTTTCGAGGGAGATCGGGAGAATCCGCAACTCGTTGTTCGCGAATGAGTTTTCTGCGGGAGTCCCCGTGGAAGAAACTTACGGGACGGCGGGAAGAAATGGTTGACGACCCTGGGGACGGGTGATAGTTTCCCAGTCCGCGCTTACGGAAAAACCCGGGCGCACGATCTTTCAAAACTCAAGTGTGCACTGCCCTGACAGAAGTTCTTTTGGGCTCTCGTGCATTCCGGGGCGCAAGTTCCGGGAGGCGGAGAGCGTATTCCTAGATTTCTCTGTGGATTTCAAGCTCCCTTACGGGAGCAAGATTTCTCTACCACGGAGAGTTTGATCCTGGCTCAGAACGAACGCTGGCGGCGTGGATTAGGCATGCAAGTCGAACGCGAAAGAGGGGGCAACTCCTCGAGTAAAGTGGCGAACGGGTGAGTAACGCGTGGAGAAACCTGCCTTCAAGAGGGGGATAACACTCCCAACGGGGTGCTAATACCGCATGAGACCACGGGATCGCATGGTCCTGACGGTCAAAGGTGGCCTCTGCTTGCAAGCTACCGCTTGAAGATGGCTCTCGCGTCCCATTAGCTAGTTGGCGGGGTAACGGCCCACCAAGGCGACGATGGGTAGCTGGTCTGAGAGGATGGTCAGCCACACTGGGACTGAGATACGGCCCAGACTCCTACGGGAGGCAGCAGTCGAGAGGCTTCGGCAATGGGGGAAACCCTGACCGAGCGACGCCGCGTGGAGGATGAAGGCCTTTGGGTTGTAAACTCCTTTTGTCGGGGAAGAAATGCGATCAGGTGAATAATCTGGTCGTTTGACGGTACCCGCAGAAGAAGCTCCGGCTAACTCCGTGCCAGCAGCCGCGGTAATACGGGGGGAGCAAGCGTTGTTCGGAATCACTGGGCGTAAAGGGCGTGTAGGCGGTCTGGTAAGTGGGATGTGAAATCCCCCGGCTCAACCGGGGACCTGCATCCCAAACTGCTGAGCTTGAGTACGGGAGAGGATGAGTGGAATTCCTGGTGTAGCGGTGAAATGCGTAGATATCAGGAGGAACACCGGTGGCGAAGGCGCTCATCTGGCCCGCATACTGACGCTGAGGCGCGAAAGCTAGGGGAGCAAACGGGATTAGATACCCCGGTAGTCCTAGCCGTAAACGGTGAGCACTAGGTGTTGGAGGCATCGACCCCTCCAGTGCCGCAGCTAACGCATTAAGTGCTCCGCCTGGGGAGTACGGCCGCAAGGTTGAAACTCAAAGGAATTGACGGGGGCCCGCACAAGCGGTGGAGCATGTGGTTTAATTCGACGCAACGCGAAGAACCTTACCCAGACTTGACATGCACTGGACAGGTGTGGAAACACACCTTCCCTTCGGGGCCGGTGCACAGGTGCTGCATGGCTGTCGTCAGCTCGTGTCGTGAGATGTTGGGTTAAGTCCCGCAACGAGCGCAACCCTTGTCCTTAGTTGCTAACGGGTCAAGCTGAGCACTCTAAGGAGACTGCCGGTGATAAACCGGAGGAAGGTGGGGATGACGTCAAGTCCTCATGGCCCTTACGTCTGGGGCTACACACGTGCTACAATGGCCGGTACAAAGGGTTGCAATACCGCGAGGTGGAGCCAATCCCAAAAAACCGGTCTCAGTTCGGATTGCAGTCTGCAACTCGACTGCATGAAGTCGGAATCGCTAGTAATCGCTGATCAGCAGGCAGCGGTGAATACGTTCCCGGGCCTTGTACACACCGCCCGTCAAGCCACGAAAGTCGGTAGTACCCGAAGTCGCTGTGCCAACCGCAAGGGAGGCAGGCGCCTAAGGTGAGACCGGTGATTGGGGCTAAGTCGTAACAAGGTAGCCGTACCGGAAGGTGCGGCTGGATCACCTCCTTTCTAGGGAGATTGTCGCGACTCGGTCTTCGGACGGCGTCGGAGTCCTCATGGTCGCGCACTGAGAATCTCTTCAGGCGGCTGCACACTTCGAATCATCGTGTCGAGTTCCTCGATCGGTGCGCCTCGGCTCACTCGAGCACGAGCAGCGCTCGCTCGCAGTGATCACTCGTCGCATGTGGGCCTATAGCTCAGTTGGTTAGAGCGCACGCCTGATAAGCGTGAGGTCGGTGGTTCAAGTCCACCCAGGCCCACCACGCTCCTGGCGCTCCGACGCTCGAGGCTCGCCGAGCGGCGCGCTGTCTCGGGGATATAGCTCAATTGGGAGAGCGCCGGCTTTGCAAGCCGGAGGTTGCCGGTTCGATCCCGGTTATCTCCACCAGATACGAGAGAGCGAGTTCGATCGGCACCCGCGCCGGCGCCGATATAGAGATTCGTCGCGCGACCGATCGTTGCGATCATGATCGATGCGCGCATCGCGCGCGACGCTCGACTGCGTCGCGCATGCTCTTTGACAACCGAATATGAGACGCTGGGTAAGCACAGTGCAAGCACCTTAGGGATATTCCGGTCAAGCTACTAAGGGCGCACGGTGGATGCCTTGGCGTCGAGAAGGCGATGAAGGACGTGGTAAGCTGCGATAAGCCTCGGGGAGCTGCAAACAAGCTTTGACCCGGGGATTTCCGAATGGGGAAACCCAGCGGGAGTCATGTCCCGTCATCGTCCGACTGAATCCATAGGCGGAGCGAAGCCAACGGGGGGAAGTGAAACATCTCAGTACCCCCAGGAAGAGAAAGAAAACTCGATTCCCTCAGTAGCGGCGAGCGAACGGGGAAGAGCCTAAACCGATGCGTACGTCAAGCCTGCGTGCGTTGCGCAGCGGTGTTGCGGGACCTGCTCGGACTCAGCGCCGCGAGGCCGGGGAGTCACAAACCAACACGTCTAGTCGAACCGTCTGGAAAGTCGGACCATAGAAGGTGATAGTCCTGTAGGCGAAAGCGATGTTGGCTCCCTGGTCTGGTCTCCCAAGTACCGCGGGACACGTGAAATCCGGTGGGAATCTGCGAGGACCATCTCGCAAGGCTAAATACTCTCTCGATGACCGATAGTGAACCAGTACCGTGAGGGAAAGGTGAAAAGGACCCCAGGCGGGGAGTGAAATAGAACCTGAAACCATGTGCCTACAAGCGGTCGGAGGCTTAACTGCGGAGCTTCGGTTCCGGAGCGGCTGACGGCGTGCCTTTTGCATAATGATCCGGCGAGTTACTCGTGTGCAGCAAGGTTAAGTGTCTAGAGACACGGAGCCGTAGCGAAAGCGAGTCCGAAATGGGCGACCAGTTGCACGCGGTAGACCCGAAGCCGAGGTGATCTACCCATGGCCAGGATGAAGCGCATGTAACAGTGCGTGGAGGTCCGAACCGATTAACGTTGAAAAGTTATCGGATGAGCTGTGGGTAGGGGTGAAAGGCCAATCAAACTCGGTGATAGCTGGTTCTCCCCGAAATATTTTTAGGAATAGCCTCGCGTAATTGTGTCACGGAGGTAGAGCACTGATTGGGCTAGGGACCCCACCAGGTTACCAAACCCATTCAAACTCCGAATACCGTTGACATGTACCGCGGGAGTCAGCCCGCGAGGGATAAGCTTCGTGGCCGAGAGGGGAACAACCCAGACCAACAGCTAAGGTCCCAAAGTGCAGGCTAAGTGCATAAGGATGTGGGATTGCTCAGACAACCAGGATGTTGGCTTAGAAGCAGCCATCATTTAAAGAGTGCGTAATAGCTCACTGGTCAAGGGATCCTGCGCCGATAATGTGCGGGACTCAAGTCTGCCACCGAAGCTTCGGATTCGCTCGCAAGGACGTCTGGTAGGGGAGCATTCTGCTGTAGGGTGAAGGTGCGACCGGCAAGGTCGTGCTGGACGAAGCAGAAGTGATTATGCCGGAACGAGTAGCGAGAAAACAGGCGAGAAACCCGTCCACCGAAAACCCAAGGTTTCCTGAGCAAGGTTAATCCGCTCAGGGTTAGTCGGACCCTTAGCTGAGGCCGAAAGGCGTAGGCGATGGAAAACAGGTCAATATTCCTGTACCACCGGATGGACGATTAAGACGCGATGGGGTGACGCAGAAGTGAAAGATCAGCCGGCGATCGGATGTGCCGGTCCAAGCCGGTAGGAGGATCTCGCCAGGCAAATCCGGTGGGTCACAACTCCGAGAGGCGATGGGGAGAGCCGTAAGGCACACAAACTGGTCCTAATCATGCTGCCAAGAAAAACCTCTAAGCGAGTCAGTCGGGTGTCCGTACCGTAAACCGACACAGGTAGGTGGGGTGAGTATCCTAAGGTGCTCGAGTGAGTCTTGCTGAAGGAACTCGGCAAAATAGCCCCGTAACTTCGG
>CAVRWY010000017.1:40000-187020 GCA_963725045.1 uncultured Gemmatimonadales bacterium
CGAAGGCCGAAGGTCCGCTGTCCGCGCAAGTCTTCAAGGTTTCCTCGGAGCCGCACGTCGGGGAGATCTACTGGATCGCGGTTCACTCCGGCACGCTGACTCCCGGCCTCGAGGTTTACAACGCGACGCAGGATCGCTCCGAGAAAATCTCACAGCTCTTCTACGCGGTCGGGAAGAACCGTCTCGACGCGCAGTCCCTCTCCGCGGGAGACATCGGCTTCGCCGTGAAGCTGCGCAACGCGCGCACCAACGACACCCTGTGCGACCGCTCGGCGCCGATCAAGCTCGATCCGATTCCGTTCCCGCCTCCGGTGATCGACTTCGCGATCCACGCCGTGAATTCCGGCGACGAAGACAAGATGGGCACCGCGCTCGGACGCATCGCCGCGGAAGACCCCACGTTTCGCTACCATTACGACGAGCTTGCCCAGCAGTCCTTGGTCAGCGGGATGGGCGAGACGCATTTGCATCACATCGTGGCGAAGATGAAGGAGCGCTACGGTGTCGCCGTGGAGCTCAACTCGCCGCGCATTCCCTACCGCGAGACGATCAAGGGCAAGGCGACGGTCCAGGGCCGCTACAAGAAGCAGACCGGCGGCCGCGGCCAGTTCGGCGACGTGCACATCCGGCTCGAGCCCTTGCCGCACGGCGGCGGATTCGAGTTCGTCGACGACGTCGTGGGCGGATCGGTGCCGAATCGATTCATTCCCGCGGTCGAGAAGGGCATCGTGGAGTCGATGGCGCGCGGCGTGATCGCCGGGTACCCGTTCGTGGACGTGCGCGCGACGCTCTTCGACGGCAGCTACCACACGGTGGATTCCTCCGAAGCGGCGTTCAAGGTGGCGGGATCGATGGCCTTCAAGAAGGCGGTGACGGAAGCGAAGCCGACGCTGCTCGAGCCGTTCTGGCAGCTGCGCGTGATCGTTCCCAAGGAATACATGGGCGACGTGATGGGCGACCTTTCTTCGCGCCGCGGCAAGATCCTCGGGATGGAAGCCGACGGCGAGGCGCAGGTGATCCAGGCCCAAGTGCCGCAAGCCGAAGTGCAGCGCTATGCGATCGACTTGCGCTCGATCACGCAGGGGCGCGGCTCGTTCGAGCGCAGGTTCTCGCACTACGATGAGCTGCCGCGCGAGCTTCAAGAAAAGGTGATCGCGGACGCGAAGTTCGTGCACTCCACCGAGGAGTGACCGGGGGCATGCGCGTCGGCGCGACGTAGAAGCACGATCGAAAGAAGGTTCGAAAGGCGTTATGTCCGGCCATTCCAAATGGGCCACGATCAAGCGGAAGAAGTCCGCAATCGACGCCCAACGCGGCAAGATGTTCACCAAGATCATCCGGGAGCTGATGACCGCAGCCCGCAAGGGCGGCGGCGATCCCGAGACGAATCCGCGTCTTCGCACGGCGGTCGGAACCGCGCGCGCCGCGAACATGCCGCGCGAGAACGTGGAACGCGCGATCAAGCGCGGCACGGGCGAGATCGAAGGCCAGATGTTCGAGGAGATGAGTTACGAAGGCTACGGGCCAGGGGGCGTCGCGCTGTTCATCGACGTGCTCACCGACAACAAGAATCGCACGGTCGGCGAAGTGCGCCACATTCTCACGAAGAACAGCGGCTCGCTGGGTGAGGCCGGATGCGTCGCGTGGATGTTCACGCTGCGCGGAATGATTACCATTCCGGCGGCGGGCCGCAGCGAAGAGGGCGTGATGGAGCTCGTGGTGGATGTCGCGGCGGACGATTTCGCCGCGGCCGGCGATGCCTATCAGATCCTGACGAGCCCCGGCGAGCTCTTCTCCGTTCGCGAGGCGCTGGAGAAGAGGAAGGTCGAGGTGGTGAGTGCGGAGCTCACGCGCATTCCGCAGAACACGGTGAAGCTGGGCGGCAAGGATGCCGAGGCGATGATTCGCCTGATGGAGGCGCTCGAGGACAATGACGACGTGCAACGCGTTTCGGCGAATTTCGACATCGCCGACGAGCTCATGGAGTCGCTCGGGAGCTGAGCCCTCATGATGGTCCTCGGGGTCGACCCGAGCACCGTGGCGACGGGGTGGGGGGTTCTCGAAGGAAGCGCGCGCAGCGCGAGAGCGCTGGATTGCGGCGTCATTCGGACCAACGCCGACACTCCCTGGGAAGAACGGCTTCGCATCGTCCATGACGGCTTGCTCGGCGTGATCCGCGCGCACGGTCCCGAGCTTCTCGTCGTAGAGTCGACGTTCCTCTCCAAGAATGCGCGCACCGCGCTGCTCTTGGGACAAGTGCGGGGCGTGGTTCTCCTCGCGGGCTCGGTGGCGGGAGTGCCGGTGCGCGAGTATTCGGCTTCGGAGATCAAGCGCGCGGCCGTGGGCAACGGAGCGGCCGAGAAGGGACAGGTGGCCCACATGATGACGCGGCTTCTGGGGCTCGCGGGCACGCATTCGCACGACGAGACCGACGCTCTCGCCGCAGCTTGGTGCCATCTGGTGCGCGCCTCGATTCCCGCCGTGCTGCGGAGCGCGCGATGATCCATCACGTCGACGGAAAGGTCGCGGAAAAGCCGCCCGGGCGAGTGATCGTGGAGATCGGCGGATTCGGGCTCGAGGTGCACGTCTCCACGATCACCTGGAACGATGCCGGGCGACCCGGAGATCGCGTGCGTCTTCTCGCGCATCTCTCCGTCCGCGAGGATGCCTGGACGCTCTACGGATTTCTCGACGAGCAGGAGCGCACGCTGTTTCGATTGCTGAACGGCGTGCAGGGCATCGGGCCGAAGGTTGCGCTCTCGATTCTGTCCGCGATTCCGGCGTCGCGTCTCGCGCGCACCGTGGCGGACGAGGACGTGGCCGCGCTCACCGCGGTCCCCGGTGTGGGCAAGAAGACCGCGAGCCGCATCATTGTCGATCTCAAGGACAAAGTGGGCCTCTCGTTCGGCGGCAGGCGACGCCGGCGCGATTCCCGCGCCCGCCGCGGCGACGCTCGGCGACGAGGTGGTGGACGCTCTGGTCGCACTCGGATACCCTTTCGCGAACGCGCGCGACGCCGTGCGCAACGCGCGCGGCCAGCATCCGCAGGCGACGAACGAAGATCTGGTGAAAGATGCGCTGCGCCGGCTCTAGCCGCGCGGCAGGCGTTTTTCCGCTCCCCATCGAGGCGCGATGAGCACCAACGTCCGGCCGGTGAGCCCGCAGCGCGAGCCGAACGAGAGCGAGCTCGATCGAAGCTTGCGGCCCATGCGTCTCGACGAGTTCGTCGGCCAACCGCAGCTCCGCGCACAGCTCGATGTGTTCCTGGAAGCGGCCCGCGCGCGCGAGGAACCGCTCGATCACGTGCTCTTGGTCGGCCCGCCCGGTCTCGGCAAGACCACGCTGGCCTGCATTCTCGCCCGCGAGATGGGCGTGGAAGCGCGGATCACCTCGGGGCCGGTCATCGAGCGCGCCGGCGATCTGGCCGGTTTACTCACCTCGCTCGAAGAACGGGACGTGCTCTTCATCGACGAAGTGCATCGCTTGAATCGCGCCGTCGAAGAGTATCTCTATCCCGCGATGGAGGACTTTCGTCTCGACATCGTGCTCGACAAAGGACCTGGCGCACGTTCGATCCGGCTTCACCTCGCGCGCTTCACGCTGATCGGCGCCACCACGCGCGCGGGCATGCTCACGAGCCCGCTTGCGCTCGCGCTTCGGCTTCGTTGCGCGCCTCGACTTCTACCCGGTGGAAGATCTTTGCCTCATCCTGGAGCGTTCCGCGGCGCGGTCGTCCGCGGTGCTCACGCCCGAGGGTGCGCTGGAGATTGCGCGCCGCTCCCGTGGGACGCCGCGCATCGCCAATCGTCTGCTGCGGCGGGTGCGCGATTTCGCGGACGTGCGCGCCAGCGGTCGCATCGACGGCAAGGTGGCCCGCGACGCGCTGGATCTCCTGTGCGTGGACACGAGCGGGCTGGACGAGATGGATCTGCGCATCCTGAACGCGATCGCGCGCAAGTTCGGCGGGGGGCCCGTGGGGCTCACCACGCTGGCGGCGGCGGTCGGGGAAGAAGGGGAGACGATCGAGGAGATCCACGAGCCGTATCTCGTGCAGGAGGGTTATCTCGAGCGCACCCCGCGCGGCCGCATCGTGACGGAGCGAGCCCGACGCCATCTGGGGATTCCCGCGGATGCGAACTTCGGATTCCGCGATGCGCCGTCCCTCTTCGGCGAGCCCGACGATCGCGGGTGAGGAGACCCCATGGGACGATTTCTGATCGCGCTCGGGATCGCGCTCGCGGTGCTCGGGCTGTTTCTCCAATTCGGCGGACGGGTGCCGTTCCTCTCCAAGCTCGGCCGGCTGCCCGGCGACATTCACGTGCAGCGTCCCGGCTTCTCGTTCTACTTTCCGCTCACCACGTCGATTCTCCTGTCCGTCGTGGTCACTGCAGTTCTCGCCCTGCTCCGCAAGAAGTGAAGGCGAGCGACTTCTGGTACGAGCTTCCGCCCGAGCTCGTGGCCCAGCATCCCGCGCCGCGACGCCGCGATGCGCGGCTTCTCCATCTTCCGCCCGCGGGCCCTCCCGTTCATCGACGCTTTCCCGATCTCCCCGAGCTGCTGCGCCCGGGCGACGTGCTGGTGCTCAACGAGACCCGTGTGGTGCCCGCGCGACTTCGTCTTGCGCGCGAGACGGGCGGCGCCGTCGAGCTCTTCTTTCTCGAGGAGCGCGCTCCCGACGCGCAAGGGCGGCGCACTTGGCGGGTCCTGGCGAGGCCGGCGAAGCGACTGCGCGAAGGGGAGACGCTCGTCGCGCAGGACGGTGCGCTCCGCGTGCGCGTGCTCGCGCGCGACGGCGACGGAATGATCGTCGAGGCGCCGCCGGGAAGCGCACACGATGTGCTCGATCGCTGGGGGGACGTTCCGCTTCCTCCGTACGTGCGGCGCGAGACGACTCCCGAGGATCGCGAGCGATATCAAACGGTGTACGCCCGGGTTCCCGGCGCGGTCGCGGCACCGACGGCGGGACTGCATCTCGACGCCGAGATGCTCGAGGGGCTTCGTGCGCGGGGCGTCGACGTGGCGCGCCTGGTGCTGCACGTGGGGCCGGGCACGTTTCGCCCGCTCCCCGAAACGCAGGATCTCGACACGGTGCGGCTCGATTCCGAGCGCTTCGACATTCCTTCCGAGACCGTCGCCGCGATGGAGCGGGCGCGAGCCGCGGGCGGACGCGTCGTCGCCTGCGGGACGACGGCGGTGCGCGCGCTCGAAACGTGGGCGCGCGAAGGCGTCGCCACCGGGGAGACGTCGCTCTTCGTGCGCCCGCCGTTCGAATTCCTCGCCGTCGACGCGATGCTGACGAACTTCCACCTCCCCGGGTCGTCGTTGCTGTGTCTCGTCGCCGCATTCGTGGGCCGCGAACGCGTGCTCGACGCCTACGCGACCGCCGTGCGCGAGCGCTACCGTTTCTATTCGTACGGGGACGCGACGTTCTTGGAGAAGCCCTCGTGAGCGGGGAAGGCGCGAGCTTCGCGTTCACGATCACGGCCCGCTCGTCGGGGGCGCGCGCCGGAATCTTCTCCACCCCGCACGGCGAGGTGCCGACGCCCGCGTTCATGCCGGTCGGAACGCGCGCCACGGTGAAGGGGCTCTCCGTGTCGGACTTGCGCGCGTGCCAGGCGCGCATCGTGCTGGCGAATACGTATCACTTGGTGCTTCGTCCCGGCGCCGACACGATCCGCCACGCCGGCGGCCTCGCTCGCTTCGCGGGATGGAACGGCCCGACGCTCACCGACTCCGGCGGGTTCCAAGTGGTGAGCCTGGCCGCTCTCACCACCATCGACGACGACGGCGTCACCTTCCGCTCCCATCTCGACGGCTCGTCGCATCGCTTCACGCCGGAGATCGTGGTTCAGTTGCAACGAAGCTTGGGCCCCGACGTGATGATGCCGCTCGACGAGCCGCCGCGTCCCGACGGCGACGCCGAGCACGTCGCCGCGCGAACCGCCGGACGCTCGCCTGGGCCGAAGCGCGCACGCGACGAGTGGCGGCGCAGCGAGGGGACTTCGGCGAGCGGGCGCCCGCAGGCGCTCTTCGGCATCGCGCAGGGAGGGTTCGCGGAGAGCGCACGCCGCGACGCCGCGCGCGCTCTTGTGGACCTGGAACTCCCCGGGTATGCTGCCGGCGGCCTCTCTCTGGGAGAGGACAAATCGCAAACGCTCGCGACTCCTGGAATCGACCGTGGAGGCGCTTCCGCCGGAGAAGCCGCGCTATCTCATGGGAATGGGGACGCCGGAGGATCTGGTCGAAGCGGTGGCTCGCGGAGTCGATCTCTTCGACTGCGTGCTCCCCACTCGCAACGCCCGAAATGGGCAAGCCTTCACCCGCCGAGGCCCCTTGAACCTACGCCGCGAGATCTACGCCAGGGACCTCGAGCCGATCGACGCGGAATGCTCTTGCGAGGCGTGCACGACGCATTCCCGCGCGTACGTGCGCCATCTGCTCAAGACGGGGGAAATGTTGGGGGCGCGTCTGGTTTCGCTGCACAACGTCCATTGGTATCTCGAGCTCGTGCGCACTCTGGGGCAGTCGATCGTCGCGGGCACGTTCGACACCACGCGCGCCAGGATCCTGGCCCGTCTCCGGGAGGAGAACGCATGATGCCTGAAGCTCTCTTGATCGGAACGACACCGGATGCGGGGACCGCGAATCCGCTCATCTCCATGTTGCCGTTCTTCCTGATTCTGATCATTTTCTACTTCGTGTTGATCCGGCCGCAGCAGAGCCAGCTGCAGAAGCACAAGAAATTCCTCGAATCCCTGAAGAAGGGCGACGAGGTGGTCACCGATTCGGGAATGTTCGGCAGCGTCGTGGGCGTGAACGACGACTCCGTCGTGCTGCGCATCTCCGAAAATGTGAAGGTGAAGTGGCTCAAGACGAAGATTGCGGGTCGGGTCGGCGAGACGGTCGAGGAGAAGAAGTCGTAGCTCCGCGCGAGGATTGCCGTTGAGTGCTCGAAAGATCGTGCTGTACGGCGATCCGGTGCTTCGCCGGCGCGCGGAACCGGTCGTGGAATTCGGGCGTGCGCTCGACGACGTCGTGCGGGATCTCCTCGACACGCTGGAGAAGGCCGACGGTGTGGGATTGGCCGCGCCGCAGATCGGCGTTTCGCGACGCGTGATCGTGGTGTCACCGCCGGTGGAAGAGGGAGTCGCACGCAGCAAGCCCAGGGTGCTCGTGAATCCCGAGATCCTCGAGGCCGATGGACCGCTGCTCGGGGCCGAGGAAGGATGCCTCTCCATCCCCGGAATCTACGAGGTCGTGAAGCGCCCGACGCGAGTCCGCATGAGAGCGCTCGACCGGGAACACCGCACGATCGAGGAAACGTGGGAGGGGATGGAAGCCCGCATTCTCCAACACGAGGTCGACCACCTGAACGGCGTTCTCTTCATCGACAAGGTGGGACCGATGCGTCGCGCGCTGCTGCAGAGAAGGCTGCGCGACTTGGTCGAGTGATGCGCATCGTCTTTTGCGGGACGCCGGAGTCCGCGGTGCCGTCGCTGCGCGCGATCGCGGCGCGGCGCCCGGATTGGGAGATCGCGCTCGTCCTCACCCAGCCCGATCGCGGGCGCGGGCGCGGGCTGACCACGCAGTCGAGCCCGGTGAAGGACGCGGCGCTCGGTCTCGGATTGGAAGTGGCGACGCCGGAGAAGCTGGCCGAGCCGGGCATGCGCGCGCAACTCGAAGCGCTGCACGCCGACGTCTTCGCAGTGGTCGCCTATGGGAAGATCTTCCGGCCTTGGCTCTTGAACTTGCCGCGTCTCGGCTGCGTCAATTTGCATTTCTCGCTCTTGCCTCGCCATCGCGGCGTGGCCCCGGTCGCCTGGGCGATTCTCGACGGAGATGCGATCACCGGAGTCACCACCATGCGCATGGACGAAGGCGTCGATACCGGTCCCGAGTTTCTCACCGCGAGCACCGAGATCGCGCCCGACGATACCGGGGGAACGCTGACCGCGCGTCTCGCGGAAATCGGGGCGCCGCTCCTCGTCGAGACGCTGCAGCGCGTCGCGGCGGGAGACGGTCACGCCGCGTGTGCAAGATTCCGCCCGAGCGACGATCGCGCGCCGTCTAGAGAAGGAAGACGGGCGCATCGATTGGAACGAGCCGGCGCCCGTGATCGAGCGGCGCGTGCGTGCGCTCGACCCTTGGCCGGGAACATTCACCACGTTTCGAGACAGCCCGCTCAAGATCCATCGCGTGGCGGTGATTCCCAGCGCGCTCGGAACCGGCACCCCCGCGCTGCCTCCCGCGGGCACGCTCGCGCTGCACGAGGGGCGGCCGATCGTCGGTACCGGAGACGGAGCGCTCGCTCTGCTCGAAGTGCAGGCCGCAGGCAAGAGCCGTTTGTCTGGGATCGAGTGGCTGCGCGGTGCCCGCGCGAGTGAAGGGGAGACGTTCGAGGAAAGACGCTCGTGAAGGGTGGCGCTCGCGAGGTCGCGCTTCGCGTGTTCCTCGCGTGGGACTCTTCGCGCGCCACGGCCGACGCGCTTCTCACGAAGGCGCTCGATGCCGCCCAGCTCTCTGGGCGCGATCACGATCTCGCGTTCGAGCTGGTGCGCGGCGTGTTCCGCTGGCGCGGGCGTCTCGATTGGCAGCTTGCATCTCTCGTCCATCGTCCTCTCGACGATTTGCATCCACCGATTCTGTGGACGCTGCGTCTCGGCCTCTATCAGCTCGAGCATCTCGATCGCGTTCCGGCGCACGCCGCGGTCGCGACCTCCGTCGATCTCGCCAAGCGCTACGGGCACCGGGGATCGGCGTCGCTGGTGAATGCGGTCTTGCGTGCCGCGCCCACCAAGCTTGCTCGCCTGCAGGAGCCCGACGCGGCCGCCGATCCCGCGGGCCATCTGGCCGCGCGCACCAGCCATCCGCGCTGGATTCTGGAGCGCTGGCTCGCGCGCTACGGTTTCGCGGCGACGCTTCGCTTGGCCGCGCGCGGCACGGAGCGCCCCGCGCTCACGCTGCGCCCCGCGGGAGATCGGGCGAGCGCGGCGGATCTCCTGGCCGATCTGCGCGGCGCTGGCGTGCATGCCGAGCCCGGCCTCATCGTCCCGGAGACGATTCGCCTCCCCGACGGATGGCATCCGCACGTGCGCGAGATTCTCGAGGCGGGGCTTGCCCGGGTGCAGGACGAGAGCGCCGCGCTGGTGGCGCTGGTGGCGCGCCCGCACGCCGGCGCGTCCATCCTGGACGTGTGCGCCGCTCCCGGGGGGAAGGCGTTGGCCGTGGCCCAGCTCTGCGGCGATGCATTCGCGGTTGCCGCCGACGCGTCGCGCGAGCGGCTGAAACGCCTCGAGGTGACGCGCCGTCGCACCGAACACAAGGGAGTGCATCTGCTCGTCGCCGACGGCCGCAGGCCTGCGACGCGCGGCGGATTTTCGCGTGTGCTTGTCGATGCTCCGTGCACGAACACCGGAGTGTTCGGCCGGCGCCCCGACGCGAAGTGGCGCCGCACGCCGGAGGATCTGGTGCGGCTCGCGCGGCTGCAAGGGGAGCTTCTCGACGCGTCCCGCGGTCAGGTCGGCCCGGGAGGGCTCCTGGTGTACTCCACCTGCAGTCTCGAGCCCGAAGAGAACGACGACGTGATTCAGGGGTACCTGGATCGGCACCCATCGGATAGCCTCGTTCCGGCGAGCGAAGTGATGCCGGCCGAGCTCTGCCGGGGAGAGTTTCTTTGCACGAATCCGAGCGCCCTTCCGATCGATGGAACGTTCGCGGCCGTGATTCGGCCGCGAGGCAAGTCGTTCCCCACGATCCCCCGCCCGTAAGGAGCCGGGGGCGCACGTTCCTGTTCGTGGCTGCCGCGGCGCTGGTCGCGCTGATTGTGAGCGCGTCGATCCTGCACACCGCCATGCTCTTGTTCGTGCGTTCGGTGGGCGAGCACGAGGTTCCCGATCTCGTCGGACTGGAGATTTCCGTCGCGCGCGCGGAGATCGAGCGAGCCGGATTCACCACGGTGATCGAGCGCGAAGTGAACACGTCGGACTTCGGTGCGGGGCGCGTCGTGTCGCAGCGCCCGCCGGGAGGGCGCACGCTGCGCCGCGGGCGCAAGGTTCACTTCACGGTGTCGCTGGGAATGCGCGAGACGGAGCTGCCGCGCGTCGTGGGGCTCACGCTGCGCCAGGCGGGACTCGATCTACAGACCGCGGGATTCACCGAAGGCGGCGTGCGCCGCGTGCTGCATCCCAAGGTCGAGAAGGGAGACGTGATCGCGCAGGATCCTCCGATCGGCGCGTTGGGGACCGAAGGGCAGCCGGTGGATCTGCTCGTCTCCAACGGCATCTCGGAGCGGCGGCTTCGCGCGCCGGACGTGATCGGGCTTCTGGTGGACGATGCGCGCGCCGCATTGCGGCAGAACGGCTTCGACGTGAGCGAGCGGCTGGCCCGTGACGACCCCGCTCCTGCGGGCACCGTCCT
The DNA here is from genome assembly GCA_963725045.1 of uncultured Gemmatimonadales bacterium. Lineage (GTDB taxonomy): Bacteria > ARS69 > ARS69 > ARS69 > ARS69 > CAVRWY01. The sequence goes on from CAVRWY010000017.1 coordinate 50,417, forward strand.
GGATCAGTTTCCGGCACCCGGATCGCCCCTCGCACGCAACTCCGGCGTGACCCTGCTCGTCGCTCGGGGGAACGCGGCTCCGTGACGCGTGCGGTACGCGTTGCACCCTCGCTTCTCTCGGCGGACTTCGCGCACCTCGCGCACGACGTTCGCCGCGTCGAAGACGCGGGCGCCGATCTTCTTCATCTCGACGTGATGGACGCGCACTTCGTTCCCAACTTGACGTTCGGTCCCGTGGTCGTCGCTGCGGTGAAGCGCGTCGCGCGCATTCCGCTCGACGTGCATCTCATGATCGAGGAACCGCTCGCGTACGTTTCGGCGTTCGCCAAGGCCGGCGCCGATGGACTCACCGTCCACGTCGAAGCGTGCGCGGACGTCGCCGCGACGCTGGCGGCGATTCGCGCGCAAGGAATGCGCGCCGGAATCTCGCTTCGACCGCGTACCCCGTTCGAATCGATCGAGCCGCATCTCTCCTCCGTCGACCTGGTGCTGGTGATGACCGTGGAGCCCGGCTTCGGAGGACAGGTCTACATGCCCGAGCAGGAGCCGAAATTGAGCCGGGCCCGCGAGCTTCGCCAAGCCCGGGGGCTCGGCTACGCGATCGAGGTGGACGGGGGGATCGCTCCGGAGACGGCCGCGCGGGCCGTCCGGGCCGGGGCGGAGATCCTGGTCTCGGGCTCGGCGCTCTTCGGCGCCCCGGACCTCGCCGGGACGATCCGGGCCTATCATGCGCTCGGCGGCGAGGGGCCCGGCCCCGGGGCCTGAGGGCAGGCCCCCAGGCTCCTCTCCATGCGCATTCTCCGGCCGGCCGGGCCGCGATTCGGCGCCTTGGGCCGCCCTCGACTCGGGAAGTGGGGGCGGGAGCGGACCTTCCGCTTGATCGACCGCAGGGGGCCTTGGTACTCTGCCAGATTCTGGTGAAGACCGAAGTTCCGGGAGGACCCATGTTCCAAGACCTGACCGCACGACTCGACGGGATCTTCCGTTCGCTGCGCGGCCGGGGGGTCCTGACCGACAAGGACGTGCACGAGTCCATGCGCGAAGTGCGCCGTGCGCTCCTGGAAGCGGACGTGCACTACAAGGTCGCGAAGGATTTCGTGGCGCGCGTCGAGGAGAAAGCGGTCGGCACGGAAGTCCTGAAGGGACTGCATCCGGGTCAGCAGGTCGTTCGCGTGGTCCACGACGAGCTCGTCGAGCTTCTCGGGGGAACGTCGAGCCCACCGGTGCTCTCCGGCTCGCCGCCGGTTCCGGTTCTCCTGATCGGTCTACAAGGCTCCGGCAAGACGACGACCGCCGCGAAGCTTGCGGGCTGGCTCTCCAAGCAGGGCCGCCGCGTGATGCTAGTGCCGGCCGATCCGTATCGTCCCGCGGCGAAGGAGCAATTGATCAAGCTGGCGCGTGCGGGCGGACATCTCGTGCTCGAAGGGGATGAGAAAGATCCGGTCGCGATTTGCGAGCGCGGCGCGCGCGAAGCGGTGCGCCAGGCCGCGGACGTGGTGATCTTCGACACCGCCGGACGCCTGCACGTCGACGACGAGCTCATGGACGAGCTGCGCCGGATTCGCGACAAGGTGAAGCCGCGCGAAGTGCTTCTCGTGGTCGACGGAATGATCGGACAGGACGCGGTGAACGTCGCCGAGGAGTTCCGCACCAAAGTCGGTTTCGACGGCGTGATTCTCACCAAGATGGACGGCGATGCCCGCGGCGGCGCGGCACTCTCGATCCGCGCGGTCACCGGGACGCCTGTGAAATTCTTGGGCGTCGGCGAAGCCGCCGATGCGCTGGAGCTCTTCCATCCCGATCGCATGGCGTCGCGGATCTTGAACATGGGCGACGTGCTCTCGCTGGTCGAGAAGGCGCAGGAGAACGTCGACGAGGAAGAGGCGCGCGAGCTGGCCGTGAAGCTCGGCAAGGCGGAATTCGACCTCGACGACTTCCGCACGCAGCTCCGGCGCGTGCGCAAGATGGGTCCGCTCGCCAATGTTCTCGGGATGCTCCCGGGCATGCCCAAGGAAGCGCTCGCCGCCGTGGATCAGGACGGCGGAAAATCGCTGAGCCGTGTCGAAGCGATCATCTGCTCGATGACGCCGGCGGAGCGGGCCAAGCCCGCGATTCTGAACGGCAGCCGCCGCAAGCGCATCGCACGCGGCAGCGGCACGAGCGTGCAAGATGTGAATCAGCTCGTCCGGCAATTCGACGAGATGAAGCGCATGATGAAGACGATGACCAAGCTCTCGAAGCGGAAGGGGGGCGCGAACCCCTTTTCCCGACTCGGAATTCGCTGACCACTCGAGAATCACAGGATGCAGGAGGAAAATCGAACTTGGCCGTGAAGCTGCGTTTGGCAAGAATGGGAAATCTGAATCGTCCGTACTACCGGCTCGTCGCTGCGGAAGAATCGCATCGGCGCGACGGACGCTTCCTGGAGATCGTGGGTCACTACGATCCCTTGAAGAAGCCGGACTGGGTGGAGATCAAGACGGCGTCGGTGCTCAAGTGGCTCTCGCAGGGTGCGCAGCCGTCCGACACGGTGAAGCGCATGCTCGCCAAGACCGGGATCTGGGCGCACTGGCGCGCGGTCCAGAGCGGTAAGGCGGAGCTCGGCGCGTTCACCGATCCCCGTCCGAAGGGCTCGATCAGCCGCGACCGCAAGCCGCGCCCGTCGAAGAAGGCTGCGGCGAAGTCCAAGAAGGAGACGGCGGACGTCGCAGCGTAATCCGACGCTCGTCGTCGCGGACCTGGGGCGCCCCCACGGCCTGCGAGGAGAGATTCACGCGCGGGTCTACGGGCTCACGCTGGACGAGCTCCTCGAGCTTCCGGTGCGTCTGCGCCGCAAGGACGGCGCGGAGTCGGAGGTGCAGATCAAAGGCGCGTGGGAGAAGTCGGGCGCCGTGGTTTTGGAGATCGAGGGGCTGCGCGACCGGACGGATGCGGAGCGTGTGGTCGGAGCCTCGCTGGTGGCGAACCGCGAGGACCTGCCCGCACCGGAAGAAGGGACCTGGTACCTCGCCGATGTCGTGGGAAGCGAGGTCGTCACCGAGGACGGGACCTTGCTCGGAAAGCTCGACGAGGTGCTTCGATTGCCCGCGCACGACGTGTACGTCGTTCGCGGAGAGAGCGGCGAAGTTCTGCTTCCCGCGACGCAGGAAGTCGTGCGGGAGATGGATCTCGACGCGCGGCGCATGATCGTTCGCTTGCTCCCCGGTCTCGAGCCGGGAAATGCGGACGAGCCGGTGCCGGAGAATTGACGAAGGAGTCTGCGCGCGATGCGCATCACAGTGTTCACGATCTTTCCGGAGCTGATCGAAGCGGCCTGCCGCCCTTCGCTGCTCGGCAGCGCGATCGAGAAGGGAATCCTCTCGGTGGCGACCGTCGACCCGCGAGAGGCCGCGAGCGATCGCCATCGCACCGTCGACGACGTGCCCTACGGCGGAGGCGCGGGGATGCTGTTCCTCGCCGAGCCTCTGGCGAACGCCCTCGACCGCGCGCTGCAGAGCGAAGAGCCCGGTGTGCGCCCGCGCGTCGTGTTCCTCTCGCCGGCCGGCCGCGTGCTCGATCAGGAGCTGGCCGCGGAGCTGTCGCGCGAGCCGGCGATCTATCTGGTGAGTGGCCGCTACAAGGGGATCGACGATCGGGTGCGCTCCCTGTACGCGACCGACGAGATTTCGATCGGAGACTACGTGCTCTCGGGGGGCGAGCTTCCCGCGCTTGTGGTGATCGACGCGATCGCCCGCCTCCTTCCCGGCACGATGGGGGATTTCTCCTCCGCCGAGGACGATGCGATCTTCTCCGGCATTCTCTCGGCGCCGGAGTTCACGCGCCCACGCGTTTTCCGCGATCTCGAAGTGCCCGAAGTGCTTCTCTCGGGCCATCACGAGAAGATCCGGCGGTGGCGCCGCCGACAGGCGCTCGCCCGCACGCTGCAGCGCCGGCCGGAGCTCTTGGAGCGCGCACGTCTGTCCGCCGAGGACCGCGAAGTCTTGCGCGAGCTGCGCGGCGAAATGCCGCCGCTCGCGGAATCGTCGAACTGCTGACATCGAGAAGGAGGGAATCGTCATGGCGGATCTCATTCGTGTCACCGAAGCCTCGGGCCTGAAGGCCGAGGTCCCCAGTCTCCAGCCTGGAGATACCGTGAACGTGCACGTCGTCGTGCGCGAAGGGGGCAAGGAGCGCATCCAGGTCTTCAAGGGCGACGTCATCCAGCGTCGCGGCGCAGGGATCAAGGCCACCGTGACCGTGCGCAAGATTTCCAGCGGCGTGGGCGTGGAGCGCATCTTCCCGCTGCACTCTCCGCTGGTCGCGAAGTTCGAGGTGATTCGCGAAGGTGCGGTGCGCCGGGCGAAGTTGTTCTATCTTCGCGATCTCGCCGGCAAGGCCACGCGCATCAAGGAGAAGTCGGCGAGCTGAGCAAGACCGGCGAGCCGACCGAACGGGGACGACGCGGGGGGTCCGGTGGGCGATTTGTATCGGCGCGAGCGGCGACTCGCCGAGCAGTGGGCGGGGCCGATCGCGGGAGTCGACGAGGTGGGGCGGGGGCCGCTGGCCGGGCCGGTTGTGGCCGCGGCGGTCGTGCTGCCGTCGTCGCCGCGCATCCGCGGGCTCGCGGACTCGAAAGTGCTCGAGCGCGAGGAGCGGGCCATCATCTTCGAGCGCATCGTGGCCTGCGCGCTCGCCATCGGCGTGGGCTGGTGCTCCAGCGGCGAGATCGATCGCGTGAACATCCTGCGCGCTTCCCACAAGGCCATGCGCCGCGCGATCGGGAGATTGTCGACGCGCCCCATCCATCTCCTCGTCGACGGACTTCCCGTTCCCGATCTTCCTCTGCCTCACACAGCGATCATCGGCGGCGACGGGCGCTGCGCGTGCATCGCGGCCTCGTCGATCATCGCAAAGGTGCTTCGCGACCGGCTCATGGTGCGGCTTTCCCAGCGCTACCCGGAATACGGATGGGCCACCAATATGGGGTATCCGACTCCTGAGCACTTCGACGCGCTTGCGAAGCGCGGGCCGTGCCTCCATCATCGATTGTCGTTCGCGCCCGTGCGCGAGTCGCTCCAAGGAACGCTGGTATGAGACGATCGCCGGCGCGCGGCCGATGGGCCGAGGAGAGAGCGCTGGAATATCTCGTCCGCACGCGAGGCTGCCGGCTTCTGGCTAAGAATGTGCGCCTGGCCGGCGGCGAGATCGACCTCGTCGTGCGCGAAGGCGACGTGGACGTGTTCGTGGAGGTCAAGGCACGTCGCGGCGGGAACGGATCGGCGGCGGAGTCGGTGACCGGGGACAAGCGACGGCGCATCGCCCGAGCGGCGGCGCTGTGGGCCGCGCAGCACGGCTTTCCGCGCGGAGGCTGTCGCTTCGACGTGGTTACGGTCGGTGGGGACGGCGCGGACGTTCGCTTCGAGCATCTCGCCGGAGCGTTCGAGACCCCGCAGACGTGGAATCTGTGAGAGCACCGAGGCGTCACGCGTGAAGATCGTTCTCATCGTCTTCCTCGGAATTCTGGCGTTGAACGCCCTGGTCATCCTTGCGGTCGCGGGTATTCTCGTGGCCGATCACTGGAAAGCGAAACGACGAAAGGGAAAGGATGCGGAAGCTCACGCTTCGTGACTTCGCCGCCGGGCTCGCCGTGCTGGTCGCGGTCGCGGGTTGCGGCCGGAAGGTGGACCAGAAGACGCGCGAGGGGTACGACCTCGTCGTGGCCGGAAAGCTGGAAGAAGCCACCGCGCTCGTCACCGCGGTGCTCGCCGACGATCCCAAGAACACCGGAGCACTGAACGTGCTCGGGCTCGCGCGCTACAAGGCGGGAGACTTCGAGGGGGCCATCGGACCTTTCCAGCAGGCCCTTCAGGTGGATCCGCGTCATCCGGAAGTTCACTTCAATCTCGGCAACGTGTATCAGGCTATGGATCGCATGCAGGAAGCGGAGACGGAGTTCGCGGCCGCGGTGGAAGCGCAGGACAAGTTCGTCCTGGCGCGCTACAACCTGGGAAAGATCTACGAGTCGAGCGGGCGTACGGATCAGGCGCTTGCGCAGTATCGCCGCTGCACGGATCTCGACCCGCAGTTCATCTTCGGATTCATGGACGCGGGGCGGGTTCTGGAAGAGACCGGCGATTTCGAAGGAGCCATCACGAACTACAAGCGCGCGATCGAGCTGCAGCCGGCATTGAAGGAGCTGCGCGTCCACTTGGGGAACTGTTACTTCCAGAGCCAGAAGCCGGAAGCATTCGAGAGAGCGGAGGAGGAGTATCGCGCGGCGATCGGCATCGACGAGAACTACGTCGACGCGCTGTACAGCATGGGGGTGCTCCTGACCGGCGTCGGGCGTGCGGAAGAGGGAGCCACGTGGTTCCGCCGGGCCATCCTGGCCTCGGGCCCGGACGCGGACACGGGGATCACGCAGCAGATCCGAAAGTACTTCGCGGCCTCGGGTATTCCCGAACAAGGCCCGACCGCGTTCACGGATTCGACGAGGACGGCGCCTCCGGCGCCCGCCGACACGTCGGCCGCGGCTCCTTCGCCGAGCTGATTGCGCAGGGCGCTGCGGATTGCCGCCGGCGCCGCACGCGCTGCTCCTGATTCATCTTCTCCCCAGAAGATGAGATGCGTTGCTTTCCGTCGTCGATGCCGTGGCGCTCTTCGGCGTCGAAGCGCACCCGGTGCGCGTCGAAGCGGACGTGAGCCCCGGACTTCCGCACACGCAAATGGTGGGGCTCGCCGATCTCGCGGTCCGCGAATCGCGGGAGCGCGTGCAGACCGCGATCCGCAACTCCGGTTTCACGCTGCCCGCTGCGCGCATCACCGTGAATCTGGCGCCGGCGCAGCTTCCCAAGGAAGGCACCGGTTTCGATCTGCCCATCGCGCTGGCGCTGCTCGCCGCCTCGGGACAGGTCGACGGTGAGCGATTTCGCGGGATCGTGTTCATCGGCGAGCTTTCGCTCGATGGAACGGTGCGCGCGGTGCGCGGCGTGCTTGGTCGCGGCGATGGCGGCGCGGCGCCACGCGCGGCGCGGCGTCGTCGTGCCGGGCGAAAACGTGGAAGAGGCGCTCGCGGTCGAAGGGTTGCGCGTCGCCGGCGCCACGACGCTGCGCGAAGTGGTGGAACGCGTCGCGGATCCGGGCTGGTTCGCGACCGGCGCATCGCCGGATGCGGGCGGCGCACGCGGCGAAGACGTCGACCTCGCCGAGGTGCGCGGCCAGCCTGAGGCGCGTCGCGCGCTGGAGATCGCCGCGGCCGGCCGCCACAATTTGCTCTTCGTGGGGCCGCCGGGAACGGGGAAGACGATGCTCGCGCGCCGGCTTCCTTCCGTGCTGCCGCCGCTCGCTTCGGCGGCGTCGCTCGAGGCCACCATGATCCATTCGGTCGCCGGGACGCTGGGGCCGGGCGGCCGGCCGGTGGTGGTGCCGCCGTTTCGCGCGCCGCATCACACGGTCTCCGACATGGGACTGGTCGGCGGGGGAAATCCGCCGCGCCCCGGCGAGAGCCAGCCTCGCGCACCACGGCGTGCTCTTCCTCGACGAGCTCCCCGAGTTTCAGTCGCTCCGCGCTGGAAGCGCTGCGCCAGCCGCTGGAAGACGGGTGGATCACGATCACGCGTGCGGCCCGGCAAGCCGTGTTTCCGGCGCGCGTGCAGCTGGTTGCCTCGATGAATCCCTGCCCGTGCGGTCACGCCGGAAATCCGGAGCGAGCGTGCGTGTGCAGCTCGGCGGAGGTGCGCAAGTATCGCGCGCGACTGTCGGGGCCGCTGCTCGATCGCATCGATTTGCACGTGAGCGTTCCTGCCGTGGACATCGCGCAGCTGACCGGCGACGAGCCCACGGAAGATTCCGCCGCGGTGCGCGCGCGCGTGCTCCAGGCTCGGCAAGTGCAGGCGGCGCGCGCGAAGGAGATCGGTGCGCCGGCGACGACGAATGCGGAGCTGGACGGGCGATGGCTGCGCGAAGCGTGCCGGCTGCCGGCGGGCGCGAAGTCGATTCTGGCGACGGCGCTCAAGCGCCGCGGATTCTCGGCGCGCGCGATTCATCGGGTGATGCGCGTGGCGCGCACGATTGCGGATCTGGAGGGGGAAGAGTGGGTGGGGCTCCCGCAGCTCGCGGAGGCGGTGCGATTTCGACTGATGGAGGGAGGATCGACCGAGGCTTTGGGGTGACGATCAAAAAACCGGCGCCGCGCTCGAGAGTTTCTCCCGAGAACGGCGCCGATGTCGTTCGATGGCTCTCGCCCTAGTTCGTATCCACCTGCGAGATCACCGGCTCTTTCGTCGCGTCGCCTGTTCCGGAGTCGACTTTCTCCAGCACGACGACCTGCACGCGACGGCTGGCGATGTGATCTTCGCTCTCGCCGGCAAGAACGGGAGTGGCTTCTCCAAGCCCGACGACCGCATAGCGGCCGACCGGCCCCGGTCCGTTCTGCACCAGGTAGCTCAGCACCGCGTTGGCGCGCCGGCGGCTCAGCTCGTCGTTGTATGCGGCCGGGCCTGTGGAGCAGGCGTGTCCGACCAGATCAACGATGTAGTTGGGATGCTCACGAACCGCGCTGGCGACTTGGTCGAGCGTCAATCGCGCGTCGAGACCGAGCTCCGCGCTGTCGTACTCGAACGGGACGCCAAACTCTTGGGCGGTCCGATAGTCCACATGGCCGAGAGCCATCATGCGCGCACGCGCAGCCGCGGCATCGGCGCTTTGCGCGGAAGTTCCCGCCTGCGTCACGGAAGAATCCAACCGGGAGATGTCGCCGCGCATGGCGGAGTGCTCAGAGGCTTCCTTGGCCGAGGCCTCGGCGACGCGATCGTTCACATAGCCTTTGGTCGCGCAGCCGCCGGTGAAGGCGGCCAAGATCGTGACGGAGGAAAGGGCGAGCATGATTCTGAGGATCTTTGAGTGCATCATTTGGAGATCTCCTTCGAAGCTGCGGCCGTGCGCTAGGCTCCGGCCGATCGGTTCCCGGTCGGCGAGCTCCCACTTGAGCCCGCAGCGCGAAGGCGATTCTCCGAGCGCACTCGGGGAATCCCCTTCGACGAACATGAGCCGCTCAAACAATTCTCGATGACGCAACAATGGCGCCAACGACGGACGAATTTTCCGGGGCTTCACCCGGGAGCGAGCTCGATGAGCGAGCCACTCCCATGGGGCTGACCGCAGTCTACTACGGAACCCTCCGACGGCGAACAACGTTCCATGGCGTTTTCTGGCCACACTGGCCCCTCGGGGTGGGGCAGTGTCAAAATGGCGGATTCTCTGACCCTGGAGCCCGGGTGCGCGCGTACTTCTCGCTGAGCCGCCGCGGCAATTCCGGGGAATGCATTGTTCAAAGGGGGCTCGGCCAGCGTCGCGAATCGGGCCCGGCGTCCCCCCGCGCCATCGAATCGATGCGCGCCCCTGTCGGCGGATCACGCTCGTAGGATCATGGCCATTCTCTGAAACTTGCTCAACGAGCCGTCTTCCACGAACACGACATTGCCGCCCGATGCCAGGACCTTCTCGATTGCAGCATCCACAACGTTGTCGAAGTCGTCGATGCGGGAGGAGCTCTCTGCGGGCTTCACACGATAAGCGTTCTCGACCAGCAAGGTGGCGCCGACTCCGGAATCGGTGTGTGCCACGGAGTCGAGGCCGACGACCACGTTGTTCCCGCGTGCGGCCACCTCGAGTCCGGGCGCTTCATACTCACCGGCTTTGGCCATCGCCTCTTTGACGATTGGCCATACGATGCTCCCCAAATCGCTCACGGACGTCGACGAATGATCTCCTCCTGCGGCCTTGCCGATGATCACGTTCGGAAGCGCCGTCAGCGACGCGAAGGTGGATTGGTGGCGTTCGGTGCCGGCCAGAACCACCCCGAGCGGCTCGTGCCCATAGTACTGGGCGAAGTGGAAGTCGACCTTCTGCAGCAGCGTTCGCAGTTGAGCATCGTTCAATGCTGGCTGCAACGGACTCATCACGGTCTCGAGCGGGAACCACGTGTTTTGAATATCGATCAGGGTGTCTCGAAAGGCCTCGTAAAGCCGATTCATGTGTTCGCTCAGCGAGAGGACGTAGTAGTGACTGCTGAGTTTCACGTGCTTCCCTGGGCCGTGCGTGGTGTCGGTCTGCGAATGGGTTTCCATAGAAGAGGCCTCTTTGAAGGTGCCTCAATGTACCGAAAACCCGGTGCCAGATTGAATCGATCGCAGGGATGAAAGGGGAGCTAGTTCCCTGGAGTCGCGAGCGGCTATTCGCTTCGCTCGTTGCGGACGAAGGCGGCAATCTGCAGGCGCGTATTGAGCTCCAACTTTTCCAGGACATTGTGGACGTGGCTCTTCACGGTGAAGGTCGCGATGTGGAGTCGCTGAGCAATCTCTTTGTTGCTCAACCCTTCGGAAATCAGATCGACGATCTCCCGTTCGCGCTTGGTCAATTGGATCGCGTGATCGGGGACGCCGTTCCCGCTCTTGAGCACCGATTCGACGATCTGGGTGAAGAGTGACTTGGTCAACACGGGCGGCAGTATGGTGGCCCCTCCGGCAACGGCCTGGATGGTCTTCACATAGTCTCCCACCGGGGCGTTCTTGAGGATGAAGCCGCGACCTCCCGCTTTCACGAATTCGACGATATCGTCTTGCTCGGGGAGGATATCCATCGCGATGACTTTGGACTCCGGAAAGCGCTCTCGAAGGACCGTCATCAGCTTCAAGCTGTGTTCATGTTCCAGGCCGAGATCCAAGAGGATGACGTCGGGGGCGCGCATCGTTTCCAACTGCTTCGTCGAATCGTCGCCGTCGGCGCGTGCGTCGACCGCGAAACCACCGTGACCCCGGAGGATGTCGGTGATGCCTTCCCGTAGGAAGCGGTTATCCTCGATGAGCAGCACTCGAATCTTTGTTGCCAAAGTCGGCTCCAAATGAGAGCCCCAATGCCAAGAGGGTGAGGCAGGGCCTTGGTCCAAAGAATTTTATGAGCAGCTCGGCACCGTCGTCAATGAATGAACGGTCAGGCTGTCGGCTCGTACAGAATGACCTGCTCCCGGCCGGCTCTCTTGGCGGCGTAGAGGGCGGAGTCGGCCGCGGTCAGCAGTTCCGGAGCCGTGGAAGCGTGTTCGGGTGAAGCGGCGATGCCGGCGGACAGGGTCATCGTGCCGAGCAGCCGCCCATTGTGCCGTAGCTCCAGGTGCTTGATGAGGGAACAGATGCATGCCACCCTCTGCAGGGTGTCTTCCAGAGATGAGTCCGGTAGGACGAGCGCAAACTCCTCGCCGCCGAGCCGGCACGCGATGTCGCTCTTGCGCAGGTTCTGGGAGAGCACGCGCGAACACTCACGCAAGGCCAGGTCACCGGCATCGTGCCCGAACGTGTCGTTGAATCTCTTGAAGTGATCGATATCCAGAACCGCGACAGACAAGGAGGTGCCGCGGCGTTGCGACAGGCTCAATTCGCGCGACAGACTATCGTCCAGGTAGCGCCGGTTGAAGAGTCCGGTCAGCGAATCATGATTGGCCTGCTCGCGCAGTCCCTCCCGCAGCTTCAGGTTCGACAAGACCAACTTGATCATCTCGCCGGTCGCGACGACCGTATGGAGCCGGCTCGAGGGGTATTCGTCTTGCCCGGAGGCGGCGCCGATGAGGCACAGCACGCCGAGGGTGTCCCCCTGCACGGTGAGCGGCACGCACACGGTCGGGCTCACGGGAGGGTGGACGAAGTGATTGCACGACACTGTAGGATGCGGCTCCAGCACTTCATGCGGGTGGCCGAGCCGGAGCGCCCAGCAATCCTCGAGCGAGAAGCCGGAGATCAGCGGCCCCTCCTGACCCCAACGCGCGACGGGTTCAAAGGACCCTTCGGGATCCCGCCTCGTCGCCAAGCAACCGCTTTGCCCAACGAACAATTGCTTCGCCTTCAAGGCGATCATCTCAAAGGCCTCTTGCTGCGTCGTGCAGGACTGCAGCAGATCATTCGTGTCGCTGAGGATCTGCATCTCTCTTTCGCGTCTTCGCAATTGAGCGACCAGCGAAAACAAGTCCTCAGTGACTTGCTTCGTACGATCTTCGTCTTCCTTGCGCGCTGTGATGTCTCGGATATTGCACTGAATCACTCTTTGACCGTCGACCATGTAGACGTTGCTGACGAACTCGACTTGTCTGCGCTCGTGCTCCTTGGTCTCCAGCGGCAGGTTGTCGTAGCGGACGTATTCCTTGGCCTGCAATTGACGAAAACTCTCTCGGCTGGCGATGGCATCTTTGAATGGCCCGATCTCCCAGAGCGTCTTGCCCAACAGCTCGGCGCGAGAGAAGCCAAGCATGGCCTGCAAAAAGGGGTTGGCTTCGGTAATCTGCCCAGTGTCCGCATCCAGGATCAGAATGCCGTCTTTCGCCGCCTCGAAGAGCCGGCGGTAGCGGAGCTCAGAGTCCGCCAACGGGCTCGCGATCCGGTCGTGGCCGTTCGCGTCACTCGCGGGCCCCGTCTCTGCGCCGTGGACCGCGCGATCAACTGGCCGTTTCCTTTGCTCGGCTGCTCAAGCAAGGTCGCATTCCCATGAGTGAGCGCGGATTTCATTCTCTTCGCCATAGGGAACTCCGAGGGACTCCACACTTCCAAACCGGAAGCGGGGGCGGTGCGCTGACCCTTGCTCGGCAGCATGCGGGGGACCGGGAAGGGTTGGAATCGACCGAAAGGGTGGAAAGGGAGCTAATCCCTCAGATCGCTGCATGGGTGAACTACGAAGCTGAGTCCGCAAAGTCATGCGAGTGCCACGTACTCATCGTCTAATATTTGTCGGGCATATTGACGTGGCACCCGCGATCAGGACACGGATGTCCTTCGTTCAGGAGAGTATCGAGCGCCGAGTCCGGGACTCAATCGATCGAAGGGTGGATTCGGGAGCTAGTCCCTCGAGCCGTAAGATCCCATGACGCTTCGCCCGGTCGACCGCGCGGGCCCATGGGGGACCCGGCAGGCCCGGGTCCGTTCCCTGGTGTCACAAAATCGGGGAGTCGCAGGATCCTGGGGTGTCGATCGGCTCCACCGGGCTGGTGAGGCGTTCGGAAAGGAAAGGGATCATGAGAATCAGAAGAATCGTACCGGAGCATTTCGCGTTCTCGCTCTCCGGGATCGCTTTGGCGCTCTTCTTCGGGGGGTGTATGACGTCCTCGTCGTCCTCGACGGCGCCATCGAGTGCCGATCTGAGCGCGATTCAAGACGTGCTCGCTCGTTCGAAAGTCTCTCTGGGGGAGTCGGTCACGATCGCCCAGCAGAGTCTTGAAAGTGGAGTCGGAATCTCTGCCGAGTTGATTGTGAACGAGGCTCCGGCGTTCTCGGTCGGGGCCGTTCACGGCAGCCGGCTGCACCAGGTGCACGTCGACATCGAGAACGGGGCCGTCGTGTCGTCGAAGGACGTTCGCGACTCGAACGACCCGTGCCCCGGTGCGATCCCGCTCGCGGAGGCGATCACGATCGCCGAATCCGCGGTCAACGGGGTCGGCATCGAAGTTCAGCCGGATGACGACGACGCGTGCGCGCGGGAAGTTCAGGTCCTGGCTGGCGACAAGCTGTGGGAAGTGAAGATCGGCGGCGACGGGAAAGTCCTCGAAGTCGAAGCCTCCGACGAGCTCGGGGGAGACGACGACGGGGAGGACGACGACTCCGGGGAGGATGACTGAGAAAGGCTCGGGGCACTCCGCCTCGAGAGTTCTTCGCGCTCGCTGGACCCACTCGGTCGACAAGTGTCAGAATGTACGTTGACCACCGAACCGGGAGATCCGCATGCGGGCGCAGCTGTCGATCACCATGGCGGCACTCATCACTGCCGCCGCGGCGACCTACCGTGGGGCTCCGGTGCCCGTGGCGCAGGGGGCCCCGCGCGCGATCGAATCGATGCGCGCCGGAAAATTCCCGAGCGACTGGTTCTTGCGCCAGCGCGCCTGGCCGCAGGACGACATCGATCAGGCCGCGCGCCTCGAGGCCCATGCCCAGGCCCGTGCGCTGCATTCGATCGCGCGCGGCGGAGCGGGCGGCTCGTGGCAGCCGGTCGGCCCGACCAACGTGGGTGGGCGCATCGCGGATGTCGTTTGCCATCCCACCGACGCCAACATCGTGTACGCGGGAACTGCATCGGGCGGCGTCTACAAGTCCACCGACGCCGGCACGTCCTGGATCCCCACGTTCGACGACGAGTCCGCGCTCTCCATCGGATCGGTCGCGATCGATCCCACGAGTCCCGACGTCGTGTGGGTCGGCACCGGCGAGCCCAACGGCGGCGGCGGCAGCGTGACCTACGGCGGCACCGGTGTGTTTCGCTCGACGAACGCCGGCGTTGCGTGGGAGTCCATGGGTCTCGCCGAAACGCGCTACATCGGCCGGGTCTTGGTGGATCCCGCCGACGGAAATCGCGTGTTCGTCGCCGCGCTCGGCTCGCAGTGGTCGCCGAGTCCGGATCGCGGCGTGTATCGCACGACCGATGCCGGCGCATCCTGGCAGCTCGTGCTCGCCTCCACGGAATCGACCGGCGCGGTCGATCTCGCGATCCATCCCACGAACACCCAGATCGTGTACGCCGCGATGTGGGAGCGCTCGCGCGGGCCGGACTTCATCGACTACGGCGGAACGACCAGCGGCATCTTTCGCTCCACGGACGGCGGCGACACCTGGGCGGAGCTGACCGCGGGGCTGCCGAGCGGAGATCGCGGCCGCATCGGCATCACGTTGTGCGAGTCGCAGCCGCAAGTGCTCTACGCGATCTACGCGGAATCGAATCCGGGTGCCTTCGCCGGCGTCTTCAAGACCACGAATGGCGGCAATTCCTGGACGCAGACGAATGACGGCGCACTTTCCGACGTCTACGCATCGTACGGATGGTGGTTCGGGAACATTCGGGTCGCGCCGAACGACCCGAATCGTGTTTACGCAATCGGCTTCGACTTCTATCGCACGACCAACGGCGGCAGCTCGTGGAGCTTCGCCGGCGGCAGCATGCACGTCGACCATCATGGGCTCGATTTCGCGTCGAACGGACGGCTGTTCGAAGGGAACGACGGCGGCATGTACACGTCGTTGAACGGAACCACGTGGACGAAGCTGAACGGGCTCGCGGTGTCGCAGTTCTACGCGATCGCCGTGAACGAGCAGAACCCGCTGCAGCGCTACGGCGGCCTGCAAGACAACGGCACCAACCGCACGCTGACCGGGGCGCCCGACGACTGGGTGAATATTCTCGGCGGCGACGGATTCCGTCCGCTGGTCGATCCGGTGAGCCCGCAGTGGGTGTACGCGGAATATCAGTATGGCGAGCTGCACCGCTCGTCGAACGGCGGCTCCACGTTCACGTACATCGCCGGTTCTCTGGCCGGGCGCAAGAATTGGTCGATGCCGGTCGAGCTGAATCCGTCGAATCCCGCGACCTTGGTGGCCGGGACCGATCGCGTCTATCGCACGACGAATCGCGGCACGACGTGGACCGCGATTTCTCCCGATCTCACCGATGGCGACGGCGGAATCAACGTGGTGTTCGGCACGATCACCGCGCTGGCGATCGCGCCGACGAGCCCGGGGACGATCTTGGCCGGCACCGACGACGCCAACGTGTGGATCACGACGAACAGCGGACTCGGGTGGTCGCGGGTGGATGCGACGCTTCCCGAGCGATGGATCACGCGGGTCGCGTTCGATCCGGACGATGCCGCGATCGGCTACGTCACGATCTCCGGCTTCAAGTGGGATGAGTCACAGCCGCACGTGTTCCGTACCACGAATCACGGTGCGGATTGGGCCGACATTTCTTCGAATCTTCCCGAGGCGCCGGTGAACGACGTGATCGTAGATCCGTCGAGCTCGGGGACGCTTTACGTGGGGACCGATTTCGGCGTGTTCACCACCACCGACACGGGCGGAAGCTGGCAGTCGCTCGGCACCGGGCTGCCGAACGTCGTGGTCGCCGATCTCACGCTACACGACCCCACCCGCACGCTCGTCGCCGGTACCTACGGGCGCTCGATGTGGACGTTCGATCTCGCCGGCGCCGTCGATGCTTCGGATCTGGCCATCGCTCCCGAAAGCGTGGAGGCGCCGATGCTACGGCCGATCCGGCCGAACCCGGCCCGCGACTCGTTCGAGGTGCGCTGGGTCCAGCCGCGCCCCGCGCGGGTCGCGCTGGAGGTGTTCGACGTCGCTGGGCGGCGGATCGCGACGCTCGCGGAGGGTGATCTGCCGGCCGGATCCCACGCGCGAAGCTGGGATCGACGCGGAGCGAACGGAGCGCGCATCGCGGCGGGCGTCGTCTTCGTGCGGCTCTCCGGCGACGGAGTCGCGACGGCGCGCAAGGTCGTCCTCGTCGATTGATGCGCGCGAGTCTTCATCCATGAGGTCCTCGGACGGGATTCCCGACCTTCGCCTGGTGGCGACGGATCGCGTTCGCTTCCATGAGCACGCCGAGCGGTCGCGCACGCTGCGTCTCGTTGAGCGCCTGCGCCGCGATCGGCAGCTCCGCAACCCGCCGATCGTGGCCGCGCTCGCCGCCGACGAATGGATCCTGCTGGACGGCGCGAATCGGGTGAGCGCGTTTCGCGAGATCGGCTGGTCGCACGTTCCCGTGCAGGTCATCGATTACGCGAGTCCCGCGGTGGAGCTGCGCGGGTGGCATCATTTGCTCCGTGAAGGGCAGTCGCTCGATCTCCGCACGACGTACGCCGCGCTCGGCCGGCGTGCGCATGGAGAAAGTGTCCGGCGATCGTCTCGCGACACTCCTCGATCTTCGCGAGGTCGAAGCGGCGCTCGTGGAAGATGCGGCGAACGCCTGGGGGCTCTTTCCCGCGTCCGGGAGAGTGGAGCTGAGCCCCTGGATGCAGACGCTGGAGCGCGTCGTCGCCGCGTACGAAGGGCGCACGCGACTGGAGCGGATCAAGATCGCGGACTATCGCCGGCTTCCCGAGGCGCTCCACGCCGCGCCGCATCAGCTCGTGCTCTTCCCGACGATCACCAAGGTCGAGCTACTCGCGCTGGCGCGCGCCGGGGCGCACATCCCGACCGGCATCACCCGCCACCTGATTCCGGGACGCGCGCTCGGGCTCAATCTTCCGCTGGGATTTCTCGAGGAGCTCGACGACGAAGCCTCGAAGCTCGCGCACTTCCGCGAGTTCGTCCAAGGCCTGGAGATGGCGGGAAGGATTCGCTACTACGAAGAGTCCGTGTTCATCATGAACGAGTGAAGCGGATGAGGCGGGACGAGGGCCTGGTATTGGCCGTACGCGGACTCTAGGATCGCCCCGGGAGCGCGGGCCGACCTGACCGCGCCTGGGGGACGGCGATGGGTTGCTTCCGCTCTACGATTTCCCCGGCCCTTGTACTCGGCGCGTTGTGTACAGCTGCCCTCCCGGCGTCGCCAGCGACGGCTGCGGACGCGGCTACCGAGCAGTTTCTCCAATGGATCGCGGACGGCGACGCCTTCTTTCAGGAGAATCCTGAGCTTCAGGAACGGTCCGGCACCGGCTGGAAACCGTTCAACCGAATCAAGTGGTTCCATGAGCAGCGCATGCACGGCGGCGAGCTACCGGCTGCGGGTGCCCGTTGGATCGCCGTGGAACAGAAGGAGCAGTCCGGCATTCGCAGCGGGGACGAACCGGAGTGGACATCCATCGGCCCGATGAATCTCGGGGGCCGCATGATCGGGATCACCTTCCACCCCACCGATGCCAATGTGATCTACGCGGCTGCGGCGAGCGGCGGCGTGTGGAAGTCAACGGACAACGGCGCAAAATGGAACCCCAAGACCGACACGACCCCCGTGCTTGGGGTTGGCGGAATCGCGGTCAGCAAAGCGAACGGAGACCTCGTCGTGATCGGCACAGGCGAGGGCGTAAGCTGGGTCGACCGGGTTTCCGGCGTGGGTGTGCTGCGTTCCACCGACGCGGGGAACACTTGGCTGACGACGAGTCTTACTTACCAGGTCGCTGACGGGCATGGCTTTCACTTCGTCGAAGCCGGTCCGACGGGGACTTTCCTCGCTGGAGCGAGCAACGGCTTATGGCGATCCACGAATGGCGGTGCCAACTGGACTCAGGTTCCCGGTCCCGGCGGCGCCTTTCCCGGAAAGAACTTCTATGATGCGAAGTGGGAGCCCGGATCGAACACAGTTGTCTACGCGTGTCAGGGGAATGCGGCCTCAGGCAACGGGGTCTACAAGTCCATCGATGACGGAGCCAAATGGCTCTACGCTGGGACCGGTCAGCCGGCGACGGGAGCCATTGGGAAGACGAAGCTTTCGATCAGCGCCCAGCACCCAGGCACCGTTTACGCGGTTTTTGGTGGGTTCGGATTCGGGCCAGGCGGGAGTCCTGCGAGCGGGCCCCTCTATCGTTCGACTGATTCAGGTTCAACGTGGAGTCTCAGAAACAACACGGTGGGTCCCGGTCAGTCTTGGTACAACCTTGTGGTTGCTGCGAACCCGAGTGATGCGCAGACAGTGATCTGGGGCGGAATCTCACTCTACCGATCGACAAACGGCGGGACTGCCTGGACCACGTTGTCCGGACCACCGGATTTCATGTGGACCGACCATCATGCCCTCGTCTACGAGCCGGGAAGCAGCTCCAAGCTTTGGAGCGGAAACGATCACGGAATCTGCCGATCGGCGGATGCAGGCCTGAGTTGGACCACCGCAAACGCAGGACTCGCGACGATGCAGTTCTACGACGTCGCCACGAACAACGTTCCGACTCCGTACTGGGTTCTCGGTGGCGCTCAGGACAATTCCACATGGCGATGGCCGGGCGGTGGGCACTGGCTCTTTTCAGCAAGCACCGGAGACGGCACCGGCTGTGGAATTGGCACGGTCGATGGCACGAGAGCGTACACGGAGAACCAAAGCGGGTTCATCTTTCTGCGCAGTACCGACTCGGGGCAGAGCTGGACATCGGCGGGATCGTCTCAGACAGGCCGCTGGGTGGCGCCGTTCAGCGTCGACCCCGCCAACGCGGCGCGCGTCTATCGCGGGCTCAACGTCGGAGTTCGCAAGACAACGGACGGAGGCGCTACGTGGTTGCCGCCCGGCGGAGTGATCGCCCCGCAGAACCCCATCTCGATTTCGATCAGTCCGGCGAACGGCAACACGGTGTGGTGGGTCGACAAGAACGGAGTCTATCTCACGACGAACGACGGGGAGAGTTGGCAGACCGCGAATGCGTTCGGATTCGCGGTTGGAGATAGCGCAAGGGAGATTCTTGCGCATCCGACCGATGCGAACGCAGCGTTCGTCACCTTCTCCGGCTATAGATCGGTCGCGCATGTGGTTCGAACGACAACCCTCGGCTCCACCTGGACGAACGTCACGGGAAACCTGTCGCCTCAGCCCGTGAACGCGATTGCGATCAATCCCTACGACACAAGCGAGTGGCTCATCGGAACAGACACGGGAGTCTATCGAAGCACGAGCGGCGGCTCGAGCTGGGCTCCTTACGGTATGGGTTTGCCGAATGCGGTCATCGTGGATCTCGAGATCCAGACCAGTCTTCAGAAACTCGTGGCGGGCACGTATGGCCGCGGCGCATGGGAGGTGAGCCTACTGGGACGAATGGAGTCTGCTGGCCATGATGAAGCAAGCGGTGACGCCAGTGTCGTCGGAACGCCGCGCGATCAGATGCCGGAGCGGAGCGGCCTAGTGGGATTCGTGCCAAATCCAGGTCGAGGAGAGACAGCGATCCGATTCACTGTGGGTCGCATGGAGAGGGGAGAAGTGTGCATCTCAGTCTACGATGTTGCGGGTCGGCGCGTCGCGGAGGTTCTTCGAGAGAGGCTCGATTCGGGCTGGCGCGAGGTTTCTTGGAGCGGAAAAGATGAGAGTGGGGAAAGGGTCAGCGTCGGGATCTACTTCGTTCGGTTCGAGGCCGGAGATGTTCGTGAAACACGAAAGCTCGTGCAACTGAGATGAGAGATGTCGGAGTGACCTGCGTCACCGCATTCCGCGAAAACGCGCGATTAACTCCCGATCCGAGAGCACGGTCTCGCTCCGGCGCCCCAGAAAATAGAATCCCGCGGCGGAGTCGAGCGCGGCGTCGTTGCGCGCCAGGAAGCGATCGAAGTATTTCAGCCAGAACGACGTGATGCGCCCGAACACGCGCAGGAATGCGCGCAGCGGCCTCCACGTGGTCAGGCACAGCAGAAACCCCGTGTACGACAGCGCCAGCGCCACGCCGGGACCGACGCCCACTCCGGCGGCGACTTCGTCGAAGCGCCGGAAGAGACGCCGGTGACCCAGGAATGTGAAGCGGGTGAAATCGAACGGGCCGGCGTGCGTCGATAGAGGAACGGCGTCTCCGCGAAGACGAGTCCCTGCGGGGCCAGCACGCGATGGATCTCCTCGACGCAGCGGTGGGGGTCGAGCACGTGCTCCAGCACCGCCTGGATGACGACCCCGTCGAATTGTCCCGCGGCGAAGGGGAGTTGGTGCGCGTCGCACACGAGCTGCGTGCGTGGACCGAAGTCGATGTCGGTCTCCACGAGCTCGATCCGGCCGTCTTCCAGGACCACCTGCATTCCGCGCCCCGCCTCTCGGCCGCCCACCACGAGCACATGGAGACTGGGGCCGCGTTCGTGGAGCAGCTTCGCGAAGCGCTCGTAGTTCTCGCGCGACGCGAGCGTGACGTTGGCGTCGGGAAGGCGATCGTAAACGCCGCGCACGAAGCGGCGCAGCGGGCTGGTCCCTCGGGTGGAGGCGTCGAGCACACGCGCCGGCTCGCGGGCGTAGTCCGCGACGCGCAACAGGCTCTTCGTTTCGTCGATGAGGATGGGCACGCCACGGACGATGGGGAAGACGGCACGCGCGACGCCGCGGAGCCACACTCGAAGCGCACGGCGCTCGCGCGGAGCTCGCTCCGCACGCCGGACAGCGGAGCTCGCGCGCGGAGCCAGGGATTGAGCGTGGGCATTCCCTCGCTCGGGGGGCTTGCTTCGCTCACCGGCGGGTTGCCTCGGCCGGAGACGGGGCGTCTTTGGTCGGGTCGCACTGTCTTCGGCTTGCGCCGCGCCGCCCAGGCGGCACGCGCTCGGGTTTGCAAGCCGTCGGCTGCCACGAAGAACGACGGCACGACGAACAGCGAGAGCGCGGTCGACACCACCAGACCTCCGATCACCGCGATCGCCATCGGCGTGCGGATCTCGCTGCCGGGGCCGAGCCCCAGCGCGGGGGGCACCGCGGCCATCATGCGTCGCGATCGACGTCATGAGGATCGGACGCAGACGCCGCGGCCCTGCTTCCAGCATCGCGTCCAGCGCGCTCGCCCCTTCGTCGGGCAGCTGTCGGCGCGTAGTCGACCAGGATGATCGAGTTCTTCTTGGAGATGCCCATGAGCAGGAGAAGGCCGATCATGCTGAAGACGTTGAGCGTCTTGCCGGCGAGGCCCAGAGCGCGCCGGCCGCGCCCGCCACCGACAGCGGCAGGATGGTGAGCACGGTGATCGGATGCAGCAGCGAGTTGAACTGCGACGCCAGCACCATGTAGGCGACGGTGATGCCCAGCAAGAGGGCGAAGAGCAGGCTCCCCATCGATTCCTGGAACGCGACGCTGGCCCCGCCGAGCACCAGGCGGTATCCCACGGGCAGGTCCTGGCCGAGCTCGCTCGACCTTGGCGAGCGCCTGCTCCTGCGAATGCTGCCGGGCGCCACGTTGGCGTGACGGTGATGGCGCGCTCGCGGTCGCGGCGGGTGATGGCCTGGAGCGCCGGGCGCTCCTCGGTGGTGACCACGGCGGACAGCGGCACGAGCTCTCCGGAGGCGGTGCGCACGCGCAGGCGCACGAGATCCTCGGGGCGCGAGCGCTGCGTCGGCGAGCAGCCGCATGCGCACGTCCATGCGCCGCCCCCCGTCGCTGTACTTCCCGACGCGAACGCCGCCCACCAGCGCGTTGATCGCGGTGGCGACCTCTTCCACCGGGAATGCCGAGGTCGGCGCAGCGCGCGCGATCGGGAAGGATGCGCAGCTCCGGCATGCCGACGCGGTAGTCGGTGTCCAGATCGACCACGGTCCCGCTCGCCGCAGCTGTCTCGCATCACCGTGCCCGACAGATCGACGAGCGTGTTCCAGTCCGGACCGCGCACGCAGAACTCGACCGGGAACCCGCGGCGCGCGGTGAAGCCCTGCTGCGAGGGATCCTGCACGACGGCGCGCACGCCCGGGAATCGCGTTCAGCTCCTGTGCGCAGCTCGGCGGCGAACTCCAGATGCCCGAGCTTGCGCTCGCGCGGGGGGCACGAGGGTCACGAAGATGTTGCCGGAGTTCACGCTGCCGCCGCCGCCTCCGCCGAATCCGCCCACCACCGAGAACACCCGCGTCACCTCGGGGCGCGTCTGGACGATACGCCTCGGCCTTCTGGAAGAGGCGGTCGGTCTCCTCGAGGTCGGAGCCGACCGCGGTCTGCAGCGCGAATCATGAGCCGGCTCTGGTCCTGCGAGGGCACGAACTCCGACGGAAGCGACCGCAGGATCAGAATGGATCCGGCGAAGAGCAGCGCCGCGCCGGCCGAGCACCCACCGCGGTCGGCCGAGCGCCGCGGCCAGGCGCCACGCGGTAGGCGCGCTCGAGTCGATCGAAACCGTCGTCCACCGCGCGTCCGACGCGCCCGCGCTCCTCGCGCGACGTGGAGAGCATCTGCGCGCAGCGCGCCGGCGCCAGCGTGATCGCCTCGAGGTAGGAGAGAAGCACCGCCACGCAGAGCGTGACGCCGAACTGCAGGAAGAACTTGCCGACGACGCCCTTCATGAACACGACCGGAAGGAAGATCGCGACCACCGCGACCGTCGCGGCGAGCGCGGCGAAGGTGATCTCCGCCGTTCCCTCGCGCGCGGCGCGCACGCGGTCCTTGCCCATCTCCCCGTGGCGGACGATGTTCTCGAGCACCATGATCGCGTCGTCCACCACGATGCCGACCGCGAGCGCCATGCCGAGCAGCGTGAACGTGTTGAACGTGTAGCCCAGGAAGTAGATCACCGCGACGGTGCCGAAGAGCGACATCGGGATCGCCAGGACCACGTTCAGGGTGCTCGAGAGCGAGCCCAGGAAGAGCCAGCACACGAGCGCCGGTGAGGATCACCGCCAGCACCAGCTCGAACTGGATCTCGTGGACCGACTCCTCGATGAACTGGGTGGAGTCGAAGTTGATGCCGATCTCCATCCCCGGCGGGAGCGTCTTGCGGATTTCGTCGAGCTCGGCGTGCACGTCGTGCGCGACCTCGACCGCGTTGGCGCCGCGCTGCTTGCGGATGCCCAGTCCCTGCGCCGGCTCGCCGTTGACGCGGGCGACGCGGCGGACGTCCTCGAAGCCGTCCTCGACGAGCGCGACGTCCTCGAGGTAGACCGGCGCGCCCTGCGCGCTGCCCACCACGATCCGGCGGAACGCGTTCGAGATCGAGCGCCTCGCCGAGCACGCGCACGTTGATCTCGCGCCCTCCGGTCTCGATCCGTCCCGCGGGCAGCTCCACGTGCTCGCGCTGGACGCGCGCGGATCACGTCGGTGACGGTGAGCGCCGCGCTCGTCGAGCTCGCGTGGCGTCGAGCCAGATGCGCACGTTGCGCTCGAGGTAGCCGCCCATCGTGATCTCGCCGATGCCGGGAATCGTCTGCAGCTTCTCTTGCAAGCGATAGCGGGCGTACGTCGGCTCAGGACCTGGCGCGGGATACGGGCCGGAGAGGCCGATCCACATGATCGGCTGGTCTTCGGGATTCGTCTTCGAGACCGATCGGCGGATCGATGTCGCGGGGGAGACGCTGCTGCGCCTGGGCGATCTTGCGTCTGCACGTCCTGGAGCGCGAGATCGACGTCGCGCTCGAGATTCAGCTCGACGGTGAGGTTCGCGCTGCCCTGGCGCGAGGAGGAGGTGATCGACTGCACGCCTTCGACCTGGGTGAGCGCGTCCTCGAGGGTCTCGACGACGTCGCTCTCGATCACCTCCGGCGCGGCGCCTTCCCAGTTCACCGAGACGTTGATGGTGGGGAAGTCGACGTCGGGGAACTGGCTGATGCCGATGCGCGTCGCCGGCGACGCACGCCGAACACGACCGTCGCGGTGATGAGCATCCAGGCGAGGACCGGTTTCTTGATGCAGACTTCGGTGATGTTCATCGCGTCGACTCCGCGCCGGCGGCTTGCGACTTGCCTACGGCGGCGCCCGCGGCCGAATCGGGGGCATGCCCCGAATCACTCGCGGCGAGCGAGGAGTCCGATGCGGCGACTACGCGAACCTTCGCACCTTCGCGCAGGGCCTCGGCCCCGCGCACCACGAGCCGCTCTCCGGGAGCGAGCCCGTTCTTCACTTCGACGAGGCCTTCCGGCGTGCGCAGACCGAGCGTCACGACGCGCTCGTGCACGGTGTCGTCTTCGACGACGAACGCGAGAAACCCGCGCTCGCTCGGACGCACCGAAGTTTGCGGAATCACCGTGGCGTCCTTCGCGCCGCCGACCGGAACCACCACCTCGGCGAACGCCCCGGGACGAAGCGAGGGATCGGGGCGCACGACCTCGGCGGTGACCGCGACCATGCGCGTGGAGGCATCGGCGGACTCGCCGACGTGCACGATCTTCGCGGCATGCTCGCCCGACGAATCGCGCACGCGGAAGCGTACGGTCCCCCGCGCGCGGAAGACGCGCCGCCTCTCCTTCGGGAACCTGGAAGCGCAGCAGCAGCGGATCGCGGCGCACCAGCGTGGTGAGGAGGTCCCCGGGCTGGACATAAGTCCCAGTCTGGATGTCGCGCGTCTGGATGATCCCGGCGACCGGCGCTTGTGCATGCGCGTCGCGCTCGTTGCGCTCCGCGAGCTGCAGCGACGCTTCGCGCGAAGCGACTCCGGCGCGCGCCGTCGTCACGCGGGTGCGCCACGCGTCGATCTCTTCGGTGGGGATGAGGCCCGGCGTCTTCTCGTTCGCGCTCGACCGGCGGGTGAGACCGCCCTCGGCTTCCTCCGCGGAGGCCTTGGCCTGCTCCAGAGCGGCGCGCGCCTCTTCGACGGCGAGCCGATAGCGTTCCGGCTCGATCTCCACGAGCGTCGCGCCCTTCTGCACCCGGTCACCCTCGCGAAAGTGCAGGCGCTCCACGGCGCCGGGAACGCGCGCGGTCACGCGCACGATCTCGAACGCTTCGACCGATCCCACCGCGGTGACCGCGTACTCGACGGTTTGCGTTCCGATCGGAATCGCTTCGACGGGGAAGACTGCGCCGCCTCCCCCTGCGGAGCTGGGCCCGCCGCCCTTACTTGCGCCCGGTCCGCCGCCTTTGCCCTCCGACGGTCCGCGCGAGCAACCGTTCGCAAGCCCGAGCGCGAGCACGGCGACAACGACGGCTCGCATCACGGCGCATTTCCTCCTTCGATGGGGGGCAAGCCGGTCGCGAGTCGCCAATCGAGATAGGCGAGCGCCAAGTCCAGTTGCGCGCCGACTCGTTCGACTTCCGCGACGAAAAGTTGAAGATTGGCGTCGACGACTTCGAGCGCACGAACCAATCCCTGACGATACAGCTCGCTGGTTTCGTCCACGTTGCGGCGCGCCGCGTCGAGCGCGACCTCGGCACGCCCGAGCGAAGCTTGCTCGGTGTCCAAGCCGACCTCGGCCGTTTCCACATCCAGACTCACGCTGCGCTCCAGCTGCTCGAATCCGAGCGTGGCGGCGCGGGCGTCGGCCAGGCGCTCGCCGCGGTCGGCATGGCGCTCCCCACCGTCGAACAGCTCCCAAGTGAGCCCGAGTCCCACGGTCCAATCCTGGTCGCGCTCGCTGAATCCGCTCTCGTTCGTGCTCCAAGCGGTCCCGATGAAGTCGAGGTCGGGGACGTAGCGCATGAGCGGCTCTTGGGCGAATGATTCCAGTGCTTCCACGCGTGCTTGCTCCGCGAGAACGTCGTGCCTCTGGGCGATCTCGCTGCCCGCCTCGCTGCCAATCGAATCGGGGGCGAAGCTGGCTCGCTCGAGGAGCTCTCGGGGAACTTCGAGCGGGTCGGTGATCGGTGCATCCAGAAGGTAGCTCAAATTCAATCGCGCGATGACCGCGGCGCCGTCGATGTCCACCCGTTCCCGCTCCGCCGAGGCCAGCTCCAGCTCGGCACGGGTCGCGTCGTTCGAGCCCACCAGGCCGGCCCCCTGGCGAACGCGAATCTCCTCGAGGTTGCGCCGCGCGAGCTCGACGCGCTGCTCGGCGGCGCGCGCCACTTGCTCGCGCGCCAAGACGGCGAGAAACGCGTCCGCGGTCTCGTAGCCGAGGCGGCGTTTCTCGTCCAAGGCGTCGAGGCGGGCGGCGTCGCGCGAGTGACGCGCGGTGGAGAGCAGCGGAAATCCCTGCGCGTCGAGAAGCACTTGCTCGAGCGTGATGCGCCCCTCCATTCCATCCTGGCTCGAGAGCACCGAGGTGACGCCGTCCACGGTGCGCGTGGTTTCATGAGAGCGCCGCACGTAGTCTCCGGCGACGGTGACGTCCGGAAAGAAGAACGCCCGTGCCTTCGCGACCCGCGCGTCCGCGGCCTTGACCGACTCGTCGGCGATCTTCGCGCGCTCGTTGCGGGCCAGAGCGAGCGCGACCGCTTCTTCCAACGTGAGAGCGATTCCCGACGCCGGGACGACGAGGATCAGGACGGCGCATGCGCCAGCGATGCGCCGCATGGACGTCACTTGACGGCGGCGAGCCGGTACGAGAAAAGCACCCGCGGCCGGATCCGGCGAGCGAGAGCGATGCGAAGTCGCCGGGGAAGGGGCGCCAGCATCTTCTCGATCGCGCGAAACGGAAGCGTGGGGATTCTTCGCACGTTCGATCGATGGGTGGTCACGAGAGACACGTGCCTGAAACCCGCCCGGCGGAAAATCGTTTCGAGCTCTCCGATCGTGTACTCCCGCAGATGGAGCCCGGTCGCCTTGGCATCGTAGAAGCGGGAGATGTCGTGCGGCCCGGTGAGCGCGTTCGGGGTCACGCAAACGTAGACTCCTCCGGGCTTGAGTGCGCCGTAGACGTTCCTGAGCTGAGCGAGGGCATCTTCCGGGTGAAGGTGCTCCATGAGCTGCTGGCTGTAAACCACGTCGGCGCTGCCGTTTGGAACGGGGACGCTCACCCCGTCGGAGATCTCAAGTCGGAAGTTGGGCGGCAGGGTCGCCGACTCGGAAATCGTGCGGGACACCTCGATCGCGATCGCCGACTCTTCACCAGCCCGGCCGCGGCGAACGTGAGCAGGCAATCTCCCGCCCCGATCTCGACGAACACATGGTCGGGACGAAGAAATGTGCGCAGCCAACTGAGCTGACGCTCGGCCGATGCGCTCTTCTCCTGCGCGGACAGCTTTTGGGTGAGCAGCGGGTGATGAGGCACGCGCCGGAACAGCTCGTCGTAGACCTCGGAATAGAGCGAGAGCCGTCTCGATGCGGGCGCGTCGCGGAGCTTCTTGGCGAGATCGCGCTCCACGAGATACTGCTCGCGCACCTGGTCGGCGGTCCGCGCATCCGGACGAATCGACTCGAGCAAAGAGGGACCTCCGCCGGGGGGAGAGCAAGCGAGGCTCGACGATAGCACAGCCCCCACGAGCCTCGCGACCCAGCGTAAGATGCCCCGATGCTCGCGCTCCTCGTGCTGCTCGTGTTCCTTTCGGGAGCCGCGGCGCTCGTCCACGAAGTGGTGTGGACGCGGCTTCTCGTCCACACGTTAGGGAGCACGGCAGAGGCGGTCGCCTCCGTTCTCGGCGCGTTCTTGGGCGGTATGGCGCTCGGCGCTTGGCTTCTCGGAGCGCGCGCCGCGCGCACGGCGCGGCCTCTCTTGCTGTACGCGATTCTCGAAGGGACGATCGCGGTCGCGGCGCTCGCCTTTCCGTGGGGGGCCGCGATCCTCGAGCGCGTGATCTTGGCGCTGGAGCCCGATCCTGGAGGCGCAGGCGCAGGATTCGCGTTGGCGCGATTCGCCGGAGTCTTCCTCTTGCTGCTTCCCGCGACGGCGGCGATGGGGGGGACGATCCCCGTTCTGTGCCGCGCGTTTTCCCGCCGCGACGATCGTGTGGGCCGCAGCGTCGGACTCTTGTATGCGGTGAACACGTTCGGTGCAGTGGCGGGCTGCCTGCTCGCCGGCTTCGCCACGATTCCCGCGATCGGGCTGCTCGCGTCGCTGCGTCTCGCCGCCGCGACGAATCTTGGCGTGGGGATCGCCGCGTGGGCGCTCTCGCGCCGTACGGAGGCCAAGCGCGGGGTCTGCGCCGGCGTCAACTTCGGCGCCCGCCTCGCGCCGCGCTTCTTCGGCCGCGACATCGCGAAATTTGCATCGCGCGATCCTCGTCGCCTTCGCGATCTCGGGCTTCACTGCATTGGGTTACGAGATCTTGTGGACGCGCGCGCTCGTCTTCCACGTGAAGTCGCTCACCTACGGGTTCAGCTTCATGCTGGGGACGTTTCTCGCGGGGCTCGCGATCGGGAGCGCCGTCGCCTCGCGGCTCGCGGATCGCCGCGGGTGGGCGGCGCGGGGTTTCATCGCGGCCGAGCTGGCGGCGGGGACGGCGGCGTTCGTGACGCTTCGCCTCTTGCTCGGCGACGCGGAGCGGCTTCGCTCGCTGGCTCCTGCGATCGGCACGGGTGCGGCAGCGTCCGCGTATGCGCCGCTCGCGTTTCTCGTGATCGTCACGATTCTTCCCGCCGGGCTCTTCTTCGGCGCGACGTTCCCGTTTGCGGCACGACTTCTCGCCCCGCGCGCCGCAGACGCACCGGGAGACGTGGGGCTCGCGGTCGCCGCGAACACCACGGGCGCCGTCCTCGGAGCGTTCGCGACCGGCTTCTGGCTGATTCCGCATCTCGGCGTGGCCGCGGCGACCCGCGGGCTCGGGCTCGCGAATGCGCTCGCGGCGGGTGCAGTCGCGTTCGCCGCGCTGCGGGGAAGGGCGCGCACGATCGCGCTCGCTGCCTGCGCGCTGGTGGCCGCGATCGTTCTGCCCGGCGGCGACTTCTTCGCGCGCTCTCTGGCGACGCTTCGCCCCGGGCGGCTTCTCTTTCTCGACGAAGGACGCGACGTCACCGTGACCGTGCACGAAGAGATCGATCGCGGGGAGACGATCCGCACGATCTACGTGAACGGCAGCTCGTACACCGGCTCGCGATTCTTCGCGCGCCGCTACATGAAATCGATGGGACATCTCCCGCTCTTGCTGGCGGAGCGGCGCGATCGGGCGCTGGTGATCTGTCTGGGGACGGGGATGACGTACTCCGCGCTCGCGCGCCACGACGGGACGCGCATCGCCTGCGCCGAGCTTTCCCCGGGAGTGCGCCGCGCGCTTCCGCTCTTCGACGACGTGAATGATCGCATCGCCGCGAATGCGCAGGCGCCGATCGCGATCGAGGATGGCCGTCACTTTCTTTTGAAGAGCGACGAGTCCTGGGACGTGGTGACGCTGGAGCCGCCGCCGCCGTTGAACGCCGGCGTCAACGATCTCTATTCACGCGAGTTCTACGAGCTGGTGCGCGATCGTCTCGCGCCGGGCGGCGTGCTCTGCCAGTGGTTTCCGATCCACAGCCAGACGCCGGCGGAGTGGAAGATGGGCGTGGCCACGTTCCTCGACGTGTTTCCGAACGCGACGCTGTGGCTCCCGGTCGGGCGCAACGCCGTCGGCATCGGCGTGAAGGAAGGCGGCACGCCGTGGACGTTCGCGCGGATTGCGGAGCGCGCCGCAGAGCCGGACGTCGCCGAGGGGCTCGCCGCAATCGGGTTTCCCACGACGGAATCCCTGCTCGCGAGCTTGGTGCTGGATGCGCGCGGGCTTCGCGAGCTCGTGGGCAATGCGCCGCTCGTCACCGACGATCGGCCGCGTCTGGAGTTCCACGATCTCGCGAAAGCGGGGGAGCGCTTCGATGCGTCGGCGATTCTGCGCGAGATCTTGGAGCGGCGGATCGATGCGCGCGCTTGGCTGGAAGCGCAAGGCGGTGGGGAAGGGATCGACGCGGCGCGATGGGAGCAGGCGTCCGCCGCGATGGAGCGATTCTTCCGCGGCGCGTATCTCTTCGAAGTGCGACAAGCGACGCGGCGACGCAGGAGTGGGCCGAAGCGTATCGGATCGAGCCGGAGAATGCGTATTGGCGATCGATCTTGGGAGTCGAGGATGCGGGCTCGCCCCGCGCCGGATCAAACGGCGCGGGGTCGAGCGCGACCGATCAACGGTAGAGCGTCTTGACTTTGCCCCAGGAGGAGGACTCGACGGCATCGAGCCCTCCGCAGTCATCGTTCATCCCTTCGATGCAGATTAGGAAGCCGCCGCCGTTCGCGAATCCCTTCACGTCCGAAAGCCACGCAACGGGGTTGATCTGGCAATCCACACTCAGCCTGTTTCCGCCGAGGCAAAACTGCCAAGCGGGAAGAACCGGTACCGCAAGCCAGCTGCCGGCATTGATCGGTCCAGAGGGGCAACCGCCGACGGCAAGTAGAAGGCCCGTCGCATTGCCGGCGTTCAGGAAGCCGTTCGCTGTATTGAACGCGAGCACGTTCACCGCACCTGGCGGATCGATGAACCACCGTGAAGTCGGCCGCCGACAATCCATCCGGACTGTTGTACGTGTACCACAAGAAGATGGTGGCGAGTCCGCCGACCGGGTAATTTCCCGTGGTCACGCAAGGATCGGTTGAACTACTGCTCACCGTCCAGCCGTAGCGCTGCTGCGCGGACGCCGCAGTCCATCCCAGCATCGGATTCCCAGCACCCACGCGAGAGAAACCATCGCCGCTCGCTTCAACATGGTCATCTCTCCTTACAGCGGTTGCGAGTCTCTAACGGTACAGCGTCTTGACCTTGCCCCAGGAGCTGGTCTCGACGGACAGGGGGATCGTGCAGTCGATCCCTTCCCAACAAGTCAGCGGAGTCCCGCCGTTTGCGAAACCCCTCACAGCCGAAGGCCATGCAACTGGGTTGATCTGACAATCCACGGTGAGCTGGTTTCCACCGAGGCAGAACTGCCAAGCCGGTTGAACCGGAAGCGCGAGCCAACTCCCCGCAGTCATCGGACCCTCCGGGCAGCCGCCGACGGCGAGGAGAAGGTTCGTCGCACTGCCGGCGTTGAGGAAGCCGTTCGCCGTGTTGAACGCGAGGACGTTGACGGCGCCAGGCGGGTTCGATGACGACGCTCAAATCCACCGCCGACATGCCATCCGGGCCGTTGTAGAAGTACCACAGGAACAGCGTGGCGAGTCCGCCGACCGCGAAGTTGCCTGTGCTCGCGCATGCGTCGCTGGAACTGCCGGAGACCGTCCAACCGTACTGCAGGACCGCGGACGCCTGGGTCCATCCCAGAAGGGAGATGCCCAGCACGAGTGTGACAAGACCCATCGCCGCTCGCTTCAACATGGTCATCACTCCTTCATCGTGGTTGCGCGTCACTATCGGTAGAGCGTCTTGACCTTGCCCCAGGAGTTGGTCTCGACGGAGATCAGCTTGCAGTCGGCACAGATCTCCGGGCCATTGCACTCGCTGCAATAGCAGCCGTCCTGATAGCACTCGCCCGTCTCGGGATCGCAATACCATCCCGTGCAGAACTCGGGATAACACTCTTGCGTAAACCCCTCGATGCAGGTGAGCGGAGCACCGCCGTTCGCAAAACCCCACACGTCCGAAGGCCACGCGACGGGATTGACTTGGCAATCCACGGTGAGTTGGTTTCCGCCGAGGCAGAACTGCCAAGCCGGAGAGACCGGAATCATGAGCCAGTTGCCTGCGTTGATCGGCCCATTCGGGCAACCGCCGACGGCGAGGAGAAGGTTCGTCGCGCTGCCGGCATTCAGGAAGCCGTTCGCCGTGTTGAACGCGAGCACGTTCACAGTTCCCGGGGGCTGAACGTTCACCGAGAAGTCCGCCGCCGACATGCCTTCCGGGTCATTGTAGAAGTACCACAGGTACAACGTAGCAAGGGCGCCGATCGGGAAGTTCCCCGTGTCCACGCAGGGGTCGCTGGAACTGCGGGAGACCGTCCAGCCGTAGCGCTGTACCGCAGACGCCGTGGTCCATCCCAGAAGTGAGATGCCCATGACGAGTGTGAAAAGTACCATTCCCGCTCGTTTCAACATGGTCATCACTCCTTCAGTGGTTGCGCGTCCTTAACGGTAGAGAGTCTTGACCTTGCCCCAGGAGCTGGTCTCGACGGAGACGACCTGGCATTCGGCGCAGATCTCCGGTCCGTCGCAATGGCCGCAGGCGCATAAGTCCACATAGCACTCGCCGGTCTCGGAATCGCAGAACCACCCGAAGCATGCCTCGTCAGAACAATTCTCCGGCATCCCCTCGACGCAAGTCACCGAACCGCCACCGTTCGCAAAGCCCTTCACGTCCGAAGGCCACGCGATGGGGTTGATCTGGCAATCCACGGTCAGCTTGTTCCCGCCGAGGCAGAACTGCCAAGCTGGAGCGACCGGAATCATGAGCCAGCTGCCTGCGTTCAGCGGTCCATTCGGGCAGCCACCGACGGCGAGGAGAGGGTTCGTGGCGCTGCCGGCGTTCAAGTAGCCATTCGCCGTGTTGAACGCGAGGACACTCACCGCTCCCGGTGGCTGAATGTCGACGCTCAAGTCAGCCGCCGACATGCCATCCGGGTCGTTGTAGAAGTACCACAGGAACAGTGTGGCGAGCCCGCCAACCACGAAATTGCCTGTACTCACGCACGGGTCCGTCGAGCTTCCGGAGACCGTCCACCCGTATCGCTGCTGCGCGCTCGCCGCGGTCCATCCCAGCATCGAGAATCCCAGCATCCACACCAGAGGAACCATCGCCGCTCGCTTCAACATGACGCTTCCTTTTTCTCTGGGGTTGGGCTCAGCGATATCCGCTCTTCACCCGTCCCCAGCTGTTCGCTTCGACGGAAACCGGAACGATGTCCACCAGCACGCAGTCGCATCCGATGAACGGAGTTCCATTCAGTAAAGTGCCGCTGATGCACAGCTCGAACTCCGGCTGCTGGTTGTCCGGGTTGATCAGTTCGAGGGCATTCAGAATCGCGTTCTCGTCGAACAGGGCGGTCAGGTCGAGTGCGACGTCCGGCCCATCCGACGTGCAATTGCAAAACGACGGATCCTCGACCGGTGTGGCCACGTCTTGTGTGCCGACCTGAATCGGCGGAATCGTGAAGTCGCCGAAGCCTCCTCCGCCCGGAAGAATGAGGAGCAAGGAAGTGGGCTGAATGTTCGTCACGTCCAACTCGTCCGTTCCGACGATGGCGGTCGGCATCGACGGCGGGAGAAAACCCTGGCCGGAGATCAATCGGTTCGGGCACTGCTCCGGACGAATGTCGAAGAACACGGTGAGATCCCCGACGGGAAGCTCAGTCGCCGCGGCCTGGCCGATCCCGCCGGCCGCGATCGCGAGAGCTAGAATCGAAAACACGGAGAGAAGTCGCATGCGCATAAGTGGAATGCCCTTTGAAAATGGAGGTTTGATCGCAAATCCGGAACGCCGCAAAGTTTATGCGGTTACGCCGCATCACTTCAAGGGGTTCCGTGAGCACCCTGGGGAGGGTTCGACCGCCAGAGAGCCAGAGTCTGGGCGCGTTCCGGGGTCGGGTCGCTCGCATTCCACCTCTCGTAGAGGCTGAGTACTTGGGCGAGCGCGTCGGTGCGTCGCAGAGTTGGGGCGTAGCGGTTCTCTCGAAACGCCTCGTAGCTTTCGAGGACGAGCGGCTCGGCCTCCGCGAAACGCCCCTGGTCCGCGAGCGCCGCGCCGAGCGCACCATTCGCCTGATCCTTCTCCCAGGCCCTCGCCGGTGCAATCTCCTGTTGCAATCGGATGCATTCCCGGAGCAAAGGCTCCGCCGCGGCTCCCTTTCCCTCGCCGACGAGCGCGAGCCCTTGGTAGAGCAGAGCCGGCGGTAGATTGTCGTCCTTGGCCGCGCCGAGCTTGCGGCACCCCGCGACGGCGAAGTCCGCTTCGACTCGCGCTTCGGCGAAGCGGCGCAGATCGACGAGAGCCCGCGCCACCTGCCAGCGCGCCCGGATCGTGTGGGGATGCTCGGGCCCCACGGTCCGCATCCGCCGCTCGAGCGAGGCGCGATAGCTGGCGAGCGAGCCGGTCAGATCGCCGCGCTCGCGCTCGACCATTCCGAGCGTCGCGAGGAACGTGGTGGTGAGGGTGTGATCGCGGCCGAGCGTGCGTTCCGAAATGGCCAGAGATTCTCGCACGAGGGGGTCGGCGACCTCCACGCGCCCAAGCTCGAGTTCAAGCTCAGCGAAGCCTCGCGAAGCGACGAGCGTCGTAGGATGCTCCGGCCCCAGGACGGCTCGCATTCCGTCGAGCGATGTTCGATGAAGCGTTTCCGCTTCTTCGTACTTTCCCTGCATTCGCAGCATCTCGGCCAGATTCGTCTGCATGGCCAGCACGTTCGGGTGGCGTTCGCCGAGGAGTTTCTCGTCGCGCGCCAGCGCTTCTCGAAACATCGGGACTGCTCCATCGATGTCTCCCTGGAATCGGAGCGCCCACGCTAGATTGTTCTGAATCTCGGAAATGCGGCCGTCGTCGTTTCCGGAGAGCGCACGCCGCAGATCCAGCGCCTCGCGCAGCACGGGCTCGGCTTCGGCGTAAGCGCCGCGCGCATGAATCACCACGCCGAGATCCGCGAGCCCGCTGGCGATTTCCTCGCGACGGTCCCCCGGAGCACGGCGCAGCACGGCGAGCGCCTCACGCAGCTCCCGCTCCGCGCCGGTGTAGTCGGACTTGGCCCACAGCAATCGGCCCATGTTGTGCCGACTCACGGCCACGTCGGCGTTTTCTTCGCCGAATAGCTCTGTGCGAATCGAAAGCGCTGAGCGCAGCTGGGGATCGGCTGCCTCGAGGAGCCCGAGCGATTGGTACGTCACCCCGATCGTGTTGCGCACCGCCGCCTCGATCTCGCGGCTTTCGGGCGCAGTCTCGGACTTCAAGTCCTGGGCCGCTCTGTCCAAGAGCTCGCGCACCGTGATCTCGTGGCCCTGCGCCTGCTCCGGCTGCGCGGAAGCGAACATATCTTGCAAGAACGTGTTCACCGCCTTCGTCTTGGCCGCCTCCCGCCGGCTTTCGCTCTCCGCGACGCGCGCTTCTTTCTCGGCGCGTAGCGCGCGCAAGAGACCCCAAGTCGTGCCCGTGAGTCCAATGAGCAGTGCCACCGCAACGAGACCGCCGGCGGCGACGGCGGCACGGTGGCGGCGCACGAACTTGCCGAAGCGGTACGAGCGGCTGGGCGGGCTCGCGAGAACCGGCTTCGATTCCAGATGGCGCTGCAGATCGGCGGCGAGATCGCGGGCGGAGGCGTAGCGGCGCTCGCGATCCTTCTCCAGCGCCCTCATCGTGATCCAGTCGAGGTCCCCGCGCAGACGCCGCGCAATCTCCGGCGGCGCGCCTTCGCTGGGACGCACCGGCTCGCTCACCCGCAGCGTGCGCAGCATCTGTTCGAGCGTGGAGGCCAGCATGGTGCGGCCGTCGAACGGCAGTCGCCCGGAGAGGAGCTCGTACAGGATCACGCCCATCGAATAGACGTCACTGCGGGTGTCCACGTCTTCGGAGTGCGCAACCTGCTCGGGGCTCATGAACTCGAGCGTGCCGACGAGCGATCCGGCTTGCGTCAGCATGGTGCGCTCGGTGAGACGCTCGCCGGTCGCTTTGGCAACGCCGAAGTCGATGATCTTGGGGAGATGCCGCCCATCCACGAAGGAGACGAGAATGTTCGAAGGCTTCAGGTCGCGATGGATGATCGCTTTCTGGTGCGCGTGCTCCACGCCTTCGCAGGCGCGAATGAAGAGCCGCAAGCGGGATTCGAGATCGAGCTTCTTCGATTCGCAGTACTGATGGATCGGAACCCCTTGGACCAGCTCCATCACGAAGTAGGGGCGGCCGTCGGGCGTGGTGCCGGCGTCGAACACCTTGGCGATCGCGGGATGATCCATGAGCGCCAGCGCCTGACGCTCTGCCTGGAAGCGCGCCACGAAGTGCGCCGTGTCCATACCCAGACGAATGAGCTTGAGAGCCACGAGCCGGTGGACCGGTTGCTCCTGCTCGGCGGCCCAGACTTGTCCCATGCCGCCTTCGCCGAGCTTCTTCAGCAGGCGGTACTCGTCGATGAGGGCGGGTGCATCGGGGTCGTCGTCCGAGGCGACGCGAGGAGTGGCGCCGCCCGCCCGCGTGGAGGCGAGCGTCTCGAAGAACTCAGGCTCCTCGTCCTTCACGGTCCCGTCCCGCGTTTCCCACCGGCTCGGGCGGAGGCCGGCATCCCGCTCCCGGTGTCGTTGGCCACGCGCGAGAGATAATCGGCGAGAAGGAGCTGGGCGATTGGACCGGGACGTCCTCCCGCGATCGCGTTTTCTCCGACGTGCGTCACCGCCGCCACCTGAATCGTCGTTCCGGTCATGAAGACCTCATCGGCGGCGAGCACGCGATCGATCGTACGCGTCTCCTCGGCAATCGCGATGCCGCGCGCGCGGGCACACTCGATCGCTACTTCGCGGGTGATTCCTCCCAGGATTCCGGAATCAAGCGGCGGCGTCACCAGCGCTCCGTTCTCGACGAAGAAGACGTTTGCGGCCGCGCCTTCGCAGATCGCGCCGCTCTCGTTCGCGAGCAGCACCTCGGTGCATTCGAGCTGGCGCGCTTCGTTGCGGGCGAGAAGGGAGACCTGGTAGCTCGTCGATTTCACGCCGGCGAGCGGATGCTTCGACGTGCGCACGTAGCGGGAGAGAGCCACACGGATGCCCGACGTGCGCCGCTCCTCGTCGGCGCCTTCCGCGACCGGATCGAGCGTGATCGCGAGGCTGGGGTGTCCCGCGCTGGAGAGATCGAGGCGGCGCGCGAGCCGTCCTCGGGTGAGCGTCACGCGCAGCACCGCATGCGCCAGCCCGTTCGCGTCCAGAAGGTCTTCGATGCTGCGCCGCAGCACATTGCTGTCGGGAACGCTGAGCTCCACGCGCGCGGCGCTTCGTCCGAGCCGAGCCAGATGGCGACCGAGCGCGAACACGCGCCCGTCGTACGCGCGCATGGTGTCGTACACGCCGTCGCCGTACAGAAAGCCGGTGTCGAGAATCGAAACGCGGGCTTCGTCAGCCGGAAGAATGCGGCCGTTCCAACCAACGAACTTCGTGGGGCCGCTCACTTGGGCGCACCGATCGTCGAGCTGGTCTCAGACTCCAGAGCGATGCCGAGTGCCTGGGCCATTCCCTTCGCCTTCACCTGTAGCTCCTCCCACTCCGAATCCGGATTCGATTCGGCGACGATGCCGCCGCCCGCCCCGAAGCTGAACACTTCCCCGGCCAGAATACCCGTGCGAATCGCCACGCTCCAGTCCGCGCTTCGGTCGAACCCGAGCCATCCGACGGCTCCGGTGTAGACGTCGCGCCGCACCGGCTCGAGCGCGGCGAGAATTTCCATGGCGCGGCGCTTCGGTGCCCCGGCGATCGATCCGCAGGGAAAGACGGCGGCGAGCGCATCGAGCGCGTCGAGGCCGGGACGAAGTCGCCCGCGTACCGTGGAGACGAGATGATGGACGTGCGCGAACGACTCCAGCGCGCGCAGCTCGGGAACGCGCACCGTGCCGGGCTCGCACACTTTGCCGAAGTCGTTGCGCAGCAGATCCGTGATCATGAGGAGCTCCGCGGCGTCCTTCGACGAGCGAAGGAGCGCGTCCGCCGACTCTCGGTCGCGGGCGGGATCTTCGAAGCGCGGGGAGTGTGCCCTTGATCGGACGAGTCTCGAGCTCGCGACCATCCACGCGAAGGAGCTGCTCCGGCGACGCCGACACCACCGTGATGCCATCGGCTTCGAGATACGCGCCGTGCGGTGCGGGGCTCGTTTCCAAGAGTCTCTCGAACAAGCTCGCCGGATCGCCGCGGAACGGAACGTCGAAGCGCACGGTCAGATTCGCCTGATACAGATCGCCCCGCTCGATCGCATCCAGGATCGCGCGGCAAGCTTGCGCGTGCTGCGCGCGCGTCAAGCTGGCCCGCGGTGTGCCTGCGGCGAACGCATCGCGGCGGCGCTTCGCCGCCGGCACACCGTTCGACGCGCTCTGCGCTGCGCCGCGCAGGCGCTCTTCGAGCTCCTCCGCGCGGCGCAGCGCGAGCACCGCGTCGAATGCACCGTCCTCGGTGAGCCCCCACGACGTCACCTCGGCTTCTTCGCTCACTGGATCGAACACGGCGAACGTGTCGTACACCGCGAACGCGAGATCCGGGCCGGCGCGCGCGAGCGGCCGGGCCGGCAGCCGTTCGCCGGGAAAACCGCGCTCGTAGGCGAGAAACCCGACGGCGCCTCCTGGAAACTCCGTGGCGTCCAATCCGAGGGGGACGCGGGGAAGAAGCGCGCGAAGCCGATCGCGCTCGAGAAAGTCGGCCGTGGCGGCGGGATCGTCGATGCGCGACGAGAACGAGGCGCGGGCGCCGAAACCGAACGTCGTTCGGGTGCGTGCGCCGGACGCGAATCGGAAGCGGTCCCCGGACGGGAGCGCGGCGAAGAGGGTCCCCGGCCCCGCGCGCAGACGGAAGCGGTGGCGCCGCGGGATCTTCACGGAGTGGTGCCTCCCGAAGTGCCCGTGCGTCCCTCGATCTCGGCGAGGCGGCGCTTCGCGTCTTCGTCGTTCGGATCGAGCTGGAGGAGGCGCTGCAGATCTTCGATCGCGCCCGTCGCGTCGCCCTTGGAATAGCGCGCGGCGGCACGCAGGCGAATGAGCCGCGCGTTGTCGGGCGCATCGAGGAGCGCGTCAGAGAGAATGCCGAGCGCGACGTCGTGCCGTCGCGTGGCGATGTAATAGAGCGCCCGCGCTTCGAGCGCGGACTCCCGCACGGCGTCGAATGCTTCGGCCCGTTTCAGCAGCGCCAGCCCCTGCTCTTCTTCGCCGACGGCGAGCGCGGTCTGGCCTGCATTCAAGAGAAGCCAAGGATCCTCCGGACGCCGTGCGCTCTGGGCATCGGCGAGCGTCTGCTCGAACAGCGCCCAAGCTTCGCGGTATCGCCCGGCGGCACCCAGAGTGCGCGCCAGCGCGTGCACGTCTTCCGGATCGCCGGCCGACTGCTCCGCGATCTCCTGACGAAGCCGGAACGCTTCCTCCATTCGTCCCGTGGCTTCCAGCGCTTCGGCGAGCGAGCGCTTGGCGCGGAACGACTCGGGAAGGAGGCGCGCTCCTTCGCGGAGCTCGGGGAGCGCTTCGTCGTAGCGGCGCTGCTCGAGGAGGAGCGCGCCCAAGTGATGGTGCGCTTCGCCGAACTCGGGAGCGATCGCCAATGCTTCGCGGAACTCCCGCTCCGCTTCTCCGAAATCTCCGGCGCGGGCGAAGACGTTTCCATACTGGAAGTGGGGCTGCGACGGGTCGGGATTGCGAATGTGGAGAAAGTCGACGCGCGCGAGCACGACCAGCCCGGCGACGAGCGCCACGCGTGCCGCGCGACCCGCGGGGGAGAGGCCGCGCTCCGCGAGCGCCGCGACCGCGGCCCCGGCGAACGGAAGCAGCGCCGGCCACACCGCCATGCGATAGCGCGCGCAGACGAAGAAGAGCACGACCGCGAACGCGATCGACACCGCGGTGGCGAGCAGCGGCGTGAGCTCGCGCCAGCGCCGCCGCGTGAACACGATCCCGGCGAGCGCGAGCGGGCCGACCCATCCGAAGTCGGGAAGCGGCAGATTCAAGATCGCGCTGCGCTCGCGCAGCGAATCCAGATCGCGATCGTTGCGGATCTCGTATCCCTGCGCGAACAAGTAGACTTTCTTCGCCAGGAGGCGCGCCGCATCCACAGGTTGCGTGCGCATGAAGTCGAACGCCTTCGCCCGGAAGACGCGGTCCTGCTCCGCGGGCCGGAGCCGACGCCCGTGCTCGCGCGCGAGCGCGGCATCCACGTCCTCGTTGCGCCACGACGAGAATCCCGGAAGTCGCGCGCTCATGCCGTCAGCCTCGGGATTGTTTCCGATCCAGAGATTGATTCCTCCTTGCGAGGCGAGGAGCACCCAATCTCCGGACGCGGACTTGTTGCGAATCGCGATCGGCGCAACCAGCAGCGCGAATCCCAGGACGACGAGCGCCGCACGCTGCACCCGCACGCGTGCCGAAGGTGCTTCTTCGAGCGCGGCCAGCGCCAACGCAGGAAAGAGCACGATCGCGAGCGAGCCCCACGCCAGCGCACAGGCGGCGACGAGCGCACCGATCGCGAGCCAACGACCGTTTGCGGAACGCGGCGTGGCGCGATCCCAGACGACGAGCAGCGCGGCGACCAGGAACACGACGACGGAGGAAATGAGCAGCTCGCGGCCGTAGTGGAGGAGCGGCCAGGCCAGTGCCGCGAGAAGCCCGGTGGCCCACGCGGCGATGCGGCCGAAGCGCCGGGCCGCGATCGACGCGACGAGCACGGTCGTCACCGTGCCCAGGACGGCTTGGAGGATACGCGCGGTCACGAGGTCGTCGCCCGGAAGGCGGAACGCACCGGCGAGAAACCAAGCGTAGAGCGGAGTTCGAAAGTATGCGGTGCCTTCGGGGCTTGCGAAGAAGTCTCCGGCGGCCACCTGCCTGGCCCATCCGACCAGGTATTCCGCATCGAGCATGGGGATCTGGAAGACCGGATCGCCCGCGGTCGTGGCCAGGAGGAGAATCCGAATCGCGAGAGCGATTCCGGCCAGGACGAGCCCATCCCTTCGCGAGAGGGACTCTGCCGATTCCGGAGGGCGCGGACTCATCGGGTTCTCCGTGAAGGGGCCTCGGAATCGCGACCGAACGAGGATAGAGGCGAAGCGCTCCCCCGGCAATCGGCGCCGGCCATGCTCCGGCGCGTGGGGATCGTCCGCGCCTCGTCTCGGCGAGGTGGGTGCATTGGTTGCCGGTCCTACTGCTTCTTGCTAGAGTCCGGGGCGTTTCCGCGTTCCCGATCGGGGACCGGTCTCGGAAGGGGTTTCTCGAGATGCAGATTCGTGGGCCGGCGGTTTTCGCGCTCGTTGTGGCGCTCTCCGCGTTCGCGTCGCGCACCGAAGCCGCGACCTGGGATGTCGGGCGCGATGCCGGGGATTGCCCCGACGGCTGCGACTTCCACGACGGAACGGTCGGTGCCGGTGTCGGCGGCGGCCTCAAGGCCGCAATGGTGAGCCTCTCGGTGTTTCCCGGGGACACCATCCTGGTCTATCCGAGACTGGGCGCCCTTCCCGAGGACTCCTGTCTCGAGAGCAATGCGTACCTCATCAACTTCGAAATGAAGGTGGGCGTCACGGTCGCGGCCGGCCTAGGGCCTGGAACCGTCTGCATCAATGCTGCCACCGGTCTCGAGCCGGCCATCTTCTTCATCAATGCGAACGAAGCGACCGTGGTGGACGGACTGCGCATCACCTGGGATTCGAGCGAGAACGGTCTCGGCGGCGGCGTCGCCTGCTATACGTCGTCCGGGGTCGTGAAGAACTGCATTTTTCAGAACTGCCTCGCCGGGACCGGTGCGGGCATCTACCAGTTCTTGTCCGACGTTCGAGTGGAGAACAACCTTTTCGTCAGCAATCGTTGTGAGGCCGGCGCGGGGGTCCTTGCGCTCAGTACCTCGAATCCGGTCATCGTCGGAAATACGTTCTTCGGATCGATTGCGCCCTTCGGGCTGCCGGGCTCGGCAATCTACACGACGGATTCGAATTTCACGCTCGACCGGAACATCTTCTCCGACAGTCAGGGCGCATCGGCGATCTATTGCTCCGGACCCAGTCCGTCGTCGATCACCTGCAATGTTTTCTGGAACAATGCTCTGGGCCCATTCGGCGGCGGCTGCGCCGACACGACGGGAGCGAGCGGCAACACCCACGCGGATCCGGGCTTCTGCAACCCGGATGGGTTCGATTTCAGCATGTGCGTGTCGTCTCCCGCGCTGACGGGTCCCTGCGGTCCGATCGGATACACACCGCCGACGGGTGCGGAAGGCTGCCCGACCTGCCCCTCCCTGGTGTCGATCGAGACCGCATCCTGGGGAAAAATCAAGTCGCTCTACCGGTGATCCACCGATTCACTCTCCCGTTCGCGCTCGCGGGGCTTCTCCTCTGCGTAGCGTGCGGTCCCTCGAAGACCGCGCCGTCGGCCGACGTTTCGTCGCAGGCCGGCACTTCCAGCGCGCCGTCCGCGCCGGTCGATCCCGCGGCCGAGCTCGCTCGCGCGCAGGAAGCGCTCGCCAAGTCTCCCAACGATCCGAACGCGAAGTTCCAGCTCGGATTGGCGTGGCAGAACTCCGGGAAGCCCGACTCCGCCGCGGCGATGTTCGAGTCGGTGCTCGCGGGAGATCCCAACAACGTGAAGGCGCTCGTGCATCACGGGCTCGTCCTGGAGGACCTGGGAAAGCTCACCGAAGCGGAAGCGGACTATCGTCGCGCCATCGAGATCGCCCCGAGCGATCCCTTGCCTTACATCAATCTGGGCTCGCTCCTGTACTTCCATCAAAAGAAGACCTACGAAGCGAAGAGCGCGTTGACCAAGGCCTTGGAGCTGGATCCCAGGAATCCCGACGCGCACTTCAATTTGGGCGTGTTGTTCGCCGATGCGAACCTCTATCAAGAGGCCAAGGTCGAGTGGGAGAAGGTATTGGAGATCACCCAGGAAGGGCCGGCTGCGAATCTCGCGCGCGAGAATCTCGAGCGGATCCGCGGGGTGGTCGACGGCGCGGAATCGACCGAGGACCACACCGGCCACCAGCACCCTTGACTTGGCGCGCGCTCGCGCCCAATCTCGGCGCGCGATGAACCACCGACAGCTTCGTTTCCTTCGCGCGACGGCCCTCGCGCTCGCGCTGTTCGCGGGAGCCGCAGTTCCCGCGTCCGCGCAGACCGCGCCTTC
This sequence comes from uncultured Gemmatimonadales bacterium, assembly GCA_963725045.1. Classification (GTDB taxonomy): domain Bacteria; phylum ARS69; class ARS69; order ARS69; family ARS69; genus CAVRWY01. Next base: position 93,129 of record CAVRWY010000017.1, read on the forward strand.
TCCGGCGCCCGCGGATCTCGCGGCGCTCGAGAACGCGCTGGCGGCCGATCCCGAGAACCCGGCTCGCTACATCGCCCTCGGCGACGCGCTCATCGTGGCGAACCAAGGGGAGCGCGCCTCCAAGGTCTACGGGCGCCTCGTCGAGCTACGCCCGAACGATTGCGCGGGGCACGAGGGTTTGGCGCGCGCCTACATGGCGCAGAACCTCGCGGATCACGCGATGCGGGCGGGAGAGGCGGCGCGCAAGGAATGCCCCACGAACGCCGTGGTTCACCTGACGCTCAGCCGTGCCTACGTCGCTGGGCACGAAGACGTGCACGCCATCGAGAGTGCGCAGCGGGCCATCGAGCTCGACCCCAACCGGTTCGAGGGCTACACGATCTTGGGCGAGACGCTGTACGCGCGCGGCATGTACCCGGAGGCCGTGGCCGTCTACGAAGCGGCGCTGCAGCGTCCGGGGCTCCAGGAGAATTCCACGTTGGTGCAAACCGCGAATGCTCGACTGGCGCGTCTCTATTTCTGGGGCGGCGCTTTCGATCGTGCCCAGCCCTATCTGGATCGTGCACTCGCGACGGGGGGCCTGGATGCGCCGACGATCGCTCTTCTCGCGGATGATCTCGCCAAGGACGCCGATTGTCGCGCGGACTTGCGCCTGCAAATCGGGGATGCGTCCTGGAAGTCCGGCGATGCGGACCGGGCCCGCCCAGCATTCGAGCGGGTTTTCGGCTGCGGCAACGACGACCAGAAAGCGCGCGCTCGCACCGCGCTCGACGAAATCGCCGCCGCCTCCGGCAACAAGAGCCGCTGAGAGACCCATGCGCATCCTGGTCGCACTCTCCGGAGGTGTGGACAGCTCCGTCGCCGCGCTCTTGCTGGCGCGGGAAGGACACGAGCTGGTCGGGCTCACCATGAAGAATTGGTGCTACGGCGACGCCGACGGCGAAGGGCGCTCGTGCTGCTCGCTGGAGTCCATCGACGCCGCGCGCCGCGTCGCGGAGTCGCTGGGCATCCCGCACTACGTCGCCGACTTCGAAGCGGCGTTCGCGGCGCACGTGATCCGCCCGTTCGTGCGCGATTATCTCGAAGGAGTCACCCCCAATCCCTGCGTGGAGTGCAATCGCCGGGTCCGCTTCCCGGGACTTTGGAATCGTGCGCGCGCTTGGGGATGCGAGGCGTTCGCCACCGGCCACTACGTGCGCATCGTGCGCGACGGGGGTGAGGCGCGCATCGCGCGGCCCGTCGACCGCGCGCGCGACCAGAGCTACGTCTTGTGGGGGATCTCGTCGGACACGCTCGAGCATGCCCGCTTCCCCTTGGGGGAGATGCACAAGAGCGAAGCGCGCCGGCTGGCCGCGGAAGCGGGGCTCGCCACTGCGTCCCGCCCCGACAGTCAGGAGATTTGCTTCGTTCCGGACGGAGACTACGCGGCGGTCGTGGCGGCGCGCGCTGAAGAAGCGGGAGCGCGCACCGGGGCACTCGACGCCGGAGAAGTGGTGACCCGCGAAGGACGCGTGGTCGGGCGGCATCGCGGCGCCGCGCGCTTCACGATCGGACAGCGGCGCGGCCTCGGCATCGCGGCGCCCCGTCCGCTCTACGTGGTGGGACTCGACGCGCGCGCGAATCGCGTCGTCGTCGGGGAGGAGGACGAGCTGTTCGCGCGCTGCGCCACACTGAAAGACGTGCGCTGGCCGCGCGGGCGGGTCGGGGAAACCAGCCTGCATGTCCACGTGCAGATCCGTTCGCGTCATGCGGGAGCGCCGGCGCAAATCACCCGCGCCTCCGAGGAGCGGCGCGCGCGAGTGACGTTCGAAACGCCGCAGCGGGCGATCACGCCGGGGCAGTCCGCGGTGTTCTACGCCGGCGACGTGGTCATTGGCGGGGGTGTCGTGGAGACGGTGGACGCGTGAGCGACCCGGCTCGCGCGCGGTCCGCGGCCCCCGTCGCCACCGATTGGGCATCCCATCCGCGAGGGCTCTCCACGCTCTTCTTCACGGAGATGTGGGAGCGTTTCAGCTACTACGGGATGCGCGGAATCCTGGTCCTCTACATGGTCGACGCCGTGCGCGGCTTGGCGCTCTCCGATCGCACCGCCGGCGCCATTTATGGTTTGTACACCGCGCTGGTGTATCTGCTGGCACTTCCGGGCGGCTGGATCGCGGATCGACTGATCGGCGCGAAGCGCGCGGTCTTCATCGGCGGATGCATCATCGCCTGCGGGCACTTCACGCTCGCCATCCCTTCGCCGATCGCGTTCGCCACCGGGCTCGTACTGATCATGCTCGGCACGGGGCTGCTCAAGCCGAACGTGTCCGCGATCGTGGGAGATCTCTATCCCGAAGGAGGCGCACGGCGCGACTCGGGATTCTCCATCTTCTACATGGGAATCAATCTCGGCGCGTTTCTGGGGCCCCTCATCTGCGGTTACTTGGGCGAGAACGTGAGCTGGCATCTGGGATTCGGCGCCGCCGGCGTGGGCATGGTGCTCGGTCTCATCCAGTATCGCGCCGGGCTCTCGAATCTGGCGGGGGCCGGCGAACTCCGCGGGGCGGCGGCGGATCCGCTGGCGCGCGGCCGGGCCTTCGGAGTGCTTGTCGCCGGCATCGGCGTGGTGTTGGCGATTCTCCTCGGGCTCGTGCTCTTGTCGCGCTCGGGCCGGATTCCGATCGATCTGGAGAGTGCCGCGCAGGCGACCGGGGTGGTGATCTCGCTGGTTGCGCTCGCGGTGTTCGTGTCCGTGATGCTGTTCGGAAAGCTCGACGCCGCGGAGAAGAAGCGCGTCGGCGTCATCTTTCTTCTCTTTCTCGGCGCGGCGCTGTTCTGGTCCGGGTTCGAGCAAGGGGGGTCCTCGCTCACGCTCTTCGCCGACCGGCTCACCGATCGCGCGGTCTTGGGTTGGGAGACGCCGGCTTCCTGGATGGCCTCGGTCAATCCGCTGTTCATCATCCTGCTTGCTCCCGTCTTCGGAATGATCTGGATCACGCTCGGATCCCGCTCCCCGTCGATTCCGGTGAAATTCGGGCTCGGCCTGCTGCTGCTCGCCGCGGGCTTCGCAGTGATGGCCTGGGGCGCCATGTCCGCGACCGACACGCATCGCGTCGGCATGCACTGGCTGATCGCGACGTACTTCCTGCACACGCTTGGCGAGCTCTGTCTTTCTCCGGTCGGGCTCTCCAGCGTGACCAAGCTCTCGCCGCCGCATCTCACCGGCCAAATGATGGGCGTGTGGTTCATGGGCTCGGCGCTGGGCAATCTTCTGGCGGGGCTCGTTGGCGGGCAGTTCGAGAGCCTCCCCCTTCCCGGTCTCTTCGGTGCGATCGCGATGATCGCGGCGGGGGCCGGACTCTTCTTCCTCGTCGGCTCGCGCATCATCGATCGCATGGCCGGAGGCGTGCGCTGAACCCGTCTTGTCGGACGGGAAATCTCGTGCTAGGTTTTCGCGGCTCGCTGCGAACCGGACCGGAGACGGTCTAGGATCGCGGCGGGAGTCGTCCGCACGCTCCGCGATCGTTTCGTGCGATTCCGGGACCGGCCGGAGGGATGGCCGAGTGGTTGAAGGCGGCGGTCTTGAAAACCGTTGAGCGAAAGCTCCGTGGGTTCGAATCCTACTCCCTCCGCCAGCCGAAGCGGGGGTGGCATGCGGACCGCGGCTTCGGCCAAATCCTCCGAACGGAGAGGTGCGAGAGTGGCCGAATCGGTCCGCCTGCTAAGCGGATAGTGAGAGAAATCTTGCTCGAGGGTTCGAATCCCTCCCTCTCCGCCACTCGTTTTCGGGGCTCTTCGATGTACGGCGCTCGCGCGCGCCCATAGCTCAATTGGATAGAGCGTTTGGCTACGGACCAAAAGGCTGGGGGTTCGAGTCCTCCTGGGCGCGCCATTCTCCCGGATCCGTCGATCGCCGCGGGTCGTCCGGTGTTCCAGATCCGCCGATCGGCGCCTCGCCGGCAGACGGCGCTTGCAGAGTCCTAAGAGTCCCGTCCCGTGGTCATAATGGCCGGACCCAGGCCGAAGGAAGATCGAGGATGATCCACCGGTTCGTTCTGTGCGGATGGCTCACGCTTCTGGCGGCTTCCTCCGCGCAATCCAAGACCGTTCGTACCGCCGAGACCGATCTCGCCAAGTTCCAGGACGCGATGGAGAAGGCGGCATACGGCGACACGCTCTTGGTGGCGCCCGGCACTTACCCCGGAATCCGGCTTCGTCCGGGAGTGCGTCTCATCTCGGAGAAGGGGCCGGAGGTCACCACGCTCAAGGGCGACCAACAATTCGTGATCGCCGCGAAAGATTGCGACAGCCTGAATGTCGTCGAGGGGTTCACGCTGGACGGTGTGCGCGCCTGCGAGTCGATCGTTCTCGTGGAGGAGTGCCCGCTGGTGATCCGCAACTGCGTGTTGAAGCACGGGTGGTCGGGAGTGCACGGAGAGCACGCCACGGTTCGCGCGGAGAAACTCAAGATCACGGACTGTCAGTTCGGGTTCTACCTCAACGAGTCCAAGGGAGAAATTCTGGAGAGCGACGTTCGTCGCTGCGTCACGGGAATCCACCTCATCAGCTCGTCCCCACGCATCTTGCGCTCGACCGTGACCGGGAACTCGCTCGGGGTCGACGTGACCGAGCATTCCGATCCGCAGATCGGCGGCAGCGTCGCCTCGGCGAACAAGATCTTCGGGAATCCCGGCGGCGCCATCAAGAATCGCGCGTACATCAAGGAAGATGCGGTGCGGACTCTGAAACCGCTCACGCTTCGCGCCGCCTACAATTTCTGGGGCTCGAACTGTCCCGACAGCATGATCTTCCGGGGTCCGGTGAAGTGGACTCCCTGGGTGGACGAGACCGCGAAGAAGTCGCTCGAACGTTGTGCTCCCGCCGCGACCGCGAAGCCCTAGGCGCCGGGGAGCGGGTCCCGGCGTGTCGCGCGTTTTGCGGAGAGTCGTGACGCAGTTCCCCACGAAAATCCGGTTTTCGCAGATGGCGGTGGCTCTCGCCGTCTTGCTCGCCGTCGCTGCGCTCGCCGTGGCCGGGGGTTGCGCGCGCCGTGCGCCGCGCCCGCGCGTGGTCGTGATCGGGCTCGACGGCGCCACGTTCGACGTCCTGGATCCATTGTTCGCCGAAGGAAAGCTCCCGAACCTCGCGCGCCTTCGCGACGAGGGCGCTTCCGGCGTGCTCACCTCCATTCTTCCCGCGATCTCTCCGCCGGCTTGGACCACCGCGGTCACCGGAGTGAATCCCGGAAAGCACAACATCTTCGATTTCTTCTCCTTCTCGAAGGAGAACGGCGAAGCGCGCATCACCTCGGCGAAGGATCGTCGCGCGCGCCCGATCTGGAGCGTGTTGAACCGCCAGGGGCGACGCACCGCAATGATGAACATTCCGATGACGTTTCCGCCCGACTCGGTGAACGGCGTGATGATCTCCGGCTTTCCCTACGGCGATGCGACCACCGGCTTCACCTTCCCGGCGGAGCTGGAAGCGAAGCTCGGCGAGTACCCGCTCGATCTTTTCGGCGAGTCGATCCTTCCCGGAACGGAGGCCAAGCTCCTCGAGCGATTCCGCACGGGATTCGAACGGCAGACGGCCGTGGCCATGGATCTGCTTGAGCGACGAGGAGTGGGATCTCTTCTGGATCGTCTTCACCGGCACCGACAAGATGCAGCACTTCTACTGGAAGTTCACCGACAAGACGCTTCCCGGCTACGACCCGGTGCTGGCGGAGCGCTACGGAAATGCGATCCGCGATTTCTGGATTCGCGTCGATCAGGTCGTGGGCAAGATCGCGCAGGAAACGGGACCGGACGCCGACCTCCTGGTGATGTCCGATCACGGGTTCTCGCCGATTCGCCGTGAGCTTCGACTGTGGAACTGGCTCAAGACGGAGGGCTTCGTGACCTTGGAAGACGACGACCCGCGCCGGCCGATCATTCGCGTGTTTCCTCCCGGCCCGTTCGCCGGTCTGGTGCGCGTGAACGAGAAGGGACGTGACTTCGGCGGGACGGTGGAGCCGGGAGAGGAATCGGCCAAGGTCCTCGCCGATGTCCGTGCGAAGCTCGAGGCGCTGCGCGATCCGCTTTCGGGGGAACCGTTCGTGGAGCGCATCTACACGAGGGATGAGCTCTTTCACGGACCTTACGCCGCGGATGCGCCGGATCTCGTCTTTCTGGAGAAGAAGGAGCGCTTCGTCTCGCGAGGAGGAGCCCAAGCCCCCGAAGTGTTCGGGCCGCCGTCGTACACGTTCTCCGCGTTCCATCGCCCCGAGGGAATCTTGATCGCTCGGGGTCCGCACATCGCTCCTCGTGCGGAGCGGGCGGAATACTCCATCCTGGACGTGACCCCGACAATTCTATGGATGCTTGGCGCCCAGTGGCCGAAGGATCTCGACGGGACCGTCATGGAGGGTCTCGTCGGGAAAGAGGCGCTGGCCGCGCGCCCGCCGCAGATCGGAGAAGAGACCATCGTGCAGATGCCGAGCACGATCGAGATGACCGACGAAGGACGCGAGAAACTGGAAGGGCTGGGCTACGTGAAATGACGGAGATGGGAGGACGGCCGAGCGCGTTCTCCTTCGGCTTCGTCCTATTCCTCTCGATCCTGGCCGGCGTTCTCCTGCGCGCCGAATATCTGCGCGAATTGATCGCGTCGCCGTTCGGCCGCCATCTCGTTCTCGACGCGGAGTGGTTCGACCAAGCCGCGCGCATGATCGCCGCGGGAAAGAGCCTCTCGCCGCACGATCTCCTGTTCCGCCCCCCGTTCTATCCGTCGATTCTGGCACTCGTGTACAAGATCGCCGGCCCCGGCCTGCTCTTGCCGCGGCTCGTGCAATCGGTGCTGGGAATCCTAACCGTGGTGCTTGTCGCGCGCATCGCGCGTCGCACGCACGGAGAGTCGGCCGCGAAAGTCGCCGCCGTGTTGGCCGCGACCTATGGAATGTTCATCTATTTCGAAGGGGAGCTGCTGGCCACGACAGTCGGCGTGTTCCTGATCGCGGTTGCGACCGACGCGATCCTCGCCGCGGCGGAATCGCACTCCAAGCGCCGACTGGCGATGGCGGGCGTCGCGATCGGGCTCGCTGCCGTGTCGCACGGAACGCTCCTGGCGTTCGCACCGGTCGCGCTCGCGGGCGTCCTCGTGCAGGGGAGAAACCGCTTCGTGAACGCCGCGATCCTCGCCGCGGGAATCGCCGTGCCGCTCGGAACCGTCGCGGCGCGCAACTTGGCACTCTCGCGGGAGCTCGTGGTGCTCGGGTCGCAGGGTGGAGTCAATTTCTACATCGGGAACAATCCAGCCTCGGACGGAAAGTCCGCGCTCGCTCCCGGATTCGCGGAAGCGCGTCAAGTGCTGCAGAGCGACGGAATCTACCGCGACACGATGGAAGTCGCGTCGCGGACCATCGCGGAACGGGATTCGGGCCGGCAGCTCACCGCGTCGCAGATCTCGAACTACTGGTTCGGGCGCGGGACGGACTGGATTCGCACTCGCCCCGACGACGCGCTGCTTCTCTTCGGGCGCAAGCTGGTCTACTTCTGGAACGGGGGAGAGATCAGCAACAACCGCGATCTTCACGATCAGGCGCGCCGCCAAACTCCCATTCTCCGTCTTTTCCTGGCGCAGTATTCGATTCTGCTTCCCTTGGCGCTCTACGGCGCGCTGCGCGAAGGAGTGCGCACCCCGGGGCGTGCCCTGCTCGCGGGGGCAGTGGTCGTGCTCGGGATCGGGACCGCGATCTTCTTCGTGTGCTCCCGGTTTCGCCAGCCGGCCCTGGTCTGGGTGCTGCCGTTCGCGGCCGCGGGGGTTCTCGCACTGTGGCGCGACGTCCGGTCCGGGGCCTTCGATCGGCGGCGCGCCGCGCTCTCGCTGGGAACGTTCGCGCTCTTCGCGCTGGCGACCAATCCCGTGGTGGTGACCGCGTTGCACATTGCGCCCGTCACGGTGGAGCGGGATGCGCCGTTTCACCGCTTCAACCTCGCGGTGATCTACGAACAGGACGGGGAATACGATCGCGCCATCCGGGAGTATCGCGTGGCCGCCGAGTCGGGAATCGCGGACCCTCGCATTCACTTGAATCTGGGGAACTCCCTGATGAAGACCGGGCGCTACGACGAAGCCCGCGAGGAGTATCTGGCCACGCTTCGCATCGCGCCGGATTTCGAATCCGCGGTGCGCAACAATCTGGGAATCCTGGCCGCGCATCAGGGGGACTGGCCCACCGCGATCCGCGAGTTCGAGGCGAGTCTGGAATCCAATCCCGAGAACACCGGGGCATTGTCGAACCTGGCGTCTGCATACCTTTCCTCGGGCCGCTTCGACGAAGCAATCGTCGCGCTCCGGCGCGCGCTGCTGCGCCCCGAAGCGAACGAGCCCACGCTGCGCCGATCGCTGGGGGTGGCCTACCACGAATCGGGGCTCCTGGACGAAGCGGAGACCGAGCTCGTCGAGGCGCTGCGCTTGGACCCGCGCGACATGGTCGCCATCCTCACCATGGCCAAGGTCTGCGTGGAAACCGGCCGCGAGCGTGAAGCCGAGCAGTGGTGGTCCACCGCGCGCCAGTTCGCCGCGGGCTCCCCGGCCGTCGAGCGGGCCATTCGCGAGTATCAAGAAGGGCGCGCGCGCCGAGTCGATTGAAGGTAGACTCTCGCGATGACTTGGTGGCTTTGGATCGTCCTGGGGCTCCTTCTCGCTGCGGTGGAGATCCTCGTCCCTGGCGGGTTTTTCATTATCTTCTTCGGCGCCGCGGCGATCATCACGGGCGTGCTCGCTTCGTTCGGGCTGGCCGGACCTCGCTGGATGGAGTGGCTTCTCTTCTCGGGTCTTTCGATCGTGTCGCTCCTCTTGTTCCGCCGCCCGCTGCTCGCGAGGATCCGTCGCGACGAGCCCGTGGGCAGAGCCGTGGATGCGATCGCCGGTGAGGCGGGTCGGGCACTGGAGGCGATCGCGCCCGGCGGCATCGGACGCGTGGAGCTCCGCGGATCGGCCTGGTCGGCGCGCAATGCGTCCGCGCGCGCGATCGTCGTCGGCGAGCGCGTGATCGTGGATCAAGTGGACGGGCTCATGCTCCGGGTGCGCCCGGAAGGAGGCGTTTCGTGAACCCGGGACTCGTCGTCACGTTCGTGGTCGCGGTACTCGTACTCATCGTGATCGCGCGGACCGCGATCGTCGTCCCGCAGCAGAGCGCATTCGTCGTGGAGCGCCTCGGGAAATATCACACCACGCTGGGCGCCGGATTCCACATCCTGCTTCCGTTCGTGGACACGATTCGCTATCGCCACTCGCTGAAGGAAGCGGCGTTCGACATCCCCGCACAGGTGTGCATCACCCGCGACAACGTTCAGGTGGGGGTGGACGGCGTGCTCTACATGAAAGTCTTGAACCCGGAGCGCGCCTCGTACGGAATCTCGGACTTTAACTTTGCGATCTCGCAGCTCGCCCAGACCACGCTGCGCAGCGAAGTCGGCAAGATCGACCTCGATCGCACGTTCGAAGAGCGCACCAACATCAACACCTCGGTGGTCTCGGAGCTGGACAAGGCCTCCGAGCCGTGGGGCGTCAAGGTGTTGCGCTACGAGATCAAGAACATCACGCCACCGGCGGACATTCTCGCCGCGATGGAGAAGCAGATGCGCGCGGAGCGTGAGAAGCGCGCGGTGATCTTGACGTCGGAAGGAACGCGCGACGCCGCGGTCAATACCGCCGAAGGCGAAAAGCAGCAGGTGATCAAAGCGTCGGAAGCGAACAAGCAGCAGCAGATCAACGAAGCCGAAGGGCAGGCCAGCGCGATCTTGGCGGTGGCCACGGCGACGGCGGAAGGCATTCGCCGCGTCGCCGACGCGATCAAGGTCGAGGGCGGCCGGGACGCGGTGCAGCTGCGCGTGGCGGAAGAATGGATTGGCGAGTTCGGAAAGCTCGCGAGAACCACGAATACAGTGATCCTTCCCGCGAATGTTGCCGACCTCGCCGGAATGATCGCCATGGCGACAAACGTGTTGCGCACGGGGACGGGAAAGAGTGCGTGAGAGGGATCGAACCGCGAAGGCCCCTCCCGGGGCCGACGTCTCTCCGGCCTCGGCGCGTGCCGCGGCTGGAGCAGGCGGGCCGGAAGAGCCGGGTCTCGCCGCGCTTCGCGACCGCATCGACGGACTGAACGAGGAAATCCTTCGACTGCTGCAGCGTCGCGCGCAGGTCGTTCTCGAGATTGCGCAGGTGAAGGGCTCGCAGGGGATCGACGGCTACGATCCAAAGCGCGAAGAAGAGATGCTGGATCTCCTCACGCGCGGGCGCGAGAGCGGCCCGTTTCCCGCGGCGGCACTGCGTGAGATCTTTCAGAGTGTGTTTCGCGCGTCGCTGGATCTCCAAGACAAAGAGCGGCGCGCCGAGCTCCGCGTCTATCGCGCCGACCTTCTTCCCGAGGGAATCGTGCGCGTGGGCCACGTGGCGATCGGTGCGGGAGTTCCCGTGCTGTTCGCGGGGCCCTGCTCGGTGGAGACGCCCGAGCAGATGGAGGAGGTGGCGCGGCGGCTGGCGGCGCTTCCGGGACCGAAGATCCTGCGCGCGGGAGCGTTCAAGCCGCGCACGAATCCGCACGCGTTCCAGGGATTGCGTGAGGAGGGGCTCGAGATCTTGCAGGACGCCGCGCGCCGTCATGGGCTGGTCACGGTGACCGAGGTTCTGGACACGTCGACGTTGGAAATCGTGGCGGAGCGTACCGACATGCTGCAGGTCGGTGCGCGCAGCATGTACAACACGGAGCTCTTGAAGGCGATCGGCCGCCTGGGCAAGCCGGTGCTCTTGAAGCGCGGATTCATGGCCACGCTCGAGGAGTTGTTGCTGTCGGCGGAGTACGTGCTCTCGCACGGAAACGACGCGGTCGTGCTGTGCGAGCGCGGCATCCGCACGTTCGAGCCGTGGACGCGCAACACGCTCGACGTTGCCGCGATTCCCCTCTTGAAGGCGGAGACGCGCCTGCCGGTGATCGTCGACGTGAGCCACGCGGTCGGCCGCAAAGACGTGCTGCTGCCCTGTGCGCGCGCCGCGCTCGCCGCCGGCGCGGACGGCATCATGATCGAAGCGCATCCCTGGCCCGACCAAGCGCTCTCCGACGGATTCCAACAGATCGATCTCGACGAGCTGGAGCGCTTCCACGACGCGCTCGGCTTGGGAGACGCGCGGAGCGCGTGAACGCGGCATTCGATCCCAACGCCGACGAGCGCGACGCGTCCTGGATGGAGGAAGCGCTCCGTCTCGCGCGCGAAGCCGGAGAGGCCGGCGAAGTCCCCGTGGGCGCGGTCGTCGTGCAAGGCGGCGCGATCGTGGGACGCGGGCGCAATCGCATGATCGAACGCGCCGATCCGCGCGCCCACGCCGAGATGGACGCGATGGACGACGCGCGCCGCGCCGGCGGGACCGCGCGTCTCGATGGCGCGACGCTCGTGGTCACGCTAGAGCCGTGCGCGATGTGCGCCGGCGCGATCGTGCTGGCACGCATCGCGCGCGTGGTGTTCGGCGCGTGGGATCCGCGCCTCGGTGCGGCCGGGTCGCGCTGGAGTCTCTTCGACACCAGCCCCTTGAGCGACGTACGGGTACGGGGCGGGGTTCTTGACAAGGCGGCGTCGAATCTGTTGCAGTCCTGGTTCCAGCTCCAACGAGAACGCGGCGAGCCCTAGCGGGCCATAGACCCATACCTTCTCCCGTCCGCTGCGCCTTGACGTTTGCGAAGCCCCTTCGCATATGGACGAAGTCGCCGGTGCGAGCCGTCGACCCTGACCCTGGCAGCGTCCTACAGACGAACCCTTGGATTCGAAGTCGTTAGTGTTGTCACTTCGATCGAGGAGGTCACGGTCATGAAAGCAATCGAAACCATCCACAAAGGTTTGCATCGCAGCTCGGCACTCGGATGGAGCATTACGACTCTGATCTGTTGGATTACGCCGTCGTTCGCCGCGGAAATTCACGTTCCGCAGGACGCACCGACCATCCAGGCGGGGATCGACCTCGCCCTTTCCGGCGACACGGTCGTGGTGTCGTGCGGGACATACTCCGAAGCATTGTTGCTCAAGAGTGGCGTCACTCTTCGAAGCGAAACGGGGTCGCCGGACTGCGTAACGCTCGACGTCGCCGCCGGAACGGCGGCAATGACTGCCGACGGAGACGATGACGTCGTGATCGAAGGGATTCGCGTTTCGTCGAGCGCGAGCCCGTCGCGCGGCCTGGTCGCCTGGCGGTTCTTCGGTCGCCCTTCGGAGCTGCGAATTCCTGAATCTTCGGACGCAAGGAGCTGGACTCCTGGAGTGGGGAGGTCCGGCGATATTGATCGAGCATCAGTCTGAGATGGAGATCGACGATTGCTTTCTCGCCGACAACTCCCACTCCGGGATCGGTGGGCACGGCGGCGGCGCGGTGGCCTGCGACTCGTCGACGGTGACCATCGACTCCAGCACGCTGGTGCGGAACTCATCCACCTCCAGCGGCGGAGCCGTGTCGACCCGGCTGTCCGTCGTCACGATCGTCGGCTCCATGTTCGGAGAGAATCAGGCGAATGTCGGCGGCTCGGATCCATTCGGAGGAGCAGGAGGTGCGATCTTCTCCGACGGCCTTTTGTCTCCTCTCGCGTTGACCGACTGCGTGTTCGACCGGAACTCGGCTGGGGTGGGAGGGGCGGTCGCGTTTGGGGTTCTGGACATGCAAGGGTGCCAAGTCCTCAACAACGAAGCTCGTCGACGGCGGCGGAGTGTGGGGGATCAACGGAACGATCACCGATTCCTGGTTCTCGAGGAACCGTGCGGATCACGGAACCGCGATGCATGCTTCGGGAGGGATGTTCGCTCAGGGCACGGTGTTCGAGAGGAACGGCTGCCGTGGGACTCTCTGCGAAGGAACCTCGTTCTCGTTGGCGGGCGATTAACTTCCTGAACTGCACGTTCGCCCAGAATCGGTTGTGGGAGATCCCGCAACGAATGCGGAGATCTCAATTCTTCCGGGAATTCCATTCTCATTCTGAATACGATCATCGCGTTCAGTGACGGCGGTCGCGCGGTCAATTCGTCGTCGGGAACGGTGAACGCCCAGTGCAGCGACTTCTTGGGAACTCGGGAGGCGATTGGGTCGGCGACGTCCAAGGTCAGAACGGCGTCGCCGGGAACATCTCCGCGGATCCGTTGTTCTGCGGACTCGCTGCGTTCGACTACAGCCTGCAGTCGAACTCTCCCTGTTCGCCCTCGATCTCCCCGTGCGGGCTCATCGGGGCGCTCGGCGTGAAGTGCGGGACCGGTGAGCATCGACGAGATGAGCTGGGGATCGATCATGGCTCTCTACCGATAGGTTGCTCGCGCGGCACTGTTGTTTCTCCGGCTCGTGGGTGGTCCCCTGTCCGCCCACGAGCCTTTCTCTTGCCCGCCCGGCGAAGTGCGCCGCCGCGCGCCGCTTGATTCGCCCCATCGCCGCCTTGACACTCCCGGAAGGTGTTCTCATATGGGGAATGGGGCCGATGCAGCGAGTCGGTCCCATGCGGAGAGCCAATCGGGCGGTGGTTATTGGGGACGGGGCGCCTCCTCACGTTGCGGACGAGTCGTGGAGGATCGTCACCTCGGTCGAGATTGCAACCCCTGAATTGCGGAATATGCAACCCCTGTATTGCAAGAGTTTCTCGAGGAGGAATGATCATGAAACGGATCGAATCGACCCGCGCAATGCGCAGTCTCCATCGGATTGGCATCAGCGTCGGCGCGGCATTGGCTTATTTCGTCACCCCGGTATTTGCCGCAGAAATCCACGTTCCTGCAGACGTTCCCACGATCCAGGGAGCGATCAATTCCGCGGTCATCGGTGACGTGGTGGTCGTTGCGTGCGGCACGTATGTCGAAGCCTTGCAGATGAGGAACGGCGTGGGATTGCGCAGCGCGACCGGGCTTCCCAACTGCGTGACGATCGAGGTCGCGGCCGGAACGGTGGCGTTCACCGCGGATCACGATGAAGACGTCGAGATCGAGGGGCTGCGCGTGACGTCGAGCGCGAGCCTGGCGCGGGGGCTGGTCGCGGACGCCTCCTCGGTGGCGCTTCGACGCTGCGAATTCGTGGGGCTTCGCACGCAGAGTACCGGCAACTTCCAGCCGGGAGGGGCCGCGGCGCTCATTCAGGAAGCATCCACTCTGGACGTCGAAGAGTGTCTCTTCCAGGACAATCGACACGATGGCGTGGGCAATGTCGGGGGCGGAGCCATTCGATGCGAGTCTTCGAATCTATTCGTCCGCTCGAGCACGTTTCTCGGGAATGTCGCGATTGCAAACGGCGGAGCGATCAGTGCCCTTCAGTCGGGGATCGATTTGTCGATCATGGAAGTCACTGGCTCGACGTTTCGCGAGAACCGAGCGGTCTTCGGTGGGGGAGGCGGTCTCGGCGAGGGAGGCGCGATCTATTTCAATGAATTCGACCTCAGCGGTCTCCTCGTCGACGAATGCGTCTTCGAGGGGAACTCGAGCGGCAATCTCGGCGGCGCGATCTTCGCGTCGCTCCTCGAGATGGAGAAGTCGCGGTTCCTCGGAAACTGGGCCAGCGAGGGGGGAGCGGTGTGGGCGTTCCAGGGATTCATCGCCGACTGCGAATTCTGGGAGAACGCGGCATACATCGGTACGGCTCTTCGCTTGGCCTCACAATTGATCATTCGCGGCACGCTGCTCGCGAGGAACCATTCCCTGGAGGGGGAGGCCGACGGAACGGTGCGCTGCCGAGGCGGGAATTTCCAGAACTGCACGTTCGTGGAGAACCAAGTGGGAAGTTCCCCCACGAAGAGCGCGGAAATCTCGAACTCCGAAGGCGGTCTCTGGATCGCGAACACGATCATCGCATTCGGCGTCGGTTCCCTTCCGGTCTACCTGGACGATGCAGGGTTCATGGATGTGACGTGCTGCGACTTCTACGGGAACCATTGGGGAGATTGGGTCGGCGCGGTCGGGGGCCTGAACGGCGTCGACGGGAACATCTCCGAGGACCCGCAGTTCTGCGGCGTCCGGCAGCACGAGTTCGCGCTCCAATCGACCTCTCCATGCGCGCCGGCGAATTCCGGAGCATGCGGTCTCATCGGAGCTCTGGGAGTGCAGTGCTCGCCGGTCCACATCGAAGAGTCGAGCTTCGGGGCAATCCGAGCGCTCTACCGGTAGGGCACGGCCCCGACGACGTCCGCCGCAGACCGGCGGGCTCTCTTCCGCTCGTGGGCGGCCCCTGTCGCCCACGAGCTTCCGTTTGGGCGATGGCCGGCCGTCTTACTCATGCTTTTCCGGGCCGTTGTCCGGCGCGCCGCGGCGTGATACCGTGCCCGCCGCGACGACCTCCTCCCGGAGATTCGGGATGCGGAGAGATGGCAGAGTTGGTTGAATGCGGCGGTCTCGAAAACCGCTGTACCCGCAAGGGTACCGGGGGTTCGAATCCCTCTCTCTCCGCCAGACTCTTCCGGGAATAGGGTCTCGCGCCGATCGATGAGAGCCGCGGAGAGGTGCGAGAGTGGTTGAATCGGCGCGACTGGAAATCGCGTAGGGCCCAAAAGGCTCTCGAGGGTTCGAATCCCTCTCTCTCCGCCACTTCGCCGCCGCCGCAGTGCGACGACGTCGGAATGGTAGGCCGATCGAGTTCTAGGTGGGGCTGTAGCTCAGCTGGGAGAGCGCCTCGTTCGCAATGAGGAGGCCACCGGTTCGATCCCGGTCAGCTCCACCAATTTCATGCGCGGGACGCGCCCGAGGAATCCGTCCGCCCTTTCGGGGCGCCGTGCCGGGTCCTGAGCAGCGGAACCCTGCGAACCGCGTCAGAGCCGGAAGGCAGCAGCGCTTAGCAGATCGTTCCGGGTGCCGCAGGTCGCCTGGCCGGCGCCTCGGAGGGCGGACCTTAACGGGGGGAGAAGGAGCGTTGTCCTACCAAGTCCTCGCGCGACGCTGGCGCCCCCGACGCTTCGACGAGATCGTCGGCCAAGAGCACGTCACCAAGACGCTCGCGAACGCGATTCGCGCCGGCCGGCTCGCGCACGCCTTTCTCTTTTGCGGGCCGCGCGGCGTGGGCAAGACCACGACGGCGCGCGTGCTCGCGAAGTGCCTCAACTGCGAGACCGCGAAAGACGGCCCCGTCGTCGATCCCTGCAATCAATGCACCGCATGCGCGGAGATCGATTCCGGGGCGAGTCTCGACGTGCTCGAGATCGACGGCGCGTCGAACCGCGGCATCGACGAGATTCGCGACCTGCGCGAGAACGTCCGCTACGCACCGTCGGGCGGACGCGCCAAGGTCTACATCATCGACGAAGTGCACATGCTCACCAAGGAGGCGTTCAACGCGCTTCTGAAGACGCTGGAAGAGCCGCCGCCCGGCGTGTACTTCGTGTTCGCCACGACCGAGCCGCACAAGATTCCGGCGACCATCCGCTCGCGCTGCCAGCGCTACGACTTCCATCGCATCGCCGCGCCCACGTCTGATCGAGACGCTCGCGCGCCTGGCAAAGAAGGAGAAGATCGAGGCCGATCCGGCGGCGCTCGCGGAGATTGCGCGCCAAGCGGACGGAGGGCTGCGCGACGCGGAGAGCCTGCTCGATCAAGCCGCGGCGATCGGGGAGGGAAAGATCACGCTGGAGACGATCCTCGCGCTTCTCGGTGAGGCCGAGGAGGGCGTGGTGCTGCGCATCGCGGAACGGATCGCGGAGCAGGATGCCGGCGGGGCCTTCGTCGAGCTGCAGGGGCTTCTCGATCAGGGCCTGGATCCGCAGCGCATCGCGCTCTCTTTGACGCAAACGTTTCGCGATCTCCTGGTCGCGCGCTCGTCGAGTGCGGACTTGGTGGCCTTGGGGCTGCGTGCGGATCTCGTCGAGGAGACGCGCCGCATCGCCGCGCGCTCCTCGCCGGAGAAGCTGACCGCATTGCTGGCGCTCGCCGGCCGCACCGTGGCGGAGCTGCGCCGCTCCCCGCGCCCGCGCCTCGCGCTCGAGGTGGCGCTCGCGAGCATGGCCCGCCTCGAAGATCCGGGTGCGGTGGCCGCGCTGTTCGCGCGCTTGGATGCGCTGGGCGGGAGTGAAGCGAGCGGTTCGGAAAGCGCTCCAGGTGCGGACCGCGCCTCGCGCGAGCCGCGCGCCATGCCCAGCGAACGTCCCCCTTCGCGCGAAGTGCATGAAACGCGCGGCGTGCCCGAGACGCGTGAAGTCCAACCGTCGCGCGATGTCCAAGAGATGCGCGGAGTACAGCCGGCGAGCGACGCACACGAAACACGCGACGCGCTCGAGACACCAGGCCGCAGCGAGCCATCTCCTGCGCCGCCGGCGCTCGATGGACCGCACACTCGGCTGTGGAGTGATCTGCTCCTTGCGGTGCGCGGGCGAAAGATGATGCTGGCCTCGTTCCTGGATCACGGCCGTCCGGTGAGCGCGGACGACGGCGTGCTTCTGGTCGCGTTCGACAACAGCTACCACGAGGGCATCGTGAGCCGGCGTGAGAATCTGGAGATGATCCACGAGGAGCTGCTGCGGGTGTCGGGCCAGGCAGTCGCATTCCGCGTGAAGCGCGAAGCCGCCGGCGCGCGTTCTGCGACGGAGCGTAGCAAGGCGGCGCCGGTAAGCTCGAAGGACATTCTGGGAGAGAACCCGGGGTTGGGTCGGCTGCTCGATGATCTGGGCGGGCGTCTTCTTCCCGGAGGGCTCGGAGGAGGGGGATCGTGAATCTGCAGAAGATGATGAAGCAGGTTCAGGAAGCACAGTCGAAGATGGCTCAGGTGCAAGAGGAGCTGGCGAAGAAGACGGTGGAGGCGACGTCGGGCGGTGGAAAGGTGAAGGTCGTCATGAGCGGAGATGGTGCGCTGCAAAGTCTCACGATCGCGCCGGAAGTGGTGGATCCCGCCGACGTGGAGATGCTCCAGGATCTCATCGTCGCCGCCGTGAACGAGGGGAAGCGGAAGTCCGCGGAGCTGGTTTCTCGCGAGATGAAGAAGGCCGCGGGGAACCTGGGGCTTCCTCCCGGAATCCTCTGACGTCGTGGAGTTCGGTTCCGAAGCGCTGGGCCGCCTCATCGACGAGCTCGCCCGACTTCCAGGGATCGGGAGGAAATCGGCGCGCCGGCTCGCTTTTCATCTCCTGAAATCCGACGAAACGACAGTGCGCGCGTTCGCGCAAGCGCTGCTCGACGTGAAGCGCAACGTGATCTTCTGCGCAACGTGCCACAACGTCACCGAAGATTCTCCGTGCGCGATCTGCCGTGATGCGCGGCGCACCGACGGTCTGCTTTGCGTGGTCGAGGAGCCGTCCGACGTGCTCGCCATCGAGGCGACAGGGGAGTATCGCGGGCGATATCACGTGTTGCACGGCGTGCTCTCGCCGCTCGACGGAGTGGGACCCGACGACCTCAAGATTCGCGAGCTTCTCGCGCGCGTGCACGAGTCGCCGCCGGAGGAGGTCATTCTCGCGCTCAATCCCGACACGGAAGGGGACGCAACCGCGTTCTATCTCCATCGCCTGCTGGCGGAGAGCGGTGCGGTGGTCTCGCGCATCGCCCGAGGGATTCCGGTGGGAGGGGATCTGGAGTTCGCCGATCAAGTGACGCTGGGACGCGCGATCTCCGGCCGCGAACGGATGGCACGATGACGTTCGCGACCTGGCTCACCATCGGACGGCTCGCGGCGGCTCCGGTGTTCGTGCTGCTCTTGATGCGCGAGACGCCGCAGTCGTTGTGGCTCGCGACCGGGCTCTTCGTGCTGGCCTCGCTCACCGATGCCGTCGACGGCTGGATCGCGCGGCGCACCGGCACGATCTCCGCGATCGGGCGCTGGCTCGACCCCATCGCCGACAAGATCCTGATCGCCGGCGCCTTTCTCGCGTTCTGGGCGCTCGGCGTTCCTTCGGTGCGCGTCTGGATGGTGGCCGCCATCGTGGGCCGGGAGCTGCTGGTGTCCTGGCTGCGCCACCGTGCGGGGGCGCGCGGCGTGGTGATTCATTCGTCGCAGCTCGGCAAATGGAAGACCGGATTCCAGATGGGCGCGGCGTTCTTGATCCTCGTGCTCATGTCGCGCCGCGCGATGACGAATCCGAGTCCTTCGGCGTGGACCGATCCCGTGGATGGCTCGGCGCGCGTGGCGCTCGATGCGGCGCTTATCGTCACCATCGTGCTGACCGTGCTCTCCGGCCTCGACTATGCGGGGAAGAATCGCGCGGTGTTCGGCGCCGCCTCGGGGACGCGAGGCGGGAGCGCGTGAGCCTCTGGCAGCGGGTCGTCGCGACCGGTCTCTACACGGGCTACTTTCCGATCGCATCCGGAACTGCGGGAAGCATCTTCGCGTTCGCACTCTACGCGCTGGTGCCCGGCTTCGCGGGAAATGCGCTGGCCACGGCGGGTGCGATCGTCGTTCTATCGGCGCTCGCGGTGCCCGCTTCGACCGCCGCCGAGCGCGAGTTCGGCCACGACGGCAGCCCCATCGTCGTCGACGAGATCGTGGGTCAATGGATCGCGATCGCCGGACTTCCGGCGACGCCGGTCGCGCTCGTCACTGCGTTCGTTTTCTTTCGCGCGTTCGACATCGTGAAGCCGTTTCCAGCGGGGCGCATTCGAACGCTGGCCCGGCGGCTGGGGCGTGCTGGCCGACGATGTTGTGGCGGGGATCTACGCCGCGATCGCCACGCGCCTCGTGATGCATTTCACAGGCTGGGGCGCGTAGAGTTTTCTTCGAGCGGCGTCTTGCCGGTCGTGCACGTCGTGGTAACAATCGGCCATGATGTTCGCGCTCCTTCTCCAGGTTGTGTGGATCGCTCCGGAAGATCCGAACTGTTGCGGCTGCGACGATCCGGAGTCGGACCCACCTCGTCCTTCCATCGTCTCGGAGTGGGGAGAGCCGTTGAACGGTCTCTCCATTCGGGTGCTGGCGGACAGCACGCAGTTCGACCTGGGGGCCACCGTTGCCACCAAGCTCGAGTTTCGATTCGATGCGAGCGGGGTCGAAGCGCCGCCCTCGGTCCTCGACTCTGGCGGCACCGTCTTCGGAATGGGTGGCGCGCTTCGATTCGTTCCCTCGGGAAGGCCAGTCGCTGGAGCTGGGATTCACGAGCGCGAGCCCCACATCGATGCGGGACCCGGGGGATTCGAGAACCGCTGCGTGGCGTTCTGCGACATCGGTCAGCACGGCGTGTGGAGAGTGTTCTTCTTGCTCTCGGATGAAGGGGAGCAGGTCCCTCCCGGAAAGTACGCGATGTCTGCACGCTTCGAGAACGACGGCGGGCCGATGGTCAATCGGTCGCGCGGGCGGCGCGTCGACCCGGCGCGGTGTTGGGCGCCACCGGAGTCGATCTGGATCGGAGCGATCGAGTCCGCACCGATCGAGGTCGAAATCGTGGATCGCCCGCCCTCGCTCCGAACCATCGCCTTTCCCACACGGGTCGAGCTCGGCTGCATTGAAAATCGCCAGCTCTCGGTGTGGGAAGACAGCACGAGCACGTGCACGGAATCGGTCCAGATTCGGCCGGGGTATCACTTCGGATCGCGAACCATCGATGCGATGTACGTCGAGGATGCGGAGCCGATCGTTGGGTTCTGGGAGGACCCGGAAGACTTGATGCGCGGCAGAAGCCCGAATGCGTTCTCTCGTTGGACCAACGGATCGAAGAGCACTTCGTGGGATCTGAGCCGTGAGAGGCAGCCCGGTGTCGCATTCGATTGGATCGCCGATCTCCTGGCCCAGGGCACGCAGTACCGCTTTCGGAGGAAGTACATGATCTTCGAGTCTTCGGTCGCTCCCCACAGCCATTGGGCGCCCGAGAGAGGGGACTATCGCGTTCTCGCGGAGCACATCGTCGATGCGCCGTGGACAATGGAATCGATCTGTCGGGAGGCCACATCTTCGCCCACCGAGGCCTCGGAGCGCTGATGATCATTCCCCTGCTCCTTCAGAGCAGTTTGGATCGCGCCCGCCGACCCCAACGATGGGCTCTGCGAGTGGCGCGAGCCTCCCATGGGAACCCCGCGTCTCGCTGTCGTCGGAGATTGGGGATTACCCGAGAGAGGGCTTTCTATTCGTATTCTCGCGGACAGCACGCGTTTCGACTTGGGGGAGGAGATCCAAGTCGGGATCGGTTTTCAGTTCGATCCTGTCGCGAGCTCCTCTCTTCCTTCCATCATTGACTTTGCAGGGGATTTCGGACACGACATCGGGTTCACGCTTCGATTCGTTTCCTCCACGGAATCTTCCCATGAGACATTCGAACGAGATCCGTATTTCCCGGGAGGAATACCCACCGGGACCCTGCGCTGCGTGGCACTCGCCGATGTGCATCGGCACGCGGGTATGAAAGTGTTTCATCTCTTGTCCAGAGAGGCAGCGCAAGTTCCACCCGGCCGCTACTGGATGACGGCTCACTATGAGAATGACGGGGGGCCGCTCATCGTGGGCTCGACCCGCGACGGCTCGAGATTCTATCCGGAGTGCGTGTTGGGCACCTCCCGAATCGATCTGGATCGGTACGGTCGATTCCACGCCGATCGAGATCGAGGTCGCCGATCATCCTCCGAGTGTGCACACGATCCGGTTGCCCACCAGAATCGAGCTGTGTTGTTCGAATCCGGAAACGCTCGAGTTCGTCCTCCGTGAAGATTCGTCGAACGTTCGCACCGAAGCGATTCAGGTGCGCTCCGGATACCATCTCGGATTGCGCTCATGGTCAGCAATTTATGTCGATGATGCAGAAGAGATCCCGGATTCATCGAAGCCACCGGAGGATCCCGAGATGCTCTTTGGATCGAATGGGCAGTACCCGAACGCCGTAGCAACGGTTCGATCCACCAGCGGGGGATGGGGCCGCCCGGTGGGAGGCACCCGGTTGCTCTCCTGGGCCTTGCTCGCCGATTTCTTGGAGCGCGGTACGAAGTATCGCCTTCTCATCAAGATCGTCGCGTTCGAGACGTCCACGCCATCCCGTAGCCATTGGAGCCCCGAGTCGGGTGACTACCGCGTACTCGCCGAGCAGATCCTCGAAGCGTCTTGGACGAAGGGCTCGATCTGTCCGGATTCTGTATCTCTGCCGGCGGAAGCCTCTGAGCGCTGAGCTCACGAGGAGAGTGGGAGAGTTGCACTCATGGTCGCCGGGCCCGCCGGTTGCTCCTCGCCCTGCACTCATGCCATCATCGGTTCTCGATCCGAACCACCCTCCCTGCAAGGAAACACACCATGATCCGTTCGCACATCGTCCGTTCGCTGGCCGTCGCGCTCCTTTGCGGGGCGGCGCCTTCCGTCCATGCGCTCACCTTCACCGACGACTTCGAAGGCGGCACCAACGCCGCCGGCTGGTCGTACATCCAGGGCTTCGACACGCTGGAATCCTCGGGAGGAAATCCCGGGTGGTGGCTGCATCAGTCGGTCTACGACACGTTCGATCCTGCGGTCATTTCTGCCATTGACGGCGGCACGCCGTTCACCGGGAACTACCGCGCGGCGAACGTCACCAAGATTTCGTTCGATCTGCAGACGCTCCACGTGGACTTCGGCGACGGCACCGGGTTTCCGGTGGTGCTCCTCCTGCGCCGCACGAACGGAACGCCGGACGACATCTTCGACGACGACTACGACCTACACCGAGGTCGGAGATTCACCGGCGGTCGGTTCCGGCTGGAATCACTACGAGGTCACGATCCCGAGCCAATCGAACGACGCGGTTCCCGCGGGATGGTTCGGCACGTCCGTCGACGACTGCGAGAACTTCCGTCCCGGCGTCACGTGGACCGACATCATGCAGAGCGTCAATCAAGTGGAGATTCACTTCCTGACGCCGTGCATGTTCGCGATCTTCCAGCAGTGGAACGTGGGCGCGGACAACATCTCCATCGAGATCGCCGGATCCGACATCCGTCGACGCGACCAGCTGGGGAGCGATCAAGGGCCTGTATCGGTAGGCTCGGCATTGCCGGGCCGAGGACGCCCGCGGCATGCACGCTCGGGAGCCTGCGGCTATGATGCCGCCATGCCCCGCGCCTCCATTCTCCTGATCGGCGACGAGATCCTCTCGGGAGTCGTCGCCGATACCAACGTGGCCACGATCGCGCGCGCGCTCGCCGTGCGCGGCGTGGCCGTGGCGCGCGTCGAAGCGGTCGGCGACCACGCCGGCGACATCGCGGACGCCGTCGTGCGCCTCGCGGCGACCGCCGACATGCTGATCGCGACCGGGGGGCTCGGTCCCACCGACGACGATCGCACCCGCGCGGGCTTCGCCCGCGCGCTCGGCGTCGAGCTCGTCACCGACGCGGAGTGGGAAGCGCGCATCCTGGATCGCGCGCGCCGGCTGCATCATCCCGTCTCCCCGATGCTCGCGCGCCAGGCGATGTTTCCGGCCGGCACCACGCCGCTGGAGAACCCCGCCGGATCCGCTCCCGGATTTTCCGGGCGCCTGGGCACGTGCACGGTGTGGTCGCTTCCCGGCGTGCCGGTCGAAGTCCGCGCCATGATGCCGCTCTTGGTCGCGCGACTCCCGGAGCCACCCCCCGATTTCGCGTGGGAGCGTATCGTGTGGACCGCGGGGCTTTCCGAGGTGCGTGCGGCGCTCGCGCTCGACGAAGCGGGCTTCGCTCCCCCCGAAGGCGCGGATCTGGGATTCCTCCCAGCCCGTCCGGGGTGCGGATCAAGCTCGCGTCCCGGGACGGGGTCGCGCTCGAGGCGATGGACCGTGCGGAGGCCCTGGTCCGGGAAGCGCTCGCGGGATTCGCGATTCCGGTGGCCCCGTTGGAGCGGGCCGCGCTGGAGGAGCTGCGCGCGCAGGGCAAGACGCTCGCGACCGCGGAGTCGTGCACGGGGGGCCTTTTGGGGGGCAGAATCACGGATGTGCCTGGCTCGTCTTCGGTGTACCTTGGCGGGGTCGTGGCCTACGCGAACGACGTGAAAACGTCGCAACTCGACGTGGCCAGGGCGACGATCGAGGCGCACGGCGCGGTGAGCGAGGCGGTCGCACGCGCGATGGCGGAAGGGGTGCGGTCCGGGCTGGGGGCGGACGTCGGAGTCTCCGTGACGGGAGTCGCGGGGCCCGGCGGCGGGACTCCGGTGAATCCGGTCGGATCCGTTTGGATCGCCGTCGCGGATGCGGACGGAACGGTCGCGCGGCACTTTCTGTTTCCGGGAAGCCGCGAGATGATTCGCGAACGCTCCGTGGCCAAGGCGCTCGAGCTCCTCTGGCGTCGGGCGCGCGGCGAGAACGCGTGAACGTTCGCCTCTTCGTCGCGGCGTGGGTCGGGGAGACCGCGCGTCGCGAAGCGGAGGAGATCGTCGCGGGGCTTCGTCGAGCGGACGCGGACGTGAAGTGGGTCGATCCGACGCAGCTTCACGCGACGCTCCGATTCCTGGGTGATGTGCCCGGCGAGCGATGTGGAACGCGTGGCGGAGTGTTTGGAGACGTCGGTGCGGGGCAATGCATCGTTCGCGTGGGGGCTCGGGCATCTCGGCGCCTTCCCCGAGCGCGGTGCGCCGCGCGTCGTCTGGGCGGGAGTGCATCCCGGTGGTGAGCCTCTGGAGCGTCTCGCCGCCGGAGTGGACCTGGCGCTGGTCGCGCAAGGTCTCGTCTCCCCGGAATCGCGTCCGTTTCGGGCGCACGTCACGCTCGGTCGTGCCCGGAGTCCTCGGGGGACCGAGCGCTTGAGAAGCCTCTTCGAGGAGCTCGCATTCCGGTCGCCGCCGGAGCTTCTCGAGGAGGTGAGCTTGGTGGAGAGCCGGCTCACTCCCCGAGGGCCGCAATACGTGGAGAGATCGCGCGCGGCGCTGCCCGCGTCGCGCGGATCCGGGGATCGTGTCGAACACGGAGGAGGAGAGACTTCATGAAGGCAGGGACGGTGAAAGGGGTGTCGGTCGACAAGAACAAAGAGCGTTCGCTCGAGTCGACCGTGGGACAGATCGAACGGCAATTCGGGAAGGGCTCGATCATGCGCCTCGGGGACCCGAAGCTCGGCGAGGATGCGCTCGGAGTGATTCCGTCGGGAGCGCTCTCTCTCGATCTGGCGCTGGGCATCGGCGGCATTCCGCGCGGGAGAATCATCGAGGTCTTCGGTCCCGAGTCTTCGGGGAAGACCACGCTCGTTCTCCACATGATGGCGAATGCGCAGAAGCTGGGCGGCACGGCCGCGTTCATCGACGCGGAGCACGCGCTCGACGCGAAGTACGCGCAGGCGCTCGGCGTGGACATCGACAATCTCCTCGTGTCGCAGCCGGACACCGGCGAGCAGGCGCTCGAGATCACCGACATGCTGGTGCGATCGAACGCGGTCGACATCATCGCGATCGACTCGGTCGCGGCGCTGGTGCCGCGCGCCGAGATCGAAGGCGAGATGGGCGACGCGAACGTGGGATTGCAGGCGCGCCTCATGTCGCAGGCCATGCGCAAGCTCACCGGCTCGGTGTCGAAGTCGAACACGTGCATCGTGTTCATCAATCAGATCCGCATGAAGATCGGCGTGATGTTCGGAAATCCGGAGACCACGACCGGCGGCAACGCTCTCAAATTCTACGCGTCGCAGCGCCTCGACATCCGCCGCATCGGCTCGATCAAGGATGGGGTCGGCGCGGTCGGAAATCGCACGCGTGTGAAGGTGGTGAAGAACAAGCTCGCGCCCCCGTTCCGCGAAGCGGAGTTCGACATCATCTTCGGCCACGGCATCTCTTTCGAAGGGGATCTCCTGGATCTCGCGGCCGAGCGCGGCATCGTGGAGAAATCGGGAACGTGGTTCACGTACTCCGGCGAGCGTCTTGGACAGGGCCGCGAGAACGCGAAGGGGTTCCTCAAGGACAACCCGGATCTCCGCACGAAGCTCGAAGGCGAGGTGCGCTCCGTCTTCGCGCTCGCTCCGCGCGCGGGCGGCGTACGCGAGGAGGGGGCACTTGCGAGCTCCGGAGTCGAGGACTGATCGCAGGACGGAACGAGGGGGCGCACCGGCGCCCGCTCATCCGCCGGTGGAGCTGGGCATTCGGTTCCTGGCGCGCGGGCGGCGCTTCGAGCGCGAGGTCCGCGCGCACTTGCGCAAGAAGGGCGTGGCGCGCGGGGACATCGACGCGGCGATCGTGCGTCTCAAGGAGCTGGAGCTCGTGGACGACGCGGAGGCGGCGCGCGCCTGGGTGCGCGATCGCCTGCGCTTCGCACCCAAGGGACGCGGGCTGCTGCGCGCGGAGCTCATGAAGAAGGGCGTGGCCCGCGAGATCGCGGAAGAGGCGGTGGCCAGCAGCGCGGGGGAGATTGCGCCGGAGATCGACATCGCGGCGGATCTCGCGCGAAAGCTGGCGGCGCGCTTTCGGAGCGGGGATCCCGCGGCGGTGCGCCGCAAGATGTGGTCGGCGCTCGCGCGGCGCGGCTTCGACCCCGGAACGGTGCGCGAAGCGTTGGCGCGCGCGCTCGGCGACGATGGGAATGACGATGGAAATGTGGACGAGGAGATCGTGTGACGCGAACCGATGAGAGTCCCCGGACTTCCATGACGACGGCGGAGATCCGCAGCACGTTCTTGGATTTCTTCGCGTCGAAGGGCCACCGCGTGGCGCCCTCGGCGCCGCTCGTGCCCTGGCAGGATCCCACGCTGCTCTTCGTGAACGCGGGCATGGTGCCGTTCAAGGACGTGTTCACCGGCGCGGCGCGCGCGGAGTCTCCTCGCGCCGCCAGCTCGCAGCGCTGCCTGCGCGTCTCCGGAAAGCACAACGATCTCGAAGAAGTCGGGCGCACGCCGCGCCATCACACGCTGTTCGAGATGCTCGGCAACTTCTCGTTCGGCGACTACTTCAAGGAGCGCGCGATCGAGCTGGCCTGGGAGCTCCTCGTCGATCGCTTGAAATTGGATCCGGCGCGTCTCGCGATCAGCGTGTTCGGCGGGGAGAAGGGCGTCGGCGCGGACGACGAAGCCGCAGAGCTTTGGCGGCGCATCTCCGGGCTTCCCTCCGAGCGCATCCTTCGCTTCGGCTGGAAGGACAATTTCTGGACGATGGGAGAGACCGGCCCGTGCGGACCGTGCTCGGAGATCCACTACGACTTGGGCGCGGACCTTCCCGGTACGGTCAACGACGGCGCGCGCTGGATGGAGATCTGGAACCTCGTCTTCATGCAGTACGAGCGCGATGCGTCGGGAACGCTCACGCCGCTTCCGGCGCCGTCCATCGATACGGGCATGGGCCTCGAGCGAATCTCGTCCGTGGTCCAGGGAAAGCGCTCCAACTACGAGACCGACCTCTTCGTGCAGCTTCTCGCGCGGATCTCCGCCGCGGCAGGCCGCACGTACGACGGCGGCCCCGGCGACGACGCCGTGTCCATGCGGGTGATTGCGGATCACGCACGTGCGGTCGCGTTTCTTCTCGCCGACGGGGTCGCGCCCGATCGCGTGGGACGCGGCTACGTGCTGCGCAAGATTCTGCGCCGCGCGGTGAGCCACGGCGTGCTCCTCGGCGTGACCCGCCCGTTCATGGCGGAGATCGCGGAAGGCGTTGTCGATCTCATGGGCGATGCGCATCCCGTGCTGAAGGAGCGCCGCGCGGACGTTCGCCGCGGCTGTGAGCAGGAAGAAGCGCTCTACCGCCGCACCGTGGAAGAAGGGATGCGCCGCATCGACGATCTATTGAATCAGCTGCAAGACGAGACCATCTGGCTCCGCGGCGAGCAGGGCGAGCGGGTCTTGAAGGGCGACGTCGCGTTTCGTCTCTACGACACCTACGGATGTCCGCTGGAACTGACGGCTTCGGTGGGTGTGCGCCGCGGATTCTCGGTCGACGAAGCGGGTTTCCAAGCGGCGATGGAAGTGCAGAAGGAGCGCTCGCGCGAGCATTGGCGCGGAGCCGGTGCCGGGAAGGGCGCCGCGGACGCGTTCGTCGCGTCGAATGCGAATGCGCCGGCCGACGCGCTTCACCGGCTACGAGGCGCTGGAGACGGAGTCGGACGTGGCGCTGCTTGCGGTGGTGCACGACGGTGCGCTCGTTCCCGCGGATCGCGCCGGGGAAGGCGCGCTGGTCGCGATCGCGACCGGGGCGACGCCGTTCTACGGCGAGTCGGGCGGACAGATCGGCGACGCCGGCGTGATCGAGGCGGGGGGCGCGCGCATCGTCGTGGAAGACGTGCGCAAGTTTCGTGGCGGCGAGATCTTCCTGCATTTCGGCACCGTCGAAGTGGGGGAGATCGCGCGCGGGAATCACGTGCGGCTCGCCGTGGATGCGGCGCGCCGGCGGGAGATCGCCGCGCATCATTCGGCGACGCATCTCGCGCATCATGCACTTCGCGAAGTGCTGGGATCGCACGTGCAGCAAAAGGGCTCGTACGTGGGGCCGGAGCGCCTGCGCTTCGACTTCTCGCACACCCAGGCGGTGTCTTCCACGGACCTGGACGCGATCGAAGGGCGCGTGAACGAGCTGGCGCGCGACGAACTTCATGGTGGATGTGCAGACGATGTCGCTCGCCGAGGCCAAGGCGGCGGGCGCGCTCGCGTTCTTCGGCGACAAGTACGGCGACATCGTGCGCGTTGTGTCCATGGGGCCGTCGAAGGAGCTGTGCGGCGGGACGCACGTGAGCGCCACCGGAGAGCTCGGGCTCTTCTCGCTCGCGGGCGAAGGATCGGTGGCGTCGGGCGTTCGCCGGGTGGAGGCGTTCGCGGGACCGGCCGCGCTCACGCACGCCCATGCGGCGCGCGCACGCCTCGCGGAGATCGCGGCGCGGCTCAAGTCCTCTCCGGAGGAGGCCGTGGAAAAGCTGGAGGAGACTCCTCCGCCGGCAGACGCGGCTCGAGAAGCGCATCGAAGAGCTGGAGCGCGCGGCGGCGAAGGACGCGGGCGCGGCGCTCGCGGGCTCGGCCGTCGACGTGCGCGGCATGCGCGTGATCGCGGGGCGCGCTCCGGTGGACTCTCGCGATGCGCTGCGCGATCTCGCCGACGAAATGCGATTGTCCGCGCCGAAGACGGTGGTCGTGCTCGGCGCGCTCATCGAAGACAAGGTGGCGCTGGCGGCGGCCCTCTCCGACGACGTCGTGAAGGGCGGAAGACTCAAGGCGGGGGATCTCGTGGGCCATGTCGCGAAGATCGTCGGCGGAGGAGGAGGCGGGAAACCGCATCTCGCGACCGCGGGCGGCAAGGATCCCGCGAAGCTGGACGAAGCGCTCGCCGCCGTGCCTTCGATCGTTTCGAACGCACTCTCCGGAGAGGAGTGAGATCCCGGCCTTCGCATGCTCGATCTCCATTGTCACATCCTCCCCGGCGTGGACGACGGTGCGGTCGACCTCACCGAGTCCATGGCGATGGCCCGCGCCGCGCTCGCCGATGGTTCGCGCGCGGTCGTTGCGACGTCTCACTTGGGCGAGTCGCTGTTCGACACGTCGCCGGAGCTCTTGCACCGCGGGTTCGCGGAGCTGTCCGCGGCGCTCGTTCGCGAGAATCTTCCGCTCGAGGTGCATCCCGGGGCGGAGAACTTCTTCGCCGGCGGAGATCCGGCGGCGTTCGCGGCGAGCGCGGTCGGCATCGGAGCGGCGAATCGCTACGTGCTGTTCGACTTTTCGCTGCGTGTCCCGCCCGAGAACGTCGGCCGTCGCCGTCACGGCGCTCCGCAAGGGGGGCCGCACGCGATTCTCGCCCATCCGGAGCGCAATCTCGCGCTGCAGGAGGATCCCGTCGCCGATCCGCACGTGGATCGATGCCGGCGCACTCATCCAGGTCAACGCACCGAGCCTGGCCGGTCTTCTCGGCGAGGAGGCGCGACGCCTCGGGGTGCAGCTTCTCGGAGTCGGGCGCGGCGCACCTCCTCGCCTCCGACGCGCACAATCTCAAGACGCGGCCGTTCTGCCTTCGCGAAGGCCGGCGGATCGCCGCGGGCATCGTGGGCGAGGAGGAGGCGGAGCGCATGACCCGCGACGCGGCCGTGGAGCGTCGTCGCGCGGAGAGCCGATCGAAGTGAAGGCACCGCGCCAGGTCACTGGCCGACGAAGCGCGGCCTCTTCGCCAAGCTGTGGAGCCGAGCGAACCCATGAACCGGGAGATTCGTCCGTGAAAGCGTTGATCCTCTCCGGAGGAAAAGGAACGCGTCTTCGACCGATCACGCACACGAGCGCGAAGCAGCTCGTGCCGGTCGCGAACAAGCCGATCCTCTTCTTCGCGATCGAGACGATCCGAGAACGCCGGAATCACGGACATCGGCATCGTCGTGGGCGATACCGCTCGCGGAGATCCGCGCCGCGGTCGGCGACGGCTCCGCGTTCGGGGTGCGCACGACCTACATTCCGCCAGGATGCGCCGCTCGGCCTCGCGCATGCGGTCAAGATCTCGGAGAGCTTCCTCAAGGGAACGACCGTTCGTCATGTTCCTCGGCGACAATTTGATCAAGGACGGCATCGTGCCGCTCGTGAACGAGTTTCGCGACGAGCGCCCGAACTCGCAGATCCTTCTCGCGCGCGTGCCCGAACCCCCAGGACTTCGGCGTCGCCGAGATCGTGGGCGGCAAGGTGGTGCGTCTCGAAGAGAAGCCGACGAAGCCCAAGTCGGATCACGCGCTGGTCGGCGTGTACATGTTCGACGACACGATCTTCGAAGCGGTGCACGCGATCCGCCCCTCGGCGCGCGGCGAGCTGGAGATCACCGACGCGATCCAGTACCTGATCACCAAGGGCTACGACGTGCGCAGCCACGTGATCACCGGCTGGTGGAAGGACACCGGGAAGCTCGAAGACATGCTGGAAGCGAATCGCATGGTGCTCTCCACGTTGGAGCGCGACGTGAGGGGACACGTGGACGAGAAGTCGCGGGTCATCGGCGCCGTGGTCATCGACGAGGGTGCGGTGATCGAGAACTCCGAGCTCCGCGGTCCGCTCGTGATCGGCAAGGGCGCGATCATTCGTGACTCGTACGTGGGGCCGTTCACGGCGATCGCCGCGGGATGCGAGATCGTGGGGAGCGAGATCGAGTTCTCGATCATTCTGGAATCGAGCCACATCGTGAATCTGGGGCGGCGCCTGGAAGGAAGCCTCATCGGGAAGAATGTGCGCATCAAGAAATCTCCGCCGCGTCCGTTGGCCTATCGCTTCATGGTCGGCGACAACTCGGAGATCCAGGTTCCCGAGTGAGCGGGCCGGCGCGCATTCGAATCGGATTGACCGGGGCCGCGGGAATGCTCGGTCGCGAGATCGTGCGCGAGGCGGCGGCGCGGCCGAGCGTCGAGCTCATGCCCTGGACCCGCGCGTCGTTCGACCTGACGAACGAGGCTGCGACGCATCGAGTGGTGTTGGCGGCGCGCCCCGACGTCGTGATTCACGCGGCGGCGTGGACCGACGTCGACGGCTGCGAAGGGGACCCCGCGCGGGCGATGCGGGAGAACGGCACTGGGACCGATGTACTTGCGCCAGCGTGTCGCGACCTACGGCGCGCGGCTCGTCACCGTCTCGACCGACTACGTGTTCGACGGTGCGAAGCCGCAGGCCCTATCTCGGAAGGCGACGCGACCGCGCCACTGAACGCGTATGGCCGCTCCAAGGGCGTCGCCGAGGAAGCGACGCTCGCGACTCGGGCAGCGCGGCATCGTGGCGCGCACCGCGTGGGTCTACGCCGACCACGGAAAGAACTTCTTCCTCACGATGCTGCGGCTCGGCGCGACGCAGCCGCGCCTGCGCGTCGTCGACGATCAGAAAGGCTCGCCCACGTTCGCGGGGGATCTCGCCGTCGGCGCTCCTGGACTTGGCGGCGGCGGCGCACGGCGGGCGCGCGAGCGGCATCTACCACGTCACGAACTCGGGCGCGACCACGTGGAACGGATTCGCGCGGCGCATCTTCGAAGCTGGCCGGGAAGAGCGTCGACGTCGAACGCTGCACCAGCAGCGAGTTCCCGCGCCCCGCGAAGCGGCCCACGAACTCCGTGCTCGCCGACACGCGCCGCGCCGCGGCCGGGCTGCCGCCGATGCCCTCGTGGGACGAGGGGCTGCGCCGGTGCAGCGCGCGCCTCGCCTCCCCGTCCTGAACCGCGCCGCTACTCCGGCGATCGCATCACGGACCGATAGACCTCGAGCGTCGCCTGCGCGGTCGACTCCCAGGTAAATGTGGCGGCGCGGGTCCGGCCCTTCTGGACGAAGCGGTCACGGGCATCGTCGTCGGCGAGAAGACGCGCGAGCTCCGACGCCCAGGCGTCGGGATGCTCGTCGCCGATCAGGAATGCCGCCATCACCCACGACTTCCGGCAGGGCCCCGCGCGCGGCGGCAACCACAGGGGCCCCGCACGCCATCGCCTCCAAGGGGGGAAAGCCGAAGCCTTCGTCGCGGGACGGAAATGCGAACACGGCGCATCCCGCATAGAGCGCGCGGAGCTCGTCATCGGGAACGAAGGGCAGACGAACGATGCGCGACGCCGCACGCGATGAAGCGATGCGCGCGAGGAGCCCCTCGTGCTTCCAACCGTTCGCGCCGACGATCACGAGCGTCAACGAAGGATCGCCGAGACGCTCGAACGCATCGATCAAAAGCGCATGGTTCTTGCGGGGCTCGAGCGTTCCTACGGTGAGCACGTACGGCCGCCGGATGCCGCGGCAGCCGAGCGTGCTCGCGACGACATCGGGTGGCGGCGCGTGCCACTCGGCGCCGAGGCCGAGCGGCACCGCCACGATGCGATCGCGCGCCTCGGGGAAGATCGCCCGCAGCTCCCCGGCGACGAAGTGCGAGTCGGCGATCACCGCATCCGCGCGTTCGATCGATCGTGGGACCGCGCGCTGGAGATGGCGCCGGTTGCGCGCTTCCAGCGTCTCCGGGAAACGGTGGAACACCACGTCGTGAATGGTCACGACGCATCGACCCTTGCGCAGCGGCGGAACGACGAAGTCGGGGAAGTGGAAGAGGTCGGCACGCGGGGCCAGCGCATCGAAGGTGGGCCCATCGAAGACGCGCCAAGCCGCCTGCAGCGCGCGCCGCGGAATCGGGATCCGCGCGGGCGATGCCTTTGCGAACACCGGGGCCGTCGGGCGTACGGAGAACACCACGGGAACGAATGCGTCGTCGCCGTCCAGCGCGGCGAGCGCATCGACGAGGCTGCGCACGTATCTGGAGACGCCGGCGCGCTGCGAGAGCGCTGCCTGGGCGTCGATGCAAACCTTCACGACCGCCAGTGGTGCAGGGCTTCGAGTCGTCGAACGTAGAGACGCCCCACGGCTTCCGGGGAGAACTCCTCGCGGATGGTGCGCTCTCCGGCGGCGGCGATCCGCGCGCGGAACGCCGCGTCGTCCACGAGACGGCGCATGTGCTGCGCGGCGTGTTCGGGATCGGGGTCGGCCCAGGTTTGCCCCGCGCCGGTACGGTCCGTGATCGCGGTCCAGCGTCACCAGGCGGTACCGCACCAGGCAAGAATTGTCCTCGCGCGTGAAATCGAGATTGCCCGACCATGCCGTGGCGATGACCGGCTTGCCGAGCGCCATGCATTCCGCGAGCACGATGCCGTAGCCTTCGGAGCGGTGCAGCGACACGAAGCAGTCGCACGCCGCCTCCAGCTCCCACACTTGCTGGCGCGTGAGCACCGCATCGATCACGGTGATCCCACCGATCTCGTCGATCCGCTGCTTGAATCGCGCCCACTCCTCGGGATAGGTGGACGTGTTCATCGTCTTGATCACGAGACCCACGTCGCGCCGTCCGGAGAACGCGCGCAGGTACGCGTCAAGCACCGCTTCGGGATTCTTGCGGCCTTGGAACGAGTGCATGTCCCACATCGTGAGGAAGAGAAAGCGGTCCTCGGGCAGCCCCAGATCGGAACGGCGCGGACGCCGCTGCAGATCGACCTGGATCGGGATCGGCATGCGGTACACCGGCACGGGAGATTTCTCGGCGATCGCGTCCTGGCAGAAACGCGACGGTGCCCAGACTTCGTCGACCAGTCCGAAGCTTCCGAGCCATTCCGAAGGGAACTCGGGAAGCTCCCACAGCCAGAAACCGATGTTGTATCGATTCTGGAAGAATCCGGGTCCGAGCGTTGCGTAGAGCAGCGGAAACTGGTCGGCGTTCACGTAGAAGATGTTGACCGGCTGCGGATTCGACGAGCTCAAGCGATGCGCGTAGCGATCGTCGCCGAGGCGGCTGGAGCATCCTTCACTGAAATCGACGAGGGAGACCGGAACTCCCGCCGCATCCGCCGCCAGAATCCCCAGCCGCGCCGATTCTCCAATGCCGAGCTCCGAGCGCAGATACCCGACGACGTTGATTCCCAAGGGGGAGACTTCCTCGGGCCGCCCCGATCGTTTCGTGAAATCGACGAGCGTGCGACTTCCGAGATCGACACGTCCGATCTCCAGCGACAAGCGCCGTAGATCCTCGCCCAAGCCGACCCGCGCCGGCACGAAGCTCTGATTCGTGCGCAGCGACACGGTCACCGGCGTTCCGCTGGATCCGTTCGGCGCGTGAAAGACTTGGTCGAAGGGTCCCTCGCGCTCCAGCACCGCCGTTCCGATCGACGCGCCGTTCACCAGAACTTCGAGCTTCGTCTGCGGGGATCCGCCGGAGCGCAGGAAGAGACCCGGAGAATACGACCCCTGCACGCGCACCGGACCCAAATCGGCCTGGGGCACGCGGATCGTCGCTTCCTCACCGATCCAGGCGAGCCCGGTGCTGGCCACGCCTTGGTCGTACTCGTGGAATCCGAAGCGGAGCACGCTCGGTGCGGGGCGCGTGGTCGGGCGCTGGGGAAACGTCGCGCCGACCGGAAGGACGAGCGAGCGCAATCGATGTTTCACCGCGAAGGGAAGCATGCGCAGGAGTGCGCGCGTGGTGCGCTGCACCCGATCGCCTCGTCCCAGACGAGGATGGACGAGCTCGCGAAGCCAAGTCTTCGCGGACTTGGGAACGAGCGGCTTGCCCACGCGGCGCAAGGTCGCGAGCCACGGATCGAAGCTCACCATCGCCGATCGGCCGCGAAGTCTTCGAAGCGATTCTTCGACGGGACGCACCCAAACTGCATCCAGCTGAAAGTCCAGGAGCCGGTTCTCCGCGATCCACGTCGCCAGTGCCTCGCGATGCTCTCCGCCGGGATCGGGGAACGCAGCGCGCAGTTCGGGGTGATCCTCCCACACCGCGTGAACGAGGCGGGAGACAAGCGGATCCCCGCTGAGCGCCGGGTCGAACGGTTGATTGAAGAAGTCCGGGGACAGCGCGAACGGATCGCGCTTCGGAGCCAGCGCCTCGGTCTCGGGATGGCGGCGTAGATACGAGCGCAGGACGCTCGGAATCTTGGTGCCGTCCGCGAGCTTGGCGAATGCGTACGGCCAGCGCGCGCACTCGGCGAGCCCATTCGAGCGCACGGCATCGCAATACGATTCGACGAGCGTGCTGACCGCCCCCAGCGTCTCCAAGCCGGTATCGATCCTGATGCTTGGAGAAATCGCGCGGTGCCCGCGGGTCGAGGCCGCTGAAGTGGAAGAACACGAGCGGCACGCCGTTCACCTGCGGACCCTCCGGCGCCAGCGTCACCTTGCGGTGGGGGAGGTTCCAATAGGCGACGTTGTAACCCTCGTGGCGCAGCACGTGCACGCCGTCGCGCATCCCCGGAACGAGATCCATCCACTTCTGGTCGACGAACAGCCCGTTGCCCATGTCCACCACGCAGCGGCGTTCGAGCCGCGCCTGCCACCACTTCAAGAAGGCGTCGAGCTCCGCATGCCGCTGCAAGGCGAGAAAGCCCAGGTTGTACGTCCCTGCGCGCAGCACGTCGATCTCGGAGGGCTTGCGCTCGTCGTCGATCGGACCGGTGAGATGCGGGGTGAGCACGCAGAATGCGCCGGCATCGAGCGCCGCTTCGACCTCGTCCATGCGCCGGAGCATCCAGATGTCCGGATCGAGATAGATCGCGCGCCGGTAGCCCTCTTGGCCGAGGAGCCGGTCGAGGAGCCACGGCTTTGCGGCGGTGTTGAGCTCCAAGATCGTGTAGCGGAAGCAAAACGCGAGGACGTCGGGAATGTCGAGGTCGGCGATCTCGATGACGCGAAAGCGCTCGGCGGCCGGATCGAAATGGCCGTCGACGCGATCGGCGAGCAGCACCACGCGATCCCAGTCCGGATGCGTGCGCTCCACGGAATCCATGAGCGTCCGCGCGAAGTGGAGATAGTTCTTCGAGCAAATGGTGCAGACGACTTGGCTCGCGCGCGGGCGATCCATCGGACCTCGTTCAAGGAGCTCGGGTACGGGGCTCACTCGCGCCGCGGAGGCGGCCAAGGACGGGCAAGATCCAGCGCCCGAGAAGCTATCAGCGGACGTTGCCACGGGCAAGGGGCGTTGCCGTGATGCGCCGGCCACGCGCCATGCCGCGCCATCCTTCTTGACGATCGGAGTGAGTCTCTTCCATGGTCCTCGGACTCGCAGGAGCGGGAGGGGATTCGTGCCGCGCGCTCGCTGGATTGCTGCAAGCCTCCTGATGTGCGTCGTGACCCTGGGACTGCTCGAGGTTGCGGTGCGCATCGCCATCCACTTCGACCTCGCTGGCTTGCGCGACCCGGCGCGCTACGCGCATCCGTTCTGCGACGACGACTACCACCGCCTGCGCATCCTCTGGAGCGAGCGGCTGGGCCTTTCCGAGTTCGAGCCGGAC
This sequence comes from uncultured Gemmatimonadales bacterium, assembly GCA_963725045.1. Lineage (GTDB taxonomy): Bacteria > ARS69 > ARS69 > ARS69 > ARS69 > CAVRWY01. The sequence continues at coordinate 129,637 of CAVRWY010000017.1, forward strand.
TCGCTCATCGGTTGGTCGCGTCCCGCGCCGCCGGCGCTCGTGACCGATTCGGACTCGACGGCCGCGGACCGTCCGCGAATTGCGTTCTTCGGAGACTCGTTCATGGCCGGTGTTCCGCCGACTCTGGAGTCGGAGCGAATTCCCGCGCTCGTGGCGTCCGCGCTCCCGGCGTGGCAGGTGATCGATCGATCTGCCCCTGGATACGGTCCGGATCAAATGTATCTGAGTCTCGTGGATCTCGTGCAAGACGACGCCCGGCGGCCGCAGATGTGCGTCGTCGGCTTGCTGCTCGACGATATGGATCGCGTGATCGAGGAGTTTCGCGACGCTCCCAAGCCTCACTTCGAGCTCGACGAGGCCGGGCTTCTCTTACGGGGGATTCCGGTCCCCACGATCGAAGAGTCATTGAAGCGCGAGCCCCCGCGAATCAAGAGCTACGTGCTGGCGATGGTGCGCACGAGCCTGGCGATGTCCCGCGACCGCGGCGCGCCTTGGGAGAGCCGCTGCCGCGCGGCCGAAAAGGTCTCGATTTCCCGCACTCTGCTCGAGCACATGGTCCGCACCTGCGATGCCTACGGAGTCTCTCTCGCATTCGTGATCTTCTACGGCGAGCCGGAGCTCCCGGCGCGGACTTGGCGAGAGCAACAGCTGCAAGCGATGCTGGCAGCGCTCGGACGTCCGATCATCGACACGCGCGGCGCTCTCGCGGGGCGTGCATCGAGCGAGCTGTATTTCCCGCCGCCGAATGGACATCTGAACGGAGTGGGAAACCAGATCGTCGCGCGTCAGGTCTTGGAAGAGCTTGGGCTGGCGCCGGCGGCCCCCGATTCGCTGCACGTGCTCTTCGGCACGAGCGGCAACTCGCTGCGCTTCGTGCGCGAAGGCTGGCACGTCGCCGGCGAGAAGGACACGTTCACCAGCAAGACGCGCTCTTCGATCGAGCTTCGCGGAGATTCCGGGCGTTCCTATCACGCCACGCTCGCGGTGGGACGGATTGCTGCCCGTCCCGGCGACCGGCGTGTGCTCACGATCTCGAGCGGCGATCAGATCGCGGGGCGCTGGCCGGTGGATGCTCTGGTCGCGAAGGGTCCGGAGCAGACTCTCGAATTCGACATCCGCGCCGACGACGCCGGCCGCATCCGGATCACGCTGGACTTGCCCTGGCTGCATCGCGCCGAAGACGTGAGCATTCCGCATGATTCGCGCGTGCTCGGCCTGGCCGTGCGATCTCTGCGCCTCGCGCCTTCGGAAGATCAGGCCGGCGCTGTCGCGATAGGCCAGCACGACCTCGGGGGGAGGGCCTTCCATACGGATCCGTCCGTGGTCGAGAAGAATGACCCGGTCGCAGGCGCGCTGAATGGTCACCAAGTCGTGGGACACGATCACCATCGTTTTGCCGCGGGAATGGAAGTCGGTCATGCGCGCGAGGCACTTTTGCTGGAACGCTTCGTCGCCGACCGCGAGGACTTCGTCCACGAGGAGCACGTCGGCATCCATGTCGGTCGCCACCGCGAAGCCGAGCCGTGCGGACATTCCCGCCGAGTAATTCTTGATGGGAACGTGGATGAAACGCTCCAGCTCCGCGAACTGCACGATCCGGTCGAATTTCGCCCGCATCTCCTTTCGCGTGAACCCGTAGAGCGCGCCGGCGAGGTAGACGTTCTCTTCCCCGGACAGCTCCGGATTGAATCCCGCTCCGAGATCGATGAGCGTGGCGACGCGGCCGTGCACGGTGAGCTCCCCCGCAGTGGGAACGATGAGCCCGGCGAGGAGTCGCAAGAGCGAGGTCTTGCCGCTGCCGTTGTGCCCGATGATGCCGAGCGCCTCTCCGGAGCCGACCGAGAACGAGATGCCGTCGAGCGCACGGAACTGTTCGACGCGGAAACGCTGCCCGCGCAGGTATCGCACGAACGCTTCCTTGAGCGTCACCGAGCGCTCGTGCACGAGCCGGAACTCGAGCGTGAGATCCCGCGCGGTGATCGACTTCGAGTGGGCGTTCACGACAGATAGTGCAGGAAGAGCGCTTCGTGGCGCCGGAAGATCGACAGTCCGAGAACGAACGTGACGACGGCCAGCGCCGCTCCGATCGCGAGGCTCGTTGCATTGGGGAACGCGCCCTCGTAGAAGATCGTGCGAAACGGGGTGACCAGATGCAGCAGCGGATTCCACTGGAAGAACGGTGCGAAGCGCTCCGGGATCAGGGTCAGCGGGTAGATGATGGGAACGAGATAGAAGAGCCCTTGGAGCCCGACTTCGACGATCTGGGAGAGATCGCGGAAATAGACCGTCCACGCGGAGAACGCCAGGACCACCCCGGCAGTGAACAGGCTCAAGAAGGCGAGCGCGAGCGGTAGCGCCAGCAGGCCGATTCCGAAGGGAGCGCCCTGCCAGAGCATGACGAGCGCGAGCGGCACGAAGGCGAACAGCAGATTCACCAGGTGGCTGGCGACGAGCGCGATCGGAAAGATCGCCCGCGGCGCGTACACGTTCTTCAGGAGACTCTCGTTGTGGATGATCGCGAGTGAGCCGCCGGTCAGGGATTGCGCGAAGAAGTTCCAGGGAAGGAGCGCGGAGAGAAGGAAGACCGGAAACTTCTCGACGGGGATGCGCATCGCATTGGAGAAGACGATGGTCATGATGATCATCGTGACCAGCGGGTTCAGCATGGTCCAGGCGAAGCCGAGCACGCTGCGCCGGTAGCGGAGTTTCATCTCCTTGGCGACGAGAATCCACGCGAGCTCGCGATAGTGCCAGAGCTCGCGAATCGTCTTCAGCAAACGCTTCTCCCCCGAGCCGATGGTCCGCGGCGCATCCTAGCAGAGAACCGATCGCCAGGCTTCGAGCGTTCGGCGCGCCGCTTCGTCCCAGGAGAAATGCGCGCTGCGTGCCGGCCCGGCTGCGGCGAGTGCGGCGCGGCGCAGGGGATCCTGCGCCAAATCCGCGAGCGCCGCAGCGAGATCCGCCGCGCTCGGGGATGCAGCGTACGCCGCCGCATCGCCCAGCACTTCGCGGTGCGCGGCGATCGGCGAGGCCAAGACGGGCGCCCCGCAGGCCATGGCCTCGAGACCGGGAAGCCCGAACCCTTCGCGCTTCGACGGAACGAGAACGATGAATGCCGTCGAATAGAGTGCGACGAGGTCTTCGTCGGACACCGGCGTGACGATGCGTGCGCCGGCAGCACCGGCGACGAACGGTTCCAGGCGCGCGGCCTCGAGGTCGTCGCGGGCGGGAAGAACCAGTGGCGCGTGCGCGAGCACATCGGAGCTGCGCCGCGCGCGTTCGAACGCTTCCACCGCCGCGGGGAGATTCTTGTGGGGGCGGTGCGACGCAACCACGAGCACGAAGTCGCCGCCCAGGCCGCGCGCGGATCGAAAGGCAGCGAGCGCCGCGTCCGAAGGACGTGCGAAGCGCGAGAGCTCGATGCCGTTCGGGATCGTGCGCCACTTCCCGCGGCTCTCCGGGACGAGGCGCTCGAGATCGGCGCGGGCCGCGTCGGACACGGTGAAGAGCGCGGCGGCGGTGCGTGCCGCCCACGCCATCATCATCCGCGCATACACGCGGGCCGCGAACGAAGGTGGCTCCTGGAGGTGGATCGCGTCATGGATCGTCACCGTGACCGGACACCCGGGCGCGAGCGAGCGCACGTAATGGGGAAAGTGGAGCAGATCCAGTCCGTGGCGGCGCGCCGCACCGGCGAACGCCACGAGCTCGCGAAGCGAGTAGAGCGGTGCGTCGCACGCGGCCAACGCGAAGCGGGAAGGATCGAGAACACGCGGCAGATCTGCAGGGAGCGAGTCCCGCTTCATGTCGGGATGCACGAAAAGCACGAATCGCTCGGGATCGTCGCGTCGTGCCAAGGCGCGGAGCAGTCCCTCGAGATGCCGGCCGATGCCGAAGTCGCGAATCTTGCGCGCGTCGATGCCGATGCGGTGCGAGCTCACGTCGCCTCTCGCGGGCGGCCGGCGCGCACTGGCATGCGCCGCACGGTCTCGTAGACCTCCAGTGTTTGAATGGCGGTCGCTCGCCAAGAATAGCGAGCGACGCAGGCGAATCCGCGCGCGATCCACTCCTCCCGGCGCGCCGGGTCGAGAGCTTCGCGAATCCCCGCCGCGATGGATGCGGGCTCGAGGGGATCGACGAGCACCGCCGCATTTCCGGCGACTTCTTGAATCGATGCGACGTGGCTCGCGATCACCGGCGTGCCGCAGGCCATCGCTTCGAGAACCGGAAGCCCGAAGCCTTCCCAGAGCGTGGGGAACACGAAGGCCTGCGCCCCGGAATAGAGCGCGGGAAGCTCCTCGGAGGGGACGTAACCGAGGAGTCGAATGTAGCCGCGCAGATCTTCCGTCCCCAGATCATCCAGGAGTGGGCCGCTCTTCCAAGCGACTTGCCCCGCGACCACGAGATCCAAGGGATCCGCGATTTCCTCGCGCACCCGGCGAAACGCCTTCACCAGAGCGGGGAGATTCTTGCGCGGCTCGAGGTTTCCCACGAAGAGAAGATACGGGCGTTCCAACCCGTAGCGCCGGCGCACGGCGTCCACGTGCTCGCGCGGCTGGGCATGGAAGCGGTCGCCGACCCCGTGATGGATCGGCACGATGCACTCCGGATCCGTCCCCAGTTTTCGCACGATGTCTTGCTTCACGCTTTCCGAGACGGTGATGACGCGCTGGGCGGTGCGAATGGCGTTGCGAATCAGCCAGCGCATGTAGATCGCGTACTTCCACGGAATGGTCTCGGGATGGGAGAACGCGACCAGGTCGTGGATCGTGACCACCTTCGGAATCCGGGTGGGGCGAAGCGGAACGAGAAACGCCGGGCCGTGGATCACGTCGGCTCCCAGCTGCTTGGCGAGCCGGGGAAGGGAGAACTCCTCCCAGAAGTCGCCGAAAGGGTGGTTCTCGGGAGAGAACGGCGTTTGATGCAAACGAAAGCGCGCGTCCAGTCCGAGGTCCTCGATCGCGGAGCTTCCGTGGACCAGCAGATGGTAGGAATGATCGTCGGAGAGACGAGCCAGAGCGCGAACCAGCTCAAGCACGTAGAATCCCACGCCGGAGAAGCGATGTCCGACCGTGCGCGCGTCCAGGAGAATGTTCATGGCGCGCGGCAGAGTTTCAGGAGGGGGGCGGCCCGTCAAGATGCGCGTCGCGCTGGTTCACGACTGGCTCACCGGGATGCGGGGTGGGGAGAAGGTCCTGGAAGAGCTCGCGGCGATGCTTCCCGAGGCCGATCTCTTCACGCTCGTCCACGTGCCGGGCACCGTTTCCGGCGTGATCGAGAACCGCCGCATCGTGTCGAGCCCGCTTTCCCGGGTTCCGGGAATCGAGCACTCGTATCGGCGCTTCCTTCCGCTCTTCCCGTACTTCATCGAGCGCTTCGATCTCTCCGCCTACGACCTCGTGGTCTCCACCTCTTCGGCGGTGGCGAAGGGGGTGCGCAAGCGGCCCGGGGCGCGCCACGTCTCCTACGTCTTCACCCCGATGCGCTACCTCTGGGATCGCTACGACGACTACTTCGGGCCGGGGCGAGCGGGGATGAGCACGCGCCTCGCGATGCGCGTCGTGCGCGGGCGACTGCGGCGGTGGGATCGCGACTCGTCGTCGGCGGGGCGCGTCGACACCATGCTCACCAGCTCCGCGTTCGTGGCCGAGCGCATTCGCGCGATCTTCGGTCGCGAGGCCGAGATCGTGCCGCCGCCCGTCGATGTGGATCGATTCCGTCCCGATGCACGCGCGGTGGGAGAGGAGTGGCTGGTGGTGTCGGCCCTCGTTCCGTACAAGCGCATCGAGATCGCGATCGAGGCCGCACAGGAGGCGGGAGTGACGCTCGCGATCGTGGGCAAGGGACCCGAGGAAGCGAAGCTCCGCCGCCTCGCCGGACCCGGGGTGCGCTTTCTCGGATGGGTGGACGAGGCAGGCCTCGCGCGGCTCCTGGCGGGGTGTCGCGGACTTCTTTTCCCGGGAGTCGAAGACTTCGGAATCGTTCCTTTGGAGGCGATGGCCTGCGGGCGTCCCGTGGTTGCGCTCGCCGAGGGCGGTGCCCTGGAGACGGTCGTGGGAGGCGCATGGAGCGGCGACCCGCACGGGGTCGCCACGGGAGCCACCGGCCTCTTCGTGCGCGAGGCCAGCGGCAGCGCGTTCGCACGCGCGATCGCGGAAATGGTGGCGCGGGACAAGGACGATTTCTCCGCGGCGTGTCGGGCCAGGGCGTTGGAGTTCCGCGAAGAAGTCTTTCGCGAGCGGATCCGAATGGTCCTGGACCGCGAGATCGCGCGGATCGCGGCCCCTCGCAATTCCGGAACCGGGGCGCGAGCGGCCGATTGACGCCCGTTCGGGGGGATGGGATTCTCGCGCATCGACCGAACCGATCGGAGTGAAGCGTGAACGCGCAAGACTTTCGCGCATCGATCACGGAGACGGTTCGCGTCCTGGAGCAGCTTCGCGACGGCAAGTCGGAAGAGCTCGTGCGCGTCGCCGGCGTTCTCTCCCGGTGCATTCACGACGGCGGCAAGATCCTTCTGTGCGGGAACGGGGGGAGCGCCGCCGACTCGCAGCACATGGCCACCGAGCTCACCGTCCGCTACCTGGCCGAGCGCCGGGCGATCCCTGCGATCGCACTCACCACGGACACCTCGGCGCTGACCGCAGCCGGGAACGATCTGGGCTTCGAGCAAGTATTCAGCAGACAGGTGGAAGCGCTGGGAAATGCTGGTGATGTGTTGATCGCTATTTCCACGAGTGGAACCTCGCCCAACGTGCTTCGCGCGGTGAAGACGGCCCGCGAGCGCCGGCTCGTGACGGTGGCGCTCACCGGAGAATCGGGCGGGGAGCTCGCCGCGGCTGCGGACCATTGGATCGGAGTTCCGTCGCGTCACACGCCGCGCGTCCAGGAGGCGCTCTTGGTCGCCGAGCACTTGCTGTGCGAAGCGGTGGAGGCGAGCGTGGTCGAGGAGGACGAATGATCGGGGAGGCGGCCACGGAAGACGCGCGCACGGGGGCGCCGGGGGGCGCGACAGTGGGCGCGAACCTGCGCTTCGCCCGCCGCCTACGTCTCCGCGCGTGCCGCACACTCCTCCCGTCGTTCCCACGCCTCGTGCGACCAAGGGACTCCTGCCCGCGGTCTTTCCCGCGATCCTCGTCCTCGCGGACGCGCTCGCGTTGGCCGCCGCGCTCTTCTTCACGTACTGGGTTCGCTTTCGATCGGGACTCTTCTCGTCTCCGCTCGGAGTTCCGGAGCTTTCCGTCTACGCCGCCACGCTGCTCGTCGTGATCCCGGCGGGAATCGCCGCGATCGCGCGCGAAGGAATGTATCGGCCGCATCGGCTCGCCCGTTTCTCCGCGGATCTGCTCGATGGGGCGCGGGCGATCGCGGTTCTCGCGCTCGTCCTGGTGGCGGCGGCGTTCTTCGTTCGCTCGATCTCCTTTTCGCGAACGATGCTGGTCGGCTTCTGGCTCTTCGCCACTGGCTTCGTGGTGGTCGCCCGCCGGCTCGCGTTCGCGGTGCAGCGCTTGCTCCACGAGCGCGGGCTCGGGCTGGAGCGTGTGGCCATCGTCGGCGGGGGAGAAGTCGGCGCGCGTTTCCGCCGCCGCATCGACGAGCAGCCGGGCTTCGGCATGCGCGTGGTGGCCGCGATCGAGGGAACCGACTGGCGCGGCTCGGCCGGCACCGACGACCCGAACGCGCGCACCGGACGGATCGCGCGCATTCGCGCGCTGGCGCGCAGCGGCAACGTGGATCGGGTGATCCTCACCGACCCGCGCCTCGCCCACGACGAGCGCCTGGACTTCGTGGAGGAGTGCCATCGCGCGGGAGTGCGCTGCGATTTCGTTCCCGATCTCTTCGAAGTGATGATGGGGCGCATTCGCGTCGAAGAAATCGACGGCGTGCCGCTCGTGGGAGCGAAGCTGCACCCGCTGGGCCGCTTCGCGCGCATTCAGAAGCGCACGCTCGACATCATGGTGTCGGCCGGCGTTCTCGTGGTGTTTGCGCCGCTGTTCGCCGCCATCGCGGCGCTGGTGAAGCTGAGCTCGCCGGGCCCCGTGCTCTATCGCCAGCGCCGGCTCGGCCGGGACGGCCGCGAGTTCGACATTCTCAAGTTCCGCTCGCTGCCCGTCGAAGCCGAGACCGTGAGCGGTCCGGTGCGCGCCACCCGCGGCGACCAGCGCGCGACGCCGGTCGGGGCGTGGCTGCGGCGCACCAGCCTGGACGAGACCCCGCAGTTCGTGAACGTGCTGCGCGGAGAAATGTCGCTGGTGGGCCCGCGTCCGGAGCGTCCGGTGTTCGTGGGGCAGTTCGAGAAGGACGTCCCGCGCTATCTGGAACGTCACGGGGTGAAGTCCGGAATCACCGGATGGGCCCAGGCGCACGGCCTACGCGGCGACACCTCCATCGAAGAGCGCACCCGCTACGACATCTGGTACGTCGAGCACTGGTCGCTGGCGCTCGACGTGAAGATCCTCGCACTCACCGCCGCCCGATTCCTCTTCCACAAGGAAGCCTACTGAGTGAAGAACTTCCTCTTGATCCTGATCTGCGTCGCGCTCGGAGTCGCGGGCCAGCTCTTGCTGAAGCACGGCATGTCTTCGACCGGAGAGCGAGTCGACGAGGTGCGCGACGTCGTTCCGCGCCTGCTCCTGGCCGCGTCGAATCCGGCCGTGATCACGGGCTTTTTCTTCTACGGGCTCTCGGCCGCGCTTTGGCTCGTGGTCCTCACCCGGGTCGAGCTCTCGCTCGCGTACCCCATGCTTTCCCTGGGCTATGTACTCGTGGTGATTCTCTCTCGCGTCCTTTTCCAAGAGCACGTCACCTGGGCGCGCTTCTTCGGCACGCTCGTGGTCTGCTTCGGCGTGTTTCTCATCGCGCGCACCCAGTGAAGGACCGACGCGTCTCGTGAGCGCGATCCTCCGGCTGATCCGGCCGAAGCAGTGGCTCAAGAACGTCGTGCTCCTCGCCGGGCTCGTGTTCGCCGGCCTTCTCGGCGAGCCGCGCTTCGTCGTTCAGGCCCTTCTCGCGGTGGCGACGTTCTGCGTGCTCTCCAGCGGGATCTACGTTTTCAACGACCTGCTCGACGCGTCCAAGGACCGGCTCCATCCCGAGAAGCGCACCCGCCCGATCGCCGCGGGGGACGTGCGTCCCGCCGTCGCCGCCGTGCTCGCCGCCGCGCTCCTGGTCGCGGGGTTGGCCGGGGCGTTCGCGCTGGGGCCTCACTTCGGTTGGTCGGCCGTCGCATTCTGTGTTCTGAATGGGCTCTACACGCTTTGGTTGAAGAGTCACGTGATCGTCGACGTGCTCGCCATCGCCACGAGCTTCGTGATCCGCGCGATCGCCGGAGTGGAAGTCCTTCGCGATCTCGATCCCTCCGTGGAGCTCTCGCCGTGGCTCTTGCTCTGCACGTTCTTTCTCGCGGTGTTCATGGCGCTCGGCAAACGCCGCCAAGAGCTGGTGCTGCTGGAGAAGAACGCGTCGGGACATCGCGCGTCCTTGTCCGACTACTCGGTCGAGCTCGTCGACACGATGCTTCCCATGGTGACGACGAGCGCAATCCTCGCGTTTTCCATCTACACGATCTGGCCGGACACCATCCGCAAGCTCCAAACGGACAAACTCGTTTACACGGTACCCCTCGTGGTGTATGGCTTCTTCCGTTACTTGTTCTTGATCCGGGAGCGTGGTCTCGGTGGAAACCCCTCCGAGATTCTCTTCCGGGACCCCTCCCTCCTCGCGAGCGTTCTCGCGTGGATCGCGGCGGTGGTCGGGATCCTCTACATCGGGTGATCCGGCCGGATGCCAACCGTAACCGCGGCGAAGGAAAAACTCGTGTTCCAGTCGCCTGCCAAGGTGAATCTGGGGCTCGAAGTGCTCGGCCGTCGGGGGGACGGCTACCACTCCATTCGCTCCATCCTCGTTCCCATCTCTCTCCACGACACCATTTCGATCGTTCCCGGCGGCCGGAAGCTCGACTTCCACGGCGGCCAGGGCGCCCCGAAAGACGACACGAACCTCGCCGTTCGCGCCGTCAAGCTTCTGCAAGAGAAGACCGGGGTTCGACACGGACTCACGATCAAGATCGTGAAGCGCATTCCCATCGCCGGCGGACTCGGCGGAGGGAGCTCGAACGCGGCCACGTGTCTCATGGCTTTGAATGAGCTCTGGGAGCTTGGGCTCGATTCCGCCGCGCTCGAGCGCATCGGACTGGAGATCGGATCCGACGTTCCGTTCTTCATTCGCGGTGGAACCTGCATGGCCGGAGGGCGCGGCGAAGAGCTGCAGAGAATCCCGGTCGCCGGGTCGCTCGAGCTCGTGCTGGTGACGCCGCCGGTGCGCGTGTCCTCGAAGTGGGCGTACGAGCGCGTGTCCGGCGAGTTGACTCGCCCCGGAAGCTCGTCGAGTATGATCAAGGTCGCATTGGCGTCTCACCGAGTCGAGCTTCTCGCCGGACATCTCGTCAACGATCTCGAGTCGGGGGTCGTCGCGAAGCATCCCGAAGTCGCGCAGATCAAAGAGAAGCTCGTGGCAGCGGGCGCTCTCGGCGCGCAGATGTCGGGGAGCGGGCCGACGGTCTTCGGTCTCGCCGCGAACGCCGAGGATGCGGATCGCATTGCCGACGCCTTGACGGAAGAAGGTGTCGGTAAAGTGGTGCGCGCCAGCTCGATCGAGGGGTGAGGGGACCAGGGCCCACGGGCCGGGAGGTGGGGACGATGGAGATCACCGACGTACGAGTCTCTCTGCGAGATGAAGAGAAGCTCAAAGCGTTCGTGACGATCACGTTCGACGAATGCTTCGTGATTCGCGGCGTGAAAGTGATTCAAGGAAACGAGGGGCTCTTCGTCGCCATGCCCAGCCGAAGAAAGCCCGACGGAACTTTCCAGGACATCGCGCATCCCATTCATCGGGAAATGCGCGAGCGGCTCGAGAAGGCGGTGCTTGACGAGTACCACGCCGAGCTCGAGCGCTCCGGCAGCCCGGACGACAGTTCGGCTCAACCTTCCTGGGGCGTCGTCAAGCGGTAAGACACCGGTCTTTGGAGCCGGCATTCGGAGGTTCGAATCCTCCCGCCCCAGCCAGTTCATCCCCAGGGCACACCTCTTCGTATCTGTAAGGCGACTTCGGCGCGAAACCTTACAGCGTTTTCCCCGCCGACCGCTCAGTGGGCCGGGTCGCCTCACGCGGTGTGCCGGCGCACCGCTGTGAATGGTTGAAGACGACGTCGTGTCCTGCCCGCGCGAAGATCGTTCCAAGCATGGCGCCCATCAATCCTGAACCAAGGATGCCGATGCGCATGGCTGTGCTCGTCAGGCGTCCTGGTCAACGACCTGCATCTGCATTTCATTCATACGGCCGCCATGCACTGTGATCTTGGAGAACTCGGCGTCGAGCTCGCTCAGATCCGCGGACGTCAGCTGAACATCGGTGGCTCCGAGATTCTCGTGCAGGTGATCCATGTTGCGGGTACCCGGTATCGGGACGATGAACGGCTTCTGGGCCATGAGCCAGGCAAGGGCAATCTGGGCCGGTGTTGCATTCTTCGTTGCTGCAAATCGTTTGAGCAGATCAACGATTGGCCGATTCGCCGCGATGTTTTCCGGGGAAAAGCGATCGAATCCGGCTCGGAGATCCGTCTTCGGGTCGAGCTTCGTGTTGACATCGATCTTCCCGGTCAGGTAGCCCATTCCTACCGGTCCCCATGGGACAAAGCCGATTCCCAACTCCTCACACGCTTGGAGCACGCCGTTTCTTTCCGGATCTCTTTCCATGAACGAGTATTCGGTCTGAACGGCTGTCACCGGTTGAACCGCGTGCGCTCGGCGGATCGTCTTCGCACTCGCCTCGGAGAGGCCGAAGTGCAAGACCTTGCCCTGCTTGATGAGATCCTTGACCGCACCAGCCACATCTTCGATCGGCACCGCTGGATCCACCCGGTGCTGGTAATAGAGATCGATGCGGTCCGTTCGAAGGCGCTTGAGTGAGCCCTCAACCACCTTCTTGATGTGGTCTGGCCGGCTGTTGACGCCACCGGCTTCAATGTCAAAGCCGAACTTGCTTGCGATGCGCACTCTGTCGCGGAAGGGCGCAAGCGCTTCTCCAACCAGTTCTTCGTTGGTGTATGGGCCGTACACTTCGGCGGTATCGAAGAACGTGACGCCTCTTTCATGGGCTGCACGAATGACGTTGATGCCTTGGGCTCTGTCTGCCGGAGGTCCGTAGTTGGCGCTGATGCTCATGCACCCCGCGCCCATTTCCGAGACTTCGAGTGTTCCCAGTTTTCGCGTCTTCATTTCGTCTCCTCCGCGATCGAGCCCTTTGTCGCCTCGGTTACTGGTGTCCTTGGACTGATCGGCGCATGCCGCAAACCACAATGGCCCGATCGCGATTCCGGCCCCGACAAGGGCAGCATTCGCCAACACCTCACGGCGGCTGAGGCCGGAACGGCCCTGAGTGTTCAGGCAATTATCAGTTCACGCTTAGGCATAGATATCTCCGGTGGCAGGGATTGCCGTGCGGTGGTCAGCGGTCAATGACGGCCATGTTCCCAGCGTCATGGCGCTCCCGCCATCGACATGGCACCGAGCCCGATACGAGAGACCTCAAGTCCGCCGATAGAGATGTGCTTCGATGTGCTTCATGGTGTTTCCACTGTAGCTGGCTAGCCTCTCAAACCGTTTGCCTGATCCATCGAGTTCATTGCCTAAAATGACGCTTCTTGAGGAAACGAGAATGGAGGGACTGGCGGGTGCTAGACTCTCGTTGACCCAAATACCGGCGGAAATCGTTCATGCCTAAAGAGACTAGGCCATACACATCCGTGATTCCGGCAATGAGCGCCCTGGCTCGCGCGATCGGGCGCTTTGCCCAAACCGACGGCGATCACACCACCGCAATTCCCGCGCTTACGCTGCATCGCCGCAAGGCGCCAACCGAACCCTTGCACTGCATTTACAACTTGGGCCTCGGCGTCGTCGCACAGGGCGACAAGCAGGTCTTGCTTGGGGACGAGTCGATCGACTACGGCCCGGGGCAATCCATGCTGACGACTATCGATCTCCCTGTCGTCTCGCATGTCACGCGAGCCAGCGTCGCGGAACCGTTTCTTGGGATGATGCTGACGTTGGAAGTCCGCTCGATCGTCCAGATGGCTTCCGAGATGGACGAGCCCCGACCTCGGCGAGGGGATGTCTACCGTTCCATCTCGTTCGAAGAACTGGACGCCGCCTTGCTCGATGCCCTGGTCAGGCTCGTCAACCTGTTGGGCGAACCGGCGCTGACTCCCCGGTTGGCGCCGCTGATCCAACAGGAAGTCACCATCCGCCTGCTGACCGGCTCGCACGGCCCACAACTCCGGCACCTCGTCACGTCCGGGTCCCCGGGCCAGCAGATTGCAAAGACCGTCGCATGGCTCAAGCAGAACTTCGTGCAGGCCGTGCACGGGGACCAATTGGCTGATCGCGCGCACATGAGCCCATCGACCTTCCGGCAGCATTTCCGCGCCCTCACGGGTGTGAGTCCGTTGCAGTACCAGAAGCAGTTGCGTCTACAGGAAGCACGGCAATTGATGTTGAACGAAAATCTCGATGCGGGCAGCGCCGCCGGGCGTGTGGGGTATGAAAGCGTCTCGCAGTTCAGCCGCGAGTACGGCCGCCTGTTTGGCGCGCCGCCTCAGCGCGATATCACGCGCTTGCGGCTCGCATCAGTTGGCGCCGCCCCGGGGGCTCGCCGAACGGCCGCAAGGTCCACGGCTCGTAGGACCGGTCTACGCCTGCGATCGACCTGACTGGTGCTCATGCCCGGTGAACTGGCGCGGTTGCTCGGACTTCAGAGGGGACCGCCCCCGAGGTTCCGGCCCATTTTTGGTTTGCCCGCCCGGCTCCTGGTCCCGTAAACTCCTCGCCCGCCGTTCGTCCGGAATCCGCGAGGGGAACCTCCAGTGCCCGACAACATGGCGATCTTCTCGGGCGGCGCGAACCCTACGCTGGCCACGGGGATCGCGAAGCACCTGGGAATTCAGCTCGGAGACGTGGAAATCTCCCGTTTCTCGGACGGGGAGATCTTCGTCAAGCTGAACGAGAACGTCCGCGGCGTGGATGTCTTCATCATCCAGCCGACGACGCCAGGGCAAGACCACCTCATGCAGCTCTTCATGATGTGCGACGCGGCCACCCGCGCCTCCGCCTCGCGCGTGACCGCGGTGCTCCCGTATTACGGCTACGCGCGCCAGGACCGCAAGGACCAGCCGCGCGTGTCCCTCGCCGCCAAGCTCGTCGCCAACCTGATCACCACGGCGGGCGCGGACCGCGTGCTCACCATGGACCTGCACGCCTCGCAGATTCAGGGATTCTTCGACATTCCCGTCGACCATCTCTACGCGATGCCGGTGTTCATGGACTGGTTCCGCGAGTTCGATCTCTCGGAGTTCACCGTGGTGGCGCCGGATCTCGGCAGCGTGAAGATGGCGCGTGCCTACGCGAACCGCCTGGGCCTGCCGCTCGCGATCGTGGAGAAGCGCCGCCCGCTCGCGAACCAAACCGAGGTGCTGAACGTGATCGGCGCCGAAGAAGTGGAGGGGCGCAACCTCCTCATGATCGACGACATGATCGACACCGCGCGCACGCTGGTGCGTGCCGCGGAGAAGCTCCGCGAGGCGGGAGCGCGCGAGATCTACGCGTGCGCCACGCATCCCGTGCTCTCCGGGGACGCGCTCGACCGGTTGGAGCGCTCGCCGATCTCGCGCATCGTCGTCATGGACACGATTCCCATGCGCCGGCGGTCGGAGAAGCTCGTCGTGTTGTCCACGGCGCCGCTCTTCGCCGAGGCCATTCTCCGCATTCATCGCAGCGAATCGATTTCCAGCCTGTTCCACGTGTCCCGGCAGCAGGAAGCGCCGGTACCCTTGAGCGAGGATTGATGCAATGAAGACGATTTCGATCGCGGCCGAAGTCCGCAAGCTGACGGGTCGCTCGGGGGCCAACGCCGCCCGGCGCGAAGGCAAGATCCCCGGCGTCCTCTACGGACAGGGGAAGTCGGTCACGCTCGCGGTGAACCGCAAGGAGTTCATCAAGGCGATGCACGAAGCGCACGGCGAGAACGTTCTGTTCGACGTCACCGTCGGCAACGAAGCGCCCTTGAAGAGCATCCTTCGCGAGGTGCAGCACGACGAGCTGCACCGCTACATCACGCACATCGATTTCCAGCACATCGATCTTCGCAAGAAGATCCACGTGAAGGTCGCCGTTCATCTGCACGGCGAGCCCGAGGGCGTGAAGACTTACGGCGGCATCCTCGAGCACACCAGTCGCGAAGTGGAAATCCTCTGCCTTCCCGCGGAGATCCCTCCGCACTTCGATGTGGACGTGTCCAAGCTCATGGTGGGCGACTCGATCCACGTTTCCGATCTTCCGGCCGGCAATTGGGAGTTCCTCACCGAAGCCGTGCGTGTGGTGGCCCAGGTGACTGCGCCGACCGTGGAGAAGGTGGAGACCACGGAAGCTGCGACGACTGCGGAAGCGGCAGCGACTCCGGCCGAGGAAGGCAAGTCCGAGGGCCCGGCGAAGGGCGAGGCTTCCAAGCCCGCCAAGGGCTCGGGTGGCAAGTCGTAAGACGGAACCGCTTCGGAATCCGTCGTTCCTCGTCTTGGGTCTCGGGCAACCCCGGGGAAGAGTACGCCCGCACCCGCCACAATTTCGGGCTGATGCTGGCCGATGCGATCGCGCGCGAGGAGAAGCTCGTCTTCTCGCGCGGATCCGGTCCGGTGCGCACCGCAGCCGTGGACTTCGGCGGGCCGCCCGGCATTCTCGCGAAGCCGACCACGTACATGAATCGCTCGGGCGCCGCGGCGCGAGCGCTTCGCGACGACTATCCCGAGCTACCGCTCTCGAGCTGGCTCGTCGTGGCCGACGACCTCGACTTGCCGTTCGGAAAGCTGCGCGTGCGGGCGGAGGGCGGACCCGGCGGACACAACGGGCTCCGCTCGATCATCGAAGCGCTCGGAACGGGGGAGTTCCCGCGCCTTCGCATGGGCATCGGCCGTCCGGCGGGGGCCTCGCGGGACGATGTGGTGGACTGGGTGCTCGAGCCGTTCGACGAGGCGGAGTGGTCGAAGATCCCGAGCATTCTCCAGGCGGCGGGCCAGGGGGTTCGCGACTTCGCGCGCGAGGGGGTCACGGCCGCAATGAACCGGACGAATGCACCGCACGCCTCTGGAGCCTCCCCCGGGCGACGCTTGACCCTTCTTGGACCGGCCGGTACACTGCCGCACTTGCCGATTATCAAAACTTTCGCATGACCGGCTTCGAAAAGAAGCCGTTCCGGGAGGAATCCGCGCATGCGCCCTTACGAATCCACCTTCATTCTCATTCCCACCCTCGACGCCAAGGGCGTCACCCACGAGGTGGACGGAGTGAAGGAAATCATCACCTCCCACGGGGGTGAGATCACCGCAGAGAAGGAGTGGGGGCGCCGTCGCCTCGCGTACCCCATCCGCGACTTCCAGGAAGGCGTCTATCACATCCTTCGTTTCAACCTGGGAAACGACGGCCTCAAAGAGCTTGGCCATCGCTTCAAGCTCAACGAGAGCGTCCTTCGCTTTCTCGTCATCAAGGACGAAGGAACGCCCATCGAGTACACCAGCAATCCGTACGAGTCCGAGGAGCGCGATTACGAACCCCGCGGCCGCCGAGGTGGGAACTGGGATTCCGGGGGCGATCGTTCCCGTGATTTCGACTCCGATTCTCGCGATTCCCGCGATTCTCGCGGCGGTGGGGATGGAGACTTCAATCGTGAGTGACCTCAGACTTCCCTCGGTGAACAAGATCATGATTGCGGGGCGGCTCACCCGCGACCCCGAAGTGCGCTACACGCAGTCCGGAACCGCGGTCGCGACCCTGGGCGTCGCCTCCAGCCGCGCGTTCAAAGATCCCAAGGATCCTTCCGGAGCTTGGAAGGAAGAGACCTGCTTCGTGAACGTCGTGACGTGGGCCCAGCTCGCGGAACGCTGCGGAGACGCTCTGAAGAAGGGGAGCGCAGTGTTCGTCGAAGGCCGGCTGCAGAGTCGGTCCTGGGAGACGGAAGACGGGAATCGGCGATCGGTCGTGGAGGTGCGCGCGGATCGCGTGCAGTTCCTCGATAAGCGCGGCGGGGAGCCGCAGCCGGTGGCCGCTCGAGGCGGGGACGTCGCGGTGGACGAAGGGGGCGGCTCCTTCGCGGACGACGACCTTCCATTCTGAGCTGCTTCCCTGCGATGTGCAGGACAATCATGAAACCAAGGAGTGAAATCGATGAGTGACGATCGCCGCCGCAAGTCGTGCCGCTTTACGGCGGACGGCATCGAGGTCGTCGACTACAAGGACGTGGAGAGGCTCCGGCGCTATGTCACCGATCGCGGCAAGATCGTGCCGCGTCGGATCACGGGAACGAGTGCGTATCATCAGCGCTCGCTCACCCGTGCGATTCAGCGCGCTCGCTTCATGGCGCTCCTTCCGTACGTCGGCGATCACGCCCGGTAGATCCGGACAGCGTCCGGTTCCAGGGAGACTCTTCGTGGATGGACGGCTCCTCACGCTCACCGCGCTCGCTTGGGGCGCGGCCGTCGGTGCGGAACGGGCTCCGTGGCTCGACTTCGCTCCGGCGGTGCTCGTTCCCGGCGCTTCCTTCGCGTGGGCGATTCGGGCGAGCCGGCGCACGTGCGTCGCGGTGGGACTCTTGGGAATCGTCTTGGCTCTGGTGCTCGCTCCCGGCAGGGTTCCCGAGTTCGCGGCAGGGACGCTGGCGGGATGGATCCTCGCGGAGTGCATGGGGCGTGGAGTCGCGGTGGAGCACGCGTTCCCGTGGGCCGTGGCGCCGTTCGCGGCGTGGAGCGTGGGTCTCGCGGTGGCCGGAGTGCATCCCTCGGGGGAGGCGCTGCAAGCGGCGGTCGACCGGGGAATTCGGGAAGCCAGCCGCCACGGGGATCTCTCCGCGGAAGGGTTGGCGCAGCTCCGGACCGGGGCGACGGATGCGATCGCATTCTTCGAGCGCACGTGGAGCGCGATTCGGATCGGCGAGTTCTGGATCGCGCTCCTCGTCGGATGGGCGTTGGCGCGGCGTTTGTTCCGGGACGAGTTCCCGGGTCAGGCGCTTTCGTTCGGAAGGTTCGAGGCTCCGGACTTTCTGGCGTGGGTCTTCGCCGGAGGGCTCGCGGCGTACCTGGCCGGAGAATCGTTTCTCCCGCCGGTCGTGGCGACGGTCGGATTGAATGCCATCGTCGTCGCTGTGGTCGTGTACTTCGTCCGCGGCACGGCGATCGAGTGGAGCTGGATGGAGCGGGCCGGAATCGGCCGGCCGGTGCGCACCGCACTGTTGAGCGGGGCGATGCTCCTCTTTCTGCCGTTTCACGGCGCGGTGACGAGTGGGCTCGGTTTGTTCGACACGTGGTTCGACTTTCGCAAGCAGCGATCGGCGGAAGAGCGCGAGGATCCCTTTCGGGTCTTCCATCAGTCTTCCGGCGACGACACGTAGGGCGCGCCGCTCGGCCCGCCACGAAGGAAGGGTGATCGCATGGATGTGATTCTCACCACGGACGTACCCAAGGTCGGCGATCGCGGCGAGCGCGTTCGCGTGGCCGCCGGCTACGCCCGCAATTTTCTGATCCCGCGCCGTCTCGCGGTTCTCGCAACCGATGGAAACGTGCGGGCGATGAAGGAAGATGAGCGCCTGGCCGGCGTTCGCGGCAAGAAGCTCAAAGTGGAGGCGCAGAAGGTCGCGGAGTTCCTCGCCGCGAACGAGATCATGACCACGCTCAAAATCGGCCGTGAAGGCAAAGCGTTCGGCGCGGTCACGGCGATGGAGATTGCAATTCTCCTGCGCAAGGCCGGCCTGGAGATCGACCGCCGCCGCGTGCGGCTGGATCGCCCGATCAAGCGTCTCGGCGTGTTCGAGGTTCCGCTCGCGATCCATTCCGAGGTTCCCACGGCGGTACGTCTCTACGTGGACCGCGAAGCGGGATCCAAGGAGGGCGCGCTCGCCGCGCAGGCGGCGTTCGACGCCGAGCTGAAGGCGGCCGAAGACGCGGCCAAGCTGGAAGCGGATGCGCGCGCGGCTCGCCAGCGCGAGGCCGAGGAAGTGGCCCGCATCGCGCTGGAGAAGGCGGCGGCGCGCAAGGTTCGCGAGGAAGCGGAAGCCGCGGCTCGCGCCGAGAAGCTCGCACAGAAAAATGTCCAAGACGTCGATCGCGAAGAGTAGCGCGGCTCTCGGCAGAATCACCGGCGTCCTCGCGCTGGCCGTCGCGGTGCTTGCGAGCGGCGGCGGGTGTGCGCGCCGCGGTGAGACTTCCGCAGAGAGTCCCAATACTCCGCTCGCCGAAGTCGACGGAAAGAAGATCACGGTCGCGGATCTCGACAAGAAGCTCGAGACCGTGCCGCGGCTCGTGCGCGCGGAGTTCACCGGGGAAACCGGGCGCTCGCGCATGGTGCAGCGCATGGTCGAAGAGGAAATGCTCCTTCGCGCGGCGAAGGCGGAGGGGATCGAGAGCGACTCCGCGGTGCGCGCCAAGCTGGAAAGCTCGCGGCGCGAGCTCCTCATTCAGGCGTTCCTCGACAAGAAGCAGCGCGAAGCCTCCCAGGTCACGGACGAGGAAGTCCGCGCGTTCTACGACGCGCACCCGGAGGAATACACGCTGGAGCCGGCGCTTCGCATGCGCCTTCTCGTGATGAAGGATCGCGTGCGCATCGACCGCGTGCGCGAGATGATCGCCAAGGGCACGATTCGGTTCGAGGAAGCCGTCGGCAAGTACTGCGACGATCCCGAGATCGTGGACGCGCAAGGGCTCGTTCCGGAGTGGGTCCGCAACGGCCGCGCCGTGCAGTGGATCGGAAATCACCCGAACTTCCACGAAGTCGTGTTTGCGCTTCCCCTGGGCGAGATCAGCCCCGTCATCGAGACTCCCTCGGGGCTCATCCTCGCGCGGGTCGAAGAGAAACGGGAGGCCTCGGTGCGCCCCTTCGAGGAGGCCCGCGCCGACGTGGAGGCGAGGCTCATCCGCGAGAAATCCGCCGAAGCGCTCCCGCGTGTCCTGGAGGACTTGAAAAAACGCTACCGAGTGAAGATCTTCGAGCCGGAAGGGAAGTCCGCCGAAGAGCTGTTCTCGGAGGCCCAGGGGCAGTCCGATCCGAACGAGCGGATCCGCCTCTACCAGGAGATCTTGGCTCGGCATCCGGACGACCCCCACGCCGTGGAGGCGCTGTTCATGATCGGATTCATCCAGTCCGAAGAGTTGGGAGACCGGACCGCGGCGAAGGCCACGTTCGAGCGCGTCGTCCGCGAGCACCCAAGCTCCGATCTGGCCGAGTCCGCTCGTTGGATGCTCTCGGACGAATCGAAAAAGCCGCCCCCGTTCGACGCCGATTCCACGCGGGAGGGGGAAGGGAGCGCTTCGTGATCGAGATGATCGTTTCCGGGCTCGCGATCGACGAACGGACGCATACGCCCGTTGTGCTGCTCAAGGAAAAGGGCGGTGAGCGCATGCTTCCGATCTGGATCGGACCCTCGGAAGCGTCGAGCATCGCGATCGAGCTCACCGGCCGACGATTCCAGCGCCCGCTCACGCACGATCTCTTGAAGACGGTGATCGAGGGGCTCGCGGCGAAAGTGCCGAAGATCGCGATCGTCGAGCTGCGCGACAAGACGTATTACGCGAAGGTCTATTTGGAGCGCGAAACCGAGCTCATCACCGTCGACGCCCGTCCGTCGGATTGCATCGCGCTGGCTCTGCGCACTCAGTCGCCGATCTTCGTTTCGGAAGAGCTCCTGCGGGACGACGACGCTCCCGAGCTGAGCGGAGAAACGACGATGGAGACGCTTCAGAAGGCGCTCGAGGACATGGACCCCGAGGAGTTCGGGAAGCTGTGGTCATAGCGTGATCGAGCGGCGGTCCGGTCGGCTCCCCGCGCTCGTTCCGTTCGCCCTCGCGCCAGCGTCCTTCGCGGCGCTCTGGCTGCTCGCCGGCTGCGCGGCCACCTCCGATCCTGCGAGTCTTCCCGAAGAGCCGGCGGTCGCGTCCACGCAATCGTCTCCGCTTCCCGAGCAGGCGGGATTCCTCCGCGACGTCGAGAAAATGATCGCCGCGGGCGAAGTGGATCGCGCGGCCGCGGCGCTCCAGGCGGAGCGCGAGCGTGGCTCGGGCGCCGCATCCGCAGGAGAGCAGCGCTTCGCAGAGGGAGAGATCGCGCGCGCCCGCGCCAAGCTCGACGCCGCGCTCGTGGCCTACGCCGGGGTGGAGAATGCGCCGGGAGGCGCTTCTCTCGCTGGAGTCTCCTGGGAGCGCATCGCTGCGGTGCACGGCACGCGCAAGGAAACCGAAGAGGAGCTTCGCGCGCTATTGATGGCGCGCGATCGGCTGGAGCCTCGTTCGCAGGGCTCGGTGAACGCACGCATCGCCGCCATCCTGGGTGGACTCACGCCCGAGAAGCGAGCGGCGTGGGTCCGCGCGTATCCCGGAGCGGCGCTCGGCGCAAAGGGAGCCGCCCCTGCGAAAGCTCCGAACCCGAAGACGCTCCGCGTTGGACTTCTCGCTCCACTCACCGGGCGGTTCGCGCATTTCGGCGAGGCCTTCCGGCTCGGCGCGGAGCTCGCGCTCGCGCGACGAAGCTCCGGCTCATCGCCCGTCGTCGAGCTCAAAGTGAAGGATGCCCCGAGCGATCCGCTGGCGACACAATCGAGCGCCCGCGCCGCGATTCTCGAAGACGGATGCGTTGCGATCCTGGGGCCGATTCTCTCGATGCCGATCGTGGCCGCAGGCTCGCTCGCGGAGTCCCATCGCGTTCCGCTGCTCGCGCCCGCGGTGACGGAATCGCGGCTCTCCTCCCTCGGGAGCGCGGTGTTCTCACTGGACCCATCCGCACAGGAGCTGGCGCGCGAGCTGGCGCGAACGTCGATCGAGACGCTGGACCTCCAGACGTTCGTCATCGTCACCTCGGACGATGCGCGCTCGGCGGAGCGCGCGGCGGAGTTCGAGCGGGAAGCGAAAGAACGCGGCGGGAAGATCGTCGCCAAGGTTCCCTATGAGGTGGGGAAGAAAGACTACCGCGCGGTGCTCGCCGAAGCGAAGAAGACGCCGAGCGACGCGGTGTACATCTTGGGCGAGGCTTCCGATCTGGAGATCTTCGCGAAGCAGATGGACGGCGTTCGTCTGGGCCGGACCGTGCTCGGTCACGGAGAGTGGGCGGACGATCGAGTGCGCGGGCTCGCCGCGAGCTCGCTGGAGGGCGCCGTGCTGGTCATGGAAGAAGGGGAATGCCCCGCATCCGAGTTCTCGCGCTCCCTGGAAGACGGCGTGCGCAAGAGCAGCGGGGGGGATCTCTCGCGCTTTCATACGTACGGATACGAAGCGATGGCGGAAGTCCTTGCGGCGATCGATCAGGGAGCCCGAGAGCCGGACGCGTTGATCGAGGTGCTCCGCGCAAGAGAAGCGTGGCCGTCGCCACCTCCCGGCCGTCGCGTGGGAGCGTGGAAGCGCGAAGGGGGTCAGCTTCGTCCTCTCGCGCAACCATGAGATCGCTTCATCTCCGGACGCCACCCCTGGTGTCAACCGCCCGCCGCGGACTCCTCGCCGCCTTCGTGCTCGCCGCGACCGCCGGGTGTAGCCACAACCCCGAAGAAACCTCTGCGCCTTTCGTGGTGGGAGCGATCCTCCCGCTCTCCGGAGTGGAGTCGGAGCGGGGGACGCAGGTGCTCGCGGGAATGAAGCTCGCGTTCGCGCTCGGGGAGCGCTCGCCGGCCATCGAAGTGCGCGCCTTCGACGTGGAAGATTCTCCCTCGCTGGCGGCGCGCCGTTTGGAGAGTCTCGCGCTCGATCGCCAGGTCTTGGGCGTCGTCACCGGTTGGTCGGCGGCCACGGCGCGCGCTCTCGCCGCCGATCTGCGGCGCGAGGATCTTCCGCTGATCGTCCTTTCGCCTTTGGCGTTTCCACGCTCGGCGCCGCTCGACCCGCAGGTGATTCCACTGCACCGGCTGGAAGCGCTTGGTATCGCGGCGGCGCGCTTCGCTCGAGAAGATCTGCGTGCGGAGCGGGCTGGAGTCATCGAGGATCCGTCGTCGGAAGCGTCCCGCGTGATCGCGCGCGCGTTCGATCAGGCGTTCGCGGAAGCGGGCGGAACTCCTGCCTGGCGAATCACTCCCGAGGACGTCTCGGCGGCGCCGGTGCGCCGCGAGGGACCTTCGCGCGATCGAGGGCGGGGCGCAAATTCTTCCGTCGTCGATTCGGCCGCGACGCCGGCGGGGCCGGTTACGGTCGCGATGGTCGCCGCCCCGCTGCATTTTCTAGAGGCCCTGGTCGAGACGCGCGTGCTCGACGCCAGCGCACTTCTCTTTCCCGAAGGGTGGGCGCCGCCGACGAACGAGCTGCTCTCTCTTTTCGAGGTCTCGGGATACGTCTTCTCCTTCGCGAGCGCGGGCGATCCGGATCCTCCGGCGCGCGAGTTCCGCGCCACGTGCGAGCGCGAAGGCTTGCGCTCCACCGACGCGGTCGCGTTCGGGTGGGACGCGTCCCATCTCATTCGCGCCGCGATCGCGGACGGCGCACGCTCGCGGGAAGAAGTCGTGGCGCGGCTCAAGGCGCGCGGCCCCCAAGACGGCGCAACCGGACGAATCCCCGCATCGATGGATGGCGTGGAGACTCCGGCCGTGTCCACGCTCACTCCCTCGGGGTGGGCGTTCAAGCGACGCGTTCCGACGCGGTCGGTCGGACTCCCGTATCTCTCGTCTCGATACGTTCCTCGGCGCACCGCGGTGCCCCGATTCGGAGCTCGGGCGTACTCGGAAACAGACCGCGCGGTACGCTCGCCGAGAGGTACCGGGACCTGGCGGCGACGCCGGTGCGGTACGTCACCGACGCAGACTCCGCATCGCACGAAGGCGAGAAAGTCGCGAGCGGAAACGGCGCGGGGAATCTCAGGAGCGACTCGGCGGCCGCCGGCGCGCTCGAGGGCGTAGCGGAGGCGCAGAGTTTCTGCGCCGAGGCCGTCGCCGAGGAATCGTCTGACGGAGTACGAGTCGCTCGGGGCGCGTCGCTTGACCCAGTCGGCGCGCGTGACTACGCTCGTCCCAGTGGATGCGCTCCGCCGAATTCCCTCCGTCGACCAGATCCTGCACGCGCCCGAGCTCCGCGAAACGCTCTCGCGGGAGCCACGCTCGGTCGTGCTTCGAATCGTGCGCGAGCACCTCGATGGGCTGCGTGTCGGTATTCGCGACGGTGGGCCGCCGCCGGATCTGGCTTCGATCGCCGGGGAAGTCGCCCGGCGCGTCCGTGAGCGCCCCCGAGGCCCGCGCCGGGTCCTGAACGCCACGGGCGTGGTGCTGCATACGAACCTGGGTCGCGCGCGTCTGGCACCGGCCGCGGTCGAAGCGCTTCTGGAGGTGGCGCGCGGCGCCTGCGATCTGGAGATGGATCTCGACACCGGGGAGCGGACCGCGCGCGAGCGCCACGTGGAGGGGAAGCTCATCGCGGTGACCGGGGCCCCGGCGGCGTTCGCCGTGAACAACAACGCGGGTGCCCTCGTGCTTTGCGTGAACGAGCTCGCCCAAGGCAAAGACATCGTGGTGTCTCGCGGGGAGCTGGTCGAGATCGGCGGGTCCTTCCGCCTGCCCGACGTCCTGGCGAGGGCCGGGGCCCGTCTCGTCGAGGTGGGCACCACGAATCGCACGCGGCTGGAGGACTACGAGCGGGCCATCGGTCCGGCCACCGCGGCGTTCCTCAAAGTCCATCGTTCGAACTTCCAGCAGCGCGGCTTCGTGGAGGAGCCGGGTCTCGACGAGCTCGCCCGTCTGGGCTCGCAGCGCGGAATCCCGGTGATCCACGATCTGGGCGCGGGGTCGCTCTTCGACATCGAGGGAGCCCCTCGAGAGCCCAAGATTTCGGACAGCCTGGCGGCGGGGGCGGACCTGGTCACGCTCTCCGGCGACAAGCTGCTCGGCGGACCGCAAGCGGGGATCGTGCTCGGGAAGGCCGAGTGGATTGCACGAATTCGGCGAAATCCCTTGGCGCGCGCGCTTCGAATCGACAAGTTCACGATTGCAGCGCTTGCAGCGACGCTCGATCTCTTGGAAGATGTACAGCAGGCGCGCACGTCCGTTCCGACGCTGCGAGCCTTGGGATGGACGCGGGACGAACTGGCCCCGCGCGCGACGCGGATCGCCGGAGCGCTGGGAGCGTGTCCCGGGCTTCGGGTGCGCGTTCTGTCCTCATCGAGCGAGGTGGGAGGTGGGGCGGCCCCCGAGGAAGGGTTGGCCACGACCGTCGTGGCGCTGACCCATGAATCAATGGATGCGGAGAAGCTCGCGCGCGCGCTGCGCGGGGCCCGCGTTCCGATCATCGGACGGATCGTGCAGAACGAGGTTCTCCTCGATCCCCGCACCCTGGATCCGGAAGAGGACGACGAGCTCGTGCGTGTGATTCTCGAACGATTCGATCGTCCGGGGGGATGATGCGATGATCGCCGGAACCATGTTCCGAACACCCGAAGAGACGGCCCTTCAGCTCGAGTTGCTTCTCTTGGGAACGATCACCGATGCGTCGTTTCCGGAGGGGCCGATCGCGGCGGCGCCGCTCGACGACGAACGCACCTTGCGCGAGCTGCGCCGGCTCTTCGACCGGGTGCACGCGCAGGCCGACGCGGGGGAAGAGGGCATCGGCGTCATCGGCGCGATCTCTCCGGCGGCGCGCGCCATCGCCTCCGCGACGATCGCCGCGGGACTCGCGGCGCGGCGTCCGGTGACGCTGCTCGACGCCGATCTGCGCACGGGGCTCCTCTCCTTCGACGCGCGCACCTATGCCCAGGAAGGGCTCGTCGACGTGATTCGCTACGGCGTGCGCTCTCCGCGCGTCGTGGCTCCCACGCGCGTGGCGGGACTCTCGCTGCTTCCCGTCGGATCGGGCACCGTCGATCTCGCGGGGACTTGGGCGGCGGACTCGTTCGATCTCTTGCTGCGCGAGCTCTCCCGCACCGGAGATCTTCTCGTCGTGAACGGCCCCGGCGAGGAAGACCTGGAAGATGCGGCTCCGTTTCTCGATCGCGTGGCCTGCTGGATTCTCGTGCACGAAATCGGCGTGTCGGAGCCCGATGCGACGCGTCGCATTCGCGAACGCATCGGCCCGGATCGTCTCCTGGGAGTTCTGGTGCTTCATCCGGGACACGCCGTCGCGTCCGGGCGCGAGGCGCCGGTCGTCGAGTCGTTCCATCGGGGCGGCGACGAGACGCTGCGCGACCTGGACACGCCCGTCGGGGAGATGCAGGAGACGGAAGCGCCCGCCGCCCAAGAGATCGAGACCGCACCATCTCGGCGCGAGCCGCGCTTCGAGGACGAGCGCTTCGCCGAGGCCGGTGCGCGCACGACGAGGCCGAGCAAGGCAGCGCCGATCGACTCGCCCGAGACGGAGGACGAGCCGACCACCGCAGCACGGCGTTCGCTCGTCCCCATTCTTCTGGGGGTGGGTGCGCTGGCGCTGGCGGCGGTGATCGTGCTGCCGCGCCTGCTCACCAGCGATCGCGGGGCGGCGACGACGGTGCCGGGCACGAGCGAGCCGGTGCTCACGCCGGAGCAGGCGGAACGGCAGGCCGCGGAGCTCATGGTTCGCATGAACGATCTGGAGAAGGGACCGTCGCCGATCGTGAACGAGCCGAATCTGCAGGAACCGCTCACGAACGATGTCGCCGCGCGCGCGCTTCCTGCAACGCCGGGCGGGAGCACGACGCCGCCGGGTGCAAGCACCACGACACCGGGCGGCAGCACCACGCCGCCGGCTTCGACGAACCCGACCACGGCCACGCCTCCGGCCGCCACCGTGACGCCGCAGACGACCACGTCGCGGCCGCCGGGCGCGGCGATGCCGCCTCCCGCTCCGGTTTCGCCGCCGTCGACTTCCGGCCCTCCGCCGCGCGCCGTTTCGGGCGGGACCTATGCCGTCCACATGAGCTCGCTGCACACGGAACTGAAGGCGAACGAAGACGCGGCGCGGTTCCGCGCGGCCGGATTCGACGTTTTCGTGCGCCGCGTGGATCTGGGATCGAAGGGTGTCTGGCATCGCGTCTACGTGGGGCCGTTCGAGGACGCCAAATCCGCCGCGGCCGCCGCCGATCTTGTTCGGGCGCGGGGTGTTTCCGAGTACGCCCAAGTCCAGCGAATCTCCAAGAGCGCCGTTCCGGCGCCGTGATGGGAAGAGGACGGGAGGAACGATGAATCTCAGGAAGCTCGAGCTGTTCGGCTTCAAATCCTTCATGCGAAAGCTGGACATCCACTTCTCCGACGGGATCACCGTGATCGTCGGTCCGAACGGATGCGGCAAGACGAACGTGACCGATGCGCTTCGCTGGGTGCTCGGCGAAGGCAACGCGCGCATGCTGCGCGGGAAGACGATGGAGGACCTGATCTTCAACGGCACGCGGGACTACAAGCCGCTGAACGTCGCCGAAGTGGGGCTCACCATCGACAATTCCTCGGGAATCCTGCCGATCGAGTACGGTGAGGTCACCGTCGCGCGCCGCGTGTATCGCAACGGCGAGTCCGAGTTCCTGATCAACAAGATGCCGTGCCGGCTCAAGGACATTCACGATCTGTTCTTGGACACGGGACTCGGCAGCCGCGCCTACTCCGTGATCGAGCGCGAGATGGTGGAGATGGTGCTCGGCTCGGAGCCGGAGAAGCGCCGCGAGCTTCTCGAGGAAGCCGCCGGCATCATGAAGTACAAGATTCGCGAGCGCGCCGCGCATCGCAAGCTGCAAGCCACGGACGAAGATCTCGCGCGCATCCAGGACGTGCACAGCGAAGTCGAGCGGCAAGTGCGCTCGCTGAAGCGCCAGGTCGGCGCGGCGCAGCGCTGGCAGGAAGTGCGCGACCGCTTGCGCGCGCTGGACGTGCAGCTCGCGCTGGTCGACGTGCAGCGCATGCGCGACGAAGAGCGCACGCTGGCCGGGACCATGGACGAAGAAGGACGCGTTCGCGACGAGGCGCACGGACAGCTTGCGCGTCTCGATGCGGCCGTGGAAGAAGCGCGCGGCCGTTCCGCGGAGACGGAGACGGCGTTCGGCACGATCCAGCGCGAGGTCGACGACTTGCTCGAGCAAGTGCGCGTCGAGGAGCGCGAGAACTGGGGACGCAAGGAACGGCGTGAGTCGCTGCTGGAAACGGCCAAGCGTCTCGGTGCGGAGCGCGAGGAGCTGCTGGCGCGCATCGCCGCGAACGAGATCCGGCGCACGGAGAGCGAGACGCGCGCGGTGGAAGAGGAAGCGCGCCTCGCCGAGCTGGCCAGCACACTGGAAGAATCGAAGGCCTCGCTGGCGCGCATGGAGTCCGACCTCGAAGGACGCCGCGGCGAATTGTCCCGTACCCGGGAAGCGGCGGAAGCGCTCGCGCAGGAAGTGCTGCGAGTGAAGACGGAAGTGGCGAACCACGACGCGCACCGCGATCACCTCGCGGATCGCGATGCGGTGCTCGCGGAAGAGTTGCGCCAGCTGGAGGAGGTCGGACGCGCGCGGGGCGCGGAGGCACAGGAGACGCGCGCGCTGTGCGCTCGGTTGGCGGAAGATCTCACCGCGCGCGAGGAGCAGCTGCAGCGGGATTCCGCGCGGCGCGACGCACTGGATGCCGAGCGGGAGACCGCGCGCGAGAACGTGGCCCGGCTCGCGCTCGAAGGGGAGGCGGCGCGCTCGGGACTCGCCATGCTGCGCGGGCTGCACGAATCGTTCGAAGGATTCGGACCCGGTGCTCGCTCGCTCCTCGCTTCGGGCGGCGCGCGGGTGCGTGCGCTCGCCGATTCTCTCCATGTCACGAAGCCGGAGCTGCTTCCCGCGCTGGAGACGGCGCTGGGCCAAGCGCTGGAAGCGCTCGTCACCGATTCCGAGCACGATGCGCACGATGCGATCGAGCGCCTTCGCACTGGGTCAGGCAGGGCCACGATCGTGGATCGCGGCGCCTTGGGGCGAGCGGCGAAGTCGGCGCGGGCCGAGCTTCCCCAAGACGGGGCCATTCTCGGACGCGCGCGCGATTTCTTGAACGTCACCGATGACGTCGGAGCGCTTCTCGACGTGCTCCTCGGAAGAGTCGCGCTGGTGGAGTCTCTGGCGGATGCGGCGCGGCTCGCCAAGCGCCCCGAGCACGAGGGCTGGCGCTTCGTCACCCGCGACGGAGACTGGGCGGCGTTTCCCGGCCTGGTGCACGGCGGCAGTCCCAAGGCCGGCACCGACGCACGAATCCTGGGACGCGTCGATCGCATGAGCTCGATCGACCGGCGCATCGCCGAGATCGAGAAGGAGCGAGATCAGGCGCAGGGCCGGTGGGAGAAGCTCGGCGGGGAGCGCGACGCGCTCCACGCCGCGATCCGCGCGCTGGAGGGCGCGCGCGACGAAGCTCGCGCGACACTTGC
Organism: uncultured Gemmatimonadales bacterium; assembly: GCA_963725045.1. Classification (GTDB taxonomy): domain Bacteria; phylum ARS69; class ARS69; order ARS69; family ARS69; genus CAVRWY01. The sequence goes on from CAVRWY010000017.1 coordinate 159,017, forward strand.
GCAGCACGAGCGGCGGCGCGAGCGCGGCGACGCCGAGTTGGCCGCCGCCGCGGCCCGCGCCGCCACCGTTACGGAAGAGCGCGAGCGCCTGGCGGAGCGCGCGAGAGAGATCGCCGAGAAGCGCACGCACGGCGTGGAAGAGCTTGCGGTGCGCGAGGAAGAGCGCGCTCGGCTGGACGCGGCGTGGCGCGGGCGCGAGGGGGAGCTCGTGGCGTCGTCGGCGGATCGCGACCAGGCTCAGCATCGCGCGCACGATCTGCAGCTGGAGCAGCAGCGCCGGGGCGCCGAAGCGGAGAAGCTCCGCGACGAGGCGGCGCGCCTTTCCGAAGAGCGGCGTGCGGACGAAGACGGAGTGGCGCGGCGCACGGAAGAAGTGGCCACCACCGAGCGTGCGGCCACGGAGCTGGCGCGGGAGATCGAGCTCGGTCTGGAGCGCTTCGCGAAGCACGCGGAAGAGATGGAAGCGCGCCGGCGGGTGCGCGACGAGATCGCGCGCTCGCGCAGCGGAGTCTTGGAACAGCTTCGCGCAATCGAAGAAGAGCGCGACCGCTGGGCCCGCTCGCGGGATCGGGCGCGCGATCTCTCGCACGAGGCGGAGATGCGCTGCACCAAGCTCGCGGCGGCGCGCGAGGAGCGCGTGGCGCGAGCGAAGCGCGAGTCCAACGTGGACCTGGAGAGCCAGGCAGCGGTCGAAGCGCACGGCGCACTCCTCACGACGAGCGACGAGTCGCTGGCCGAAGCGCGTCGCGAGCGCGAGGAGCTGGACGTGCAGCTCGGACGGCTCGGCCCGGTGAACATGGTGGCGCTGGAGCAGTACGAGCGGGAAGCGAAGCGCCTGGAGTTCCTCGCGGCCCAGCGCGCCGACCTGGAGGCCGGCTCGCGAGTCTCTGCGGCGCACGATCCGCAAGATCAATCGCACGGCGCGGACGATGTTCATGGAGACGCTGGAGCAGGTGCGCGTGAACTTCAAGCGCACCTACGGCACGCTGTTCGAAGGCGGCCACGCCGACGTCCGTCTCTCCGGCGACGAGGATCCGCTGCTCGCTCCGATCGAGATTTTCGCGCGGCCCCGCGGCAAACAGCTCTCCAACATCTCTCTGCTGTCCAGCGGAGAGCGCGCGCTCACCGCGGTCGCGTTCCTCTTCGCGATCTATCTCGTGAAGCCGAGCCCGTTCTGCATCTTGGACGAAGTCGACGCGCCCTTGGACGACGCGAACATCGGGCGCTTCCTGGCGATGCTGAAAGACGTCGCCAAGAAGACGCAGTTTGTGATGATCACGCACAACAAGAAGACCATGGAAGTCGCAGACACCATGTACGGCGTGACCATGGAAGAGCCCGGCGTTTCCAAGCTCGTTTCGGTGCGGCTGGGCAAGGGCGAAGAGCCCGAGCTGGTTCGCGACGACGTCGGGACTCCTGCCGCATTCGACGTGGTGGGAGACGAGCTGGTGCTGGAGGAGAGCGCTTGATTGGACAAATCGGCCGCGGGCTCGCCCGTCTTCGGGACGGCCTGCGCCGGACGCGCGAAGCGATCCGCGACGGGATTCGCGGGGCACTGCGCGGTGCCGTTCTGGACGACGCGTTCTGGGAAGAGATCGAAGCGCTCCTCTTGCGGGCCGACACCGGTGTGGACGCCGCCGAGGAGATCGTCGCCGAGCTTCGCAAAGGAGCCGCGCGCCTTTCGGCCCCCGATGCGGATTCGGTACTCGGGCTGCTCCGCGAAATCATCGCGCGCCGTCTGGGATCCACCCCCAGCGAGCTCAACATTGAAGGGATTGCGCCGCCCGCGGTCGTTCTGGTCGTAGGCGTGAACGGAACCGGCAAGACCACCACGATCGGAAAGCTCGCGCATCGTCTCCGATCCGACGGCAAGCACGTGCTCCTCGCCGCCGCCGACACGTACCGTGCCGCCGCCATGGAGCAGCTGGAAGCGTGGGCGCAGCGCGCGGGCGTCGGCATCGTGCGCGGGCAGGAAGGACAAGATGCAGCGGCCGTCGTGGTCGACGCGCTGGATGCCGCCGCGGCGCGCGGCATCGACGTGGTGATCGTGGACACCGCGGGACGTCTCCACACCAAAGTGAACCTCATGGACGAGCTCTCCAAGATTCGCCGCGTGGTGGACAAGCGCATTCCCGGCGCGCCGCACGAGACGCTTCTCGTTCTCGACGCCACCATGGGACAAAACGCGATTCGCCAGGCGAAGGCGTTCGGCGACACTCTCGGGATCACCGGGATCGTTCTCGCGAAGCTGGACGGTACCGCGAAAGGCGGTGCGGTGCTGGCGATTCACGAGGAGCTCGGCGTTCCCGTGAAGCTGATCGGGATCGGTGAAAGCATCGAAGACCTGCAAGAGTTCGACCCCGCGGCGTTCGCGGAAGCCCTCGTCGAAGGAGAGCCCGACGCGCCGGCGCGAGAACCGGCGTGAGCGAAGAACGTCCGGGGTCTCCCGAAGAATCCGAGAGTCCCGATCAAGTCGCGCATCTCCTGCGCATCTCCGCGCAGGTGCTTGTCGCGAACGACTTGGACGAGCAGCTCCGCCTGGTCGCGGAAGGCATCGTCAGCGCATGCAATTTTCGCCGCTGCATCATCTCGCTCTTGGACCGCGACTGGGTCGTGTGGAAGCGGGCGTGGGCCGGGCTCTCCGTCGAAGATGCCAAGGGCCTCGAGTCCATGGCGCCGATCTCCGCGGAACAGCGGCGGCGCATCTTCCAGGAAGCCGTCCGCATCGGCAGCTCGTACTACGTTCCCCACGACTCGAACCTGGGCTCGCTGCTGGGGCGATCGGGGGTCACGTCGAAGCGCCGCGAGAAAGACTTCGTCGATTGGCATCCCGACGATTTCCTTTTCGTTCCCATGTACGGAAAGGATGGGCGGATCCTCGGCACGATCTCGGTCGACGATCCGGTGGATGGTCTTCGCCCCACCGCACAGAGTCTGCGCATTCTGGAATTGTTCGCGCGCGAGGCCACGTTCGCGATCGAGCAGTCGGATCTGCTGCGCGCGCTCCGGCGCACCGAGCGCTACCTGGAAACGCTGATCTCCAGCTCGCCCGACGCGATCGTCACGACCGACCCGGAAGGGCGCATCGTGGTGTGGAACGAGGGCGCCGAACGCATGCTGGGGTGGAAGAAGGAAGAGATCGCGGGCCGCAGCGTGCTCGATGTGTACGCGGAAGAGCGCGAAGCGCACGAGATCATGCGCAGGCTTCGGGCTTCGCGCGACGATCCCTCGCTTCTTCCGCGCGGGCAGGAGACGCTCCTCAAGTCCAAGAGCGGGGAGGAGATCCCGGTCGCACTCTCCGCCGCGGGTCTCTACAACTCCTCGGGGCAGTTCCTGGGCACGTCGGGGATCTCGCGCGATCTTCGCCCCTGGAAGAAGCTCGAGGAAGAGCGCCGCCGTGCGGAGAAAGCCGCGACTCTGAGCGAAGTCGCCGCGACGCTCTGTCACGAGATCAACAATTTCTTGGAAGAGATTCTCTCGGCGGGACAAATCTCGCTTCTCCGGCTGGAAGAGCCGGAGATTCGTGCGATGTACGAGAAGGCGGGTCGCACGCGCGAGCTGGCCAAGGAAGTGGAGCGCCTCACGGTGATCTCGCGCGAGGCTTTGAAAATCGCGGCGCTCACGAATCGGCTGCAGTCTCTGGCGCGCGAGGGGGCCTACGAGACCACGCAATACGTCGGCGACATTCGCATGATGGAGCTGCCGGAAGGCGCGCGGGGGACGCTCTCGGGCAAGATCCTGGTCGCCGACGACCGCGAGTTCATCCGCGAGTTCCTGCGCGACTTCCTGGTGCTGGAGGGATTCGAGGTCGACGTGGCCGGGGACGGGAAGGAAGCGATCGAAAAGGCCAAGGCCCGCCACTACGATCTCGTGCTCTCCGACATCAAGATGCCGGAGAAGAACGGCTACGAAGTCTTCGATGCGATCCGCAAGAGCGATCCGTCGACGCGCGTCATCCTGATGACCGCCTACGGCTACGATCCCAACCATTCGATCGTGAAGGCGGCGAGCGTCGCGCCGGTCACCGTGCTCTACAAACCGTTTCAGATGGCGCGAGTTCGCGAAGCGATCGTGAAGGCACTCTACGGGAACGGAAACGGAGTGCGGGCGTGAACGGGGAAGAGCGGCGCGCGAGGAGGCCGGCGTGAGCGAGAAGCGCGACGCCGTGGGGAACGAGCGGCGCGCGCGTGCCCAGACCGAGGCCCCGCTCGGGCTTCGTCTCTTTCGCCGCTCTCTCTTCGAAATCCTGTTCGCCGTGCTCATCGTCGTTCTGTTCGCCGACTACCTCTTCAGCTCGAAGATTCTGTACGGATCGGACTCGATTCCGGCCGGGCTCTTCTTTCGCTCGTTCCTGGTGGAGTTCGTGAAGGAGTTCCACGAGCTTCCCAAGTGGAATCCGTACATTTTGGGCGGGCTTCCGTTCCTGGACGCGACGCACGGCGACACGTTCTTTCCCACGTCCGTCCTCCAGTTTCTGTTTCCGGTGTACCGCGCGCTTGGCCACAAGCTGCTCGTACACATCGTGCTGGCCGGCGTCTTCATGATGTTCTACCTGCGCACGCTGCGTCTCTCCCGCGAGGGCGTGGTGTTCGGCGGACTCGCCTACATGCTCTGTCCGGTGCTGGTGAGCTATCTCTTCGCCGGACAGGACGGCAAGATGTATGTGACGAGCTTGGCCCCGCTGGTGCTGGGGCTCTTGGAGCGCGCGATGCGCTCGGGAAACGTGCGCACGTTCTCTGGGCCTCGGGCTCGCGATCGGGATCACGATTCTCTCCGCGCAGATTCAAATGGCCTACCACTTGATGTGGCTCGTGGGCGCGCTCTTTCTCCTGCGCTGGGTGAAGGGACCGGGGACCGGGGAGCCGGCGCCCCCGCGGGTGAAAACCGGGCTCCTCTTCGTGGGGGCGGTCGTGCTCGGCCTTCTGGTCGCCGCGGTTCAGCTCGACCCCGCGGTGCGCTACGTGAAGGATCCCCGCGGCTTTTCCGTGCGCTCCACGAAGACCGATTACGAGCACGCGACGTCGTGGTCGCTCCACGCCGAGGAGCTCGCGTCGATCGTCGTCCCCGAGTTCTGCAACGCTCCACGAGGCTACTGGGGACGCAACATCTTCAAGTACAACTCGGATGCCGTGGGGATTCTCACGCTGTTCCTCGCCGGGCTCGCGATCGCACGCAAGCGCGATGCAACGCGCGTGTTCTTCGCGGCAACGGCGGTCCTGTTCGTCGCGTACTCGCTGGGCGGAAATACGCCCGTGCACCGCCTGTTCTACGCAGTCGTCCCCCAGGTGAAATTGTTTCGGGCGCCGCCGCTGGTGATGTTCATGGCGGCGTTCTCGCTGATCGTGCTGGCGGCGCTGGCCATCGACGACTTCGTGCGCGGGGACGCCGTGCGGGGAGAAGGCGCCCGCGCCAAAGGGAAGGGCGCGGCGAGTGGCGGCGGTCTTTCGCGCTTCGCCATGACCGGGTTCGCGATCGCGGCGCTGCTGCTTCTGGTCGGGCTCGCCGCGGGTGGGTTCACCAGCTTCTGGACCGATCTCTTCGCGCCGCCGCTCGACGAGGGCAAGCAGCAGATCCAGCAGGAGAACATTCCCGTGTTTCGCCTGGGGGCCAGCTTCGTCGCGATCGTCCTCGCGGGAGGCGTTGCCGTGCTGGAGGCGTGGCGCCGGCGAAAGCTCTCGCCGCGGACCGCCATGATCATCCTCTGCGCGCTCATGATCGCGGACCTGTGGCGCGTGGACCGTCGATTCAAGCTGGTCATGGACGAAGCGCTCTTCTTGAACCCCGACCCGCTGGTGGCGTCGGTGCGCGACCCGGCCTCGGGGGAGAAGTACCGCGTGATGCCGGTGCATTCGCGCTATTCGATGAACGAGCTCGGTTACTTCGGAATCGAGTCCGCGGCGGGATTCCACGACAACGAGCTGGCCTGGTATCGAGAGCTGCGCACGGCGCCGGAGGCCGAGGGCCTGCTCAAAGGGAACGAGCAAGGCTATCCGTTCCTGCGCATGTTGAACGTGAAGTACATCCTGCACGAGCGCAGCGACGCGCCCAACCCGTTCGTGCTCCCGGGATTCTTGCCGCGATTCTGGATCGTCGACGAGTACGACGTCATCGCGGACCGTGCCAAGATTCCGGCGCGAATCGCCGAGGGAACGTTCGACCCGGCCCAGCGCGTGGTGCTGGAAGAAGCGCCGGCCTTCGCCAGCGCGGACTCTGCGGCGGGGGAAGCGGGGCGTGTGACCCGCTACGAGTATCACGCGAACGACATCGACGTGAGCGTGGAAGCATCGCGGCCGTGTCTCTTGGTTCATTCCGAGAATTGGTTCCCGTACTGGACGGCGTCGGCGGAGTCTCCGGGGGGCGCGCGCGAGCTGCCCATCCTGCGGGCCAATGGAACGATTCGCGCGATCCCACTCGAAGCCGGCAACCATGCGATTCGCCTGCGCTATCGCTCGGCACCGTACGAGCAGGGGAAATGGATCACGCTGGCGACGGTGGGGGTGACACTCGCGGGGATCCTCCTGCCGATGCGGCGGGCCGCACGACGAGCGTGACGCGCCGTACTCTCTTCCGCGTGCTCGGTCTGTTGGCGACCGTTGCGGCGGTCCTTCTATTCGCACGCAGCTTCGCTTCCGCGGTTCGTGAGGCGACTCACGAAGCGCCTCCCGCAGCGATCGGTTCCGTGCTCTCCTCGCTCGCCGTGCTCGTGGGGACGTATCTGGTGACGATCGCCGTGTGGCGCTCGGTGATCACCCGAGTCGGCGGAAGTCTCTCGTTCGGGGACGCGCTGAAGCTGTGGTCGTTCACGAATCTCGGACGCTACCTTCCCGGGAAGATCTGGCAAATCGTCGGCATCATCGCTCTCGGGAAGCGGCACGGCATCGACGCTGCACGAGGCGGAATCGTCGCGGTCGTCACGCTCGGGCTCATGATCGGGACCGGAGCGATTCTGGGACTTCTCACGCTTCCGACGACTTCGGGGACGGGGCACTTCCGCTTCGCCGCGATTCTATTGTCTCTGGGGCTGGTGACGTTGATCGCATGGCCGCAGTTGCTCTCCGAGCTCGCTCGACGAATTCCGGGCCGGTGGGTCGAAGATTCGGTTCGAGTGCCCTCGCGAGCCCACTTGGCATTCGTCGCGGCGGCGTTCTTGATCATCTGGGTCTTGCAGGGCATCTCGTTCTTTCTTCTGGCGAGATCGTGGGCGGATCTCTCCTGGGCGGAGCTTCCTCGTCTCACCGGCGCCTACGCCGTCTCCTACGTCGCAGGACTTCTGGCCGTGTTCGCGCCGGGTGGAATCGGCGTCCGCGAAAGCCTGCTCGGGATTCTTCTTCAACCGCTCGTGCAGCAGGGGCTGCCGGTGAACCTTGCGGTGGTCAGCTCGCGGGTACTCTCGATGGTCGCCGAAGCGATCGTCTTGGCCGCGGCGATCGGGATTCACTTCGGCGCGCGGCCCGTGAAGGGAGAACCTCGTCGATGATCCCGATTCTCTGGATTACACACGTCTACCCGCGCGATTCGAAGGACATCCTTGGTTCGTTTCTTCACCGTTTGGCCCGAGAGCTTCCGAAGCTCGGCTATGCCCCTCACATACTCGCCCCGGCGTTCAAAGGCACTCCATCCCATGAAGTGCGGGATGGAGTGACAATTCATCGCTTCGGTTCGACGCAAGACACGAGCAAGGTCGCCTATACCGGGAGGATGCATGCTGCGGCACTGCGTAACCCTGGTGCATTCATTCGCTTCTTGGTACAGCTGCGTAAAGAGGTGTCCAGGAGCGTGCGCGAAGTTCGTCCAGCAATCATTCACGCCCACTGGTGGTTTCCCTCCGGGTGGGCAGCACTCCAGCGGTACGACGTCGAAGAAAACATTCCGATCGCGCTTTCGGTGCATGGAACTGATCTCCGATTGCTTTCTCGCGCTCCTGGTGCTGCATGGGCAGCTCGGCGAGTTCTCATGCAGATGAATCGAGTACTTCCAGTATCTTCACACCTGGAAGAGAAGCTCCGTCGTCTTCGGATCGGTGCAAGTCGAACTACCGTCTTGCCGATGCCCGTGGATGAGCGTGTCTTCACTCCAGGACCCCTGGACCGCGATGCCGAAGTTGTTTACGCCGGGCGACTCGTCCCCCAGAAACGAGTCGGCCAAGCGATTGCAGGCCTTGGACGCGCTCGGGCAATGGGTATTGGAGCACACTTGCACGTGGTCGGCGACGGCCCGGAGCGTGCTCGTCTGGAAAGGCTTGCTCTGGAGCATGCACCAGGCGCTGTAACATTCCACGGTTCACTTTCGGCGCACGCCCTCTCCTCTCGCTTCCGTTCAGCAAGCGCGGTGATCCTTCCCTCTGAAGGGGAAGGCTACGGGCTGGTTCTCGTCGAGGCGGCTCTCTGCGAAACTCCCGCGATTGGGGCTCACTCGGGAGCGATCCCTGAATTCGTGGTTCCCGAAGATACCGGATGGCTCGTGTCTCCCGGTGACGTAGACGGGTTCGGCAGTGGCCATGGTTGAAGCGATACGCGATCCCGAGAAGAGGTTGCGCCTCGGGTAGAAACGCCCGCGGCAGGGCCATTTCTCGAACCGGTGCCGTGATTGGAGAACGTCTCGCAGACATCTATCGAGAGATGCTCGTCCCGCGAAGCGGGTAGCATCCTCGTGGACCGCCGACTCGGGTGACGCGCTGATTTGCGTCGCCCCTTGGCATTCGTGTACGATCAACTCGAGTCGACTCAAACTGTGGAGGGCCCCCTGGAATGCATACGACGAAGTGGATCGCATGGGTTGCCGGAGCGATTGCAACGGCGCTTCCCGCTCACGCAATTGAATGGCACATCAATCCCGCGGGAACCGGAGATGCTCCGACCATTCAAGCGGCGTTCGATCTCGCCAGTCCGGGGGACGTGATCGTTCTGGCGCCCGGAGTCTACCGCGACTCGCACACACGAGAGGTCCTGGATTGGGATCTGGATCCTCAAACGACGAACTCGGTGGCATTCATGACGCCGGGAGTGAGCATCGTCGGCGAGCTCGGAGCGGAGAACACGACCATCGACGGGGAAGACGTGCGGCACGGTCTCGTTGGAGCGGACCTGGGCACGGTCGAGATTCGCGGGATCACTTTTCTGGACGGGCGATCGAACGGAACCGGCAACCTCGTCAAGAAGGGTGGCGCTGGAGCGATCGTCTTCCGCTCGGTGACCACAGTCGAGGACTGCGTCTTCCGCAGTTGCATCGCGCCGGATTTTGACGTGGACGGCGCTTCGGGGTTGTATTTCGTGGGTGGATCACAGGGCGAAGTTCGTCGAAATCTGTTCGTCGACAATTACGGGGGGGACATCGGCGGGGCGATGGGAATTCTCGAGCACACCGGCGGGATCGTGGAGAACAATACGTATGTTCGCAACGAGGCCGGCGATGCAGGAGGGGCGATCGAGATCAATTCGTCCACGGTTCAGCTGAACAACAACATCTTCGCGTTCAATGAAGCCGGAAACAATTCGGGTGCAGTCCTCTGCCTCCACTCCACCGTGCTCACGACGAGCTGCAACGTGTTTTGGCAGAATGATGCACCAGTTCATGACGACGCGGCACCGCTTGTGCCTTCCGATCGGCGAAGACAACAACATCGTCGCTGACCCGATGTTCTGCGGTGCAGACCTGGACGTGTTCACGATTCGTGCGGACTCCCCCGCCGCGCCGGGTCATCCCAGCGGGTGCGGTCTCGTCGGCGCATACCCCGTGGGCTGCGGCTCCGTCTCCGTGGAAGCCGCGAGCTGGGGGAAGATCAAGGCGGAGTATCGCTGATCGAATCTGAGGACCGTGACATCGATCCAAGCTTCCATCGTGAGGATCCCGATGATCTCCCGGGAAACGCTTCATCGATTCCGTCGACTTGGTGAACCGCACATCCGATCCGCACTTGTTCCGGCTCTGCTCCGAGGGCTGATCGGAGCGTGGGGAACGATTGGGATCGCCGCCGCCGAGGTTTCCGGTCGCGCGGCGCGGGCCGAAGTCCCCACGTTCGTTCAGGAGTGGGGGCAGCTGGGCTCGCAGCCTGGAAACTTTCGAGATCCTCTGGGATGCGAGGTGGGTCCGAACGAATGGCTGTACGTCGGGGATCGGAACAACCACCGAATCCAGGCTTTCGATGCCATCGGGAACCTCAAGTTGGTCATTCCGATTCAGTCGCCCCCGTCTCCGCAAAACAGCGGCCCCGGAGACATCGCATTCTCTCCGGCAGGCCTCATGTACGTCTCCGACGTGGGAAACGACTGCATTCGAGTCCTGGCTCTCGATGGAACGGAGTTGTTCGTCTTCGGCACTTCGCTCGATGTCCCCGTTGGGCTCGACTTCGATCCGAGCGGGTTTCTCTACGTCGCCAGCGCCCAGAACAACCGAGTCCAGAAGTTCGACGTCGATGGGAATTTCATTCTGGAGTGGGGCAGCGGTGGAGTTCTCGACGGACAGTTCGCGCACCCGATCGGCATCGCGTGCTCACTAGAGGGGGACGTATTCGTCAGCGACACGGACAATCACCGCATCCAGCGCTTCGATGCGAACGGGACGTTTCTGGACTCCTTCGGCCAGGTCGGCAGTTTCGACGGAGGATTGGTCCAGCCACGCCTGCTGAGCATGCTTCCCTCGGGCAATCTTCTGGTCGTCGAGACGGGGAACCATCGCATCTCCGAGTTCACCACGGATGGAACGTTCGTCGAGAACTGGGGAGAGCTGGGAGAAGAGTCCGGACAGTTCGAGACTCCCTATGGCGTCGGGGTCGACGTCCTGGGGGCCGTTTACATCGTGGACCTCGGGAACAACCGCATCCAGAAGTTCGCCTACGACTCGGTGTTCAGTTGGTTTGCGCCGGTCGACGATGCCGCTTTCGAGAGCATGGGATCTTCGACGGGCGTGTCCATGATCGACCTGGACGAGGATGGTGACCTCGATCTCCACGTGCTGCGCGATCAGCTCGAGCCCGATCGCTCGTATCGCAACGACGGGCATATCGGGTTTCGTTCCGGTCGATCTGGGCCCCCTTGCGGACGAGGGCGGCGGGCAGGGAATGGACTGGGGGGATTACGACAACGACGGTCACTTGGATCTGTACGTCGTGAACGGCACGACGGCGAACAAACTCTATCGCAACCTGGGCGGCGGCACATTCGTCGACGTCACGACTCCGCCGCTCGATCACGGCTTCTTCGATCAGGGTGCCGCCTGGGTCGACTACGACCGAGACGGCCGCCTCGACCTCTTTCTGACCGCGCACACTCCGTCGAACCGGCTCTTCCGCAATCTCGGCGGAGGCTCGTTCCTCGACGTCACGCCTCCAGCGCTCTCGATTCCTTTCGAGTGCGGGGCTTCCGCCTGGGGAGACTATGACGGCGACGGCGACTCGGATGCGTTCATCTGCGTGCAGGACGGAGAAGACGTGCTGGCGCGGAACGACGGCTTCGGCGCGTTCACGAACGTGACGGCGCCACCGATGAACGATCCCGGGTTCGGCCAGGGAGCGGCGTGGGGAGACTACGACAACGACACGGACTTCGATCTCTTCGTGTGCAATTTGGGGCAGGAGAATCGGCTCTACCGTAACGACGCCGGAGTGTTCGTGGATGTTGCGACCGGCGACTTGGCCGGTGCGGGTCCGAATCAGAGCGGGACGTGGTCCGACTTCGACAACGATCGCGACTTGGATCTCGTCGTGACAAGGTTGGGCGATACGATCCAACTCTTCCGCAACGATGCCGGGGCATTCCAGCGCCTCCAAATCGGCTTCCCTTCGGCGCCGACCAACAGCGTCGGAGCCGCATGGGGCGACTTCGACCGCGATGGGGACGAAGATTTGCTCGTTCCGTCCTACGAAGCGCCCGATCGTCTGTATCGAAACGGCTATCCCCACGTGAATCACTGGCTCGAAATCACGCTCGAGGGAACTGCATCGAATCGTTCCGCGATTGGCGCTCGCATCATGGCGATCGATTTCTCGAGCGGCGTGTCCCAGATCCGAGAGCACGGCAGCAACCGCGGGTACTGGTCCTGCAACGCGCCGGCCGAACATTTCGGTCTTGGTTCGTCCACGAGCGTCGACCTCCTGGTGATCCGGTGGCCGTCGGGAACGATCGAATCGTACTTCGAGATCCCGGCGGACCGCGGGCTGCACATCGTCGAGGGGGGAGGAGTCGTCGGAACGCCGGAGGTAGCGGCCGGCGTCTCACGCGTCTCGGCGCGGCCCAATCCATTTCGAGACGCGACCGAAGTGGTGTGGGCGGGCGGGACGCGCGGCATCGCCGAGCTGAGCATCTTCGACGTCGGGGGGCGCATGGTCCGTTCGCTGCGAGGAGAGATTCCCGGATCGATCCGATGGGACGGCGCGAACCGACGACGGACGATCGACTCCGAACGGTGTCTACTTCTTCCGTCTTCAGGGAGGCTCCGAGACCCGGACAGGGAAGCTCATTCGGATGCGGTGACGCGTCGCTCGCGGTGTTCGAGACGCGGGTTCGGGTTCCGCCCCGCCCTTGACCATTCGGATGCGCCGCCCCTAGCGTCGAGGGCCGCCTTTCCCGATGCGGGGGGCGGCCCTCTTCCGTTTGCGTGCACGGCCTCCCCGCCAAGGATGTGGACCATTTCGTCGCTCGATCGCTCCTCGGCCGATCTCGCGTTCATGCGCCGCGCTCTCGAGCTTTCCGAGCGTGCGCGCGGCCGGACGGCGCCCAATCCCATCGTCGGGGCGGTCGTGGTTTCCCCGGCGGGCAAGATCGTCGGCGAGGGATTCCATGCCCGGGCCGGGGAGCCGCATGCCGAAGTCGTGGCGCTTGGCGCGGCGGGGAAGGCGGCGCGGGGTGCGACGCTCTTCGTCACTCTCGAGCCCTGCTCTCACTACGGGCGAACGCCGCCCTGCGTCGATGCGATCCGGGAGGCGGGCGTCGCGCGGGTGGTTTTCGCGACCGGGGATCCGGACCCGCGGGTCGCCGGGTTGGGGCAGCAACGCCTGCGTGAGGCGGGGATCGCCGTCGAGTCCGGGCTCCTCGCGCTGGAAGCCATGGAGTCGAACGCGGAGTACCTCTTCCGCGTCGCCCGCGGGCGGGTGTTCGCCGCGATCAAGGCGGCGGTGACGCTGGATGGACGCCTCGCCGCGGACGGCGGCGACGCGCGGTGGATCACGGGCGAGCCCGCACGCCGGCGGGCGCATGAGCTTCGCGACCGCTACGACGCGGTCCTGGTGGGCCGCGCGACGGTGGAGCAGGACGACCCGCAGTTGAATGTGCGCCTGCCGTCGGGAGGACGCGACCCGGTCGTCGTGGTCGCGGACAGCCGTCTGGCTTCGCCCCTCGAGCGGCGCCTCTGGGATCGTGCTCGAGGCGGCGCCACGGTCGTCGTCGCATGTCTGGAAGGCGCCCCTCCGGAGCGGGCGGATCGGCTCAGCGCCCAAGGGGTCACGATCCTGCCGAGCCCGGCCGATTCTCAGGGACGCGTCGATCTCGCGTTCGTGTTCGAGGCGTTGGCGAGCCGCGGCTTGAACTCGGTGCTGGTGGAAGGGGGCGAAGAAATCATCACCTCCGTTCTTCGCGCCGATCTCGCACAGCGGGCGCACGTCTTCATCGCGCCGGCCATCGTGGGAGGCGCATCGGGTCCGCGCCTCGCCGGCGATCTCGGCATTCGGCGAATCGCCGATGCCATTCGGCTGCGCGCACCGAAAGTCGAGATCTTGGGCGACGACATGTTCGTGACCGGCGCGATCGGAACCCCCGAGTCGATGGACGCTGACGGCGCCACCGAAGTCACGCAAGGCATCGCCGAGACGGGCCTCCGCGGAAAGGAGAGCGATGTTCACCGGGATCGTTCGTGAGCTCGGCACCGTGCGCTCGCTCGAGCGCGTCGGCGCCGGGGCACGCCTGGTGATCGAAGCGCCGCGCACCGCGCCGTCGCTCGTTCCCGGAGCTTCGGTCGCCGTCGACGGCGCGTGCCTCACGGTCGCGGCGCTGGAACCGTCGGCGTTCGCCGCGGATCTCGTCGCCGAGACGCTCGCCCGCACGATCTGGGGATCGCGCGCCCGGGGCGACCGAGTCAACCTGGAGCCCTCGCTCCGCGCACAGGACTCGATCGACGGGCACTTCGTGCAGGGTCACGTCGATGGGGTAGGAGTCGTGCGAAACGTGGAGCGAAGCCCGCTGGCCTGGACCGTCGAGATCGAGCTGCCCGGCGCGCTTCGCCCCCTGGTCGCGGAAAAGGGCTCCATTGCCGTGAACGGGGTCAGCCTCACGGTCGTCCACGCCGGGACCGAGACCTTCACGACGGCCCTGATCCCGACTACTCTCCGGGAGACGAATCTTGCAGATTTGGTGCCGGGATCTCGCGTGAACCTGGAGGCCGACGTCATGGCGCGCTACGTGGCGCGGATCCTGGAGGGACGGAACCGATGAGAGACGCCCAGCCTGCGGCCTCGGGCACGGAGACGAGCGTCCTGGATCCGGTGGAAAAGGCGATCGACGAGATTCGCGCCGGACGTATCGTGATCGTCGTCGACGACGAGGATCGCGAGAACGAAGGCGACCTCATCATGGCCGCCGAAAAGGCGACCCCCGAGTCGGTGAACTTCATCACCCGCTACGGCCGCGGAATTCTTTGCGCGCCGCTCGCTCCGGAGATCGCCGATCGCCTCGAGCTTCGTCCCATGACCGATCGCAACACGGCGCTCCTCGGCACTCCGTTCACGATCTCGGTCGACGCGATCGAAGGCACCACCACCGGCGTCTCCGCCGCGGATCGCGCCACCACGCTGCGCAAGCTCGCCGACCCGAGCGCGCGCCCGTCGGACTTCGCGCTTCCCGGACACATCTTTCCGCTGCGCGCGACGGAGGGCGGCGTGCTGCGTCGCACCGGGCACACCGAAGCCGCCGTGGACTTGGCGCGCATGGCGGGACTGCGCGAAGCGGGAGTTCTCTGCGAGATCCTGAACGAAGACGGCACCATGGCGCGGCTTCCCGATCTTCTGCGGCTCGCGCGCGAGCACGGGCTCTGCATCATCTCGATCGAAGATTTGATTCGCCATCGCCGGCGCGCCGAAACGCTCATCGAGCGCCTGGTGGAGACCACGCTTCCGACCGAGCACGGACCGTGGACGATGCTGCTCTATGCCGCGAAGCACGAAAACGATCTGCACGTCGCGCTGGTGAAGGGAGATCGCGCCGTGTTTCCCGACACCGCGCCGCTCGTTCGCGTGCACTCGCAGTGTCTCACCGGCGACATCTTCGGATCGCGCCGCTGCGATTGCGGCGATCAGCTGGACCGCGCGATGGAGCTCATCGAGAGCGACGGTTCCGGCGTCCTGCTTGTACATGCGCCAGGAAGGGCGCGGCATCGGGCTGGTGAACAAACTGCGCGCGTACAATCTCCAAGATCACGGCGCCGACACCGTCTCCGCGAACGAGATGCTGGGATTCAAGGCCGACGAGCGCGACTACGGCGTGGGCGCGCAGATCCTCTACGATCTCGGAATCCGCAAGATGCGGCTGCTCACCAACAATCCTTCGAAGCGCATCGGGCTCGAGAGCTACGGGCTCACGATCGTCGATCGCGTGCCGATCGCCGTGACCCCGAAGTCCGAGAACCTGCGCTACCTCGCGACGAAGCGGGACAAGCTCGGCCACCTCTTGCCCGACTTCGATCCGAGGACGCATGACGGCTCCCGCTGAGAGCTCCGGGCAGGGGCGTCGGATCGCCCTCGTCGTGGCCCGGTTCAACGAGTTCGTCACCTCCCGCCTGCGCGACGGGGCCCGCGACGCGCTCCGCCGTCACGGCGTACGCGACGAAGACGTCACCGAGCTCTGGGTGCCCGGCGCGTTCGAGATTCCGCTGGTCGCGCGCGCCGTCGCCGAGGCGGGCGGAGTCGACGCGGTGGTGTGCTTGGGAGCGGTGATCCGGGGCGAGACGCCGCACTTCGAGTATGTCGCCAACGAGTGTGCGCGTGGCGTCGCCGACGTCTCCCGCGACACCGGCGTGCCCGCGATCTTCGGCGTGCTCACCACCGACACCGCGGCACAGGCGAACGAACGAGCCGGGGGCAAGCTTGGCAACAAGGGCTGGGACGCGGCGCTCGCCGCGCTGGATGTCGCCGCGACGCTCGCGTCGATCCGGGAGGGCTGATGGGACGCCGCCGGCTCGGACGTGAGACCGCGTTCAAGGCACTGTATCGCATCGATCTCATGGGCAAGGGGATCGAGGAAGCGGTCGTGGAAGTGGAGAGCGGCGAGGACCGCGACGCGGAAGCGTCGAGCTTCGCGCGCAGTCTCTTAGAGACGATCGGGGCGCATCGTCCCGAGCTGGACGAGCGCCTTCGCGCGACCGTTCCGCACTGGGATCTGGATCGCTTGGGTATCATCGATCGCACGATCTTGCGTCTCGGCCTCGCCGAGATTCTCTACTGGGAATGGATTCCGGAAGAAGTGACGATCGACGAGTACATCGACATCGCCAAGAAGTTCGGCACCGAGCGATCCGGGAGCCTGGTGAACGCGGTGCTCGATCGTGCGCGGCGCGAGAAGTCGGAGGCGGCGGCTGCGAGTGCAGGGGACCCGGCCCCCGCGGCCGACGCGGCACCGAACGAGGGCGCTGGATGAGGCACACCGCGTGATCGCAGTGATCTCCGACATCCACGCGAATCTGGAAGCCCTCGAGGCCGTGCTCGCCGACGCGAAGAGCCAGGGCGTGCGCCGCATGATCTGCTTGGGCGACGTGGTCGGCTACGGCGCCGATCCCAACCGCTGCGTCGACCTGGTCCGCGAGAACGCCGCAATCACTGTTCTGGGGAATCACGACGCGGCGATCCTGGACGAGCGCGGGGCCGAGAACTTCAATCATGTCGCGCGCGCGGCGATCATTTGGACGCGCGAGCAGCTGACGGAGTCGAGCCTCGAGTTCCTCCGCGCTCTTCCCGTTGATCACGTGGAAGCGGGCGCACGATTCGTGCACTCGTCGCCGAATTCGCCGCTCGATTGGAACTACGTCCTCACGGAATCGGATGCGCGCGCCGCCTTCGATTCCTTCGAAGAATCGATCTGCTTCATCGGGCACTCCCACGTCCCGGCGCGTGTGCTTCTGGACTCGGACGGCACCATCGCGGTGGTGAGCGCGCCGGAATTCTCCGTTCCCGAGACCGGCCGAGCCTTGGTCAACGTCGGCAGCGTCGGGCAGCCGCGCGACGGCGACTGGCGCGCGTCGTACGCGCTCTTCGACGAGAGCGCGAAGCGGGTGGTCGCGCGGCGCGTCGAGTACGACGCCGACGCGGCGGCGGCGAAGATCCTTGCGGCGGAGCTCCCGGAAGTGCTGGCCCGCCGTCTGGCGATTGGGCGTTGAGCCGGCGACGCATCCTCCTCGTCAACTGGAACGACCGCACGAACCCCTGGGGCGGCGGCGCCGAAGTCCATTTGCACGAGACGTTCGGCCGGCTCGCGTCGCGGGGACACGAGGTGACTTTCCTGTGCTCGGGGTATCCCGGCGGCGCACCGCGTGTCGAGCTCGACGGAATGAGCGTGGTTCGCGTGGGCGGGCGCTACTCGTTTCATCTGGCGGTGCCGCCGGAGATTCGGCGTCGCACTCGCAGCGGCGGCTTCGACGTCGTCGTGGAAGCGCTGAACAAGATCCCGGTCTCCGGGCCTCTTTTCTCTTCGGTCCCCGTCCTCGGAATCGGCCATCACCTCTTCGGAGCGACGATCTTTCGCGAGGCGCCGCCCCCCTTCTCGTTGTACGTTTATGCCTGCGAGCTGGGCCTTCCGTGGGTCTATCGGAGCTGCCCCATGGCGGTGATCTCCGAGTCGACCCGCGAGGATTTCGTGGACCGGGGACTGGCTCCGGAACGGCTGCGTGTCGTGCACGTCGGCGTGGATCATGCGCGGTATCGTCCGGATGCTTCGGCGGCGAAGGAATCGCGGCCGACGCTTCTGGCGCTGGGGCGCGTGCGCAAGTACAAGCGCCTCGATCTCGTGATCGACGCGGTCGTGGAGCTCGCGCGAACGCGCCACCCGGATCTCGTGCTCGACGTCGCGGGGACCGGCACTCATCTGGAGGCGCTCCGCGGGCAAGTGAAGCGGCTCGATGCGGAATCGATCGTGCGCTTTCACGGCTCGGTGAGCGATGAAGAAAAGGTGCGACTCTATCGCCGCGCGTGGGCGCTGGTGATGACCTCGCCGAAGGAAGGGTGGGGGCTCACCTGTCTCGAGGCCCAAGCGTGCGGGACCCCGGTGATCGCGAGCGATTCCCCGGGGCTTCGCGAGGCGGTCCAGGGCGGTGAGTCGGGGATCCTGGTCCGCCACGGGGATCGTCGCGCGCTCGCGGCGGCGATGGACCGTTTGCTTTCCGACGCGCCGTTGCGGGCGCGTCTCGATGCGGGAGCGCTGCGCTTTGCGGCGGGATTCACGTGGGAACGGTGCGCGGAGGAGACGATGGAGATGATCGAAGAGACGATCGCCACGCGGGAGGTCGCATGAGAGCGCTCATCACCGGGATCACCGGGCAGGATGGTTCGTATCTCGCCGAGCTGCTTCTGGAAAAGGGATACACGGTGGGCGGCGTCGTGCGGCGTTCGAGCACCGAGAAGTTCGAACGCTTGGAGGGGATTCGCGAGAAGGTCGCGATCTTCCAAGCGGACGTGCTCGATCAGACCTCCCTGATCGAAGTCATTCGCTCGTTTCGCCCGACGGAGCTGTACAACCTGGCGGCGCAATCGTTCGTGCCCACGTCGTGGGCGCAGCCGGTGCTGACCGGGGAGTTCACCGCGCTCGGCGTCACTCGAGTGCTGGAAGCGATTCGCCAGGTGGACCCGGCGATCCGCTTCTACCAAGCGTCGTCGAGCGAGATGTTCGGCAAGGTGCGCGAGACGCCGCAGAGCGAGATGACGCCATTTCATCCGCGCTCGCCCTATGGCGTGGCGAAAGTGTACGGGCACTGGATCACGGTGAATTACCGCGAGAGTTACGATCTCTTCGCCGTGTCCGGAATTCTCTTCAATCACGAATCGCCGCGGCGCGGCATGGAGTTCGTGACGCGTAAGATCACGTCCACGGTGGCGAAGATCGCCAAGGGAAAGGCGAAGGAGCTGCGGCTCGGCAATCTGGAGGCGCGGCGCGACTGGGGCTTCGCCGGGGACTACGTGCGCGCGATGTGGCTCATGCTGCAGGCCAAGACCCCGGACGATTTCGTGATCGCCACGGGGGAGACGCACTCGGTGCGAGAGTTCGCCGAGAAGGCGTTCGCGCACGCGGGGCTCGACTGGGAGAAGTACGTCGTGGTCGACAAGGCGCTCTACCGTCCGGCGGAAGTGGATCTCTTGATCGGCGATCCGTCGAAGGCGGCGCGCGAGCTGGGCTGGAAGCCGCAAGTCTCCTTCGACGAGCTGGTCCGCAGAATGATGGATGCGGATCTCGCACTCGCGGGAGTGAGCGCACCGGCGGCGTCGCGGGGGAGATAAGAGAGCGCCGGCGCGCGGGAGGTTCGGCATGCGCATCCTGATCGTCGGCGGGTCGGGATTCGTCGGCGGACACCTGATCGAAGAGTGCCTCGCGCGCGGCGACGAGGTTGCGGCGACCGAGCGCCCCGGAGAAGCGGGCGTGCGCGACGCGCGGGCGTCATGGTGCGCCGCCGATCTTCTGGATGACGATGCGTTGACGCGGGCGATCACGCAGGCGCGTCCCGACGGCATCGTGCACCTCGCGGGACAAGCGAACGTCGCCGCCGCGCACCAAGATCCGGCCGCCACTTTTCGGGTGAACGCCGAAGGGACGCTGCGCATGCTGACGGCGGCGCGTGCCTTGGCACCGAATGCGCGCATCGCCGTGGTGACGTCCGCAGAAGTCTACGGGGCGGTGCCCGCGGAAGAGAAGCCGACCGGGGAGACGGCGGCACTTGCACCGACCTCGCCCTACGGCGTGTCGAAAGCGGCGGCCGATCTCGTGGCGGAAGCGGCCGCACGCGCCGGGCAGCACGTCGTGCGGATGCGCCCCTTCAATCACATCGGTCCGGGACAGCGGCCGGGCTTCATCGCGCCGGACGTCGCGAGCCAGATCGCGGCGATCGAGCGGGGTGAGCGCGAGCCGGTACTGCGAGTCGGGAATCTCGCGACGGCGCGCGACTTCACCGACGTGCGCGACGTCGTGCGCGCATACCGAGTGGCGCTCGATCGCGGTGCGGCAGGATCCGTTTACAATGTCGCGTCCGGCGTGGCCACATCCATCGAGACCATCGTGCGTTACTTCGTCGAGCACGCGCGCGTTCCGATTCGCCTGGAACGTGATGCATCGCGGATGCGTCCTTCCGACGTCCCCATCACGCGGGGCGACGCTTCCCGGGCGGCGAGCGATCTGGGGTGGACGCCTCGCATCCCGCTGGAGCAAAGCTTGGGGGACGTTCTGGACGAGTGGCGTGCACCGATGCGCGCTACCGTCCGGCCTTGATCGAGCCTGAGCCCTCCCCCGATCCCTCGCTGTGTTGCGGCGCACTGCGGCGCTCTCGCACCGTCTCGCCGTTGACCCTCGCGGGCCGGAAAAGCGAACGGGCCGGGGGAAGAATCCCCGGCCCGCCGTCCGCCGCTCGCGCGGCGACTTCTGAATCAAGTCCTGTTACTTGTAATCGGCCTTGATGCTGCCCCAGCTCGAGGCATCCACGCTCACCGGCGTGTCATTGAGGAAGTGAAGCGAGAAGTTGTACAGAATTCCCAAATCGATCGCCGCGTTGTCGGAAACGGTCAGGAACCACTCGCCCGCCTTCGGCTTACCATGGAACAGCAGCTTGAGCGCGTCCGGATTCTCCGGTGCGACCGCGTAGCATTGAAGGGGGATCGTAACCGGGCAGCTGGTTTCGCCCATGACCTCGAGGTTGCCGGTGCCGAAGTAGTACTTTTCGGGATCGGCGGGATTGAAGACGAGGTCGCCGGAGCAGCCAAACAGCGAGGCGGGCACGCCCGGGCGCTGGATTAGATCGGCGGACACAGCGGGGCCCACCAGCGGAATATGAGTCAGCGTGACCACGAGGTCGCCGACCCAGGTGTGAGTAATCCCGAGGTCCACGACGAGGTCCAAAATTGTCGTGAGGTCATCCGGGACGACGATCGGACCGTAGACGATGCCGCCGGCAACGTCGTCCGGGATCGTTACGATCTGGTCGAACTTGAAGCTCTTGTACTCACCGATCGGGCACACCGTGTCGGGAGGAGGCGCGCAGGACGCGATGAGGATGTAGTTCCCCGTCGACGTGCCGAACGGGAACACCCGCACGTTGTAAATGCCGGTGTAGGGTGCGACAAAGCCGGAGATGAGGGAGTACAGACCGGGGCCCTCATCGTCACTCGTGGCCAGCACCGTGGTGCAGTCAGCGGCGACTAGTTCCATTAATGTGTCCATCGTCGGGAGTCCCGGGTCAGCGTCCGTACCGGCCGTGATCAGGTCCCCTTGGTCGCAGTGAAAGCTGATCCAATCATTGTCACCAGGCGCGAGGGCACCGTGATAAATGTCACCTTCCGTGTACGGCTCACCAGGGCATGTGTTGTTCACCGGCTCGGTCTCGAGCACGTCCGCGCGAGTGTTCGCGAACTCGGGCATATTGAGAATCGACCAGGGCTTGTCCCGCTGGCTCGACACTTCATCTTGCTTGTTCGCGAACGCCGATCCCGCGACCAGCAAGACCGCGGCCGCAGTGATGAACACGTTTCTCGAGAAATGCATCTGAGTTCTCCTTCGTCTGAGGTTGATAGGGTTCAGTCCCCTCCGATTCGTTGGCAGAACCCCTGGACCTCAAAGCGAAGATCATGGCCGAGAATAATCAGCATTGACCCCCCACAGGGGAAGCACCGCAATGTCGGGCAGGAGTCGGATCGACTCGAGGAGGGACCGACCCCGTGAGCAGACCCGTTGGTCCACTCACGAGAGGCACACTAGACATCGCGCCGCGCGTTATCAATCAGAATCCTGGAGGCCCGCGACGATCGCAGAAGTAAATCGCCGAGGAAAGCGCCGTTGTGAAAATGGAGTATCGCGGCAAGCTCAATGAAGCAAGGCGGTTCCAGGCAAATGATGCACGCCGCATGGACGAGCTTGCCCTGAAGATGCGCGGTTTCGACGACGTCGAGGTGGAGCAGCTCGTTGGCGAGAGCAATCGCACGCAGCGTCGGACATTCGAAGACGAGAATGTAATCGTTGTCGAGGTCGGCGAGCTCCTCTCCGCTCAGCGCTTTGCAGCTCCGCCTCCGGATACCGCGCGAGGATCAAAGCAATGGGCGCCAGGCCGGCGCCGTGAGCCCGCGGGCATCTTGCATCGGGATGCGGCAGCCGCCCTCGTGCTAACGTTCCTTCCGATGGAGCGCGAACTCTCCCCCTCCGCCGTATGAACGCGTCCTGGGACCGCCTCCGGTACATCTTCGATCGGGCGGCAACGCTCGACGCCGCCGATAGGGACGCACTTCTGGATCGCGAGCTTGCAGGCGATCCCGAGCTACGAGGGCACATCGAGGGGCTCCTCGCCGCGCACGACGCGGCGGCATCGGTGCTGGCGTCGCGAGGGGCGCTTGTCTCGGCGGACGAAGACCCGCTGCGCACCGTCGATCGGACGTCTCCGGGCACGGGCGGGACTCTCTTGGGATCGGAGATCGGTCCCTATCGGCTTCTGGAAAAGATCGGCGAAGGTGGCTTCGGCGTCGTCTTTCTCGCTGAGCAGCGCGTCCCGTTCCAACGCAAAGTCGCGCTGAAGCTCCTTCGCGCGGACGCGAACTCGTCCCAAGTTCTGGCGCGGTTCGACGCGGAGCGGCAAGCGCTCGCACTCATGGATCATGCGCACATTGCCAGCGCCTACGACGCGGGGGCGACGCCGCAGGGACAGCCGTACTTCGTCATGGAGTACGTGGCGGGTCTCCCGATCACGCGCTTTGCCGACGAGCGGAAGCTCTCGATCGAGGAGCGGCTGCAGCTGTTTCTTCAATTGTGCGACGCGATCCAGCATGCGCATCAGAAGGGCGTGATCCACCGCGATCTCAAGCCCTCGAATGTGCTCGTCTCGACCGTGGATCAGAAGCCACAGGTCAAGGTAATCGACTTCGGAGTGGCCAAGGCATTGGGCGCGCGCCTCACCGATCAGACGCTGCACACGCAGCTCGGAGTCGTGATCGGGACGCCCGAGTACATGAGCCCGGAGCAGGCGGAGGGCTCGGCGATCGCGGTCGACACGCGCTCGGATGTGTACTCGTTGGGCGTGATTCTCTACGAGCTGCTCGCGGGAGCGCTGCCCATCGATCGAAAGGGACTTGGCGAGGGAGCGCTCGCAGAGATGTTCCGGCGCATCCGGCAAGACGAGCCCCCCCGGCTCTCGACGAAGCTCCAATCTCTCGGAGAAGAAGCGCAAAAGGTCGCGGAGCGGCGTCGCTCGGATGCAGCGTCGCTGGCTCGGCAGCTTCGCGGGGATCTCGAATGGATCACCCTGAAGGCGCTGGAGAAGGAGCCGGTGCGCCGGTATCCGAGCGTGGGTGCGCTCGGCGAGGACATCGTGCGCTCACTGGCGAATCGGCCGATTTCGGCGCACCCGCCGAGTGCGGCGTATCAGCTTCGCAAGTTCGCGGTGCGGCGAAAGGGAGTCGTGGCATTCGTCGGCACGGTGTTCGTGCTCGCGGTGGGATCAGCCATCGCGATGACGGCATTGTACGCGCGGCAACGAACGGAGGCGTTGAAGGCGGAACGCGTGAGCGCCTTCTTGCAAGAGATGCTCGCTGCCTCGGACCCCGAGCGGGCCCGTGGAAAGGAAGTCCTGGCAAGGGACGTCATGGATCAGGCGGCGGACCGGGTGAAGACCGAATTGGCGAACGAACCGCTGGTTCAAGCCGAAGTGTTCCGAACTCTCTCGCAAGCCTACGGTGGGCTCGGCCTTTTCGAGGAGGCGATGGCCCAGGCGCGAGCCGGAGTGGACGCCGCCATCCGCGCACGGGGACCGAACAGTCTCGAGGCCGGGAGGGCCAAGGGCGCCTTAGCGGCTGCGTTGTTCGACGCGAGCCTTCCCGATTCCGGAATTGCTGCGTCGCAACAAGCGTTGAAGCTTCTTCGAAGGAATCGGTCGGCCAGTTTCGATGAGATCGTGAATTGCGAACGCACTCTCGCGAACTGCCTCGAGGCCGCGGGCAAGCCGGGTGAGGCCGAAGAAATGTATCGCCGAATTGTCGCGGAGCTCCGTGCGGCTCCGGAGCGAGATCGCATTTCGCTTCCGTCGACCCTTAACGACTTCGCGCAGGTCCTTGAGGGGCTGGGGAAACTCGGAGAAGCCGAAGACGTCCAACGGGAGGCACTCGGCTATCAAATGGCGCGTCATGGGATCGATCATCCGGACGTGCTCACCGATCACACGAATCTCGGCATCATCCTTCGGAAGCGACGAAAGTTCGCCGAGGCGGAATCCATCTATCGCCAAATCATCCCAATCGAACGGCGTGTTCTTGGGAACCTGCATCCGAGGCTCGCGAGCGGACTCAGCAACTACGGGATCTTGCTCAAGACGATCGGGCGCTACTCGGAAGCGGAGTCGGCCTATGTGGAGAGCATTCGGATCTACCGCACAGCTCTGCGTGAGGACTCGCCCGAGCTCACCACGGGGCTCAACAATCTCGCCTCGCTCTACTCTGCGCAGGGACGATACGAGGATGCGCAGCGATTGTATGAAGAGGCCCTCGCTTCGCGGATCAAGATCTATGGAGACAAACATCCTGCGGTCGCGACCGTGCAGTTCAACCTGGCTGGAACGCTGTTCTCCCGGGGGGAATTCCCGGAAGCGGAACCACTGGCCAAAGTGAGTCTGGCCTCACGTTTGGAAACGGTCGACGAAACGACTCTGGACGTGGTCCGGATTCGACAGACGCTGGCGCAAATCCTGATCGGGCAGGACAAGCTGGAGGAGGCGACGCAAGTTCTCGAAGCCAACCTCGCCGCTCAGGAACGGGCCGTCGATCGCGATGACGTCCTCATCGCGTGGAGCCGGAGCCTTCTCGGGCAGTGTCGCCTTCGTCAGGAGGATCTGGTCGCGGCCGAGCCCCTTTTGGTGGGGAGCGTGGACGCGATTTGGGGCGACGCGGGGATCGGGAAAGGACGAAAGCGGACGGCTCTCAGGAATACGATTGAAGTTCTGGCGAAGGTCGGAAAACACGAGGGAGCGGCGGTTCAGAAAGCGCGGCTGGACAGCTTGGAAGCGCAGTAGGAGAAGCGCCTTCGAAGCGACGGCCGCCGGCGTTTCCACCGGCGGCCTGACTCAGCTTTCCGATTCGTCGCGCCAGGATCAGCGCAGCAGTGTGATCTTCTTCGTCTCGTTCACTCCGGGCGCCTCGAGCCGCACGAAGTAGACCCCGGCGGCAGCGTTACGGCCGGCTCATCGCGTCCGTCCCACGTCAGCGTGTGCCGGCCGGGCGTCGATTCGCTCGCGAGGTCGGCGATGCGCCGGCCTTGCAGGTCGTACACGGCGACGCTGCAGCCTTGCCGCCGTGGCCGGGACCGGCGAGCTCGATCGTGGTCTGACCTGCGAACGGATTCGGCCGCGGCGCGGAGAGCGCGAACGCCCTCGGCGCGTTTCGACGTCGGCGCATCGACGACGCTCTGTCCGGTCGAGAACACCACCTCGTATGTCGACGCAGTGTTCACGTCGAACGCCTTGCTCTTCGGCGACGACGACCGCGTGGTACCCGGAGATCGCAACCGTGACGGGACCGAGGTGCTCGTCTCCGCCGGAACCGGCCGCGTTGGTGTACGCCGATGTACGAGCCTCTTCGTGTGGTACGGGACGTACCCGTCGAACAAGAACATCTCGAGGTCCACGTTCCCGGACACGTTGTTCACCGAGATGTAGTAGGGGATGCCGGCCTGAAGGTAGAACTCGTGGATGTTCATGCAATCGTACGCGTCCAGCGTCATCGGCCCGAATCGCGAAACGCCGGCCGGCACGATGCCGTAGTACGGCGCATCCGCACGCTGAACGTAGAAGTCGTCCGTGCGACCCACTCCAGTTCGTGACGGAGACGTCGAACGGCGAGCCCCGGAACCACATTGAAATTGACGATGCAGAAATCGGGATTGCCCGCGAACGGGATCCGCCGACCACGCGAGCGTGCTGCCGAATCCGTCCTTGCTCCCCCCGACGCCGGGTGGAGACGGACGTCGTATTCATTCGACATGCTCATCGGAATCATGCCGATCGCCGTCCAGTAGCTCCCTTGATAGCCCGGCGAGCGGTAGCCATCGCAGGATTCGTACGGTCCGCCGCCGTACGGAGTCGTGAATCGGCGGAGCGTGCGCGAGGACCGGGACCTGATTCGCGAGAACCATCGGCGACCACACGAACCAGTCGGTGAAGTCGTTGTCGGTCTCGAGAAACTCGACGACGTTCTGCGAAGACGTCCGACTGGGACCGAAGGTGATGCAGACCTCCCGGAACGAGCGTACCCTGCGAGTGTTGAGCCAGTACGGGAAAGCCTCCCTGCGGGGAAGGTGCCCGACGAAGAAGCCGTTGATCGAGGCTACGTCGTCGGGCCAGAGGCGAGTCCAGAAATTCGGTGCCGTGCCGGGCCTTGGTTGATGCTCGAAAAGTTGTCCAAGTAGTTCGGAGCACGTTTCCCGGAGCGTCGGCGAGAGCGGTGCGAAGCAACGTTGAGTCCCGGTGCGATCCTCGGAACGATGGCGCCGTACCAACCCTCCGGTGCATAGTGCGTGATGTTGGGAAGCTGGCTGACCACGACGGAGTATTGCAGCGACTTCGCGAGTGATTGCGGCTCGGGCTTCGCGACCACGATTCCGTAGAAGTCGCCCACGGGAGCCGTGTAGTTGATGAAGACGTCGTTGCCGGGGCCGAGACCGGTCGTGGCGGCCCAGCCACGGCGTCGGCGCTCCGCGAACCCGCTCGAGGGATTGAAGAGTCCCACGTACACGTCGGAGTCTCCGGCGAGGCGGCGAATCTTGGATTCGTGTGCGGTTGTCCGCCCAGAGATAGACCTCGTGCATGTTGACGATCTCTCCGGAATCGAGGTAGAAGTGGGTGGACTCGCCCGGATTGAAGAGCGTCCCTTGATCGGCGTCGAACTCAACGACCTTGTTCGCAGTGCCCCATCAGTTGTAAACGGAGGCGTAATACGTGCCGTTCGGGCACGATGTTGCGATCGAGGATGACGAAGTCGGTGTCCCAACCGCGTGGCTAGGAGGCGACCGCGTTCCCGAAGCCCTGCTGCGGAATGTTCGCCGGAGTCTCGGTGCAGAGCGGGATGTCGAAGTCCGAAGAAGCGTCTTCCGGGCATGACGGCGAAGACGTTCCAATAATGGACGTCCCGGCGCGCCCCGAAGCCCTTCGTTGTTCCAGTTCGGACCCCACCCGGTGGAGAAGACGTATGGATCGTACGTACGAGTCACCGGGACGTTCGGGTGAGAGGGAGCCCCGACCAGATGTACTGTCGCGCCCAGTCGTTGTTCGACTCGTTGCTCTCGAGATCGTTGTAGACGTCGGCACGGGAGAGCATCGTGTGACGCCCGCCTTTGATGGGGGTCGCCGCCGGATGATTCATGTAGAACGCGTATCCGTTCGGAAGAAGAAACGACGACCAGTTGGAGGCTTGGAAGTAGTCGTCCAGAAACATGAAGTGACTGAACGGCCCACCGGTGTTTTCTCCGGACTGATTACGAACGGTCGCGTTCCAGTATGTGCTCCAGGAGTTTCCAGGGAGCGCCCCGGAACCGAGAGGCATGTTCGTCGGCGCCCCGTCGGGAGCGGAACGCGGGGATCGCCGGTAGGTCCACCCGGGCACGGTCCAATGGAAAGAGATCGGGAGGCGAGAGTGCCGGGACGCCGTTATGCACAGCGTCCCGGCGATCACGGAAGCAAGGGCGGCGGAATCATGGCGTCGTCCTTCCTTCCGGTTACTTGGTGATTCCGTGCTCGCGAAGGCGCTTCGCATGCGGCTCGGGTCGGCGGTGACACGGGCATCCACTTCTCGGGATGGAGCAGCTGATCGA
>CAVRWY010000018.1:0-192734 GCA_963725045.1 uncultured Gemmatimonadales bacterium
CACGACCGAGATCACGCTCGCGAGAAACCACGCCAGAATCGGGAGCGAAAGCGGGTGCGTTCGCAGGAAGCGCCACGCCTCCATGCGGCTGGTGCGATCCGCAAGGAGAAGCAGGGTCGCAGCCGTGAGGCACGCGTGCGCCCCGGCGATGCTGAACGGAGTGAAGGCCGCGAAGCCGCCGAGAAACCACGGGATCGCGCTTTGCAGCGATCGAGCTCCTGACACTGCGTACCCTCGGGGGCGCCGAACTCAAACAAAAAGGAGGGCGAGGCACGCCCTCCTAGGACAGCGGAGTGCCGAAGGTGGGACTCGAACCCACACGGGGTTTCCCCCACACGGCCCTGAACCGTGCGCGTCTACCAATTTCACCACTTCGGCTCGTAGTTTCGGGCCGGGAGAAGATAGCGAATCGCCTGCGGATTGGGAACCCCGTTGACACCGGCCTGGCCGCCCCCGATCGTTCCGGCCTTCGGAGGGTCCACATTTGATCGTCGTCGAGCGCCTCTCGCGAAAGTTCGGATCGGTGGTCGCCGTCGACGACGTCTCGTTCACGGCGAAGCCGGGAGAGATCACCGGCCTTCTCGGTCCGAACGGCGCCGGCAAGACGACCACGCTCTCCATGATCGCCGGCCTCCTCAAGCCCGACTCCGGGCGCGTCCTTCTCCGCGGCATCGACGTGGCCGCATCGCCGCGCGAAGCGAAGGCGCTCCTGGGTGTCGTCCCCCAGGAGATCGCGCTCTACGAAGAGATCAGCGCGCGCGAGAATCTCGAATTCTGGGGTGCGCTGTACGGCCTCTCGGGGCGAGAGCTCGGCTCGCGCATCGAGGAGGTGCTGGTGAAGGTCGACCTGGCCGGTCGCAAGGATCCGGTGTCGAAGTTTTCCGGCGGCATGAAGCGCCGGCTCAATCTCGCTGCCGGGCTTCTGCATCGTCCGCCGGTGCTTCTCCTGGACGAGCCGACCGTGGGCATCGACGTGCACGCGCGGGCGCGCATTCTGGAGATCGTGCGCGAGCAGGCGCAGGCGGGGGCGACCGTTCTTTACACGACGCACTATCTCGAAGAAGCGGAGATGCTCTGCGACCGGGTCGCGATCATCGATCACGGACGCATTCTCGCCGACGACGACATCCCCAGACTCAAGCGCTCGCTCGGTGAAGGACGCATCGTGAGCGTGCGCGGCGACTTCGACGAGCCCGCGTTCCGCGCACGAGTTTCCATCGACGGCACGGTGCACTTCCCGGAGAAGGGGCGCGCCATCCTGGGTACGGGAGATCGCAGCGTGTCGCAGGTGTTGGAGAAGATCCTCGCGTCGGGGCTTGCGATCGACGACGTCGTGGTGCAGGAGCCGCGCCTCGAGAACGTCTTCTTGAAGCTGACCGGGCGCGAGCTCCGCGATTGAAGGAGCTGGCGGCGTTTCTCCGGCGCGACCTGCGCCGCACGCTGCGCGAGCCGGCGGCCGCGATCCTCCTCCTGCTCTTCCCGGTCGCACTCGGCGCCGTGTTCGCGCTCGCGTTCGGCGGCGCGAGCGGCCCTCCCAAGATCCGCCTCCTCCTGGCGATCGAAGACGAAGGATACCTCGCTCAATTCCTTTCCAGCGCGGTGGAGCGTCCGGAGTTTCGCGAGCGCTTCGAAGCCACGGTGGTGGATTCCGCGGAAGGGCGCGTGCGACTCGATCAGAACGAGGCCTCGGCGCTGCTCGTATTCCCGAAGGGCTTTTCCCGGGCGGTGCTGAACGGAGACTCCACGACGATCTCGACGTGGAAGAATCCGCGTGGCGCAGTCCTCCCCCAAGTCGTGGAGGAAGGCGCGCTCGTGCTCGCCGACGGGTTCGCCGTGGCCGGACACGTTCTCGGCGAACCCCTGGAAGAGCTGCGCCGCGCCACGGAGGGGACGGGAGCCCCCGATCCTGCGGAGATCGGTCGTGTCGCAGCGGCCATGACGCAGACGCTCTCGGGGCCGGGTCGCTTTCTCTTCCCTCCGGTCGCGAGGCTGGAAACGGCGGACGACGATCCCGGCTCCGGCGACGACTCGGGGGCCGGGCAAATCTTTCTCCTCTTGCTCCCGGGATTCGCGGTGATGGCCTTGGTGATGATCGCCGATGCGTCGATGCGCGATCTCCTGCGCGACGTCGCCCGCGGTACGCTCGCGCGCGCGCTCGCGTCCCCGTTGCGCCCGGCGACGATCGTGCGCGCGCGCATCGTCTACACCGTGATCCTTGGGCTCTTGGGAATCGCTCTGCTCTCGCTCTTCGGTGCGCCGTTCGTGAAGCGCAAAGTCGATCTCGCCGCGTTCGCCGCGCTGTCCCTCGCGTTCTCGCTGGCCGCCGGAGGATTCGCCGCGCTCGCCTACGGACTCGCTCGCTCGGAGCGCCAAGGAGCGATCGTCGGATCCATGGTGCTTCTCGTCATGTCGTTTCTGGGCGGAAGCTGGATTCCGCTGAGCTCGCTTCCCCCGGGAATGCGCGCGCTCTCTCCGTTCACGCTGAACTTCTGGGGCGTGGACGCCTTCGGCCGCGTGCTTCGCGACGGCGCGGGGATCGCCGGCGTGGCGTTGCACCTGGGCGTGCTTCTCGCGATCTTCCTGGTCGCGGCAGGTCTGGGAAGCGCGCTCCTGGAGCGCCGCGTGCAGCGGGGTCTGCGATGAGCGGCCGGCACCGCATGCCGCGGGGACGACGATGAACCGCCTGCGTCGCTTGCTCGCGAATCTCCGTCTGGAGTGGAATCACTTGCGGCGCGATCGCTCGGCGCTCATGTGGACCGTGATCATGCCGTTTCTCTTCATGCTCTTCTTTGGAAGCGTGTTTCGCCAGGATTCCGCGGCGCGCGAGAACCGCCGGGTCGCGCTCGCGGTGCGGGACGAAGACGACACTCCGACCTCGGCGGCATTCACCGCGCTCCTCGACACCACGCGGCTCGAGATCACCACGGCGGACACCGCGTCCGCGCCGCGCACGCTGGTCATTCCGACGGGATTTCAGGATTCCGTCTTGGCGGCGCACCCCGTGACCGTGCGCAACGTGCGCCACGAGAGCGGAGACGAAGAGTTCTCGTTCGCCGCCGACGCCGCCATCTTCCGCGCGCTGGTCCGCTTCCACGGCGCGCTCGCCGCAGCCATGCCCGACTCCAGCGGATGGTCGGACTCTTCCTGGACGCGATGGAACACCGCCGTGCAAGCGACCTCCAATGTCCGTGTCGACTCGCGGTGGGCCGGCGTCGGCCTCATTCCCTCCGGATTTCGACAGAGCGTGCCGGGAAATCTGGTCGTGTTCGTCCTGATGTCCACGGTGATCGGAGCCGCTACCCTGCTCGTCACCGAAAGGACGTCCGGGGCGCTTCGTCGCGTCGCGACCGCGCCGATTCCCTCGAGTGAAGTCGTTCTGTCCCGCGTGCTCGCCCGATGGATCATCGCCGCACTGCAAGTGCTGCTCCTTCTCGGGGGCGCGCATCTCTTCTTCGGCTATCGCATTGCCGGAAATGCCGCGGCGTTCCTCGCCGTCGCGCTTGCGTTCGCGTTCACCTGCGTGGGAATCGGGCTGTTCATCGGATCGCGCTTCGGCACGGTGGCGGCGGCGGCCATGGCGTCCTGGATCGCGTCCATGATGATGTCTTCGATCGGCGGAGCATGGTGGCCGCTGGAAGTGGTGCCGAAGGCCATGCGCGCCGCGGCCCATCTCTTCCCGACCGCCTGGGCGATGGACGGCCTGCACGCGGTCGCGACCTACGGCGGTGGATTCCGCGAAGCCGCGATCCCGATTCTGGTGCTCCTGGCCATGGGTGCGGTGGCGATTGCGGCCGCCGCGCACCGGATTCGCGCCGGGGACTAGCGCGCCGCCGCCGCGTCTCTCGTGCCGCGCTCTCTCAGGGAAACAGGAGCGACTTCGTCCAGCGCCCGTCTTCGCCGCGCACGAAAAGCACGCGGTCGTGGAGACGATGCGGCATCCCCCGCCAGAACTCGATGCGGTGCGGCACCAAGCGAAACCCCGACCAGAACGGCGGGCGCGGGACCGGACCGCCGCGATGCTGCTCTTCCAGACTCTTGGCGGCCGCGACGAGCTCCTCGCGCGACTCCAGCGCGCGCGACTGCCGCGAGGCCCACGCGCCGATCTGACTTTCGCGCGGGCGGGTCGACCCAGTACGCGTCGGCTTCCGCATCGTCCACCCGTTCCACGCGGCCTTCGACTTGCACTTGTCGCTCGATCGCCGCCCACAAGAACGTCAGCGACGCCCACGGATTCTCCCGGAGCTGCTCCGCCTTGCGGCTCTCCAGATTCGTGAAGAACACGAAGCCGTGCGCATCGAAGCCCTTGAGCAGCACCGTGCGGGAGGACGGCCGCCCGCGCGCGTCGGCCGTGGCCAGGGTCATCGCCGTCGGCTCGACGACGTTCGCGCGCCGCGCGCTCTCGAACACCGCACGAAACGCGTCCAGCGCCTCCGCCGAAAGCTCCGGCTCACTCATCGCTCCTCCCCCTTCGTCGCGAGACAGAACAGCGACGTGCCGAACGGCAAGTTCGCTCGCTCCAGCGCCCACGCTTCCGCGCGAAGCACCGAGATCAAGAGCGCGTTCATCGGTCCCGGCGTCGCGACGTAGCTGGTCTTCGCCGGACCGCGGTGCGGAAACGGCTTCGTGAGCAGCCGCCACCCGGCGATCAGCGGAAACATCGACGCCATTCCGTAGGTGATGCGCGTGACTCTCAATCCCGCGCCGCGCACCGCCTCCTCCAACGTGCGGCGCACGTAGCGCCGTTTGTGGTGCAAGCTCACGTCGTGCTCCGACCACAGAAAGGGATACGCGGGAACCGAGAGCAGCACGACGCCTCCCGGAAGGAGAACACGGCGCACTTCTCGAAGGAAACCGACGTCGTCGTCGACGTGTTCGAGCACGTCGAAGAACGTGCACAATCCCACGCTCCCGCCGGCGAGCGGAAGCGCCTCCCCGCGCGCCATCATCACCGGACGCCCCGGACGCGGTCGCCCGTCGGTCCAGAGCTCGCCGGTCACCTCGCTCCCGAAGAATCGACCGTACGGAGCGAGCCACGCGAAGTTCGAGCCGGTGCCGCAGCCGATGTCGAATCCCACGCGCGAGGGAGACGGCGCGAGGCCGCCACGCAGCATCGCGGCCAGGAGATCGCGGCGGCCGACGTGCCACCAGTAGCGCTCCTCATGCTCGCGAAGGCGATGATACTCCTCTCGCTCCATCGTGCTTCGATCACTCCGCCGCGCGGTTGCCGAGCCATCGCGCCAGCCAATCTTCCGTCGCGCCCACCGCGCGCTCCCATGCCGGGGTCGGTCCCGCCCAGGGATGGACGGCCCCGAACGTGTGCCCGGCGCCCGGCACGATCACGATTTCCTTCTTTGCCGCGCCGCACCACGCGTGCAGAAGCCCCGCGTCCGCGGCATCGACGGCTTCGTCCCGCTCCCCGTGCACGAACAGGCACGGTGCCGCAATCGTTCGCGCAGGCTCGTTCCAAGTCGATCTCGTCGCGATGATCTTCGAGAGTCTCCAGCACCGATCGATCGAGCCACATCATTTGTCCGGTGCGCATGTTCGGCACTTCCAGGCGGCCCGTCGCTCTCCACTGCGCGATCGCGCGTTCCGTGTAGCGAAAGAACGAGGCAATCGACGCCCAGGTGACCACCGCGCGCACCGCGGAATCGCGCGCGGCCACCAGGAGCGCCACGCCCCCGCCGCGGCTGTGCCCCAGGATTCCGAGGCGCGCACCGTCCAGCTCCGCGCCCGCGTCTCCGCTTCGAATCGCGGCGATCACCAGCTCCACGTCGGCGCGCTCGCGCAAGGGAGTGTTGTGTGCGAATCCTTCCAGGTCGTCGAACACGTCGCGGCCGCGCACTCCATTCATCGACGTGTTCACGCACGCGCTGGCGAGGCCCCGTTCGCCGAGCCGGCGCGCCGTGGGCGGAAACATGCCCCAATCCTTGAAACCCTTGAAGCCGGGGAGAATCACCACGGTCGGAAAGGGTCCGGCACCCGCCGGACTGCGAACGTCGGCGCGCACCCGGCGTCCCACCTCGTTCACCAGCTCGATCGTGTGCTCCCGAACCTCGATCATCGCAGTGCCTTCTCGTACAGCTCGAGGTAGCGGTCGACGGCGCGATCGATCGGATACTCCTCCTTCGCCACGCGGCGCGCTTCGACGCGAATCGGCTCCATGCGCTCGGGATGCTCGAAGAGTCCGCCGATCGTCGCCACCATTCCGTCGACGTCGTGCGGATCGTGGAGGAAGCCCGACACTCCGTGGCGAATCACTTCCTTGGTTCCGCCCTGATTCGTCGCCACCACGACGACGCCCGAGCTCATCGCCTCCAGCGCGACGAGGCCGAAGCTCTCATGCTCGCTCGGAAGAAGCAGAACGTCGGCATACGGGTAGATGTCCTCGACGCATTCCTGCGCTCCCAAGGACACGACTGCGTCGGCGACCCCGAGCTCGTTCAGCATTTCCTGCGCGCGCGGCAGCTCCGGCCCGTCGCCCACCAGCAGCAGTCGAACCGGCCAGCGTTTGCGCAGCTCGGCGAACACGCGCACCACCGAGCCGACGTTCTTCACCGGGCGGAAGTTCGAGGCATGGAGCAGCACCAGCTCGTCGGGCTTGGCGATCCCGTCGCGCTCGCGGCAGCCCGGGATCGGGCGATACCTCTTCGAGTCGACGAAGTTCGGGATGACGTCGATCTCCTTCGTGACGGGGAAGCTCTCGTAGGTCTTGCGCCGCAGCCAGTCGGACACGGCGGACACGCCGTCGGACTTCTCGATCGAGAAGCGCGTGATCGCATAGTAGGACGGCTTGATGCCCACCAGCGTGATGTCGGTGCCGTGGAGCGTGGTGACCGTGCGCAGCTCGTTCGGGCGGCGCATTTCTTTGGCGAGATACGCGCACGTGGCGTGCGGCACGGCGTAGTGCGCGTGGATCAGATCCAGCTCTTCGCTCTCCGCGACCTCGAGGATCTTCGCGGCCAGATTCAACGAGTACGGCGAGTGGGTGAACACGGGATAGTCGTCGATCTCCACGCGATGGAAATACACGTTCTTGAGGAAGCGATTCAGCCGCACCGGCACGTCGTTGGTGACGAAGTGAACCTCGTGCCCGCGTGCGGCGAGCGCCACGCCGAGCTCCGTGGCCACGATGCCGCTCCCGCCGTGGCTCGCATAGCACACCATCCCGATCTTCACGTGGAATCTCCCCCGAAGAGTTGGAGCACGTCTTTCACCGGCTGCGGTCCGCGCCGCTTGTACCCTTCGCCCCACGCGACCCCGATCGAGGCCCCGCGCAGGCGCATCCGCGCCTCGAGCATCTCGTGGAACGAGGGCTCGGAAATCTCGGTCGCGCGCGGATCTCCCGGGTCACGGGTGAACTGCGAGGCGAACGCGCCCACCGCGGCACGCTTGGTCTCGCGGTCCGCGCCCACGTCGACGACGAGATCGGGAGTGAATGCAATCTTCTGTTCGTACGAGAGAACCGGGCCGGGGCGCGCGGGCTCTCCCTTCGCGGGATGACCGGGGAGGCGCGCGAAAAACCAGGCGCGCTCCACGAGCCGCGCAGCTTCCTTGTGATCGGGATGCACGTCGATTTCCCACGGCGCGATCACCAGCTCGGGACGGTGCCGGCGCAGGGCATCGACGATCGCTTCTTCCTGGGAGGCATCCCCGGCGTCGAGCCCGCCGTCCGGGAGGCCCAAGCATTCGCGCGCCGCGGCGCCGAGAATGCGTGCCGCCTCCTCCGCCTCCCGCGCGCGAATCGCCTTGGTCCCGCGCGTTCCGCGTTCGCCCGCGGTCATGTCCACGAGCACCACGTGGGCGCCGCGGCGCGCGAGTCCGGCGACGAGGCCGCCGGCATAGAGATCCACATCGTCGGGATGCGCACCGAACGCGACGACTCTCATACGCCGCCCGTCCCCGAAAGCGATTCGAGCTCGACGAGCCAGTGCGCGGGGTCCTGCGCGAGCACGCCCTCCAGGTGGCGATCGACGAGCCCGAAGAATCGCTCGGCGACCGCCGGCCCGCCTTCCAGAACGAGCGTGACGGAGGAGAGCACGCGCTCTTGCGGCTGCCCGAACGGCGCCAGGAATTCGCGGTAGTGGCGAAGGTGCGGATCGCGCCGGCGCTCGGCATCCCGCGCCGCGTCTTCCACCTTCTCGCGGAATCGGGCAATCCCTTCGGCGATGCGCTTGCGGGTCTGCTCGAACGCGCCTTCGAGACGCGGGGAGAATTCCCGGGAAGCGCCGTCCAGGAGCGCGCCCTCGCGCTCGAGCGCGCGCTCCAGCGCCACCACGCGCTCCCCGACTTCAGAAGGAACCGCGCGCCACGCGCT
This sequence comes from uncultured Gemmatimonadales bacterium, assembly GCA_963725045.1. Taxonomy (GTDB): domain Bacteria; phylum ARS69; class ARS69; order ARS69; family ARS69; genus CAVRWY01. The sequence continues at coordinate 8,318 of CAVRWY010000018.1, forward strand.
CTTGCGCATGGCGCCGTCGAAGTCCCGCACCAGCTCGTCCACGGCGAGGGCGCGGCGCTCCGCGAGCGTGGCCACGCCGGAGGGAACGAGCGTCGCTTCGAAGCGCGGCACCAATACCGCGGGCTCTGCGCCAAGGAGGCGATACGCGGGAGCGATCTGCGCGTGATAGGCGATCTCCGACGGACCCGCGACCGTGGCGACGTTCGGCAGGAGATGGTCCTGCACGATCGGGCGCAGCACCACGCTGGGAGAGAGCGACTCGGGATGCTCGCGGGCGCGCGCCGCGAGCGCGGCGTCGTCGCCTTCGAACGGAAGACGCCGGCCGGCGTCGATCGTGAAAAGCCCTCCCCTCGTTTGCACGTCAGAAAGGCGCGGCGTGTACCCCGCCGCCTGCAGCGCTTCTCCGGCGCCCGACACCGCAGCTTCCACTTGCGCACGATCCTCGGCGAAACGGGCGAAAACATCTTTCGCCCCGCGGCGCAGCTCCTCCCATCGCCCGTCGATCACGACCAGCCCCGACGCGCCCAACCACTCATACAGAAGCGCCGCGGCGATCTCGCCGAGATCGCGGCCGCGCGTGCCGGCGCGCTCGAGCGCGCGCACCAGCTCCGCGCCGGACGGCGTCGCCGCCCACCGCTCGCGATCGGCGGCGAGCGCGCCAAGCGTCTCCTGCGCGGAAAGATCGCCGACCATTCCTCCTGCGGGGAGCGAGCCTCCGGCGAGCGAGCACTTCTCGATGCTGCGGTCCTCGCGCGGAACATATGCGGACGCGATCTCGGCGAAGTCGCTGTCGTCGCCCGCGACCCAGAACACCGGAACCACCGGACGACTCCATCGCGCGGCGAGAAATGCGGCGAGACGGATCGCGGTCATCGCCTTGTACATCGCGTAGAGCGGGCCCAAGTACGAGTCCCGGCTGCTGCCCCGCGATCACGCACAACGCGCTCCCGTTCGCGAGCCGGCGTGCCCCCTCGATCGCTGCGGGGGGCGCACCCCAACGCACCGCAGTTGCTTCCGCACGCTCCCACACGGGGACGGCCTCCACCCGCGGCGTGATCGCACGGGCGCGCGCGTCGAAATCCTCCAGCCGCGCGGGATGGCGTTCGAAGAATCGCGTCGCCGCCGGTGCTCCGCGCAGGAAATCCAGGGGGAATCCCGACGCCCGCGTGGAAACGCGCTCCGCGCGCGCATCGCGGAGGTGCGGAAGTCAACGCGATCCCTTGAATGCGAGAAGGAGATGGCGCGGGCTCTGCTCCGGCTCCCAGACCGAGCCGTCGTAGTCCCCCCATTCGCTGTCCACACGGAATCCCGCCGACTCGATCAACGCACGCAGCTCCTCTTCGCGGTAGAGCATCACCTGTTCTTCGTAGTCGGCCACCGTCGCCCCGTCCGCGGCGCGCTCGATCGTGACCCTCTTGATCACGCGCCGGGAGCCGTCTTGAAGCCGGCGGCGTTCGCGCACGCGATACTCGCCGTTCACTCGTTCCGTTTCCGGCAGCGGGTCGGCGAGCACGCGCTCGCGATTGAGAAAATCGAGAAGGAAGAATCCGCCGTCCCGGACGACGCGCGAGGCTTCGCCGATCGTGCGTCGATCGTCGTCTTCGGTGGAGTATCCGAGCGTGGTGAACAACGAGGTCGCACCGTCGAACGCATCTTCGCGAAAGGGGAGCTCGCGCATGTCGGCGCGGACCAACTGCGCACAGACGCCGGCGGCGGCCGCCTCGCTGGCGGCACAGGCCAGGAGTGCGCTGGATCGGTCGAGCCCGACGGCCCTGCTCCCCGCCTCGGCGAACGCGCGAAGGTGCCGGCCCGGACCGCATCCGAGATCGAGGAGCCGAGCACCGGCGAGACGCACGCTTCGCCCAAGGAGCGCGACGAGCCGCTTGGCCTCGGTGCCGTCACGGTGCGGATAGACGACGAGATACCAGCGGTCGAACGCCTGCTTCGTCCAGGGCACGCACCCCTCCCTCGAGGGGGGCAAGATACCTCACCGACGGGCGATCGGGCAGTCGCGCTGGGACGAGCGTGCGATCCTGGCGGGAATCGAGAGGGCTACGACGTGACGCCGAGCGCCTGATTCACGGTCTGCTGGACGCGATGGATGGTGCAGGGCTTGGGGATGTACCCGTCGGCACCGTTGGAGAGGACTTGCTTCTCGGTGTGGAAGGAGCCGTACCCGGTGATGATGATCACCGGTGTGCCGGGGAACTCGGTCTTGATCTGCTTCATCAGCTCCATGCCGTTCATGACCGGCATGTTGAGATCGGTGATCACGAGATCCACGGGATGGCTCCGCAAGTCACGGAGCGCGGATTCTCCACCCTCCACGGCGCGGGGCTCGTGACCCATGAGCTCGAGCAGATCCGAGAGCATCTGCCGCATGCTCTCTTGATCGTCGACGACGAGGATTCGCTTCGCGGCCATGCCCCTCGAGCCCTTCGGGATGCGATCAGTGCGGCTCGCCCTTCATCGGCCAAGAACGAGAAGGGCTTGAGCCGGCCGGACTGGGGAGTCGCCGGAAGTCGTTGCAGGAGCATTAGAACGAGGGGCCGACGAGGTTTGCCGAGCCTCGCCCCAGGGCCCGAGAGCCCCGGACTTGCGCACGGAGTCCAGGCCGGGGACCCCGGCAGGAGGTCTCGATCGGAGCTGGCTCGGCCGGCGGATGGGCGTGCCCGCCTCGATCCCCGCAGCGGGACTCGGTCAGTGCACTCCGTACGAAGAGTAAAGCTCGTACTCGAACTCGGGGCTGTTCTGCGAGTCGTGGCACTTGAGGCAGGTGGCTTCGCCGGAAGTCACGTACGACCCGTCCCGCGTGTGCGCGAGGCCGCTGCCGTGGCACTCCTCGCACTGCACGTTCCAGCGCTCCGGGGCGACGTTCGCTTCCACGTGATGCTTGTCCGTCGGCGCCGGTGATGTGGCACCCCACGCACTCCGGATCGTCCCACGCGTCCGCTTCCGCGAGCGCGGCGAAAGCCTGGGCGTGAGGCGTCGCCAGCCACCCATCGTACGTGGGCTGGTGGCATTGCTTGCACGATTCCGCGCCCATGACTCCGCCCTGCTCGTGCACGCGCGCCGACTTCTGCTTCAGCGCCGTCGCGTCCGCTTCGCGCTGCATCGCGAGCTGCTTGGTGTGGTTGATCTCCTTCTCTTGCTTGTCCGCTTCGTCGGCGATCGCGGCGAGCTCGGGGACTTCCGGACCGGTCTTGAGCAGGCGGATCGCGTCTCCTTCGAACGCGTCGATCGGCGCCGTCCGGCCCGAGACGTCAGATCGAGCGTTCCGAAACGATCGGACTTCGATCCGGCCATGCAGAAGATCGCGTTCCCGATCTTGTGCGGGTCGTTCTCGATCGCGGGATAGTGCCCCACGATCACGACGTCCACGGCGAGATCCTTGGCCATGAATTCCGCGGTCTCGATGCCGGTGTGCGACAAGAGCACGACCACGTCCGACTTTCTGGCGCACCTCGGGAATCAAGACGGCCAGCTCCTCGGAGGGATCGCGCAGCGTGATCTTGTGCTCCAGCAGCTTGGACTTCGGACTGGGAGATGACGTGGCGCTCGGGAGAGACGACGCCGATGAACGCGACCTTCACGCCGTTCTTCTCGACGACGACGTATGGGTCGAACATCCGCTCGCTGTCTTTGCCCGTGTAGGCGTTCGCGCAGACGAAGGGAAGCGCGTACTTCTGCATCGCGTCTTTCAAGAAAGCCGGCCCCATCCCGAGGTCGGTCTCTCCGAGCGCAATCGCGTCGTAGCTTGAGCAGCGCGAACGACTCCAAAAGGGCGCGCGTCTTCAGCTCACGGATCTGCGGGTCCTTCTGCAGCGCGGGATCCTCCAGGATGTCCCCGGCCGTGCAGGTGAAGACCGCACCGTGAAGCTTTTCCAGCTCTTTGATCTCGCCGGCCCGCCGGGCCAGCCCACCTTTGTCTTTGGCTTTTCAGCCGCAGGGGGCGAGCTCGGAACGCTCGTCGGCGGAGTACACGATGAACGCCTTCTTCGAACCCTTTTCGGGGGTCTCCGCTCCGAGAGCGAAGGCCGAGCCCGGCCAGGATTCCGAGAAGAACGCCACCTTGTCGAATCGTCACGGTTCTCTCCTGGGAAATGATGCCGCGCGGCATCGTATCACGCCTCTACTCCGTTCCGGAAGCTGGAGTTCCACCGCGGGACGGTCCGCCGCGCCCCGGGGACCGTTTCGCGCTCGCGGCGCCCGTCCTCGTTCAGCGGGACTGGCGGAGATCGACCATTTTGACGCCGTCGGAGGCGGGATAGGGCGTGACGACCGGCTCCACCAGGCTCGCGAGCTTCTGCGTGATCTCGCGAATGCGCAGGGCCTCCCCTTCGATCCGGCGCCAGCTCTTGGCGCGCCTTGGGACCCTCCACCAGAGCTCGCTCGTCCCGCTCGATTCTCCCGAGCAGAATCTGCGCGTATCCCAGGATGACGGCCAGCGGGTTGTTCACTTCGTGGTTCACGCTGACCATGGTCTCGGTGATCGCGGCGAGGCGCTCCGCTTTGACGCGACTCTGATGCAGAGTCAACGGCGTCGGTGACGTCTTCGATCACGATGATCACGTGGGTCTCCCCGTCCGCGATGATCGACACCGGCAGATGGCGCACGTCCAGATGGATCTCTCCCCCGTCGGGGGTCGTGACCACGCGCCCGCGATCGGTGAAGGGGATTCCGAGGCGCAAAGCGTCGAGCAGCGCGGCGCCGAGCGCGAACTTCTCGCGCGTCTCCTCGCAGATCTGTCCGATGGTCCGGCCGAGCACCACTTCCTTGGAGAGAAGCCCGCGGGTCAGCGTGCCCATCGCCCGGTTCCAGCTGACCACGTGTCCGTCGTGACGCACTACGCCGATGCCCACGTGCAGCGACTCCACGATGTTGTCGTTGAACGTCAGCGCCTCCACGAGCGCGCCGTTGCGCTCCTCCAGCTCGCGCTGCGCACGCTCCAGCGAGAAGTAGAGGTCGGTGACCTGATCGTTCTTGCGGTGCAGCGCTTCCGTCTTTCTCTCCAGCTCGCGAGTGCGGTCCGCCACTTCGCTCTCCAGCCGCCCGGAAAAGCTCTGCAGCTCGCGGTGCAGCTCGGCCCCCAGGAGCGCGGACGCGATCTGATTCGCGACGATGCCAAGCACGCGCGTGTGATGCATCCCGAACGAGCCCGGTTCCGACGTGGAGAGATTGAGCACGCCGAGGACGCGCGCGTCGCCGAGGAGCGGAATGCACACCAGCGAGCCGCGCACCGGGCGCCCTTCCCCGCGCTGCATGAAGCGGATGTCGCGCGACACATCGTTCACCAGGAGAGGCTCGCGCCGCGCCGCGACCCAGCCGGCGATTCCTTCACCGAGGCGGATCGCGGAGCTTGGCTCGCGCGGCGGCTGCTCGTCGTCGTGCACGCCGCGGCCCGCCCACACGGTGAGCGCGCCCGAGGATTCGTCGAGGCGCATGATCGAGCCGTTCTCGGCACGAAGCTCGTGCACCAGGATGTCGAGGATGCGCTCCAGGAGATCGGGCTGACGGATCGCGCTGGCGGTGACGTCCCCGACCTGCTTCAGGACGGAGAGCTCGAGGATCTTCTCTTCGATTTCCTGAAGTCCCCGCGCCGCGGTCTCCTCGAGGATGCGCACACGCTGCCGCGCGCGATGCTCCTCCTCCTGCGCCTGCTGCAAGAGCGCGAGCGATTCCTCAGCGCGCTCGGCATCGAGCGTCCCGCCACGTGACGCCGCGTCCAGCCGCTCCCGGAGCTGCTCCAGAGGCGAGCGTGTTTCAGCGGGCGAGGGATTCACAGAATCTCTCCACCTTGGACGGGATCTCGGAGGACGTGCGCGCCAAGACCTCGTCGAGCGAGCGCGGGGTCAGCGAGAGCCGAGCGAGCGCGCGCGCATCGGGCGCGTCGGGACACGGCGCCAGAGAGTGCGGCACCGATGCGAAGCCGAGCCGACGCGCGGTCCAATCCCCGACGTGAATCAGCGATCCCCAGGAGTCGCCGCCGGGAACTTCCCACGGCTCGTGATGTTGCGAGACGGCCGCGAGAATTTCTGGCGGGAAGCGCCACTGGCGTCCGAGCTCGCGGCCGGCCTGCTCGTGATCGAGGCCGATTTCTTCGCGCTCGATCGCACGCACGTCGGTCGCGGACCGCGACGTCTCGAAGCGCTGCACCACTCGTCCCGTGCGATCCAGCGCGACGATCGCGAGCGCGAGCTTTCCCACGTCGTGCAGGATCCCCGCGCAGAACACCGTCCCCGTGGGGCCCAGGCCGGCGCGCTCCGCGATTTCCTTCGAGGCCACGCCGACCGCGACGGAGTGTCTCCAGAACGCGTCGAGGTCGAGCACTCGGCCGACGCGGCGGGTGAGCCCGTCGAACGAGGCCACGCCGATCGCGATCGAGCGCACCATCTCGAACCCCAGAACCACGCAGGCCGAGAGAATGTCGGAGACCGGACGAGGCGCTGCGAAATACGCCGAGTTCGTCAGCTTGAGAATCCTCGCGCTGAGCGCGGTGTCGCGCTCCAGAACGAGCGCGAGCTTTCGGGCGGAGCCGTTCTCGTTGCCGAGCACGTCCCAGATCTCGAGCAGGATTCCCGGGGCGGCCGGAAGCTCCGAGAGCCGCTCGAGGTCGATCGCCGGAGAGGCGCCGGGACCCCGGGGGGATGTCGAAGGGGGCATTCGTTGCATGGAAAAGCTCCTCCCGGGAAGAATCGGCAAACGGCCGATGGGTCTTGACCGGAGCCGGGAGGGCCGAGACGCCGCGCTCCGGGCATGAAAAAGGGGCCGGGAACTCTCCCGGCCCCTCGTGGAGCGAAACGCCGCAGAGCTGCGGAGCTTCAGCGAATTCGAATCGTCTTCTGCGTGAGCAGCTTGTCGGCCCCTTCGAGACGCACGAAGTACACCCCGGCGGAGGTCTCATGACCGCCGTCGTCGCGCCCGTCCCAAATGTACGAGTGCCGTCCCGCGGGCACGCTGCCGTCGAGAAGCGTGCGCACCGCACGACCCGACACGTCGAAGATGCGCAGCACGACCGGCGTCGGCTGCGGCGCCGCGAAGCGGATCGTCGTGGCCCCCGCGAACGGATTCGGCATGCTCGGCTCCAACGCGAATGCTGCGATCGCGCTCAGCATGTCGTTGCTTCCGGTCTGCCAAGGTCCGAGCTCGCCGTACACCGCGGTGCGGTGCGGGTTCTGCCCTTCCATGGGCCATGGCAAGTTCGCCGGCGTCGCCGGTCCCGAGAAGTCGAGCACGTTGACAGTTCCGTCGAACGACCCGAAAGCGATTTCGATGTCCCCGTTCCCGTCGATGTCCCCGGCAGCGGCCGTGGCGTAGATCTCCAGGTCGGTCGACACCGGGAATCCGGGGATCAGCACACCGGTGTGGGTGTAGCCGTAGAACTTTCCGTTGTGGTGGCCGACGAAGATCTCGAAATCGGAGTCTCCATCCACGTTGGCGATGATGGCACTCGCCGTGATCCTCTGCTTGGCCACCGGCGCGGAAGGATCCGGGAACGCGAAGAGCCCGCCGGGCGCAAGGAACCCGGTGCCGTCGTGATTGAAGGCGTAGATCTTTCCGTCCAAGGCGGTCACTACGATCTCGAGCTGCGGATCCGCGTCCAGATTGGCCAGCGACGGCGCGGCCACGATGCTGTCCGGCAGCGTCGCCAGGATTCCACCCGCCAGGTAGTTCGTGCCGTTGTGGTTGTAGCAGTAGAGCTTCTTGTCCGAGTTCGCGGCGAGAATCTCCATGGTGCCGTCGTTGTCGATGTCGCCGATCACCGGGCCGCGCTTGAAGTCGCCGCCGGCACCGCGGGGGAAACCGGACACCCGCGCTCCGGTCGGCGTCACCACGTAGAGGCTGTCGTTCCAGCAGGTGAATGCGATCTCCCGCGTGTCGTCGTTCGCGAGATCCGCCACGGCACACGTTCCCCAGATGCTCTGTAGGCCCGGCGCAGTGAAGAAGAGTCCCGTCCCCGCGATCTGCGCGCGTGCCGTTGTGGTTGAACGCGTACAGCTTTCCGTGATTCGAGCCGAAGAAGAACTCCAGCTGGCTGTCCCGGTCCACGTCCGCAATCGTCGGAGTGGAACGAATCTCCTCACCGACTCCGGGGAGATCGATGAACCACGGACTTCCGCCGGCGAAGAACTTCGTGCCGTCGTACTTCTGCACGTAGAAGCGGGTGTCGTTCGACCCGAACATCACTTCCAGATCCCCGTCCTTGTCGAGATCGGCGAGCGCGACCTCCCGACCAGATCTCCGCGTCGGTCGAGACCGGGAAGCCGAGGCGCGTCGAGCCGCCCGAGTTGAACCCGTAGAACTTGAAGTCCTTCGACGACACGTAGAGCTCGCGCTCGCCGTCGTCGTCCGAGTCGGCCATGACCAGCGATGCGAACACGTTGTTGTTCGCCGTCTGCGGCCAGCCGCCGAGCTGCGCAACCGTGGTCCAGGCCTGCAGCGGCGCGGTGAGCACGCTCTCGTTTCCGGAGAGATCGACCGCCGACACCTTGTAGTAGAACGTGGTGCCGAGCGCCAAACCGTCGTCCACGAATCGCGCGCCGCTGCGCAGGAGCTCATACGAGACCGGCGAGTACGTGCCGCCCAAGCGTGGAGCTGCGATACGCGCGGTACCCGGCCAGATCCAGCTCCGTGCTCGGGGTCCAGGTGAGCGTGATCTCCGTGGGGGTGGAGTCGAAGGTGAGCGCCGCGGGCGTCGCCGGGGCCGCGAAATCGATGGTCTTCATCGTCGTCCGCCCCTCGCTGTCGGTCAGCGTGAGCAGGACGGATGTTCCCGAGCCGTTCGTGATCGAGAACACGTAGCCGTTCGTGCCCGTGTCCTGCGCGAGCGGGGCGATGTCTCCGTAGGCATCCGCGCCGTCCACGATGGTGATGCCGGCGCCTCCGGTGAGCGTGCCGTCCACCGAGATCGCCGCTCCCGTTCCGCGATTCAAGACGGTCGTGAAAATCTGCACCGTCTCTCCCACTTCGGGGACCTTGTCTCCGTCTCCCGATGCGGGTGGAACGCTGTCGTTGATCGAGTGCACCACCGATTCCAGCGAAGGTCCGGCGAAGACGATGGGCACGATGGTCGACCACGGTCCTCCGCTCGACGCCGTGAACGTGAGGCTCAGATACGCGACCTGGCCGCCGCGCGCGGTCCCGTCCACGTCGGCGACGACGGTTCCCACCGCCGTACCGCCGGCCACGATGTTCCCGAGCGACGCACCGGCCGTGAAGATGGAGAGCTTGGTGGCGTCGGCCATGGCCAGATCGAAGCCGTCGGAAAGATCGCGCCGGTGGGTCCATCCCGAGAACGTGACCTGCGTCTGCGGTCCGTTCACGGTGAGCGCATCCGCTCCGTTCTCCAGATCCAGACCTTGCGTGGTGATGACCTTGCCGTTGGTCAGCACGGTTCCGGAGACTTGCGTGGAGTCGCTTCCGCTGCCCCAATGCAAGTGCCACCCCTCGTGGTCCTGCCAGACGAAGACGCCGCGGTCCGCGGCGGTGGAATCCGCACCAAACGTGAACGCCGGCTTCCCGATGTAGTCGATCGTCGGATTGCCGAAGTCCAGTGTGAACGGAATCGTGGCGGGATTCTGGCGATTTCGCCCGACGAATACCTTCGTCGGATCGGCGGAGCCGCCGTAGGTGATGTTGAAGATCGCGTTCGAGCCGGCGAGAACGGACGCGGTCGCGTTCACCGTGTTGGCGGTCGCGTTTCCGCCGTTGCGCACGGTGAGATCGAACTCGATCCGCTCGCCCGCGTCGATCCGGTCGTCGTTGTTCCCGATCGAGGGCAGCGTTCCGTCGTCGTCGATCGCCGCGGAGGTGAGCAGGACCACCGGTCCCGATCCCGTTCCCAGCGTCGCCGAGCCTTCGTAGGGCTTGAAGTTCGTCTTGGAGGCGACGACTCCGAGCGTGCCGTTCAGCGTCGAGGTGATCGGCAGCACGACCTGTCCCGAACCGTTCGTGCGGCCGCGGCTGTAGGTGCCCGACGCGTCGCTGATGCACACCAGCGCGTCGGCCTGCGGAACCGCGGCACCGTTCGTCACCGTGACCGTGATCGAAGCGGTCCCGAGCGGAACGGACGAGGGATGCGACACCACCAACGCCGCAGGCTCCTGCGTCCAGAAACGCAGCTCCGGATCGCCGAACAGGGTCGAGGTGAGCATGGTCCAGCGGTCGGGCGTGGAGTCGGTCTGCGAGATCGGCAGGAACGGAATGCGCTTGATCTGGCTCATCGGACCGAACCCGACCACGCCGTTCTCGAACATGAGCTTGTACATGGAGACGCTAAAGTCGCTCGCCGAGAGCGGGAAGTCCGCACGCGAGGGACCGGAGACGGCGATGGCACCGCCCGTCGTGTTGTTCATGAAGCTCTCGCCCTGGCATTCCAGATCGAACTGGTTCGGATTGCATGCCGTGGCCACGACGTACATGAGCTTGTTGTTGTTGTGGGTGGTGTCCGTGTCCGCGATGTAGATCAGCGGATTGATGCCGTTGCCGACCGAGAATTTGAACGCGTCGCCGTGTCCCATGATCGTGAGCAGGTGGCGCCCGGCGGTGAGCTGGTTCAGCGCGATCGAGCGGTCGAGATTGTTGTCGCTCTGATAGAACTTGAAGCGTGACCAGGTGGGATCGACGATCGAGTCCAGCGATTCCGCGAGCGTCTTCCCGTCGAGGGAGATCTCGGCCGGCGGATCCCCAAATTCCCAGTCCTGGGGAAAGAGCACTTCGGCGAACGCGCCGTGGACGCTGACGTAGTTCGCCGGAGGAGTCTTCTCGTAGGTGAACGACTTGTTGACGAAGTTGAGTGCTTCCGCGGCGGTTTGCACCGAGGCGCGCCCGACGAAGAGGTCGGGATAGAGGTCGGCATCGTCGCCGTTCTGCGCTTGCCACTGGCCCTCGCCGAATAGCTCGTCGCCGTCCGCGTTCCAGGATCCTTCGAGGCACGCGTAGTACTGATCCGTGGGAATGGAGCCGCCGCCGAAATAGAAGCGGTTGTAGCTCTCGCGCGGCGGAACTTGCGGATAGTCCCCGCCGAGGAGCACGTACTGCGTCCCCCACTTCTGGTACGCGTCTCTCAGGAAGAGACGAATTCTCTCGGGAAGATCGTGACCCTGCGGATAATTCGCTTCGATCCAGTCGAGGGTGCGCACGACCGTCGGAACGCCCTTCTTCGTCTTCCAGTTCGCCAGGGTTTGCATGTTCGCCGAGAGTGCGGCCGTCGTGACGATCACCATGTCCACGCCGCTGCCGTCGACGCTGGGGAGATCGCGGGGATCGAATCCGCCCTCGCCCTCACCGCGCTCCACGGCCATCTCTCTCCGGGGAAGATCGCTGGCGTTGTCGACGACACCGGCCAGCGACTGCGCGAACGCGTTTCCGGCGGCGGGAGCCGGACGCAAGCGCACCAGGTCACTGGAGCGTGACCGCGGACGCGTGACCACCTCGACTTCCATTTCCTCGGCGAAGGTCAGCTCCTTCGTGTTCTGATTCCAGCGCACGGGAAAGAGCGCGACGGAGTGCACCACGAGACCGGCGCAGGATCCCCCACCCAGCGATACGCCGTCCGTCGCGGGAATGCGTCGCGATTCGGCGGTAGCGCGCCGGTGGGATACGGGCGGGTGACGTCGGCGGGCTCCAGCGCGCGCGTCGTACGCGTGCGCAGCGAGACGCCGCTGGCCAGATGGCTCTCGCGCGAGGCACGGATCACCACTTCGGCGACTTCCTCGCCTTCCGGAACGTAGAACGTCCGGATCACCATGGGGAGCCCGGGGGCGTCTTCGCCGCCGGCGACGTTCGCGCCGCGCATCGAAACGCGCGTTTCCGCGCCGTCTCCTTCGATGCGGACGTCCGTCGAACGGAACTCGAAGCGGGAACGAATCGAGGCATGCGGCGGGACGGTCCCCGGCGAAGAAGGCCAGGACCAGGGCGGTCCCGAACAGCATCGTCGTAAGGGTTCTGGCCCGGAAGCTCCGGGCGGCCGAGGCTGGACGAAGGGCATCGACGTCACCTCGTGGCGAGATCTCGAGTCGGAACGGGAGCGTGCGGAGACGCCCCGGGAATCGCGTCGTACGGCAGAAGAAAGGGGTGGATGAGGGACGATCGGCGAAAAGAGCCCAGAAAAGCGAATAGGCACTCGCGCGGTGCGATCGTGCGTCATCGGTTCAGTCGGCTGCTTTCCAAGCTGCGTCGGACGGTGCAAACGCGGCCGCGCCACGGACGGCAGGAGCGCAGGGAACATCCTACCAGAGTCTCGTTCCCAGCGTCAAATCAGCGGAAGCGCGCTTTCAGTCGGCCCCACGACGTGCTCTCCACGGTCGAGGCCGACGTCGCCGAGCAGCCCACACCGCGCCAACCCATGTCCACGCCGTCCACGCCGGCACCGGCGCACGGGGAACCCGGCCCCAGGGTATACGCGGTGGTGGACGGATCGCAGTAGGGCGGAGCTCCGGGGGGGACGCAGAACTGCGGGTCGTCGCTCAGATTTCCGTCCGTTCCCACGGGGTCGGGACAGGTTCCTCCGAACTCGGGGCGCGAGTTCGTGGCCGCATCGTTCCAGACATTCGAATGGGTGAGGACCACGCTGCCGGACGAGCAGTGGATGAGGTCGCCGTGGGTTGCGCGAGCCACGATGGAGCTGGCCACGACAGCCTCCGCACCGGTATCGAGATACATGCCGGCTCCTGAGGTGACTCCCGCGTTGTCGACGAGCGTGCAGCGGTCGAGGCTCAGCTGAGCCGTGAATGATGCTCCCAGCGCACCTCCCAAGAGCCCCGAGCATCCACGGAACAGCGTGCGCGTGAGCGTCGCGCCCCCGGCGAGCTCCGCATGCAGTCCCCCCCCGAAGATCTTGGAGCGCGCGCCGTCGAACACGCAGTCTTCGAACGTGACCTGACCGCCGGCATTCGACCACCCTCCGCCCCAGCCGTTGGAGATCTCGCGCACGAAGCAGCAGCGCGTCACGCTTCCCGAGCAGCTGACCGCGCGAACTCCGCCTCCCTTGTTGACGACGGAAGCCGGAAATACTTCGCGGGCGTTGTCCTCCCACCGGCAGTCGGTGAACGAGATCGGCGTGCCTTCGACGTACAGACCGCCTCCCTCCTGCTTGCCGAGATTCCGGATCACCGCGCACTCGGTCATGGTGAGCGAGCCGCAGTTCTCCACGAACATGCCGCCGCCGCGATTGTTCGAGTTGCAATCCTCGACCAGACATCCCTCCAACGTCGCCGAAGCGCAGTCGACGAGCATGACCGCGCCCGCCGAGACCGAGGTCACTCCGAACGTGAACGAGCAATCCAGCGCGCTGAACGGAGTGTTTCGCGCGAGAAGGAGGCCGGCATCGTTTCCGTTCACTCCGTTGGAGAGATCGCATCGTTCCATGTGGAGGTTGCCGCAGTTGTTCGCGGAGATTCCCGTGCCCGACCCGTTGATCCCGCCCGTCGCGGAAAACATGTTCTGCATGGACGTGTCCAGGATCGTGACCTGGGCGCCGCCCACCATTCCCAGGCCTGCCCCTCCGTAGGCCGAGTTCGTTTCGCGGATGTCGACGTCGCTGATCGTCGCCGAGCCTCCCGCGACTCGAATCCCGGCGCCGGCCACGTTCACGTGCGGGTTGTTGGATTCGGGAGGTTTCGCTGCCCGCGGATCTGGCATCGCGAAATCTGGACGTTCGTGTTCGACACTTCGATGCCGCGGCGGCCACCGATCAACGTGAACCCGTCGATCACCACGTTCCCCGCATCCTGCACGCGAATGAGCGGCTGCTCGAACAACTCCGCGGGATCGCGGATCACGCTCACGTAGATCGACGGATCCTGCACTTGGAAGTCTGCGCGCCACCCGCCCTCGATGCGCAGCGGCCGCGTCACCACGGAACGCTCGCGGTAGAGCGCGCCGCCGTTGCCGGCGACGCGGATCGTGTCGCCCGGGGCGACGAGCGATGGAGTCCGAGATCGCGTTCGACATGCTGAAGAAATCGCCGGGCACTTTCCAGATCGCGGCCCGGGCTTCGACGCTCGCGAGCAGCGCGGCCAAGGGGACGCATCGGAGCCAATCCAAGACAAAGCGCTTCGTCATCGACACTGGTCTCCCCTGCGACGGCGCTTCGCACACGCCCGCGGAATCGATTCGAACGAGGGGAAGGGCTTGAGGGAGCGTATCAGATCAGAAGTGGATCTTCAAACCCGCCATGAAGATCGGTCCCGCGTACTCGTAGGTGGAGGAAACCGCGAGATCCTCGGGAGAGAACGAGAACCCTCCCACGGTGATGTCCTGGATGCCCAGAGTTCCGAAGAGGTGACGATATTCCACGAACGGGAACGCCCGCTTTCCGACGCGGATGTCGACTCCCAAGTGCGCTTGGATGCCGACGTCCATCTCGCTCCAGGTGCCGAGCTGATATCGATCCGCGCTGTCCTCGAGCTCCGGAATCGCCGGGGCGAGATCGACGACCTGGTCTCGGGAGATGGAAACGAAGACGCCGCCGGCCCCGACATACGGCCGCAGCATCCCCGACCGGCGCAGCTTCATCTGCAGCGACGCACAGACCGTGAGCGCGTCGATCTCGGGAGCGGCGAGCGTGGAGACGAACTCGACGGGTTCCTCGCCTCGTCGCGCGTAGGAGGCGTCGCCCTCGAGATAGAAGCGCTCCTTCCACCGGAAGCGCATCTTGAACCCCATGGGATAGGCGTACGTGGGCGAGTCGTACACGCCCGGGGAGACCTCGTCGAATTGCGCATCCCACGGATCCTGCACGCCGAAGTAGAAGCCGTAGTCGCCGTGCTTGTACTTCTTCTCGAGGAGCTCTTCGGCGAGGTCATCCGCGCGCGCGAGCGAGGGCGGGAAAAGGGCGGCCACAAGAAACGGGGCGAGCGACCCGAGCCTGAAGAATCCGCGGGGCACGCTACGGCTCACGCGCTTCCTTGACAGGTCATCGGAGCCCTCCTAGGTTCGCGACTATGCGTCTTTTCCACGCGTGCGGCAACCGACCCCGGCGACGCGCGCGCGAATCGATCGCCGCCCTCGTGCTCGCTCTTCTCACCATGCACGGGACCGCGCGCGCCGAGGTCGTCCTCTCGCCCGAAACGCTCCCCACGACGCATCCGATCTGGGCCGATCTGGAATCGCTCTGGAATCGCGGCGCGCTCCCCTCTCTCCTGCTGTTCACGCGGCCCCTGGTGCGCGAGGACATCGCCGTGCGCCTATCTGGAGTCGGTGCGCGAGCGCCCCGAAATCGAGTCCTGGCCCGCGGCGATCCGCGTGCGGCGAATCCTCGCGCGCGAGCTGCTTGCGCTCGGCGACGCAGGAGCCCCCGCACCGACGCCGCCGCTCCTCGCAGCTCGAGGCGGGCGGCGCCGCGCTGCGACTGCGCAGCACCGCCGGACTGCTCGCGCACGTGACCGACGAGGAAGGACACATCGACGAGGGAACCTACGCCGGCGCGCTCTTCCACGTGGACCTTTCGCGTCATGCGCACGTCGCGGTCGACGTCGTCGTGGAACGCATTCTCGACGAGCAGAGCCTCGGCGACTCCATCGTGAAGGGATCGGATTGGTACTTCGATACGAACTTCGCGACGCTGACCGTGCGCAGCGGATTCGCCGACTTCGCGTTCGGGCTCGATCGCAATCGCTGGGGTCCGGGAGAGTCGGGCACGCTCCTGCTCTCCGACGCGCCCATCGCCTATCCGGAGCTGGTCTACGCGCGCTCCTTCGGGGGCCGCGCCCGCTTCGCCGCGGTCACCGGGGCGCTGCACCAACCGAGCGGACATTGGTTCTCCGCGCACCGGCTGGAGCTCGCGATTCTCCCCGGGCTCCATCTCGGCCTCCACGAAAGCGCGGCCTATCCCTCCGACGGAGTGGAGCTCCTGTACGCGGTGAACTTGATCCCCTACACGATCGTGCAGCGCATTCTGGATCGCACGACGCCCCAGGGCGAGACGATCAACGATCAGCGCAACAACGTGATGGCCGGCGCGGACCTGGTGTGGCGCGTCGGCAAAGGCGTGCGGCTCGACGGCGAGTTCCTGCTCGACGACATCGCCACCGAGTCGGCCTCGCAGCCGCACCGCATCGGGCTGCAGGGAGGCGCCTCGTGGGCGGGAAGCATCGCCGGGCTGCACTACGGATGCGCGCCTCGAAGCGACCAAGGTCTACCAGTACACGTACGCGGTGTTCTACGGCGCGAATTTCATCCAGGACGAGCTGCCGCTCGGATACGCGCGCGGACCGGACGTGGAGTTCTATCGGGGGTTCGCCGACGCCGACCTCGGCACCGACCTGCGCGTGGGAGTCGGGCTCGACGTCCAAAGGCACGGCGAGGGCCGTCCGGGAGATTTCTGGGATCCCGAGAATCCGTCGTCGCAGAACGCGGGCGCGACGCTCACCGGCGTCGTGGAGACCGCTTGGTTTCCGCATGCGCGCGTGCGTGCGACGTGGCGGGACGTGATCGACGCGTCGATGCGAGCGGGAATGCGCCAGGTGACGAACGAAACGAACGAGCCCGGCCGGGACACGACCGGGCTCCTTGTCGAGATCGCGGCTCGCTGGGAGTGGTGATCGCCGATCACTCGGCGGGCGCGGCGGCCTCCACTTCCAATTCCACGGCTCCCGTCGACGGGGCCTTCTCTTCGCTGCCGATCGACCGGAAGCGGACCGGATCGATTCCGAATCCCACGACGAGATACTTCATGACCGCGTCCGCGCGAAGCTGCGCGAGCTCGGCGATGTCTTGCGCGTCGCCTTCGGGATCCGCGTGGCCGCGAATCACGACGCGGATCTGGGGATTCTCCAGCATGAACTTCCCCGCTTCGTCGAGCGCCGACATGGACTCGCGCTTGATCGTGGCCGACCCATTGTCGAAGAGCGCGCCGCCCGAGCGCCAGCGTTCCGGGAAGCGGCCTGAGCTCGATGTCCTGCTGCACGCGCTCCCGCTCGTCGAGCGAGAAGCGCATCGTCCTGGAGAGGTAGCCGGGCTTCGCGATGGTGATCGCGTACGCGCCCTCTTCGATCTCGATCGCGTAGGCGCCGGTCGCAGGATCCACGGGAATGGTGCGCCCGGTCGGTCCGCCGATCGACATGGTCGCGTCCAGCGCGCGTCCGGAGACCGAGTCCTTCACCACGCCTTCCACACGCGCCAGCACCGCGGCGGGATCGAGTGCGAGCGAGGCGTGACGCGCCACGACCTGCCCCGCCACCACCTGCGCTTCCGCCGACCACGGGAGATAGTCGCGCGCCTCGACCTCGATCGTGACCGGGCCCTCGAGCACGCGATCGAGCGTGTAGGAGCCGGTCTGGGGATCGCACTCCGTCCACGTTCCGCTCCCACTCAGCCGAACGCGGGCCGCGAGCGGAGCGCCGTTCCTGCCGTCCTGCACGCGTCCCTGGATCGTGCCGAACGGATCGCGCTTGGTGAGCTGGAAATCGAAGCGCGACGTCGTCGTGGCCCCGCACTTCGACCACGCGCGTCTTCGGCGTGTATCCGTCCGCCGAGAAATCCAGGACGACGTACCCTTCCTCCAGCTTCGAGGCGAATCGTCCCTCCTCGTTGGCGACGGCCGGCGCCGCGCCGGGATTGCGCGCGGTGACGCGTGCGCCCGGAATCGGCTGTCCCGTTTCCGCGTCGCGGACGACGCCCACGACCTGCCCGGTCACCTTCGTCGAATAGCCGCCGAACGTGAGGCCGGCGACCATTTGATTGCTCGGACCCGCTTCTTCCGACGCCAAGGAAACATCCCATCCCGCGGTGAGCGCGAAGCTCCCGCCGCGCGCGGCCCATCGAATGCCGGGCGTGACGCGCATGGGGTTGTCTTCGAATCGTGCCTCCGCGTCCACGTCGTACTCACCCGACCATTCGGTGAAGAACGTCACGCTGCGAGGCGCGGGAATCTCCACCGCGGCCCCGTACATCACGAGATCTCCGTGGAGCACCGAGCGCTGCGGGGTCGGGCCCGCGGAGCTGGCTTCCCATGCCGCCGCATCGAACTCTCCGGTGCGCGCGAGATAGCCGGCGTTCGCGTGCGCGCGCACGGAACGCGCGCGGTCCGTACGCGTCGGCGAGAACGTGAGGTCGAGCCGCCCTCCCAGGTCGAAGCCTTCGGGATTCCAGGTGCCGACGAGCGCGTTCTCGTCTCCGATCGCCGTGGATGCGAACACTTCTCCCGCGAGACTCCACGTCGACCGGCGCGGCGGCGTGAGCAGCGCCTTCAATCCGAAGCCCACTCCCCCGATTCCCATCTGGGAATCTTCCTCCGTCTCCGCTTCCACGAACTGGCTCTCCATGCGTGCCGCGCACCGCCAGCTCGATCGCGGGCGTGGGCGTGAACGCGAACGTGATCGCCGACGCGCCGAACTTCACGTCTTCCGGCCGGCCGCGCGGAGAGTCCGCGGCCGAGTAGCTGGCGCTCGAATAGAGTCCGTAGGCCGAGCCCGAGATGTATCCCGGCGTCATGTCGGCCGAGTGCACGCGAACGACACCGCGAAGACCATCCACCGACGGCCCGGTCGCTCCGGCCGTGCCGCACACGACGATTCCCGCGACGGTCGCGACGAAAGCCGATCGAATTGCGCGCACCCAGGGTGCGCCCCGCATCCCGAGGTCCATTCCGATCCTCCTGGCGAACGTTCTCGATCTCTGGAGATCTCCGGAGGAATCGGCCGATCGAGAGGGAGTCTTGACGCCCCTTGCGTCCCTTCAGCGAGTTCGCCGGACGCGGATGCGAAAGCCGCCGCCGTCCGGGAGCGACGAGACGAGCTCCTGGCGGTGCCCCCGGCACCACAGCCGCACGTCTTCGGGCGCCTGGGGGTCGTCGGCGAGAAGGAGGACGGTCGCGCCGACCCCCACGGCCTCCAGCCGGCGGGCGAGACGAATCACGGGAATCGGGCAGAGGAGCCCACGGGCGTCCTCGACCTCGTCCGGAACGGGCTCGGAATCGGGGGGCGCCTTCCTTCATTCGTCGTCCTCGGGGACCTGGCGGATCAAGCCAAGGTTGGAGAATTCCGACAATTCCGGGAAGCACCCTACACCGAGATTCCTTCGAGGCAAGAGCCACGAATGTTGCCGATTCGAGAACCGCTGCGCCGGAACCTTCCGCGCGTCGTCACCATTCTGCGCAGTCTGCGGTTCAAGGCCACCGTCGCGGTCGCCTCGATCAACGTGATGATCTCGATGTTGCTCTCCACTCTGTTCGTGCTCTACGTGGAACGCATCGAGCAGCACGCGGCGACCCGCGACGCCCAAGGCGTCGCGCAGATGCTCGCGCACGATGCGACGGCCGGCTCTCGAGTCCGGCGACGCCATCCTCCTCGAGCGCGCGATCGACGCGGCCCTGCAGAATCCCATCGTGCTCGACGCCAGCATCTACGACTTGCAGCGCGAGATCGCACATCGCTCCGCGGAGAACTCCGGCAGAAGTGCGATCGCTCCTTCCGGCGCGCGACGCGACGATTCCTCCGGCGCACGTGCAAGCCGAGCCGCGCCGCGACGGCGGAAGCGGTCCGGTCGTGCTCGACGTGGTCGCGCCGGTGCTCGTCGACGCGCCCAAGCAGGCGCAAGAGCCCGACCTCGCCGAGGATGCGATCCGCGAGCGCGAGCCCGCCGGCACCGCGCGCATCGCCTACTCGCTGGCTCCCATGCTCGCGAAAACGCGCGAGCTGCGGTGGCGCGCCGCGAGCATCGCGCTCGCCATGATCCTGCTCGGCACGGCCGGCACGACGATCCTGATGCGCTCGCTGATCGGTCCGATCCAGGACCTCGCGCGCGCCACCGAGCGCGTCGCCGAAGGGGATTTCACGACCCGCATGGAGGCGCCGTCGGACGACGAGCTCGGCATCCTCACGCGATCGTTCAACGACATGACCCATCGCCTGGAAATCGCCCGCGACCGGCAGGAGAGCTGGAGCCGCGAGCTGGAGAACCGCGTGCGGGAGAAGACGCGCGAGATCGAAGAGACGCGCCGCCATCTCGCGAACATCGTGGAGAACGTGGGCGCCTCCGTGATCGTGGCCGACCTCGACGGCACCATCGTGTCCGCGAACTCCACGACGACAAAGATCTTCGGGATCAAGCCCGAGTGGATCGTCGGGCGGAATCTGCAGGAGTTCACCTGCGATCCCGAGCGGCGGGTGGCCGAGCTGCGCGGCCTCCTGGAAGAGGGCGGCACTGTCGTCTACGAAGCCGCGTTCGAGCTGGATGAGAGCCGCATGATGGACCTGCTGGTCACCCATGCGCTCTTGCGCGATCCGGACGCGACGGGGATCCGGCATCCTGCAAGTGACCAAGGACATCACCGCGCTCAAGATCATGGAGCGCCGTCTCCTCGACAGCGAACGCCTCTCGGCGATGGGTGAAATGGCGGGAGAGATCGGCCACGAGCTGAACAATTACCTCACCGCGATCGGCGGACGCGCGGAGCTGATCCCCATGGCGCTGGAGCGCAACAACCACGACCTGGTGCGGCAGAACTCCACGATCATCGCCGAGCAAGTCGCGCGCATGCGCGTGCTGACCGACGGACTGCTCGACTCCGCCCGCAAGGAGACGAGTCCTTTGGAGATCGATCTCCAAGAGACGATCGAGCGCGCCGTCGAGTTCGCACGCCCGCAAAATCGCTTCAACGACATCGACCTCTCCGTGACCGGCGTGCAGCGGCCGCTGCCGATTCGCGCCGACCCGCAGCAACTCACCCAGGTGATCCTGAATCTCTTGATCAATGCCGGGGACGCGATCCTGGCGAAGGGCACGGGAGGAACCATTCGCGTGGAGAGCTTCCGGCGCGGAAGCGAGACGGGATTCCGCGTGATCGACGACGGTGTGGGGATCGACGACAAGACGATCGGCCGCATCTTCGAGCCGCGCTTCACGACCAAGAAGAGCGGACACGGCTTCGGGCTCGCGGTGTGTCACCGCGTGGTTCGCGACCACGGCGGCGAGATCGTCGTGCAGTCTCAACCGGGGCGCGGTTCCACGTTCACCGTGATCCTGCCGCCCCGTCCGGCCGGCGCGCCGCTGGCGAGCTCAGCGGAGCCCGCCGCTCGCGCGTAGGGCTCTAGGGCAAGAGCCCGGCCTTCTTCAGCTCCGGCTCCTTCTCCTTCACGTCCTGCTCGGTGCCGAGGAATTTCATCTCCATCCATCCGATCAATCCGGGGAAGAGGCACTCCGCCCAACCCTTGTGGTAGCGAATCACGCTCACCGGGTGACCGAACGAGCACCCGCGAATCTCCGCCGCGGTGGAATCGGGACGCGCGCGTACGCTCGCTTTCGGCGTGACCACGAAGAACGGTTGCGGATCGAACGTGAGCAGGAGATCGCGCTCTTGGCTGCGCGCGGAGCTGAACGTCTCTTGGTGCGTCCACCCGCCGTCCGACTCGGCGAGGAATGACACCGGCCCCTTCGGCACCAGGCGAAGCTCGCCGAACTCGAACTTGCCCTCGTAGTCGCGATCGGCATCGAGGCACGGAAGGGCGACGGAATACTCGCCGGTGGCGCTCACCGTGTCGGCGCTGGTGAACGTGAAACAGGTGTCGTAGTCGAGCGACCAGAAGCGCGTTCCCGGCGGACGAGTCTCGGTGCACATCTCCGTGCGCAGCTCGATTCGAATGATCTCCGGAAGAAGAATCCCGTCGGCGGTCTTCACCACCCCGGCGACCCGCAGGGTGTCGAGCTGCGCGAGAAGCTGGGCCCGCGCTCCGGCGAGCGCGGAACCACCCGTGGCTCGCGCACCTTCCGTTCCCGTGGTCGCGCCCCCCGTGCCTCCACAGCCGACGGCCAGGAGCATGGCGAGCGCCGAAACGCCCGCGAACGCGGCGCACCGTCTCCGCGTCATCGCGAACCTCCTGGGGAATCGCCTTGTGACTCCGCGCACGGTTCCGATACGATTCGAGATCGGCCTCGGTTGCAGGATAAACGGGTCACCCCTTCGGCGCAACGCATGCAAGATCGAGACAAGTCCGCCGAGCGTACCGACCTCCGAAAGCTGACGCTGGAGGAGCTTCGCGCGCTTGTCGCCGACCGCGGACTCCCCGAGTACCGCTGGCGGCAAATCGCGCGCTGGCTGTACGCGAGGGGCTGCCGATCCATCGACGAAATGACTGATCTTTCCCGCTCCCTCCGCGAGGAGCTCGCGCAAGAGTGGTCGGTCGGCGAGCTGGAAGTGGTCGGCGTTCGCCGTTCCGCGGTGGACGGGACCGAAAAGCTCCTCCTCCGATTGGAAGACGGGTCTTCGGTCGAATCCGTTCTGATGCCCACGGAGAAGCGGATCACGTTCTGCGTGTCCACCCAGGTGGGCTGCACGTTGGACTGTGTGTTCTGCCAGACCGGACTCATGGGGTTCTTTCGCAATCTCGGTGCGCACGAGATCCTTTCGCAGGTCCTCGAACTACGCCGCCGCGTCCCGGACGAGAAGATTCGCACGAACATCGTCTTCATGGGGATGGGAGAGCCGCTGCACAACGCCGACGAGCTGATCCGGGCGATCCGCGTGCTCATGGATCCCTGGGGACTGAACATGGGAACGCGGCGGATCACCGTGTCGACTTCGGGAGTGGTGCCGGGGATCCGCAAGCTGGCCGCCTCGGGAACCGAGGTGGGGCTCGCGGTCTCGCTGAACGCGACCACCGACGAGAGCCGCCGCCGACTCATGCCGCGCGCGGCGAAGACCTCGATCGCCGACTTGATGAGCGCGTCGCGCGACTATGCGACACGCACGCGGCGGCGCGTCACCATCGAGTACGTGCTGATCAAGGGAGTGAACGATTCTCCGGAAGACGCCGGACGGCTCGCGCGGCTGGTGCGCGGCGGCCCCTTCAAGATCAACGTGATTCCCTACAACCCGGGCGCGTCGCCCGGCCTCGTGCGTCCGGACCGGGAGCGCGTGGACGCGTTCGCATCGCTGCTGCATCCGACCGCGCCGGTCGTTACCGTGCGCTGGAGCATGGGACCCGACATCGCGGCGGCGTGTGGTCAGCTCCACGTGGAGCTGGAGAAAACCAGAAAAGAAGCGCGGAAGGAACTCGAGGAGGAGACGGGAGGAGACGCCACGCGGCCCCTCCCGATTCCGGGAAGCCTGTAGCTCAGATATCGGAGCCCTTCACGGTTTTGCGGCCGTTGGCCTTCGTGCGCTCGACGGCTTTCTGGACGAGGCGCTCCACTTCGGCGGAGATCGCCGTGATGGCTTCCTCGCTCGTCGAGCAGTCCTGGGCCTTGATGATCTCGCGAATCTTGGATTGGACGACCAACGTCTCTGCCATGTCATTCCTCCCAGGGGGCGTTTCGGTTCATCTTCTTCGGAGTCGAAGACCCGGGGCTGATCTTCGGGAGCGGGGATGATGAAGAAGGGCATCGCCGCGCGTCAACCCGGAAATCCCGAGCGCGAAACGCAGCCGCGCACGAGCGAGAGAGCCACCGCGGCCAGCGCGACGAGCAGTCCCGCGACGAGAATGCGCCCCATCCTGGGAAATGGGAGGGGCTTCTCGGGTTGCTTCGCGATGGAATCCCACGACGCGCGAAGCACGCGAAGATCGCCGGCCAGCTCTTCGGCGCGCCGGATGCGTTCGGAACGATCGTGATGCACGGCGCGCGCGAGAAGTCGCCGCAGCCCTTCCGGCAGCTGCTCCGGGAAATCGGCCGCCGATGGAGAGCGTCCGCTGGCGAGCGCAGCACGCTCTTCGCCGGCGTCGACTCTGCGCATCGGGTCGGTCCCGGTGACCATGCGCACGAGAACTCGCGAGAGACCGAACACGTCGCTGGTCTCGCTGGACGGCTCGGCGAGATCCTCGGGAGCGCGGGGAGAGCGCAAGTTCAGGAAGGGCGCGAGTCCCAGGTACAGAAGGAGCGCGCGTCCGTCCTCGTGGAGGAAGATCGCGCGCTCGTCCACGTGTCCGTGCACCACCTGCTGCGCGTGCGCTTTCGCGAGCGCCGCGCCGATCGACTTGGCGATGTCGAGCGCCTCCACGATCGGAAAGGGGCCCTGCGCCAGCCTTTCCTCGAGCGGCGTCCCCTTGTACGCTTGCACCACGATCACCGCACGATCATCGTGCACGAACCCTTCGACCACGCGAGGCAAGCCCGTTTGATAGACCTTCGAGAGCCGGCGAACCATTTCTTCGGGACCGCCGTCCGCCGCGCCGACGCGCCCCGCGGCACCGACCCACAGCCGAACTTCTTCGCCGCCCTCCGTCCGGCGGGCGCGAAGATCCATTCCCCCGCCCTCGATCTCTCCGCGGGAAAGAACTTCGAAGCCGCCGATCGTCTCGCTCACCCTCGTCTCCTCGCGCGCGCGCTCGTCCCGACTGCGTCTCGTCGCGCCCGTTCGCGAACGTAATGCTTCACGACGGCGCCGTCCGCACGATTCTCTTCGACGTCGGCAACACTCTGACGTACTTGGATCACCAGCGGCTCGCGCGCGTCTTCGAACGTGAAGGACATTCCCGCCCGCTCGACGACGTGCGCAGTGCGGAGCACCGCGCGCGCCGGCTTCTCCATGACGAATGCCGGCATTCTCCCTCCAACGACGCCTCGCGCTGGCAACGCTTCCTGGGTGCGCTGGTCGCCGAGGCGGGCGCTCCCGAATCCTCGCGCGCCGCACTGTGCGAATCGATTCATCGCGCGCATCGCGCGGAGAATCTCTGGCGATACGTGCCGCCGGGGACTCGCGAGACGCTCGCCCGGCTGCGCGCGGAGGGCTTCGTGCTCGGCGTGGTCTCGAACGCCGACGGCCGCGTGGCCGCGCTCCTTCAGGAATTGGACCTCCACGGGGCATTCGACGTGATCGTGGACTCGTTTCACGTGGGAGTGGAGAAACCCGACCCGGCGATCTTCGCGCTCGCGCTCGACGCACTCGACGCCCCAGCGTCGACCTCGCTGTACGTCGGCGATCTCTATACCGTGGACGTCCTCGGAGCGCGGGCCGCCGGAATGCATGCGGCGCTTCTCGACCCGCTGGGAATGTCGCCGGAGACCGATTGCGTCGTTCTCCGCGCGATCGACGAAGTCTCGAGCTTGGTCAGCGCAGGCGCACGAAGCGGCGAACGCGAGACGCCCCCTCGAACGTGACCATGGCCTGGTACACGCCGGGCGCAGCGATTCCCCCGCTCGCGGTGCGGCCGTCCCACGCGAGCGTGTGCGTGCCCGCGGCTCGTGGCTCGTTCCCCAGGATCGCGACGCGACGCCCCTGCGCATCGATGATCGCGATCGTCGCACGGCCCGCGTGCGGCAGGGTGAGCGTGACCCAAGTCGCGCCCCGCGACGGACTGGGATAGACGTTGGCGATCGCGAACGAGAGCTCGCCCGTTTCGCCGGCGGTCCCGCCGCGAATTCCATCTTCGTCGGGCGGCTCCGCCATCGACCCGAAAATCCGGTGTTCGAGGCCGTCGGGAATCTCGCAGGCCAGCCGGTCGTAGCGATCGGGCTCGCTGATGTTTTCGAAGTAATTCAGCCCTCCCCCCGATTCTCCAACCACCAGGTCGAGATCGCCGTCGCCGTCGAGATCGCGCACGGCGGGAACGGAGGAGATGCCGACGTCGATTCCGCCCAGGTCGCGCGTCTCGACATGGAAGCGCTTGACCGCCGGAGCGTCGAGATTTCGCACGTAGGCGATGTGGCCGTCGAAATCGCCCACGAAGAGATCGAGATCGCCGTCGTCGTCCGCGTCGCCGAACGCCGGAGCCAGGTTCTGCCCAAGCACTCCGAGATTCTCGAAGTCCGAGGAAGCCAGCACGAACGCGTGGGATTGAGCGGTGCCGTCGTTGCGGAAGAACATCAGTCGCGAGGCTCCGGAGAAGTTCCAGCTTCCGATGAGCAGATCGAGATCGCCGTCGGAGTCGTCGTCGAAGAACCGGGGCACGGCCCACTCGTCGACGGCGCTGCGCAGAAGGCACGCGGGGAGAATCCCGAACGTCGCATCGGTGGTCTCCACGTACAGGGGGGAGCCTGCGGGCCGGCGTTGTTGCGCCAGTAGCGCACCGCCCCGTTCGAGGTTCCGGCGAAGAGATCGAGGTCCTGGTCCGCGTCCAGATCGGCGAGCTCCGGTGCAGACCACGAGGCATTGGGCAGATTGACCAGCACGGACTCGGCGACCGCGAAGGCCGGCGACGACGCGCTTCCGATGTTGGCGAAGCGGGTCACGCGCTGGCCGCCGCCCAGTCCGACGAGGAGATCGAGCGCCCCGTCGCCTTCGACGTCGCCGAACGCGGGAGCGGACGCGCGGCCGAGATCGAGCTCGGGGAGCAGATTCATGGTGACCCGGTCGAAGCTCGCGATCTGGGGAGTTCCGATGTTCTCGAACATCACCAAGGCGAAACTGCTGGAGACGCCCGGAGCCCATGAGCGCGTCGAGATCCCCGTCGTCGTCGAGATCCCCGAACGCGGGAAGGAGATAGCTCGCGTAGTCTTCCGGGGCCCCCGGGAAATACGTGTCCGTCTCGCACTCGAGAAAGGGGCTCGTCTCCGCCCCCGTGTTCGTGTTGTTCAGGAGATAGATGTTGGTGTTGAACTCGTCGCCGACGAAGAGGTCTTCGTCGCCGTCGCCGTTGATGTCGGCGAACTCGAACAGCATGTAGCCGTGGCGCTCGGTGTCGCGCTGCACCGGCGGCGCGAGAGATGGGGCGCAACCGCCGAACACGATCGCGACGTCGCGATACTGGCGCGTTTCGAGATGGAAGACGGGATTCTGCGGGGTGCCGACGTTGCGATACAGAATGAGGAACCCGCCTTGTCCGCCGTCGCCGAACAGGAGATCGAGATCTCCGTCGCGATCCAGGTCCGTGAAATCCGGAGACGTGTTCAGGAACGTGATCGGAACTCCGAGATCGTCGAGCCAATAGCCTCCGGGATGCACGGAGTGGTTCACGAAGGACGGGTTCGCCGTCGTTCCCTCGTTGAAATAGAGAAAGCCGCCGGGGCGTTCCGAGGGAACGTCGTCGATGACGACCTCGATTCGTGGCGCCTCCACCAGAATATCGAAGTCGCCGTCGGCGTCGAGATCCGCGAGGCGCGCGAAGCGGAGCTCGTGCACTCCTCCGAAATCGTCCGTCAGCTGCACGAACTGCGCGGCGGCCGGCGTGCCGTCGTTGCGGAACTGGCGGAGCTGGCCGTCTTCCTCGGCGACGAAGAGGTCGAGGTCGCCGTCGGCATCGTAGTCCACGAGCTGCGGGCGCGGCTTCTCCCATCCCCCGTACCAGGGATGCACTTCCGCTCCCCCACCGCCGAACACCGGAATGGGAGGCTCCAGCAGGTGCTCGAAAAGGGGTGCGCAAGGCGGATCCGCGGCCCGAGCCGGCGCGGCGAAGCCGGCGGTGATCAGGACCGCCAGGGCCAGTTCGGTGAGATGGGGAGCATGGCGCATTGCGAGACCCATTGTTTCACAAGAACGAGAGGTCCTCAACTCGGGCGATTGGCGCCGGCCTCAATCGAGCCTCACGATCCGCCGGTGGACCGTGCGTGCTCCCCCTTCCAGGCGAGCGAAATAGACGCCGCTCCCCACCACTCGACCGCGTTCGTCGCGGCCGTCCCAAGAGAGCACTTCGCGTCCGGGCTCCGAGCGCGGAAGGGGAATCCTTCGCACCGAACGCCCGCGCACGTCGCTCACCACGAGCGCCATCGCCCGCCCCGCGTCGCGCGTTCCACGCACCACGCCGAACGCCAGGGCCCCACGACTCGGGTTCGGGTGCGGCGCGTCCAACGCCGTCTCCAGCACGATCGCCGCCCGTACCCCATCCTCCGTGGAGGCGGCGCCTCCTTCGAACAGATCCGCCGCCGCACGTAAGAGCAGCCCGTATCCCGACGTATAAGGAAGCGAGACGTCCCGCTGCATGATCAGCGCGGTGCAGGAGAAACCCGCGAGACCCTGAGCCTCCGGAGGAATCGCGACGCCACCGGGAATCTGCAGTGCCACCGGCCCCGTCCCGTCGTCGAGCGTCACCACGCCCTCGGCGCCTCCCTCGGGCCAGCTCCCCTCGACTAAGTCGACACCTTGGAGATGCACCACCCGCCCTTCGAGCGGCTCGAGGCTCGGGCCGCCCGCGGCGATCGCGCCCGTCGAGACGGGAATCGGCGCCGTCTCGCACGGCGTGGCGCGGCTCGCGACGATCGCACTTTGAATGCGCGTCTCTCCGAGACGCTGCCCCACGAACCCCGCGACGGCGACGCGATCTCCGCGAACGACCGGGGTGATGGCGTCGAACGGCTCTTCCACGCGGATGCCGCCCGTGCCGTCGTCGAGGAAGAAGCCGCCCGTACCGGAAACCGGAAATTCTCCCGACGTCGACGTGCATCCCTCGAGCGACACCCACTCCCCGGCGCGTAGCACGACTCCGTTCGTGCCCACTGCCTCGAGCGCGGCGATCGTCTCCGGATGCGCGTACAGACCGGGCGAGGTGAACTCGTGGTCGCCATCCACGTCGACGTACACCGGATTCGTGAACGCGATC
The DNA here is from genome assembly GCA_963725045.1 of uncultured Gemmatimonadales bacterium. GTDB lineage: Bacteria > ARS69 > ARS69 > ARS69 > ARS69 > CAVRWY01. Next base: position 36,728 of record CAVRWY010000018.1, read on the forward strand.
GGACGGATGTCCGCGGCACGCATGACCGGATGAAGTCCGCCGGGGCCATCGACGAACAGCATGTACCAGGTGTCCATCGTGGGATGATCGACGTGCTCGATGACGGCATCGAGAGGAGACCCCGGCGTGCGCTTCAGTGGAAGCGACGCGATCGCCGCACCGTTCGCGCGAATTTCCGCGCGATCCGCGCCGATCCATGACGCGCACTGCACGCGCGCCGTGATGTGCACTTCGCCCGCCTGCAATGGAACGAGCGCGCCGAGACCGCCCCCGTTCACCGTGAGATCGACGATGGGACCGAAGCTCACGAACACGGAACCCGCGCGCACGGCGTCCACGAGATCCGCCTCCTGCGCGGCGCCGGGAGCATCCACGGAGGAACGCACGAAGTTGCGCGGATAGCCCGGCTCGCGAAACACGATGTGGTGCGAGTCCGAATTGCCGGTGGCGGTGATCCGGTGCCCCTGATTCACCAGCGTCATCCAGGTCGCGAGGTTCTCCAGCCCCTCCTTCGTGAACGTCCCGTTCATCACTTCCAGAGCATCGAAGTCGAACGAGAATCCGGCGACGGCCGGCTCCCCGGTGTGCGGATCCAATCGGTAGATGTCGAAGTACTGATCGCCGCCGGGACCGAAGCTCGGATGATTCACCTGGACGATGTCGACGCCGGGATCGGAGCGAGCTGCGTCGAACAGCTGCTGCGGACTCACGCGTTCGTACGGAAGCGGGGCGCGGCCGGGCTCGAGAGGCCAGGAATTGAAGTGACCGAAATTGGGGCTGCGCGTGGTGATCTCGTCGCCGACCGAGCTCGTGATCCATGGGGTCAAGCCCAGCGATCGAATCACCGGCGCGTAGTCCGTGATCTCGTTGTGGTCGGTGGCGATCGCCCACTCCACCCCTTCTCCGGCGAGCGTCACGATGCGTCCCGGCACGGGGATCATGGTGTCGAAGCTCGGCGCGCTGTGCAGATGGAAGTCTCCGGAGATCCAGCCGCTGGTGTCCACCTCGCGCACGAGCCGCGCTTCGACGAACGCGTGCGCTCCGGTCGCAACCGCGACGCGCGCACGATGGATGCCGTACTCGATGCCGCGGGAGACGACCACGTCGTAGGTCCCGAGCGGCAGCGCGATCCTCCCTTTGCCGCGCGGCAGATAGGCGACGTCGTCCGATCCTTCGGCGCGATCTTCCGGACCCAGCTCGAGGCTCGGTCCCGCGATCGGGAAGAGCGTGATCTTCGAGGGGAGCGGGCGGCCGGCTTCGTCGGTCACTGAGACTTCCAGGCGGCCTTCGTAACCGCGACCCGAGGTCCATGCGCCGAAGTCGGCGTCGCCGCGCGGCTCCAAACGGAACGAACCGAACCCGTAGGACACCACGCCGGTCATCGATGCGAAGGAATCGCCCGGATCGGCGACGTACGAGGTGAAGAACTCGTCGTCGACGAGGACCCCGGACGCGGTGGCATCGCCGATGCGGAACTCGCCGAAGTTGTTCGTGAAGCTCTCCACGCTCGTCTCTTCGAGGCGGACGAGAACGCCCTCCCAGCGCTCCGCGTTCGTCGCCAGATCGTGCGCGGTGACGGCGGCCGGCGGCGGGAGCGGCATCGTTCCGTGCACGCTCGCCGAAGTCTGGAGAAGACGCGTTTCGCCGAAGAGCTCGGTGACGATGCCCGACACGGCGATGCGATCCCCGGCGCGCACGTCCAGCGAGGGACCCTCCACCTTGAGCCCGCCCCACGCTCCTCCTTCGAGATCCGCGATGTAATAGTGGCGTCCAAGCGGGGCGGACGCGGTGACGACCCCTTCCACGAACACGGCGTCCCCCGCGTGCGGCGAACGACCGTCTGCGGCCGCCGCCCGCTGCACGTCGGACGGAGCGAGGAGCGCGATCTCCCGGGGAGCCCCGTCCGCGCATGGCGTGGCCAACGCCGCGCAGGCCAGCGCGACGATCGCCGGGGAGCCGGCGAGAAATGTGCGGGTCATACGCGGAGCGGTTCGATCTCTTCGAGTAAGGCCGGCGCGACGCGCACGCGCTCGATGGGGCGAGCGTCGACCGCGTCGAGCGTCTCATCCGGCGGTCCCGGGGCGCGGAAGCAAATGTCGACGTTCTCGGCGTCGCGTTCTTGTCCGTAGCGCGCGGTGATCATGGCCACGCGCTCGATCTCTTCCCAGTGGAGATCGCGTGCCGCTTCCACGAGCGTGGTGGGACCATTCACGTGCTCGGCCCAGAACTCCCACCGACCGCGGCGATAGCGCTGCAAGAAATTGGTCTCGGCCTCGTCGCGCCCCACAATCAATTTCACGTCGTCGTTCAAGCGGAGATGGCGTCCCACTTTCATGAGCACGAACGCTTCCGCATCGCGCTTGGGATCCTCCTGATGATCGAGCCAGTCCCGGAGCTTGCGCGCGTAGGCCTCGTCCGTGAGGAAGCAGCACCCCCCGGCGGGCTGTGGAATGCGATCCGGATCGAATCCGCGCTTGATCACCTCCGCGATCTGCACGCTTCTTCCGCGTCCGGAAATCGCCAGGAGCCGTTCGCGATCCACCCACCCCTCCCGCTCCGGGAGTGTGGGAGGAAGCAGCTTCGCGGAAAGCGGACGCAGCAGCCGGTCGTGCAGCCCCGACTCCCGCGCGATCGTATCCAGCGCGTGGCGGAACTGAGACTTGGGCCGCTGCCCGAGCACCTCTCCGGTGAACACGAACTCCGCGCCGGCCTTCTCCATGTACTCTCGGGCTCGCGACAGCATGTACGCGCGGCAATCCAAGCACGGATTCATGTTCGCACCGTAGCCGTGGCGCGGCGCGAGCAGGACCTCGTCGAAGTACTCGTCGGCGACGTCGATGATCGTGACCGGCACTTCCAGATCCGCACCGGTGCGCAGCGCTTCGTTCTGCAGACGATGACTCGGACTCTTCATCGCGCGGTGATGGTCCGAGAAACAGAATCCCGTGGAAAAATTCAGGGCCTCGATCTCGATGCCCTGCTCTTTGATCAGCGCCGTGGCCAGGGTGGAGTCCAGACCACCCGAAACGAGAGCGATGGCTTTCACGGGACGGGGCATGGAGACCTCCGCGGGGACGAGGTGCGAGGTGACAATATCGGAGAGGTGCCAAAGCGACAAGGGACACCCGGCGGATCCGCGGCGCCTTCACGAGGCGTGACGCACGTTGCAACGTGTCGCGGCGGCTCCACGCGAAGCGTGCTAGGATCCCGCGCCGGAGGTGCGTACTCTTGGCACGAATCGAAACCGACACGATGGGTCCCATCGAAGTCCCCGACGATCGTTACTGGGGCGCGCAAACCGCGCGCTCGCTGCACCATTTCAAAATCGGCGGCGAACGCTTTCCGCGCGAGCTGATCCGCGCGCTCGGCGTCGTCAAGAAAGCGGCGGCGCGCGCCAACGAATCGCTGGGGCTGCTTCCCCGCGAGAAGGCCGATCTCTTGGTGCGCGCCTGCGACGAGGTCATCGCCGGCAAGCTCGACGATCACTTCCCGCTCGTCATCTGGCAGACCGGAAGCGGCACGCAGACGAACATGAACGCGAACGAAGTGATCGCGAACCGGGCGATCGAGCTCGCCGGCGGCGTGCTCGGATCCAAGAAGCCGATCCATCCCAACGACGACGTGAATTGCTCGCAGTCGTCCAACGACGTGTTTCCGACGGCCATGCACGTGGCCGCTGCGATCGACGCGCGCGAACGGCTGATCCCGGCGGTGGCACGGCTGCGCGACGCGTTGCGCGAGAAGGAGAAGGCCTTCGCCGGGATCGTGAAGATCGGGCGCACGCATTTGATGGACGCGACCCCGCTGACACTCGGCCAGGAGATCTCCGGCTGGGTTCGGCAGCTCGACCTCGCGATCGTGCGCATCGAAGCGGCGCTCCCCCAAGTGTTCGAGCTGGCGCTCGGCGGCACCGCGGTCGGCACCGGCCTCAACGCGCATCCCGAGTTCGCCAAGCGCGTGGCCGGCGAGATCGCCAATCTCACTGGGCTGCCCTTCGTCACCGCGCCCAATAAATTCGAGGCGCTGGCCGCGCACGACGCGCTGGTCCATCTCTCCGCGGCGATGCGCACGCTGGCCGTGTCCCTGATGAAGATTGCCAACGACGTGCGCTGGCTCGCGTCCGGCCCGCGCTGCGGGATCGGCGAGATCACGATTCCGGAGAACGAGCCGGGCAGCTCGATCATGCCGGGGAAGGTGAACCCCACGCAGTCCGAGGCGATGACCATGGTCTGCGCGCAGGTGATCGGGAACGACGTCGCCACGGCGCTCGGCGGCGCCTCGGGCAATTTCGAGCTGAACGTGTACAAGCCGCTGATCGTGCACAACGTTCTGCGCTCCTCGCGCCTTCTCGCCGACGCTTGCGACTCCTTCCGCGAGCACTGCGCGGCCGGCATCGAGCCGAACGAAGCGCGCATCCGCGAGCTCGTGGCAAACTCCCTGATGCTGGTCACCGCGCTCAATCCCCACGTCGGCTACGACGCCGCCGCGAAGATCGCGAAGACCGCGCACGCCGCAGGGCATCACGCTGCGCGAGGCGGCGATCCAACTGGGGATTCTGAGCGGCGAGCAGTTCGACGCATGGGTGCGACCCGAGTCCATGACGAAGCCAGGGGTCGAGGGCAAGGCGTGACCGACGGGCGCATCGCCCGCCTCGCCTGGATCACGATCGCCGCCGGCGCCGTTCTGCGCGCCGCTCTCCTTCTCTACGCCGCGGAGCCGTCCGCCGAATGGCGCGGCGATGCGGTCGTGTATCGCGAGATTCTCGAAGGGCTCGCCCGCGGTCGATTCGATCCGCGCGCGTGGGTCTGGCCGCCCGGATATCCGCTCCTCGCTCTTCCCCTCTCCTTCGTCGCCGGAAGCTCCGCCGCGTTGCTCGCCGTCTCCTGGTTCGCGGGCGCGGCGATTCCCCTTCTCGTGTTTTGGATCGGACGCCGAATGGGAGAGCCGATCGTGGGAACGATGGCCGCGGCGTTCTTCGCACTTCGCACCGGAGGCGGCGCTCGCTTCGATCGTTCCTCTCTCCGACGCACCGGGGCTCGCGATGTTGCTCCTGGCGGCGGCGCTGGCGATCGGAGCGCGCGCCGGAGACTCCCGGCGCGCTGCGATCGCCGGCGCCGCCGCCGGGCTCGGCGTGCTGATTCGCCCCGAGACGATCCTCGCCGCCGCACTCGTGCCGCTGGCGACGCCCATATCGCGAGCGCGGCGTGCGCTCGTCCTGTACGCCGGCGCGGCTGCCGTCGTGATCGCCCCGTACGTGATCGGGCTGCATGCGGCGAGCGGCGTGTGGGGCCTCTCGCTGAAGCCGGCGATGAACATCACCAAGCAGGAGATCTACACGGCATCGCCCGACTACGCGAGCTCGCGCCGCAATTGGGAAGAGCGCATGCAGAGCTTCGAGAACGACGCCGGCACGCTGGATCCGCGCCGTCTCGCGGGGGCCGCCTCGCCGCGCGAGTACTTCGCGAGCGGCGCGGCATGGATCGCGTGGATCGATCACGCCTGGACGGGACTTCGCTCGCTCGACGGACTCGGTTGGGGAATCGCCGCACTTTCCGCGCTCGGGTTGTTCCTTCCCGGTCCCGGCCGCATGCGGGCTCTCTTCCTCGCGCTCTCCGCGCCGTTTCTCGCGGTGCCGCTCTTCGTGGTGCCGCTCGGACGGTTCCTGCTTCCCGCCTTCCCGGCGATCGCCGTCGGCCTCGCGCGGCTCGCGGCGTTCGTAGGCGCCCGATGGGGGGCGCGTCCCGCTCCCCGCATCGCACAGCTCGCCGTGCTCCTTTCCGTGGGAGCGGCGGCGTTCGCGACCATCGAATCGTTTCGCGAAGCGCGGCAATCGCGATGGACGCATCGCGTGCACGAGATCGAGAGCGAGCTCGGGCTCGGAAACGTCGATCGAGCGCGGGCGCTCCTAGCGACGGCGCGCCCCGTCTCGGGAAGCGAAGAGGACGTGATCGTTCTGCGCGGGCGCATCGAAGAAGTGGCCGGTATCGTCGCGTTTCGCGAGAGACGACTCGACCAGGCCCGCGCACTGCTCCTCGAAGCCGAGCGAATCACCGGACCTTCCCCGCGGATCGATTTCAATCTGGGCGTGATCTTGGTTGGCTTGGGCGCGGTCGCGGAAGGCCGCGCACGGATCGAGCGCGCCGCAGCAAGCGACGATCCGCGCGCATCCGTTCCTGCGCGCGCGTTCCTGCGGGACGCAGAGCGCACGCCCTGAGCGAGCGGACCCGGCTTCGTCAGCTCACGTCGAACTTCACGCCCTGAGCCAGCGGCAGGCTCTTCGACCAATTGATGGTGCAGGTCTGGCGGCGCATGTACGCCTTCCACGAGTCGGAGCCCGCTTCGCGCCCGCCGCCGGTCTCCTTCTCGCCGCCGAACGCTCCGCCGATCTCCGCGCCCGACGTGCCGATGTTCACGTTGGCGATGCCGCAGTCCGATCCGCCGGCGACAGAAACGTCTCCGCGTCGCGCAGATCGCGCGTGAAGATCGCGCTGGAAAGCCCCTGGGACACGTCGTTCTGGCGCCGGATCGCATCGTTCAGATCGTCGTACTCGAACACATAGAGGATCGGCGCGAACGTCTCTTCCTTCGTGATCGCCATTTCGTCGTGCGCCTTCACCAGCGTCGGCTCGACGAAGAATCCCGGTCCCGGCACGCGCTTTCCGCCGTACAAGATCGTGCCGCCCTGCGCACGAATCGGTCTCGACCGCGCGCTCGTAGCCCTTCACCGCGTCCTCGTCGACGAGCGGGCCCATGAGCGTGCCGTCCTCGAGCGGATTGCCGATGCGCACGGACGTGTACGCCTTGCGCAGCCTCTCCGTGAACGGCGTCGGCGATGCTCTCGTGCACGAAGATGCGCCGCGTCGTGGTGCAGCGCTGACCGGCGGTGCCGACCGCGCCGAACACGATCCCGCGCAGCGCCATGTCCAGATCGGCCTCGGGCGTGACGACGATCGCGTTGTTTCCGCCGAGCTCGAGCAGCGTGCGGCCGACGCGCCGTGCCACCACTTCCCCGACATGTTTCCCCATGCGGCAGGAGCCGGTGGCGGAGACGAGCGGAATGCGCCGGTCTGCGATCATCGCTTCGCCGACTTCCGCGTCCTTGCCGATCACGAGATCGAACACGCCGCCGGCATTCGTGCTCCTTCATCACGCCGATCGCAGATCTTCTGGATGGCGATCGCGGTGAGCGGAGTCTTGATCGACGGCTTCCACAGCACGACGTCGCCGCACACCGCCGCGATCATCGCGTTCCAGGCCCACACCGCGCCCGGAAAGTTGAACGCGGTGATCACACCGACGACGCCGAGCGGATGCCACTGCTCGTACATGCGATGCCCGGGACGCTCGGAGTGCATCGTGAGACCGTACAGCTGGCGCGAGAGCCCCACGGCGAAATCGGCGATGTCGATGATCTCCTGGACCTCTCCCTCGCCCTCGGAGCGGATCTTGCCCATCTCCCAAGAGATGAGCGCGCCGAGCGGCTTCTTCACGCGCCGGAATTCCTCGCCCAGGATTCGTCACGATCTCTCCGCGCTGCGGGCGCCGGACGCATGCGCCACGACTCGAACGCGTCCAGCGCCTTCGCCATCACCGCTTCGTAGTCGTCGCGGGTGGCGAGCTTGACGCGGCCGATCTCGGAGCCGTCCGCCGGCGCGATCGAGGCGATCGTCTCCCCGTGCGTGTCGAAGCGCCCGCCGAACGATGCACCGGGCGACGTCCCGCGCACGCCGAGCTCGTCGAGGAAGGAGAGATCGGTCGAGGAAATCACGTTGCCATGGGAGTCCTCTCGGCGGATGGAGGTTCGAGGTCGACACGGAGATCGAGCGTAGCACGGCCGGGGCCGGTTTCGAGCGCGGCGCGTCGTTACTCGCCGAACACACATCGCGTCCAGCTTGGGCCAATCGATGGCCGGCTGGGCTGCGAACGCTTTCAGATGACCGCGCGCAGGACCGGGATTCTCGCCCTTCTTGAACTTGTCGACCGCGCTCTTCAAGACCTTCGCATCGGGCTCCGGCGGATTCGGTCCCTTGAGCTGACCGTCTTCGTGCTCGATCTTCAAGAGATCGAGCAGCTCTCCCAGCTCGCCGCGTGCTTCTCGACGAAATACGACGCGAGAAGCTCGCCGGCCGCCTCGTCGTTGCTGCTTCATCGCCAGCGCCTTGCGCATCATCTCCGCGCGCTTCGGAAACGGCTGCTTTCCCACGAAGACCGGCCGCACGCGCAGCATCGCGGCCGCGACCGCTTCGGCCTGCTTGTAGAGCGGCTTCACTTCGTCGCGCATTCCCTTGAAGAACGTTTGCGCCTCTTCGGCGCGTCATCGTGCGGAACACGTCGGTGGATCGAGACACTTCAGCTCCTGGGGAAATCGGGGATCGTTCGCGACGCGCTTCGCTTGCCAGAGATGGCGGCGAGCGTGCGCGGCGACCAGGCGCAACGCCTGCCCGAGCGAGAGGCGCAGAAAACGGTTCGCCGGAGACGTCACCATCACCTTGCCGAGGTCGAGACCGTTCGCCGAGCTCCAAGCCGCGGACGCGCGATCGAACAGCCGTTGGAGCTCTTCGAGCGCAGCCGGTCCCGCTTCCCCGCCGACGGGCACGAACAGGCGGGGCACGCGAAAGCGACGCCGGGGCGGAGGCTCCATCTCGCGAAGCATGAGCTCGCCGAAGAACGCCGTGCCGATACGGTCCGCTGCGAAAGCATTCCTCTCTCGCGCCCTCGTTGCGATCGCCTCTTCGATCGCCGGCAAGTACACGCGATTCGTCTGATTGACGTGCGCGACGCATTCTCCGATCGACCAGCGTTCCTTCGCGCGGACGCCAGCTCCACTGCGCGGATCCCAGCGAGCGAAGCTCGTCCGCGCGTGGCGCGCCGCAGCTCCTCGATCTCGCGCAGTCCGGCGCGCACGTCCTCGACGAGCTCGCCCGCGGCCGGCATGGCGCGATCCACGTCGTACCCCTCAGCGTGGTCGCCGGGCGCATCCGGCTGAAGGAACGGATAGGCGAAGTGCGAGGGTGGAACGAACGTCTCCTTGATCGAGCGCACCGACACCCAGCGCAGGAGGTTCATCGCGCTGCCGGCCTTGTCGTTCGTGCCCGAGGCCCGGCTTCCTCCGAACGGCTGCTGGTTCACGACGGCGCCGGTGGGCTTGTCGTTGATGTAGAAGTTCCCCGCCGCATGACGGAGCCGATCGGTCATGTGCACGATCGCGTCACGATCCTGCGCGAAGACCGCGCCGGTGAGCGCGTACGGCGAGCCCCGGTCGCAGAGATCGAGCGCGCTCGTCCAGAGTTGCGATCGGGATAGACGAACACGGTGAGCACCGGTCCGAAGATCTCTTCCTGGATCAGCTTGAACTCGCGGATCGGTGGTGAGCACGACGGTCGGCTCGATGAACCAGCCGGTCTTCCCGTTGCATCCGCCGCCGGCGATCACTTCCGCGCTCTTCGATCGCTTGGCGAACTGGATGTACCCTTCGATCTTCTCGAACGAGCGCTTGTCGATCACCGCGCCCATGAAGTTCGCGAAGTCCGTGGGGTCGCCCATCTTGATCTCCGCGATCTGCGCGAGAAGCTCCTTCGACGTCTTGGCCCACAAGCTCTTCGGAACGTAGGCGCGCGACGCCGCGCTGCACTTCTGTCCCTGATACTCGAACGCGCCGCGCACCAGCGCGGTGGCCAGCGTCTTCGGCCTCCGCCGAGGGATGCGCGAACACGAAGTCCTTGCCGCCGGTCTCGCCCACGATGCGCGGGTAATTCTTGTAGCGGGCGATGTTGTTCCCGATCGTGCGCCACACGCCATGGAACACTTCGGTGGAACCCGTGAAGTGGATTCCGGCGAAGTCGGGGTGCGCGAGCGCCGGATCGCCGACTTCCGCGCCGGATCCCGGCACGAAGTTAATGACGCCGGGCGGCATTCCCGCCTCCACGAACAGCTCCATCATGAAGTGCGCGGAGAGCACCGCCGGTCGAGGCCGGCTTCCAGAGAACGGTGTTGCCCATGAGCGCGGGCGACGACGGCAGATTTCCGCCGATCGACGTGAAGTTGAACGGCGTGACCGCGAAGACGAACCCCTCGAGCGGACGATAGTCGAGGCGGTTCCACGTTCCCGGCGAGCTCTCCGGCTGCTCGTCGTAGATCCGCTGCATGAAGTGCGCGTTGAAGCGCAGGAAGTCGATCATCTCGCAGGCGGCATCGATCTCCGCCTGATGAGAGGTCTTCGACTGCCCGAGCATCGTGGCGGCGTTCAAGATCTGCCGATACGGGCCGGCCAGAAGATCGGCCGCCTTCAGGAAAATCGCGGCGCGATCTTCCCAGCGCATCCGCGACCATCCCGGCCACGCCTTTGGCCGCCGCTTCCGCCGCGGCATCCACTTCCTTCTTCCCGGCCTGATGGAAGCGCGCGAGAACGCGGCGATGATCGTGCGGGCAGCGCGTTTCTCCGAGCTTGCCGGTCTTCACCGCCTTGCCGCCGATCACGAGAGGGATCTCGATCTCGCGCGATCCCATCCGTTCGAGCGCGGCGCGAAGCTCCCGCCGCTCGCTCGAGCCGGGAGCGTAGTCGAGCACCGGCTCGTTGTCCGGAAGCCGGGTGCGGAAGTTTCCGTGAACCATGGAGAGAATTCCTCGCCGTCGTGATGCTCGATCAGTAATGCATCAGAGTAATTCTGCAGCTCCCAGTGGTGCACCTGCTGGCGATACTCGGCGATCTCCGCCCGCTTGGACGCGACGTAGTGCTCAAACGTGTGCTGCGAGAAGATGCCGCGCACCACCTTGTCTGCTTCCAGCGCGTCGAGGGCCTCGTCGAGCGAGCCCGGAAGCTCGCGCACGGCGTGCTTGCGGCGCCATTCCGCGGACTGCAGGTATACGTTCACGGTCACCGGGTCGGGAGCCGCCTTCTGGCGCCGCACGCCGTCCATGCCCGCGGCCAGGATCGCCGCGAAGAGAAGATACGGATTCGCCGCCGGATCGGGAGAGCGCACTTCGATGCGCTTGGAGTTCCCGGTCGCCTTGGGAAGGCGGATCATCGGGCTCCGGTTGGCGAGGCTGAACGCGATCACGGTGGGCGCTTCGTATCCCGGAATCAGACGCTTGTAGCTGTTCAGCAGCGGATTCGCGATCGCGGTGATCGCGGGCGCGTGCTCCATGACTCCGGCGATGAAGTGCAGGCAGGTCTTGGAGAGTCCGTAGCGATTGGACTTGTCGTCGCGGAAGAGATTCTTCCCGTCCTTCCAGACCGACACGTGCGTGTGCATGCCGCTTCCGTTGATGCCATGCTTCGGCTTGGGCATGAACGTGGCGATCAATCCGTAGTCGCGCGCCACGGCCTTGATGAGCGACTTGAACTTCATCAGGTTGTCCGCGGTTTCCAGCGCGTTCGCGTACTTGAAGTCGATCTCGTGCTGCCCGGGTGCCACCTCGTGATGCAGCGCTTCCACCTCGAAGCCCATCTCGTGAAGCTGCGAGGTGATCTCGCGGCGCACCAAGACCCCGCGATCGGTGGGATCCACGTCGAAGTAGCCGGCTTCGTCATGAGTGACCAGCTGACCCTCCTGCCACGCCGCCGCGTCGAACAGGAAGAACTCCGCTTCGCACCCGCACACGTAGTCCCAGCCGAACTCGCGCTGCGCCGCCTCCAGCGCGCGACGTAGATTTTGCCGTGGATCGCCGTCGTACGGCAGAGCTCCCGGCGCTCCCTGCTTGTCGGTGTACACGTCGGAGATCACCCGAAGCACGCTTCCCGATCCGTCCGCGCTCTTCTCCACGATGCGCGTGCGCCAGTCGGGATAGACCGACATGTCGCTCTCGTTGATGCGCGCGAACCCGTGAATCGACGAGCCGTCGAACATGATCTCGTTGCCGTACGCCTTCTCCAGCTGGGAGAGCGGGATCTCGACGCACTTGGGGATGCCGAGGATGTCGACGAACTGGAGCTGGATGTACTTCACGTCCTGCGCCGCGCACTCGGCGCGGAGCTGGGACAACGAAGCGGCCTTCGCGCTCGAGGTCGGTGGTTTCCTGCTCGCGGCGGCGCGCCGCGCGACGTTCCGCGACTTCTTCCGGGTCGGCATCCCGCTTCTCCTCTGGGAATCGGCTGCGAATGGATCGGGCCGGGAGGGTACGGGCACGCCCGCACGCGCTCCCGGAAAGGGAGATCGTTACCACGGGGGTTCGTGCGCTGAAAATGGGGAAATGGGGCGCTTCGACCCTACGTGCTTCGATCTCGCCGTGCGGCCGTGCCGGAATCGATCAGGGCGAGCCGAACAGGGAGAGGTGGGCTCGCCGCTCGACCGGCCCCAGCGAGGTGTCGGGCTCCACGCTCCGGAAGAAGACGCGCATCGCGCTCGCGTCCGGGCGCTTCCCGCCGAGCGTGGCGGCCTCGAACGCATCGATCATGGGGCTCGGGTCCTCGTCCCCCCACGCAAGGAGCGCCCCGCGGGCGCCGGCCCGCGCCATCTCCAGCGCCGCCGCGAAGCGTCCCGCGGGGTCGCCTCCCCCCGCGGCCAGCAGTGCGCCGGGGCGCATTCGCGGGAGTGGATGGTCCATGGAGGCCGCATCCGGCCCCAGTCGAACGAGCACCGCCGACGCCGAATCCTGCGGCGCCGCCCACAGCAGACGGGAGCCCAAGGTCGGCTCGTAGGTGACGTCGAAGCGAAGGGCCAAGCACGGAAACGATGTGATCGTAGGATCTTCGACGTCCATCATCAGAAGAAGCTCGAAGGGAATTCCGCGCAGAATTCCGCTCGGAACCACGATCAGTCGCGTCAAAGGTCGAAGGGGCGTGCTCCAAGGATCGATCAGCTCGAGGTGCAACATTCGCAGAGCATGACGGTCCACTCGGGCCGACCCGCCGTCTCGCATCCAGGAGTGGATGCGTTCGGTCATGATCCGGGTGTTCGGCGCATCGAGCACCCGGGACTGCGCCCCTTTGGACGTGAGCAGAACAGAGCAAACGCGATCCCCTTCGGGGACCAGCGCCAAGATTCCTGTCGTGGCGGGCAGCGATTCCACCACCCGCGTGAGCTCGAGCGCCGGGGACGACTCCGCGGAAGGTGGCGAACCCGGGGGAAGCTGGGAGGGCGAGGCGGCGAGCGCCAAGTCCGCGGCGATGGCGCGATCCAGTGTGATCGCGAAGGAGTCGGCCGAGCCCGATGCGAGAGCCGCGAGCTTCCCCGGGGAGGCGGAGTCGGCCGATGCGGGTGCAGCCGCCAAGGCTGCGGCTCGCGAAGACGCGGCCAGCACGATCGCGCCGGCGGCGATCAAGCGGGCGCAGGCGATGCGCCTTGAAACGCGGCGGTGCGCGGAGTTCAATGGCGCCCCATGTATGTTCCGCTCGATCGAGAAAGCACCGAACCCCTCCCTCGTCAGATCGCACTCTACTTCGAAGAGCTCATCCGCCGCGGCCATGTCGCGCCCGGAGCGCGGCTCCCGTCGCTGCGCACGCTCGCTCGCTCACTGGGCGTCGCCCGCGAAACGGTGGAGATCGCCTACGACGATCTCTCGGCGCGCGGGCTCGTCCACGTCGTTCCGGGACGCGGGGCCGTCGTTCGCCGCACGATCCCACTTCAGGTGGAGATCCCGCTCCCGTTTCCCGAGACGCGCGCGCGCGATCCGCTTCCGCCCGAAGCCTGGCGCGAGCCCGCGACCGATTCCGAGCGTGGGCTCGCGGCGGTCTTCGACTTCCGCGGCGAACGCCCCGCGCCGCTCGTCGTTCCCACGGCTTCGCTGCGCGCATTCCTGCGCCAGGCGCTCGAGGCGAGAGGTCCGCTCGCCGGCCCTCCTCCCGCCGGCGGGGAGCTGGCACTGCGCGAAGCGGCCAGCCGAGTGCTCGCGGCCGCGGGAGTGCTGCGTCCTCCCGACGAGATCGCGATTCTCTCCGGAATCGACGAAGCCGTGCGCGGAATCGTCCACCTGTTCGTTCCCCGGCGCGGAGTCGTCCTCGCCGACGCACTCCTGGAACCCGCCGCCGCGCGCGCCGTTCGCGACGCCGGGGCTCGCCTGGAGATTCTCGACGAAGACGACGGGGAGCTCCCGCTGCGGCGCGCGCACAAGCTCCACCCACGACTCCTCGTGGTGCCTTCGCGCCACGGGGGAATTCCGCGAAGCGCGGCAAGCGCCGCACGGCGCCGCGCGCTCCTCGACTTTGCGCGCGACGAGGGGATTCCCGTGCTCGAGGATCTGACCCGATCGGCCGCATCGATGCAATCCGATGCGCCGCCGCTCGCGGTGCTGGATCGATCCGGCCGAGTCGCCTCGCTCTTCGATTTCTCCGGAGAGATGGGCGGCGGCTTCGAGGCCTGCGCCATCGCCGCGACCCCGAAGGTGCTGGAGCGGCTGCGTGCGAGCGGGGGCCGGCGCGGGCACGTGCTCGATCGAATCGCCGAGCGCGCGCTCGCGCAAGCGCTCGATTCGCCGGCCCGGGCGCGCCTGCACCGGCGCATCCATGAGTCGCGTGCACTCCTGGCAAGCTCGCTCGCTCGTGGGATTCGCCGCCGCTTGGGAGCGCTGCGCGGAGTCACGTTTTCCGAAGGCGCGCGGTTCGTGAAGCTGGAGCTTCCCGAGGGAATCTCGGCGCCCGCGCTTGCAGAGCGTGCCCGAGCCCGCGGCGTCTCGCTCCTGATTCCGGCGGATTGCGGCGCGGCCGCGATCGAGGACGGTTTCGTGCTGCTCGATCTCTCCCGTCACGAAGAAGGCGAGCTGCTCGAGGGAATTCGACTCCTGGGAGAAGCGCTCGACGACGCGGCAAGCACCACTCCGATCACTGCACATAGCCCAGAGCGCGAAGCCGCTCCATCGTGACCGGATCGAAATCGGCGGTCTCCTGCTCCGTCGCCCCTTGCTTCGCCGTCTCCACGACCGCATCGAGTCGCTCGCCGAGTGCGCTGGCCATCGCGGAATCCGCACCGGCGCGATCCTGCATCTCTCCCGGATCGCGCTCGAGATCGAAGAGCTGCACGCTCGCGTCTTCTCCGAGCCGCCCTTTCACGATCTTCCAGCTCCCCATGCGCAAAGAACGCGACCAGTATGTGTCGTTGTAGATGATCTCGGAGAGGATTTCCCCGGACGGCGGCGGCGCGCCCGTTCGAAACGCCGGCGCCCAAGATTTCCCCGACATCTCCACCGCAGACGAAACGCCGGCGAGCTCCACAATGGTGGGGGCGAGATCGACGAGGCGCGCATCGCCGGGAACGAGTCGTCCCTGCGGAACGCCTTTGCCGCCAACGACCCAAGGAATCCGCAATTGTTCTTGAAGGAGCGAGTGCCCGTGGCCCCACCCGCCGTGCTCGTGAAATTCCTCGCCGTGATCGGCCGTGATCATGACGATCGTGGGACGTGAATCGGCGAGCAGCTCGCCGACCAACCTTCCCAGAGTGCGATCGAGCGCGGCGATCTCTCCTTCGTACGCCGCGATCATTCCCCGCCGGCGCTCCGCGGGAATGGAATCGGCGCGCGCGAACGGCAGGAAGAGGAGCGGCGTGCGCGGGTAGTCGTCGACGAGCACGTCCCCGTCGGCGAGAAAGCGGCGCCCGTAAGGCTCCGGAGGTCGATACGGTCCGTGCGGCTCCATGAAGTGGAGATACGCGAAATACGGATCCTCGCCGAGGGATGCGCGCCAATCTCCGAACGCGCGCACCACCTGGTCGGCGGAGAGATTGATCGTGCGCTCGTCCGAAGCTCCGGGCAGCGCGCGCTCCACGGCACGCAGCATCGATCCCGCCGCGGCGAACGGGGCGATGCCGCGCTCCACGCCGAGACGCCGCAGCAGATAGCCGAGCTTCGTCTTGCCGGTGTCGTCGGGGCGAAGCGTGGCGAACAGCTCCGCGCCCTGCGCGAACCCGAATTCCGCGCCGATGATCGTGTTCGAGCACACCATCGCGGTGCGATAGCCGGCATCGTGGAAGATCTCGGGGAGAGTGGTCGTCGACGCGGCGAGAACGGTGCGCAAATGACCCACACGATGCGTGGAAGGATGAAGCGAGGTGAGCAAAGACGCGACGGACGGTTTCGTGTAGCAGCTGGCGCTGGTGAGCTCCGGCACGGTCACGCCGCCGCGCGCGATCCGATCGATCCACGGGCTCACGGGGTGCGGGTTTCCTCCGCCGGAGAGCGCGTCGTCGCGCAGCGTGTCGATGAGCACCAGCACCACGTTGGGCGAGCCGGCCGGCGCGGGGGACGCCGGCGGACCGACCGTGCCCCCTCCTCCGCTCCATGCGGCGGCGGCGATCGCCAGCGCGGCGAGCGGAGCGGCGAGCAGGAGCGCCGGATGCGCGACGACCCGCGCGAGCACCAACGGCGGCCGCGTGAACGCTCCCGCGAGCCCGCGGGCAAGCAGCGCGGCGATCCCCAGCGCGAGCACGAACAGCCCGCCGCTCACCAGCTTCGAGCGAGGGTCGGTGTCCGCGGGAAGAACGGACGCGTTCAGTACGACGAGCACGAGAACCGAGGGGAGCAGCACGAACGGAATCGCCGTGATCGCCCCGGCCAGCGCGGCCGCCGTGCGAAGTCCGCGCGGCGACGCGGGCCGGGCGATCACGGCGGCGAGCGCGCCGAGCACGAGTCCGAAGACGCCGCCCACGATCGTCCACTGCACGGCCGAGACGAAGAGAAAGCGGCGCTCCAGGAACTCGTGGCGCGTGGTGGCCGCATCGAGAACCCCGGTGAGCAATCCAGCGGCGAGGCCCGCGCAGATTCCGAGCAGAAGAAGCCGGGCCCGCGTCATGTGCCGACCTCGGAGCTCGCACTCTCCGCGGGAGCACGCAGCGTGCCGGCGAGCCATTCCGGAGTCTGCGGCACTGGACCTTCCGGCGGCTCGAGCCCCTGCGCGAGCGCACGGAGCACGACCAGATTGCGCGCATCCTCGAGAAGCGAGTCCCCCTTCGGCGTCTCCAACACCATGGGAACGTCGCGAAGACGCGGATCGCGCAGGATCGCGGAGAAGCCCGATCTTCCGATCGCGCCTTCGCCGATGTGCGCGTGACGATCGCGCCGGCTCTCGAACGGCTTCAGAGAATCATTCAAGTGAATCGCGCCAAGCGTCGCGATCCCGCACGCTTCGTCGAATCGATCGAGGGTCTCGCCCACCGACTCGGCGGTTCGTAAGTCGTAGCCGGCGCAGAATGCGTGGCACGTGTCCAGACAAGTCCCCACGCGTTCGGGAGCGGCGAGCCTCTCGCGCATCCGATGCAAATGCTCGAAGCGATGGCCGAGTGTCGAGCCCGTGCCCGCCGTGTTTTCGAGCAAGAGCCGGCATCGAAAGCCGCGCGTCCGGTCGAGCACGACGTCGATCGCGCGTGCAATCCGTGCGATCCCCACGTCGTCGCCCGATCCCGTGTGCGCTCCCGGATGCGTCACCAGACCCCCCAGGCCGAGCGCTTCGGAGCGTTCCAGCTCGTCCACGAGCGCGTCGATCGAGCGGCTCCAGAGCGCCTCGGAAGGACTCGCGAGATTGATGAGATAGGAACCGTGGGCGACGATGCGCTCGATCCCGGTGCGGCGGCGCTCGCCGGCGAACCGCTCGATCTCGTCCCTCGCCAGCGCCTTGGCATTCCACTGACTGGCGTTCTTGACGAAGATCTGGAGCGCCGTGCACCCCACGGTTTCGGCACGCGCGAACGCGGTGTGCACTCCGCCGGCCACCGACATGTGAGCACCGAGAAACATCGCACCCCCCTCGGGAAGTCTTTCGAACTCGGTGCGGCCCGTCAAGGAACGCGGGGAGACGCCACTGTCCACGCGCGACGACGCCAGCGCGTCCGCATGCACCGGAGCGCCTCGGAAAGGCACTCTCGCTCGGGCCCGCCCCTTGCGTTGGAGAGACTTGCGACGGAACCGTCGCGATCAGATCGCACGGAGGCGCCGTTGCAGACCACCCGCGCTCCAAGGACTCGCGGCGCCTTCGTGTCGATGCCCGGCGAGGCCATCGCGCCGGTCGCAATCGACGTGCTGCTGCGCCCGCGCGCCGCACTGCGTAAAATCGCGGCGTCGCCGCGTCCCGGCGAATGGTTCGTCGCGGCCAGCATATCGTTCGCGCTGCTTTCGTTCGTGCAGATCACGCGCACCGCAGAGGCCGCGCGGCTCTTTCTCGGCGACGGCGGTTCCGCATCGGCTCGCGCCGCCGCGGAGCTCGCGGTCGCGAGAGAGATGAGGGTCCGCGTGTTCGGCGCGCCGCTCGCGTTGGCGGCGGGTGCCGTACCCGCCGCGCTCGTTCTGCTCGCCGCCTGCGGCCGTCGCACGGGCGTCTCGCGTCGCGCGTGCTTCACCGCCGCCGTGGCTGGAGAAGCTCCGGTTCTGCTGGGCCGCCTTGTAGATCTGGAAGTCCTTTGGGTCGACGGCGTGGAGATGACCTCGGATCTCTTGCCACTCGTGCACAGCTCGACCAGCTGGGCAGCGCTCGTGCCCGTCACGCTCTCGGGACGGTTGGCCGCGGGGGCGGAAACGCTGTCGCCGTTCACGATCTGGTCGGCGGGTTTCAACAGCATCGCCGTGCGGGACTTCGCAGCCGTGAGCCCGGCGGCCGGCATCGCCGCGGGGATCGCGTCTTTGGGGATACGGCTCGGGATCGCGGCGCTCATCGAACGCGGGCTCGGATGAGCGATGGCCGGCCGCGAACGAATCAGCGAGACCCGGGGATGAGAATCTCTTGGCCGACTTCGATCGCCGCGTCTTCGGAGATTCCGTTCGCTTGCGTGAGCGCTCCCACGGAGGTGCCGTACTTGCGCGCAATCGACGCCAGCGTGTCCCCCTTCTTCACCTTGTGCACATTGCCGAACGCCACCGCGCTGGACTCGAGCTTCTTGATGCGCTCTTCCAGCCGAGTGTTCTCTTTGACCAGCTCTTCCAAGATCACGTTCATCCGGGTCAGGATCTCTTCACGATCCTTCTCCCGGCCCATGGCCAGCTGACCCGTCTGCTGCGCGGAGACTTGGCTCGTGCGATCGACCTCCTCGAGCCGTTCGGAAACTTCTCCGCCCAGCTTGGCGATCCGGTCGGAGATCTCGTCCATGCGCTGGCGAAACGCTTCGTTCTCGGCGCGAAGCCCCTCGACCTCCGACTCCATCTTGGAGAGCTGCTCTTCGCTCCACGCTTCTTTCTGGGTGACGTCGCTCTGGACGGTTTCCAGCTGCTTCGCGGTGGCGAAACAACCCGAGAGCGCGAAGCCCGCCGCCATCGCGGCGGCGAGAAGGCCGGGTGTCCGAGAGGGACTTGTCCCCCTCGGACCGCACGCGTCCCCCGCTCGGTTCACGAGCGAGGCGCCTCGACCTTGAACTCGGCGCGGCGATTCGCCTGCCACGCCGCTTCGTCGTGCCCCATGTTGGACGGACGCTCTTCGCCGTAGGACACGGTCTCGAGCCGGCTTTCGTCCACGCCGAGGCTCACCAGGTAGCGCTTCGTGGACTGGGCGCGCTGCTCGCCGAGCGTGAGGTTGTACTCGTTTGTGCCCCGCTCGTCGCAGTGCCCTTCCACGAGAACCTTCCAGCCGGCGTTCTGGCTCAAGAGGCGAGCGATCCCTTCGAGCGAAGACTTCGCTTCTTCCGTGATGTGGTACCTGTTGTACTCGAACTGAATCGGCTTGAGGATGCTGGCGTACTCCGTGTTCGGGTCGACCCACTTCGTGGTCTCGTCGACGCGCTCGGGCGGAGCCTCTTCCGTTGTCTCGGTGTCGGTCGGCGGCGGCGTCTCCGAAACGTCCGTCTCGGGAGCGGGCTTGTCCCCGCCGCACCCTGCGAGAAGCACCCCCACCACGCCGACGACAGCCATCGACTTCCACCACACCACGTTGAGCTTCATGTCTCTCTCCTTCCTCGGAAACAGAATCAGGGAATCGGCGACCAATCGGGAGTCGTGAACTTGCCGGCACCTCGAGTGACGCGGAGCGCGCTCCGCTCGGTCAGATTCGTGATGTACAGATCCGTTCTTCCCCCGGCACTCCGGCTGTACAAGATGCTCCGTCCATCCGGGGACCAGCACGGATCTTCGCATCCTCCTCCATCGGTCACGGTGGTGACCTCGTTCGTCTTGAGATCGACGACTTGAATCTGAAAGCCATCGGGGCGCAACGCGCAGTAAGCGATTTGCGTTCCGTCGGGCGACCATTCGGGGGCCGTATTGTAACTGCCACGAACGGTCACTTGCTTCGGCGACGATCCTTCCGCATCCATCACGTACACCTGCGGGCCGCCCGTTCGATCCGAGATGAACGCGATTCGTTTGCCGTCGGGAGACCACACCGGAGACGTGTCGGTCGCTTTGTGACGCGTCAAGCGGCGGATCTTACCGGAGCCCAGGTTCTTCGTACAGATCTCGGGATCGCCGGTGCTCGACATGGTGAGCGCGATCACGTCTCCGTTGGGATGGAGATCGCCGAAGGCGTTCAGTCCTTCGTAGTGAGCGACGCGCTTGCGGCCACCGCCCAAGTCGTGCAGGTAAACGTCGGGATAGCCGCTCGCGAACGACGTGTAGAGGATCTTGGAGCCGTCCACGCTCCAGCGCGGGGCCATCTCCAGCACCCCCTCTCCGGTCAATTCCTTCATCCCCTGCCCGTCCACGTCCATGCGCACGATCCGCTTGCCCTTGCCGGAATCCCACTCGCAGACGATCTGCGTCCGCGCGAGTCCCGGCTCGCCGGTCAGCGTCTGGACGATGTCGTCCGCAAAGCGGTGAATGCGCTTGCGGGCCGGGCCGTCGGCCGCAGGGTAGGCACGCTCCAGCAGCATCTCTCCGGATCCGGCGTCCAGAACCCGGCCGGTGAAGCCGCTCCCGGAGGTTGGCTCCATCTGCACGACGACCTCGGCCCCCTTGCGCTGCCAGTCGGCCAGCGCCTTCGGAGGAAGAGCCCCGGGACGGATCGGCTCGAACCAGCCGGAGAGCTCGAGATCGAACGCGAGCACGTCCCCGGCCGGCGCGGAGAGATCTCCGCCCACCCCTTTGAAGAGATCCACGCCGGCGGTGATCCGACGGTCTCCTTCCTTCTCGACGTCGATGATGGGACCCGCGGCTCGGACGGTGCCGTGCCATCCCCCGGCGGCAACGAGCAACGCGATCGCGGTGCCGGCGCCCCTCCACTCTGCGCCCCACTTCATCGCCGTCCCTCCGAGACCGTGAATCGCACCGCGACGTCGACGAACTCTTCGGGGTAGCCGTCGGGAAGCGGAGGAAACGGCTGCGCCCGATCGACGGCGCGCCGTGCGCTGGAATCGAGACCGGGAGCCCCCGAAACCACTTCGACGTCGACGTCCGTGACGCCGCCGCTGCGCGCCAATCGGAATCGCACGATCACTTGATTCGCACGTCCCGAAAGAAGCCGGCTCGCCGGCGGATCCCAAGCGTCCGAGATCTTGGTGCGCAAGAGATTCAAGTACCACGCGTAGGGGAAATCCGTCGCGGAAACTTCCGCGGTGCTGGTCGGCGAGTCTCCCTTTCCTTCACCGGGATTCTCCGGTGTGGGCACGGGACCGGCCGTCTCGTCGGGCGCCTCCGGAGTTTCCCCTTCGACCTCCCCGAGACGTTGACGCAACCGTTCCTCGAGCGAGGGCTCGTCGGTCGAAGGCGGCGCGATCGGCTGATAACGCCGCTGCGGGGCACGCTTCGGCGCCGGCTTCTTCGACGGCTCCTTGGGTGCGACCGGCTCGGCCTTGGCGGGCTCGGGAGGAGGCGCGGGCTCCGCCTTCGGCTCCTCGGCCGGCGCAGCGGCGGGCGGAGAAGCGGCGGAGCTCGATTTGGAACGCAAGGGACCCACGAGATCCACGGCGATTGCATCCGCTCGATCCCAATGAGCCGGAGATCGCGGCATCAAGAGAATCGCGAGAAACACGATGGCGTGCACGATCGTCGACGCGATGACGCTGCGCTTCATGGATCCCGCCTGCTCATCGCCCCTCGCGACGCGGAGCGGTGGAGAGCGACACGCGGGTGAGCCCGGCGACGCGCGCGCGGTCGAGCACGTCCATCACGACTCCGTAATCGATGCGCGAGTCCCCCTCGACGATCACCGGCAGCTCGCGGTTCTTGGCCGCGCGCTTGCGCAGCGCATCGTCGATCTGCTGCGGGAGGATCGGCTTGCCGTCGAAGAACACCTGACCGTCGGCGCCCAGAGTCACGTGCAGCCCCTCTTCCGGCTCCGACGTTCCCGAGGACGCTTCCGGAAGCTTCACGTCGATGCCCTGGGAGAGAATCGGCGCGACCAGAATGAAAATCACCAGCAGCACCAGCATGACGTCGACGAGCGGGGTGACGTTGACGTCCGTGTAGAGCGACCGCTTCAACCTCCGGCGCATTTGCTTGTCCTTTCCCCGCTCACGTCCGATGGCGCGCGAACAGAGACTGCCCGGCTTCGGGCGATGCTTCGCGCGGCTCGAGCGGGCGCTCCGTGCGGCGCCCCACCACATCGAGCGCGGTGACGAACTCGTGCGCAAACCGGTCGAAGAGCGCGGTGATGACTTGAATCTTGCGCGAGTGCACGTTGTAGGCGATGACCGCGGGAATTGCGACGCCCAGTCCGGCCACGGTTCCCACGAGTGCTTCGGCGACGCCCGGCGCCACCGCAGCGATGCCCGCATTCCCCTCCATTCCCATGGAGGCGAACGCGTTCATGATGCCCCACACCGTGCCGAGGAGACCGAGCAGCGGGCCCGCGCTCGCGCCGATCGCGAGCACGATCTGACCCTTCTCCAGCTCGGTGACCTGATCGGAGATCTCGGCGTCGAGTGCGGCCTCCACGCGCTGGCGCGCGTGCGGCGAGAGGACGCGAGAGCCCCCTTCGATCGCGCGCTGGGCGCGGAGCTCGCGCACTCCCGCCTCGAAGACTCTCCCGAGAGGCCCTTCCGTCCCGGGGACGCGCGCCTCTCCGGACATCCACTCGACTCCGGATTGGCGGAAGCGATCCAAAAACGCGCGCACGGAACGCTCCGCGCGGCGCAATGCTCCCGTCTTCGAAACGATGATGGCCCAGGTGAAAATGGAGAGCCCGATGAGCCCGGCGAGAAGGGCCTGACCGACCGGCCCCGACCGGGTGAGCGTCGCCACGAACGGGTGATTCACGCTTTTCCCCTTTGACCCACACGAGGGGACGACCCAAGAGCATCCCCACACCACCCCAGCGCGACCCGTGAACGGGCCGGAACGTAGCACACGACTTCGGATGCAACAACCCTGGAGCCCCGGCAATTGGGGGATTTGCCGGGGTTTGCACCCCCGGGCCGGGGTCGGAGTTCCTCGGTCACCAGGTGGGCTCCTCGCGATTCTCGATGCGATTCGCGCTCCGCGCCGCGACGAAGAGCCAATCGGCCAGGCGATTCACGTAGCGAAGGAGCTCCGGGCGGTGCGCGCTCGCGCCGAGCGCCAGAATCGATCGCTCCGCACGGCGGCAGATGGTGCGTGCGACGTGCAGCGCCGCCGCCGCCTCGCACCCTCCCGGAAGAATGAATTGCGTGAGCTTGGGAAGGGTCGCTTCCATGCGGTCGATCGATTGCTCGAGCCGCAGCACGTGCGTATCGGCAACGAGCCCGCGCAGCTTGGCGCGCGCTTTTCCTTCCGGCGTGGCGATCTCTCCGCCGACGCCGAAGAGATCGCGCTGGATCTCCTCGATCTCTCCCGCGAGCGGATGATCCGCGGCCATGAGCGCGCGCACCACACCGAGCGCCGCGTTCAGCTCGTCGACGTCACCGTACGCCGAGACGCGCGGATCGTGCTTGGGAACGCGCGGCCCGCCGAAGAGCGACGTCTCTCCCGCGTCACCCGTCCGGGTGTAGATCTTCACCCCGTCCTCCTCTCCTTCGAGGTATCCTTCGCCCTTCCATGAAGCGGAAGACCATCGTTCTCACCGGCAAGAAAATCTCCGGCGGCATCGCCGTCGGCCGTGCATGCATCCGCCTCGACGACCTTTCGGTCGTCCCGGCCTACGGTCTCACGAACGAGGCCGAAGTCGAAGCGGAGATTCAGACTTTCCATCAGGCGATCGAAGAAGCCGAGCGCGAAGCGAACGAGGACCTCGACTGGGCCAGGGGCAACCTCCCCGAGATGGAGGCGGAGATCTTCGCCGCCCAGAAGTCGATCTTGCGCGATCCTTCCATTCTCGAATGGGTGGAGACGCGCATTCGCGAGGACCGCGAGAACGCCGCGCACGTCGTCCGAAAGCGTTTCGACGAGCTGCGCTCGATTCTGGGGGAATCCACGAGCGAGATCATCCGGAGCCGGGTTCAGGACGTCACCGATGCGGAGCGATTGATCCAGTCCCATCTCTTGGGCCAGCCGCGCGCGAGCACTTCCACGAACGGGCCGGAGGAGAGCGGCGGCGCTTCCGCCGTGCTCGTGACCCACAGCCCGCCGCCCAGCCTTCTCGCCCGGCTCGATCCCGGGACAGTCGCCGGACTCCTGTGCGAGGCCGGCGGCAAGATGGGTCACGTCGCGGTGCTGGCGCGCGCGCTGAACCTTCCCGCGCTGATCCAGGTCGAGGGACTTTTGCGGCGCGTGCGCGAAGGCGATCTCCTCGCGATCGAAGCGGACGACGAGCGCGTGGTCGTGAACCCCGATCCTGCCGAGCTCGACGCGATCCGCGCGCGCGAGCGCAAACGCAAGCTGCTGCTCCCGCCGGCGCCCTCCGACCCGCGCGCGCAGAGACAGACCTCCGATGGAAAGCGCATCTTTCTCCTCGGAAACATTGCCTCCACGAGAGACGTCGACGCCGCCGCGCAGATCGACGCCGACGGAATCGGACTGTATCGAACCGAATATCTCTATCTCGCCAAGAACCGTCTTCCGACCGAGGCGGAGCTCGTCACCGCGTACTCGCGCGTCGCGGTCGCATTCACCAGAGATCCGGTGGACATCCGTCTCCTGGACGTCGGCAGCGAGAAGCATCTCCCGGGAACGTCCGCGATCACCGAAGGGAATCCCGCGCTCGGCCTGCGCTCGCTGCGCTTCCTGTTCGCGAATCCCGCGATCTTGGAGACGCAGGTCCGCGCCATTCTCCAAGCCGCCGCCGAGGGTCCGGTTCGTCTCCTGCTCCCCATGGTCGCGGATCCCGAGGACGTCGATCGGATTCGCGAGATCGTGGCGCGCGCGCACGAGTCCCTGCGCGCAGAGGGAGTCCGCCACAATCCGGACCTCCAGATCGGTGCGATGATCGAGCATCCCGCGGGCGTTGCGATGGCCGACGACATCGTGGAAGCCGCGGACTTCGTCTCCGTCGGCACCAACGATCTCGCCATGTACGTTCTCGCCGTGGATCGGGACGCGGCGCATCTCGCCTCGTACTACGATCCGATGCATCCTGCGGTCATTCGCGTGCTCGCGGGCCTCGTGCGGGTCGCGGACGAGGCGGGCAAGCCGCTTTCGATCTGCGGCGAGATGGCGGGAGACCCGTCGCTCACCGGATTTCTCGTGGGAATGGGAATTACACGTATGTCGATGGCCCCGCAATGGATCCTTCCCGTAGGACTCATGCTGGCTTCGATCGATTCGCAGTCTTGGAAGACGCTCGCCGAGCAAGCCGCACGGGCTTCCTCCGCGGAACGAGTGCGCGCCCTCTTGCGCGAATTCCAGGAATCATTCTGATGCGATCGAGCCTTCCCCACGGGATCGAATCGGGAGTGCGGCCGACGCCGCGTTCCGTAGAAGCACACGCGTCGTGAAGAACACCATGATGAGCCGAACCCGGCTCCTGCGCTGCCTGCGCGCGCTCAAGGGAGCGAAACGCGTCCTGGTGATGACCCACGATTATCCCGACCCGGACGCGATCGCCAGCGCGCTCGCGCTCACCCGCCTCATCGAACGAAGGCTGCGCTGCACCGCCGACATCGGCTACGGCGGCATCGTGGGACGCGCGGAGAATCGTGCGCTGGTGAAAGCGTCGCGCGCCGCGATGAAGCCGCTCGAGGAGCTGGACCTGGGCTCGTACGACGCGTTCGCACTCGTCGATACGCAGCCGCTCACCGGGAACAATTCCCTCCCCGAAGGACGCGTTCCCGACGTGGTCATCGATCATCATCCACTCCGGCCGGAGACGCGCCACGCGCGCTTCCACGACGTGCGCACCCGATATGGGGCGACCGCGACCATGATGGTGGAGTACCTGCGCGCCGCCCGCTTCCGTCCCGACCCGGAGCTGGCCACCGCGCTCTTCTACGCGATCCAGGCCGAGACCCAGAGTCTCTCCCGGGAAGCGTCGTCTCGCGATCGGGAGGCGTACGCAGCTCTTTTCCCCCAAGTGGAGTTTCGCAAGATCTCCGATATCGGGTTCGCCGGGGTCTCGCGCGACTACTTCGACAAGATGGGCGCAGCGCTCTCGGGAACCACGCTTCACGGTGACGTCGCGGTGACGTCGCTGGGTGAGATCGCGAATCCGGAGCTGTGCGCCGAGTTCTGCGACATGATCATTCGCCTGGAAACGGTCCGCTGGGCCCTGTGCATGGGAAATCAGTCGGGTACTATGGTGCTGTCACTGCGAACGAAGGAGCGCTCGGGGCGCGCCGGCAAGGACATCGAGGGTGTGGTGGGGAAAGAAGGGATGGCCGGGGGACACGGAATGATGGCGGGCGGCATCGCCAGGCTCGATCGTTTCGACCCGCCCACCTACGATCGGGCGCGCGCCGTGATCACCTCCCGCTTCCTCCAGGCCATGGACGCAGGCGATCGAAAGCCCGAGAATCTTCTCGAGGGTTCCGCGGAGAGGAGAGAATCATGACTCCGGAAGTCGGCGAGAAGGAACGCGCGTCCGTCGAGACTCTGGAGCGCGTGGTCGTCCGCTTCGCGGGCGACTCGGGCGACGGAATGCAGGTGACGGGAAACCAGTTCACCAACACCGCGGCCGTGTTCGGCAACGACGTGAGCACGTTCCCGGACTACCCCGCGGAGATCCGCGCGCCGGCCGGGTCGCTCCCCGGAGTCAGCGGGTTTCAGATCAACTTCGCAAGCCTGGACATCGACACGCCCGGCGACGAGCCCGATGTCCTCGTGGCGATGAATCCCGCCGCGCTCAAAGTGAACCTCGCCGATCTGCGCCCGCACGGGCTTCTCATCGTGAACTCGGACAGCTTCGAAGCGCAAGATCTGAGACTTGCTGGCTGCACGTCGAATCCGCTCACCGACCATTCGCTCGAGGGATATCGCACGATCCCGGTGCCGCTGACCACGCTCACGCGCCGCGCCCTCGAGGGGCTGGAGATGTCGCGCAAGTCCGTGGACCGCTGCAAGAATTTCTTCGCTCTCGGCATGATGTACTACCTGTACAACCGCTCGCTGGAGACCACGGAGCGCTGGCTAGAGAAGTACTTCTCGAAGAAGCCGGAAGTGATCGAGGCGAATCGCCGGGCGATGCGCGCCGGCTACGCGTACTGCGAAGCGGTGGAGCTCTTCCCCACCACGTACAAGGTCGAGCCGGCAAAGCTCACGCCGGGACGCTATCGGAACGTGAGCGGGAACACGGCGCTGGCGCTGGGGCTGCTCGCCGCGTCGCGCCAGTCGGGTCTCGACATCTTTCTCGCGAGCTACCCCATCACGCCCGCGTCAGACGTGCTGCACACACTCTCCATGTACAAGCGCTTCAGTGTGTTCACGTTCCAGGCGGAAGACGAGATCGCCGCGATCTGCTCCGCGATCGGCGCGTCGTACGGCGGGAAGATCGGGGTGACCGCGACCTCGGGCCCGGGGATGGCGCTCAAGATGGAGGGCATGGGTCTCGCGGTGATGGCGGAGATCCCGCTGGTGGTGATCAACATGCAGCGCGGCGGTCCCTCCACGGGGCTCCCCACGAAGACGGAGCAGGCCGATCTCTTCCAGGCGGTCCTCGGACGAAACGGGGAATCGCCGGTGCCGGTCGTCGCCGCGTGCACGCCGGGCGATTGCTTCTGGAGCGCACTGGAAGCGGTGCGGCTCGCGGTGAAATTCATGACCCCGGTGATTCTGCTCTCCGACGGCTACCTCGCGAACGGCGCGGAACCCTGGCCGATTCCGAAGGTCGCCGACCTGCCGAAGTTCCCCGTCTCCTTCCGCACGGATCCCGAAGGCTTCAAACCGTACCTGCGCGATCCGGAAACGCTGGCGCGCCCGTGGGCGGTGCCCGGCACGCCGGGTCTCGAGCATCGCATCGGCGGGCTCGAAAAGCAGGACGTCAGCGGCAACGTGAACTACGAGCCCGGCAACCACGAGCTCATGGTGAAGCTGCGTGCGCAGAAGGTGGCGGGGATCGCGGACTACATCCCCGAAGCGCAGGTCGCCGGGCCCGCATCGGGAAAGATCCTGGTCGTCGGCTGGGGAAGCACGTTCGGCGCGATCAAGAGTGCTTTGCGGCGCCTCGCCGACGAAGGCGTCGTCGCCAGCCATCTGCACCTGCGGCACATGAATCCGTTCCCGAAGAACCTGGGAGAGATCCTGGGTCGCTTCGAAACGATCCTCGTTCCGGAGATGAACCTGGGGCAGCTCGCGTTCCTGCTGCGCGGCCGCTATCTGGTGAATGCGCGCTCGCTCACCAAAGTGCAGGGAAAGCCGTTCAAGAGCTCGGAGATCGCCGACGCCGTGCGCGAGATCGCGAGGAAATGACATGACCACGACCGAAGCTGCGCCACTCACCAAGAAAGACTTCGTCTCCGACCAGGAAGTGCGCTGGTGCCCCGGCTGCGGCGACTACTCCATCTTGGCCGCAGTGCAAAACGTGCTGCCCACGCTGGGGATTCCACGCGAGAAGTACGCGTTCATCTCCGGCATCGGCTGCTCCAGCCGCTTTCCGTACTACATGAACACCTACGGCTTCCACACCATCCACGGGCGTGCGCCGGCGGTCGCGACCGGCCTCAAGGTCGCGCGTCCGGAGCTTTCCGTCTGGGTGATCACCGGAGACGGCGACGCGCTCTCCATCGGCGGAAACCATTTCATCCATCTGCTGCGCCGCAACGTCGACTTGAAGATCCTGCTCTTCAACAATCGCATCTACGGCCTCACCAAGGGGCAGTACTCCCCCACCTCGGAAGTCGGCAAGCGCACCAAGTCCTCGCCCGACGGGACCGTGGGCGACCCGTTCAATCCGCTGGCGCTGGCGCTCGGGGCCGGGGCGACGTTCGTCGCGCGCACCGTGGACGTGTACCCGCAGCACATGAAGGACGTCCTGGCGCGCGCCGCGCATCACAAAGGGACCGCGTTCGTGGAGATCTACCAGAACTGCAACATCTTCAACGACGGCGCGTTCAAGAGCGTCACCGAGCGCGAGATTCGCAACGACGCACAGGTCGAGATCGCCCACGGCCAGCCGCTGGTGTTCGGGAAGAATCGGGATCGCGGCGTGCGCCTGGCGACGGATTCACTCGAAGTGGTCGAGATCGAAAACGGCGGCAGCACGGAGGGGCTTCTTGTGCACGACGAGTCGCGCGAGAACCCTGGGCTCGCGTTCCAGCTCGCGCACATGGAGCACCCGCGTTTCCCGGTGCCGATCGGCGTGTTCCGCGCCGTGGAGCGGCCGACGTTCGACCGGGAGATGAATGATCAGATCGCGCGGCAGATCGCCGAGAAGGGCCCGGGGGACTTGGAGTCCATCCTGGAGGAAGGCGACGTCTGGGAAGTGTGAGGGGTGGGTCAAGGCCGAATGGCCTGCGGCCGATAGAACCAGACGGCAGCTCCAGCGCTCCGGCGCCGAAGAACCGTCGAGTGAGAGGGACGACATGCCGATCTTGAGTAAGGTCGCGTTCACGCTCGAAGAGGCCAACCGGACGCTTCCGCTGGTGCGCTCCATCGTGGGCGACGTGGCGGACAAGTGGCGAGAACTCATCCAGGTCCGGGAGGAGTACGGCAACTCCTCACCCGAGCACGACCGCATCATGCGCGAGCTCTCCGACTACGTCCAGGAGCTCAAGACGATCGGCTGCCACCTGGAGGACTTCCAGGGCGGTGTCGTCGATTTCCCAGGCATTTCCGGCGGCAAGGAAATCCGGCTGCGCTGGAAGCTCGGCGAAGAGACGGTCCGCGAAGTCGACGACGAGGGAACCGAACCCCAAAATTCGGTGATGGCCATCGACCCCGAAGAAGAAGCCGAGTCGATCTAGCTTCCTTCAGACACTTCGCAAGACAACGCCGCCCGGCGAGCGCTACCGGACGACGGTCACCTTGCGCGACGCTTCCCCTTCGGAAGTCTCCAAACGCACCAGGTAGACGCCCGGCACGACACGCTGGCCCTGGTCGTCGCGTCCTTCCCACTGCACGCGGTGCGTTCCCGCGCCGACCCGTTCTCCCGAGAGAAGCCGAGCGACCCGGCGCCCGCTCACGTCGAAGACGTCGAGCGTGACCGGTCCTGTCTGTCCCGTCGTGAACGAGAGAGAGGTCGCGCTGCGCAGCGGATTCGGGGAAGGCGCGGCCAGATTCAGCACGGCTCCCGAAGAAGCGATCACCGGCGCGTCGGTCGCCGGAGAGTAAATGCGCACGTCGTCCAGACCCGCTTCCACGAACGTATCCGTGCCTAGATCCTCGGCGACGAAGCGCAGGCGCATGGTCGCGCTCACCGGAGCGAGCGGCAACGTGACTTGCGCCCAAGCGTCCGTGCCCGTCGACAACGTCTCCAGATTCGTCCAAGTGTTGCCGCCGTCGGTGGAAAGGTCCGCGCGGAACTGATCGGTGCTCGGCGTCGGCGCGCGGTTGGAGAACCATCTCTGGTAGGTGAGCGTGAGAGCGCCGAGCCCCGTCCCGTTGAACGTCGGCGTCTGCAGCGAGGTGTGGCCGTTGTCGACGTCGGTGAACCCCGCGAACGCACCCAGCGGATGGTTCTCGGTGACGTAGCACCATCCTTCCCCGAGAGGGGACGCGTCGATGTTCGCGCCGACCACGCCCTCGTAGTAGCTGCCGATGGGGATCGCGCGCTCCCAGATCCCATCCGTCGCGTTGTCACCCGGCGCTCCGATGATCCACGCCTGATCGATCTCGAAATCGTCTTGGAACCCGCGCACCAGATCGACGTCGGTGACGCTCTGCCCATTCGGCGGCACGACGACTTGAATTTCGCGAATCGCCCGCCCGAATTGCGCGAGCCGCACGGTCCACGCCGGCCCCGCGGGAATTCCCGGAATCAAAATCTCGCCGGCCCCGTTGGAGACCACCGGAGCGAGCGGCGAATCCAGCACCGTGGCGATCACTCCCGGGATGGGCGCGCCCGACTCGGCCGCATCGACGTCGATTTTCGCAGTCCCGAATTGGAGCGGCGACAGATTCACGTTATGGGTCAACGTTCCGAGCTCCGGGATCACCCGCACCGACGTGTTCGTCGCGTATCCGAATTTCTTCACGTTCACCGTGTACGAGCCGGCGGGAAAGCCCTTGCGGTACGTTCCGTCGGGGGCATTCGCCACCGAGTACGATCCCTCCACGAGCTCGATTGTCGCACCCGCGAGCGGCGCATTGTTCGACGCATCCCGGACGATTCCTTGGATCCACCCGGCGCGATTGCCGGTGAATTGCAGAATGAAAAGTCCCCGCTGACGATCGGAGGCGTAGAACACGTCGTCTTGGCGGAAGGGATAGACGCCCCAGTCGCCGTTGAATCCGCCCACCATGTCGCTGGTGTCGTAGTAGCCGATCTCCACCGGATCCGTGGGATCCGCCAGGTCCACGATCCGGGCGCCCGCCGTGTAATACGAGAGATAGGCCACGTCGTTCTCCAGGCGGACGTCGTGGATGATGTTCCCCGGCACTTGGTATTCCGAGGCCAGATCGAAGTTGTCGAGATCGGTGATGTCCCACACCTGGAGGTGGCCGCCGCCGTTCTCATCCGTGGTGGTGCAGTGCGTGCGCGCGGCGTTCGGCCAGGCGTTGTGCGTGAACGAGTTGGGGTACGAGTGCGTCGCGATCGTCACCGGATTCGCAGGATCGGACAGGTCGATGATGCGCAGCGTCCCGGAGTTGATCGCCCCCGCGTATCCCACTTCGTCCGCGACGAAGATGTCGTGGATGTAGTACGGAGTGAAATAGTCCAGCTCGACCGGGCTCGTGGGGTTCGCCAGGGAGAGGATGCGCATTCCCCCCGCCGGGGCGCATCCCACGGCATAGGCGACACCGGCGCCGACGTCGATGAAGATGTTGTGCGCCGTGGTGAACCCGTTCGCCGTGTACGTGGACACGAGCGTGGGGGCCAGGGGGTTCGCGAGATCCACGATCTGAAGACCGGTGCCGGGGCCCGCGCCTTCGGTCACGATGTAGCAGTAGTGGCCGTAGGTGAACATGTCGCGCCAGATCGAGGTCGCCCCGGGAATGTTCACGATTTCCGTCGCGTTCGCCGGGTTCGTCGCATTCACGAACGAGGTGCCCGTCTGATGGCCGTAGATGGCGATCTCCGTCCCGTTCGGCGCCCGGTACCCCCAGCAGTCGTTGACGGCGGTGTAGTCGTCGAACTGCTTCAGCAGGTTCACGTGGAAGGAAACGGGGGGCTCGGCGGCACCCGCGGAAGCGGCCAAGAGGGTCGAAGCGAACAAAGCAGCAGCCAAGAAGCGTGTGGGGCGCATCGAGATCTCCGGTGGGCCGACGAGGGATGTGGGCCGGGGGGGCGAACGGGCCGAATCGACCAAGACCCTACCATACGAATAGAAACTGACCAAGCGCGAGCCCAGCGGCCATGAGTCCCCGCATCGCGCTCCTTCTCGTGTCGGCGCTGTGGGGCACGACGTTCGTCCTGGTGAAATCCGGGCTCACGGACGCGTCCCCGCTCCTGTTCGTCGGCCTGCGCTTCCTGGTGGCGACCATCGCGGCGCTCCTCCTCTTTCCGCGAAAGGCGTTCTCGCGGGGCGCCTGGATCCGCGGGATTCCCCTGGGACTCGCGCTCACCGCGGCGTATGCGACGCAGACCATCGGCCTCTCCACGACGACCCCGGCGCGATCGGCCTTCATCACTTCCTTGAACGTGGCGATCGTCCCTTTGTGGGCCGCGCTTCTCCTGCGGCATCGGCCGAAGCCGATCGCGCTCGTGGGCCTCGCGGTCACCCTGGCCGGCCTCGCGCTTTTGACGTCTCCGGAAGGGGGCTCCTGGAATCCCGGAGATCTCTGGACGGTCGCGTGCGCGCTTCTGTTCGCGCTGCACGTGGTGCTCTTGTCACGCTGGGGGGCGAGCTGGTCTGCGCCCGCGCTCTTGGTGGCGCAGCTCGCGGTGACCGCGGGGATTGCATTCGCATTGGTGCCGCTGGAACACGCGCGGCTCACGCCGACGCCGCAACTGGCCATCGCCGTGGCGGCGACCGCGATCCTCGCGACCGTGGGGACGACTTGGCTCCAACTTCGCTATCAGCCGCGCGCCGACGCGACCGAGACTGCGCTGCTCTACGCGACCGAGCCGATGTTCGCGGCGCTCTTCTCGTGGATGGTGCTCGGCGAAACGATGTCCGGCGCTGCGCTCGCCGGGAGCGCGCTCATCGTCGCCGGAGCGATCCTCGCGACCACTCCAACGATACGTCGCACGCGCCAGAACTGAATGCGGGCGCAGCGCCAGCGCTCTTCATGGCCTCGGATTCCCAGTGTCTCGAGGTGAAGTGGCGTACCGGAGGCGCACCGGCGGTCGCCGCCCAGAGTCCCGGTACCTTTCGGCGAGCCTGCGTATCACCAGCGCAGATCTTGTTCATCACGAAGCGAAAAGCGCGAGCCGAAAGGCTCCGGGAATCTGGGCAGAAGGCGAGCCGCCGGGGCGCCGAGGAACGTATCTGAGACGAGAGATACTGGGTATCCGAGGCCGCGCTAGCCCTCGCTGGACCGAGATCACTTCCTCGATGCGCGGCAGCGCCCAGTCGATCTCTTCCTTCGTGATCACCAGCGGCGGCGCGATGCGCACGACCTGATCGTGCGTCTCCTTGGCCAGGATGCCGCGCTCGAGCAGCGCTTCGCAGTACGGACGCGCCTTGCCGGACGACGTCTTGATCTCGATGCCGATCCAGAGTCCGCGCCCGCGAATTTCGGCGATGTGCTGCTGCGGCATCGCACGGAGCTTGCTCATCATGGACTCGCCGAGCGTCGCCGAGTTCTCCACGAGCCTCTCGTCGCGGATCACGGTGAGCGCGGCGCGCGCCACCGCGCAGCCCAGCGGATTGCCGCCGAACGTGGAGCCGTGATCTCCGGGATGGAAGACGGACATGATCTCGTCGGACGTGAGCACGCCGGAGACCGGATAGAATCCGCCGGAGAGCGCCTTCCCCACGATCATCGCGTCGGGACGCACGCCCTCGTGCTCCCAGCAGAAGAGCTTTCCGGTGCGCCCGAGCCCGCTCTGGATCTCGTCGCAGATGAAAAGTATTCCGTGCTTCTTGCAGATCTCCGCGACGCGCTTCAGGAATCCCGCCGGCGGAACGACGATGCCCGCTTCGCCTTGGATCGGCTCGACCAGGAACGCGACCGTGTTCGGGCCGATCGCGCGCTCCAGCGCGTCCGCGTCGCCGTAGGGAATCGTCTTGAAGCCGGGCGTGAACGGACCGAAGCCGTCCTGGTACTGCGGCTCGGTGGAAAAGCCCACGATCGTGGTGGTGCGCCCGTGGAAGTTGTTCGCGCACGATGATCTCGGCCTGGTCCTTGGCGTTTTCTTGCGCGTGTAGCCCCACTTGCGCGCCATCTTGATCGCGGTCTCCACCGCTTCCGCCCCGCTGTTCATGAGCAGGACCTTGTCGAAACCGGTCATGGTGCAGAGCAGCTCGCAGAGCGGGCCGAACTGGTCGTTGTGGAACGCGCGCGAGGTGAGCGTGACCCGCTCCGCCTGCTCGTGCAGCGCGGCCACGATCTTGGGGTGGCAATGTCCCTGATTGACCGCCGAGTAGGCGGCCAGCATGTCCATCATCTTGCGCCCGTCCGGATCCCAGACCCAGACTCCCTTGGCGCGGGAAATGACGACCGGAAGCGGGTGATAATTGTGAGCCGCGTACTTGTCGGCGAGCTCGATGAAGCGGTCGGTGCGGGCGAGGGTCGTCATCGCGTGGGCTCCAGCGGAATGGGTGCGGCGTGTGGCGCAGCCGGTTTCTTCTCTCAGGGTCGGAATGGGTGAAACGCTACCAGAGCAACCCCTCGGTGCACAACCCATCGCGACGGCGAGAGGGCCGGCGCTTGGGTCGATCCAGATGACGGTTGTCCGACCACGGCTCTTGGGCGTATCGTCCGGAGTCTTTTGACCCCCGAGGCGAACCCAAGATGACCCATCCCGCCGGCGTGTTCGTTCACGAACGCGGCCTCTGCGATTCCGACCAAGTCGGGGAGGGAACCCGGATTTGGGCGTTCGCCCACGTCCTCAAGGGGGCGGTGATCGGCCGGGGATGCAACATCGGGGAGAGCTGCTTCGTGGAGGGCGGCGCCGTGCTCGGGAACTGGTGCACGGTGAAGAACGGGGTGGCGGTCTGGGACAAGGTGGTCTGCGAGGACTACGTGTTCCTGGGGCCGAACGCCGTGCTCACCAACGACTTCCTCCCCCGCGCGGCCTTCAAGAAAGATCCCGAGACCGAATTTCGCCGCACGCTGCTCCGCGAGGGTGCCTCCGTGGGGGCGAACGCCACGATCGTGTGCGGCGTAACCATCGGCCGGCATGCGATGATCGGGGCCGGGGCAGTCGTCACCCGCGACGTCCCGGACTTCGGGCTCGTCTGGGGAAACCCGGCGCGCCGCGGAGGATGGGTCGGGCGTTCCGGGGAGCGCCTCCAGTTCGACAAAGCCGGGCGCGCAACGTGCGCGAAAACCGGAGACATCTATCGTCTCGACGGAGACCGGGTTCTCCTCGAGAAGGAAGGCGCGCCGCCGGAGCGGGGCGCAACGGGGAGTCCTCGATGAACCGAGCTGCGGCCGACCCGAAAGAGGCGCTTGCGATCGATCCGGAGCGCGCACTCTCCAAGTATGCGCGCTCGATCGTCGGATCCTCGATTCTTCAGATCGCGGGCGAGATTCGCGAGCTGCAGAAGCGCGGCGCGGCGGTCGTGAATCTCACCGTCGGTGATTTTCGCCCCGATCAATTCCCGATTCCGGTCAAGCTGCGCGTCGCGATCGTGGACGCGCTGGAGAAGGGCGAGACGAACTACCCGCCGGCGAACGGAGTGCAAGAGCTGCGCGAGGCGATCGTGGAGACGTTTCGCGCGGACAACGGGCTCGAGTATCCGCTCGAGAGCGTGCTGATCGCGGCGGGCGCGCGTCCCGCTCCTCTACGCGAGCTTCATGGCGCTCGTGGATCCCGGCGACACCGTGGTCTTCCCCGTTCCGTCCTGGAACAACCATCACTTCTCGGGACTTTGCGGAGCGAAGCCGATCGCGATCCCCACCACCGCGGCGCAGAACTTCCACATCGACCGCAACGATCTCGCGCCGCACCTGTCCACGGCGCGTCTCGTGAGCATCAACTCTCCGCTGAATCCCACGGGAACGTGCATCGGGGAAGAAGAGCTGCGCGGAATCTGCGAAGACATCGTGCGCGAGAACGAGCGCCGGGAGCGGGACGGTTCGCGCCCCCTCTTCCTGCTCTACGACATGGTGTATCACCTGCTTCGCTTCGGCGACACGGAGCACTTCACGCCGGTGGGGCTCGTTCCCGAGATGGGACGCTACTCCATCCTCGTCGATGCGATCTCCAAGGGCACGTGCGGCACCGGGCTTCGCGTGGGCTGGGCCGTCGCACCGCCGGCGATCGCGAGCAAGATCGTGGAGATGGCCGGGCACTACGGCACTTGGGCGCCGCGCGCCGAGCAGGTCGCCTGCGCGCAGTTCTTGAGAGACCGGGCCGCGCGCGAAGCGCATCGCGCGTGGATGGCGCGGGAAGTTTCGCTGCGCCTCGAACTGCTTCATCAGGGCTTCGAAGCCATGCGCAAGGAAGGAATCCCGGTGGAATCGGTGCCGCCGCAAGGGGCGATCTATCTCTCCTGCCGCTTCGATCTCGCCGGTCGCACCGTGCAAGGCAAGTCGATCCGCACGAACGAGGACGTTCGCCGGCTCCTGCTCCACGAGGCCGGCTTCGCGGTCGTGCCCTTCCAAGCGTTCGGGTTGCCGGGTGAGACGGGTTGGGCGAGACTCTCCGTCGGCGCGACCAGCCCCGCCGAGATCGCGTCCGGTCTCGAGCGCGTGCGCTCCCTCCTGAGGAGTGCCTGAGGCAAATCGCCCCAGGAGGCTCTTCATGGTTCGTGCGGCGCCGATCCTCTGCGGCTCGCTCCTCGCGCTTCTTGCGCTCGCCTCGAGTTCGACTTCTTCGTTCGCTCAAGACGACACCGAAGAGCTCCCCGAATCGCGCATTCGTACCGAGGGATTGTTCACCATCGCTCCGATGTTTCTGAGCGCATCGGAGTTCGACAAAGCGAACGATCGAACTTGGCTCGAAGCGTGGGCGTTCTATCACGTGGAAGCGGACGTCCACGAATCCATCACCCTCCAATTCGGTGTCGCCGGAGAGGGAACGCTGGGCGAGGACCCCTACGGTGTCGAAGACGACGGGGCACTCACCATCGATGCCGCGAACGTCACCCTGCATGATTTCATTCCCGGTCTCGCGTTCGTTCTCGGTCGCCAGGACTTCACCGCCGGCGACGGATTCTTCATCGAAGACGGCGTGGCGGACGAGCACGGAGCGGCGTGGAACATTCCGTGGCGCTATTGGGACGGCGGTCGCGTCGATTTCATTCGCGGCGAGTGGGCGGCGACCGGACTCGTGTTCAATCTTTCCGACAGCTTCGGACCGCAGGACGGTTTGCTGACCGGGGCGCATGCCACCTGGTGCCCCAATCCGGAAGACACCCCGCTCGCCCACTCTCTTCCCCAAGACGACGACATGCCCGACACGTACGCCGGAGCGGGAGTGTTCTTCCGCGACGACGACGGCGAAACCGACGCCGATGCGAACGTCGCCACCGTGCGCGGATCCGGCGCCGCGGGTCCGGTTGTGTTCTCCGGAGAGTTCGGCAAGCAATTCGGCGCGATCGGCGGCGTGGATTTGGGAGGCGAGGGATATCGCCTCGGCGCGAAAGTGCCGCTGTCGATCGCGACCGACGCCTTTGTCGGCGCCTCCTGGTTTCGCTTCTCCGGCGACGATCCCGAGACCGACGAAGACGAGACGTTCTTCTCCTGGAACTACACGTCGCGCGATTGGTCGATGTACTACCTGGGAGAGATCGCCGGAGCCACGCTCCTGGAAAACAGCGACCTGCGCGTGATCAAGCTGGAAACGGGTTACGCGCCGAACGAGTCGTCGCTCTTACGCGCGTACTACCTGTACATGGACACGGATCGCGAGCTCGAAGGCGTGGGCGGGCGGCACGCCGCCGACGAGTTCGACATTGCGTTCGATTGGTTTCCCGAAGATGCGCCCTGGGAAGCGTATGCCTTGCTCGGCCTGGCCTTTCCGGGCGACGTGGCCGAGGCGCTCGCCGCCGACGATGCGTCCGTGCTCCTGAGCCTCGCCATCACGCGGAAGTTCTGAGCCGATGGACGACTTCGTCCGCTTCGAGAACGTGTCCCGCCACTACGGCCCGGTGCGCGCCGTCGACGGAGTCTCGCTCACGATCAAGAAGGGCGAGTTCTTTGCACTGCTTGGGCCTTCGGGATGCGGCAAGACCACACTGCTGCGCATGCTCGCGGGGTTCGAGCGCCCCGACGAAGGCCGCGTGTTCCTCGGCGGCCAGGACATCACCGATCTCCCTCCCCATCGCCGCAAGGTCAACACGATCTTCCAGAGCTACGCGCTCTTCCCGCATCTGACCGTGCGGCAGAACATCGCCTTCGGACTCAAGATCGCCGGGCGGCCCAAGAGCGAGGTCGAGTCCGAAGTGGACCGGATGCTCGCGCTCATCCAGATGGAAGATCAAGGACACAAGAAGACCGATCAAATCTCCGGCGGTCAAAAGCAGCGCGTCGCCATCGCCCGCGCCCTCGTGAACAAACCCGAAGTGCTTCTCCTGGACGAGCCGCTCGCCGCGCTGGATCTCAAGCTGCGCCAGCGCATGCTGGTGGAGCTGGACGCGATCCACGACGAGGTCGGCATCACGTTCATCTACGTGACCCACGATCAGAGCGAGGCGATGAGCCTCTCCGATCGCATCGCGGTGATGAACAAGGGCAAGACCGAGCAGCTGGGAACGCCGATCGAGATCTACGAGGCTCCGCGCACCAGCTTCGTCGCGGCCTTCATCGGGGACACGAATTTTTTCGAAGGCAAGGTGCTCTCCGAGGATGGAGAGCATTGCCGCGTGGCGATCGAAGGCTACGGCGACGTCGTGGTCTTCAATGACAATCATTTGCACGCCGGAGACGCGGTGTCGCTCTCGGTGCGGCCGGAGAAGCTGCGCATCGAGCGGGAGAAGCCCGCCCCCGAGCCGCTGTGGAACTCGACGTCGGCGCGCGTGGAGGACGTGATCTATCTCGGCGGGGAGACGAAATTCTGGGTGCGATCGGGTGAGTACCGCATCGCCGTGATGCAGCAGCACCATCGCTTCTTCAGTGAGGAAGCGAAAATCTTATGGAACGCACCGGTGTGGATCTCCTGGCACGCCGACGACGGCTACATGCTGGAACGCTACTCTCCCGAGGACGAAGGGCTTCTCGCGGTCCCGGAGGAAGTGTCTCCGGCGAAGACGAAGCATGGCTGAGCGCCAATCCTCACGCCGCGCGGAGTGGCTGGCCACGCTTCCTTCGTTCCTGTGGCTCGTCGTCTTCTTTCTTGTTCCGGCCGTGCTCGTGCTGGCGATCGCGTTCAAGCCTCCGGATCCCTACGGCGGCATCGCGCCGGGCTGGACCTTGGACACGATCCGCGCGCTGCGCAGTCCCGGGTATCTTCCCATTCTGCTGCGCACGATCGGGCTTTCGCTGCTCACCACCGCGATCTGCCTGGCGCTGGCCGCGCCCACTGCTTACGCGATGGCCCGCGCGCCGGAGCGCGTGCGCGGTGCGCTCCTGCTCGCGGTCATCGTTCCCTTCTGGACCAGCTTTCTCGTGCGCGCTTTCGCCTGGAAGGCGCTCTTGCATCCCGATGGTCCGGTGAAGCAGATCTTGATGGCCGTGGGGCTCGCCGCGCCCGAGACGCAGCTGCTCTACAACACCGGGGCGGTGCTTCTCGTGCTGGTGTACACGGAGCTGCCGTTCGCGATCCTCCCCATCTACGCCGCGGCCGAGAAGTTCGACTTTCGCTTGCTCGAAGCGGCGCGCGATCTCGGCGCTTCGCCGGCGCGCTCGTTCTTTGAAGTGTTCCTCCCGGGGATTCGCCAGGGCTTGGTCACGGCGACGCTCGTCACCTTGATTCCTGCGCTTGGCACCTACGTGGTGCCTGACCTCGTGGGCGGACCCGGCAGCGAGATGCTCGGCAACAAGATCGCACAGCGCGTCTTCACCGACCGCAATCTCCCCCATGCCAGCGCGCTCTCGCTCTTGCTTGCGCTGGTCGTGCTCCTTCCCACGATCGTGCATCTCTCCCGCCATCGCATCCGCTCCGCCACTCCCTCCGCATCAGGAGCGCGGGCGTGAAGCGCAGTAAGCTCCCGTTTTTCACGGTCGCGTTCGTGCTCGCCTTCTTCTACCTTCCCGTGGGAATGCTGGTGCTGAACTCGTTCAACGCGTCGCGTTTCGGAGGAAGCTGGGAGGGCTTCACACTGGAGTGGTATCGCAAGATCGGAAGCCAGCGCGAGATCTGGACCGCGCTCCGCAACAGCCTCGTGATCGGTGTGGTGGCGACCGCCGTCTCCACTGTGCTCGGGACCTGCGCGGCGTTCGCTCTGGACCGGCGCGGGTCGCGGCTCCAAAACGTGCACTCCGTGCTGGTGTCCACGCCGCTCGTGGTCCCCGAAATCTTGATGGGGATGGGGCTCCTGTTGTTCTTCGTAACCATCGGGCTCTCGCTGGGGCTCGTCACCGTGCTGATCGCCCACATCACATTCTGTCTGAGCTACGTCGCGTTCGTGGTCCTGGGGCGGCTCCAAGATTTCGACTGGACGCTGGTCGATGCCGCGCGTGATCTGGGAGCTTCCCCGCGGCGTGCCTTCCGTGAAGTGACGCTTCCGCTGCTGGCGCCGGGCATCCTCGCCGGGGCGCTGCTGGCGTTCACGCTCTCGATCGACGACTTCGTGATCACGTTCTTCACGTCGGGCCCCGGCTCGACCACTCTTCCCGTGCGCATCTACAGCATGATCAAGCACGGTTCGCCCGCGCTCATCAACGCGCTTTCGACTATTCTACTCGTCGTCACGTTCACCGCAGTCTGGCTCAGCCAGCGTCTCGGAGGAGAGAAACGATGACTTTGCTTCGCTTCCCGCGCGCCGCCGGACTTCTGGCGGCTCTCCTCCTCGGAGGGAGCTTCTCTTGTGCGAAGAAGGAAGCGGCCGCTCCGCGCGAGCTCCGCTTCTACACCTGGGCCGACTTCGTGAAGCCGGAGCTGGTCACCCGCTTCGAGACCGAGCAGAAGTGCCGCGTAATCATCGACACGTTCGACACCAACGAATCGATGTACGCGAAGCTCAAGGCCGGCGCCACCGGCTATGATCTCATCACGCCGTCGAGCTACATGGCCGAGATCCTCTGGAACCAGGGGATGCTGGAGACGATCGATCCCGCGAAGGCCTCGAACCTCGCGCAGATCGACCGCGAAGTGCTGCACGCCTCCCCCGACTCGACCATGCGCTACAGCGTGCCGTACATGCTCTCCAACACCGGCATCGCGTTCTTGAAGACCAAGGTGCCGAACGCCGATGCGTCATGGACGCTATTCGATCGCCCCGAAGTCGCCGGACGTTCCACCATCCTGAACGACATGCGCGAAGCGATCGGCGCGGGACTCAAATCCCTGGGCTACTCGCTGAACACCACGAACGACGCGGAGCTGGCCGCGGCCCGCGACGTGGTGCTGCGCTGGAAGAAGTCGATCGCGAAGTTCGAGAACGAGCAGTACAAGGGCGGGCTCGCGTCGGGTGAGTTCTTCTTGGTCCACGCGTACAACGGCGACATTCTGCAAGTCATGCCGGAGAACGAAGACATCGCCTTCATCGTGCCCAAAGAAGGCACGTCGATGTCCAGCGACGACTTCGTGATTCCCAAAGGCGCGAAAGCCATCGATCTCGCGCACGCCTGGATCCAGTTCTTCCACGATCCGCAAGTCGCCGCGGAAAACAGCGAGTACGTGCAGTACTTGTGTCCGAACCTCGGGGCCTACGCGCTCCTGTCCAAGGAGTTCATGTCCAACCCGGCGATCTTCATGGACGCGGAAACGCGGGCGAAGAGCGAAGTCATTCGCGATCTCGGTCCCGACAACGCGAAGTACGTGAAGATTTGGGATGAGATCAAGGGGGGGTGACCGGGGATTTGAACCGGGAGATCTTAATCGGCTACGATGATCATGATTCGAAGCGTCCTCGATCTCGAAGTGCCGTCCCCAACGGAGCTCGATCATGATCGCTTCACGACGACTGGCAGTTCGCGCATTGCTCGTCCTTTGCGCCAGCGGTCTCGCCCTCCCCGGACCTTCC
This sequence comes from uncultured Gemmatimonadales bacterium, assembly GCA_963725045.1. Taxonomy (GTDB): domain Bacteria; phylum ARS69; class ARS69; order ARS69; family ARS69; genus CAVRWY01. The sequence continues at coordinate 79,126 of CAVRWY010000018.1, forward strand.
GTCGCCGAAGTCTTCGCTTACGAGACCGTGTCCCCCAGCATGTGGCCTTCGAGCGTATCCATCGCGTTCGACGATGGGTTCGGAGTGGCCATGTCGTTCATCCGGCGCGAGCAGGGGGTAGGTTTCGACGTGTGCTTCGGGCGCCGCACCGAAGGCAGTTGGGTCATTGATGTCGTTCAAGACGACCAGACCTCGAGTCATTCGCTGGCCTTCGACCCCGAGGGGAACCCGTGCATTGCTTTCTTGCGCGCTCCTCAAACCGTGAAGTACGCGCGACTCTCGGAAGGCACCTGGACGATCGAGACCGTCGAGATCATGCAGGGATGGCTCGATTCGGCCACGAATTTCTCTCTGGCGATCGACTCCTCTGGGTCTCCGCATTTGGCGTACTTCATCTACGCGATCGACGCTCGTGGACAAGAAACTCGAGCACCGATCGGGCCTCTCCGATACGCCACGAGGAGTGCAAGCGGATGGACATTCGCGGATGTCGACACGGACTCCGACGCCGGGTCGACACTCTCGCTCGCGCTCGATTCGGACAACCGCCCCGGCATCGTCTACTTCAATTACCCGGACTATTGGATGGCTCGGTGGACCGGATCGGAGTGGGTCACCGAGCTCATCGCAGATCTACCGGTCGGGGGCGGGAGCTCCTCGTGCTCCTTGGAGTTCGATTCCCAAGGACATCCTCATGTCGCTCTCTTCCAGAGATCCTACGACCTGGAGCAACTGCTCTACGGGGCGAAGCACTCGGCAACGTGGATCTTCGACACGGTCGATCCCACGCCGCTTTCCGGGTCTGACAACTCGCTCGAGCTCGACAGTCTGGGAAACCCTTGGATCAGTTATCGTCAGGGCGGGTCGGGGCAATCGCGCGTGAAGCTCGCCCGAAGGATCAATTCCGAGTGGATCGTCGGGGAGGTGACTCCCTTGGGCACCCTTGCGAGCGTGCCCTCCTTCGCATTGGATTCGTCGGACCGTCCCTGGATCGGCTACTACGATCAAACGCACGCGGAAGTGCGGGTCGCCACTTGGGACGAGAGCGTCGTATCGGCGCCGGTCGGCGTACGATCCGGATTCGTTCTGGGGACGCCCTTTCCCAATCCCGCGCGCGGGTCCGTCGCGCTTTCGATCCAGAGCGATCGCGAAGAAGTCGTTCGAACCGTGCTGCTCGACGTCTCGGGCCGAATCGTCGCGCAGGAAGGCCCTCGAACGATTCTGCCAGGCTCCGAGATCCTCCGCCTCGACGCACCCTTCGCCGCGAGCGGGATTTACTTTCTGCGCGTCGAATCTCCGGGGAGATGGAGCGAGAGCCGGCCGGTCGTGCTGTTGCGATAATCGGGTCCCCTGCGAATGCGGTCGCGGCTGCGGCACACGCCCTGGTCGCGGCCGCTCGATCTCGCTTCCTACTTCTCCGCGACGTTCACCACCACGAGCTTCGGCCGGGACATCTCCCGGCACGCGTCGGGCACACCGCCCAGGCCGAAGCCGGCGCGATCGCGGCCGCCGAACGGCATCCAGTCGACGCGAAACGCCGAGTGGTCGTTCACGATGACGGCGTTCGCATCGATGGCTCGCGCCAGGCGAAACGCGCGATCGATGTCCTGCGAAAAGACGGCGGCTTGAAATGGATTGCGCGTCGCGTTCACGCGGCGGGCGACGTCGGCTTCGTTCTGGTATTCCAAAACGGAGACCACCGGCCCGAATACCTCGCGCGTGATCAGCTCGGAATCGTGCGGCGGGTCGGCGACGACTGTAACTCCGTGGCACTGGTGCGGAAGCTTGCCGCCGCCAAGGCGCAGGTTGATTCTCGCGTCGCTAGGGTGCTAGGCTCACATCCGATCGAGGGTCCCCCCGACCGTTGCCGCGAACGGAGGTGCAGGCTATGTTTCGTCGTTCCCTGGCCGCGTTCTCCCGATCAACCTTCGTCGGCCTCGTGCTGTCCACCTTCGCGGTCCCTGCGCATTCCGAATCGTTCGTCATCGAAACCATCGACGCTGGCGATTCCTATTATTCCCGCCCCTCGATTGCCGTGGACGACACCTATGGAGTGGCCGTGTCATACGCACGGTGGGGCGATTTCGGAAGCTTTGAATTGTGCCTCGCTAGTCGAATCGACGGAGCATGGTCCGTCGAAGTGGTCGATTGGGGGGTTGTCGCCCACTCGCTCGCGTTCGATCCGTATGGCAATCCGTGTATCGCGTATGCGAGATATGCCCCGCTCGAAGTGAAGGTCGCGACGAAGTGGGGAGGAGTGGCTTGGGGGATCGAGACCGTCGAGTTCATCCCGGATAGCGAGTATGAAACGGTCCACACGATCTCCCATGCGGTGAGCGACCTTGGAGTTCCCCACGTGGCGTACACGATCGTCGGCATCGACTTTGCTGCCAGGCAGAATGCTGCCGAAACAGACGCCCGGTATGCGACGAGGAGTGAGAACGGCTGGGCGGCGACGCCGGTCGCCCCCTGCTACGACTATGTGCAAGCGCTCTTATCCCTCGCAATCACCCGTGACGGGATTCCCGGAGTCGCCTTCATTGACAACTTCAACGACGTCTCCTTCGCGCAACAGGACGGTCCCCTCTGGAGCTCGGCGGAAGTCGGTTCAGCTTCGTCCGCCTTCAGCTGTTCCTTGGAGTTCGATTCGGAAGACAAACCCCTCGTGGGGCTCATCCGGACATCGGACGGCGTTTCCCATTTCGAGCTTGCCACGAAGATCGGCCCGTTTTGGAGCTTCGATGTGATCGATCCATCGCCGTCGACGGGATTCGTGAGCTCACTCGAGCTCGATGGCGCCGGCAACCCTTGGATGAGCTTCCTCGACTCGGTGGCACCGGGCCTCGCGGTTCTGAAACTCGCTCGATTTGTCGACTCGGAATGGATTCTCGAGGATGTGGTTCCGACCACATTCAACAATGATTCGAGCACTTCGTTGGCCTTGGACTCATCGGACAGTCCCTGGATCAGCTATTTCGACGACGCCACCGAAGAGGTCCGTGTCGCTCGCAGAAGCGACGCCGTTTCGGCGCCTCAGCACGGTCCAAGCGGACTCGTCCTGGGCACCCCATTTCCGAATCCGACGCGTGGGGCCGTCACGCTTTCTATCCAAACCGATCGCGAGGAAATCGTTCGGACCATGCTGCTCGACGTCTCAGGACGTCTGATCGCGCGAAGACGGCCCACGAACGATTCTGCCCGGTTCGGAGACCCTACGCCTCGATGCGCCGTTTGCCGCGAGTGGGATTTACTTCCTGCGCGTCGAATCTCCGGGGAGATGGAGCGAGAGCCGGCCGGTCACGCTGTTGCGATAGCTCTATTCCGCGACGTTCACCACCACGAGCTTCGGCCGGGACATCTCCCGGCACGCGTCGGGCACACCGCCCAGGCCGAAGCCGGCGCGATCGCGGCCGCCGAACGGCATCCAGTCGACGCGAAACGCCGAGTGGTCGTTCACGATGACGGCATTCGCGTCGATGGCACGCGCCAGGCGAAACGCGCGGTCGATGTCCTGCGAGAAGACGGCGGCTTGAAATGGATTGCGCGTCGCGTTCACGCGGCGGGCGACGTCCGCTTCGTCCTGGTATTCCAAGACGGAGACGACCGGGCCGAACACTTCGCGCGCGATGAGCTCGGAGTCGTGCGGCGGGTCGGCGACGACGGTGACTTCGTGGCACTGATGCGCGAGCTTGCCGCCGCCGAGTCGCAGCTTTCCGCCGCGCGCCACCGCACGCACCACCCACTCGTGCACGCGCTCCTGATCGTCGGCCGAGATGAGCGGCCCCACGTCGGTCTTCGCATCGGTCGGGTCGCCCACGCGAAGCTTCTCCGCCGCCTCCACGAGCCGCGCTTCCAGCTCCGCGCGCACGCGCCGATGCGCGTAAATGCGCTGCACGGAAATGCACACCTGCCCGGCGTGGTAGAACGCGCCCTTCACCAGCGCAGGAACGGCGCGCTCCAAGTCCGCGCTCTCGTCGACGACGACCGCCGCCTCCCCGCCGTGCTCGAGCGAGAAGCGCGCCCCGGGATTCAGGATCGAGCGCAGCCGCCAGCCCACGTCCTCGCTGCCGATGAACGTGAGAAAACGCGTGCGCGCATCGCGGACCAGTTGCTCGGCGTCGGCGCCGCGGCACGGCGCGGCAATCACCGCTCGCTCGGAGAAGCCGCTCTCCTGGAAGATCGCCACCAAACGCAGACACGAGAGTGGAGTCTGCGACGCGGGCTTCACCACCACGGAGTTGCCCATCGCCAGCGCCGGCGCCACCTGATGCGCGATGAGATTCACCGGATGATTGAACGCGGAGATCGCGACCACGACTCCGATCGGCTCGCGCATCGTGAACGCAATCCGCTGCTCCGTTCCCGGCGCCTTGTCCATGGGGAGGGTCTCGCCGCCGCGGCGCGTTGCTTCTTCCGCGGACAGACGAATGGTGCGCGCGGCGCGCGCCACTTCCACGCGAGCATCGGCGAGCGGTTTGCCTCCCTCCCGCGCGATGCCGAGCGCGAGCGACTCCGCCTCCGACTCCACCTGCGCGGCCGCGCGCTCCAAGCGCTCGCGAATCTTCCAGCCGGGATCGCGCGAGGTCTCTTCGGCGAACGCGCCCTCGGCAGCCGACATCGCCGCATCCAGCGCATCCTTCCCGGCGAGCTCCACCCGCGCGAGGAGCGCACCGTCGTACGGGGATCGCACTTCGTGCAAGCTTCCGCGCCCCGCGAATCCGGGAATCGCCAAGCGATGTTCGGTTGGAGTCATGACACGCGCCCGTTCGGCCTCCCGAAACGAAGAAGGGACGACCGCATTGCGATCGTCCCCGTCTTCGCGTGATGGTGCCCGAGGCGGGACTCGAACCCGCAAGGCTTGCGCCATACGGCCCTCAACCGTACGTGTTTACCAATTTCACCACCCGGGCGAACTGATCAGCCTCCGTCTGGCGTGGTCGCGGGAGGAGGCGTGGTCCCTTGCGGCGGGGCCTGCGCTCCACCGTCCGGCGCGGGCGGCGGCGCGCCGCCGGGCGGCACCACCGGAACCGCGCCGTCTCCACCCGGCGGGACTGCGTCCGAGCCCGGCATGCTGGGGACGATGGGCGGAGCGGTCTGCACCGGCGCCGCGGCTTCGCGCGCCTCTTCCGCGACCGCACTGCGCGGACGCTGGCTTGCCGACTTCCCGAGCAGCGTGAGCGTCATCGACGTCACCATGAACGCGACGCCGAAGATCGTCGTGGCTTTCGACAGGAACGTGGCCGCACCGCGACCGCCGAACACGGTGGAGTCCGCACCACCGCCGAACGCACCGCCTCCCGCCAGCCCCGAGCCCTTGGAGGACTGGAGCAACACGATGAGCACCAACACCACGCACACCAGCACGTGAATTCCGAGAATCAGTCCGAAGAGCATGCGGCCCTCACGATTTCCAGAAAGTCCTTCGCCGACAAGGACGCGCCCCCGACGAGACCGCCATCCACATTCGGCTGCGCGAACAGCTCGCGCGCGTTGTCCGGTTTGACGCTTCCCCCATAGAGGACGCGTGTTGCAACTGCGACGTCTTCTCCCGCAAGTGTTCCGAGCGCGACTCGGATCCGACGGTGAACCGCTTCCGCCTGGGCGGGGGTCGCATTCCGCCCGGTTCCGATGGCCCAGACCGGCTCATAGGCGATGACCGTTCGGGTGATCTCCGCACCCGGAAGAGCATCGAACGCCTTACGCACCTGGCGATCGACGACCTCCTCGGTCCGCCCCCCGTCGCGCTCTGCGAGGGTTTCCCCCACACAGACGATCGGAACGAGCCCAGCACCGAGCGCGGTCCGGAGCTTCTCGCGGACCGTGTCGTCGGATTCTCCGAACAGATGGCGGCGCTCCGAGTGGCCCAGTATCACGAATCTGCACCCGAGGTCAACCAACATGTGGGCGGACGTCTCGCCGGTGAATGCGCCCTCGCTCTGGGCCGCGCAATTCTGCCCGCCGAACGCGACGCGGGTTTCGCGCAGCGTCTCCGACACCGCCGCGATCGCGGGAAAGGGCGGAAACACCGCCACGTCGACATCGTCCGCCGTTCCGCGCAGACCATTCGCGACGTCACGCGCGAGCGCGCGCGCCGAGGCTTGCGTCCCGTGCATCTTCCAGTTCCCGCACACCAACGGGCGCCTCACGCGCGGGCTCCGAAGTTCGTCACGCGGCGTCCGTGAGCGCGGCGACGCCGGGAAGCGCCTTGCCTTCGAGGAATTCCAGCGACGCTCCGCCTCCGGTGGAGACGTGCGACACGCGATCTTCCAGCCCCGCTTTGGCGATCGCCGCCGCGGAGTCTCCCCCGCCGACGATCGTGATGGCGCCGGCCGCGGTCGCCTCCGCGAGAGCGCGGGCAATTGCGTTCGTCCCTTCCGCGAAGCGATCCATCTCGAACACGCCCATCGGCCCGTTCCACAGCACGGTCTTCGCCGCAAGAATCTTCGCGCGGAAGTCGGCAACGCTCGCGGGGCCGATGTCCATCATCACGCCGCCCGGCGTCATCGCGTTCGCCGGACACACATTCGAAGCCGCATCCGCCGCGAACGCGCTCGCCACCACGCAATCCACCGGAAGCCGCAGATCCACGCGCTCGCGCGCCGCCCGCTCGAGCAGAGCGCGCGCCATGTCGATGCGGTCGGGCTCGATCAGGCTCTTTCCCGTGTCCCAGCCCTTCGCCGCGAAGAACGTGTTCGCCATGGCCCCGCCGACCAGAAGCGTGTCCACCTTGCCGAAGAGATTCTCCATCACGTCGATCTTGCCGCTGATCTTGGCGCCGCCGAGCACCGCGACGTACGGGCGCGCCGGACGCGACGTCGCGCGGCCCAGGTAATCGAGCTCCTTCTCCAGGAGAAAACCCGCCGCCGCTTCGGGAAGAAACGCCGCCACCCCCGCAGTCGAGGCGTGCGCGCGATGCGCCGCACCGAACGCGTCGTTCACATAGAGATCCCCGAGCGCCGCCAGCTCCTTGGAAAACGCCGCGTCGTTCTTCTCTTCCTCCGCGTGGAAGCGAAGGTTCTCGAGCAGCAGCACGTCGCCGTCTTTCATGGCCGCGACCATCGCCTGCACGGCGGGGCCCACGCAATCGGGAGCGAGCTTCACGTCCGCGCCCAACAGCTTCGCCAGCACCTTGGCCGCCGGCGCCAGCGAGAACGCGGGGTCGGGCTTTCCCTTGGGGCGGCCGAGATGCGACATGAGGATCACGCGTGCACCGGCGCTCTTCAGAAATAGAATCGTGGGGAGGCTCGCCTCGATGCGGGTCGCGTCGGTGACTCGATCTCCGTCCAGCGGCACATTGAAATCCACGCGCACGAGCGCGCGCTTGCCGCGGGGCGCGAGCTCGCGCACCGAACGCTTCCCGATGGCGGACGCGGTCATCGAAGGATCAAGCGACCGGCTGCTTCGCGACCTGGGCGACCATGTCGGCCAGGCGACTCGAATAGCCCCACTCGTTGTCGTACCAGCTCATCACCTTCACGAGATCGCCTTCGATCACCGTGGTGGAGAGCGCGTCGAAGATCGAGCTGTGCGGATTGCCGATGATGTCGACGGAGACCAGCGGCTCTTCCGTGTATTCGAGAATGCCGCGAAGCTTTCCTTCGGCGGCGCGCTTCATGGCCGCGTTCACTTCTTCCACAGTCACATGCCTCTTGGTCACCGCCGTGAAATCCACGACGGAGCCGTCGGGCACCGGCACGCGGATCGCCATGCCGGTGAGCTTCCCCTTGAGCTCGGGGAGTGCCAGCGCGACGGCCTGCGCCGCGCCGGTGGTCGTCGGAATCATGCTCACGGCCGCAGCGCGCGCACGCCGCAGATCCTTGTGCGGCAAATCGAGAATTTGTTGGTCGTTCGTGTACGCATGGATCGTGGTCATGAGGCCCTTCACGATGCCGAACTCGTCGGAGAGCACCTTCGCCACCGGAGCCAAGCAATTCGTCGTGCAACTCGCGCAGGAGATCACGTGATGCTTGTCGGGGTCGTACGCATCGGAGTTCACGCCGATCACGACGGTGACGTCGGCGTCCTTCGCGGGCGCGGAGATGATGACCTTGCGAGCGCCGGCATCCAGATGCTTGGCGGCGTCGGCGCGCTTCGTGAAGATCCCCGTCGATTCGATGACCACGTCCACGCCGAGGCTCTTCCAGGGGAGCTTCGCCGGATCCCGCTCGCAGAACACGCGCACCAGCTTGCCGGCGACCTCGATCCCGCCGTCCACCGCCTTCACGGGAGCGCCGAGCTTGCCGTGCACCGAGTCGTACTTGAGGAGATGCGCCAAAGTGACGGGATCGGTGATGTCGTTGACCGCCACCACTTCGACTTCCGTCCGGCCGCGGACGGCCCGGAAGAAATTGCGGCCGATGCGGCCGAAGCCGTTGATTCCCACCTGGATCGCCATTGCGAAGGACCTCCCGCCGAGAGGCGCATTCTTGAAGAGTCGAACGGAAGACCCGCGACGTTACCCGGAAGGAATCACCCGGTCAAGAATGCGGCGTGGCGGCCATCCGCCCACCTGGGAGCAGGCCAACTTCGGGAACGTATCTGAGACGAGAGATACTGGGAATCCGAGGAAGGCCCGCCCGACTCAGGAGCGGGAGAGAGCCTCTTCGACCGGGAAGTCGAGCACCAGAACGGCCCCCGCTTCCAGGAAATCGGCGCGCAGTCCCTGGCCCGTGGGAGCGAGGACGCGCGCCACTTCGGCGAGGAGCGGTCGCAGCGGATCGATCGCCATCCCCTCGATGGTCAGCTCGATCGACGCGCTCTTGCCGCCCGCATCGTGGCGCAGCTCCAGCCGAACCGACGGCGGGGCCTTCGACGCCGAGCCGGCGTCGAGCAAATGGCGGCGGACCGCCTCGAACACTTCGTGGATGGTCTCGGCGTGCGCGCGAGCGTACGGAACCGGTCCCATCACGCGGCGCGATGAATCCTCGCCGGGGATGGGATGCGTGCGCAGCGCGGCCCGCAAGACTTCAGCGAGATCGACGGAGCGGAGCGCGAGCGGCGCTTGCCGCATTCCGCGCAGGCGCTCGGAGATGAGCCGCATGCGGTCCATCTGACGCAGAATCACGTCGAGCCCGGCCTGCACGTCCTCGGTGCGCCCGCGTTGCAGGTGCATGCGCGCGAGCTCCGCGCGCCCCGAGACGATCCCCAGATGATTGTTGAGATCGTGTCCGATCTCTGCGGCGATCTCGCCGAAGGGTCGTGCTTGCGAATCGTCGGCGATGCTCATTCGTCTTCGTCGCCTCCTGCGTCGTCATGATTCGCATGTCGTTGGAATTTTTTGGCGGCGGCCGCGGCGTAGTCGCCGAGCCGCGATCCGATCTCCAGCTCGCTGTCGCCATACGTCGCTTCCTTGCCGGAAGCGTCGGCGACGCGCGCCACCAGGATGGTCCCGAGCGTCTCCCGCGAGGACACGATCGGAATCGCCATGGCGGTGGACACGTTGCTCTGGCGAAGCAGCGGCTCGGCGTCGGCCAGCGGAAGCTCCAGATCGCGGCACGGCTCGCTGGTGGACAGCGCGCGGGCCACCAGCTTGGCCTCCAGCTGCCCCAGCGGCTCGACCTCGAGCGGCATCGATGCGCCGTGCGAGGCCAGAGGCTCGTAGTCGTCGAGATCCGAGCCCGGCGCATCGGCGCGACGCAGGCGAACGAGGCACACGTCGGACTCGAGCACGGTCGACGCGGTGAAGGCGATGAGGCGCGCCAAACCTTCGGGATTCGAGGCGGCCCCGAACGCGAGCCCGAGCTCCGAGAGCGCCGAAAGCATCGTGACCATCTTCGACGAGTCTTGCGTGATGCGCGCGTCCGCGATCATGGATCCGATCGCCGACGCGATCGAGTCCACCAGCGCGAGGCGATCGTCTTCGCTGGCCAAGGGCTGCGTCGCTTCGATCGCGAGCACGCCCAGAAGGTCGGTCTGGTGGCGGATCGGAAACGCCATCGTGGTCGGCTGCGGATCGCCGGCTTCTTCCTCGGGATTGCGCAGCACGAGCGGGCGGCGGCTTTTCGCGACCCAGCCCACGACACCCGTTCCCAAAGGAACGCGATAGGCCTCGACCGAAGACGTGGAGACTCCGGACGCCGCTTCCAGATCGAGGAACTTGCGCTCGCGATCGAGCACGTAGATCGAGCAGGAGTCGGCGGAGAGCACCTGCGCCACGCGATCGGCCGCTTGGCGGAGCTTCGTTCCGAGGTCCGCGGGAAGCTCGGCGATCGAATCGATCTCGGCGCGCATGGAATGCTCGAACGAGCGCCCCCGCATGCGGCGGAGCTGCAGCGAACGCGAGAGCGGACCGCCCACTTGCTTGCCGAACGTGCCGGCGCGCGCGAGCGTATCGGGATCGAACGGATCGCCCGTGGGATTGGAGTTCAGATTGAGCACGCCGAGGAGTCGCCCGTCGACCATCACCGGCACCGACACCGACGACCGAATCTCGGGGCGCGCGCCCAGAGGCTTGATCGAGGGATCGCCCACCGTCCCCACGAGCAGCATCGGTTCGGCCTCTTCCGCGACGCGCCCGGCGATTCCCTCGCCGACCCGCTGGCGGCGATGGCGCGCGGCGATGTCCTTGAGGCCGTGCGAGGCGACGATGGCCAGCACAGGCTTGTCTTCCTGCAGCAGCATCAAGCTTCCCGACGTGCCTCCGGCGAGACGCAGCGCCACTTCGAGGACCCAATCGGCGAGCCGCTGGAAGTCGAGCAGGAGATCGAGCGCGCGGAGCAGGCTGTCGATCTCGCCGGTCAGCGAGTCGCGCGCGCTCTCCGTGCTCGCCGATGCGGAGAAATTCGACGCCGGCGCGAGAGGCGCGGCCGCGGCTGCCTGCGGGACGGGGGGCGCTTCCGGCGCGCGCACGGTCATCGGAAGCGGCGGCGGCACTCTCTCGAACAGCACCGGCGCATCTTCGGGCTCCGCGGCCTCGTGCGCGGAGATCGAAGGCGGCGCCGGCGCGTCGGGCGCGAACGTCTCCATCTCTTCCGGCGCATCGTCCGGCTCGAACGATTCCGCGCTCGTTTCGTGCGGATCGTTCTCACTCGCCAAGAACGATTCCGGATCGACGAGGAAGAGCTCGATCTCGTCTCGGGTCACGCGCGTCACGCGCGAAAGACCGAGCGGACCCAGGTGCACTTCCAATCCTTCGCGCGCCAGGATCACCGCGTCGGGTGGTGGCTCCAGACGCATCTCCAGATTTCCGGCAACCGCGGGAATTCCCAGGCTTCGCCCGAGCGCGAGGCCCGAAGCGTCGGGCTCGGGATCGTAGATCATGCGCAGGCGCACTCCGGGTGCGCGGTACAGGAGGCGGAGCACGGGAATGTCGTGCTCGCGCGCGCCGATCAGGATCACGTCGCGGGCGGCGCCAGTGGTGGGGCGCGCCGCGTGCGGCACGGGAATGGCCAGCGATTCGCGGACCGCATGCGCGAGATCTTCGGCGAGCTCGTCGCGCGCGACCACGCGCCGGATGGGAACTTCGCCGAAGAAGCGCTCCACGTCGCGAAGCTGCGCCGACGACACCAGCACGATCGGAACGCGGGGCGCATCCTGCGCGGCGCGGCGCGCGTAGTCGGCGATCTCCTGGTCCCAGGGCTCGAAGCCGAGCACGAGCCCGGCGTAGAGCGCAGGATCGTGGCGAACGAGCGCGTCCGTTCCCGAAGAGGCGATGGCGAGATCCTCGAAGCCTGCCGCGCGCAGCCGGTCGGAGAGGCGTGCCCGCTCGTTCGCGTCGCGCTCCACGAGGAGAAGGCGCGGACTCTCGATTGCGAACGAGGGCGAGAGCGCGGGTGCGGCGGCGCTGGGCGGCTCGTCGCCGGCGACTTCGGTTCCTGCCGATCCCGTTTCTTCCTGCACGACGCGCGACGGCGCGGGAACGGCAGCCGCCTCCACGATCTCGCGAAGATGCAGCAGGACGCCGGGAGCATTCGCCTCGGGAAGGAACGGCTCGATGTCGGCGATGAAGCGACGGCGTGACGCGCCAGCCGTGGACCACGCGATCTCCACCTTCGCCGAGCGCGACTCGCGGCGGCACAGGTCGAGCGCATTCTGCAGATCGCTCCCGCGAAGCTCCGGATAGAGCGCGAACAAGTGGCGGTCCGCGGGAGCTTCCGACAAGTTGCGGCGGCGCAGGTGCTCGCGCATCCATGCTCCGTCGGCGACGACGCGAAGGCTGGGATCGAGCAGGCACAATCCGAACGGGAACACGTCGAGGAGACGATCGAGGAACGCGGTTAGGAAGAAGATGCGATCGTTCTTTTCCTCGAGAAGCGGCGTGGGCTCGTTCGCGGCCGGCACCGGGGGCGGGCGACTTCCGTTTGCCCCGGTCCCACCCAGAGAAGGACTCGGCTCGAGCGGGGGTCGTGCGTGTCCCAGGGAATCGCACGTACCGCGAGAAGCGGCGAATCCGTATCGGGCGGCGCCGGAACTCCCTCGACGGCGATCGGAGTGCCGGTTTGCAGCGCATCGCGCAAGAGATCCGCGAAGACGAAGCTCGTATTGTCGACGGCGACCCGCCCCGCGAGCCAAGGATGATCCGCAATGCTTCGCCCCTTCGCTTCGTCGGGCGTTCCCAGTCCGAGCATCTGTGCGAACGAGGTGTTCGCGGCGCGCACCACGAGGCGATCGTCGAGCACCACGAGGCCGTCCGGAACGAGATCGAACATCGCTTCGCTGAACGCGAAGAGATAGCGAATCGCTTCGCCGACCAGGCGCGATTCGTTCGGGTCGGAATGGGGATCGCCCGCGAGAGAGCTCGGGGGGTCGACCATGGGCGCTCGCATTCCTTGCACCGCGGGGGCCGAGGGATCAGAGCCGACAATCGAATCCAATCTTGGCAAATCATCGGCTGGGGCCAGGGAACTCTTGACCCGCCTCCCAAAAGAAGGCGGCGGCCCCCACGCGGGAGCCGCCGCCGCGATCTTGCTCCTGCCCTCAGGAGCGGCCGAAAGCGGGGCCGTGAACGCCGCTTAGCGCTTCTTCCCTCCTCGAACCACACGCTTCTTGCGCCTTGAAGCGAACCCTTCTTCCTCCCCGGAAGAAGTTGCCGGCTCGGGCATCGAATCCGGCTCCGTGGGCGGCTCCGAATGCGACGGCGCCGGCTCTCGGAACGGTTCCGGGAGGCAGCGGATCGATCTCCGCGCGGGCCCGTGAACCGCGAGGAGAAATGACTCGGACCTCGCGCGGGGTCCTCTCTTCGGATTCCTGTCGAGAGACGACGGCAGGTGCGGAGCGCTCTTCACGAAACTCGGAAGGCCGAGTCTCGAACTCCGAGGGCCGAGCCTCGGAAGCAAACGTCTCCGCCGACCTTGCCCCGCCAGATCGCCCCTTGAAAGAGGGCGAGCGATGCGCCGGAACCTCTTCTTGTTCCTCGAAATGCGGTTGCTCCACCGGAGTCGGCCGCGGCTCGGGAGCGCTGCGAAACTCAGCCGACGATGGCGCCCGGCGAAGGTCCAGTTCGGGAGCCTCGGCTCCGGTCGTGCCCGCCTCTGCCGTCGCGGCGGAGGTTCCCGGTCGGGATCGACCGCGCCCTCCACGACGCCCACGGCGGCGTCCCGATCCCGCAGCACGAGCTCCACCCTCGGAGGGGAGCCCGCTCGGAGTCGAAGCCGAAGGCGCCGGCTCTCCCGTCATCGACGAGGCGGCCATCGGAGCTGCCGAAGTCGCCGGCGTCCCCGGGGTTGCCGGTGCGGACGCAGGAGGCGCCCCGCGTCGGGGTTCCCCGCCCGGCCGGCGCCCGAAAGACCGGCGCTCGTCAGGGCTTCGTTCTACGGTCGCTGCGGCACCCTCTTCCCTGCGGCGCTCCGCAGGCCGGCGTTCGTCGCTCCGCGGTTCGGCCGGCCGGCGCCCTTCCGTGCGTGCCTCGACCGCTCCCCGTTCTTCGCGACCGGGCTCGTCGACGCGACGCACCTGTCGCTCGGACCCGCGGCGCACCGGTGCGTCCTTGGTCTTCGCTTCCGCCTCTCGCGACGCACGCAGCAGATCGCGCGACGCGCGAATTCCGTGTCGAGAATCCTCGGCCGCAGCCGGTGTCGCCGCTTCGCTGGTGCGCGACCCGGAACGCGACCCTGCAGCCACCGCCGGGGCGGGGGCCGTCCCCGTGCGCCAGCGTCCGGTCCGCGGTGCCGGAGTGCGCGCGCTCGGCGGACTCGCCGGACTCGCCGGAGCCGCCGGAGTCGCTGGAGGCGTTTGCCGCGCTGCTGCCGCCGTCTTGCGACGGTGCGCATCGATCGCCTCGCGCGCGGCAGCCTGCTCCGCATCCTTCTTGTTCTTTCCGCGGCCTTGTCCCCAGATCTCACCCTTCACGACGACGTCGACCACGAACTCCTTCTCGTGCTCCGGGCCATCTTCCGCATGAACGCGGTAGACCGGATGGGAGAGGCGGCGCGACTGCACGTACTCCTGCAGCAGCGACTTGTAGTTCGTGTTCTCTTCGTCCTTCAGGATGTCGTTGATGTCCGCGAGGAGCGTGTCCTGGATGAACTTGCTCGCCGCGCGATATCCCTGATCGAGATAGATCGCCCCGATCACTCCCTCGTACGAGTCGGCCAGAATCGAGTCCCGATCCCGCCCGCCCATGTCGCTCTCTTCTCCGGAGAGAAGGATGAACTCGCCGAGCCCGTGCTCGCGGCTCACTTCGGAGAGCACTTTGCGGCTCACCAACAGCGACTTCATCTTGGAGAGCGCGCCCTCCGGGCGATCCGGGAACTGCAGATAGAGGAACTGGCTGACCGACAGGCCAAGCACCGAGTCCCCCAGGAATTCCATGCGCTCGTTCGACGCGTCGCGATTGCGCGAAGTCACGTGCGAGTACGAGCGATGGGTGAGCGCCTGCTCGAGGAGTGAGAGATCCAGGAATCGAATTCCGACTTGCTTCTGGAACTTCTTGAGGAGCCGGACGCGATCGCCCGACGGGCCTTTTCGTGTTCCCGCGACCAGCTTTCCGAATACGGACCAGCCGCGTCGTAGAATCGTGCTCGTGTTATCCGTCATGTTTCCTTGTGGCCAATGTCACGTTGTGGCCGCCGAATCCGAAGGAGTTCGAGATCGCGACGTCGACTTTCAAAGACCGCGCCGTGTTGGGCACGTAGTCGAGGTCGCACTCCGGATCCGGTGTCTCGTAGTTGATCGTGGGAGGAATCTTCCCCTCTCGATGGGTCAGGGCGAGGATCACGAACTCGATGCCCCCCGCCGCGCCCAGAAGATGCCCCGTCATGGACTTCGTCGAGCTGACCGCGAGCTTCTTGGAATGCTCTCCGAAGACGCGCTTGATCGCCATCGTCTCGAAGCGATCGTTCAACGGCGTCGACGTTCCGTGCGCGTTCACGTAGTCGACGTCGCCGGGACCGATGCCCGCGTCCTTCATGACCGCGGTCATCGCTCGTCCCGCGCCTTCGTGCTCGGGGGAAGGCGCTGTCATGTGGTAGGCGTCGGAGGTGACGCCGTACCCCACCACTTCGCAATCGATCCGCGCACCGCGACGCAGCGCATGCTCCCGTTCTTCGAGCACCACCACCCCCGCGCCTTCGCCGATGACGAACCCGTCCCGATCTTTCTCGAAGGGACGGCTCGCTCCTTGCGGATTTTCGTTGCGAGTGGAAAGCGCGCGCATGGAGCCGAACCCGCCGACCGAAATCGGACTGATCGGCGCTTCCGCGCCCCCCGCGATCATCACGTCGGCATCGCCGTACTGGATGATGCGGAACGCGTCGCCGATGGCGTTCGCTCCCGAAGCGCACGCGGTGACCGTCGCATTCGACGGTCCCTTCGCGCCGAAGCGCATACTCACGAGCCCCGTGGCCATGTTCACGATCATCATGGGCACGAAGAACGGGCTCACGCGCCCCGGGCCCTTTTCCATGATCACCGTGTGCTGGTCTTCCAGCGTCTGGATTCCGCCGATTCCCGAGCCGATCAGAACCCCGGCCCGCTCCCCGACGCGGGCGACGTCGAGCCCGGAATCCTTCACCGCCATCGTCGCCGCCGCCAGCGCGAACTGCGAGAAGCGGTCCATCTTCTTGACTTCCTTCTTCTCGCCGTACTGCGTCGGATCGAAGCCTTTGACTTCGGCCGCGAACCGCACGTCGTGCCGGGACGCGTCGAACAACGTGATCGGCCCCGCTCCGGACACGCCGGCCAAGGCGTTCGTCCAGAACTCGTCCGCGGACTTGCCGATCGGTGTGATGGCTCCGAGGCCGGTGACGACGACTCGCCTTCGAAGAGACGTGGCCATAAACCGCCTGGCCTAGTTCGCCGTCCCGACGTGCTTGTCGAGATACTCGACGGCGTCCTTCACCGTCTTGATCTTGTCCGCATCTTCGTCGGGGATCTCGATGTCGAACTCCTCTTCGAGAGCCATCACCAGCTCGATCGTCGCGAGCGAGTCGGCACCGAGGTCTTCGATGAACTTCGCGTCGTCGGTCACCTGGTGCGACTCGACCTCGAGCTGCTCCATGATGATCTCGCGGACCCGATTGAAATGACGAGAATCCATTCTTTCATGCTCCTGGTTTTCGCGGCGGGTGCCGGAACTCACATCACCATCCCGCCGTCCACGGTGATGACTTGGCCCGTGACGTACGACGACTCCGGTGAGACGAGGAACGAAACGATCCCCGCGACGTCGTCGGGGGATCCGAAGCGTCCGAGCGGGATAATTCCCAAAAGACTCGCCTTCACCGCATCCGGCAACCCCTGGGTCATCGAGGTCTCGATATACCCCGGGGCCACCGCGTTGACGAGGATGTTCCGCGAGGACAGCTCCCTCGCGAGGCTCTTCGTGAAGCCGATGATCCCCGCCTTCGAGGCGGCGTAATTCGCCTGCCCTTCGTTGCCCCGGATCCCGATCACCGACGAGATGTTGATGATCCGGCCGGAGCGCTTCTTCATCATGAGCTTGGCGGCAGCCTTGGAAAAGTGGAAAACACCTTTCAAGTTCGTCGCCAGCACCTGGTCGAAATCCTCTTCGTCCATCCGCAGAAGGAGCTTGTCGCGGGTGATCCCGGCGTTGTTGACCAGGACGTCGAGCCCCCCCAGCTCCTCCGCCGTGCGGGTGACCGCCGCCTGGACCTCGGCGCCCCGGGTCACATCCGCCCCGATGGCCAGCGCCCGGCGCCCCGCTCCCTCGACGGCCAGCACGGTCTGGGCGACCGACTCCGCGCTGCGCCCCACGCAGGCCACGTCGAACCCGTCTTTCGCGAGCCGGACGGCGATGGCCGCCCCGATGTTCTTCGCGGCGCCGGTGACCAGCGCGCACCCCCGGCTCATGCCACCCCTCCCGGCGTCGCGGCGCGCCAGGTCTCGATCGACTCCGCGCTCCCGATCGACTGGCAGACGGCCGACTTGTCGATCTGGCGCAGCAGCCCCTTCAGCACCGCCCCCGCTCCCACCTCGACGAACTCGCAGTCTTCGGCGATCAAGAAGCGCATCGACTCCTCCCAGCGGACGGGGGACGTCATCTGCTCCCCCAAGAGCGCGCGGATCTCCGCCGCCCCGGTCACGGGATGCGCGGTCGCGTTCGCGATCACGGGAACGCGCGCAGCGGCGATGGGAAGATCGCGCAGGAACTCTTCGAGCTCGGCGCGCGCGTCCGACATGAGGGACGAATGGAATGCGCCCGACACGTTCAATTTCATCGCGCGCTTGGCGCCGCGCTCCGTAGCGAGCTCCACCGCGCGGTCTACCCCGGCGGTCTCGCCGGAGATGACCACTTGCCCCGGCGAATTCAGATTCGCGGGCTGCACCGATCCCGCGGCGCTCGCGTCCGCGCAGATCGCTTCGACCTGGGCGAGCCCGAGCCCCAAGATCGCGGCCATCGCTCCCGGCCGCTTCACTCCCGATTCCCACATGAGCATGCCGCGCTTGCGCACGGCGCGCACGCCGTCGGCGAAGGTGAGCGCGCCGGCGACGGCCAGTGCGGAGTACTCGCCAAGCGAATGGCCGGCGACGAAGTCGGGGCGCAGCGCATCCTTCACCACTGCCCACGCGGCGAGACTCTTCACGTAGAGCGCCGGCTGCGTCGTGTGCGTCTTGCGCAGCTCCTCTTCCGGTCCTTCCGTGCAGATTTGTAAGAGGTCGAAACCGAGAATCTCGCCGGCCTCGTCGAAGCGAGCGCGCGCCTCGGGAAAGCGTTCGCACAGGGACTTGCCCATCCCGACATACTGCGAGCCCTGCCCGGGGAAGAGAAGCGCGGTTTTCGCCATGACTTCTTCGCTCCTAGAACCGCATCACGATAGCGCCCCAGGTGAACCCAGCTCCGAACGCCACCGCGGCGACCAGGTGTCCCTCGCGCAGCACGCCTGTCCTGCGTGCTTCGTCGAGCGCGATGGGGATGGATGCCGCCGAGGTGTTCCCGTACCGGTCCACGTTCACGAAGACTTTCTCCATCGGGAATCCCAAGCGCTTCGCGGTCGCCTCGATGATGCGCACGTTCGCTTGATGCGGAACGAACAGATCGATGTCCTCGGGACGAACCCCGGCGTCGTCGAGACACTTGAGGATCGCGTCGGTCATCGAGTTCACCGCGGACTTGAACACGTTGTTGCCGTTCATCTTCACGAAGTGCAGGCCGCGATCGACGGTGTCGTGCGTGGTGGGGTACAGCGAGCCTCCTCCTGGAAGCATCAGCATTTCACCCTGCGATCCGTCGGAGTACATGCGCGAAGCCAGGATGCCCTTGCCGCTCGGGACGCGCTTCACGACCGCGGCGCCCGCACCGTCTCCGAAGAGCACGCAGGTGGAGCGGTCGGTGAAGTCCAGGATCTTGGTGAGCGTCTCCGCGCCGATCACGAGCGCGTTCTCGCTCGTTCCGTTGGAGATCATTCCGGCGGCGACGTTCAAGCCGTAGATGAATCCCGAGCAGGCCGCCGCCAGATCGAACGCCGCGGCGTTGGCAGCGCCGATGTCGCGCTGCACCAGGCACGCAGTCGAGGGGAACAGCATGTCCGGAGTCGCCGTGCCCACGATAATGAGATCCACATCCGCCGGCGCGACTCCCGCGTCCTCGAGCGCGCGCAGCGCCGCGCGGCTCGCCAGCGTCGAGGTCGTGGTGGCGGCGTCGGCGATGCGGCGCGTGCGGATTCCGGTGCGCTCGACGATCCACTCGTCGGTGGTGTCGACGAGCTTCTCCAAGTCGGCGTTGGTGAGCAGGCCCTCCGGCGCGTCGGAACCGATTCCGACGATGCCGATGGCCGGGTCAGCCGGAAACTTCGCCAAGAGAGAGCCCTTGCAGCTCGGTTTCGATATGTTCGTTGATGCGCTCGCGCGCGTAGCGCGCGGCGACGAAGATCGCGTTCTTGATCGCTTTCGGCGACGAGCTGCCGTGCGCGATGATCACCGCTCCGTCCACGCCCAAGAGAGGTGCGCCGCCGTACTCGGCGTAGTCCAAGGTCATGAACATGCGCTTGAGCATGGGCTTCATGAGCGCCGCGCCGATCTTTCCCTGAAAGCTGGAGGTGACCAGCTCGCGGAACAACGACGTGATGAGATGGACCACGGACTCCGAGAACTTGAGCACGACGTTCCCCACGAAGCCGTCACAGACGACCACGTCGACGCCGCCTTTGAAGATGTCCCGTCCTTCGACGTTGCCGATGAACTTGAGATGGCTCGACTCCAAGAGTGGGTACGTATTGCGCACCACTTCGTTGCCCTTGTTGTTCTCTTCTCCGATATTGAGGAGCCCCACCTTGGGCTCGCTCCGTCCAAGCACTTTGCGCGCATAGATCTCACCCATGATCCCGAACTGCACCAAGTGTTGCGGTGTGCAGTCGGAGTTCGCGCCGACGTCGAGGAGAACCGCGCCGCCGGAAGGAGTGGGAACCGTGGTGGCGATCGCCGGCCGGCGAACTCCGGGAAGCCGGCCGAGCACGAGGAGCGATGAAGCGACGACCGCGCCGGTGTTCCCGGCGGAAACGAGGCCGTCGGCGTGCCCCTCCTTGAGATAGCGCGTCGCCACGGCGATGGACGCGTCGCGCTTGCGGCGAACCTGCCGCGCGGGATCCTCCCCCATCTCGATGCGCTCCGTGGCGTGGAGCAGATGAATTCTCTTCTCCTCGAGCGCGTGATGCTTCGCCAGCTCGGTCTTGATGCGACTTTCGTCGCCGACGAGGATGACTTCGATGTCCTCGCCCGCGCTCCTCACGGCCTGGAGTGCACCTTCCACCTCGACGGCCGGCGCTTTGTCACCGCCCATCGCGTCGACGATGATTCTCATCGACCCCCGTCCCGTTCCCCGCGCGCCGTTTTAAACGTCGTCTTTCCCCGCCATCACTTTGCGCGTCCCGTACTGACCGCAGTGCAGGCAAACGCGATGCGGTCGCTTCACCTGGGCGCATTCGGGACAGAGATTGCGTGTGGGCACGTCGAGCGCGTGATGCGAGCGACGCTTGAGCTTTCGCGTTTTCGAGATTCGATATTTGGGCAGAGCCATGGAACGTCATCACTCCTGATCGTTCGTAGGAAAAGAGAGACCACGAAGCGCGTCCCACCGGGAATCCCCGGCTGCCGGGTCGCAGTTGCATGGCTCTTGATTCCGATTCGCGCCGCATCGAGGACAGAGTCCCCGACATTCCTCCCGGCACACGTTCTTGATCGGGAAATCGAGGAGAACGGCTTCGCGCAGCGTCTCCGTGAGATCGAGGACCGCCGTGCCGGCCGGAAGCCGAAGGACCGGCTCGTCGCCGTCCGTCTCGGATTCCGCAGGCGGATCCTCCGACCCGCGCGATTCCCCATCCCCGATCGTGAAATCCAGCTCGAGCTCGGTCTCCACCGGGCGGTCGAACCGGATCAGGCACCGGTCACAAACGGACTCGAGAGTCCCTTGAAGGGCTCCGCGAAGCTGGAAAATCGCCTCGCTCCGGGTGAGCGTCCCCGAAATGCGGGCGTCGCGCAGCACGGAATCCGGCTCGCTTTCGACCTGTAGAACCGCGCCGGGAGCATCCACTCGAAAAGAGTGCGCCCCGTCGGCGAGCCCTCTCAGGTCGATCGTGACCGAGCCGGCGGCAACATTAGGTTTCACGGTCATCGGTGTCAAATCGGAAGTCCGTGGGTTGGTGCTCCGGGATGGCCTCCCGGTGGATCCGCTCGGGGTTCCCCGCCGTCCGCCGCCGCTCCTCGGCGCCGAGGCCCGGGCCCCGGTCGCCGGACCACGATGGCCTTCGAGGCCCTAGGAAACCAGGGCCTGGATCTCCGGGAAGAAGTGGGCGATCTCCTTGACGGCCGACTCCCCGGAGTCCGACGCGTGGACCGCATTGTTCTGCACGTCCGAGGCATAGAGCTTCCGGACGGTGCCCTCCGCCGCCTGCGCCGGGTTCGTGGCCCCGATGAATTCGCGCAGCCCCAAGATCGCGTTTTCCCGCTCCAGGACCATGGGGATGCAGGGTCCCGAGGTCATGAACGCCACCAGGTCTCCGTAGAACGGGCGTTCCTTGTGGACCTCGTAGAAGCGCTTGGCCGATGTGTCGCGGAGGTGCTCCATCCGCATCGCGACCACGCGAAAGCCGCCCGATTCCTTCCAGCATCGCCAAGATGTTCCCGGCGTTTCCGGCCCGCACCGCGTCCGGCTTGATGATCAAGAGCGTTCGTTCGACGGCCATGCATTCCTCCGTGAATTGAAGTGTCTCGCTTGTTTGCGCGCGATTGCGGCTCAGACGGCGGCCAGCGTTCGCACCATGCGTCCGATCTCGGTGGGAGTCGGGGCGACGCGCACACCCGCTCGAGTGAGCGCCTCCACCTTGTCTTCCGCACGCCCGCTTCCTCCGGAGACGATCGCTCCGGCGTGTCCCATGCGGCGCCCCGGCGGTGCGGACGAACCGGCGATGAAGCCGACCACCGGCTTGGTGACGTGCTTCTCGATGAACTCCGCGGCGACTTCTTCGTCGGAGCCGCCGATCTCTCCGATCATCACGATGTATTCCGTCGCCGGATCCTTCTCGAACAACTCGAGCACGTCGACGAACTTCGTTCCGATCACCGGATCTCCGCCGATGCCGACGCAGGTCGACTGTCCGATGCCGGCACGGGTGAGCTGGTCCACGACTTCATAGGTGAGCGTTCCGCTTCGCGAGACGACGCCGACCGGCCCTGGCTTGTGAATGTGCCCCGGCATGATTCCCATTTTGCACTCGCCGGGAGTGATCGCGCCCGGGCAGTTCGGGCCCAGAAGCCGCGTCGGCGAGCCTTCGATCTCCGCCCACACCTTCAGCATGTCCTGCACGGGAATGCCTTCGGTGATCGCGGCGACGAACGGAATTCCCGCGCGTGCCGCTTCCAGGATCGCGTTCGCCGCGAATGCGGGAGGAACGTAGATCACGGTGGCGTTTGCGCCGGTGGTGCGCACCGCTTCCGCGACCGTGTCGAACACGGGGACGCCCTCGACGACTTGCCCGCCCTTTCCCGGCGTGACCCCGCCGACGACCTTCGTTCCGTACTCGATCATCTTCTTCGTGTGGAACGAGCCGTCCCGCCCGGTGATTCCCTGGACGAGAAGCCGTGTGTTCCGATCGACCAGAATGCCCATCGAACGATTCCTTCCTTCGCCGGATCCCGACGCCGGCGCAGATGCGCGCCGAGTTTTTCGCCGCGCTCTACGCCGATTCGATCTTGCTCTTGAGCGCTTGGCGGATGCCCTGCTGAACGACTTCGTCCATGGTGACCGCGGGGATCACGTCGATTCCCGAGTCCGCGAGGATCTGGCGGGCTTCCTCTTCGTTGGTGCCGGTCAGGCGGACGACGATGGGGTGCTCGATCTTCCCCTTCTTCACCGCCTCGACGATGCCGCGCGCCACGTCGTCGCAGCGAGTGATTCCGCCGAAGATGTTGAAGACGATCGCGCGGACGTTCTTGTCCGCGGTGATGATCTTCATGGCGTGGAGCACCTTCTCCGGAGACGAGCTGCCGCCGATGTCCAAGAAATTGGCGGGCTCGCCGCCGTAGTACTTGATGAGATCCATGGTGGCCATCGCCAGTCCCGCACCGTTCACGACGCAGCCCACCGATCCATCCAGCTTGACGTAAGAGAGCCCCTTCTCCCGGGCCAGCTTCTCCCACTTGGTCTCCGAATCGGGATCGCGCATCGCTTCCAGCTCCGGATGGCGGAACAGCGCGTTGTCGTCGAGCACCACCTTGGCGTCGAGGGCCACGACCTTTCCCGCGCCATCGACGACCAGCGGGTTGATCTCCACCAGCGACGCATCCGTTTCGCGCGCGAGCTTCTCCATCGCCAGGAGAATCGCGGCGGCCTGCGAGGCGATCGCCGGATCGGCGTAGACCTTCCCCGCGATCGCCCGTGCCTCCTCTTCCGTGAGCCCGGTGCGCGGGTCGATCGCGTGGCGCACGATCTTGTCCGGCGTCTTCGCGGCGACCTCTTCGATGTCGATCCCGCCCGCCGCCGACGCGATCACGATCGACCGGCGCAGCACGCGATCGAGAGTGACCCCGAAGTACGCTTCGGACTTGATCGTGGCCGCCTTGGTGACCAGCACCTTGCGCACCGGCAGATCCTTGATGCGCAGCTTCAAGATCTTCTCGGCGACCTGCGCCGCTTGATCGGGATCGTCGGCGAGCTTCACTCCGCCGGCTTTGCCGCGACCGCCGGCGTGCACTTGCGCTTTCACCACCACGCCGCCGCCGATCGTTTTCGCGGCGGAGCGCGCCTCCTCCGCAGTCGACGCGACGATTCCCGCGGGGACGGGAATTCCCGCCCGAGCGAGAAGCTCCTTCCCTTGATACTCGTGCAGATTCATCGACGAGCCTTTCTCTGGCGTGTTCGGGATGCGGCCCGCGCAGAGCGCGCCGGCTTCCCGTAGCGATCCAGCACCGTTTGGATGATGCCGCGGGTGCTCCGTCCGGGAGCGAGACGCACGCGCACCACGCGCCCGCCGGCGCGCTCCACCGTGTCGCGCCCGACGATCTCGCCGAGCGCCCAATCTCCGCCCTTCACCAAGATGTCGGGCACGAGCGCGTCGATGAGCCGGCCAGGCGTGTCCTCGCCGAACACCACCACGCGGTCCACCATCTCGAGTGCCCCCAAGATCTCCGCGCGGTCCGCCGCCTTCACCAGCGGGCGCCCGCTGCCCTTGAGGCGGCGCACCGAAGCGTCGCTGTTGAGCCCGACGACCAGCGCGTCTCCTTCGGAGCGCGCGCGCCGCAGCATCTCCACATGTCCGCGATGCAGCACGTCGAAGCAGCCGTTGGTGAACACGACGCGCCGCTTCTTCTTCTTCATCTGCTTGCGCCAGGCGAGAAGCGCCGGACGCGCGACGAACTTGGATCCGCGCTTCACGAGCGCTCTCCCGGAAATCCCGCGGCAACCTGGGCTTCCAGCTCGTGCCGATCCACCGACGCCGTGCCCATCTTCCCGACGACGACCGCAGCGGCCGCATTGGACAACACGGCGGCTTGCTCCCACGTCGCCCCGGACACGCGCGCCAGCGTGAGCGCGGCGATCACCGTGTCGCCGGCGCCGGTCACGTCGTAGACCTCGCGCGCCATCACGGGAATGTGAGTCGTGGGGAGTCCCTTGCGAAACAGCGACATCCCTTCCGGACCGCGGGTGATGAGCACACCCTCGCACTCTAAATCGGCGAGGAGCTTGCGCCCCGCCGCTTCCAGAGAGTCGGCGTCGCGAATGGGGATGTGCACCGCACCCGACGCCTCGGGAAGATTCGGAGTCACCACGGAGACGTGGCGATACTGCGAGAAGTGCGACTCCTTGGGATCGACGGAGACGAACAGCGATCGCGATTTCGCCTTCCGCGCGAGATCTTCCATGAAGTCGAGATCGACGACTCCTTTGCCGTAATCGGAAACCACGACTCCCTGCACCTGATCCATGCACTCGTGCAGGCGCCGGCGCAGAGCATCACGGGCGGCGCCATCCAAAGGATCGCTGCGCTCCCGGTCCACCCGCACCACCTGCTGCCGCGACGCCATGATGCGGCTCTTTAAAGTCGTGGGCCGAGCGCCGTCTTGGATCAGATCGTCCGTGCCGATGCGCTGCTCCCGCAGGAGATCCGCGAGCCGCCCGGCCAGCGCGTCCTTTCCGGTCACCGCGAGCAATCGCACGCGCCCGCCCAAGGAGACGATGTTCCTGGCGACGTTCGCGGCACCCCCCAGACGCAGGGTCTCGCGCAGGACTTGCACGACCGGGACGGGTGCCTCGGGGGAAATGCGCCCGGTCTCTCCCCAGATGTACTCGTCGAGCATGACGTCGCCCACGACGAGGATCTCGCGCTCGGGGAAACGGGCGACGATCGTCCTGGCTTCCTCGACGGTGAGGAGAGGAGGCGTCACGGAAAGGTCCTCGGCATGGGGCCGGGCGAGAGGAGGAACGATCGACCCAAGTGCGTAAATTTCAACGAGATTGGCCGGGCACGGTAGCACCTGGGTGGGGCACTGTCAATCGGACCATGATTCCCCGCGAACGCCTGCAGACCGCCGCTTGCTTCGATCTCCCGGCGCGGATACGCTGCCGCTGCCATGACCCAGCGTCCCCCGAATCCGCCGGCCCCCGTCGCCGGCCCCCAGATTCCGATCGAGCTCCCCGACTCCGTGGCGGAGGGGCAGTACTCCAACCTCATGTTCATCACGCACTCCCCGTCGGAGTTCGTGCTCGATTTCGCGCGCATGCTTCCCGGCGCGCGCAAAGGGATCGTGTACTCGCGCATCATCATGACTCCGCAGCACGCCAAGCTCCTGCACGAGCTGCTCGAGCGCAACTTGAAGGCGTACGAGGAACAGCACGGCGCGATCAAGACACCGGGCCGTACGAACCCCGACCCGCGCATCGGATTCTCCCCCACGCCTCCCGCGGAGCCGAACGCGGCCCGTGACTGATCGGGCTTCGGCAAGGTCGTCCGCCGCGCGGCCCGGATTCTCGTTCTTCCTCCACGCACACATTCCCTGGGTGATTCGCCACGGGCGCTGGCCGCACGGCGTGGAATGGCTCTTCGAGGCGGCGTTCGCGACGTACCTGCCGCTCGTGGTGATGGCGCGGCGCTTGCGCGATCGCGGCATCGGCGGCGGCCTCACCATTTCGATCAGCCCGATTCTCGCCGAGCAGCTCGCCCATCCTCTGTTTCGAGAGGGACTGCGCGAGTGGCTCGACGCGTGCACGACGACCGCGGCCCAGGAAAGCGAGCGCTTCGAACGGGAGGGAAATGCGGCGATCGCGCAGCTTGCCCGGCGCTGGGAAGCGAAGTATCGGGATGCGTCGCGGCTCTTCTTCGACGAGCTGCAGGGCGACTTGCTCGGAGCGTTCGCCGATCTCGCCCGCTCGGGCACGATCGAGCTGGCCACGTGCGGGGCGACGCACGGCTATTTCCCGCTGCTCGGCCGCGATGAGACGATCGCGCTGCAAGTGGTTCTCGCGCGGCGCACGCACACGATGCATTTCGGCGCGGAGCCCGCGGGAATGTGGCTCCCCGAAGCGGCCTATCGTCCTTCGGGGTGGTGGCGCTCTCCCGCCGACGGATCGCGCACGATGCGCGCCGGGGTGGAGGAATTCCTCGAGCGCGAGGGAATCCGCTACGTGATCCTCGACTCCGCGCTCTTGACCGGCGGGCGCACGATCGGTGCGTATCTCGACCGCGGCGCGCGTGTCGCCGCGCCGCGGGACGCGCCGGGCGGCAGCGCACGCGATTCCGGCGCGCCCCCGCCTGCGCTCGACACGCGCGCCGCGTTCTGGATGGCGCGCGCCGGAGACGCCGTCCCCCATGTCGCCGCGTTCGTGCGCGATCCCGACACCGCGCAGCAAGTTTGGAGCCGCGAGCTCGGATACCCGGGGGACCCCGCGTATCTCGAGTTTCACAAGAAGTCCGACGGCGGCGGACATCGCTACTGGCGCATCACCGGAACCAAGGTCGATCTCCAAGACAAGGCGCTTCACGATCCGGACGCGGCGTCGCAGCGCGTGCGGGTCCACGCCGAGCATTTCGCATCGTTGGTGCGCACCACGCTGGCCGGGGCCGGCGCGAGCGGAATCCTGGCCGCACCGTTCGACGCCGAGCTCTTCGGCCATTGGTGGGCCGAGGGCGTGGAGTGGCTGGAGGAAGTGCTCGTTCGACTCCATGGCGAGCCTTCGGTTCGCGCCACGTCGCTCGCGGAGCATCTCGATCGGTTTCCGCCGCAGAGGATCGTGCGCTTCCCGGAGGGATCGTGGGGTGCGGGCGGACGCCACGACGTGTGGGCCAGCCCGCAATTGGAATGGGCCTGGCGCTCCATCCATCGTGCCGAAGACGAAGTCTGGTCCTTGGTCGAACGCGCCCGACGCTCGCCTCACGCCAGTGCTCGACGCGTGGCGCGCGCGGCGCTGCGCCAGCTCCTCCTCTTGGTCGCGTCCGATTGGCCGTTCCTGATCTCGACCGGCGGTGCGCCGGATTACGCGACCCAACGCCTCGAAGAGCACGCCGATGCCGTGTTTCGCCTCACCGATCTCGGGCGGCGAGCCCTTCGCGGCGCGGTGCTCGAAGAACGGGAAGCTGCGTACCTGGATTCCGTGGAAGCTCGAGACGATCCGTTCCCGCACCTCGGGGATGCGGTCAGTCTCGGCGAACCGCCTCGAGCGTTCGCCGCGCAGGATTCACTTGAAGAGAGATCTTTCCGTCGAGAAGAACGCGAAGATCGTTTCCCACGAGCTCGCCGCGCCATCCCTTGAGGATCGACGGAGGACCGTTCGGCGACTCCCCGTCTTCCCCGAAGTGGATTCCCGCAACCCGATCGAGGTCCAGACGCGTCGCCAGAACGTTGCGTCCGATCCCCTCTTCGCGGGCGCGCATCTGCACGAACACATCCATGAGATCGACGAGCCGCGCGCGCAGCGGATCTTCGGAAGGCTGCGCGGGACCCTCCGGCCACTCCTCGCGCGGGAGAGAAAGCGCGGCCCCGACGCGCCGGAGGATTTCCTCGCCGTGCTGCTCCACCGTGCGGGGGTGCAGGTTGCGGATCGCGGAGAGCCCCGTGATCTTTCTCGGGGCGCGCTTGGCGATCTCGATCAGCATCTCGTCGGTCACCACGCGGCTGCGCGGCACGTCGCGCTGGGACGCGGTCTCTTCGCGCCACGCCGCGATTTCGCGCAGCACGACGAGCGTGTCGGCCTCCAGCGATCGCCGCTTCGCGAGGCGCTTCCAGGCATCCTTGGGATCGCGCCGATAGGCATCTTCGTCTTCGAACGCGAGAAGATCCTCGAGCACCCAGGCGAGACGCCGGCGCTCCTCGAGCTTGTGGCGCAGACGATCGGCCACGGTAAGCAGCTCGCGCACGTCGCCCAGCGCGTATTCCACCTGCGCCTCGGTGAGGGGACGCCGCGACCAATCGGTCATCGTCTCCTTTTTCGAATGGCGCACCCCGAGCTCTCGGGCGAGGAGGCTCGCGTAGCTGATGCTGTCGCCGTGGCCCGCGAATGCCGCTGCCACTTGCGTGTCGAAGATCGAACGCGGGACGCGTCCCGAGAGATCGTAGGAGATCTGGAAGTCCTGCTCGCCGGAATGAACGACGACCTCGATCGAGGGATCGGAGACGAGATCCCACAAGCGGACCGAGATCGGGAATCGCCAGCGGATCGATCGCCGCGACGAGCCCCGGCACCGCCACTTGCACGAGACAGAGACGGGGCCAGTACGTTCGATCCTGGATGAACTCGGTGTCCCAGGCGAAGCGCCCCGCATTCCGCAGCTCGGCGCAAATCTCGATGAATCGGGAACGATCTTGAACGACCAAGAAGGACACACCATGAAGGGGGTGGCGAGAGAATGAGCGAACTATGTTAGCCCGAGTGTCGCAATCGGAGGAGGGGCGAAACGAACCGCCTCGGAAACGCGGAGGTGGCGATGCCCGGGGGCTCGGGACAAAAGGAACGGGGCCTCCCTCGCGGAAGGCCCCGGAACTCGTCGCGTGCTCTCGCGCCCCTCTCGACGACGGCTCCCCCCCGGAAGCTCCTCTCACGTCGGCGAAGGACTTCGAGCCCTTCGTCAAGTTCACCGGGGCCTCGGGAAAGACTGCGTTGCGGCACTACGGCCCCGGCTGATCCATCCATATAGAAAGATCCGTGCCGCGCGCGGGGAGGGCCGATCGGTCCCCGGGCACCGCAGCGGGAGAGCGCGCCGAAGCCCTCCGCGAGCAATCACTTCGCGAGATCGATTCACGAGATGGTCGACGCGGCCGAGCGGGCGCGAGGCGGACCGCAGGGTACGCTGGGGGCCCCGAGCCGAAGCAAGTCGTGTCGCCGCGTGGACCTATCACCCCTCTGTCGGCCGCGCGAGAGGCGCGAACGCCGGGTCGACCCTGGCGAGTCGCGCGCGGAGGCCGCGAAGACCGGCGACCCCCGCGAGGCCGTGCGCTCCGGCGACTTCGGAGCCCACATGGGATCCCAGTCGCGCGGCATCGAAGCCGTTCAGACCGAGTGCTCGACCCGCGACACACGCCGCGTCGTACGCGTCGCCGCATCCCGTGGAATCGATGGGACCAGGGCGCGGCACGGGCGCAATGCGCTCGACGACGAGATCTCTCGAGCCCCGCGTGAATCGGAGCGACCCGTGCTCTCCGTTGGTGACGAGAACCTCTTCGGTCCCCTCTCCCAAGATGCGCTCCGCGGCGCCGGCGGAGTCTTCCGCCACGGCGGCGAAGGACGAGATCTCGGTCGCGTTACCGCGAACCGTGTGAAAGAGGCGCGCCCACCGCGGCCAATCCGGAACGAGACGCGGCACCCGTGGGGACTCGAGCGTGCGGGCCAGAGCTTGCACGTCGAGAAACCAGCGTCCCACGGATCGGGTGCGGATCGACTCCAACGTCTCCAAGCGCGCGTCTTGCCCCGAGATCATGTTCACGAGCACCGCCGCGGCTTGCGGAACCTCGCGAAGATCGGACTCATCCAACGGCGGCACGCGAAGCTCCACTTCTTCGGCGCGGGTTCCCAGGGTCCCGTACTCCAGGTGGGAGACGTTCGTCCCGCGCGGGTCGGCGATGAGCCCGCGCAGATCCACGGCGCTTCGTCCGGCGAAGAGCGCTTCGACCTCGCCCCGATGCGCCGCGGACAAGCGCGCGAACAGCGCGACCTCGAGGTCACTTCCTTCCAGGAGCTCCGCGAGGATCAAGCCGTTGTAGAGAATCCCTCCCAGGCTCTCGAACGTTTCGCCCGATTCGGCCACGATCCGATCGAAATTGACGGTGCCGACGACCGCGACCTTGCGCGACGCTTCTACGCTGCGATTCACGCGGCGTTCCCCCGTTCCGGAACGCCGGCCATAGGGCGCGTCTTCCACCGGCGATGCGCCCAGAAGTACTGCTCCGGATGGGCGCGCACCTGTTCCTCCAGGAATCGAGAGAAGAGCTCCGCCCCTTCGCGAAGATTCTCTTCCTCGGAAATTCCTTCGCGTGCGTTCCAGCTCGGTCCTTCGATCACGCGGGCCTGCGCTCCTTGGTCCAGGATCGCGATCGGGAACAGCGCCATCCCCTCACGCATGGCCAGCGCCAGCATGCCGGTGTGCGTCGACGCAGGAAGCCCGAGAAAGGGGACGAAGATTCCCTTGCGGCGGGCATCCTGGTCCATGAGCGTGCACAGCATTCCGCGCTCGCGCAGAAAGCGAATCGAGGCGCGGACTCCCGTCTTCGAAGAGAACGTGCGCACGCCGTTCTTCGCGCGCGTCGCCACGATCGCGTCTCCAACGCGGGTGTTGGATTGGTCTCCCGCAATCACTCCGACGTTCTCGCGCAGCCGGCTTGCCGCGATCGTGAACAGCTCCCAATTGCCGAAGTGCCCGGAGACCAAAATACATCCCGAGCCGGTCGACGCGTGCTCGACGACTCGGGTCACACCCTCTCGATCGATCGCCGACCAGATCATGTCGCCGCGAATGCGATCCGAACGCAGCATGTCCGCGTAGGTTCGCCCGAAGACTTCGTAGCTGGCCCTGGCGATGCGCTCAGCCTCACGCTTCCCGCCGGAGGGACCGAGGCGGAGCATCACGTTTTCGACCGCGACGCGACGGCGAACGCGAAACGCATCGAACGCGGCGCGGCCGAGGAACGCGCCGACCGCGCGCGCCCCGTCGCGGGAAAGCGCGCGAAGAATTCCCGTGAACCCGGCGAACGCGATCCATTCGAAGAAGTGCGACGCACGCCGGCGGGCGGGTGCGGGGACGGGCGAGCTCACGCGCGTGCGCGGCGGGTGCGCGCGGAGACCGCGCCCAAGAGCTCCTCGAGCGCGAGATCTTCCCGTGACCGTCCCGCACCGGACTCGAGGCCCTCTTCCTCTTCGGGTGCGGGAAGCACGACCCCACCGGAGATTCCACCGAGATCCTCGAGCAGATCTTCCGGGCCCCGAATCACCCGCGCTCCCTCGCGCAAGAGCTGCAATGGTCCCGCAGAGAGAGGAGCCCCGGGCCAGCCAGGAACGACGTAGATTTCGCGCCCCTGCTCCAGCGCGTGCCGGCAGGTCACCAGCGCACCCGAGCGCCGGCGACACTCCACGAGAACCACGGCGGTCGCGAGGCCCGCCAAGATCCGATTCCTTCGCGGAAAGTTTCCCGAGAGCGGCGGCATCCCCGGTGCGAACTCGGTGACGACGAGACCTTCTTCGACGATGCGATCGAAGAGCTCACGGTTCTCTTCGGGATAAGCTTGATCGGCGCCGCAACCCAGAACCGCGATCGTGTCGCCACCCGCCGCAAGCGTGCCGCGATGCGCGGCGGAGTCCACCCCGCGCGCGAGACCGGAGACGCTGGCCCAGCCTTCCTCGGCGATCCCCGCCGCAATTCGAAACGCGAGATCGCGTCCCTGCGACGTCCCCTCCCGCGAGCCGACGATCGCCACCGCCTTTTCTTCGAGCGCGGCGATCCGCCCGCGGGCGAACAACACTTCCGGGGCATCCTCCACGACGGCGAGCGACTTCGGCCACCCCGGCCCGCCGCGAAAGAGAATGTGCGCGCCGAGCCGCTCGCAATCCTCCGCGACCTGCATTCCTCGCTCCACCGCCCCGCTCACGTCCACGCGCATCACCTCCGGGACGTCTTCGGCTCCGCGCCGCGCGGCGGAAACGAGCGCCTCTTCCCCGCCGAACCGTTCGAACAATGCGCGAATCGTCAGGGGCCCGAGCGAGCTGGCCGCGGAAAGCCCGATGCGAATGAGCGACGGCGCATCCAGCGCGAGCGCATTCATCGGACGCGCTCGCGCTCCGGAACGTGCGAGCCGATCCACGCGCGGAATCGCCGGATCGCAGCGATCTCCTGGCCCGCATCCTCCCCGGAAGCTTCGTCTAAAGACGACGGCACCGATCGAGCGAGCGCCGGCGCCAGCGTCACCGCCAGCTCCGGAGCCTGGTGCATGAGCCGCGCCGCCGCCGCGCGGCGCTCCGCGGGAGGCAGCTCGGCGAGCGCCCGGACGGGCGCGGCATCGCCGTGTTTCTCCGCAATCGACGCCATCGCGCGCGCTGCGGACTTCTGCACCGAGACGTTGCGATCGAGGAGCGCGCGGGCGATGCACGCGGCGGCCGCCGCGTCGCCGAGCCGCCCCAGCGCATCACACGCACTGGCTTTCGCGAACCACGGGCCGCTCTCGACGATAGCGATGGTGGGTGCGAGCGCATCGGCTCGTCCCGCGAGAGCCCCCACGGCACGTTCTCGAATCGACCAGCTCGTCTGGCGCAAGAGCTCCGCGAGCTCGCGCACCGCATCGTCTCCCGGCACGGCCGCCAGCGCATCCACGCGCCGCGCGAGCGCGTCGAGATCCTCTTTCACGGGTGCTCTTCCGCACGGGCGCGGATTTCCCGTTCGACCACCGCGCGGGTCATGGCCTCCAACTCTTCGAGGAGGTCTTTGACGCCGTCGCCGCGCACTGCGGAGATCACGCGCACGTCGTCGCGTCCGGCCAACGCCGCCGGGATCTCCACTCGTCTCCACGAGATCCGCCTTGGTCAGCACGATCCGAAACGGACGATCGACGAGCTCCTTCCCGTAGAGACGGAGCTCGTTGCGCAGCTTCTCGAAATCTTCCTGCGGATCGGGGGAGGTGAGATCGATGAGGAACAAGAGAATGCGCGTGCGCTCGATGTGGCGCAGGAACTCGAGCCCGAGCCCCTTCCCTTCGTGGGCGCCCTCCAGGATTCCGGGAATGTCGGCGATCACGATCTCGCGCTCGTCGGAGAGGCGCGCGACGCCGAGATTGGGCACGAGCGTGGTGAACGGATAGTCCGCGATCTTGGGCCGCGCGTCGGAGACCGAGGCGAGGAGCGTGGACTTCCCCGCGTTCGGGAATCCCACGAGACCCACGTCGGCGATGAGCTTGAGCTCGAGGCGAATGCGACGCGTCTCGCCTTCGTCTCCTTCGTCGTGCTGGCGGGGCGCGCGATTCGTGGAGGTCTTGAAGCGCTCGTTGCCGCGCCCACCGCGTCCTCCGCGCGCGACGATGAGCCGCTGACCGGAGTCCGTCATGTCCTCGAGCACGGCGCCGCTCTCGTCGTCGTACACGATGGTCCCGGGAGGAACGGGCACCACCAGGTCCTCGCCCGATCGTCCGGTCTTTCCCCAGCCCTGTCCCGGCTGTCCGCGCTCTCCCTTGAAGGTCCGCTGATAGCGGAAGTCGCGAAGCGTGGTCCGCTGCTCCTCTACCTCGAGCACGATGTCCCCGCCCTTGCCGCCGTCCCCCCCGTCCGGCCCCCCGAACGGGATGTACTTCTCCCGGCGAAAGCTCACGCATCCGTCGCCGCCGCGTCCGGCGATGACTTCGATGACGGCTTGGTCGAGGAACATGGCCCCGGTTCGGGAGAGGAAGGAAATGGACGGGGAAGGCTCTGGCGCGGAAGAACCTACCGGCCGCCGCGAAACTCGTCAATGCGACGCGGTTCGCCTAGACTCACATCCCGTGCCCTCTCGCTTCCTCTACGACGCCGTGCTCTTCGACATCGACGGCACGCTGCTCGCCACCGACGCGTTCTGGCTCGAGGTCGGGCGGCGCGGCGTCGGCGATGTTTATGCACGCCATGGCATCGAACGCGCGCTTCCGGCCGACCGTCTCTTTCTCGAAGCGATCGGCAAGCCCATGACCGAGTTTTGGGAGCACGTGCTCCCCAAAGAGCTCCACCATTTGGGCGACGAGGTGGAAGCGGCATGCGAGGCGATGGAAGAGGCGGCGTTTCGTGCCGGGAAGGGCGCCTTCTATCCGGGGGCGCGCCAGCTCATGGACGACTTGCGTGCCGGCGGCGTGCGGCTCGCGTTGGCCTCGAATTGCAGCCGGCGCTACCTGGAATCGTTTCTGGCGGCGTTCGAGCTCGACGGCCTCATCGATCAAGCCCTCTGCGCGGAAAGTCCCGGAATCCGTTCGAAGGGGGACATGATTCGCGAGATTCTCGGAAACTTCGGGACGCGAAACGCCGTCATGATCGGCGACCGCGAGAGCGACCGAGAGGCCGCAGCCCAGAATCGCATTCCGTTCATCTTGTTCACGGGCGGATTCGGCGGAACGCTGCCGCTCTCGGGAGAACGTGCCGCGGGCGACTATCGCGAAGTCCGTCGCGCGCTCGAGGTGCCCGCAGCTCCCTGAAACGCAGGAGGAATTGGACCATGTTTCGAGCGACCGCCTTTGCCTTCGCCGCGGGGATCCTGGCCGCCTGCACCGGGGTTGCGCCATCGTGGGCCGTTCCCATCGATGCCGAAGCCCGCCGTGCGGTCGTCGACGAGCTCGCCAGAACGCTCTCCACCGTGTACGTGTTTCCCGACGTGGGAGCGAAGTACGCCGAAACGATTCAAGCCGCAAGCGCGCGCGGCGACTACGATGCGCTTGGCGACGACACCGCCTTCGCCGACCGCCTCACGCAAGATCTCCATGCGGTGCAGCTCGACAAGCATCTGCGGGTGATCACCTCGCGCGATCCGCGTGCCGAGCGGTTCCGCCGTCCCGCACCGGCGGCCGGTGAAGCCGATCCGCGTGCGGCTTTCCTGGAGCGCGAACGCTCCGGCAACTACGGCTTCGCCAAGGTCGAGATCCTGCCCGGAAACGTCGGCGTCATCGACCTGCGTTCCTTCGTGCCGGCGGAGATCGCGGGAGAGACCGCCGCGGCCGCGATGGGTCTGGTCGCGAATGCGGAAGCAATCGTGTTCGATCTGCGCAAGAACGGCGGCGGAAGCCCGTCGATGATTCAGCTGCTCACGTCGTATCTCTACGATGCTTCCGATCCACGTCACTTGAACAGCTTCTACGTGCGTGAGGGAGACGAAACTCTCCAATTCCACACGCTTCCCTACGTGCCTGGACAGCGTCTCCCGGAGATCGACGTGTTCGTGCTCACCAGCGGCAACACGTTCTCGGCCGCAGAGGAGTTCACGTACAACTTGAAGAACATGCAACGCGCGACGATCGTCGGGGAAAAGACCGGCGGCGGAGCGCATCCGGTGCGTCCCGCGGAGCTGGGCGCCGGACTCCTGGTGACCGTTCCTTTCGGACGCGCGATCAATCCGATCACGGGAACGAACTGGGAAGGCACGGGGATCGAGCCCGACATCGCCTGTGCCGCGGATGCGGCGCTCGACGCCGCCTACGCCGAGGCGCTGAAGCGCGCCGCGGAACGCGCTCCCAATGAGGCGCGCAAGCAGGAACTGCTCTGGACGATGGAAGAAGCGAAAGCGCGCACGCAGAATGTCGCCCCCGCATCGAAGGAGCTCCGCGCTCTCGCCGGCGACTACGGAATCCGCACGATCTCGCTGGAAGGATCGCGCTTGTTCATGACGCGCGAGAACGGACCGAAGCACGCGCTCGTTCCTCTTGGCGGAGACGTATTCGCGATCGACGGAGGACCGGTGCCCACGCGGGTCACGTTCCATCGCGGAAAGAGCGGGCGCGCCGACGAGATGGTGCTCTCCACGCCTACCGGCGAGATCGGGCGCTCGGCGCGGACTTCCTGAAGTGCCTCGGATTCCCAGTATCTCTCGTCTCGCATACGTTCCTCGGCGCGCCGGCGGCTCGCCCCGAAACACCGGGAATCTGACCGAGCTTGGATTTCCCAGTATCTCTCGTCTCAGATACGTTCCTCGGCGCGCCGGCGGCTCGCCTCTGCCCAGATTCCCGGAGCCTTTCGGCTCGCGCTTTTGGCTTCGTGAGAGCAGGAGATCTGCGTCGGTGATACGCAGGCTCGCCGAAAGGTACCGGGACTCTGGGCGGCGACCGCCGGTGCGCCTCCGGTACGCCACTTCACCTCGAGACACTGGGAAATCTGACGGAACTCAGATTCCCGGTGTCTCTCGTCTCGCTATCTGCGTCGGTGATACGCAGGCTCGCCGAAAGGTACCGGGACTCTGGGCGGCGACCGCCGGTGCGCCGAAGGTCAGCCAGCTCGCCTCGAGACACTGGGAACCCGAGGCAGCGGCTTGCGCACACTCGCGGCACAGGGCCCCGCCCTACTTCTTCTTCCCCTTCTTCTCCGACGCGGGCGGCTTCGGAGATTCCTTCTTCGGCTCGCTCTTGGGGGCTGCGGAATCGCCGGTGCTCGATGACTTCTCGGAAGACGCTGGGGCGGCGCTCCCGGAATCGCTCTTCGATGCACTGTCGCTCTTCGAGTCTGCCTTGTACGAAGACGAGCGATAGTCCGTGTTGTGGAAGCCGCTTCCCTTGAGCAGGATTCCCGAACCCGTGCCGATCAGACGATCGAGCCGCCCTCCGCACTTCGGACACTTGCGCAGCGGCTTGTCGTTCATCGACTGGAACTCTTCGTGGAACTCGCCGCAGGAGCGGCATTCGTAGCGATACGTCGGCATGGAGCTGGGCTGTTCCTCTCAGACGGAGAATCGCGAACGGAGCGCGCGGGCCACTTCGGGCGGAACGAACTCGTCGACCTCACCCCCGTGACGCGCGATCTCCTTCACCAGCGTGGAGTTCACGAAGGAATACCGCTCGTTGGGACAAAGGAACACCGTCTCCAGATCGGGCGCCAGCTTGCGGTTCATCCAGGCGAGCTGGAACTCGTAGTCGAAGTCGGACACGGCGCGCAAGCCGCGGATGATCGCGCGCGCGCCCTGCTCCCGCGCGAAGGCCACGGTGAGTCCCGAGAACGTCGTCACCGCGATGCCGCTCAAGTGCGACGTCGCCCGTTCGAAGAGCTGCACGCGCTCGTCGACCGGAAAGAACGGCGCCTTCCCCGGATTGTCGGCTACCGCCACGACAACCCGATCGAACAGCACTCGACTCCGTTCGACGAGGTCCACGTGTCCGCGCGTCACCGGATCGAACGTGCCGGGATAAATCGCGATCTTCACGTCCCCCCCTTTCGATACAGCGTGATCCTCGTGTCGCCGTAGCGGCGCGACTTCCACACTTCGGTTCCCGCCGGCGGCGGAATCGGAATGTCCCGTGCGTCTTCCTCGAGCGAAGCGATCCCTTCGGGAGCGAGCATCGCGGTCGCGAGCGGCAGCGCCTTCCCGGCCAGATCGCTGCGATACGGCGGATCGAGGAACGCGAGATCGAACGGGC
Source organism: uncultured Gemmatimonadales bacterium (assembly GCA_963725045.1). GTDB lineage: Bacteria > ARS69 > ARS69 > ARS69 > ARS69 > CAVRWY01. The sequence goes on from CAVRWY010000018.1 coordinate 116,554, forward strand.
CTTCCAGACGGGCCGCAGCCCCGAGCGCATCCGCGGCGATCACTTCGACGCGCGCTTCGAGGCCGAGCGTCTCGAGGTTCTTGCGCAGCGCGCGCAGTGCCGGCTCCTCGAGCTCGACGACGACGGCGCTCGCCGCGCCTCGGCTCAACGCCTCGATGGCCAGCGCGCCCGTTCCCGCGAAGAGATCGAGCACGCGCGCACCTTCGGGCACTCCTCCCAGAAGGTCGAAGAGCGAGGTGCGCACGCGATCCGCGGTCGGCCGGGTCGCCAGCCCCAAAGGCGCTTCCAAGCGGCGCCCGCGCAGCGATCCCGCGATCACGCGCAACCGGCGTCCAGCATCTCAGTCGTCATCCGCGGACTCCGAGCCGAAGTAGTCGCGAAAGTCGCCGCGGCTTCGAAGGATGTCGAGAATGTGGCGGGCCGCTTCGCGCGGATGGGCGAATCCCCCCGGCACCGCGATTCCGTGGCGCCGGTAGAGCGGCTCGCGCTCGGACATGAGCTTGTCGATGCGGGACTCCAGATCGGGCCCGGTGAGCAAGGGACGCTTCGTCGCCCAGGGACGGCGCGCCCGCTCCACCACGTCGGACTGATTCACGTGGAGCCAGAAGATAGGACCCTGCATTCCCAGGATCTGCATGGACTTCTCGCTGAGCACGAGCCCCCCTCCGGTGGAAAGCACCAGGTCCCGTTCGGGGGGGAGCTGCTCGACGGCTTTGAGCTCGAGCTGGCGAAATTCTTCTTCCCCGTGCGCATCGAAGAGCTCGGCGACCTCCATGCCCGATTGTTCCACGATCATCTGATCCGTGTCGTAATGCTCCCAGCCGAGCTGGCGCGCGAGCGCACGGCCCGTCGCCGATTTTCCCGAGCACATGAAGCCAATGAGCGAGATCCAGGGCACGTCGTCCTCCGGCGCGAGCATAACCGGGAACCGCGGTTCGCGAAAGGAGCCAGGACGCTCGTGACGCGTGGCGAGCGCCCAGGTCGCACCGCCCGCAAAAACGAAGCGCGCCGAGAACTCGTGGTCCCCGGCGCGCCCTTGTGTCGAATTCCGAATGCCCGATCAGGCCTCGCCGGGCGGGATGATCTTCGGTGTGACGAAGATGATGAGCTCCCGCTCTTCGATGACCGTGTTCGTGCTGCGGAACAGGTATCCCAGAAGCGGGATGTCCATGAGGATCGGAACGCCGCGATGCACGTGGCCTTCGTTCGTCCGAATGAGCCCGCCGATGACCGCGGTCTCTCCGTCCTTCACGATGACTCGCGTCTCGGCCTGCGACGTCACGATGATGATTCCGCCCTGGACCGTCGCCTGCGCGGAAAGGTCCGAGACTTCCGGGAAGAGATCGAGCGTCACCCGGCCGTCCTGATTGATGTGCGGCGTGACCTCGAGCTTGATTCCGATCGTGGTGAGCTGGGTGATCGCGTTGCCGGCTTCGTCGGCGACGACCAGCGGAACCTTCTTGCCCACGATGATCCGCGCCAGCTTGTTGTCGGCCGTGACGATGCGCGGATTCGAGATGATCTTCGCCTTGCCCTCGGTCTCCAGCATCTGGAGAGTTGCTTCGAAGTCGGCGTCCGTGCCGAACACGCCGAAGCGCACCGTGGCCGAGGGATCGGGAATCGGGTTCGTGATCGTGATGTCGCCTTCCGCGTCGCCTTCGTTCAGTCCGAGAATCGACCAGTTGATGCCGAGATCGCGGACCGTGCGCGCGTCGACGTCGACGAGCTTCGCGTTGATCTCCACCTGCGACGTCTTGAAGTCCAGGACGGAGGCCATTTCCTTGATGCGATCGATGCGGTCGCGGATGTCGGTCACGACGATTGCGTTCGTCCGCTCGTCGGTTCCGAGCTTGCCGCGGCCCGAAAGCAGCGTCTCGAGTGTTTCCTTCATCTCGTCCGCGTTCGCATAGCTCACGCGGATCACTTCGGTCTCGAGCGGGAGGAAGTCCTCACGCTTGCGCTCCGTGACCTCTTCGTTCAGACGCTCGGCGTTGAGCTTCTCGAACGTGGTCACGCGGATGATGTCGTTGTCCTGCTCCCATCCGAAACCGTTCGCGCGCAGCACGGTGTCGAGCGCGACCAGCCAGGGCACGTTCTCCAGTTTGAACGTGACCTTTCCCTCGACCTCCGGGCCGGGAACGATGTTCACGTCCGCGAACTCCGCGAAGGTGCGGAGAACCGACGTGATCTGCGCACCCTGCACGTCGAGCGAGATCGGCGCCATGTTCGTGGAATCGATGTCGTACTTCACGGCTTCCGCATCGGTCACGCTCCAGGCGAAGGCCGCGAGAACCGCCAGGCCCAGAGCGCTGCTCTTGCGGAAGAATTTCAGCCTAGCCATTCTTCACGTCCTTCCTCTCGAGTAGTTCCAGCCGGACCTGGGTCGTGTACCCCAGAATCGTCTGCGACGCGGTGACGGTCGTCGCTCCGATGCGGAGCACGCGCCCGTTTCTCACCGTATCGCCCTCGCGGAGGATGTAGCTCGTTCCCTCGCCGTCCTCCACGACGCAGAATGTGTCGCCGCTCCCCGTGACGATCGCGACCAGCTTGACCACGGAGAGATCGACTTTGTCCGAGCGCATGTCACGCTTCTCGGACGAAACGAGCGACACGAACGGATCACGCCATCCTTGCGCCTTGTAGGCGGCCATGGTCTGGCGGAGACTCGTCTTTCCCTCGACCGGATCGGTCGAGGGGTACGTGGCGGCGGAGTCGCTCTTGGAGGCGACCGCCGGATCGGCGAGCGCGGACGGGAGCGCCGCCGGCGCCGTAATCGAAGCGGACGGATCCGCAGACTTGTCGTGAATCGGTGCGGGAGCGCTCATCGGAACGGTCGCGGCCGCCTTGGACGGCTCGGGCACCGCTTCCTTCTTTTCGCCGGAGTCCGAGCCTCCGGTGAATCCGCGAATCGCGTCGCCCACCTTCGAGCAACCGCCGAGCGCGAGTCCGGCCAGGATCACGAGCCCGGCCATCCTTCCCGCGTGACGACGACTAGTGCGCTGCATTGGCCGCTCCCTTCGCTTGCGCGCCCGAATTCTTGAGCGCGGACGCGCCCGCCGCTCCCTTGGACTTCGTCGCCGGATTGGCCGCCGCGGCTGCCTGCTGAGCCTGCATGCTCGCCCGCTCCGATTCGGAGAGAAGCGTGTACGCGGACATCTGCAGATCCGCTTCGACGAGCGCCGGAAGGTCGGCGTCGACCGGATTGGGGACGCTCTTCAAGTTCACCGAGCGCACGTTCACGATGCGCGGCAGATTCGAGATGCGACCGAGGAACGACCCGACGTCGTGATAGCCGCCCTGCACGGTGACAGCGATCGGGTTTTCCACGTAGATGTCGCGCGGCTGGCCGGCCTTCGGCTCGAAGAGCACGAAATCGACTCCGGACCTCTGGCCCGCGACAGTCACTTGGGTGAGCAGCTCCGGCATCTGCTTCGCTTCGGGCAGGAGCTTCTTCGCGTCGTCCCAAGTCTTGGCGATCGCTTCGAGCTCCGCCTGAACTTTGGGAAGCCGGCTCGCGGACTGCTTCGCCTTCATCAAGTCGGCGGAGACCTTCTCGTAGTCCTGCTCGAGCTGCACGATCACCTGCGACTTCTGCCGGTAACCGAACGGAAACATTTTGGAGACGAAGAACACGTATCCGATCGCCAGAGAAGCGAACACGATCGCTCCGGCGATTTGGGTGTTCGGGTCGCGCAAGTCGATCTTCGCCATGCCCTCAGCCTCCTGCAGTCTCGCTCGAAGCGGCGGGAGCGGGGGTTTCCGCACCGGCGCCGGAAGGGGACTCGTCCGGTGCCGTTCCAACGGGCGGCGCTGCCGGAATCTGGATCACGGGCGGCGCGGCTTGACCGGCGGGATTCGCCGGGCTCACCGCCGATGCACCGACCGCTGCGGGTTTGTCTTCCGATGCGGGCGCGTCGCTGGGTGCGGGTGCACCGCTCGACGCCGGCGTGCTGCTCGGCGTGGACGCGCTCGCGTCCAGGCCAGCCGCTTTGACCTCGTTCGCCGCGTCTTCCACGGTGGGCAGATCGTCGGTCGCCTTGGTGTCGGTGGCCTTCGCCCCCGGCGGCCCGGCGATCGCGACGGCCGTCGTGAGCGTGAAGCCCACGACGCTCTGCTTCTCCACTTCTTTGCGCTTGGCGACCGAGAGATCCACGTCCTGGAAGACGTTCGATCCCTCGAGATTCGTCATGAGGTCGGAGATCACCAAGTTGGAGAACGCCAGACCGTCGATGGCCAGCTTGTTTCCCGCGACCTCCTTCACGGAGGTCAGCCACAGATAGTTCGGGACTCGCTTGGCCATCTCGTCGAGCACGGTGACCGTGCGGAAGCGATTCAGGTCGAGCTGCCGCACGATGTCCAGACGGCGGTTCAGCTCGTTCTCCTTGCGCACCATCTCGTCGATGAGCGCGATCGTCTTCTTGTACTTCTCCGCTTCGGCGCGAGCCACCGCGACTTCGTGCTCCAGCGACTTCTCGCGGGCACTCTGCAGCATGAGCACGGCCATGCATCCGGTGAGCACCACCGCGAGCGTCGAGACCGGGATGATCTTCATCTTGTCGAAGACCGGCCCGCCGCTGCCCCGCCGCGCTGCTCTCGCATTCGAATGCGGGAGGAGATTGACGCGAATCATGTCACTCGCCTCCCTTCCGCAGAGCGAGGCCCGCCGCCACCATGTAGTGGGGACCTTCCTTCTCCGGATCGGTTTCTCCGAACACTCCCTCGTTCCATTCCATTCCGCGGAACGGGCTGCCGATCTCGACCGGCGACCCCTGCCGCTTCTCGATCGCTTCGCGCAGTCCCGGCGCGTAGGCGCTGCCGCCGGTCAGGCAGATGCGGTCGATGCGATCCGCTTCGCCCGAAGCCTTCAAGTACGAGAGCGACTTCTCGATGCCGACGGCGAGCTCTTCGCCGACCAATCCGACGATCGACTGCAGATCTTCGAGCCGCTCTTCGCCGGGGTTCTCGAGAATCCGCGAGGCTTCGTCGTAGTCCACGCCGAGGTCCTTCTGCACCGCTTCCAAGATCGCGTTGCCGGCGAAGGACAGATCGCGCGTGAAGTGCGGCACGCCGTCGCGCACGATGTTCACGTTGGTCACGAAGCAGCCCACGTTGAGAAGGAGCGTGAGCTGGCCTTCCTGGCTTCCGTAGCCCTGCTCGTAGGCGTTCTGCACGGCGAAGGAGTCCACGTCGATGAGCGTGGGGTTCAGACCCGCGGAGCGCACCAGATCGGCGCGTGCCTCCAGCATCTCCTTCTTGGCGGCGACCAGGAGCACGTCCATGCGATCCGGCGAGGAATCGCGGTTCAGCACCTGGAAATCGAGCGAGACGTCTTCGATGTCGAAGGGCACGTGCTGCTCGGCTTCCCACTGGATCGCCTCGCGGGCCTCTTCGTCGCTCATCTTGCTCATCTGAATTTTCTTCACGATGACCGCGCGGCCGGACACCGCGATGACCACTTCCTTCGTGGAGACACCGTTGGCCTCCATGAGCTCGGCGATCGTGTCCACGACGACGTCACGGTCCATGACTTCGCCGTCGACGATCGCTTCCGGAAGGAGCGAGGCGCGCCCGAACTTGAGCAGCGTCGGCTTCGGCCCGGAGTGCCCCACTTCGACGATCTTGATCGCGCGCGACCCGATGTCGAGCCCGACGGTGCGCTTCGAACTTCTTCCGAACTTGAACATGTTGGCTTTCACCTCGTGGTCAACTCGGCGATCAATCCGGGCCGATCCGGGCTTCAGGGCCTTCGCTCGTCCAGCTCTCCGGCTAGGAGAGTCACGACGGGCGTGTCGAGCAAGTACGGCGATTCCCCGGCCTCGTGAAAGGACTCGCCTCGAACGTTGATCCACAACCGGAGCTCGTCTCCGGCAGCGATCAGATCGTCGTCCCCGTCCGCATCGAGATCCACGAGCGCCATCGCTCGAGGTGCCCGCGAGAGACTCGCGAGCTTGCGCGGTGCATCCCCCTCGCCCATCGCGAGGATCTCCGCACCGTCGCCGCTCTTCACTGCGGCGAGGACCGCGACGTTTCCTTCCTTCGCGATCCGGCCGCAGGCGACCCCAGCGAGGGATCCAGCGAACCGGGCCACGGCGAGGCAGGAAATTCCGGGCCTCGCCTGCGTATCGGCAGTGACCCCCCAGGACTCAAGCATCGCTTGACCTTCTGACGTCGAACCGATGATCAGACGGTCGTGTTTGCGTTCTTTGACACGAAAAGCGACCAGGGATTGCACGCGACCCCGCCCGCCGGACGGCGCCGGCAGGCGCAAGGTCGGCGTCCAAATCTCTTCGCGGGGCGCGCGCCCCCAGAGCTGGATCTCGCTGTCGTCCATCCCGAGGAGCGCGATCGCGATCTCCATGCGTCCGTCGCCGTCGAAATCGCCAACTTCAAGCAACTCCGCCGTCCCGGGGAGCGATTCGACCTGCGCGGGAATGTCGTCCTCGCCCAGATAGATCTCGAGAGCACGCGCTTCGGTCGCGACCGCGAGGTCCCATGCGCCGTCGCCGTCCAGATCGCAGGGAGCCACGTCCACCGGAGTCGCGGTGCACGCGATGCGGCGCAGTACGTTGAATCGGCCGCCGCCGTCGTTCTCCAAGATCACGACCTCGCCGTCCGCTCCGGCGTAAACCAGATCGAGGCGCCCGTCCCCGCTCCAGTCGACGGCGCGCGGACGTCCCTGCGGAACCCCGGACGCGATCACTTCCGCGGGGGAAAAGCCCCCGGCGCCGGTGCCAAGCATGGGAGTCGCGGAGCCCAGCCCATCGAAGAGCACGAGGTCCTTGGCGTTGACTCGCTCGCGCACTCGAATCGAGCCCTTGGTGACCGCGGCCTCGCGTCCACCCGGCTCGTGCGCGCGAATCTCCCAGCGATGGGTCTCCTCGACGACCCAGGTGTACGTGTCCAGCGTCGCCACCGCGGTCTCGATCTCTTCGTCGAACGCGCCGTCCTGCGCGCGCATCTCCACGCGCACCTCTTCCTCGCCCTTCGCCGCCGTGAGGACGAGCGTGCAGCCCCCCACGACGCCGCCCGGCCGCGCCGCCCCGAAGCGCGCCCAAACGTTCACCGCCATCGTCCCGATTCCGATCTCCTGCGGAGACTCCACGTGATCCACCACGAATGGAGCCTTGGTGCCGGCGGACGCGGCGACGGGAGAGGCGGCCGCAGTGACGGCGGGAGTCATGGCGATGGCGGCCAGAGCCACCATGAAGCGGCGCGCATTCGTCGCCGCCGCGGACGCGAACGCCGCGCGAAAAGTCGCAATCATTCCAGCTCGTACTCCTTCAATTTGGACCAGAGCGTCTTGTACGAAACGCCGAGACGCCGTGCGGCTTCGGTCTTGTTGCCCTGCGTTGCCGCGAGCGCCCGCCGGATCGCCTCCTGCTCGGCGCGGCGCTGCGCGCGCCGTCCCACGTCGAGCAGCGATGCCCCCGCGAGCGCCGGCTCCAGCGCGGCGCTGCCGGGCGCACCGTCGTCGATGCCGCGGACGTGTTCGGCCAGAATCTCCCCGGCGCCGGCGAGGATCGTGGCGCGCTCGATCGCGTTCTCCAGCTGGCGCACGTTGCCCGGCCATGCGGCCTGCGCGAGCGCTTCTTCGGCGCCGGGCGAGAGCTTCGCGGGCGCGGCTCTTCCCCATCTTCTTGGAGGCGCGCCAGGCGAACTCGCGCGCCAGCGGCACCACGTCTTCCACGCGATCGCGCAAGGCCGGCATGCGGATCGGGAACACGTTCAGCCGGTAGTAGAGGTCTTCGCGAAAGCGCCCCTCGCGCACCAGCGCGGCGGGGTCCTTGTTCGTCGCTGCGATCACGCGAATGTCGGCGTGGAGCTCTTCCGTTCCGCCCACGCGCGCGAACGTGCGCTCCTGGAGCACGCGCAGGAGCTTGGCCTGCAGCTCGCCGGGGAGCTCGGCGATCTCGTCCAGAAAGAGCGTGCCGCCCTTGGCCAGCTCCACCTTGCCGAGCTTGCGCGCGGTCGCTCCCGTGAACGAGCCCTTCTCCGATCCGAAGAACTCCGACTCCATGAGCTCGCGCGGAATCGCCGCGCAGTTCACGGAGACGAGCGGTCCTTCCCCGCGTCCCGACCAGCGGTGAATCGCGCGCGCCACCAGCTCTTTCCCCGTGCCGCTCTCGCCGAGCACAAGCACGGTCGCATCCGAGGCCGCGACCTGGCGCGCTTCGCGGATGACCGCGTGAATCGCGGGGCTTTCGCCGAGAATGCCGCCGGCGTCGTCGATCTCCGCGGCGCGGCGCGCGGCCGCATCCGCCGCGAGCGGGCGCCGCTCCACCGCGTGGGTGAGCAGCGCTTCCAGCTGATTCGTGTCGAACGGCTTGGTGACGAAGTCGTAGGCGCCCTGCTTCATCGCTTCGACCGCGATCCCGATCGTGCCGTACGCGCTCATGACCAGCACGGGAATGCGAGGATCGCGGGTCAGCGCCACACTCAAGAAGCTCGAGGCCCGTGCCGTCGGGGAGCTGCAGATCGGTGAGTAGAATTCCGGGAATCTCTTCCGCGAGCAGGAGCCGGCCGTCCGCGATCGTCCCGCAGGAGCGCACCGTCCACCCGCGCCGTCGCAGCGTCTCTTCGACCACGACGCGAATCGTCTCGCGGTCTTCCACAAGGACGATCGATTTCGCGCGTTCGCTCACGCCCGTGCTCCCACCGCGGATGCGGCCTCCGCGCTCGGCAGATGGATCGAGAACTCGGTGCCCACGCCGCTGCGGCTGCGCAGCTGGATGCGCCCGCCGTGATCGGTCACGGTCTTCTGCACGAGTGCGAGACCCAGCCCGATTCCCGTTCCCTTCGTCGAGAAGAAGGGCGCGAACACCTTTTCGCGATCGGCCTCGGGAATACCGGGGCCGGTGTCGCGGAAGGAGACGCGGACTTCCTCGCTCGGTCCATCGGACGCGCGGGTCGCGATCGTGAGCGTGCCCCCTGGAGCCATCGCCTCGATCGCGTTCGCCGCCAGGTTCACGAACGCCCCGCGCATGGCCAGCGCATCGGCGAGCACGGGACCCGCCCGCGGGTCCAATTCCAGAGTGACGGTGACGCCCGCGGCCTTGGCTTTCTCGCCAAGGGCCTGCTGCACGTCTTCCACCAGGCGGTTCGCGAACACCGGCTCGCGCGAGAAGCTGGACGGCTTCGCAAACTCCAGAACGCGGCGCACCATCGCGTCCAGCGCGCGCACCTCGTCCAAGATTCCGCGCACAGGCAGCGGCAGCGCGCCTTCCTTCGCGTCCTCGCGCAGCAGATTCGCGAAGCCCGCAAGTGAATGCAGCGAGTTCTTGATCTCGTGGGCAATGCCGGCCGACATCTCTCCGACCGCGGAGAGCCGATCCTTGAGCTCCCCGGCCTCGCGCACGCGCCGCGCTTCGGTGAGATCGGTGACGAGAAAAATCCCCCCCGCCGCGAGGCCGGAGCTCCCTGGAAGCACGGAGCTGGACACGCCGATCCAGCGCGCCTCCCCACCTGTCCCGGTGCGCGCAATCTCCAGGCGCGTGGCCACGCCGCCGCGCTCCAGGAGGTCGACGCCGAGCTTCGTCACCGGGTCGTGCTCGCCGAACACCTCGGTAAGCCGGCGCCCGCGCGCGGTACGTCCATCGAACGCGAGCACGCTCTCCGCCGCGCGGTTGCACAGCGTGATGCGTCCGGCGTCGTCGAACGCGACGATGCCGCTCGAAATCGATTCCACGATCGACGCCGACGTGGTCCGAAAGTGATCGGCGTCGCGGCTCGCTTCGGTCCATCGCCCGCGATAATCCGTTTCGCTGTCTTTCAGCGAGTGCACGACTTCCTTCATCGTGCCCAAGACCACGTCGACGTCGGACGCCGACTCCACGCTCGCGCGCACCCGCGGCGACGGCGCGGAGGCGCCGCCCGGGCGCGCCCAGCGCAGCACCACGAGAATCCCGGTGACGATGATCACACCGGCCATGAGCTTTCCGCCGTGGACGAGCACGCGCGCCGTGGCGAGCGCGCCCATGTCGCGCGGGTCGAGGCGTACGAGCGCCGCACCCACGGTCCCTTCGCCCACGGCCGGCGCGATCAGCGTCCATCCCCCCGCGGCGTCCAGCTCGGGGCGGCGCGAAGCCAATCCGCCGTCGCGTCCGCGGCGCACCACGCGCACTTGCCGGGGCACCGCGTCGGGAATTCCCTCGCGGGTCACCTGCGTGAACTTTCGCCCGTCGCGATCGAACAGAACGATCATCGACACCGCGGAAATACGACGCAGCTCGTCGAGCCGCGCCACCATGGCGGGATCGCCGGGACGTGTGGCGCCGATTTCTTCCGCGGCGGCGAGTGAAAGCGCCGCGGCGGTGCGCAAGCGGTTGGCGATCTCTTCCTCGAGCGCACTTTGCAGCTTCGCCACCAGCGCGAACGCCAGGAACACGAGCAGAAGAAGACCCACGCATCCGAGAGCGACGGCCGGCGTTCGCGAGTCGGAAGGGGAAGAGCGCGCAGCGCTCACAGGAACAGGTTCCAGTACCAGGCGATGAGACGCGGTCCGGTGAACAACACCACGACTGCGCCCGGGGCCAAGAACGTTCCGAACGGAAGCTCGGAGCGCATGCCGAGGCCGCCCCGGCGCATGGTCGCGGCGGCGAAGAGCGTTCCCGCGAGCGATCCCAAGAGGATCGTGAGAAACGCGCCGGCCGGACCGAGGAACGCGCCCACCATCATCAAGAGCTTCACGTCACCGCCGCCCAGGCCGTCGCGTCCGGTGGCGAGACGATAGCCCCAGGCCACGAGGAAGAGGCTGCCGCCGCCGACGAGCGCACCCAGGAACGCCTGCGCGGGAGAAATCGTGACCCCGGTGAACGCGAGCACGAGAGCCAGCGCGGTGCCGGGCAGCGTGATCGCGTCGGGGATGATCTTGTGATCGAAGTCGATGAACGTGACCGCGACCATCGCGGCCACGAACGCGAGCGCGGGAAGGAGCGTGGCCACATCGGGAATGGCCACCGCAGTTCCAGCGAAGAGCAGCGCAGTCGACCCTTCCACGATCGGATAGCGCGGGGAGATCGCGCTGCGGCACCCGCGGCATTTTCCGCGAAGCAGCATCCACGACACCACGGGCACGTTGTCCCAGGGCGCGATGCGCGCACCGCACGACGGACACGCGGACGGCGGCGCCACGATCGACTGCCGGAGCGGAACGCGGTGGATCACCACGTTCAAGAAGCTGCCGATGACGGCACCGAATGCGCCGGCGACGAGCGCGATCATTCGTCCAACTCGTCCTGCGAAGGGGGCCACGGTGGATCCCAGGCCACCGTTCCGCTCGCCGGGTCGTAGGTGAGAGCAACGCCCAACGGACGCGGCGGCGGCTCCCTCAGGATTCCCATGCGCGCCAAGACTTCGAGCGTGCCGGGATAGGCGCCGGTTCGCTCGCGCGCCGCCTCGACCCCGAGCGCAACGATCGCCGCCTGCTGCTTCATCTGACGATCGATCGACGTGGTGGCACGCACGCGCCCATTCTCCGGATCGATGAAGAAGCGCCCGCCGTACGGCTCGATCGGCGGAGCGTCCAGAAGTCCGGCTTCGACGACTTCTCTCCACTCCTTGGGGAAGTGCCCGCGCTTCACGCGAAACTCCGCGACGCGCTCGGTCAACCGGTCTTCGGCATCTTCCATCGACAGATTGCGCAGCCCGCGCTCCGCCACGCGACGCATCATCTCGTTCGGCGGATCCATGAGGATCGCGCTCCACACTTCGCGCGACGCGGAGCGATCCCCGAGCCGCGCGAAAGAAAGCCCGGCCAGTCGTGCAGCGAGATCCGGAGCGCCTGGCAAGAGAGACGCCCGGCGGTATCCGCTCGCGGCCTTCATGAAGTCCTTCCCAATCGTCTGATGGATGAACGCTTGATCGAACGGGTATTCCCACGTGCGCGGGTTGTCGCGCTCGGCGCGCTCGAGAAGTGCGAGCGCACCACCCGGGTTGCGCACATCTTGCGCGAGCACCAAGGCTCCGAAGCGCGTCGCGCCCTTGAACGCGGAGTCCAGGTCGTAGATCGTCTGGAAGAGCCGCTCGGCCTGCGGATAGTTTCGATCGGTCAAGCGATGCTCGCCGTAGTACTGGATCGCGCGCAGCCAGATGACGTCGGCGATCAAGTTCGAGTAGCCCAGTGCCGCCGCTTTCAAGACGCGGCTCTCGGGGAGATACATGAGCTCGTTCGGATTCTTCGAGGCCAGCTCCACACGCCGGCCTCGCTCCCCCACCACTTGGGCCGAGAATCCGAGCACTCCGGCGGCGACGAGCGCAGCGAACGTTCGCATCGTCACTGAAAGTCGCGTTTGGAGAAAACCGCGACGGTGATGAGGAGGATGGCCGCGGTGTCGAGGGCCGCGTAGACGACGCAGATCGCGACGTGCTCCGCCGGCACCGGTACCCCGGACAGCAGATTGTTGCGCACGTTGAACTGGTGGAACGCCGGGAGCAGCATGTAGCCGACCTTCGCCACCCCCTGAAACGCCGCATTGCCATTGGAGAGCGCGAGCGAGCGCAGATCGTCGGACAGGAATCCGAGCACGACGGTCGCACAGGTAAAAACGGCCGAAAGAATCGGCGAGGCTACGGTCGCGAAGAAGAGCGCCACCGACGTCGCCAGCATGATCTCCAGAGCCGTCAGCAGGAGCGCCACGAAGTGATTGAAGCCGACGCCGTCGCCGAACACTTGCACCACGCCCAGGTAGAGGACGGAGAGCATCGCGAGACAGACGAGCAGCGTGCTGAGCAGCCCCAGGAATTTCCCGAGCACGAACTCGTGGCGGTGCACGGGATGGGTGAGGATCGTGTTGATCGTGCGGCGCTCGATTTCCTTGTACACGAGCCCGGTGCCGACCAGCATGAGGATCAGGAAGGAAAACACGCTGATGGCGGCGAGTCCGAGGTCGGCGATGATGCGCCCCTCTTCGCCGAGCGTGAGCGGAGCCAGCGTCACCGCCAGGGCGAGCACCATGGCACCGAACACCAGGCACGCGGCCAGCATTCGGTCGCGCACGGCCTCGCGAAAGGTATTCGAAGCCAGAGCCCAGGTGCGGCTCATCGGGTCGCTTTCTCCAACTCGCGCTTGGCAGGCGGCGCGTCGGCGGTGCCGCTGCGCTCCGGACGGGACGTCGGTGTGGTCACGGTCGAGCCCGGAGTTCCGGCGCCCGCGATCTCCCGAACGAACACATCCTCGAGCGTCTCGCGATGCGGGTTGAATCCCACGAGGCGTCCGCCGCAATCCATGATGCGCGCCGCGATCCGGTTCGCACTCTCGAGGTCGGGCGCAATGCCGTGCATCGTGCGGCCGGCAGTGCGCGCGATCACCAGTTGATCGGTGAGATCGGAGAGCATGACGCCGCCGGGCAGCTCGAACGACACCTCCACCGTTCCGCGCCCTCCGGTGACCACGTCGTCGAGACGGGCACAGCGGACCACGCGGCCATTGGCGAGAAGCGCGACGCGATCCGCCATCGTCTCGACGTCGGCGAGAAGGTGCGACGAGAAGAAGATCGTCACGCCTTCCGCCTTGAGGCTCAGCAGGAGATCGCGAAACTCGCGCCGCCCGATCGGATCGAGGCCGGTCATGGGCTCGTCGAGAATCAGGAGCTTCGGGTGATGCAGAATCGCGGCGGCGACGCCGATGCGCTGCAGCATCCCGCGCGAGTAGTGGCGAAGGCGGCGATCCCACGCATCCGTCGCCAGGCGCACGCGGTCCAGCGTCGATTCGATGCGCCGCTCCAGCTCGGAACGGGGAATCGAATGGAGGCGCCCGGTGAAGCGAAGCAGCTCGCGTCCGGTGAGGTAGCTATAGAAGTACGGAAGGTCGGGAAGGAATCCGAGCGCGGCGCGCGCCTCGACCGATCCGAAGGGCTTCCCCAGCACGGTGCCGGACCCCGTCGTCGGGCGCACCAAGCCCAGGAGAATCTTGATCGTGGTGGTCTTTCCGGCGCCGTTGGGGCCGAGGAATCCGAGGATCTCGCCGTCCATCACCTCGAGATCGAGCTCGGTGAGCGCGACCTTCGGCCGGCAGAGAATCCCGGACCGAAACGTCTTGGCGATTCCTCGAGCTTGGATTGGCGGCATTGGTCAACCTTCGGGGATGGAACCCTTTCCAACGTCTCTATTCGACGTTTCGAGGAGATGGCTTGAGCCATAGCCCCTTCCCGCAATTCTCATCGACGCTCCCCGATTCTTCACTTGTACTGCTACGGTCGATCCCGTGAGTAGACTCTCCACGGGAAGCGGCAGTGAGTGACCCACGTTCGAGGACCGGCCCCGGGCGCGATTCCGCGGGCCTCCGCGACGTCCTCCAGGAGGAAGCGTGATCTCGGCGACCGGCATCCTGCGTTGGGCCGCCGATCATCCCGCAGAAGAGGCGGCGGCCCGGCTCCGCTCGATCCGACTCCTCGCGTTGTCGCATCTGCTCGCCGAGTTCGTCATCTCCACCCTGCGGTGGTCGTCCCTGCGGATCTCGGCGCCCGGCATCCTCGCTGCGTGCGCGACGGTCGCCCTTGGGCTCTCGCTCTTCCGCCGGACCGAGCGCTTCGCGGCCCCGGCCGGAGCGCTGATCGTCGGCTTCGCGATTCTGCGGTGGTTCCCGAACATCGCGAACCACACGTTCCTGCTCTTTCTCGCGCTGCTCACGCTCTCGTTCTGGGATGCGCGCGTCGGGGCGGAACGGGAGCTCGCGCTCGCGACGCTGCGGTGGATCACTGCGCTCGTACTCTTCGCGACCGGGCTGCAGAAGCTCCTCCACGGGACCTACTTTCACGGCGAGTTCCTCGCTTTCAATATCGCGCACGGCGAGCGGTTCACGAGCCTCTTCGCGTGGGTGCTTCCGGCCGACGAGCTGCAACGGCTGAAGGCGCTCGGCGTCGCGGCGGGCGGGCTCGCCCCGGCCGACGGGTTCCGCGCGTTCGAGACCCTGCCGCCCGCGCCGGGGTCCGGTCCGTACCGATTCGCCTCGCTCCCGGCGCTCGCGATGTCGAACCTGGTGTGGATCTTTGAGCTCTGCGCACCGGCATTCCTCCTCTGGCGGAGAACGCGCGGCGCCGCTGCGATTGCCGTGGTCGTGTTCCTCGCCGCCGTCGAATCGGGCGCGTACGAGATCATGTTTGGCGTGCTGTTCGTGAACCTCATGCTCCTGTTCGGACGGGCGAACTGGGTGGGAAGGCTCTTCCCGGCGTTCGCCGCGTTCTACGGATATCTGATTGGCGTTCACCTGGGGTGGTTCCCGAAGTGGCTCTTCAACTGAGCGTGGCCGCGAAGGCGCGGATCGCGCTCGCGGGTCTCGCGGCGCTTCTGATCTGGCCGACCGTGCACTGGCGGCTCGTCGAGAGCCACGCGCTCGATCCATGGAAGTTCTTCGGGTTCGCGATGTACTGCCGCCCGTCGCTCCCTCCGTCGCTCGACGCGTGGATCCTCGTCGACGGGCGACGCATCGAGTACCCGCCGCGGGACTGGCCGGCGGGCGGAACTCTCTTCCTGCAGAGCTTTCTCCACGATCGCCAGATTCTCGGAACGTGGAGACCGCCCAATGCCGTCGCGGAGGCGATCTTCCGCATGCGACCCGACGCCGAGCAGATCCTCCTCGTCGTGAGGCACCCACGCATCGAGCGCGGCACGGGGCTCATCGAGGAGCGCGAGTTCCGGTATGGGTACGTGCGGGGCATCCGCACGAATCGTTGACGGGCTTACTGGTTCGTCAGCACGTACGTGATCATGCCGAACTCGTCTTCGCCCATGATCTCGTAGCAGTCGATCGCGCCACCCGTATTGGACCAGGTGTTGAGCTGGATTCCGCCGGCGGGATCTGCCCCACCGTAGGGGGTGCCCTGTGCGACTCCCCAAGCCAGCGCGGTGGCTGCCTGGGTGAACGGATTCCTCGGGACGACAGCGGAAGGCAGGAGCTGGAGTCAGAATGAACCCGCCCTCGGCGGTCGTCGATCGCGGCGTTCGCCGGATAGACCCCGTTGTTCCGAGTGGAGAAGTCCTCGGTGGCCACGTTGATCACATGCATGTTGTTCTTCACGCCCGCGGTGCGCGCGCGGTTGCCCATGCTGATGTAGTTCGGGATCGCGATCGCGGCCAGTATCCCGATGATGACCACCACGATCATGAGCTCGATGAGCGTGAAGCCGGTTTCCCTGCGCATCATGGTCTCCCCTGTCCCTGAGCGACGAAGGGAGGCGGAGCCGGAGCCCCGCCTCCTCCATTCGCGTCCGGCGATTCGCCGGATCGATCGTCGAGACTTACTGGTTCGTCAGAACGAGCGAGAGCACGGCGCCCGCATCGTCCGTCTCCGACGATGTCGTACGCGTCGACGATACCGCCCGCGTTCGGCACGAGGTTCAGGCTGATTCCGCCATTCACGTCGGTGAACGGAGGCAGACCGAGAGCGGCCTGGAAATCGAGGTTCGTCGGCAGGTTCGTGAACGGGTTGTTCGGCATCGTGCCCACCACGAGGGCCGTTCCACCCGGGAGTAGGTTCGCGAACACGAGAGCGCCGTCCGCCGTCACGGTCGTGCCGTCGACGGGGTACGCGCCGTTGTTCCGCGTCGCGAAGTCTTCGACCGTCACCTGCACCGTGTGCATGGACGACTTGACCTGCGCGACCTTGGCACGGTTCGTCATGCCCATGAAGTTCGGGATCGCAATCGCAGCCAAGATACCGATGATGACGACCACGATCATGAGCTCGATCAGCGTGAAGCCTTTATTCCCGCGAAGCATCTGAGTTCCTCCTGGAGTCGGTGGATTCACGGGATTGACGTCCCGTGCTGCGATTCCGGATCACGCACGTCGCGTGCCAGCGTCGTAGTTCGGCGCGTTCGCCCCTCGAACGTGCGATGCAACATCACGTTGCGCGTCCTCGCCGCTCGTGAGGCGTTGCGCCGTTGGACGCCACCGACGTTCCGGAATGCACGGAGCCCGTGCAGTCTGCAATGCCGATCCCCGGCGGCGCGAACCAACGTTTCGTCATCGGCGGAAGAATGCAAATGCATGAGAGCGAAGAGTTGCGTGCTTTGACACACGCTTGACGATTTTGGCGCGACGAGCAGATTGGGCCGGCTTTCTCGCCAATCTGGGCGCGGCGAACAGATTGGGCCGGCGCCCTTGACGACCTGTTACCACTGGAGGTAACGTCTTCTGGAAAGGTGCGGCGCGGGGGCTACGCTTGTGACTTGGAAGGGAGATCACGGACCACGGCACGTTCACGTCTACAAGGGTCGTCGGTTCGTCGTGAAGTGGGATCTCGAGAACGGGACGCGCCATGGAAGGTTCGGCCGACGAGCGCCTTCGGCGGATCATCGCGGACCTGGAAAGGGAGGGCAGGATTTGAAGATCTCTCGAGGTCTCTGCAAATCCTCGCAAGAATGCGTTCGAGGTGCGGACCCGGAGTCAGTCCATGCTGTTTCCCTTTGCGGCGGTTCGGCCATCCGCGACAAGCAAGGATCCGGTCGTGTCCGTGGCGGTCGATCCGGAGCTCGGCAACGAGGGATTCACGTATACCCTCCGATCCGGCGCAGAAGGGACCGTCCACATCGATCACGTGCTCGAGTACAACCGCGACCCCGCGTACTTGTCGCGCCAGATGGTCTACGAGCTGACGTTGCTGGCCGAGAAGGCCGTGGCGGCGTCGCCCCTTTCCACACGAGAGCTGACCCGTCGGCTCAAGACCTCGGCGTCCCAGTTCTATCGCCTGCTCGATCCCACGAATTCCAAGAAGTCATTGGCCCAGGTCCTCGAGCTACTCGGAGTGCTCGACTGCGACATCGACCTCTCCGTCCGATATGGTGAGAGGTCCAACCGGCAGGAGAAGCGACTGGGATTCTCGGCGATGGCCGAACCGTCGAGCCAAGCCCCGGACGCGACGTTCAAGCCTTGCACACGGAGCCAAGTCATGACCGACCCACGGCTCAACATCGATCGCCTGACTCCCGAAGAGCAGCTTCAGCTCATCGAAGATCTCTGGGAAAGCCTCGAAGCTTCCGGAGCGCCGCTTCCACTGTCGGCCGAACAGAGATCAGAACTCGATTCTCGGCTCGACGAGTTCGAACGAGACGGCCCTCGAGGAATTCCCTGGGACGAGGTCGTCGGTCGAATTCGCGGCGAGAAGGATTGAGCCTCGAGTTCTAAGGGCCATTGCGGAAGAGCGTCAGCGATACCGCAGGAGGAAGCGGGTGCTTCGGATTCCCAGTGTCTCGAGGCGAAGTGGCGTACCGGAGGCGCACCGGCGGTCGCCGCTCAGAGTCCCGGTACCTTTCGGCGAGCCTGCGTACCGCCAATGCAGATCTTGTTCATCACGAAGCGAAAAGCGCGAGCCGAAAGGCTCCGGGAATCTGGGCAAAAGGCGAGCCGCCGGCGCGCTGAGGAACGTATCTGAGACGAGAGATACTGGGAGTCCGAAGCGACGACGCTACCCCTCGTCTTCATCTCCACCCACATCCGCCATCTTCGGCTCGAGGCCGTAGCGCTGGATCTTGCGGTAGAGCGTGGAGGAATTGATCCCGAGGATCGTGGAGGCCTTCTTCTTCTGCCAGCCGGTCTCTTCGAGAACCTTGATCAGATAGTCGCGCTCGATGTCTTCCAGCGTTCCCGCGCGTCGCGCGCGTCCATCGTGCGCCCCGGCTCGCGCACCGGGCCCGCGGCGCCGCCCCGTGCGCGATGCGCTCGGGCAGCGACTGCAGCTGGATGCGATCCCCCTCTTCGAGAATCACCACGCGCTCGATCACGTTCTCCAGCTCGCGCACATTCCCGGGCCAGTCGTAGCGGCAGAGCGCGCCGAGCGCGTCCTCGTCGATCGGGACCACCGCGCGCTCCGCGCAGCGGCACGACTCCTTGAGGAAGTGTTCGACCAGCATGGGAATGTCTTCGCGGCGATCGCGCAGCGGCGGCAGCGTCACCGGAATCACGTTCAGCCGGTAGAAGAGATCCGCGCGGAATCCGCCGCGCTCCACGGCGTTCTCCGAGGTCCACGTTCGTCGCGGCGATCACTCGCACGTCGACGGGAATCGGCTTCTCGCCCGCCGACCGGAATGATCTCGCGCTCCTGCAGCACGCGCAGGAGCTTCACCTGGATCGCGAGCGTCGTCTCCCCCACTTCGTCGAGGAGGAACGTGCCGCCCGGTCGCCACTTTGAAGAGCCCGTCCTTGTCGCGGATCGCGCCGGTGAAGCTTCCCCGCACGTGGCCGAAGAGCTCGGACTCGAGAAGATTCTCGGGAAGCGCGCCGCAGTTGATCGAGACGAACGGTCCTTCCGCGCGCCGCGAGGCCTGATGGATCTCGCGCGCGAAGAGCTCCTTGCCCGTGCCGCTCTCCCCGCACAGGAGCACGGTCGAGTCGGAGCGCGCCACCTTGCGCACGGTCTCGAAGACTTCCTGGATCCGTTCGCTCTTGCCGATGATGCGCCGCGTCCCTTGCGAGCGGCGCAGCTCG
Source organism: uncultured Gemmatimonadales bacterium (assembly GCA_963725045.1). Lineage (GTDB taxonomy): Bacteria > ARS69 > ARS69 > ARS69 > ARS69 > CAVRWY01. The sequence goes on from CAVRWY010000018.1 coordinate 135,973, forward strand.
TATTTGCAGAGTCTTGTTCTCGTTGCGGAGCCGGCGCATTTCCAGCGCGCGTCGCACGACGAGCTTGATCTCTTCGTTCTTGGCCTGCTTGATGAAGTAGTGGAACGCACCCTGGTTCACCGCTTCGATCGCGGTGTCGAGCGCCGCGTAGGCGGTCATCACCACGACCGGCACGGTCGGATCGCTCGCGCGGATCGCGCGCAAGAGATCGATGCCGCTCATCCCCGGCATCTTGATGTCGGTGAGCACGACGTCGAACGGATCCTTCTGGAACGCGGCCAGCGCTTCCGAGCCGTTCGCGACCGCGGTGACCTCGTAGCCCTCCTTCTTCAGGAGAATGCCGAGGAAGCGGCGGAGGCTTTCTTCGTCGTCGACGATGAGAACGTGCTCGTGCGCCATTGCGTCTCGCCTCAGGATGGATAGGAAGGGGGCCATGCATCGTGCGACGCCAGAGCGGAGGCCTCCTCCTCCCTCTTCGGCACGAGGTCGTCGAAGGATGATGGGACTTCGTGCGCCGCCGGCAGTCTCCACCGTCACTGCGGTGCCCACTCCCGGCGTCGACTTGATGCGGATCGCGCCGCCGTGTCCTTCGACGATGCGCGACGCGATGGAAAGCCCGAGCCCCGTCCCTCCCGCCTTCGACGTCTGGAACGGTTTGAACACGCTCTCCAGCTCGTGCGGCGCGATGCCCACTCCGGTGTCGCGAAACACCACGTGAATCCGACCGTCGCCGGGACTTTCGCCGGTGATGCGCAAAATTCCACCGACCTGCATCGCTTCCAGCGCGTTTCGAGCGAGATTGAAGAAGACTTGCTTGATTCCCTCTTCTTCGACCATCGCGTCGGAAATCTTGGTCGCGGGGGAACTCCACCAGGATCAGCTTGCCGATCGAGAGAGTCTTGTCGTGCTGGAGGAGCCGCGCCGACCCCGTGCGCGGTGAGCGCGATGTCGTGGCAGCGACTTGGACGAGCGAATGGTCGCGCGTGTAGTCCAGGAACCCGTCGATGATGCGATTCAGGCGCTCGGATTCCTTCACGATGAGCCCCATGAGCTCGGCCTCGTCCCCGTCCTTGGCCTCCTCGCGCAGCACCTGGGCCGCGCCCGAGATCGAGGCCAGGGGATTGCGAATCTCGTGCGCCACGCCGGCGGCGAGCTCACCGAGCGTGGCCAGCTGCTCGGAGCGGCGCATCGCGCGCTCCATCACGCGCAGCTCGCGGAGGTCGGTGATGGCCACCACCACGCCCTCGGACACGCCGTCCTCCCCGGGAAGCGGTGTGATCGCCACGCCGACCGGACGCGCGCTCGGGCCCTTGCCCAAGCATGACTTCCTCGCGCACCGCCCACTTGCCGGTCGCGGCCGCGGAGTCGAACGCGTCGACCAATTGCGGGGCGATCGCGCCCAAGGACTCGCGCAGGTCGACGCCGGCGATCTCCGCGGGATCCCCGAGCGCGAGCGTCGCCGCCGCGGCGCGGTTCATCCGCGTGATGCGCCCGGTGGGCGTGGCGATCACGATGCCCACGGGCACGCTCTCCAGGACGCGCTCGGTGGCGGCCAGGACGCGCGCCATCTCTTCCGAAGTCTCGATCGCCCGTTCGTCGAGCCGCCGCGTCTCGCGACCGAGGTGCCCGGCGAGCGCCGCGACCGCGAAGAAGGCACCCGCGTGGCCGGCCAGCGCCAGCACGATTCCGGATCCCAGCCGGACTCCAAAGATCGCGAGCACGAGGATCGACGCCACCGCGAACAGGACGCCGCCACGGGTGTCGCGGAACAGCGCGCCGGCAAACACGGGAAGGACGTACAGCGGTGCGAACGGGCTGGCGATGCCGCCCGTGAACGCCACCAGGACCGTGGTCAGCGCGAACTGAACGACGAGATGCGTTCCGACCAGGGTGTCGAGGGAGAGGACCTTGGCGACGCCGAGCGCACGCAGCGCGACCAGCAGGGACGTGCCGCCCAGGAGAGCGATGGATGCGACCGGCGAGATGCCGAGGACGCCGGTCAGGCGCGCGGTCGCGAGGAACGCGACCAGCACCCCCGACGCGACGAGGCACGCGGGGACCGATCGTCCCGCGCGTGCCCCCGTTCCCGGCTCTCCGTTCTCCGAGGAGCATGTCGCGATCAGCCGGCGATGACGTTGACCATCCTGAAGATCGGCAGGTACATCGCGACGACCATGCCGCCGACGATGCCGCCCATGAAGACGATCATGACCGGCTCGATGACGCGAGGTGAGCGCTTCGACCGAGGTGTCCACCTCGTCGTCGTAGAAGTCGGCGATCTTGGTGAGCATCTCGTCGAGCGCGCCGGTCTCCTCGCCGACCGTGATCATCTGGACCACCATCGGCGGGAACACGCCCGAGTTGCCTGCAGCGGCTCGGCGATCGTCTCGCCTTCGCGGATCGATGGCGCGGGCCTGCATGATCGCGTCCTTGATGACCATGTTGCCGGCGGTCTTCGCGGTGATCTCGAGCCCGTCGAGAATCGGCACGCCGGACGACGATCAGCGTGCCGAGCGTGCGCGTGAAGCGCGCCACCGAGCCCTTGCGCAGCACGTCGCCGATCACCGGGAACTTGAGCAGCAAGCCGTCGACCATGTGCTGGCCCTTCTCGGTGGCGTACGTAGCTCTTGAACGCGAACACCGAGCCGATCGAGCGCCGACGATCATCGCCACCACTAAGTGCGCAGGAAGTTGGAGCAGCACGAGCACGATCTTCGTCGGCAGCGGCAGCTCGCCGCCGAAGTCCGTGAACATCTTCGCGAACGTCGGGAATGATGAAGATGAGCATGAAGAGCGTGGCGCCGATGGCCACGGTCAGGACGACCGCCGGGTAGATCATCGCGCCCTTGATCTTGCGCTTGAGCGCGTCGATCTTCTCGATGTACGTCGGCGAGCCGCATCAGGATGATCGTCGAGGATACCGCCCGCTTCGCCGGCGTGCGACCATGTTGCACGTAGAGCTCGTCGAACGACCTTGTGGTGCTTGGCCAGCGCTTCGGACAGCGTCCCGCCGGCCTCGACGTCGCTCATCACCTTCTGGCGATGATGTCGCGGAAGCTCGGCTTGTCGAGTCTGCTTCGCCAGAATGTCGAGGCACTGCACGAGCGGCAGACCGGCGTTGATCATCGTCGCGAACTGCCGCGTGAAGATCGCCAGGTCCTTCGTGGTGATGGCTCCCGCCCAGGGAAGCTTGATCTTGATCTCCTTCGGCTTCTCCTTGACGGAGGTGACGACGATGCTTCTTCGGCGCAGTGCAGCCATGAGCTCGCCGCGATTCGCCGCAGCTCAGCTCGCCGGAGACGTTCTGCCCTCCCGCCGTCCTCCCTTGCCATACGTAAGTCAACACGACGCGATCACCTCCTCGACGTGGACTAGGACCGGCAGCGGTTGGAGCCGCGCTCCGACGGGATATCGTCGGCAGTACGACGACGAGCCGGCCATGGGGCCGCCGGAGCGGCCGAGCATTCCGTCGAGCTCCTTGGCGTCCGGGCTGCGGCGAGCGCGTCCTCGTACGAGATCTCGCGTCGATTCACGAGCTGCACGAGCGACTGGTTCATCGTCTGCATGCCGTACTTCTGTCCCGGCCTGCATGAGGCTGTAGATCTGGTGCGTCTTGCCTTCGCGGATGACCGCGCGGATCGCCGGCGTGCAGACCAGGACCTCGGCGACCATCGACGCGGCCCGCGCCGCGCGGCCTGCGGGAGCAGCTGCTGCGTCGACCACGCCTTCGAGCACGAACGCGAGCTGCGAGTAGATCTGCGTCGCTGCTGGTCCGCCGGGAACACGTCCACGATGCGGTTGATCGACTCGTACGGCGGAGTTCGTGTGCAGCGTCGCGAACACCAGGTGGCCGGTCTCGGCGATCGTGAGCGCCGCGTCGATCGGTCTCGCGGTCGCGCATTTCACCGATCAGGATCACGTCCGGGATCCTGGCGCAGCACGTACTTGAGCGCCGTCGCGAAGCGACTCGGTGTCGGCGCCGACCTCGCGCTGGTTGATCGATGCACTTCTTGTGATGGTGCATGTACTCGATCGGGTCCTCGATCGTCACGATGTGGCAGGCGTCGCTCGGCGTTGATCCGGTCGAGCATGCGCGGCCAGCGTCGTCGACTTGCCGCTGCCCGGTCGGGCCCGGTGACCAGCACGAGCCCCTTCGGCCGGTTCGGCGAAGTCTCGCGACCGACGTGCGGCAGGCCGAGCTGTCTCGAACGGCATGATCTCGAACGGGAATCTGGCGGATCGCCATGGCGACCACGCCGCGCTGCAGGAAGCACGTTGGCGCGGAAGCGCGACAGGCCCTTGCACGCCGAACGAGAAGTCGAGCTCGTGGTCGTTCTCGAAGCGTCTTGCGCTGCTCGTCGGTGAGCACGCTGTAGGCGAGCTGCGCGGTCATCTCCGGCGTGAGGACCTCGGACGTCTCGACGGCGTGAGCACGCCGTCGATGCGGAACTGCGGCCGGCACGCCGGCCGTGATGTGCAGGTCCGACGCCCTGCGCTGGATCATCTCCTCGAGCAGCTGTTCTCAGCGTCACCACGTCGCGCGACTCTCCGTCGGCGTCGGCTCGACCGCTTGTCGGCCGCGGTTTCCTTCGAAGAACTTCTTCGGCGGTCGTGATCCCCGCTTGAGCTTCATGCGCAGCGCGTCCATCCGCAGCGTGAGCATCCCTTCCTGAATCGCCGAGCGTCTTGATGTCCGCGCGTCGAGGCGCGGTCGAGGATCATGTCGCGGATCTCGGGCGACATCGGCAGCACCTCGTAGACGCCCTGGCCGCCCCTTGTAGCCGGTGTTGTTGCACTCGACGCAGCCGCGCCCTTCCTCGTAGATCATCCTTCGGCGCGTCCTCGCGCGGATCGAGCCGCAGCTCGTCGCAGCAGCTCGGGATGCGGCTGGACCTGCGCTGCTTGCACGACTTGCAGACGCGGCGCACGAGCCGCTGCGCGACGATCAGGTTCACCGAGGACGCGACCAGGAACGGCTCGATGCCCATGTCGATCAGGCGGTCGATCGCGCTCGGCGCGTCGTTCGTGTGCAGCGTCGAGAGCACGAGGTGGCCGGTGAGCGCCGCCTTGACCGCGATCGAGCCGGTGTCGATGTCGCGGATCTCGCCGACCATGATGATGTTCGGGTCCTGGCGCAGGAACGCCTTGAGCGCGGCGGCGAACGACAGCCCGACGTCTTCGTTGACCAGGACCTGGTTGATCCCGTCGAGGTTGTACTCGACCGGGTCCTCGGCGGTCATGACGTTGACGTCGGGCTTGTTGATCTTGGAGAGCGCCGAGTAGAGCGTCGTGGTCTTGCCGGATCCGGTCGGGCCGGTGACCAGCACCATGCCGTACGGATTCGCGATCGGCCTTCGAAGTCGGTGCATCGCCTCCGGCTCGAACCCGAGCTTCTCGAGGTCGACGTTGAGGTTCGTCTTGTCGAGAATACGCATCACGATCTTCTCGCCGAAGATCGTCGGCAGCGTCGAGACGCGCAGGTCGATCGTGCGTTCAGCACGCTGATCTTGATGCGGCCGTCCTGCGGCACGCGCCTCTCGGCGATGTCGAGCTCGGCCATGATCTTCAGGCGCGAGATGATCGGCCGGCTGCATGGAAGGGCGGCGGCCATCATCTCGTAGAGCATGCCGTCGATGCGGAAGCGCACGCGGATCTTCTTCTCGTAGGGCTCGATGTGGATGTCCGAGGCGCCCTTGCGCACGGCGTCGGCGATGCAGCGAGTTCACGCAGCTTGACGATCGGCGCGTCGGTCTCGCCGTCGAGGCCGTCGCCTTCGTCGATCTCGTCCTCGACGACCTCGATCAGCTCCGTCCTCCATGTCCTTCATGACGTCGGCCAGCGCGTCCGCCGAGTCGTAGTAGCGGTCGATCGCCTTCTTGATCGCGCTCTCGGTCGCGACGACGGGCTGCGACCTCGAAGCCGGTGATGAACTTGATGTCGTCGAGCGCGAAGATGTTCGATCGGGTTCGCCATCGCCACGGTCAGCGTGCGGCCGACCTTGCGGATCGGCAGCGCCATGAACTTGGTCGCGACTTCGCCGGGGACGAGATCGATCGCTTGGCGATCCAGATCGAAATTGCGCAGATCGACCGCGGGCAATCCGTAGATGCGCGACAAGACGGTGAGCAGGTCGCCTTCGGAGACGAACCCGAGCTTCACCAGACTCGCGTCGAGCGGGTCACCGGTGGATTTTTGCTGCTTCTTCGCCTGGTCGAGCTGATCCGGATTCAGAATCTCGTGCTCGATCAGCAGGGCTTCCAGCCGTCCCGTCGCCAAGAGTCGAATCCTCCCCGCGCGAGCCCTGCAGGAGCTCGCCGAACGTGATCCGATCCCCGAAACGGCGGACCGTTCCGGGCCCGATTCCCCGAACGCGGGTCAGATCCTCGGCGTCCTTGAACGGTCCGTGAGCGGTGCGCTCCTCGAGGATCGCGCGCGCCTTCGACGGTCCGATTCCCGGAAGCTCCTCGAGCAGCTCCGCACTCGCCCGGTTCACGTCGATCGGAAAAAGATCGCGCACGACCGCGGCGGATTCGGAGACGACGAACGCCGGCGAAGCAATCGAGTCCGCAGGAACCGGATCGGGAGCCTCTTCGAACGACTCGAACGCGATCTCGGACACATCCTGACGGGGCTCGGCTTCCCGGATTCGCTCCCGCTCGGGAAGGAATCCGATCCCGATACCCAGGGCGACGAAGAGGAGAACGTTGCGCTCCTCCTTCGTCATGGAGACTCCCCGCCCACCTTGGGGTGTGCGAGGCACCTCCGTTTCCCGTATCGGTGGATCGATTCCGAAGCTTGATGCGCAGGTCCGCATGAACCCGTTGAAACAACGAGCGTTGTGAGAATGCGCAAGAATACCTCCCGATGCGTGAGGGATGGAGAGGAAGGAACAGTACGCAATGAATCGCAGCCGAGAAGTGGGGGACCCAACGAGGCGATGGACTCGGCCGATCCGCGAGGCGCAAAATGCCTGGGCAGCCTTCCCCCCGATCTTCCCTTTTAATGAGGAGGCCGCGATGACCGCCGCACCGGGAGCTCGATCGATCGCGATCGTTTTCCTTGCCGGAAGTGCACTCTTTTCAAACCCAGTTGCCGAAGCCACTCCGTGCGTGGACTACTCCCTCACGCCGCATCCCATCTACTCAGTACTTCTTTTTCAATGAACCCGACGAAGCGACGAGGGTCGTCGCTCAAGGGAACTTCGCGTTCGTCGGACGCAGGGATCACTGGGGTGCGAGTATGGGAAGCATCGAAGTCTTCGACATCTCGACTCGTTCTTCGCCAATCTTGGTCGAGTCGTACGGATTCTTCGGCGGAGCCGAGGACTTCGTTCTTTCAGGTTCTCTGCTCTTCGTGGCGGCCGGAGATCAGGGGCTTCTGATTCTCGACGCGTCCGACCCCACCGAGCTCACCCTGGTGGGCCAAGTCAATCCCATCGACGTTCCCTTCGGGATCAACTACGCGATTGGAGTCGCGGTCTCGGGCACGATCGCTCTGCTCACCGAGATCGATGCTGGACTTCGCATCATCGACGTGTCGAATCCGGCTGCACCGGTGCTCCGAGGGACTTACTCCGCGCACATGGCCGAAGACGTGGCGGCCTCCGGGTCCCTCGCCTTCGTGGCATCGGCGTACGAATTCGATGTCATCGACTTTTCGACCCCGACGAATCCGGTTTCCCTCGTTTACACCACGGATTTCGGGGGAGTGAAGATTTCTCTGCAGGACGATCTCATCGCCCTGGGTGGCGATTTGATCGATGTCTCCAACCCGTTAGCTCCCACCCTGCGTGAGCCGCTTGACGGAGGAGGTCGATCTCACCCACGCGGAGATGCTCCTGAGCGGAAGCCGAGTCTTCACTTCCTTGTGGGACGGACTCCGCATCTTCGACATTTCCAATCCGGCGGCACCGATCTTTCTCGCGCGAGGTCTGACCGGGGAGTGGACGCGCGGGGCGGCCGATCTCGGCGAGGTCGCGCTCGTTGCCAAGGACCAAGGTTTCGTTGTCCTCGATATCGATCCCATGGAACCCGCGAGCGCGATCGGCTCCCTCGCGATTCCGAGCCGGAGCACCTCGCTGGCGTTCCAGGGGAACTACGCGTACATCGGGAACCTCGAGCCGGATAACGTCCACGGCACACTGAACGTGGTCGACGTCTCGGATCCGGCGAATCCGGTGCAGGTGGGCACGAAGATTCTGCGTCCGGCTCACGGAGTCGCCGTGTCGGGGAACTACGCGGTGATCGCGGCCGGCGGCTATGGTGCGCAGGTGGTCGACATCGCCGTGCCCGCGGTCCCGAAGACCAAGGGCACCGCGAACACTCCGGGATTCGCCCGAAGCGTCGCCATCACGGGAACACTCGCGTGCATCGCCGATCAGGAAGGGGGGCTTCAGGTCGTCGACTTCTCCACCCCCGAGACTCCGGTGATCGTGGGATTCGCGGGGACGAATGGCCCGGCCCATCAGGTCGAAGTGGATGGCGGGCATGCCTACATCGTGGTGCTCAGCGACGGGATTCGCGTGCTCGATCTTGCCGTGCCGGCCGCGCCCACGCTGGTGGGAACCTTCGACCTGCCGCTGAGCAGTTTGGCCGTGGCGGGCGCGACCGCGTTCGCCGTCACGGGTGCGGACCTGTATTCGATCGACGTTTCCGATCCAACCGACCCCCAGATCATCTCGGTCGAGGGCGTCGGGCCGCTCCAGCCGCCGCTCGATATTACAGTTCGCGACGGCCTCGCCTGCGTCTCCGGTCACGGGTCGACGCTCGCGTTCGTGGACGTGTCGAATCCGGCGGCGATGCAGCTCCTTGGGGCAGGGCCAGCCGGTGTGTCCGGCAGTTCCATCACGGCCCTCGAGCTCGGAAACGGAGATTTCGTGGGAACCGCCTTGTTCGAGGGGGGCCTCGCGCTCTATCCGATTCAGTGCGGCGCGGCTGCGGTTTCCGCTCCGACGGCGGCGATCTCGAGCAACGGGCTGCGCTTCGATTCGCTCGGCCCCAACCCATTTCGGCAGGAGACGCGCGTCACGTTCTCGATGCCGGCTGCAGCGCCTGCACGTCTCTCGGTCTACGACGTCGCGGGTCGCTTGGTTCGCGAGCTCGCGCGGGGGAGCATCGATGCCGGGCGGCACACGGTCGCGTGGGACGGCCGCGACGAATTCGGCCATGCCACCGCCGCGGGAACGTATTTCATCCGCCTCGAAAGCGGCGAGTCCGCGGTTGCCGAACGAGTTGCACGACTGAAGTGAGCACGATTGGGGGCGGCCGGCCTTCATTAGAGAAGCTCGCGCCGCCCCTTCGCTTCGAGCGCTTCGACGATCTTCTTCACGTCCTGCGCGCGATCCTTCCGGCAGACGAGAAGCGCATCCTTGGTGTCCAGAACGAGGACATCCTCGAGCCCGATGACGGCGGCGAGCCGCCCCGGGGCCGCGCGCACGAAACAGCCTTTCGCATCCACGACCATGGCATCCCCTTCCACCACGTTGCCCTGCGCATCGCGCGGAAGGAGCGCGGCGAGCGCGTCCCACGATCCGACGTCCGACCAAGGAAACCGAGACGGGACGACGAAAACTTTGTCGGAACGCTCCAGAAGTGCGTAGTCGATGGAGATCGAGGGGACCTTTCCCCATTCTTCGCGCAGAGCGCGCTCGACGTCCCCGGCCGCGGCGATCTTCTCGCACGCGGCGATCAGCTCCGGTGCATGCCGGGCCAGCTCGTCGCGAACCACCTGCGCGCGCCACACGAAGATCCCGCTATTCCAGAAGTGGCGCCCTCCCACGAGAAACGCTTCCGCGGTCTTGCGGTCGGGCTTCTCCGTGAAGCGAACCACGCGGCGCACGCCGTGAGCTGCTTCGTCCCCGGCCTCGATGTAGCCGAATCCCGTCTCCGGCGACCCAGGCACGATCCCGAACGTGACCAGCGCATTGTGAGCCTCGGCGAAGTCGATGGCGACGCGGGCCGTGGCGCGAAACGCGTCCTCATCGGCGATCCAGTGGTCGGCCGGCGCCACCAAGAGCGTCGCCGCGGGATCCTCGCGAAGCACCAGGCATGCCGCGAGCGCGACCGCGGGCGCGGTATTGCGGCCGGCGGGCTCTCCCGCGATGCGCCGGCGCGCGATGGACGGCAGATGCTCCGCGGCGACACCGACGTGCGCCGCGTTGGTGACCACCCAGGTGCGCTCCGCTCCCGCGAGCGGCAAGAGACGGCGCGCCGTGCGTTGCAGAAGCGATTCGTCCCCGCCGATGCGCAGGAACTGCTTCGGCGTCGCTTCGCGCGAGGCGGGCCAGAAGCGCGTGCCCCGTCCTCCCGCCAGGATCACCGCGTGCACCGAGCTCACACGTCCGCCGCTCTCACCCGACCACCCGTTTCATGATCTCGGCGAGCTTGGTTTCCATGTCGCCGCGAATCGCGGCGAGACGTTCCGGCGTGTCCGCCTCGAAGCGCAGGATCAGGAGCGGCGTGGTGTTCGATGCGCGCACCAGTCCCCATCCGTCGCCGAAGTCCACGCGGGCTCCGTCCACGTCGATCACCGGGTGCGTCTTCTTGTAGTGCGCGGTGACTTCGCGCACGACGTCGAACTTCTTCTCCTCGGGACAGGGCACCCGAATCTCCGGGGTCGACGGATACGACGGAATCGTCGCCATGATCTCGGAGAGCGGCGCATCCGCCTTGGCCACGATCTCCACGAGCCGCGCCGCCGCGTACAGCGCGTCGTCGAAGCCGTACCAACGGTGCGCGAAGAACATGTGCCCCGACATTTCGCCGGCCAGCGCGGCGCCGGTCTCCTTCATCTTCTGCTTGATGAGCGAGTGCCCGGTGCGCCACATCACCGGCGTGCCGCCGTGCGCCTTGATGTCCTCGATCAATCCCTTGGAGCATTTCACTTCGAAGATGATCGAGGCCGGCCCGTCCTGCAGCACGTCGCGCGCGAAGAGCGCGAGCAGAGCGGTCGCCCCAGATGATCGTGCCGCGGTCGTCGACGACGCCGATGCGATCGGAGTCGCCGTCGAAGGCGATGCCCATGTCCGCACCGGTCTCGCGCACCTTCGCGATCAGCGTCTTCAAGTTCGCTTCCACGGTGGGATCGGGATGATGATTCGGAAAGCGGCCGTCCGGTTCGCAGAACAGCTTGTGCACCGTGCAGCCGAGCGTCTCCAGCATGCCGGGCGCGTGCGGGCCGGCCGTTCCGTTGCCGGCATCCACCACGACAGTGAGGCCGCGCGGAGGCACGATCTTCTCCGTGATGCGCCCGAGATACTCGGGGAGCACGCGCTTCTCCGAGGTCGAACCGGCGCCCGTCACGAAATCGTCCCGCTCGATCAACTCCCGCACCGCCTGGATCTGCGGGCCGTAGAGCGATGCTTTCCCCACCGACGTCTTGAATCCGTTGTACTCCGCCGGATTGTGGCTCCCGGTGATCATCACGCCGCCGCCGACGTTCATCGTGTACAGCCCGAAGTAGAGCGCGGGGGTGGGCACGACTCCGAGATCGATCACGTGAAGCCCGGTGGAGACCAGCCCCTTCACGAGATCGTCGCGAATGCGATCCGACGACAAGCGCACGTCGCGCCCCACGACGCAGTCCTTGGCGCCCGCACGCACCAGCGTGGTGCCGAGGCCCTTGCCGATGGCGGTGCACGTCGCGGAATCGAGCTCCGGCTCGACGACGCCGCGGATATCGTACTCACGGAAGATGGCCGGCGAGATGCGCATGCTAGTGTCCCGTCCCGGAAGTAATGTGTAGATCCCGGCGAGTCATCCTGCCCGCTGGCAAGGCGTGACGACGATGCCGTATCACTGTGAAGATACGGCGAGGAGGACGACGCCGCCAGCGGCGAGGGCCGGCGCGATCTGCGCAGTACTTCCGGGACGGGACACTAAATGACGCCGTCGTCCTTTCCGTCACCCTTCGCACCCTTGTCGCTTGCGCCCTTGTCGTGCGCGCCCTTTCCGGACACGCGGCCGCGGAAGCGCTCCTTGGCATCGTCGGGGACGAGATCGAGGAGCATTCGCCCGCTCTGCAGCGCGAGCGGGTAAGTCTTCGAGGCGCGGGTCGCGGCGAAGCTGCCGGTCGCATCCGCGAGCACTGCGAGAAGGCCGAGAATCGCCGCGGCGCGAAAGAAACCGAGCGCGCCGCCGAGCAGCCGGTCGATCCAGTTGAGCTGCAGCTTATCGAGCGACTTTCGCAGGATCCAAGTGAGCAGCCCGAAGACGACCAGGACGAGCGCAAAAGCGCCGACGAAACCGGCGATGTGCGCAACCTGGGGCTTCATCCATTTCTCGAAGAAGTCCCCGATCGGAACACCCAGGCGCGGGGAGAGAAAGAACGCGGCCAGAACTCCCACGAACGAGAGCACCGTCTTCACGAATCCATCGAAGATCCCGGCAAGGACACTGATCACGACCACCGCGAGGATGGTCCAATCGATCATGTTCAAGCGCGCTCCCCTTCCCGCATTCCGCAAAGGCGGCGGATCCGCGCGCGCAGGGTACTTTCGCCCCCGGGACGTGTCAATCAGGCGGCGGACTGCAAGTGTGCGGTCAGCTTCTTGATGGAATCCTGTGCGTCGCCGAACACCATCATCGTCTTGGGCTGCGACGAAGAGCTCGTTCTCGATGCCCGCGAAACCGGGATTCATGCTGCGCTTCAAGACACGATCGACGCGCGCGACTGGTCGCAGTTGAACATCGGCATCCCGAAGATCGGGCTTCCCGGATTGGTGCGCGCCGCCGGGTTCACCACGTCGTTCGCGCCCACCACCAGAACCACGTCGGTTTGCACGAAGTCGTCGTTGATCTCGTCGAGCTCGAAGAGCTGGTCGTAGGGAACGTTCGCCTCCGCGAGCAGCACGTTCATGTGCCCGGGCATACGCCCCGCGACCGGATGGATCGCGTAGCGCACGCGCGTGCCGCCCTTCTCCAGCTCGTGGCGAGCTCGCGCACCGCGTGCTGCGCCTGCGCGACCGCCATGCCGTAGCCGGGGATCACGATGACACTACTTCGGGGCGTAAGATTTCCGCGACTTCGTCCGCGCCGGCGACGTTCACGCGCAGCACCGGCGCCGGCTTGCGGCGCTGCTCCCGCTTGCGTCACTTCCGTGCCGAACGCACCGAACAGCACGTTCGTGAACGAGCGGTTCATCGCCTTGGACATCAAGATCGGCGAGGATGAAGCCCGACCCGCCGTCGAGCGCACCGCAGATGATGAGCACCTGGTTGTCCAGCGCGAACCCGGACGCGGACGCAGCGAGCCCCGCGTAGGAGTTCAGCAGGCAGATCACCACCGGCATGTCCGCGCCGCCGATCGGCAGCACCAAGCAGCACGCCGAGCGCGAAGCGAGAGCGCCAGCATTCCGTAGAAGAGCGCGGGCGTCTCGGGCCGCGCCACCAGCACCGACCAGAATGACCAGCGCGACGCCGAGCGAGCCGATCGTCACCGGATTCTGCATCGGAAACGTGATCGGCTTGCCCGGCAGAATTCCCTGCAGCTTCCCGAACGCCATGAGGCTGCCGGTGAACGTGACCGCACCCATCAAGACCTCGAATCCGGTGACGCCCATGTGAAAGCGGTCGAGGTGTCCCCCGTGGCGCATGTACTCGATCACTCCGACCAGCGCGACCGCGAGGCCGCCGAACGCGTGCGACGAGCGCGATTCGCTCCGGCATCTTCGTCATCGGGATCCACATGCCCATCGGGAATTCCGATGATCGTGCCGACGATGAGCCCCGCCGACGATCCACTCGAAGCGCACGATCTCGGGCCGCAGCAGCGTGCCGACGACCGCGATGACCATGCCCGACGACCGCCAGCTGCGTCCCGCGCCGTGCGGTGTCGGGATGGGTCAGCCCGCGAAGCCCGAGAGATGAACAGGAGCGAGGCCGCGAAGATAAGCGAATCGCGGTGAAGGCTTCGGCGGTCACGCGCTCGGCGATCCGGCTTCTTCCGGAACATCTTCAGCATGCGATCGGTGATCAGGAATCCGCCGACGACGTTGATCGTCGCGGCGGTGACCGCGATCGTCCCCAGCGCGGTGGCGGCGGAACCGTAGTTCGGCCCCCGCGACCACCAGCGATGCGACGAGCGAGATGCCCGAGATCGCGTTCGTGAACGACATGAGCGGCGTGTGCAGGAGCGGCGGAACCCGCGAAATGAGGCGATACCCCGCGAAGATCGCGAGGACGAAGATCGTGAAGAGCTGCAGGAGATCGGAGGTCTCGGTCAAACGATGGCTCCGCGGGCCGGTGGGATCGACGGCGCTGCGCGAAGCGTAGGAGTGGGCGACATCGCTGTCAATTCAACCCCAGAACCGCCACGACACGCCGAACATCCAGGAGAACCCGGGAAGCCGATAGCCCGGCTCGATCTCGTCGGCGCGCTCGAGCAGATCGTGGAGGCGAAAGTGCAGCAGCGCGTCGCCGATCTCGGCCTCGCCGACGACGTCCGTCACCCATGCGTCGATGACCGCGGCCCCGTTCTCGTCCAGCCGGTCGCCGAGATAGGTGAGCCGCCCCCGCAGTCGCGCATGCAGCGAGTTGCGAAAGAACTCGTTGGAGAGCACGCCCTCCCCGGTCCAAAGGCGGCCGGGAACCCGCGGCAGCCGCTCCCCGGTCTCTTCCATCACATCGTCACGCAGCGCGAAGCTGGTGTGAAACGTGAGATCGCCGACGACCGCCGCCTTCGGAATCGGGAACGTTTCCGTGTCGAGCCCGAACGTGACCCCGCGCAGCTCTCCCGTACCGGCAGGGGCCGCATCTGCGGGATCGCGGCGGCGCACTTCCTCGAAGGAGGGCTCGGGCCGGTAGTGGTCGACCCGCGTCCAGTCCCCTTCCAGCGAGAGAGTCGCGGGCCCTTTGGTCCATGCCGCCCGCAGGGTCGTGCCCTGATGGACCTCGTTCAAATTGGAAAAGGGTGCGTCGCGCGCCGGGATGCGCTCCGCGCGCGAGAGCGTCGCACCGAACGAAAGCGGCGCCTCGGTCCACTCTCCTTCCACGCGCGCATGAAACGCCTCGTCGCGCTCTTCTTCCGCATCGGCGCGAATCGTGCCCGTCGCTCGCAGGGCGCCGAACGTCGCGCTCGATCGAAGCGCCCCGCCGCCGCGAAGAAAGCGATCGATCGAGGGGCTCCCCTCCGTTTCGATGCGCCAGCGCGAGATTTCCCCGCGCACGACCGATTCGAGCGGCCCCACGCGCGGCAGATCGATGGTCGCGTGCGCTTCGGGAACGGAGTAGTGCCGCGTGCGCGGCGTGAGATCGTCGTCGTTCTCGACCTTTTCCCGCAACCAGCGAAGCTCGAGCAGCGCACCGCGAGCGCCGTCCCACGCGTGAAAGAGCTTCGCCCCGTAGTGCGAAGCGCGCGTCTCCACCGGAACGACGGGAAGCTCGTCGACGCCGCCGGAGCGTTCGTCTCCTTCATAGCGGCGAATCGACGCCTCCCCTTCCAATCCGAACGGCAATGCTCCGGCGAGACGTCCCGCGAACTGCCGGTCCACTTCCTTCGTGCCGGGGAAGAGCCCGTCGATCCGGCGCGATTCCATGGTCGCGAAGAATCCGGCACGCGTCCCCAGGTGGCGCGACGCCTGGAACGAGGCGCGCTGGAATTCGTCGGAGCCTTCTTCGCCGACCGCGCGGATGAGCAGATCGCCGACGTGCGGAAAGCGCGGGACGACGACGGCGGCCCCGGCCGCGGCTTGCGGTCCGTACAGTGCTGCGGCGCCGCCGCGGAGCAAGTCCACGCCGGCGAGCTCGGACATCACTGCCTCTTCGGAGTGCGGCCCGGAAGTTCCCGGCAGCACCAGCGAGACGCCGTCGAAGAGAAGATCCGACGACGACGATCCCGCGCCGCCGAACGCGAAGGATTCCGGACTCGGCCCCTGCGAGAGCTCGCGCGTGCGCACGCCCGGCTGGAGGCGAATCATTTGCCCGATCGTGGAGAGCGCGACGGGCTCCATCGGATCGGCGGGCTCGCGAAACGGAATGCGCACGGCGTTCGACCATTCGAGTCGAAAGCTGGAGAGCGAGAGAATCGCGGGATGCGGGCGATGGAACGGACGCGGCGCTGCGGTGGAGTCGGCGTGCGCCGCAGCGGCGGAATCCATGGTGGCCGCGGATCGCATCGGCGCGGCCGTGGAGTCGGGACGGATGATGATCGGCACCGCAGCGGCGGAATCCGGACGCACGGCGGCGCCGGAGTCGGCGAGCGCCGCCGCGAGCACGAACGCGGCGAGCGTCACGAACGCGCCCGGTGGCGCAGCACCACCCCGACGAGTGGGGGCCCCGCGAGCGCGAATGCGGCCGTGTTCCACACCATGTGCCACGCGCCGAACGCGAGCCCGGCCGCGAGCACGGGCCATGGATCGCGAAGCGCACCCATGATCCAAGCCGTGCCCAAGTTCGTGAGCACGTCGTACACGAATGTAAGGAGGAGCCCGAGCGCGCCCGCGACGATCGGCGCGCGCACCACACGCCGCCCCAGCCAACCGCCCACCGCGCCAAAGATCGCAAGCCCGGCGACCTGCGCGGCGAACACCGGCGGTGGGGCCGGACCGAGCGGATTCAACCCCGAGTAGATAGACATGGCTCCCGCGGCGCACAACGCGCCACCCGCCGAACCCAGCGCCGCACCCGCGACGAACGCACCCAAGCTGATGAGCTCGAAGTTCGGGATCGGCAGGAGAATCTGGCGGAGAAATCCCAGCGCCGCGACGAGGGACATGAAAACAGCGAGACGAGCGACCTCGCGCGGGGTGGCGGATGCCATGGCGGGAAGCCGAAGTTAGTCCCGCTTCACGAGCCCGTCAACGATGGAATCTAGTGGCTGTTCTGGACCAGCCTCTCGAGGCGGCTGCGGGTGTCGCGGAAGTTGGGATCGACTTCGAGAATCTTCTGGAAATGCTCGATCGCTTCCGCCTCGCGGTCGGTGACGCCGCACGCGATGCCCAAGTTGTAATGGATGCCGAGGCGATCGCGGTCGTCGTAGCCGGGAAGGTCCAGCGCCTTCTGGAGCTCGCGAATCGCGAGGTCGATCTGTCCCTTGCGCAGAAAGCAGTAGCCAAGCATCTCCTGACTGGGGAGCGCGAACTCGTTGCCGCGCGCCGCGACCTCGAACTCCGCGACGGCGTCGTCGAAGAGCTCCATCTCCAGATACGTGGTCCCGAGATCGTAGTGCGCTTGGTGGTCGTCGAGATCCAGGATCTCGCGGGTCGCGTCGCGGAAGTCGGCGATGACCTCGGAGACGTCGCCTCCTTCGCGCACCAGCTCGAAGTCGTCGCCGATGACGACCGCCTGTTCCACCGAAGTGGCCGGCTCGTCGAAGAACTGGCGCAGCTGCTCCGGATCGGGGCGATTCGCAGGGTCCACCTTCGTCTCGCCGAGATCGCGCATGGACCCGCGCAGCGGATTCTCCTGGATCGAGCTCACCATGTCCTCTTCCGGCGCGGGCGCGACTTCCGACTTCAATTGCCCGCGCTCGTGCGGAATCTCCCACACGATCTCCGACGAAGGCGTGCGTGCCGCGGGCGCCGCCGCCACCGGAGCGGGAGCTTCCTGCGCGGGCGGCGCGGGCGGCGAAGACGCAACCGGGAGCTCGAGCGAGGCGTGCGCCGGCTCGGGCGTGCGCTTCATGGTGCGCGGCGGCAGAGGCGGCGGCTTGGGCAGGTGCGGATGCTTCGCCGGATCGTAGAGCTTCCAGGAGGCGGACGGGGTCCGTTGGATTTCGAGCCCATCGACGTTGGGCTCCGGCTCAGGGGCCGGGGCCGAGGCCGCGGGGAGCGCCGGCTCCGGCGTCGCGACCGGGGGCTCCGAAGGGGCGTCAGTGCCCTTGGTCCAGAACGTTTCCGGCTGATCGAGCTCGAGCTGCTTGGCCCCGGTGAACGACTTCAGATGCGGCGCGTCGCGCAGCTCCTCGCGAATCGTGGCGGGAGGCGCGGCGGCCTCGTCGGAGAGTGTGCGCAGGCTCATGAGCCCCGCGACGTTCTCCTTCTGTTCTTCCTCCGGAGCGCGCGGCGCGGAGCCGAGCTTGTACGCCTTCGCTTGCCACTTCGCGGCGAGATCGGCACGCCCGCGGTCGGCGAAGGCCTGCGCGGCCTGCGCGTACATCGCCGCCGCATCGTGATGGCGATTCACGCGCTCCAGCATGTCGCCGTAGTGGGCGTGGAGCTCCGCGAAGCTCGGGAGCTTCTCGCACGCATCCGCGAACGCGGCGAGCGCGGCGGGATACTCTCCCTGCTGATCCTTGCGACGCGCGAATTCGTTCAGGAACTTCACGCAGTCCATGCCCAGGCCCTGGCGTGCGTAGAGCGTTCCCAGCATTCCGTAGACGTCGATTTGCTCGCGATCGAAGCGCAGGATCTTCTTCCCCACCGCGATGGCGTTGTGGAAGAGACCTTCGTCGGAGTAGGCGCGCGCTGCGCGCAGGTAGCAGTCGAACCCCTTCTCGAGATTCTCCTGCTTGCAGTAGATGTCACCGATCAGATTCAGAATCGCGGGGTTGGGCTTCTTCGACTGGCCGAGAAGCGCCTGGTATTCCTCGACGGCTTCTTCGTACCGCCCCTTCGCGAGAAGCTCCGAAGCCCTGCGCTTGATGTCCAGATCGGTCAAGGGTTCCCCCTCCGGAAACCGGAATCGGGAGTCGCGCACACGGCCAACCGCCGTCCCGGTGCGATCCGGGTGGGGTCCGGGGGTCGGGCTTTCTCACAGTTCGGCCGATCCTTGCGGAAGCTTGAGAAAACGCCCCAGGGTCGTCGAAGAAAGCTCGATCAAACGGCAACGAGCCGCCCATCCTCTACGACGACCTGTCCTCTTTTGATCACGATTCGCACGAGGTTCGCCCCGAAGCGATAGGCCAGGTGGCGGTGGTCCGGAGCGTCCAAAACGACCAGATCCGCCTGTTTTCCGGCTCGAATCGACCCAATTCGCTCGGCGCGGCGGAGCGCGAACGCGGCGTTGATCGTGGCGGCGGCGAGCGCCTCGCCGGGTTGGAGCCGCAAATGGAGGCAGGCCAGCCCGACGACCACGCCCATGGAGTCGATCGCCGAGCTCCCCGGATTGAAGTCGCTGGCCAGCGCGACCGCGACCCCGGCCTCCACCAGCCGGCGCGAGTCCGCCGGGGGAATGCGCAGCGAAAACGTGGTCCCGGGCAGCAGCGTGCCGATCGTGGAGGAGCGGGCGAGTGCCTGCACCCCTTCGTCGGAGATCGCGCTCAGATGATCGGCCGAGGCGGCGCCCATCTCCGCCGCGAGCTCGGCCGCGCCCGACGGAGCGAACTCGTCGGCGTGGAGACGGATTCCGAGCCCGTGCGCCGCCCCCGCCTCGAGCACGCGGCGCGTCTGCTCGGGCGTGTACACGCCGCGCTCGCAGAAGACGTCGGCGAACTCGGCGAGCCTTTCGCGCGCCACCGCGGGAATCATCTCGCGCACCAGGAGATCGACGTAGCCGTCGCGGTCGCGCGCGTACTCCGGTGGAAACTCGTGCGCGCCGAGAAACGTGGGCACCACGTCGATCGGATGATCCTTCGCCGCGCGCGCGATCGCGCGAAGCTGCTTGAGCTCGTGCTCGGTGGCGAGCCCGTATCCCGACTTCGCTTCCGCGGTGGTGGTGCCGTGCAACAGAAACCGGTCGAGACGCGCGCGGGTGAGCGCGACGAGCTCGTCTTCGGACGCGGCGCGAGTCGCACGCACGGACGACGCGATTCCCCCGCCGGAAGCGGCGATCTCTTGATACGTGCGCCCGGCGAGACGCATGGCGAACTCGTCATGGCGCCAGCCGGCGAACGGGAGATGGGTGTGCGAATCGACGAAGCCGGGAATCACGACGCGGCCGCGGCAGTCGATGCGGCGCGCGCCCGGGGCGGGCGCCAGCGCTGCGGCGGCGTCCGCGGCGGGTCCGACCCAGACGACGTCGGCGCCGCGCATGGCGACGGAGCCGGGAGCGATGCGCCCGATCTCGGCGAGGTCGTCGCGCCGGCGCGGACCGTCGAGGCCCGGCGCTTCCATCGTGAGGATTTCGTTCGCGTTCTCGAGCAGGAGATCGCACGAAATCGGCATCAACGCTCCGTGATGCCGGGCAAGTCCAGCCCGGTGCGCCGCGCGTGCTCGATCGCTTCGTCGTAGCCGGCGTCCGCGTGGCGCATGACCCCGGTTCCCGGATCCGCGGTGAGCACTCGCTCCAGACGCGCGCCCGCCTCCTTCGTGCCGTCGGCGACGATCACCATGCCGGCATGGAGCGAGTTCCCGATCCCGACGCCGCCGCCGTGATGGAAGCTGACCCAGGTGGCGCCGCACGCGGTGTTCAAGAGCGCGTTCAGAATCGGCCAATCGGCGATCGCATCCGAGCCGTCCTTCATTCCTTCCGTCTCGCGATACGGTGAGGCAACGGAGCCGGCATCCAGGTGATCGCGCCCGATCACGATCGGCGCCTTCACGCGACCGGAAGCGACCAGCTCGTTGAAGAGCAGCCCCGCACGGTGGCGCTCTCCGTAGCCGAGCCAGCAGATGCGCGCGGGAAGTCCCTGGAACGCGACGCGCTGCGCGGCGAGCGGCAGCCAGCGCGCCAGCACGCGATCTTCCGGGAACGCGCGCAGGAGCGCTTCGTCGGTCGCGGCGATATCCGCGGGATCACCGGAGAGCGCGGCCCAGCGGAACGGCCCCTTGCCCCGGCAGAAGAGCGGGCGAATGAACGCGGGAACGAATCCGGGATAGGAATATGCATTCGTGAGCCCGCCCTCTTGCGCCGCCCCGCGCAGATTGTTGCCGTAGTCGAAGACGATCGCGCCCCGCTCCTGCATGCGCTGCATGGCGCGCACGTGGCGCACCGCCGTTTCCTTGGCGCGGCGCACGTATTCGTGCGGACTCTCGACGCGCAGGCGCAGCGCGTCCGCATAGGGAAGTCCTGCGGGCACGTACCCCTGCAGAAGATCGTGCGCGGACGTTTGGTCAGTGACCACGTCGGGCAGCTCGCCGGAATCGAAGATGTGCTCGAAGAGATCGGCCGCGTTCATCTCGATGCCGACCGAGAGCGGACGTTTCGCGCGCTTCGCTTCCATGACCATGGCCATCGCTTCTGGGAACGACGGCGCGACCTGATCCAGATAGCGCGTCTCCAGGCGCCGCTGCATGCGATGCGGATCGACTTCGGCCAAGAGGCACACGCCTCCGTTCATGGTCACGGCGAGCGGCTGCGCGCCGCCCATTCCGCCGAGTCCCGCCGAAAGCACGAAGCGCCCGCGAAGATCGCCGCCGTAATGCTGCTCCGCGAGCGAAGCGAACGTCTCGAACGTGCCTTGCAGGATTCCCTGGGTGCCGATGTAGATCCAGCTTCCCGCGGTCATTTGTCCGTACATGGTGAGACCCAGAGCTTCCAGCCGGCGAAACTCGTCCCAGTGCGCCCAGCGCGGAACGAGATTCGAGTTGGCGATGAGGACGCGCGGAGCGTCGGCGTGCGTCTTGAAGACGCCGACCGGTTTTCCGGATTGCACGAGCAGCGTCTCGTTCGATTCCAAGCGGCGAAGCGTGCGCACCAGATCGTCGAATGCGCCCCAGCTGCGCGCCGCGCGGCCCGAGCCTCCGTAGACGATGAGCTGGTCGGGAAGCTCGGCGACGTCGGGATCGAGGTTGTTCATCAGCATGCGCAGCGCCGCTTCGGTTTGCCACGAACGGCAGGAGAGCGCCGGGCCGCGCGGCGCGCGCACCACGCGTGCGGCGCTTTCGGATGCGAGAGAGCGAGCGGAGGTCATGCGGCGAGCCTACGGGGCGGGGCGCGCGCGCGTCAATGCACGACGACGATGCGGCGCGAAGCGGCGGCGTCGCGCGTGGAGGCATGCAGAAAATAGACGCCGGCGGGAAGCGCGCCGCTCGCGTCACCGGCGTCGCGCACCGCGTCGAAGGGAAGGGAGTGCGCGCCGGCATCGAGGCGCCCCTGGTGGATCGTGCGCACCCGCCGGCCGCGCACGTCGAAGAGCGCGACGCGAAGATCCGCCGGATGCGCGAGCACGATCTCGATCGCCGCGCGGCCGCGCACCGGATGCGGGCGGCACGCGGCGATCGAGAGCGCTGCGGGCGCGGGCGGCGCCGCAGGGAGCGGCGCGGACAACGCGCCGGATACGAGCGTGCGCAGCTCGAGCGCGCCGCGCGCCCCCGACGACGGCGTGATCCACGGCGTTCGCGGAAAGTGCGGCGACGCACCGCCGAGTCGCGCGCGCCACGCCACCCGCGCGCCGGCGAAAAATCCCCCGACGATCTCTTCGAGCGCCACCGAGCTCCCCCCTTGCGGCACGGGCACCCCGGTCATCGTCCATGCGCCGGTTGCGATCATGACGGCGGCGGGCGGGGCGCCGGCGAGCGCGCGCTCGATCTCCAGGCGCACTCGCCCGCGCCCCGCCGCCGTGCGCCCGATCGCGCGCGAGCGAAAGCGATCGACCTGATCGGAGACTCCGCCGCGCGCGATCGGCGCATCGGCGAGCACGCGCCACGTCCGTGGCGCGGGCCCGCCGCCGAAGCCGCCGTTGCCCGGTATCGCCAGAACCGCTCCCCCCACTCCCGCGGAATCCGCGAGCGCTTTCGATCCCACGACGAGATCGGCGAAGCCGTCGCCGTTTGCATCTCCGGCTCCACCGAGCGACGCACCGAAGGCAGCGAACGCCGTTCCCCCCGCGGCACTCCAATCGGGAGCGGCCGAGGGCCCCGTCGTCCCACCATAGAAGAGCGAGACGATTCCTTCTTGCGGCGCATTCATCGTCGCCGACGCGGCGCCGACGAGCACGTCGGCGAACCCGTCTGCGTTCGCATCCCCGGCGGACGCGCACGCGTCGAGCTCGGCGAAATCATCGCCCCCTTCGAACGACCAGGCTGGATTCACGCCGGGCCCCGCGAGCGATCCCAGATAGAGGAGCACGCGTCCTTCGTCTTCCGCGCCGCCATCGTAGGCGCGCGCGCTCACCAAAACGTCGGCGAAGGCATCTCCATTCACGTCCCCGGCGAAGGCGACGCTGCTCCCCGATCGCGCGCCTTCTTGTCCGCCTTCCCTGCTCCAGGCGAATCCGACGGCGAGCCCCGTCGCCGTTCCGAGCGCGAGAAACGCCGCGCCTTCGCCCGCCTCGCCGTTGGTGAATCCCGGCGCACCCACGAGCACGTCGGAACGCCCGTCTCCGTTCGCATCGCCGGAGTGTGCGAGCGCGGCGCCGAGCTCTTCTCCGGTGTGCGTGCCCACGATCATTCTCTGGGGAAGTGCCCCCGGCCCGCCGGCCCCGCCTCGAAACCATTGCAGAGCGCCCGCGTCCGTGAAGGTGCCGTCTTGCAACGGCGCACCGATGGCGAGATCGCAGAATCCGTCGCCGTCCGCATCGCCGGCTCCCGCCACCGCGAATCCGAACGCGGCGCCCAATTGTCCGCCGGTGCGCGTCCAGATCGGCGAGACCGCGAGCCCGGTCGCGGAGCCCAAGTACAGCGTGGCCCGCCCTTCGTTCGCCACGCTTCCGTCCCAGTTGGGTGCACCGATCACGAGATCGTCGTAGCCGTCGCCGTTCACGTCGCCGGCGCGCGCCACGGCCCAGCCGAGAAACGCCGACGCCTGATTCGATTCCACGCTCCAGTTGGAAGCCGCGGGGAAACCGGACGCGCTGCCGTAGAAGACGTCGACGCGGCCTTCCGCGGTCTGACCGTTCGAGTGATACGGATCCCCCGCGGCGAGATCGTCCCAGCCGTCGCCGTTCACGTCGCCCAGAAACGCGACACTCGTGCCGAACGCCGCGGACGTGGGTCCTCCGCTCGCGCGCCACGCCGGCGTTGCGGCCGGCGGGTGTGCGGCACCGGCGAACACGTGCACGCGTCCTTCGTCGGTCTGACCGGCATCGTCGTACGGCGCGCTCACGAGAACGTCCCCGAATCCGTTGCCGTTCACATCGCCCGCGGAGGCGACACACCATCCGAGCTGCGCGCCAGCGGTCTCACCCGCGGTGCTCCATGCGGGCCCGTGCAGTCCACCCACGCGCGATCCGAGATAGAGACGCGCCTCTCCGGCATCGAGCCAGGTGGGATCCGCACGCGGTGCTCCCACGATCGCGTCGGCGAGGCCGTCGCCGTTCACGTCCCCGGCGCTCGCGACGCACCAACCGAAGCTCGCGTTCGCCTCGCCGCCCACCGCAAACCAGAGCGGCGCCGGCGCGAGCCCCGCGGCGCCTCCCGCATACAGGAGCGCCTTGCCCTCTTTAAAGAGCGTCGTCTGATGATCGCGCGCCCCCACGATCACGTCGGCGTAGCCGTCCCCGTTTACGTCGCCCGCGCCGGCGACGGAGCAGCCGTAGCTCGCGTTCGTTTGATTTCCTTCGCCGGTCCACGATGCCGAGCTGGCGACGCCCGAGGAATTCCCACGATAGAGGAACGCTGCACCTTCGTTCGTCTCGCCGGCATCATGAAGAAACGCGCCCACGATCACGTCGGCGAAGCCGTCGCCGTTCACGTCTCCAGCACCCGCGACCGATCCGCCGAATCCGGGATCTTCTTGTCCGCCGGTGGCGCTCCACACCGGCGTGGGCGCCAAACCGTTCGGCGTTCCCAGGAAGACCGAAGCGCGCCCTTCGTTCGCGAACGCGCCGTCGGCGCCGCGCGCCCCCACGAGGACGTCGTCGCGCCCGTCGCCGTTCACGTCCCCCGCGAACGCGACCGATCCTCCGAACGCGGCCGTCTCCTGATCGCCTCCCTTGGTCCACGCCGGAACGACTCCCAATCCGCTCGCCGATCCCAGAAAGAGGAACGCGATCCCTTCGTTGGATTGGCCGTCGTCGAAGGACGGCGCGCCGGCGATCACGTCATGGAAACCGTCGCCGTTCACGTCCCCCGCGCAGGCGACCGAGGTTCCGAGAAACGCGATCGCTTGATCGCTTTCGAACGACCAGCTCGCGGTCGTCTCGATGCCGCTCGGGGTTCCGCGATGCACGAGGATGCGGCCTTCGTTCTGTTGGCCGCCGTCGTAGTCGCGCTGGCCGAGGACGAGATCGGTGAAGCCGTCGCCGTTCACGTCCCCCGCTGCGGCCGCGGAGTAGCCGAGGTGCGCGCTCGCCTGATTCGCTTCGAGCGCCGCGATCAAGGGAAGCGTGAGATCGTCGCCGGCCGCGAGTGCCGGCATGAGAACGAAAAGCGAAATGAGCCCGGCGGTCGCGTTTCTTCCCGTCACTTCCTCTCCCCTTCCCCGCGTCCGCCTAACTCTCCCCGAGAAACCTCCCGCGCGCGTTCTCGAACGTCTGCACGGCCTGCGCGTAGTCCTCTTGGCGGCCGATGTCCAGCCACAGCCCGTCGAAGCGGATTCCTCGAATCGGCCGGCCGCGCCGGATCAATTCAAGCACGAGCTCGGGAAAATCGAACGGCCGCCCATCGGGAATGAAATCCAGAACTCCCTTGGAGAACGCATAGACGCCCATGGAGACTTCGTAGGTCAAGGTCGGCTTCTCGCGGTAGTCGACGATGCGTCCTTCGCCGTCGCGCTCCAACACTCCGAGATCGATGCGCACCTTCTTTTCGTACACGCCGATCGTGGCGTCGTTGCCTTGCTCGCGGTGTGCACGGAGGAACGCGCCATAATCGAAGTCGGTGAGGAGATCTCCGTTCATCACCAGGAACGACGGCTCCAGATCGGGAATGAGCTTGAGCGGGCCGGCGGTTCCGAGCGGCGTCTCTTCGCGGGAGTAGTCGATGGCGATGTCGAAGCGCGCGCCGTCGCCGAAGTACGCTTGGATGAGCTCCGCGAGATGGCCGACCGCCATGGTGATGCGGGTGAATCCGGAGCGGCGCAGCTGGCGCACCACGATCTCCAGAATGGGCAGATCGCCGATCGGCATCAACGGCTTGGGAAACGCCACCGTGTACGGCGCGAGACGAGTCCCCTTGCCGCCGGCGAGGATCACCGCTCTCATCGTGCGTACGTTCCCGGACGGTACATGGCCATGTTCGCGCGAATGAACTCCACGGTGCGCGCCAGCCCGTCCGCGCGCGTCACCGCCGGAGCCCAGCCGCAGCGCTCGCGCACTTTCGTGGCATCGCACACCAGCTCGAACACTTCGGAGAGCTCGGGGCGCACGCGCTCCGGATCGCTGACCACGGGCATGTCCGGGCGGCCGGCAATCATCAAGATCTCCTTGGCGAGCGCGCCGATCGTGACGCCTTCGCCGACCCCGACGTTCGTCACCGTTCCGACGCATGCGTCCGACGACGCCACCGCGAGGAATCCTTCGACGGTGTCGTCGACGTAGGTGAGATCGCGGATCGGAGTCGTCGAGCCCAGCCGCACCGAGGCGAGCCCGGCCAGCGCTTGCGTCGCGATCGTGGGAATGACCGCGCGCGCCGATTGGCGGGGGCCGTAGGTGTTGAAGGGGCGGATCGTGGCCACCGGCGTTCCGAACGAGCGAAAGAACGACTCCGCGATCTTGTCGGCGGCGATCTTGGACGCGGAATACGGCGACTGCCCTTGCATGGGATGCTCTTCGTCGATGGGCGTGTAGCGCGCCGTGCCGTACGTCTCGCTCGTGGAGGTGTGCACCACGCGGGGAATGCCGTGGGCGCGCGCCGCCTGGAGCACGTTGAGCGTGC
This sequence comes from uncultured Gemmatimonadales bacterium, assembly GCA_963725045.1. Classification (GTDB taxonomy): domain Bacteria; phylum ARS69; class ARS69; order ARS69; family ARS69; genus CAVRWY01. The sequence goes on from CAVRWY010000018.1 coordinate 162,541, forward strand.
CGGAGACGTTCGTGGCCACGTACGAAGCCGGGGCCACGTACGAGTAGGGAATCGCGATGAGCGCCGCGAGATGGAAGACGACGTCGCAGCCTTTCGTCGCGTCCTCCACGCTCCAAGGATCGGTGACGTCGCCGAAGACCAGCTCGATCTCGGAGCGCACGTCCACGGGAGCGAACGCGAGAAGCCCGATGTCGGAGCGTGCGTTGTAGCGCAGGAATGCGCGCACGCGCGCGCCGCGGCGCACGAGCGCTTCGGTGAGATGCGAGGCGATGAACCCGCCCGCCCCGGTGACCACCACCCGCTTCCCCGACCACCCGCTCAAACGAGCCCTCCCCGAGACGGCGCTTCGCGGCGCGCCCGCCAGTGCTCGAGAAGATCGTCCACCGACTTCTCGAGCGGGAACTCCGGACGCCACCCGGCGTCGCGTTCCGCACGCGCGAAGCTTCCGATCTGCACCGGAAGCTCATCGGGGCGAATCCGCGACGGATCCGGGCGAACTTCCGCGTCCACTCCGCTCCTGTCAAGGATCAAGGCGAGAAGGTCGCCGACCCGAACGCCGCGTCCCGAGCACAGATTGTAAACAGCGCCGCCCTGGCCGCGCTCCGCGAGCATCACGTAGCCGCGGACGATGTCGCGCACGTCGGTGAGGTCACGCACACTCGCGAGATTGCCGACTTGGATCGCGGTCGATACGCCGCTCTCCACCGCGATCGCTTGCCGCGCGAACGACGACGCCACGAATTCCTCCGGCTCGCCGGGGCCCAAGTGATTGAACGGGCGCGTCGCGATCACGTCGATTCCGCCGCGTCCGTGATACGAAAGCGCAAGCGCCTCGGCCGCGGACTTGCTCCATCCGTAGGCCCCTTCGGCGCGCAGCTCGGTCTCTTCGCGAATGGGATTCTCGCGCTCGGGCACTCGGCCGTACTGGGCGCTCGTGCCCACCACGAGCACGCGGCACGGGCGAGCCAGAGCGGCGACCCCTTCCATCAGATGGAGCGTGCCGAGAACGTTGGAGCGCAGCGTCTCGGAAGCCGGAACGCGCCGCCCCGTATCTCCCGCGAGGTGCACGACCAGCTCCGGCAACGCTTCCTGGACCGCGCGCCGCGTCGCCTCCCGATCGACGAGATCCGCGGTGAGGAATCCCTCTCCCGGGGAGGGAGCTCGCGGCCGGCGGCCGAGACCCACGACGTCGTCGCGACGTTCGTGGAAGAGCCGGCGAAGATGGGTGCCGACGAAACCGTGGCTTCCCGTGACGAGGACGCGCATCGTTCAACGATACCGCAGATCCCGCCCTGCTTCGCGAAGGACGTCGCGATAGATCGCCGCGAGGCGACCGGCGATGAGCTCCTGGCGGAGAGACTCGCGCGCCACGCGCCCATTGGACCGCGTGCCCGCGTGGAGGACGTCGGCGACCTCGTTCGCCAGCGATCGGGCGAGGCCGCCGGTTCCCGAGCCGGTGTGGTCCGGCCAGGGGACCACGACGCCGGGCACGACCCCCGCCATCATTTCCGCGGCGTCGCCGACGTCCACCGAGACGACCGGAAGCCCGACGACCAGCGCTTCCTTCACGACCGTCGGCGATCCCTCGCTGCCCCGGCGCGACGTGAACAGGAGACAGCTGGCTGCCGAGAGCTTCTGGACCACGCGCTCGTACGGCTGGCCGGGCTCGGAAAGGACCAACTCCTGCACACCGGGATGAGTCGTTTGTAGAAACCCCATCGATTCCCGGAAGAGGTCATACCCTTTGACTGGGTTGTCCCGCGCTCCGCCGAAGAGAATCCATCGCTTCGCGGGATCGAGGCCGAGGGCGCGACAGGCCTCCCCGCGATCCAGAGGACGGCAGATTTCGAAGTCGATCCCGTTGGGCAGAACAATGTTCCGCGGCGACGGCCACTGCGCTTCCAGCCGCCGGGAAACGAAGATGCGCCGGCGCGCTCGACCGAGCGTCGCTTGGGAGATTCGCCGCTGCCAACCGATGTTGATGTCGCTTCCGTAAAAGGTGGCGACCAGAGGCGCCGAGTTGGGGAGCCCCAAGGTGGCCAGGCCGGTGAGCCCGTAGTGGCAGTGAGCGATATCGTAACCGTCACGGTTCCAACGCTCTCGGACTCTGCTGTTGGACCAGAAGTAGTCCAGCTGGCCTCGCGATTGCGCGACCACCTCGACTTCCAGGTGAATTCCGCCCTGGCGGAGCATGGCCGATGCAAGCTGAGAGACAAAAATTCCCCGGAATCCGGGAGCCCCCTGCTGGTGAAACATATTGGTGATCCAAAGGACGCGAAGCACTGGGAAATCGTCACCTACGAGCTCATCCTTTGGTTGAGGTTCGGGACTTGTCCTCTCGCCGGATTCTTGCTTATAGTTCAGGCTCAACCATTCTCCCCCGGATCGCGAGAACAAGAATGGGCTCTCACGCCCCCGTTCACCACGTTTTCAAGGACGGTCATTTCATGGACATCCGATCCAATTCGCTCTCGGGGCTTCGAGCGCTCGGGGTCACCCTTCTGACCTTGCTCGGAGCGGGTCCCTCTTTCGCGGTTTCCTCCATTTCGGGCACCTCGGTCGCGGAACAGATCACCGACGGGTCGCGGGCCGGAATGTGGATGTACACGATCGAATACGACTGGGTCAGCGACCTTCCCACATGGCAGCTCACGCTCGATCTCAAGCTGTCGAACTGCCCGTGCGTTTGCGTCACGAGCTGGGAATTCGACGTCCCCGCCGGGGCCACCCCCGGAAACCATGGAGCCTGCACTGTCGCTTTCAACGGAAAATTCTCCTGCGACGGAGATCCCTGGGTCGGGCTCGACGCGCCTGCCCTGGACTTTTGGCCGATGACGTCGTCTTGCCGGCCTCACGGCTCCGGCCACGGAACGCTCACGTTCTACACCGATCTTCGCCCCCGGCTGGTGTCTTCATCGAACACGATGTACGGCCGGTCGGGAAGCACGGTGTGGTCCGGCCTGATCACCGGTCAGCTTCCCTCGTGCAACGGCTGCGGGCCGACCGCGACGGAGGAGAACACCTGGGGACGGATCAAGGCGACGTACCGCTGATCCAACTTCCGAGCTCGGGCGCCCCTCTCAGGAGGCGAACCGCGACTTCGGAAGCTCGCGGACGCAGCAGCAAGGACTGAAGCGCCCTTCCCAAGAGGAGTCGCCCGCGGAAACGCCGGGACCAAGCTCGTTCCAGCTCGGTTCCGGCGCGCTCCGCGGGTGAACCGCCCAGAATGCGAAGCGTGGCCTCCCCGGCCAACACCCCGGACTCCAGAGCCATGGCCATCCCGTCCCCCAAGAGCGGAGCGACCATGGCCGCCGCATCTCCCGCGAACATCGTGGAAGTGCTCCGCGGCCGAGCCCGCCGAAACGACATCGACGAGACCGCGATCCACCGAGCTCCGCCGGGATCCATGCCCTGCCATCGTGCCGCCCACGGTCCGGAGGCTCGCGCTTCTTCTTCGAGATACGCCGGCGCGGATCCGGCGCGCCGAAATTCCGCGCGCCGCGCGAGAAAGCACACGTTGAGCTCGCCCGGCTCCGCCGGAACCACGCCGACGTAGCCCCCGCGGAGTCCATAGAGCGCCACCCGGGAGATCGCCTCGGGCGCGAGATCCCGCACGTGCGCTTTCATCGCGACGAAACCCTGCTCGGCCCCTTCGGTCGCGAGCCCCGGCACGCGCCCGGCGCGTCCGAATGCGGCCACGACTCGACGCGCATGAAGTGTTGTTCCCGCGGACGCGCCGTCTCCTCCCGTGATCTGCAGGCACGAGCCTGCGTCCGTGGCTTCGCTCACCGCCGCCACACGAGCGCCTTCCCTCACTTCGGCTCCTGCATCGCGCGCCGCGTCGCGCAGGATCGGATCGAGGACGCGCCGCGCGATCGCCCATCCCGGTGAAGACAGGGTGCCGCGGAACTCGCGGCGTGAAGAGGCCACCGACCATTGCGCAATGGGAAGTGCGCCGGCGGCGCGAACGCGATCGGCCGCGCCCAACCCCTCGAGCGCGCGAATTCCACGCGCCGAGAGGAACTCGCCGCAGAGCTTCGACGCGGCGCCCCGTTCGCGCTCGATCACGAAGACGGTGCATCCGCTCTTGGCGAGACGAATCGCGGCGGCACACCCGGCGAGCCCGCCGCCGACGATGGCGACGTCGACGCGCGTCATCGAAACGAGAGCGCTTCGACGAGCAGTCCCGGTCCGAACGCGAGCGCCGACCCCGGCCCGCTCCGCTCGTGGCGAAGCAGCTCCTCGAAGACGAAGAAGATCGTCGCCGACGACATGTTGCCGTGGGTGCGCAGCACCCGCCGAGACGCCGCGAGCGCCGTAGGGGGAAGACCGAGCGACGACTCGACGCGATCCAGCACCGCCGGCCCGCCCGGATGAACGGCCCAGCGCTGGGTCGCGCTGCCATCGATCCAAGAGGGAAGGATCTCTCCCAATCGCTCGGGAAGATCGGCCGAAAGCCGCATGAGGAATCCCGTATCGGAAATGCGCCACGACATGCGATCGCGCGTGCCCGGCAGGAAGAGACTGCGCCCGGCTCTGAGCTCGAGCGGCGGTGCATTTCCATCGTTCGCAACGCGGCTCGGCCTCGCGCCGACCACTGCGGCTCCCGCGCCGTCGGCGAAGAGCGCGTGTCCGCGTAAATCTTCGTCGTCGAGATTCGGTTGGAAGTGCAGGCTGCAAAGCTCCACGGCGACAACCAGCACAACCGCTCGCGGGTCCCCGCGCACGATCTCCGCCGCGGTGCGGAGCGCAGCGAGTCCGGCGGAGCATCCCTGGAACCCGAAGAGCACCCGGCGGACGCCGGGGGAGAGTCCGATCGTCTCGGCGAGATCGCAGTCGACGCCCGGCGCGACGAACCCGGTGCACGTCACCGTGAAGAGATGGGTGATCCTGCCTGGATCGACCCCGGCCGCCGCGATCGCACGCTCCGCCGCAGCGCAGGCGAGCGGAGGTGCTTCGCGCGCGAACGCCTCCATGCGCTCGGCCGTCGACGGGGAAGCTCCGCGAAAGAGGCGCGGAGCCGGGCACCCATCGGCGAAGTCCGGGAGACAGCTCGCGCGCGCCTCGATCTGCGTGCCCCGGAATGCGGCCCGAATTCGGCGTGCGGCGCGTTCGTCCCGCCCCCGCGCCAGCCAGCGCGCGATCGCGCCCTGGTCGTATTGAAAGGGGGCCGCCGCGGTCCCCCAACCGAGCGCGAAGGCCCTCGGGCGGCCGACCGCGTCGCGCCTGCTCGATGCTTCCGGCTCCGCGAGAAGCTGAACTCGGTCGGTCATGGTCGCAGTCTACGAATTCCCTCGTTGAGATTCACGCTCGACCTCATTAGTCTTCCGCGATTCTGCATCTTCGATTCATCCGTCCCCCGGGAGATCCCATGCTCCGTCTCGTCCCGCTCGCGGCCGCGGCGATCACCGCCGTGGCGACTGCCGCCTCGGCGGCACCCGGCTACCTTCGAACCCCCGATCTTCACGGAGATCGCCTGGTCGTGTGCGCCGAAGGAGATCTCTGGATCGCGCCCGCGTCCGGCGGACCGGCACGACGCATCACCATGCACCCCGGCACGGAGTTCTTTCCGCACTTTTCTCCCGACGGAGCTTGGATCGCGTTCAGCGGACAGTACGACGGCAACATCGACGTCTTCGTGATCTCCACGGAAGGCGGCGAGCCCAAGCGTCTCACCTGGAAGCCCGGCACGGACGAAGTCATCGGCTGGACGCTCGATGGCAAAGAAGTCCTGTACCGCTCGGGAAGCGCGCACCCGCACGGCGACTGGATGATCTTCGCGGTCGCCTCGACCGGAGGGGACGCGCGGCTCCTTCCTCTCGATCGCGCGTCGCGTCTTTCGGTTGATCCCACCACCGGACGCTACGCATTCAACGTGACCGATCGCGAGCGCGCCACGTGGAAGCGCTACCGCGGCGGCACGAGCCAGGACATCTGGGTGGGCGATCCCAAGCAGGCCGACTTCCGAAAAGTCACCGAATTCCCCGGGCCGGACGCGTTCCCGATGTGGCACGACGGCCGCATCTATTTTCTGACCGATGAAGGAGGCACGGGAAACCTCTGGTCGATGATGCCGGACGGCAGCGACCGCCGCCGTCACACGAATCTCACGGAATGGGACGCGCGCTTCCCGAACATGGCGCCGGACGGGCGCATCGCCTTCAACGTGGGCGCCGATGTTCATGTATTCGATCCGGCGACGAACGCCGATCAGCTCGTGCCGATCACGTTTACGTCCGAGCTCGCGCTGACGCGCCAACGCTATCCCTCCCCCACCGACTACATCACTCATTTCGATCTCTCCCCCGACGGAGAGCGCCTCGCGGTGTCCGCGCGCGGGGAGATCTTTTGTATCCCAGCAAAGGACGGGCCTGCGCTTCCGATCACGCGCGGCTCCGGCGCGCGCGAGAGCTGGCCCACGTTCGACGCCAAGGGAGAGCGCATCTTCTTCGTGTCCGACGCGACCCGTGAGGAAGCCATTCACTCCATCGACGCGTGGGGACGCGGCGAGCCGAAAGTGGTGAAGCCGGCCGGAGAGGTGGGCTGGCACTTCCCTCCCGTTCCGTCTCCCGATGGAAAGTGGATCGCGTACGCGGACCAGACGCAGACCCTGTTCGTGATGCCGGCAGGGGGCGGAAAGCCGCGCGCAGTCGATCACTCGGAGCAGGCGGAGATCCGCTCGTACGAGTGGAGCCCCGACGGTCGCTATCTCGCCTATCGGACCTGGCCGCTCACCGAGTTCACGCAGATCAAGATCTACGACACGAAGACCAGCGAGGTCCATCCGGTCAGCGGGCCGAACACCATCGATCACTCCCCGGCCTGGGATCCCGAAGGACGCTATCTCTACTTCTTGAGCGACCGCACGCTGAATCCCGTGTTCGACATCCGCGACTTCCAGAATATCGAAGTCCACTCGACGAAGCCGTATCTCGTTCTCCTGAAGAAGGACGGAGAGAATCCGTTCGCAAAGACCGAGGGGATGCCGCCCAAGGACGGGAAGGACAAGAAGAAGGACGACAAGAAAGACAAAAAGAAGGACGACAAGAACGGAGACGACGAAGACGACAAGAAGATCGAGCCGATCGAGATCGATTTCGAAGGGCTCTCCGATCGCGTCGTCGAAGTGCCCGTGGACCCGGGCATCTACTGGGGACTCGGCGCCACCAAGACGCACCTGTTCTGGGTCTCGAATCCGGTGCGCGGCCTCGCCGAAGAGGAAGACGAAGACGACGACGAGGAGGGTGGCAGCGGCACGCTCATGATTTTCGACATCGAGGAAGAGGAAGAGAAGACCTTCGCCAAGGGCGTGACTTCTTGGGATCTCGCGCCCAAGAAGGACAAGCTCGCGTTCGAGAAGAAGCGCGGCGAGATCTACGTGGTGGATGCGGGCTCAGCGCCGGATGACGACGATCTCAAGGACGCGAAGGTCTCCATGAGCGGCATGGTGATCGAGCTGGACCCGCGCGAAGAGTGGGAGCAGATCTACTACGAAGCGTGGCGCCACATGCGCGACTTCTACTGGAACGAGAACATGTCCGGCGTCGATTGGAATGGCGTGCGCGATCAGTACGCCACCCTGCTTCCCCGCCTCGCGACCCGCGGCGACTTGAACGACGTGATCGGCGAGATGATCGGCGAGCTGGCCACCTCGCACACCTACCGCTGGGGTGGGGACCTAGGAGGGCCGAGCGCGACGTCCGTCTCCACCGGGATGCTCGGCGCCGACTTCGTGCGCGAAGGCGATCACTTTCGAGTGGTGCGCATCTATCGCGGCGATGCCGCGGACCTGGACCGCTCGCCGCTCTCCGAGCCCGGCGTCGACGTGCGCGAAGGAGACGTGATTCGCGCGGTGAACCATCGCGCCTTCCCTGCCAACCTCCCGCTCGAGGCGAGCTTGCAGGGAATGGCCGGGAAGGAAGTCGTGCTCACGGTGAGCTCGAAGGGGTCGGACGGCACGCGCGACGTGGTCGTGAAGCCGCGCTCCAGCGAGTCGCGCCTGCGCTACATCGATTGGGTGCGCCGGAATCGTGAAGCGGTGCTGGAGAAGACCGGCGGGAAGATCGGCTACGTGCACCTTCCGAACATGGGTGGTGACGGGCTCGTGGAGTTCAACCGTTGGTTCTACCCGCAGCTCGACAAGGAAGGAATGATCGTGGACTGCCGCTGGAACGGCGGCGGCTTCGTCTCGCAGATGATCCTGGAGCGCTTTCGCCGCAAGCTCGTGAGCTTCGACCGCTCCCGCGCCGGCGGCGTGTTCACGTATCCGTACCGGACGTTGAACGGCCCGATCGTCGTGCTCACCAACGAAGAAGCGGGATCCGACGGCGACATCTTCCCGTACGCGGTGCAGCAGGAGAAGCTGGGGCCGGTGATCGGGCAGCGCTCGTGGGGCGGCGTGGTCGGCATCCGCAACGACAAGCGGCTCGTCGACGGCGGAAACCTCACCCAGCCGGAGTTCGCCTGGTGGGATCCGGTGGGCGGCTGGGCGATGGAGAATCAGGGTGTGATTCCCGACATCGAGGTGGCCAACCTGCCGCAGGACATCGCGCGGGGAATCGACGCCCAGCTCGAGCGGGGGATCCAGGAAGTGATGAAGCTCCATGCGCAGAATCCGCCGGTGAAGGCGGCGTTCGGACCGGAGCCCGATAAATCGCGAAAGGCTTTCCTCCAGCGCGAGGGACAATAGATTGGGGTCGGCTTGACACTCGTCAGAAAGGGATGACAGGATGATTCGATCCCCATCCGAAGAAGAGAGCGTGAGCGCCTCCGAACCGAAGTCCACGGACTCCGCGGCCGCGGCCGGCGCAAACAGCTGGCTGGTTGACGAGCTCTATCGCCAGTATCTGGAATTCCCCAGCTCGGTCGGGGAGCACTGGCGCGACTACTTCACGAACCGGGCCGCGAACGGGGGGACATCGACCGCTCCTGCGAAGGCGAGCGCATCGGTGCCGGTCGCTTCGGCTCCCACGGCGCCCGCACCTTCCGCCTCCCGCCGCCGCACCGGCGCGTGCTCCGGTCGCGGCACCCGCTGCCGGCACTCCGGCCGCAATCCCGCTCGCGCCCGTTCCGCCCGGCGCGCATCCCATTCGCGGGGCGAGCGCGCGCATCGTCGAGAACATGGAGCGGAGCCTCGCGGTGCCGACCGCCACGTCGGTGCGCGAGATTCCGGTTCGCCTGCTGGAAGAGAATCGCCGTCTCCTGAATCAAACGCTCGCCGATTCGGGGCGCGGCAAGGTCAGCTTCACGCATCTCGTGGCCTGGGCGGCGATCCGCGCGCTCGCCAAGCACCCGTCGATGACGTCGTCGTACCTGGAGATCGGCGGAGTGCCGCACAAGATCGTGCCCGAGCAGATTCACTTCGGCGTCGCCGTCGACGTGGAGAAGAAAGACGGCTCGCGCTCGCTCCTCGTCCCCAACGTGAAGGGCGCGGACCGCATGGACTTCGCGGGATTCGTGGCCGCGTACGACGACATCGTGGAGCGTGCGCGAACGAATCGTGCGGAGCCTGAAGATTTCGCGGGGACCACGCTGACTCTCACCAACCCCGGCACGCTGGGCACCATCCATTCCATCCCGCGGCTCATGGCCGGCCAGGGTTTCATTCTCGCGACCGGCGCCATCGGCTATCCCGCGGAGTTCCGCTCGGCGGATCCGCGGACGATCGCCTCGCTCGGAATCAGCAAAGTGATGACGATCACCTCCACCTACGATCACCGCGTCATCCAAGGGGCGGAGTCGGGTGCGTTCCTGCGCACGCTGGAAGAAGTGCTGACCGGTGCGGGAAGCTTCTACGAGGAGATCTTCGCGAGCCTCGGCATTCCCCACGAGCCTCTGCGCGATCTGCGCGATCGCAATCCCATCTTCGAGCCCGCGCCCGCGTCCTCGGGTCTGGTGGAGAAGGAAGCGCGCGTTCTCCAGTTGATTCATACGTACCGGGTGCGCGGCCATCTCATCGCCGATCTGAATCCGCTGGAGTCGGAAGTCGCGACCTACCCCGAGCTGGACCCGGCGGTGCACGGTCTCACCGTCTGGGATCTGGACCGGGAGTTCCACACCGGCGGGCTCGCCGGCCGGGAGCGCGCCACCCTGCGCGAGATCTTGGATGTGCTGCGCGAGGCGTACTGCCGTGCGATCGCGATCGAGTACATGCACATCCAGGAGCCGGAGCAGAAGCAATGGATCCGCGAGCGCGTGGAAGGCGTGCCGCGCTCTTCGTGGATCGACCTCGACGGCAAGCGCCGCATCTTGGACCGATTGAACGCGGCGGAAGCGTTCGAGAAGTTCCTGCACACGAAATACGTCGGGCACAAGCGCTTCAGCTTGGAAGGGCTCGAAGTCTTGATCCCCGTGCTCGATGTGCTGTTCACGCGCGCGGCGGAGTCGAACCTTCGCGAAGCGGTGCTCGGCATGGCCCATCGCGGGCGCCTCGACGTGCTCACCACGCTTCTGGGAATGACCTACGAGACGATCTTCCGCACGTTCGACGGGGACTTGGATCCGCTCTCGCTGGAAGGCTCCGGAGACGTGAAGTACCACCTGGGTGCGGTCGGACGCCACGTGCTCGCCGACGGGCGTTCCGTGGGCCTCACCCTGGCGCCGAATCCCAGCCATCTGGAAGCGGTGGATCCCGTGGTCGAGGGCATGGTGCGCGCAAAGCAGGATCGCCTGGGCGACGAGCAGCGCTTCGACGTGCTTCCCGTCCTGTTGCACGGCGACGCCGCGTTCGCGGGACAAGGAGTCGTTGCGGAGACGCTGAACCTCTCCATGTTGAAGGGCTACCGCACCGGCGGCACGGTGCACATCGTCACCAACAACGGCATCGGCTTCACCACCGCTCCGGTCGACGCACGCTCGTCCACGTACTGCACGGACGTCGCGCGCATGGTGCAAGCGCCCATCTTCCACGCCAACGCGAACGATCCGGAAGCGTGCGTGCGCGTCGTGGAGCTGGCCTTCGCGTTCCGCGAGAAGTTCCACAAGGACGTGGTGGTCGATCTGATCGGGTATCGACGCTACGGACACAACGAAGCCGACGAGCCGTCGTACACGCAGCCCATCATGTACCGCAAGATCCAGCAGATGCCGTCGGTGCGACAGCTCTACACGGAGACGCTGGTGCGCCGCGGCGACATCGACGTGACCGAAGCGGAAGCGGCGATGCGCGATTTCCGCGCGCGGATGGACGCGGCGTTCGAGGCCACGCGCGAGAGCCGTCCGCCGCAGGCCAATCTCACCAAGCCGCCGCCCCGCGACGAAGCGGTTCCCGCGCCCGCCACCGCCGTGCCGCGCGAGACTCTGGATGCGATTCTCTCCGTAGTGAGCCGCGGGCGTCCGGGCATGACCGTGCACCCCAAGCTGGAGAAGCAGCTCGACGAGCGCGCGCGCATGCTGGAGAAGGGCTCGGTGGACTGGGCCACCGCGGAAGCCCTGGCGTTCGGCAGCCTGCTTCTCGAAGGCATTCCCATTCGTCTGTCCGGGCAGGATTCACGGCGCGGCACGTTCAGCCACCGTCACTCGGTCCTGATCGATTACCAGTCCGGCGAAGAGTACGTGCCGCTGAATCATCTTCGCGGAGATCAGGCCAGCTTTCTCGCGATCGACAGTCTGCTCTCCGAGTTCGCCGTGCTCGGCTTCGAGTTCGGCTACTCCACGATCGCGAAGGACGCGCTGGTGCTGTGGGAAGCGCAGTTCGGCGATTTCGCGAACGGGGCGCAGATCGTGATCGATCAGTTCATCGCCGTCGGCGGAAGAGAAATGGGGCGTGACCAACCGCCTGGTGATGCTGCTGCCGCACGGCCAGGAGGGACAGGGTCCCGAGCACTCCAGCGCGCGCCTGGAGCGCTTCCTCACGCTGTGCGCGAACTCCAACATGAAAGTCGTGATGCCCACGACGGCGGCGCAGTACTTCCATCTCCTGCGCCGGCAGATGCACCAGGATCCGCCGAAGCCGCTCGTCGTGATGTCGCCGAAGAGCCTGCTTCGCGCCGCGCTGGCGAAGAGCACCGCCGAGGAGCTCGTGACCGGGCGGTTCCAACATGTCCTCGACGACGTCACACCGAATCGCGACGCGACCCGCATCGTGCTGACGTCGGGAAAGATCGCGTTCGACGCGATGAACGCGCGCAAGGCGAAGGGCGCCCAGGGCGTGGCCATCGTGCGACTCGAGCAGCTCTATCCGTTCCCCGCGGAAGATCTCGCCCGCGTGTTCGCCGCCTATCCCAAGATGACCGAAGTGCGCTGGCTCCAGGAAGAGCCGCTCAACATGGGAGCATGGCACACCGTGGCGCGGTGGATGCGCGAGCGCGTCGCTCCCGGCGTGCGGCTCACATGCATCGGGCGCACCCCGAACGGAAGCCCGGCGACGGGAAGCATGAACGTGCACACCGCCGAGCAGGAGTACCTGGTCCAGCAAGCGCTCTTCGGATAGGGATGGTTCCCCGCGCGGCCGCGCGCGCACTCGTCCTCGGATTTCGCACCGCCGTCTGGATGTGGGTCGCCGCGTTCGCGGGTCGCGCGCTCGGCGCGATCGTTCCCGATTCGACGCTCGTCGCCGTGCTCCTTGCGCTGCTCGCCGTGGGAGGCGCCCTGGCGTTGCGGCTCCCGCAGGCGCGCGTGGCGGACGGAGCCGCGATCGGCCTCGTCGCGTCGCTCGTGAATCTCCTTCTTCTGGGAAGCCTCCTCTCCGGCGAGCGTCCCGGCGAGGTCGCGCCCTCGGCGATGCTCTGGATTCCCGGATTCTTGGCCAGCGGCGCCGCGATCGGCGCGCTCGGGGCCGCGATCGGACGCGCCCTTCCCAAGAGCGCGGGACCGGAGCCCGATTGGACCGCACGCCTCGCGCGCGTCGTGGCGGGCGCGACGCTCGTGCTGCTCGCGGTCGGCGGATTGGTCACGAGCCGCGACGCCGGGCTCGCCGTGGTCGATTGGCCGCGGTCCTACGGATACGACATGTTCCTGTATCCGCTTTCGCGCATGGTCGGCAACGTGTTCTACGAGCATGCCCATCGTCTCTTCGGAACGCTGGTCGGCCTCGCCACGCTCGTTCTGTTCGTGCGCGTGATGGTCACCGACCGGCGGCGCATCGCGCGCGTTCTCGCGGGAATCGCGGTGCTGCTCGTCATCCTGCAGGGCGTGCTCGGCGGACTCCGCGTCACCGGCCGATTCACCGCGAGCGAGTCCCCCGCGGACATGCGCCCGAGCACGGGGCTCGCGATGGTGCACGGCGTGACCGGCCAGCTCTTCTTCGCGCTCGTCGTCGCGATCGCGGCGATCACTTCGCGACCCTGGCGCGACGCCGAGCGCACCAGCGGCACTCCATTCGGAGCGAGCAACGCCGATTCCACGATCGCGCTGGTGCTGGTCGGCGCGCTCCTCATTCAACTGGTGCTCGGCGTCCAGCGTGCGCCACATGGGGCGCGGCCTCTTGATGCACATCGTGGGCGCCGCCGGAATCTTTGCGCTCGGCGTGCTGACCGGAGTGCGCTTGCTCGCGCAATCGCGCTTCTCCCCCGTCTTGAAGAAGGCGGGCGCCGCGCTCCTCGGACACGTCGGCACGCAGCTCGTGCTTGGAGTGTCGGCATTCATCGCGACCGGCGCATCGCTCGCCGCGGGGCGCACCGCGGCGGACTCGGCGCTGCGGCCGGTCGAGACGGTGGCGCCGCCGTCGCTCGCCGCGATCGTCTTCCCCACGCTGCATCAGACGGTCGGGGCACTGCTGCTCGCGAATGCGGTGGTCGCGGTTCTGTGGTCGCGCCGGCTCATTCCGCCGAGCGATCGGGGCTGAGATCCAAAGAAGCGAGGCTCCAGGACTGCGGAGCGCCGCTCGCGCAGGGCTCAGCTCGGACGGCGGAATCACCAGGACCTTGTCGACGCGGCGGCCGTCCATGTCGACGACTTCGAAATTGTGCTCGCGCCAGCGGAACGCCTGCCCGACGATGGGAATCGTCCCGATTCGGCTCATCACGAATCCACCGACGGTCTGCACGTAGGTCTGCTCTTCTTCGGGATCGTGCGGGAGGTCGAGCAGATCGAAGAGCTTGTCGAGGTGCATCATGCCGTCGACGAGCCACGACCCGTCCGCGCGCCGCGTGGCCTCCAGCTGAATCGGCTCACCTGCGGTGGGAATGTCTCCCACGATCGCTTCCAGAACGTCGTGGTGCGTCACCATTCCGTGGATTCCGCCGTACTCGTCGGTGACCAGCGCAACGTGCTGCCCGCGCTGCTTGAACAGCTCGAGCACCTTGAGCGCCGAGATGTTCTCGGGAACGAAGAGCGCGGGCCGGAGCACCGCTTGCAGATCGAACGGCTTGCCCGGCGAGGCTCTTGCGCCAGCAGGTCCTTGGTGCGCACGATGCCGCGCACGTCGTCGAGCCCGTGGCGAATGACGGGGAACCGCGAGTGCGGGGTCTCTTCGATCTTGCGCATGATCTCGTCGGCGGTCTCGTCGATCCCAAACCAGACGATCTGGATACGCGGAGTCATGAACGCGGAGACCGGCTTCTCGTCGAGACGAAGCACGCTGTCGATCATTTCCTGCTCGGTCTCGTGGAACGTGCCGCTCTCCGTGCCCTGCTCGATGAGCACGCGGATCTCTTCGGCGGTGACCGGGTGCACGTGCGACGGCTTCACGCCCAGAATGCGGAGCACGAAGTCGGTGGAGGCCCCGAGCACCTTGACCACCGGCTCCGCGAACGTGGAGAGCACCCGCATGGGGCCCGCCACGGTGCGCGCCACCTGCTCGGCGTGGCCGAGCGCGAGACGCTTGGGAACGAGCTCGCCGATGACGAGCGAGAGGAACGTGAGGATCACCACCACGATCCCGAGGCCGATGCTCGCGGCGTACGGGGCCAGCGAGGGGACCGTCGCGACGCGCAGCGCGACCGACTCCGCGATCGTGGCCCCGCCGAATGCGCCGGCCAGAATCCCGACCAGGGTGATCCCGATCTGGGTCGTCGCCAGAAAGCGGTTCGGGCTCTCGGCGAGGCGGAGCGCCTCGCGCGCCCGAGCATCCCCCTCCTCGGCCATCTGCTGGAGCCGGGTCTTGCGGGCGGAGATGATCGCCGTCTCCGACATCGCGAACAACCCGTTGGCGAGCAAGAGGAAGACGATGATCAGAATTTCGAAGGCCGGTTGACTCACGCGGGGAGACCTCTGCGACGAGCGCAGTCTCGCCGAAAACGCCGCCCGCCGCTCGCCCGAAATCCCGCCTCACCGTCCCGTCGCAGTGCCCGAAATCCCGCCTCGCGGGCCCGATCCCGCTGCCCCATCGCGCACTTTTCCTGCCCCCGCAACCCCGCGGAGCGCCGCGCTTCCCAGCCTGCCAAACCCCACGGAGCGCGAGGCTTTTTCGGCTTGCTCAGTTCGTCACAAGCCGATAGATTGCGCCGGTCGTCAAGCCTCCCGGGCAAATCGAACGTAAACGCCGCTCTTCCGTGACCTCCGGGTGACGATCCAGGTTTCCCGGGCCCCTGCGCTCGACCAGCGCTCCGGCCCCTCACCTCGGGTGTGGGATACGTGTCCGACGAATCGGTGAAGCCTCCTCGGCGGCCTCCGTTTCCGCCTGGGCTGGACCAGACCCTCAAGCTCCTCGGACTCGGAGCGGGGCCTCTTCTCCTTTATGTGGTCGGGCTCATGTATTACGGGATCCATCCCCAGGCGATGGACATCGGCTACCAGCCGAAGCAGCCCGTTCCCTACAGCCACGCGCTGCACGTCGGGCAAGCTCGGGCTGGACTGCCGCTACTGCCACAACACGGTCGAAGTCTCGTCGCAGGCCTCGATCCCGCCGACGCAGACCTGCATGAATTGCCACGGGATGATCCGCACCCAGAGCGAGAAGCTCGTCCCGATCCGCGAGAGCTACGCCTCGGGAATGCCGGTGGAGTGGGTTCGCGTTCACGATCTTCCGGACTTCGTCTACTTCAATCACAGCGCGCACGTGACGCCGCGGCGTCGGCTGCGTGGAGTGCCACGGCCGCATCGACAAGATGGAGACGGTCTACCAGGACAAGCCGCTTTCGATGTCCTGGTGCCTGGATTGCCACCGCGCGCCGGAGAAGCATCTGCGTCCGCCCGAGCTGGTCACCGCGATGGACTGGGTCCCCGCGGAGGATCGCTGGAGCTCGGCAAGAAGCTTCGCGCCGCGAACAACATCAACCCTCCGACGGACTGCTCGACGTGTCATCGATAGACCGTCCCACGAACGGAGAACGCACTACGAACGGATCCACGGACGGCAAGGCGTACTGGCGCAGCCTCGACGAGCTCGCCGACACTCCGGAGTTCCAGGAGCTCCTCGAGAAGGAGTTCGCGCACGTTCTTCCGGACGACGCCGAAGTTTCGGATCCGGTGACGCGCCGTCGCTTCTTGCAATTGATGGGGGCGTCGGTCGCGCTCGGTGGAATGGCCGGGCTGCAAGGGATCTCCGGTCTGGCCCGTCCGCAAGATCCTCCCGTACGCGCACCGTCCCGAAGATCGCATCCCGGGCCGACCGCTGCATTACGCCACCATGCTCGAGATCAGCGGCGTGGCGCGCCCGCTTCTCGCGAAGAGCATCGACGGCCGGCCGATCAAGATCGAAGGAAATCCCGATCATCCGCGAGTCAAGGGCGCGGCGGACGCTTGGTCGCAGGCTGCGTGCTCTCGCTCTACGACCCGGACCGCAGCCGCGGGCTCGTCCGGCGCAGCGCCAGCGAGACGCTCGCGCGCACCTGGGATGCGTTCTTCGCGGAAATGACGAACGGTGCTCGATGCGCACGCGTCTTCCGGCGGAGCGGGGCTCGCGGTGCTCGCCGAAGCCAGCTCCTCCCCCACGCTGTCCGAGGCGCGCGCAGCTTCTCGCGGCGCGCTTTCCGCAGATGCAGTGGGTGGAATGGGAGTCGGTCTCCCGCGACGCGGCGCGCGAAGCGACGAAGGCGCTCTTCGGCGAAGCGATGCGCCCGCAGCTGCATCTCGATCGCGCCGACGTGGTCGTCTCGCTTCGACGACGACTTCCTGGGCGCGCACCCGGCGCAGCGTCGCGTACGCGCGCGCGTTCGCCAGCCGCCGGCGCGCGGAAGACGGCGCGATGGCGCGTCTGCACGTCGTCGAAGCGGCCTGGTCACTGACCGGAAGCATGGCCGATCATCGTCATGCCCGGCTGCGCCGCGCATCGCGTCCGTCGCGTGGTGCTTGGCCGCGCGTCTCGCGCAGGCGGCGCGGCGCTTCCGGCATCGTGGAATGCGGCGCTGGCGAACGCGCCGCGCGCCGTCGAGGATCTCGCCGTTCGTCGAGCGCTCGCCGCCGACCTGCTCGCGCACCGGGGCAGCGCGCTCGTGACCGGCGGGGCCGCGCAGCCGCCGGCGGTGCACGCGCTCGCCTACGCGATGACCGCCGCGCTCGGCGGAACGGGATCCGTGCTCGGTTTCACGCCGGAAGTGGACCCCGGCCGCATGCCGCACGTGGAGGCGCTGCGCACGCTCGCGCAATCGATGGACGCGGGCTTGGTCAAGACGCTGCGTCATTCTCGGCGGGAATCCGGTGTACGACGCGCCCGCCGATCTCGACTTCGCGGACGCGCTGGCGAAGGTCCCGACGTCCATGCACCTGTCGACTCACGACGACGAGACGTCGCGCGCCTGCACCTGGCACCTGCCGCGCGCGCACGCGCTCGAGTCGTGGGGCGACGCGCGCGCCTGCGACGGCACGCATCACGATCGCGCAGCCGCTGATCGAGCCGCTGTTCGAGCGGCCGCACTCCCGCGGAGCTGCGTGGCCGCGCTCGGCCGAGGGTCGCACCATTCGGGACGCGAGCTCGTGCGGCGCACGTGGGAGCAGCGCTCCGGAGCGCCGGGAAGACGATGGCGGCGCGCCGTCCACGACGGCTTCGTCGCCGGATCCGCATGGCCGCAGCGCACGCCGAGCTTCGGCGGCATGGACGCCCGTGCAGCGTCGCGGCCGCCGCCGGCGCAGGGCACCGATGCTCGTGTTCTTCCCCGATGCGCGCGTCTACGACGGCCGCTTCGCGAACAACGGCTGGCTCCAGGAGTTCCCCGATCCGATGACGAAGCTCACCTGGGACAACGCCGCGCTGGTGAGCCCGGCGACGGCCGACGCAGCTGGGGCGTCGACGCAGGGCGATCGCGATCCGCGTCGCGCGCGGCGGTCGCAGCGTCGAGCTTCCCGTGTACCTCATGCCCGGCCAGGCGCCGAGCACGGTCGCCGTGGCGCTCGGCTACGGCCGCAGCGCCGGCGGGCGTCGTCGCGCAACGGCGTCGGCGTCGACGTGCTACGCCGCTGCGCACCAGCGGATGCGCTGCACGTCGCGCGCCGGCGTGCGAGGTGGCGAAGGCCGGCGGGCACGCACAAGCTCGCCTCCACCCAGGACCACCACGCGATCTTCAACGCGCAGCAGGGGCACGGCCAAGCGGAGCGCCTGCCCGAGCTCTTCCGCGAAGGCGACGCTCGCCGAGTACCGCGAGCATCCCGAACTTCGCGGAGCATCGCGTGCACGCGCCGCCGCTCGAAGTCCCTCTTCGACGACCACGACTACGATCAGGGCCACAAGTGGGGCATGGCGATCGACCTCAACGCCGTGCACCGGCTGCAACGCGTGCGTCGATCGCCTGCCAGGCCGAGAACAACATCCCGGTCGTCGGCAAGGAGCGAGGTCGCGCGCGGCCGCGAGATGCACTGGATCCGCATCGACCGCTACTTCAAGGGCGACGCCGACGACGCCCGAGGTCGCGTCACCAGCCGGTCGCGTGCCAGCACTGCGAGAACGCGCCGTGCGAGCAGGTCTGCCCGGTCGCGCGCCACCGTCGCACGGCCCCGAAGGCCTGAACGACATGGTCTACAACCGCTGCATCGGCACGCGGTACTGCTCGAACAACTGCCCGTACAAGGTGCGCCGCTTCAACTTCTTCAACAACCAGCGACAGCCGAGCTGCGCGAAGCGCGAGCGCACGCCGCTCGAGGCGATGGTCTTCAACCCGGACGTCACGCGTGCGCATGCGCGGCGTGATGGAGAAGTGCACGTACTGCGTGCAGCGCATCCAGCGCGGTCGAAGATCGCCGGCGAAGAACGACGGGCGCGCCGCGTCGAAGGACGGCGAGATCGTCCCGGCGTGCCCGCAGGCCTGCCCGACCGAGGCGATCGTCGTTCGGCGACCTCAACGATCCGCGAGAGCCGCGGTGCGCAAGCTGCACGAGCGATCCGCGCGCTACGCGCTGCTCGCCGAGCTCAACACGCAAGCCGCGCACGCGCTACCTGGCGAAGCTCACGAACCCGCGGACGCCGCGCACGGCGATCGCACGGCGACCGGCCAGAGCGCCGGCCGCACGGCAGCACGGGGACGCGCATGAGCCACGATGCGCTCCGCGCGCGTCTCGACAACACGTCGGACGACCCGCGGCACCGCGCGCCGCTCGTCCTCGGCGACAACGACTTCGCGAGCGTCACCGACACGGTCTGCCGGCTCGGTCGAGGCCGGCGCCAGACCCCGCGGCGTGGTACATCGCGTTCGGCATCGTCGGCGTCGCTGACTCGGCATCCTCGGCGCGATGATCGCGCTACCTGTTCTGCGACCGGCATCGGCGTCTGGGGCCTCAACAACCCGGTCGGCTGGGCCTGGGACATCACCAACTTCGTCTTCTGGATCGGTATCGGCCACGCCGGCACGCTGATCTCGCGCGATCCTCTTCCTGTTCCGGCAGAAGTGGCGCACCGGCGATCAACCGCTTCGCCGAGGCGATGACGATCTTCGCCGTCATCTGCGCGCTGCATCTTCCCGGGCATCCACGTCGGCCGCGTCTGGCTCGCGTACTGGCTGCTCCCGCTCCCGAACCAGATGGAGCATGTGGCCGAACTTCCGCAGCCCGCTGCTGTGGGACGTGTTCGCGGTCAGCACGTACTTCACGGTCTCGCTGCTGTTCTGGTACATCGGCCTGATCCCCGACCTCGCGACGCTGCGCGACCGCGCCGACGACCACGCGTCCGCGCAGATCGTCTACGGCGCTGCTCGCGCTCGGCTGGCGCGGCTCGAACCGCCACTGGCAGCACTACGAGCGCGCGTACCTGATCCTCGCGGCGCTCTCGACGCCGCTGGTGCTCTCGGTGCACTCGGTCGTGTCGCTTCGACTTCGCGACGTCGCATGCTGCCCGGCTGGCACACGACGATCTTCCCGCCGTACTTCGTCGCCGGCGCCATCTTCTCCGGCTTCGCGATGGTGCTGACGCTGCTGGTGCATCGCGCGCGCAGGTCTTCGGCCTGAAGGACCTCATCACGCATGCAGCACCTCGAGAACATGAACAAGATCATGCTCGCGACCGGCATGCATGGTCGGCTACGCGTACGCGATGGAGTTCTTCATCGCCTGGTACTCGCGGCAACGCCGTACGAGCGGTTCGCCTTCATCAACCGCGCGTTCGGCCCGTACTGCGTGGGCGTACTGGATCATGATCACCTGCAACGTGATCTCGCCGCAGCTCTTCTGGTTCAAGCAGTTCCGCACGCAGCATCCCGGTCATGTTCGTCGTCTCGATCTTCGTCAACATCGGCATGTGGTTCGAGCGCTTCGTGATCATCGTGACGTCGCTGCACCGCGACTTCCTGCCGTCGCGCGTGGGGCTACTTCACGCCGACGCTGGGTCGACATCTGCACGCTCGCTCGGCAGCTTCGGCCTGTTCTTCACGCTGTTCCTGCTGTTCATCCGCTTCCTGCCGATGATCGCGATGGCCGAGGTGAAGGCGCGTCATGCCCAGCGCCGCACACGCGCCACGCCGCCGCGGCCACGAGCGCCACCGACGCCGCGGAGGTGCGCGACGAGCGCGCCAGCACGCGAGGACGCTGCCGCGACGGTCGCCGCGCGCCGAGCTGCCGGCGTCCTCGCCGAGTTCGACACGCCCGACGCGCTCGTGCACGCGGCGCGAAGGTCCGCGACGCCGGCTACACGCAGCTGGGACGCGCACACGCCGTTCCCGGTGCACGGCCTCGACGAGGCGATGGGCATCCAGCCGACGCAGCCTGCCGTGGATCGTCCTCGGCTGCGGCCTCACCGGGCGCCGCGCTCGCGGTCTGCTCCTGCAGTGGTGGATGAACGCCGTCGACTACCCGCTCGTCGATCGGCGGCAAGCCGTTCTGCAGCATGCCCGGCGAACATCCCGGTCACGTTCGAGCTGACCATGCTGCTTCGCCGCGTTCGGCGGCGTTCTTCGGGATGCTCGCGCTTCAACCAGCTGCCGCGCTTCCACCACCCGCTCTTCACGTCGCGAGCGCTTCCGCCGCGTCGACCGACGACGCGTTCTTCCTCGCGATCGAGGCCGCGCGACCCGCAGTTCGACGCGCGAGACGACCGACGCGCTGCTCGTCGCCGGCTGGGCGGCACGCACGTCGAGACGGCTCGAGGACTGACGCCATGCCGACGCTGGCTCGTGCCGCGCTGTCGTCGCTGATCGTCGCGCTCTCGCTGATCCCGTTCGCGCTGCATCGCCCGGCGCGCGCGGCGACGCACCAGCGCCACGCCGCGCATCCACCTCATCCCGGACATGGACAACCAGCCGCGCTACAAGGCGCAGCAGCGAGAACCCGCTGTTCGCCGACGGCCGCGCGATGCGGCCGCCCGTGCGCGGGCACGGTCGCGCGCGGCGCAGCTCGACGCCGACGACGCACTTCTACCGCGGCACGCGTCGGCGACGGCTGGGTCGACGTCGATTCCCGCGTCGCCGGTCGACGGAGCCGCTGCTCGCGCGCGGCCGCGAGCGCTTCGACGATCTACTGCGCGCCGTGCCACGGGCTCGCCGGCTACGGCGACGGGATCGTCGCGCAGCGCGCCGACGCGCTCGAGCGAGGGCACCTGGGCGCCGCCGCGTCGCTGCCACGACGCGAGCTCGTGCGCGCGCGCGCCGGTCGGCCAGCTCTTCAACACGATCACGCAACGGCATCCGCAACGATGCCGTCCTACGGCCGCCAGATCCCGGCCGCGGATCGCTGGGCGATCGTCGCCTACGTGCGCGCGCTGCAGCGCAGCCAGAACGCGCGTCTCGACGGACGTCCCCGAAGACGCCCGCGCGGCGCTTCGTTGAGCCGAGAGGACGAAGCTCGTGAGCGCGAAGCACCACGTTCCGCACGCTGAGCCCCGGCGAGATCCGCGTCGGGCCGCGGCGCCCGCCGGGTCGCCGCGATCGCCGGCATCGCCGGCGTCGTCGCGCTGGCCGCGGCGTTCGCGATGGGCTACGCGGGCGACGAGGCCGCGCGGGCGCGCTTCTTCCCGTCGTACCTGGTGAGCTTCGTCTTCTTCCTGAGCTCTGCGCTCGGCGCGCTCTTCTTCGTCCTGATCCAGCACCTGACGCGCGCCGGCTGGAGCGTCGCCGTGCGGCGCATCGCCGAGATCGTGGCGCCGCACGCTGCCGCTGATGGCCGCTGCTCGCGCTGCCGATCGTGCTGGGCCTGCGCGAGCTCTACCCCTGGGCGGACCCCGCCGTCGTCGCGGACGCACCCCCTGCTCCAGACGAAGGCCGCGTACCTGAATCCGCGTTCTTCCTCGTGCGCCTGGTCGTCTACTTCGCGGTCTGGACCGTGCTCGCGCCGCTGGTTCCTGGCCCGCTCGGTGGAGCAGGACGCGACCGGCGATCCGGCGCTGACCGTCGCCGGATGCAGCGCGTCGGCCGCGCCGGCGATGTTCCTCTTCGCGTTCACGCGTCACGTTCTGCGCGTTCGACTCCTGATGTCGCTCGAGCCGCACTGGTTCAGCACGATCTTCGGCGTCTACTTCTTCGCCGGCTGCGTGCTCGGCTTCTTCGCGCTCCTCCCGGTCGTCGCGTTCCTCGCTGCAGCGCGCCGGGCGGCTGCGTCGCACGCGGTCACCATCGAGCACTACCACGACCTGGGCAAGCTGATGTTCGCGTTCACCGTGTTCTGGACCTACATCGCGTTCTCCCAGTACATGCTGATCTGGTACGCGAACCTCCCCGAGGAGACCGTCTGGTTCCTCGCGCGCCAAGACGGGCCAGTGGACGAGCTGAGCTGGTTCCTGCTCATCGGCCACTTCGTCGGTGCCGTTCCTGGCGCTGATGTCGCGCATCCCCAAGCGGCGCCCGCTCGTGCTCGTGCTCGGCGCTCTGTGGGTGCTGTTCATGCACTACCTCGATCTGTACTATCTCGTGATGCCCCATACGTCCCACGGGCGTGTGCCGGCAAGCCTCCTCGATCTCGCCTGCTTCGTCGGGATCGGAGGCCTCTTCGTCGCGGTGATGGCGCTCCGGATGCGGAGCGTTTCCCTCGTTCCCGAGAAGGATCCGCGGCTCTCCGAGTCGCTGGCCTTCGAAAACTTCTGAGGAGACCGCGTGACCTCGCAAGGAGATCCGCATGCCGCCCCGACGGCCATCGTGGGAACGGTCTTCAGCCTGCTGTTCATCTTCATCGTGATTCTCCTGCACGCGTACTACGGGCGCGTGAACGCGCGCGAGGTGCAGCGCAAGGTGATCGACGAGCCGGCGGTGGACGTTTCGCGAGCGAAGGCGGAGCAGCTGCAGAAGATCGGGGAGTACCGACTGATCGACGCCGAGAACGGCGTGGTGGCGATTCCGATCGAGCGCGCGATGGAGCTGATCGTCGCCGAGCGCGGCACCGCCCGCGCGCCGGCGGCGAGCGAGGGAAAGCCGTGACGCACGCGTTCTCCCGCCTCGCCCTCGCGCTGCCGCGACCGCCGCCGTCGCGCTTCCCGCCCCGCGCGCAGGTCCTCGAGCCGCCGCCCAAGGAGCTCGACGGCGTGGGGATCACCGAGCACCTCGAGGCCACGCTCCCCTGGACCTCACGTTCCTGGACGAGAGCGGGCGCACCGTACGCCTCGGGGACTACTTCGGCGGCGCGGACGGCAAGCGGCCGGTGATCTTGAACCTCGTCTATTACAACTGCCCGATGCTGTGCAATCTCCTGCTCGACGGCTTCGTGGATGGGATTCGCGGCGTCGATTGGGTGCCGGGCGACCAGTTCGAGATCGTCACCGTGTCGATCGATCCCGAAAGACAATCCCGCCGCCGCCACGCGTGAAGCGCGGACCACATGGTGAAGCGCCTGGGACGTCCCGCCGCGACGACGGCTGGCACTTCCTCACCGGCAGCGAAGACGAGATCCAGCGCCTCGCCGACGCGGTCGGCTTCGCCTACCGCTACGACGAGGACAAGAAGGAGTACATGCACGCGGCGGCGATCTACGTGGCCACTCCGCAAGGCAAGCTTTCGCGCTACCTGTACGGCGTGCAGTTCGATCCGGCCACGAGTCGCGCTCTCGCTGGTCGAGGCTTCGGACGGGAAGATCGGATCGCCGATGGATCAGATCCTTCTGTTCTGCTTCGCCTACGACCACACCGCCGGGACGCTACGGTCCGGTCGCATTCAAGATCATGCGTCTGGGCGCGGGGCTGTGCATGGTCGTGCTCGGCGCATTCCTGGGAGCTTCGTGGATCGCGGACGCGCGCCGGCGCCGCTCCCCCATCGCCGGAGCCCGCTCGTGAGCCATCTCTTCGAGCTCTTCGCCGCCGCCGCCGGAGCTTCCGGGCTGCTGCGCTTCGCCGCGAAGGGCAAGACGTTCCTGATGCCGGCGCAGCGCTCGACGCTCGCGGGAGACGTGGACGGCCTCTTCTACTTCATCTACTGGATCTCGATCTTCTTCTTCGTGCTCATCCTGGGTCGTCCTGCTCTTCTTCCTGCTCAAGTACCGCCGGCGCGGCCGGGCACACGCGCGCAGGCGTCCATGCAGCACTCACACCCCGCTCGAGCTCGTGTGGACCGTGATCCCGCTGCATGCTCGTGATCGCGATCTTCGTGATGGGCTTCCGCGGCTTCATGGATCTGCACACGCCGCCGGACAACGCCTACGAGATCCAGGTGCATCGGCCAGAAGTGGAAGCTGGGCGTTCACCTACCCGAACGGCTACGTGGACCGGAGCCTGCACGTGCCCCGGTCGACGTCCGGTGCGCTCGTGATCACCGTCGCAGGACGTGCTCCACAGCCTCTTCGTCCCGGACTTCCGCATCAAGCAGGACGTGGTGCCCGGCCGCTACACGAGCGCCTGGTTCCAGGCCACGGAGACCGGCGAGTCACCAGCTCTACTGCGCCGAGTACTGCGGCACGAGCCACTCGGAGATGCTCGCCAAGGTGATGGTCCACCCGCCGGGCGAGTTCGAGAAGTGGCTCGACGACGGCGTCGGACTTCATCGAGAAGATGCCGCCCGAGAAGCTCGAGGCCGGCAAAGCTCTGTATCAAGCAGCGCGGCTGCACGCAGTGCCACTCCATCGACGGCAGCGCCGGGATCGGCCCGACGTTCAAGGGGTCTGTTCGGGCATCGGCAGCCGCTCGAGCGGCGGCGGCATCGGTCGCGCGTCGACGAGAACTACATCCGCGAGTCGATCCTGAACCCGCAGGCGAAGGTGGTCGCCGGGCTTCGAGCCGGTGATGCCGACCTTCCAGGGCCGGCTGAAGGACAAGGAGATCGACGCGCTCATCGAGTACATCAAGACGCTGAAGTGACGGAGGCGGGAGATGCCATGACCACTCGCACGCGGCCATCGGCCAGCCGTCCGGACGCGGAGCGGCCCGGACGACAACTACCTGACCCACGACGCGCGGGCTCCGCTCGTGGCTCTTCACGCTCGATCACAAGCGGATCGGCATCATGTACCTGGTCTCGACGCTCGCCGCGTTCCTCTCGGGCGGCATCTTCGCGCTGCTCGTGCGCACCGAGCTGCTCACGCCGCGGCCAGACGATCATGGACGCCGACACCTACAACCAGATCGTTCACGCTGCACGGCGCGATCATGGTGTTCCTGTTCATCATCCCGGCGCATTCCCGGCGGCGCTCGGCAACTTCGTCCTGCCGCTGCATGCTCGGCGCCAAGGACGTCGCGTTCCCGCGGCTGAACCTGGCGAGCTTCTACCTGTGGGTCGTCGGCGCGCTCTTGCTGTGCATCGTCGCTGGTCATCGGGCGGCGTCGACACCGGCTGGACGTTCTACACGCCGTACAGCACGACGACCGACGACGGCGCGTCATCGCCGATGACGTTCGGCGTCGTTCATCCTCGGCTTCAGCTCGATCTTCACCGGCCTGAACTTCATCGCCACGATCCACAAGCTGCGCGCCGCCGGGCATGACCTGGTTCCACATGCCGCTGTTCCTGTGGGCGCATCTACGCGACCGCGCATCATCCAGGTGCTGGCGACGCCGGTGCTCGGCATCACGCTGCTGCTGCTGATCGTCGAGCGCGTCGTTCGGCATCGGCATCTTCGATCCCGGCGCTCGGCGGCGACCCGGTGCTGTTCCAGCACTTCTTCTGGTTCTACTCGCACCCGGCCGTCTACATCATGATCCTGCCGGGCATGGGCGATCATCAGCGAGCTGATCTCGACGTTCTCGCCGCAAGCACATCTTCGGCTACCGGTTCATCGCGTTCTCGAGCGTCGCGATCGCGCTCCTCGGCTTCCTGGTGTGGGGCCACCACATGTTCCGTCGCGGCCAGTCGCGCGCTGGCGAACGCGATCTTCTCGCGCGCTGACGTTCCTGCGTCGCGATCCCGTCGGCGATCAAGGTCTTCAACTGGCTCGCGACGCTGTACAAGGGCATCGATCCGCCTCAACACGCCGATGCTCTACGCGCTGTCGTTCCTGCTGCCTGTTCACGATCGGCGGCCTGACCGGCCTCTTCCTCGGCGCGCTGTCGGTCGACGTCCACCTGCACGACACCTACTTCGTCGTCGCGCACTTCCACTACGTGATGATGGGCGGCACGGTGATCGCGCTTCCTCGGCGGGCTGCACTACTGGTGGCCGAAGATGACCGGCCGCGATGTACAACGAGCGCATGGGCCGCATCGCGCGCGGCGCTCGTGTTCATCGGCTTCAACCTCGACGTTCTTCCCGCAGTTCGTCCTGGGCAGCGCGCGGGCATGCCGCGCCGCTACTACGACTACCTGCCGCGAGTTCCAGACCTACCACAGTGCTCTCGACGATCGGCGCGCTACGTCATGGCCGTCGGGCTTCTTCCTGACCGCCGTCTACCTGCTCGCACTCGCTCGTTCCGCGGCAAGCAGGCGCCGGCGAACCCGTGGGGCGGCGCAACCGCTCGAGTGGCAGACGCGCCTCGCCGCCGCCGCACGACAACTTCGCGACGACCGCCCGTCGTCGGCGATCCGTACGACTTCGATCAGGTGGAGCACGATCCGAGCCGGCGACTGGCGCCACAAGGCGGTCACGGCGTGACGCACCATCGACGCACGACGCACGCCAGCGCCGGCGCACGGCCACGCGCACGACGCACGGCCATCACGACCCGCACCTCGCGCACCACTTCGACACGCCGCAGCAGCAGTTCGACTCCGGCAAGCTCGGCATCTGGCTGTTCCTGGCCACCGAGGTCCTGCTCTTCGGCGGGCTGTTCTGCGCGTACGCCGATCTACCGCGCGACGCACCCCGAGATCTTCGTCTACGCGCACCAGTTCCTCGACACGAAGCTGGGCGGCATCAACACGCATCGTGCTGATCTGCTCGAGCTCGACGATGGCCTGGGCCGTGCGCTGCGCGCAGCTCGGCCAGCAGCGAGCTGCTGATCGTGCTGCTCGTCGCTCACGCTCGCTCGTGCGCCTTCGGCTTCATGGGCATCAAGTACGTCGAGTACTCGCACAAGTTCCACTCGGGACTCCTCTGGGGCACGAACTTCAAGCCGAGTCTCCACGGCGAGCACGGCAGCGACGACGCGGACACGGCGCCGCGCCCGCGGCCGGACACGACACGCCCGCACCGGCCGCCGCCGGCTTCCGCGGGAGCGCACGCCACTCCGGTCGACGGAAGTGCCGGGGTCAGCGGTCGATCCCAGCGCGCCGGACGTGCACCCCGCGACCGCAGTCGACCAGCTCGCCGCGACCGGGGGCGCCGCCGCGGGAACGCCGGCGGTGACGCATGCGCCCGCCGCGAACGACGGGGCCACTCGCTCGCTCATGGCCGACGCGGCGCAGGGCCCCGTCCGGGCTCGCTGCACCGCGTCGCGTCGATCCGCACGCGCTCGGCGTCAGCCCCAAGAACGTGCACATCTTCTTCGGCATCTACTTCGTGATGACCGGCCTGCACGGCATCCACGTGCTGGTCGGCATGATCTGCATCACCTGGCTGCTCATCGGCGCGTTCAAGGGCCAGTTCGGCCCGAGCTACTTCACGCCGGTCGATCTCGTCGGCCTGTACTGGCACATCGTCGACTTGATCTGGATCTTCCTCTTCCCGCTCCTCTACCTGATCCACTGAGAGCGGGGCGGACGAAAGGACGAACATGGCGGCCCACGGAGCAGCACACGCAACCTCGGGGAGCCTCACGCCGTCGGACACGTCGTGCCGCTGCGCGTGCTGTTCTCGTCTGGGGGGCGCTCATCGTGCTCACCTGGGTGACGGTCGCGGCCACGTTCTTCGATCTCGGCAACGTGAACATCATGATCGCGCTGGGCATCGCGGTCGTCAAGTCGTCGCTGGTCGTGCTCTACTTCATGCACCTGCGCTACGACAACCCGTTCAACGGGATCATCTTCATTGCGTCGATTCTGTTCGTGATGCTCTTCATCGGGTTTTTGTTGATCGACACGAAGGAATACGCGCCGGAGATCATTCCGGGCTACGCCCCGGAGATCCAGCAGGCCGCGACCGCGGCGAGCTCGGATACGGTCGCACCGGCGGTGCAGACTCCGGCCGCGCCTCACGGCGCAACTCCGGGAGAACCGGCGGCAGCGGCGCCCGCGCACGGCACGGCCCCGGCCCCCGCGCAGGGCGGAACGCCGGCGGCGGATTCCGCGCACGCCGCGACGGATTCGGCCGCGCCTCCTCCCGCGAAGAGTCACTGACCGCGCCGCCGCCCGCCATGAACGCGCGCGGCCCCGCTCCGGATGCATCGCCGCGAACGAACGGCAAGGATCATCACGAAGTCCCCACCAAGGAACGCCCCGCGCCCGGTGCGTGGCGCTTCGGGATGTTCCTGTTCCTGGTGTCGCTCGGCGTTCTCTTCACTGCATCGATTGTCGCAACGCTGATCATCCGCTGGCGCGCCGGTTCCTGGCCGCCGCCGGGGATGCCGCCGCCGCCCCGCGGTCTGTGGTGGTCCACCGCGATCCTCGTCGTGTCCAGCGCCACGATGCAGTGGGCGGTGGAGAGCGCGAAGCGCGACCGGCGGGACTCGCTCAAGATCGCGACGCTTCTGACCACGCTCTTGGGATTCGCGTTCTTGGGGAGCCAGGTCGCGAACTGGGTGGGCTGGGTCGGCCAGAATGCGACGATCCGCTCGTCGCTGTACGCGTACCTCTTCTACGTGCTCACCGGGCTGCACGCGGCGCACGTGATCGGCGGACTCGTACCGCTGGTGGTGGTCACCGTGAACTCGGCGTACGGACGCTACTCGAGCGTGTTCTCCGCCGGAGTGCGCCAGATCGCGATCTACTGGCACTTCCTGGGCGTGGTCTGGCTGGTGCTGTTCACGGTGATCCTGGCGACCGCGAGCTGAGCTGCGCCGCTGACGGGCGCTACCTCGGGTTCCCAGTATCTCTCGTCTCAGATACGTTCCTCGGCGCGCCGGCGGCTCGCCTTCTGCCCAGATTCCCGGAGCCTTTCGGCTCGCGCTTTTCGCTTCGTGATGAGCAAGATCTGCGCGGGTGATACGCAGGCTCGCCGAAAGGTACCGGGACTCTGGGCGGCGACCGCCGGTGCGCCTCCGGTACGCCACTTCGCCTCGAGACACTGGGAATCCGAGGCTTTGAAGGCGCCTGTGCTGCGGTGACGCGGCTCGAGGCGAGCCCTAGCCCTTCCACTCCAGTGCAAAGATGGTCATGTCGTCCGGGGATGGAAGCCCGCCGGCGAACGTCGTGACCGCGTTCACCACCGCGTCGCAGGACGCTTGCAGCCCGAGCCCCTGCGTCTCGCGCAGCACGGTGTGCACGCGGGCGTCGCCGAAGCGCTCGCCCGCCACGTTCGGGGCTTCCGCGATTCCGTCGGTGGTCAGGAACACGCGGTTTCCGGGCTGTAGCTGAGTCTCCCCTTCGCGACGAACCGTGTCGCCGTCGAGTCCCACGTCGCCTCCCCGTCGGCGAGCTCGCGCACCTCCCCCGACGCGCGCAGCACGAGCGGCGCCGGATGCGCCGCGCAGCAATGCCGCACCACTCCCGTCTTCATGTTCAAGAGCAGATACGCAAT